>MESA01000033.1:320433-331907 GCA_001770775.1 Burkholderiales bacterium RIFCSPHIGHO2_12_FULL_63_20
GCACGCTGACGCTGTTCGTGGAACACTTCAGGGCTCGCACCTCGACGATCGATCGCACCCCATCATGAAACTTCTGTTTGTTGCCGACCCGCTGGACACCTTCAAGACCTACAAGGACAGCACCTTCGCGATGATGCGCGAGGCCGCCTCGCGGGGCCATGAGCTGTGGGCCTGCGAGCCCCAGCAACTGGTGTGGCGACGTGGCAGCCTGGTGCAGGCACAGGCGCGGCGCATCACCCTGACCGGCGACGCCCACGACTGGTATGACGAACAGGAACAAGCCCTGATCGCCTTGAGCAGCATGGACGCCGTGCTGATGCGCAAGGACCCGCCCTTTGACGCCGAGTACCTGTACGCCACCCACCTGCTGACCCAGGCCGAGCGTGAAGGCGCCCAGGTGTTCAACAAGCCCCAAGCCTTGCGCGAACACCCGGAAAAGCTCGCCATCCTCGAGTTCCCGCTGCACATCGCGCCCACCCTGGTGACGCGCAGCATCGAGGCCGTGCGCGCCTTCCATGCCGAGCACCGCGACATCATCCTCAAGCCGCTCGACGGCATGGGCGGCGCGGGCATCTTCCGCGTGAAGGACGATGGCCTGAACCTGGGCAGCATCGCCGAGACGCTGACGCGCGACGGCGCGCAAACCATCATGGTGCAGGCCTTCTTGCCGGCCATCAGCGAAGGCGACAAGCGCGTGCTGGTGATCGACGGCGAGCCGGTGCCCTACGCCCTGGCGCGCATCCCGCAAGGCGGTGAGGTGCGCGGCAACCTGGCGGCCGGGGGCAAGGGCGTGGCCCAGCCTTTGAGCGAATCGGACTGGGCCATTGCCCGGGAACTGGGGCCGATTCTGACCGCACGGGGCCTGTTGCTGGTGGGTCTGGACATCATCGGCAACCGGCTCACCGAGATCAATGTGACCAGCCCGACCTGCTTCCAGGAAATCACCGACCAGACCGGCTGGAACGTCGCCCAACGCTTTGTGGACGCGCTGGAAAGCGCCGTTTCGCGCCAGCAGCGACAATGAGCACCTGCGCCGGGCATTCCGGCGCCTTCTTTTTTTCGGATCTTCTCTCCCATGGCTCTTTTGACCCTGAGCAACGCCTGCCTGGCCTATGGCCACGTCGCCTTGCTCGACCACACCGCGTTTTCGCTTGAAACTGGCGAGCGTGTTGGCCTGATCGGCCGCAATGGCACCGGCAAGTCCTCTCTGCTCAAGATCATGGCGGGCCTGGAAAAGCCCGATGACGGCCAGTTGCAGGTGCAAAACGGCATCGAAGTGGCCTATGTGCCCCAGGAGCCCACCTTCACCACCGACGCGACCGTGTTCAGCACAGTCAGCGAAGGCCTGGCCGAAGTCAAGGCCGCGCGCGAGCGCTTTGAAGCCCACGCCGAAGGCGAGGACCTCGACGCCTTGATGACCTTCATCGAGTCGCGCAACGGCTGGAACTGGGAGCAGCGCGTCGACGAAACCCTGCAGCGTCTGCACCTGGACCCGGACCTGGCGATCTCAAGCTTGTCGGGCGGCACCAAAAAGCGCGTGGCCCTGGCCCGCTCGCTGGTGGCCAGCCCCGACGTGCTGATGCTCGACGAGCCGACCAACCACCTGGACCTGGACGCGATCACCTGGCTGGAAGAGCTGCTGGTGGCCTTCAAGGGCGCCATCGTGCTGATCTCCCACGACCGGGCCTTCCTGGACAACGTCTGCACCCGCATCGTCGAGCTCGACCGCGGCCAGCTGCGCACCTATCCTGGCAACTTCACCGCTTACGAAGGCCTCAAGGCCCAGCAACTGGCTGACGAGGCCGTGACCAACGCCAAGTTCGACAAGGTGCTGGCCCAGGAAGAAGTCTGGATCCGCAAGGGCGTCGAAGCCCGCCGCACCCGTTCGGTGGCGCGCATCAAGCGCCTGGAAGACCTGCGCAGCGCGCGCTCTTCACGCCGGGATGTGGTCGGCCGGGTCAAGCTGGAGGTCTCGCAAGGCGACCGCGGCGGCAAGATCGTGGCCGAGCTGGAAAACGTCAGCAAGAGCTACGGCGGCCGCACCATCGTCAAGGACTTCTCGGGCACCATCCTGCGCGGCGACAAGGTCGGCCTGGTGGGCTCCAACGGCGCCGGCAAGACCACGCTGCTCAAGATGATCTTGGGCGAGCTGCAACCGGACAGCGGCACCGTCAAGCAAGGCGCCAACCTCAGCGTGGCCTACTTCGACCAGATGCGCGACCACCTGGACCTCAATGCCACCCTGGCCGACTTCATCAGCCCGGGCAGCGAGTGGATCGAGATCAACGGCGCGCGCAAGCACGTGATGGGCTATCTGCAGGACTTCCTGTTCTCGCCCGCCCGCGCCAATTCGCCCGTGCGCACGCTCAGCGGTGGCGAGCGCAACCGCCTGCTGCTGGCACGCCTGTTTGCCAAGCCCTCCAACGTGCTGGTGCTCGACGAGCCCACCAACGACCTGGACATCGACACGCTCGACCTGCTGGAGGACCTGCTGGCCGACTACCCGGGTACCGTTTTCCTGGTCAGCCACGACCGGCGCTTCCTGGACAACGTGGTCACCTCGACGCTGGTGGCCGAAGGTGAAGGCCGTTGGCGCGAGTACGAAGGCGGCGTCGAAGACTGGCTGATCCAGTCTCGCCGAGCGAAGGCGCTGGCGGCCGGCAAGCCCGGTGCGGCGACCATCGCCTCGGCCACCAAACAAGGCACAGCCGCCGACAGTCGCACGCCAGTGTCCGTGGCAGCCGATACGGCCCCGGCGGCCCCCGCCGCGGCGTCGGTGGTGGCGCAGCCCAAGCGCAAGCTCAGCTACAAGGAGCAGCGCGAGCTGGACGAGTTGCCCGCGCGGATTGAGGCCCTGGAGACCGAGCAAGCCGAGCTGAACAAGCAGCTGGCCGATCCAGAGGTCTACAGCAAGGAAGGTGGCAACGTGGCGGCCATGCACGCCCGCGTCGAAGCGATCGACGAGGAGCTGATGGGTTTGCTGGAGCGCTGGGAAACGCTGGGTGGGCGCTGAACGGAGAGCGGTCGTGCGCAGCAGCGCTCTGATGCGCTGACGTTCAGGCGCTCTGACGTGCAGCGGGTGTGGCCGGTGCGGCCATCCACGGCCCCGCCGCCGCACCGCCGCTGTGCGCGGTGGCAAACAGCTCGGCACACGCTGCTTCCGGGTCGTCGCTGGCCAAAACTTCGGGCACCAGCGGCGCCAGACGCCGCGTGTCCACGCGCAGCACGCGCTGCTTGATCGCAGCGACCTGGGTGGGGTGCATCGAGAACGTCCGCAGCCCCATGGCCAGCAGCAATTCGGTGAAAGCCGGGTCGCCCGCCATTTCACCGCACACGCTCACGCCCCGGCCTGCGGCACGCGCCTGCGCGATCGAGGTCTGGATCAGGCCGAGCACGGCCGGGTTCCAGGGGTCGTAGAGGTGGGACACCTCCTCGTCGGTCCGGTCGATGGCCAGGGTGTACTGGATCAGGTCGTTCGTGCCGATCGATATGAAATCGAAGTGGCGCAGGAACACCGGCAGGGTCAAGGCCGCTGCCGGCACCTCGATCATGGCGCCCAGTTCGACCTCGCCAAACGGCTTGCCCGCCTCGACCAACTGCCGGCGCGCGTGGTCGACGTGCTCCAGCGTCTGGCGGATCTCGCGCAGGTTGCTCAGCATCGGGATCATGACCTTGACCGGGCCATGCACAGCGGCACGCAAGAGCGCCCGCAGCTGCCGGCGGAACATGCTGGGCTCGGACAGGCTCCAGCGGATGGCGCGCAAACCCAAGGCCGGATTGAGCACCGACTCCTGGCGCAGCTCAGACGGCGTCATGCCCTCCAGCGGCTTGTCGGCGCCAATGTCGATCGTGCGGATCGTGACGGGCAGGCCTTTCATCGCCTCGACGGCACGGCGGTACGCGTCGTACTGCTCTTCTTCATCGGGCAGATGACCGCCGCGGTTCATGAACAGGAACTCGCTGCGGAACAAACCCACGCCCACGGCTCCCGCCTCCAGGGCCACGGGGGCGTCTTCGGGCATCTCGATGTTGGCGACCAGTTCGACGCGTTCGCCGTCGAGGGTGACCGCCGGCGTGTGACGCAGGCGAGCCAGACGGCTGCGCTCCAGCTCGCTTTGGCGCTGACGGAAGCGGTACTCTTCCAGCACGATGGGCGAGGGATCGACGATCACCAGGCCGGCGTCGCCGTCGATGATGATGCAGTCGTCCTGACGGATCAGGTTGCTGGCCTGACGCGCGCCCACCACGGCGGGGATGTCCATGCTGCGCGCCACGATGGCCGTGTGCGAGGTCTTGCCACCCACGTCGGTGACAAAGCCCTTGAACACGCTGCGCTTGAAGCTGAGCATGTCGGCCGGGGCGATGTCGCTGGCCACCAGCACCAGGGGCTCGTCGCCCCCGAAATCGTGCACGCCTTCACCGGGTGCGGGCACCGCCGAGGGCACACCGCGGCTCAGGCTGCGCAGCAAGCGCTCCACCACCTGTTCCAGGTCGGCCTTGCGTTCGCGCAGGTAAGCGTCTTCCATCTCGTCAAAGTGCCGCGCCAGCACTTCCAGCTGGGCTGACAGCGCCCACTCGGCGTTGTAGTGGCGCTGGCGAATCCAGTCGGCCGAGGCGCCCATCAGGGCCTCGTCCTGCAGCAGCATGTGGTGCACGTCGAGCAAGGCGGCCAACTCGGCCGGGGCATCGGCGGGCAGATCACGCTTGAGCGCATCGAACTCGGCGGCCACCACATCGCGCGCAACGAAGAGGCGCGCCACTTCGCCATCGATCAGAGTCGGATCGATGAAGACGTGCGGCACGTCGATGCGGCTGGAGGCCACCAGCACCGCGCGGCCAATGGCCACACCACGGGAGACTGGCAAGCCAAAGATCTGGATGCTCATACCAACCATCGTATCAGCCGCCATCACGTCTGGCGGTCGGGATTTCTCATAGGGCGGAGGGCACCAGCGTCACGGGCTTGTCATCCAACGTTCACCGCACCGTCATCGGACGCGTCAAGACTGTCCCCTCATGTCCACAAAGACCTGAAGATTGGAGAGACGATGCGTGACCTCCCCCTGCCGACCCTGCCGATGGCAGACCTGTCCTCCCACTTGTCGGCCGAATCCCGTGCCGCGCGGAGGTCACTTCACCCGGGGACGGCGCCCGAGACCAGCACACGGCCAGGCATTGAAGTCGTTTGGGCTCGCACTGCGGAAGATGTTCTCGCCGCGCAGCGTCTGAGGTACGACATCTTCGCCGTGGAGATGGGCGCACGCCTGAGCGTGCCGGTGGGCAGCCCCGCCGGCCATGACATCGACCTGTTCGACCCCTACTGCGAGCACCTGCTGGTGCGCCTGGATACCGGCACGGACGAGCCCGGCCAGGTGATCGGCACCTACCGCGTGTTGACCCCCGAGTCGGCCAAGCGCATCGGTGGCCTGTACAGCGAAACCGAGTTCGACCTGACCCGCCTGCGCCCGCTGCGCGGCAAGATGGTGGAGCTGGGCCGCTCGTGCGTGCACCCGGACCACCGCAACGGTGGCGCCATCATGGCCCTGTGGGGCGCCCTGGCCGAGTTCATGGTGCGCAACGACCTGGACACCATGATCGGCTGCGCCAGCATCAGCATGCGTGACGGGGGCCATGTGGCCGCCAGCCTGTGGGAGCAACTGCGCCAGACCCACCTGGCCCCGATCGACCTGCAGGTGCGCCCGCGTCTGCCGCTGCCGGTGGAAGAGCTGGACCGCCATCTGAACGTGGAGCCCCCGGCCTTGATCAAGGGCTACCTGCGCGTGGGCGCCAAGGTGCTGGGCGCGCCCGCCTGGGACCCGGATTTCAACACCGCAGACCTGCCGATGTTGATGCGCATTGCCGACTTGCCCGCACGGTATCGCAAGCACTTCCTGGGGGCCTGAGCCGGGCAGCGCATAGACTGCGCGGCATGAGCAAAACGGTTTCGACCTCTTCCACCCCTTCCCTGCCGCTGTGGCAGCTGCTGAGCGGCTGCGCCGATGTGGTGGCCGCCGTCCGTCAGGGTCAGTCCATGACCGACGCCTTGGCCGACCGCAAGGCCGCCGAACGCCCCGGTGTGCAGGCGCTGTCCTTCGCGGTGATGCGCCGTCTGGGCACCGCCCAGGCCCTGCGCACCCGCCTGGTCCCCAAGGCACCCCAGCCCTGGGTCGACGCCTTGCTGCTGTCGGCCCTGTCCCTGGCTTGCGGCACCGAGTACAACGCCCACACCCTGGTCGACCAGGCCGTGGAGGCCGCCAAGCGGCGCGCCAAACCCGCCAGCGGGCTGGTCAACGCCGTGCTGCGGCGCTTTCTGCGCGAAGAGGCCGCGTTGATGGCCGAACTCGAAGACGACCCGGTGGCCCACTTCAACCACCCCGCTTGGTGGATCAAGCGCCTGCAAAAAGACTGGCCCGAGCACTGGCAAGCCATCTTGATGGCCAACCAGGAACAGCCGCCCATGACGCTGCGCGCCAACCTGCGCCACGGCAGCACGGCCGCCTACCGCGCACGCCTGATCGAGGCCGGTTTGCTGCCTGACGACGCCCCGGTGCTTGCCGACGCGCCGGATCAGCCTCAGCCCATCGTGCTCCCCCACGGCGTACCCGTGCAGCGCCTGCCTGGGTTCGACCAGGGTGACGTGTCGGTGCAGGATGCGGCCGCACAGATCGCTGCGCCCCTGCTCGTGTACGCCGGCGGCCAGAAACTGCCGGCCGGTGCCCGCGTGCTCGACGCCTGCGCCGCGCCGGGTGGCAAGACCGCCCACCTGCTGGAGTTGGCCGACCTGGACGTCACCGCGCTGGACGCCGACCCCGAGCGCCTGCTACGCGTCAGCGAGACCTTACAGCGCCAGGACCTGCAAGCCCGCACGGTGGCGGCCGACGCCAGCCAGCCCGCACGCTGGTGGGATGGCAAGCCGTTTGACGCCATCTTGCTGGACGCGCCCTGCAGCGCCTCGGGCATCGTGCGCCGCCACCCCGATGTGCGCTGGCTGCGTCGCGACACCGACATCGCCGCCCTCGCCCGCACCCAGGACGCCATCCTCCAAGCCCTGTGGCCCCTGCTGAAACCCGGCGGCCACCTGCTGTACTGCACCTGTTCGGTCTTCAAGATGGAAGGTCAGGACCGCATCGACGCGTTTTTGCAACGCACAACCGATGCCCAGGCGCTCCCGGCACCCGGTCACCTGCTGCCTGTGGTCGAATACCTGGACCCCACCGGCCAAGACCGGGGGGATGGGTTCTTCTACGCTCTCCTGACCAAGGCCCCGCTGGGTTCCTGATGCCTTTGATGCGCCGCCGAGACCTGCTGCTCCGCAGCACCTCTGCCCTGTGGACTGCTGCCCTGGCAACCACGGGGAGCGCAGCATGGGCCGCGTGGGCCAACAACGGCGCCGAACTGGCACGCCTGCTGGCCCAGTACAGCGACGAGGGCCTGACCCTGAGCTACGAGGTGCGCTTTGACCTGCACCGCGACGTGGAGCAGATGCTCTCCAAGGGCATTGCCGTGGTGTTCGTCGCCCGCGCCGAGGTGTTCGAGAAGCGCTGGTACTGGACCGACCGGCGCATCGCCTCGGCCACCCGCCGCTGGCGCCTGGCCTACCAGCCCCTGACACGCCAGTGGCGCCTGAACTTTGACGGCTTCAGCCGCCCCTACAGCCGCCTGAGCGAAGCCCTGGAGGTACTGCGCCAAGGCAGCCAGTGGTTGATCGCCGACAAACTGGGCGACGTCGACCCGGCGGACTGCTATGTGGACTTCGGCTTCCAACTGGACGCCAGCGAGTTGCCCCGCCCCCTGCAAATTGGGCTGGGAGGTCAGGCCGACTGGGCTCTGCAAATCGAGCGACGGGTGGGCGTGTCCTCCACACGCTGAGCCCCGCCCGCCATGGCCGCCCTCAAACTGAACCAACGCTGGACCTGGATCATCGCCAGTGTGGCCATGCTGGGCGGTGGCCTGGTGCTGACGTTTTTGCTGGTGCTGGCCACGCAAAACAGCGACCAGCTCGAGCCCTATTTCAACTGGCTGCTGTGGGGCAATGTGGCCACGGCCGCACTGCTGGGCGTGGTCATCCTCCTTGCACTGGGTCGACTGGCCTTGCGCCTGCGCCAACGTCGCTTCGGCAGCCGCCTGCTGCTGAAACTGGCCGGCATCTTCGGTCTGGTGGGGCTGTTGCCCGGCGTGCTGATCTACACCGTGTCCTACCAGTTCGTCTCGCGCAGCATCGAGACCTGGTTCGACGTGAGGGTGGAAGGCGCGCTGGAGGCGGGCCTCAACCTGGGGCGCAACACCCTCGACAACCTCACCCAGGATCTGGCCAAGAAAACCCAGGTGGCCGCCGACCGACTGGGCAGCAGTGCGGACGCCCTGCCCGGCCTGCTGGAGCTGGAGCGTCTGCGTGAGCAGCTGGGCGCGCAAACCGTCAGCCTGGTCAGCGAGGCCGGCCAGGTGGAGTGGAGTGCAGGCGGATCGGGCGATGTCCCCTTGATGACCGATCGCGTGGCCACCACCTGGCGACAGGATGCGCGCCAGAAAGGGGTCATGGCCCAGGTCGAGAACCTGGCGGACGATGCGGCCCCCTCGGCGTCGCGCATCGTGGCGCTGGCCTGGATGCCCGACCGCAGCTTCAGCCTGCAGGCGCGCGGCCACTACCTGATGGTCACGCAGCAACTCGCCCCCGAGATCGTGCGCAATGCGCTCAACGTGCAGGCGGCCTACAGCGAGTACCAGCAGCGTGCCCTGGGCCGCGAGGGCCTGCGGCGCATGTACATCGGCACGCTCACGTTGGCCCTGATCCTGGCGGTGTTTGGCGCCTTCCTGCTGGCCGCCACCCTGGGCCAGCAACTGGCCCACCCGTTGCTGCTGCTGGCCGAAGGCGTGGGCGAGGTGGCGCGAGGGGACCTGCGCCCCAAAGCCATTTTTGCCTCGAAAGACGAACTCGGCGGCCTGACCCGCGCCTTTGCCGAGATGACCCAGCAGCTGGCCGACGCCCGCAACCTGGTCGACCGCAGCGTGCACGACCTCGACAGCGCCCGCGCCCACTTGCAGGCCATCATGGACAACCTGACGGCCGGCGTGATCGTGTTCGACGCCCAGGGCCGCATCGACACCGTCAACCCGGGTGCCACCCGCATCCTGCGCCTGCCCTTGTCGGTGTACCGGGGCCGCCCGCTGTCAGATGTCCCTGAATTGCAGGCCTTTGCCGCCACCCTGGCCCAACGCTTCGAGCTCTACGCCCACGACCCCACCCCGGGCGAGCGCCAGCAATGGCAGGAATCGTACGAGCTGCAACTGCCCGGCAACCCCGAGCCCCTGACCCTGCTGGTGCGCGGCGCCGACCTGCCGCCCGACGAGCGTTTGATCGTGTTCGACGACCTCACCGAGGTCGTGTCCGCCCAACGCGCCGAGGCCTGGAGCGAGGTCGCCCGCCGGGTGGCGCACGAGATCAAGAACCCGCTCACCCCCATCCAACTGTCGGCCGAACGCCTGCAGATGAAGCTGCACGACAAGCTTGATGAACCGGGCCAGAACCTGCTGAAACGCTCGACCGACACCATCGTCACCCAGGTGCAGGCGCTCAAGACCCTGATCAACGAGTTCCGCGACTACGCCCGCCTGCCCTCGGCCAAACTGGTGCCGCTCGACCTCAACGCCCTGGTCAATGACGTGCTGGCCCTGTATGGCCAGGCGGTGGAGCAAGGCACGGTGGCGTTGGACCTTCAGCCCGACCTGCCGCGCATCATGGGCGACCCGGCTCTGCTGCGTCAGGTGGTGCACAACCTCGTGCAGAACGCCCTGGACGCCGTGGGCGAACACCCTCCGATGGATGCCGCCCCCCGCGTGCTGCTGCGCACCGACGTCTCACTGACCGACGGCGGCGAGGTGCGCACGGTGCGACTGGCCGTGCGCGACAATGGGCCGGGTTTTCCCGAGCAGGTCATCAAGCGCGCGTTCGAGCCCTACATCACCACCAAGGCCAAGGGCACCGGCCTGGGCCTGGCCGTGGTCAAGAAGATTGCCGACGAGCACGGGGCGCTGGTGCGCATCCGCAATCTGGGATCTGCGGGGGCCACACCCTCAGGCAAAGGGGACCTTGCAAGCACTTCTGGCCCGAGCGGGGCACAAGTTTCGCTATCATTTTCAAAGCTTTCATCAGAAACACCACAAGCTGGGCCACACTACGCATAGTTCCCACTTGAGGGATCCCTCATATTCATGGCTACCATTCTTGTTGTTGACGACGAACTGGGCATCCGCGCCCTCCTGTCAGAAATCCTGAGCGACGAAGGTCACACCGTTGAAGTCGCTGAAAACGCGGCCAAGGCACGTCAGTTGCGCGAACAGTGCCAGCCCGATTTGGTCTTGCTGGACATCTGGATGCCCGACGTCGATGGCATCACCTTGCTGAAGGAATGGGGCGCCAGCGGTCAGTTGACCATGCCCGTCATCATGATGTCGGGCCACGGCACCATCGACACGGCGGTCGAGGCCACCAAGTTCGGCGCCCAGGCTTTCCTGGAAAAGCCCATCACCCTGCAAAAGCTGCTGCGTACGGTGGAGCAAGGTCTGTCCAAGCCCGCCGCCCCTCGCGCGGCCGCCGCACCAGCTCAGCCCGTACACACGGCTACCGTCACCCCCATCACCGCTGCAGCTTCTTACGCTGTACCGCTGAGCAGCACACCGTTGCCGCTGCGCAGCGAACTGATCGGGGGCGAACCCGCTCACGCGCCGATGCAGCCCATGGCCTACGGCGCCCCCGCCCACAACAGCGCGATCAGCGCGGTTGCCCACAACGGCCTGTCGCACGAGCAGAGTTTCGAGCTCGACCGCCCGCTGCGTGAAGCCCGCGACGACTTCGAGCGCGCCTACTTCGAGTTCCATCTGGCGCGTGAAGGTGGCAGCATGACCCGAGTAGCGGAAAAGACCGGTCTGGAACGCACCCACCTCTACAGAAAATTGAAGCAACTGGGTGTCGATTTGGGTCGATCGAAGAAAGCGGCCGTAAATTGATGCTATAGTTCAGGTCTTCGCTGATCACTGCAACGCAGCAATCAACGAAGAGATGGCCTGGTAGCTCAGTTGGTAGAGCAGCGGATTGAAAATCCGCGTGTCGGTGGTTCGATTCCGCCCCAGGCCACCAAGATTCTCAAAGAGCCCATCCATCGCGATGGGCTTTTTTGTTTCCGCTCTGGTCTCGCTGCATGGCACGTGATGCCGGTGCGCGACCTCGGCGTTGCGAAATCACAACTCACTGCCCATCCTCACGGCCACGCCATGAAGTCCTCGATCCACCTCGTCGACGTCGATCGCCCGGACACCTGGTCGCGTTACCGCAACGGCCTGTGTGACAACTGCGTGGCCAACTGCTGCACGATGCCGGTGGAGGTGAAGTTGCCCGACTTGGTACGGCTGGGCCTGGTGGACCCGTTTGAAGCCGAGCACGAAGAGCCCAAGCAGATCGCCAAGCGCCTGAGCAAGGC
>MESA01000033.1:331926-398248 GCA_001770775.1 Burkholderiales bacterium RIFCSPHIGHO2_12_FULL_63_20
AACTTCAAGCACAGCATCTTCACGCTGTCGCGCCGCGCCAGTGGCGATTGTCAGTATCTGGATGCCGTCTCGCGACGGTGCACGGTGTACGAGCAGCGCCCCAACACCTGCCGCAAACACCCCCAGGTCGGACCCCGGCCCGGTTACTGCCCGTACGGTGCGCGCGTGCAACGGCGCTGAACACGACGCGCCGTGCAAGGCGTCGCCAAGGCGGGCCGTCAGGGTTTTTCGTTCAGATACTGCTGCAGCAGGCTGAAGAAGCCGTCGTAGAACGACTCCTCCGAGATGGTCTCGACGCCGATCTTGACCATGGAGTCGCTGCTGGACATCAGCGGGATGGAGAGGGAGCCGATCGCGCTCAAACCCAGGCTGGCCGAGGTGTTGGCTTTCTTGAGGCCATAGCTTTCCTGCACGCCCGTGACGAAGGCCAGGCTCACCTGCCCCTGGGCATCTTCGGGCACACAGACCACGCGGATCAGCATCTTCAGATGCGACTCCACATCGGGCTGGAAGTGCTTGGTGCCTTCCACCAGGTCCGGGCTGCTGCTGTTGACGATGTAGCCCTGGCTGAGCAGTGCCCGGCGGCCAGCCTCACAGGTCTGAGCCGGGGTGGCGTCGATCAGGCGGGAGTAGGTTTCTGCGGCGCCAAATGCCTCGTGGCGCGCCGACGCGGGCTTGGGGACGCTGCCACAGCCGGACAGCCACAGCACGCTCATCACCCCGCACCACCCTGCGCGGATCCACCTGGAGCGCCAAGGCTTGGAAAAATGAGAGAAGCGGATCATGGGCATCATTGTCAGCGTTGCGGGCCATCTTCGCACCGCATCGGGTATGGCCGTGTGTCAGACGCAGGCTCAGCGGGGCACGGTCGCATGCCTGGGGCGCCACCACAGCCCCAGCAGCGTCACGCAGCAGAACGCGGCGCCGGCCAGAAAGGTGGACGAGGCGCCCCAGTGGTCCCACAACCAACCGGCCAGCACGCTGGCCACCAGCATGGCCAGGCCACTGACCAGGTTGAAGAAACCGTAGGCCGTGCCCCGCAGGTCCTTCGGTGCGGTGTCGGCCACCATGGTGGCCAGCAGGCCCTGCGTCATCCCCATGTGGACACCCCACAGCGCCACGCCCACCAGCACGGTCGTCCAATGGTCGTTGTAGGCCAGGACCAGGTCGGCCATCAGCAGCACGACCAGCCCCGCGGCCAGCAGCGTCGTGTGGCTCACCCGGTCGGACAGGCGGCCGAAGGGGTAGGCGCTCAGGGCATAGACCACGTTCATGGCCACCATGACCAGCGGCACCCAGGCGATCGGGATACCGCCTTGCTGCGCGCGCAGCACGAGAAAGGCTTCGCTGAAGCGCGCCAGGGTGAACACGGCGCCGGTGCCCACCACCCACCAGTAAGCCGGGCCCAGGCGACGCAGGTTCTCGCGCCGGATGGGGTTGACGTTGCGCTCACCTTCATGGCGCGCGGGTTCTTGCACGCCGAAGCACAGCAGCAGCACGGCCAACACACCCGGGATGACGGCCACCCAGAACACTGCACGAAAATCATTGGCCCACCAGAGCATGAGGCCCACGGCCAGCAAAGGTCCGACAAAGGCCCCCACGGTGTCGAGCGACTGGCGCAATCCGAACGCCGCCCCGCGCATCTCAGGCGGGGCGATGTCGGCCACCAGGGCGTCGCGTGGCGCACCGCGCACGCCTTTGCCGACGCGGTCGAGCAGGCGTGCGGTCAGCACGATGCCCATGGTGGGCGCGAGAGCAAACAGGGGTTTGGTGAGGGCCCCCAGGGCGTAGCCGACCACCGCGAGTGCCTTGCGCCGCCCCAGGTAGTCGCTGAGCGCCCCGGAGAAGACCTTGACGATCAAGGCCGTGGCCTCGGCCAGCCCTTCGATGAGGCCCACGGTCAGGGCGCTGGCGCCCAGCACGCCCACCATGAACAGCGGCAGCAGGCTGTGGATCATCTCGGAGGAGATGTCCATCAACAGGCTGACAATGCCCAGCATCCAGACGCCGGACGGGATCTTGCGCAAGGGAGAGGGAGTGGAGGCCATGTGCGTGCCACAGAGATGCGTGCTGCAGATGGTATCCGGGCCGGTGTCCACGTGGGTGTCTGAGCCGATGCCCGAGCAGGTGTCCGGATGCGTCATCAGGGTGATGGTGGGCTTAGGTAACATGTCGCCTCCGCACACACCTGCGCCTGGCGCCCGCTGAGTCACGGGCTGCCCCGCTGCCGCGCCCGCAGACACCCTGATCCCATCCCATCATGAGCAAAGCCCCTCCTTCCCTGTCCCGCCGCATTTCGCTGGCGTTCGGCAGCTTCTTCGGCATCCTGTCGCGCCCGGAATTTGCAGCCGACGTGGACCGTTTGCGCACCGGCGGTGCGCCCGAAGCGCTCACGTCGCTGCCTCAGCCTGCGGCCCCCTCAGCGGCGCCGGCACCCGCGCCCGCCGCGAGCGCCCCGGCCGCCGCACCTGTGCCGCCGGTGGTCCCTGCGACGCTGAGGGAAGCCGACACCGCCGCCGCCCTGCAGTTGCTATCGTTGCTGCAGCGTGAGGCCCGTCTGGTCGACTTCGTTCAGGAAGATATCGCCGCCTACAGCGATGCCGAAATCGGTGCCGCGGCCCGCGTGGTGCACGAAGGCTGCCGCAAGGTGCTGCGCGAGCATGTCAGCCTCGCCCCGGTCCGCGCCGAAAGCGAAGGCAGCCGCCTCACCCTGGCCGCCGGTTTTGACGCCGCGGCCGTGCGCCTGACCGGCAATGTGGTGGGCCAGGCACCGTTCACCGGCACGCTCGCCCACCGGGGCTGGCGCGCCACCGAGGTGCGCCTGCCGCAACTGGCCGAGGGGCATGACGCCCGCATCGTGGCGCAGGCCGAGGTGGAACTGTGAGCACCGCATCGCGCTACACCCTGGGCATCGACCTGGGCACCACGCACTGCGCCTTGTCGTGGGTGGACACGCAGGCCAGCGAGGGCGAGAAGGTGGTGCAAGGCGTCTTGCCCATCCCGCAGTTGACCGCGCCGGGCGCTGTCGAGGCGCGTGACCTGTTGCCCTCGTTTCTGTATCTGCCGCATGCCAGCGAGTTCGCCCCGGGCGATCTGAACCTGCCCTGGCCTGCAGAAGCGTCTTTTGCGGTGGGCGAGATGGCTCGTACGCGCGGCGCGGCCACGCCGATCCGCCTGGTCTCCAGTGCCAAGAGCTGGCTGTGCCACCCCGGAGTCGACCGTCGCGCCCCGATCCTGCCAGCCGATGCGCCGGCCGAGGTCGAGCGCGTGTCCCCACTGACCGCCTCGGTGCGCTACCTGACGCATCTGCGCGATGCCTGGAACCAGGCGCACCCCGAAGCGCCGTTCGACGCGCAAGACATCACAGTCACCATCCCGGCCTCGTTCGACCCGGGCGCGCGTGAACTCACCGCCGAAGCGGCGCAGCAAGCGGGCTACCAGAATCTGACGCTGCTGGAGGAGCCGCAAGCGGCGCTGTACAGCTGGATCCAGCGCAGCCAAGGGCAGTGGCGCAAGGACGTGCAACGCGGCGACCTGATCCTGGTGATCGACGTGGGGGGCGGCACGACCGACCTGTCGCTGATTGCCGTGCTGGAGCGCGAAGGCAATCTGGAGCTGCAACGCGTGGCGGTGGGCGACCACATCCTGCTGGGCGGCGACAACATGGACCTGGCACTGGCCTATGGCGTGGCGCGCAAGCTGGCCGGCCAGGGCACGCAGCTGGACGCGTGGCAGACCCGGGCGCTGGCCCATGCCTGCCGCCAAGCCAAGGAGACGCTGCTGAGCGATGCCAGCGTGGCGTCGGTGCCGGTGGTGGTGCCCAGCCGCGGTTCCAAGCTGATCGGTGGCGCCATCCGCACCGAGGTCACGCGTGACGAGCTGACGCAAAGCCTGCTGGAAGGGTTCTTCCCGCAGGTGGCGGTGTCGGATGCGCCCCTCAGCCGTGCGCGTGGGGGCCTGACGCAGCTGGGCCTGCCCTATGCGCAGGATGCGGCCATCACACGCCATCTGGGAGCTTTCCTGAGCCGCCAGCGTGATGCACTGGCCGAGATGAGTGGCTTCGAGGGCAGCTTGCCGGCCAGCGCCAGCTTCCTGCACCCGACTGCGGTGCTGTTCAACGGCGGCGTGCTCAAGTCCAGCCTGTTGGCCGAGCGCGTGCTGAACACCCTCAATGGCTGGCTGAGCACCGAAGGGGCCGCCCCGGCGCGCCTGCTGGGTGGGGCCGATCTGGACCTGGCCGTGGCCCGCGGTGCCGCGTACTACGGCTATGTGCGGCGTGGGCGCGGCGTGCGCATCCGTGGCGGCACAGCGCAGGCGTACTACGTGGCGGTGGAATCGAACATGCCGGCCATCCCGGGCATGGAGCCGCCCATCCAGGCCCTGTGCCTGGCGCCCTTCGGCCTGGAAGAAGGCAGCGAGGCCGCCTTGCCCGAACAGGAATTCGGTCTGGTCGTGGGCGAGCCGGTGCGCTTTCGCTTCTTTGGCTCGTCGGTGCGGCGCCAGGACAGCGTGGGCACCCTGCTCGACTTCTGGGGGCCGGACGAGTTGCAGGAGTTGGCCGAGATCGAAGCCAGCCTGCCCGCTCAGGGTCGCACGGCGGGCGAGATCGTGCGCGTGCAATTGCATGCCCGGGTGACCGAAGCCGGTGTGCTGGAACTCGAAGCCCTGCCCGTGGGCAGCAGCGAGCGCTGGAAAATCACCTTCGACGCACGCGCGGACAGCCGTTCTGACCAGCCCAGCACTGGCCTGTGAGCGCACGCTACACCGTCGGGATCGACCTCGGCACCAGTCACACCGTGGTCGCGTACGCCGACCACGCGCAACTGGTATCGCAAGGGGATGACGCCATCCGTCTGTTCCCGATCCCGCAGCCGGTCGGGCCGGGCGAGGTGGCCGCACGCGAGCTGCTGCCCTCGGTGCGTTACCACCCGGCGCCGGGTGAACTCGGGGCGGCCGATCTCGTCGCCTGCGCGGCCTCGTCCCCCGATGGGGTGCCTGCCGTGCTGGGCCATTACGCCCGCGAGCTGGGCGCCCAGGTGCCGGGACGTCTGGTCAGCAGCGCCAAGAGCTGGCTCTCGCACCCCGGTGTGGACCGCACGGCGGCCATCCTGCCCTGGGGCGCGCCCGAGGACGTCCCCAAGGTCTCGCCCGTGGCGGCCAGCGCCAGCTATCTGGCCCATGTGCAAACGGCGTGGAACACGCACTTCCCCGACGCGCCGCTGGCCGAACAGGACATCGTGCTCACCGTACCCGCCTCGTTCGACGAAGGCGCGCGCAGCCTCACCCTGGTTGCTGCGCAGCAGGCCGGCCTGAGCCTGAATCACCTTCGCCTGCTGGAAGAGCCCCAAGCCGCCTTCCACGACTGGCTGTTCCGCCACCGTGCCGACCTGAACAATGCGCTCGGCCCCGCCCGCCTGGTGCTGGTGTGCGACGTGGGCGGCGGCACCACGGACCTGACGCTGATCCAGGTGGCCCACGACGCGAATGGCCAGCCTCAGCTCACCCGCATCGGCGTGGGCGACCACCTGATGCTGGGTGGCGACAACATGGACCTGGCCCTGGCGCACCTGGTCGAGCGCCGCATGGGGCAACGCGCGCCCCTGTCGGCGGCTCGCCTGGCGCAACTGGTGCAACGCTGCCGCATCGCCAAGGAGCAGCTGCTGGCGGCCGACGCGCCCGAGCAGGTCAAGGTGACCTTGCTGGGCGGTGGCTCACAGTTGATCGGCGGCGCCAGCTCGGTGACGCTGCAGCGCGACGAGGTGCGGCAACTGATCGTCGACGGTTTCATGCCCCGCGAACCCGCCACGACGCACCCGCGCCAACGCCGCGCCGGCATCGTCGAGTTCGGCCTGCCGTATCCCGCCGATGCCGCGATCACCCGTCATCTGGCGGCCTTTCTCAGCCGCCACGCCCAGGCCTCGCGGCAAGCGCTGGGGTCGGATCCGAACGACGCTGCGCCAGGCACCCTGCCCGTGCCCGACACCTTGCTGCTCAACGGCGGTGTCTTCCGCGCCCCGGTGCTGGCGCAGCGTCTGGTCGACACCTTGGGCGACTGGGCGGGCCACGCGGTGCAGGTGCTGCACAACGATGCGCCCGATGTCGCCGTGGCACGCGGTGCCGTCGCCTACGCCCTGGTGCGCTCTGAGCGCGTGCCCGAGCTGGGCCGCGGCATTGGCGGCGGCTCGGCGCGCAGCTACCTGCTGGTGCTGGACGATGCACAGGGCCAGCGGCGCGGCATCTGTGTGCTGCCACGCGGCACGCCAGAAAACACCGAGGTCGTCCTGCCCGAACGCACCTTTGCCCTGCGCCTGGGCCAGGCCGTGCGCTTCCACCTCGTCTCGTCGGTGGCCGACACACCCTGGCAAGCCGGCGAGCTGATCGACCTGGATGACGAGCGCTTCGTGCGCCTGCCCCCCATCACCACCGTGTTGCCCGCCCCGGCCGGCCAGCGCGCCCTGGATGTGCACGTGCAGCTGAGCGCCACCATGACCGAGGTGGGCACGCTGGAAGTGCACTGCGCCCGCACCGACGACCCCAGTCAACGCTGGCGGCTGGCCTTCGAGTTGCGTGGTGGCGCGGCGCAGCCCCAGCCTGAGGCTGCGGCATCGACCGACACACCGGTGCATCCACGCCTGCCCGAGGCGGTGGCCCTGATCGACCAGGTGTTCGGCACGCAATCCCAAGCGGTCGACGCCCGCACCGTGCGCCAACTGCGCGCACGCCTGGAACAGATGCTCGGCGCGCGTGACACTTGGGACCTGCCCCTGCTGCGCGCCCTGTTCGATGCCCTGTGGGCCCGCATGCGCCGACGCCGCCGCAGCGCCGAGCACGAACGGGTGTGGCTCAACCTGGCCGGCTACTGCCTGCGCCCCGGACTGGGCGCTCCGCTGGACAGCTGGCGCATCGAGCAAGTCTGGCCCCTGTTTGAACAAGGCATCCAGTACACGCAAGACAGCAACAACTGGTCTGAATGGTGGACGCTGTGGCGCCGTGCCGCCGGTGGGCTCGACTCGGCACAGCAACTGCAACTGCTGGAAGTGGTCGGCGAACACCTGATGTCTATCCAGCATGCCCGGCGTGACAAAGACCCTCTGCAGAGCAGCTACGACGACATGGTGCGCCTGGTGGCCTCGCTGGAACGTGTGCCGGCGGCCTATCGCGTGGAAGTCGGCAACTGGCTGGTGCAACGTCTGCAGAAGACGGGCGACAAGCCCCACACCTGGTGGGCCGTGGGGCGCCTGGGCGCACGCATCTCGCTCTACGGCAATGCGGAGAACGTGGTGCCGCCCGAGACAGCCAGCACCTGGCTGCAAGCGCTGCTGGACTTGGACTGGAAAGCCGTGGACCACGCGGCCTTTGCCGCCACCACCCTGGCACGCATGAGCGGCGACCGGGTGCGAGATGTGCCGGCGGAGTTGCGCGACACCGTGATCCAGCGCCTGCAGGCGATCCGTGCGCCTGAGACGTGGACGGCGATGGTGCGCGACGTCGTGGAGCTGGATGAGGCGGATCAGAAGCGAAGTTTTGGGGAGGCCCTGCCGGCGGGGTTGAGGTTGTTGGTGACGGCTTGATCAGCCCCGCACCACCCAACCCCGCTCAGCATCAGGCCACAGGCCGCTCCGCCATATGCTTGGTGATGGACCGCAGGCAGTTGCCATATCGCTCGGCCATCACTGCCACGCCAAAATCGCGCAAAGCTCGCTCTCGGGCTTGTTGCGCCAGGGCTGATGCCCGCGAAGGATCACGCAGCAATTCCTCCAAGGCATGGGCCAGCGCCGCGGCATCGGCATGTGCCACCAGTCTGCCATCCACGCCATCACGCAGCAATTCCTTGACACCCACCACGGCACTGCCCACCACCGCACAGCCAGCAGCCATCGCCTCGACCATCGCCAGGGGCATGCCCTCGTAATGCGTCGACAAGACGAAAACCTGATGTGACATCAGCAAGGCGGGCACGGTCGGGCAGTGCCCCAAAAACTGCACCTGCTGCGACAACGCCAACTCCCGCACCAACTGCTCGGCGCGCTCCCGATACCGACGCTTGCCAACCCCTGCCAGCATCACGGGCGGCGTCAAACCGCGATCACGCAACAGCGCCACCGCACGAATCAAGGTCTCATGATCCTTCTGCCGAGCAAAGCGCGCTGACATCACGATGCCCGGCGTGCGATCTGCATAGGGCGTCGCATCAGCGGCCACAAAAGGCGCCAGCTTGATGCCGTTGGGAATTGCCATGGTGCGATCTGCAGGAAAACCCAATTCCAACAGGCGCTCCTTGACGCCCTCTGAGCAGCCGATGATTGCGGCCGTCCGCTGCGCCAGCCATTTCGCCTGCGCCAAGCGCCACCACGAATAGCGCTCGCGCGAATTGTGCTCAACATGAACCAAGGCTGGCACCTTGGCCCACAGCCCGGCATATCGCCCCCAAAGATGCTCGCTGAAGCCATGCGCCACCAGGACGTCAGGCTTGAACCTGCGACACACCCTCACCAAGTCCAGAACCGTCGCAATGTGCGACCAACCCTGGACCACCTCCACCGCCAAGCCCTCCTGCCGCAAGGCCTCCACACGCGCAGGATCCGCCTGACGCTTGCGCCGCAAGACCAGCAAGGCCTCCATGCCCGGGTCGGTCACGGCTGCTCGAACGAGCTCCACCGCCACCTGGGTGGCCCCAGAAAATCCACCCGTCACAAAATGGATCACACGCAGCGGACGCCCTTCCGCACGAACGCCCACGCCGCTCTCCGAAGAATAGTTACCCACAGTCACAAGTCCATCAAGCCCAGCCGACAAGGATTGCCATCATGCGTCAAGATCGGCGCCAACGGCTGCTGGCTGATCTTTGAGCGCGGCATGCTGGCAAAATCTCGCCAATGCAACCGTCTCCACCCGATCGGGCGCCGCCCCCTGTGCGCCGCCCCCTGCTCATCAGACTCTGTAATTGGGTGGGTGAAGCTGTACTCTCCCTGCCCACCCTGAATCTGCTGGAACAGCAGGGCTACGAACTGCATCTGATCGGCAAACGCTGGGCCGTCAAGCTGTTTGAAGGACATGGCTGGACCATTCACGTCCGTCCCGCCAAACGCGCCGATGCCATCGCTCAACTCAGACACCTGCGGCAACAGTTGGCGCAGCAACATCCTGAGTTCACGCGACACCCCAACCTCGTGCTCTTCACCAACTCCTTCTCCAGTGCGCTCGAAGCCCGCCTGGCTGGACTCAAGCCCATCGGGTACAACCGAGAAGGACGCGGCCTTCTCCTCAGCCACAGCGTGCCCTATCAACCTGGCCTGCATGCCGCCGATAACTACTGGCGCATTGGCAGCCACTTCGTCGGCAGCACGTCCCCACGCCCCAAAGCGCTGGGCCTGCGTCCCTCGGCCCAACACCTGGCACAGGCACGGCAGTGCATGGCGGACCACCGTCTCTCACCCGGCTTCATCATCCTGTGCCCTTTCTCGGGCGCGGCCGACACCACTGGCAAGAAGCGATGGCCCGACTTTGGCCAACTCGCTCAGTCCCTGCAACAGCAGGGACGGCAAATTGTCTTGTGCCCGGGCCCTGATGAGGAGGCCGAGGCACACGCACACTACCCCGACGCCATCGTGCTCACCGGCGTCGACCTCGGCACCTATGCAGCGCTGGCTCAACAGGCAGACTGCACTGTCTCCAACGACACCGGCCCCGGCCATCTTGCCGCCGCTGCAGGCGGACGCGTGGTCAGCGTGCTCGGCCCGGACGGCGCGCCCATGTGGCACGTGCAGGGCGAGCACGTCACCATCCTTCGCCCTGAGCAGGGCTGGCCCAGCCTGGCCTCGGTGCTGTCGGCCGTCAATACGCGGCCCCCTCAATGAGCGACGCCAAGCCCTTTCACATTGCCCTGCAATTCGGGCACATCCGCCACTTCAACGAAGGGCTGAGCGAGGTCGCGCGCCAACTGGCCCTACAGTACGCCGCACAAGCGGCACAACTCAAGGCAGAGCGCCATGTGCACTTCCACTTCATCCTGCCCAGTCAATGGCATGGGATGTTTGGACCGGACGTGACGTACCACGAGTTGCGCGACGCCATGCGCCTGCGTCATCGCTTCCCGGTGGACCTGGATGTCTGGCATGGCCTGCACCAGCACATGCGCTACCGCCCTCCCATCAACAGCAAGCGCAACATCATCACCGTTCATGACCTCAACCATGTGTATGCCAAAAAAGGGTTGAGCCTGTGGTGGCAGAACCTGCGGCTGACACGCCATCTGCGGCGCGCTCATCAACTGGTGGCGATCACACAGTTCGTCGCCGATGACATCCGTCGCTGCCTGCCCTGGGCACCACCCGCCGTGGTCATTCACAACGGTGCGGCCGACCTCACCCAGCACGCCCAGACACCCGTGCCGGAACTCGTGGGGCAGAGCTACCTGCTGCACATCAGCCGCATGTCGGCGTCGAAGAATGTCGGTGCGCTGATCGACATGGCGGCAGGCTGGCCTGAACAAGGGCTCGTTCTGGTGGGCCCCGACAGCCCCGAAGTTGAGGCTCACCGCCTACGCGTCAAGAGCCTGGGCCTGCACAACGTCCGCTTCGTCACCGATGTCGATGAAGCGCAAAAGGCTTGGCTCTATGCACACTGCGAAGCCTTCTTGTTTCCATCCTTGATGGAGGGATTCGGCTTGCCGCCCATCGAGGCCATGTTCTTCGGCAAACCGGTGATCGTGGCCCGACGCACCTGCTTGCCAGAGGTGTGTGGTGAGGTCGCGGCCTATTGGGATGACTTCAGTGCGCCGGCCATGCGTAAAGTAGTGGAAGCCTGGCTGACCCAGCACCGACAAGATGGTGACCTGGCACAACGAGTGACCGCCCAGGCCCGACGCTACGCCTGGCCACGCGCGGCCCGTCAATACCAAACCCTTTATGAGCAGGGCCTCACCGCATGCTGAACCTGCCGCAAGTGACACTGTGCTGCGTCGATACGCGACTGCCGCAAATGGCGCTGGACGCCATGAAAATCTGCATGGCCCAGGTCGAATTTGGCGATGCCTTGTTCTTCACCTGCCCCAACCATGGCCTGACAGACGTGCCCCCGGGCGTCCGCGTGATCGAACTCGACAGCATCAACTCTATCGAGGCCTACTCGCACTTCCTGCTCAAGGGCATGGGGCCCTACCTGCAGACCTCTCACATGCTCATCGTGCAGTGGGATGGCTATGTGCTTGACCCCAGCATGTGGCGTGATGACTACCTGACGGTGGACTACATCGGTGCCGTGTGGCCGCAGTACAAAGACGAACACCGCGTGGGCAATGGCGGTTTCTCACTACGCTCTCGCAAACTGCTGGATGCTTTGACCAGCGATGTCATCGTGGCCCAGCACCCGGAAGATGTCTGCATTGCCCGTACCTACCGCGCGCTGCTAGAACAACGCTGGGGCATCCGTTTTGCAGACGAGGCCATGGCACACCAGTTTGCATTTGAGCGTGAGCGTCAAGGCTTCTCCAATTTCGGTTTCCACGGGCTCTCCAACATGGGGCAGATCCTGAGCAACGCTCAACTGTCGACTTTCATGGCCAACGCACCCGCCACACTCTTCGGCAGCGTCGAAGCCCGTGGGCTCATCAAGCACCTCATTCGACGCAGAATGAAGCCACTGGCCCGACAAGCCCTGACCCAACGAAGAAAAGTCAAAGGACTGGACATCGCAGATCTCCGTCTCTGGGCCAGACTCACTTTTGACATCACATGAAAATCATTGACGCGTTTTGCTTCTTCAACGAACTGGACATGCTGGAATTGCGCCTGAATATCCTGGCGCCTTATGTGGACCACTTCGTCATCGTTGAGGCAGATCACACCTTCTCGGGCAAACCCAAAGCGTCATGCTTCGCAGCGAATCAGGAACGTTTCAAACCCTTTGCTGACAAAATCGTCCACCACATCGCCCGCGTGGACACCAGCCAGTTCGATTTTTCCAAGAGACCGGAGCGTTTCGATCAAAGCACGGACTTCTGGAAGGTCGAGTTCCTGCAGCGCAATGCCATCGCCTACGCCCTGGCGCAGCATTTCGCCCCTGACGATCTGGCCATTGCCAGCGACGTCGACGAGATCCCGTCACCTGCTGCCATAGAGCGCATCCGGCACTCGGCTTGGCGACGCTGGATGGTCAGTACGATCCCACACATCTTTCATCAAGAAGAGTTTTACTACCACGCAGCCAACCTGCGTGACGAAGCCTGTCTCGGCTCCATCATCACATCCTGCGCCAACTTCAATCGCTACACGCCACAGAAAATCCGAAGCAAGCGCAAGCGTCTCCCCAAGATCCGGCAAGGCGGGTATCACTTCTCCTATTTCATGACGCCCGAGCAAATCGCCAACAAGATCAGCTCGTTCTCACATCAAGAGTTCAACACCGACAGCTACAAGGCACAAGACCGCATCAACCAGTGCATCAGTCAGGGCAAAGATCTTTTCAACAGACCGATCCCCTCCCAGCAGGTCGGGCTGGATCACTTCCCTCCCGAGGTCCGCGCCCAGCTCATCAAATACCCCAGCTTCTGCGGCCCCGCCTCGCCCCTCGCCAAGCCCTGACATGCGCCAGCGCCCCTCCGCATCCTCAACGCGTCGCTTCTGCTACGTGGCACAAGGCCGTGTCCCTGAAATTGACCAGTTGCACCAGATCTTTGCAGGACGCCAACTGGTGTCACTCACCTGGGACGCACAGCGCGACGGCTCCATCTTCCTACCCAAATCAAGTTGGTCGGTCGGGCGTCGCACCCTCTGTCAGCACGCACTCGCAGATCAGACCGTCGACTACATCGTGTTCATGGACGGTGATGCCATCACCACACCTGCAGAGCTGGATGTGTTCGAGCAAGTCGTGTCGGAGCTAGGCCCGGCCGTCGCGGTGCCTCGCGTTCCGAAAACAGAACGTTACACCCGCAAACTCAACCTTCAACGATATCCCTGGGTTCTCGCCTACGATTCGGACGAGCAATTTCAGTGCTTTGATGTCCGCGTTCTGCGCGACCATCTCGGCGGTAGCCCTTATGTGTCCGAGTATGACGAGGTGTCCTGGTGGTACCCCTGCGTTCTCAACCAGAAGCTGATCCGCAAGCACTACTGGCGCTCATTCATCCAGGTCAATGGCATTGAGGTGCGCAACGACAGCCACGGCAGTTATCCAAACAGTTTCGACCCTGCGTTCATTTTTTCAGAGGTCAAGCGCCTGGGACTCAGTACGACACTGCCGTTGTCAGCGGGTGGTCGCTTTGCAGGCACAAGGCTGGACAAGCGTGCTGTGTCGATCGACAAGCGTCTCTTTTCATTGCTGAGCTTCGCCTCACGCTGGCTCTACCAACCGTTCAATCCTCAAGCTTCCCGCCCCAGCCTGTCCCGTGCGCTGAAAGCCATGATCCGATGACCTCCACGCAGTAAGCCGCACATGGAACAACGCAGGGCACCCGTCGACTCCAAAGTACTCATCACCGGCTTGATTCGAGACGGCGCACATTGCATTGAGCGGGACATTGAAAAGCTGTTGGATGCCGCCAGAATCTTCAAGGACGTCCACGTTCTGATCATCGAGAGCGACTCCAAAGATGCAACGCTTGACCAGTTGGCCAAACTGGCAACACGTCATCCAAAAGTCAGATACCTGGCGCTCGGGCAACTCAAAAACAGTCTCCCTGAGCGCACCGATCGACTGGCATGCTGCCGCAACGCCTACCTCACGGAGCTACGAAAAAACCCCCTCTACACCGACGTCGACTACGTGATCGTCGCGGACCTGGATGGCATGAACGATCTGCTCACCAGCGCGTCCCTTGCCAGCTGCTGGGATGTCACCGAAGACTGGGATGTCATCGCCGCCAATCAGGATGGGCCCTATTACGATATCTGGCCCCTGCGCCACCCGGACTGGAGCCCAGATGACTGCCTGGCATTGCTGGCTCGGCTGGAGCCTCTGTTTGGGCACGAGCTTGCACGTGACATCGCGGTGTATGCCAGACAGATCCGAATCCCGCGCAACACCCCCCTGATTCCGGTGCAATCGGCATTTGGCGGTCTGGCCATCTATCGACGAACGGCCCTGCTGAGCGGGCGCTATGCTGGCTGCAACGAGCAAGGACAAGAAGTCAGCGAGCACGTGCCGCTTCACCAGCAACTGGTCCAGGCCGGACATGCCATCTACATCAACCCCAAGCTGATCAACACAGGTTTGACCATCCACACCCGGAACAAGCGGACCAGCAAGGTCATCCGCAACGCCATCCGGACGCACTTCAAGCGCTGAGGTGAGATCCGGCGCTCAAGCACGGATCAACTTGGGTGTTCTTCCAACCGAACCCACGCCAAACACAGTTGGGTCAATCCAGTTCACGCCATGAACAGAGTTCAGCTTCAAGGCCTTGACTTCTCTGCGCAAGAAGATGTTCGCGAGGCTCGCATCCTTGTCATGATCAACATCTTGCTGGCTTATGTGCTCGCCCTTGCCCATACGTCCAAGAGTTTGCACTTCCTGGAATGGACGACATTCATTGCGTTTGAAGGCTGGCTACCCTTTCAGTCCAGAGTTCTACCCTTTCTGATTGCGCACGGACTCGACGCCATCCAACACCTCAGCCCGCGCAGCATCGGTCGACTGTTTCTCGCGCTTGACTTTGCTGGGGCCTTGCTCGCCGCGACCTTTCTGCTGAAGTCGTTGCAAGCCATCGGAAGTACCCGAACCGGGATGCTGCTCGCACTGACAGTATTCTGGTGGCAGGTTTTCGCAACGTTTGTGGTCTCCCCGGTCCATAACTACTATTACCCCTATGACCTTTTGTCGGTCGGGATCATGTCGCTGGGCACTTGGGCCATCCTGACTCAACAGCGCATCGGGGTGCTCGCGCTGATTGGCACGGTCGGCATGCTCAATCGCGAGACGGCCATCCTGCTTCCCATGCTCTATCTCGCCGCCAACTGGACCGGCGATCGCACTGTGCGTCTGAATTTCCTGATATTGCTGGCCATTTGTCTTCTGGTCAGGCTCAGCATTCATTTCGCACTGAACGCACCGGGTGGCGCGACCTCGCCGTATGTCAAAACCGGCGAGCTTCGCTTCTTTTACAACTTTGCCTTCATTTCGCTGAAATCCAGCGCCATGCATACATTCAATGTGTTGTTTGCATTCGGTGGCGCATGGCTCCTGCTGCTCTTGCGTGGGGCAACGCCCCCCAGGCTCAACCACATGGCGCTTTGCTTTATCCCCTACTTCATTGGCATGTCCGTCGTCGGCAATCTTTCGGAGATTCGGGTATTTGGGGAGTTCATCCCTCTGTTGAGCCTCATGCTCGGATGCAAATTAGTACCACATCCGGACACCTTTCACCCCACCCACATCAGTCAGCATGCGTGATGATCACCAGACATGACGGGATTGCCATTGCCATCGTTCACAACAAGAACCCGGCGCGCAACAACTACATCTTTCCACATCTGGATCAGCTGGCTGACGCCTTGGCACACACATGCCCCGTCACCCGACTCGAAGCCTGGGCCCAGCCTGACGTACGTCCTCATGGCACGCGCATGGCACTGATCCGCGATGCCATCTACGCTCAACTGCAGCGTGAATGGGCACGTTACTGTCTACACGACGTCAAATCGTCTTGGCGAGCGATCCGCGTATTCATCAAGAACTCACGCCAAAAGTACTTACCCGCTGGCGATCAGGCCAAGCGCTGGATGCGCAATAGCCACATCGAAACCATCGTGACGGACAAGCACATCCGACTGTGGCAGCAGTTTCTCGACACCGACAAGCTCTACCTGCTGGTATTCGAAGATGACGCCGTTTTCAAAGACAACAGTGTTCAAGGCGTTCTGAGCCTGGAGGCACGCCTGGTCAGTCAGGCCCCGAGCCGGCCTGTCTACATCGATCTGGCAGGCGGCTGTGCCTTACCGGACCTGGCGATCGACACACTGCTGGCCGAACAAGATGAGCACTTCCGCCGTTACCGCAAGCCAGTCACCAATACCGCCTGCGTCTACATGCTCAACCGCGCCACGGTTGAACTCTTCGTCACCCACCTGGTCCGGCAACCATGGTTGCGCCTCCTCAGCATTGACTGGCTGATGAACAAGCTCTTCATGCTGAGTGACCTGCGAGACGACCAAGCACTGTGCCTCCATGCCGACCCCAGCATTTTCCAGCATGGGTCAACCACCGGACATTACGTCACCTGGCAGGCGTGAGGCGAAACCGCTCCAGCAATCGGCGCCCCATACTGCGCCTCGCCGCCCGAAGCCGACTGGCTTCAGCGGCATGCGCCGCGCGCGTTCGGGCATTGGACCCATCGGCCTCGCCTTGCGCCAATGCCTCCACCAACCCCTGACGATCGAGTTCGAGCAATCGAACCATCTCCTGACGCACTGCCTCCTTCTGGTCTGGTCCTATCCCCAGAAACGCTGGCGCCGTCTTCAGGCGTGAAAACGCCATGGCCGCCTGCTCTGCCATCACAGCCTCGATGAAGGCCTCATCCTGGGCAATCTGCGAGGCGCCGTCCAGGACGGGATCCTCCCACAGCGCGGCGGCATGGTCGTACCCACGACGCAGACGCTCCTTGCGTACATCGGGCAATTCGTGGAACACCTTGGCGTCATGGTGTGCGTGAACCGGCGTCCCGGCGCGCGCGAGCAGTTGGGCATGCTTGTAACAATAGCTTCTCATCACCCCATCGTCCGGCGCCATCACGCTGAGATAGGCCGAACGTCGGAACGCGACATTGTTTGAGGCATAGCAGCCCAGATGCCCTTGGGCATCGGGTTCAAACAAAAAGCCGAAGTCCATGACCGTCATCGCTTTGGATGTCACGTCATCGCCTTCATAAATGGTCAAACCGCCAACGGCATGAACGTGCGGCTGCGCGAACGGCGCCAGAATCACGTTCAGCCAGTCGTCAGACTGCGGCACACAATCGCCATCCAGAAAAACCAAAAATTCACCTTGAGCGACGCGTGCTGCGGCGTTCTTCTGGCCGTCATACGTCATCCCCGGCACATGCAAGGCTTTCAACTGCGGAAACCGCTCGGCCAGAATCGGCGCCGCGACATGTTCACGCGTCGGATCCAGCACGATCACTTCCACACTCGGATGACGCTGGCCAATCTGAAGCACCGTCTGCAAGGCGCGCAAAAACGACGCCTCGCTCTGACCCTCAGCCAGGTTGTAGGCCTCAGTGACCAACGTGACCGAAGGCTTGCCCATCTCGGTCGAGCGAGATGTCAGCGACATCGATTCAGACATAGTTTCTCCCATTCGAACAGCCAGATCTGTTCGCAACACGTGCAAGCCATATTCATGCCTGCTTGTAGCTCAAGCCGTGTCCCGCAGACCCAGCATCACCTTCAACCTCCGCCCCAGCACACGACGCAGCGAATAGCGGCGCAGGTTGAAGAAGCGCGCTGACTCCCATTGGTCTGCCGCCTTGTGTTGTGCAACCTCAGTCGGGTGCTGCAACGGCCAACGCAACTCACCCACGGGCATGCCTGCCAGTGGACTATCGACCTCAGTCGTGTGGGTCGCACGCGCGTCGAAGCCGATGTTCGAGATCAGATTCGCCCCCGGCACACAAGACAAACCACCATTCACCCAGCAATGATGATTCCACTGATAGTCCCACGTGTTGATCTTGCCTGCGGCCACGTTGCTGAAGGTTTCGCGCCATATACGCCGCATCGGACCATTGTCCGGAAAAACTTTCTTGAGCAACCGCTGGCCATGTGACGCATTCCACAAGCTCATCTTCACGTCGTAGCCCTTCCAGGCGCGGCGCCACGTTGCCCAGCCCCAGATGTGCCCAAACACGGAGAAATAGTAAGAACCGTCAAACTGCAGACTTGGCGCCTGTGACACGAAGTTATCGCCGCTGACCAGCATCACCCGTGGGTCGTGTTGATAGCGCGCCAACATCTCGTCGCAGAAACGAAAAAAGTCAGGCACGGGCAGGCAATCGTCTTCCAAGATGATGCCTCGCTCCTCATGATCAAAGAACCAGGTGATCGCCTCCGAGACGGCCAGCTTGCAGCCTTTGTTCTCGTCGCGGAACAAAGTCTTGACTTCGCAATCCCAGTCGACTGCCGACGCAATGCGCCGTGTCTCAGCAGACAGGGTTGCCTCACCCTCGCGATTCAATCGTGGACCGTCGGCCGCCAGATAAAGCCGAGGCGGCCGAGCCTCGCGAATGGCCTCAAACACACGGGCAGTCGTGTCGGGGCGGTTGAAGACAAGAAAGAGAACAGGACTTTGCACGTCGATCAACCCACCACTGTCTTGAAGTACGCGATGGTACGCTCCAGCCCATCCCGCAACGGGACCTGCGGCTCCCAGCCCAACTTCTCCTTGGCCACCGTGATATCCGGCTGACGCTGACGCGGGTCATCACTGGGCAGCGGCTGAAACACCAGCTTCGACTTGCTGCCCGTCAAGCTCAAAACCAGTTCAGCCAACTCCAGCATGGTGAACTCGCCCGGATTACCGATATTCACGGGCCCCGTGAAACCTGCCTCGGTATCCATGAGGCGCAACATGCCTTCGATCAGGTCATCGACGTAACAGAAACTGCGTGTTTGCTGACCATCACCATAAATCGTGATGTCCTCTCCACGCAAAGCTTGAACGATGAAATTACTGACCACCCGACCATCACTGGGGTGCATGCGCGGCCCATACGTATTAAAAATACGCATGACTTTGATGTCCACATTGTGCTGTCGGTAATAATCGAAAAACAGGGTTTCCGCACAACGCTTCCCTTCGTCGTAGCAGCTGCGAATACCAATAGGGTTAACCCGCCCCCAATAACCCTCCGGCTGGGGATGCACATCCGGATCGCCATAGACCTCACTGGTGGACGCCTGCAAAATGCGCGCCTTCACACGCTTGGCCAGTCCCAACATATTGATGGCACCGTGTACGCTTGTCTTCGTCGTCTGGACAGGATCGTGCTGGTAATGCACCGGGCTCGCAGGGCAGGCCAGGTTGAAGATCTGATCGGTCTCAACATAAAGAGGGAAGGTCACATCGTGCCGAGCCACCTCGAACATCGGATGGGCCAGCAGGTGTGCAATGTTGCGGCGACTGCCAGTGAAATAGTTGTCCACACACAGCACTTCATGACCTGCTGCAATCAGACGGTCGCACAGGTGCGACCCCAAGAAGCCAGCGCCTCCCGTCACGAGAACTTTCACTCTATACCCCTCAAAACTCATTGATCTTCAAGGCTACCACAAGCCCACCAGCCGTCATTTGGCACCCGCTGCAAGCGAAGGCATCACGGCCATGTGCATGCTAGCATTCAGCAAAACAACCCATACCTCTAGATCATGCGATCTGTCTGCCTCATCAATAGTTACAACTATGAAACATATTTAGAGGAGTGCGTTCGTTCGGCCCTCCGTCAAACCCACCCATTCGACGTCATTCATATTGTCGATGACGGCTCCACTGACAAATCAAGACCGATTCTGGAGGCTCTTGCCTCTCAATTTCATAATATTGTTCTGCACTTCAAACAGAACGGTGGCCAACTCTCCTGCTTCAACACCGCAACGCAGTTCGTACAGCCCGACGACCTGATCTGCATGCTGGATGCCGATGACGTTTTGCCGGCAGATTACCTCGCCTTGTTGCTGCAAAAGCGTCAGCTGATGCCTGCGGATCTCTACTTCTGCGAGCCCACTTACTTCAAGAACACCGAGTCACCTCCGGCATCGGCCGCCCGCGCCACGTCCGACCTGGACTTCAATTGGCAGATATCCAGTCACACCGCGCGAACACACCGCACCTGGACAGGAAGCCCCACTTCGTGCATCAGCCTCACGGGGGCCTTGTTCCTGCAACTGTTACCGTTCCCGCTCGAAGGCGACTGGCGCACCCGTGCAGACGACATCCTGATCTACGGCTCGGCCATCGCAGGCGCCTCCAAGTGCTACCTGCCCTCTCTCACCATTGGCTATCGCGTACATGGCGCCAACAGCTTCTATGGCCGAACGGAGGATCCTGCAGCGAAGCTGAGGTATGAACTGAAAGTCGAGCGCCTCTTCAATACTTACTGCGCTCGCTTCAGCCTCAACCAAGCCTTTGAGTTGCTGGAAGCACCCGCACGGCGCGAAATTGAGTTGGTCCCTGATCAACTACGGGCTCGCTTTCACCTGCCAACGGACCGAGCGATGACACTTCAGAAATACCGCGGCGCCCGACGCACCCTCAAAAAGCTGCGCATGATGCTGAAAGGCGAGTACTGAACAAGCCGCACCATGACCACAACCTGCCCAGTCTGCTCCACCGGCCAACTCCTCGCTGGCGCCGACGAACAATACTGGTGCTGCAGTCACTGCAGCACCGAAGTAGCCCGCTGCCTGACCCCGCGTCCTGCAGAAGAGTACGACCTGATCGAATGGTACGGGCACCGCTGGGAGTTCGACCTAGTCGCTCAGACCATCCCAGACGGCAGCCGCGTGCTTGAACTTGGCTGCGGCGAGGGCTATTTCTGCAAAGCACTGCTCACCAAGTCAGTGACGTATCAGGGCGTTGACTTCAACGAGGAAGCCATCCTCTCCGCCCAGGCAAAGATTCACAAAGCGGGCACCACCTTCCTCTCGCGCCTTGAGGATGCCATTGCGCCATCTGACATTTTGTGCGCATTCCACGTCATCGAGCACATTGCGCAGCCACAGACCGTGCTGCGAGAGTTGATCCACAAACATCAGATCAGCAAGATATACATCTCTGTGCCGAGTCCCATTCGCGCAACGGTACGTGCCGCCGTGCGTGAACACTGGGACCACCCTCCCCATCACCTCTATCGCTTCAGCGAGCATGGGTTAAGAGAAATGATGGAGCGCCTCGGTTTCCGAAGAACCATGACGGCGTTCGAACCCCTGCGCTGCGAAGAAGTCAGTGCCATTGCACAAGCGCGGCTACCTTCATGGCTGCCACGTCGACAAGCATGCGCTCGGACGCTGACTCGGTGGCTCGGCCGCATCCCAGCCTCAAAGCGCCCCCGCCTTGGGCAAGCCATGCTGATGGGCTTTGAGAAAGCGTCATCATCCGACCAAGCCCGGGGATAATCGCGCCTTGCGCACACATTGAGACAAGGACCGTGCCATGAGCATGCTGCACCAACTTGGCGAACAAGTCAGTCGCCTCCATGACACCACATTGAACGCTGCAGAAGGCCCCCCCGTTGCCCAACCTGCATCGGCCATCGACACAGACCGCGCCGCCCAACTCTGGTACTGGATCCACACCAACCACTTCTTCAACAGCTCCCTCTGGGCTGAAGAAGACCTGGCACGTCGCACCACCGTCAGCGCAGAAGAAATCGCGCAGAACAAGCGTGCCATTGACAAGTTCAACCAGGCCCGCAACGACGCCACCGAACGCGTCGACGAAATCCTGCTGACCGAACTCGGCTTGGTCGACGCCGCCTCGGCTCAAACCGACGCTCCCGTCTCCAAAGTGCCCGCCAACGCCCGTCTCAACAGCGAGACCGCCGGCAGCATCATCGACCGCATGTCCATCATGGCGCTCAAGATCCACGCCATGCGCGCCCAGACCCTGCGCACCGACGTGGACGACGCACACCGCAGCGGCAGCCAGGTCAAGCTCGACAAGTTGTTGCAGCAGCGCGCCGACCTGGGCGCCTGCCTGGACGAACTCCTTGCCGACACGCAGGCCGGCAATGCCTACTTCAAGGTCTACCGTCAGTTCAAGATGTACAACGACCCCCGCTTCAACCCAGCTCTGGTGGCCGAACGCGCCAAACAGCAAGGCTGATGCGGGTTCTGATCATCAAAACCAGCTCCATGGGCGACGTCGTCCATGCGCTGCCCGCCATCAGCGACATGGCGCGGGCCATACCGGGCATCCAGATCGACTGGCTGGTTGAAAAGAGCTTTGCCGCGATGCCCCAACAGCATCGCGCCGTTCAACGCGTCATCACCTTGCAGTGGCGCAAGTGGCGTAAAAGCCTGCGCACGCCCGACACGCAAGCCGCCATCCGCAGCTGGCGTGCAGAGATGGGCCAGCACCACTATGACCTGATCATCGACTTGCAAGGCTTGCTCAAAAGCGCTGCCTTCGCTTGTTTTGCCCAGGGCCCCCGTGCTGGCTACGACTGGCACAGCATCCGCGAGCCCCTGGCCTCGCTGTTTTACAGCCGCAAAGGCCATGTCGCGCGCAACCTGCACGCCGTCGATCGATGCCGCCAGCTGGTCGCCCAAGTCCTGAGCTACCCCCTGCCCACCACCCCACCTGATTTCGGCCTGCAGGCGTCACCCGACGCTTGGCGCCCCGCCGGCAGTCGTCCCTATGCCGCCCTGATCCCCTGCGCCAGCCGCCCTGAAAAGCTCTGGCCACAACAGGATTGGATCGACATCGGCCAACAACTGCGCGCAAAAGGCATGGATGTGGCCGTGATGTGGGGTAGCCCCGATGAAGAGCAACGTGCCCAGGACATTGCCCAGGACATCGATGGCGCCGTGCCTCCCTTCCTCACTGTGGCCCAAGTCGGCGACACCCTGGCCCATGCCAGCCTCGTGATCGGTCTGGACACGGGCATGACCCATCTGGCAGCGGCACACGGCCGCCCAACCCTCGGTATTTACTGCGACCATGAACCCGGGCTGGCGGGTGTCACCGGGCCCGGGCAAGTCATCAGCTTGGGCGGCAAAGGCCAGGTTCCATCGTTAGCCGCTGTGACGCAGGCCCTGCGCACACTTCAGCCCCTTTGAATCCATGGACTACAAAGCCACCTTCAACAAGCTCCTCGCCTACATGCGCCCTCAGTGGCGCACCTTTGCGGTGGGCGTGTTGTGCTTTCTGCTCAGCTCGGCCGTCGAGCCGCTGGTGCCCGCCCTGTTCAAGCAACTGATTGACTCTGGGTTCAAGGAAGGACTGAAGTACCCCCTGTGGATCGTGCCCATCGTCGTCATCGGCCTGTTTGCGGTGCGTGGCATCTTCAACTTTGCGGGCACCTATGTGATGAACCACGGTTCATCCATGATGGTCCTGAACCTGCGGCGCGACCTGATGCGGGCCTTGCTGAGGGCCGACGCCAAGCTCTTCACCACCATCAGCCCGGGCGTGGCGGTGGCCAAGGTCATCAACGACCCCCAGGCGGCATCGGGTGCGCTCAGCAGCTCGGTCATCTCCGTCATCCGCGACGCCACCACCCTGCTCTTCCTGGTCGGCTACCTGCTTTACCTCAACCCACAATTGACCTTGCTGGCCTTTGTCTCCATGCCTTTACTGGGCATGAGCGTCAAGGTCATCCGCAAGCGACTCACCAAGGTGGGCGAAGCGGCGTACCAAGCGCAAATGAGCCTGGTGACCACCGTCGATGACAACGCACGGGCTTGGCGTGTGGTGCGCACCTTCGATGCCGTGGACTTCGAGTTGCAGCGCTTCGAAGAAGCCGCTGTGCATCACCGTCGCATGGCCATGAAACAGGTGGTCGCCAGCGCCCTGGTCACACCGGTCACCCAGGTCGTTGCCGCCATTGGTGTGTCCATCATCTTGACCCTGGCCATCTGGCAAGCCAGCCAAGGTTCGGCCACCGTGGGCGAGTTCGTCTCCTTCATCACGGCCTTGTTGATGACGATTTCGCCCATGCGCCACCTCACCGACATCACCACCCCAATCAGCGGCGCGCTCATCACCATGAATGGCGCCTTCCAACTCATCGACGCGCCGATCGAGCCCGATAACGGCACACAGACCTTGCCCGCCTGCCGAGGCAACATCGCCTTCCAGCACGTGAGCTTGCAATATGAAGGCGCCTCGGTCCCCGCCCTCAACGACCTCAACCTGAACATCAAGGCAGGAGAAACCATCGCACTGGTGGGCTCCTCCGGCGCGGGCAAAAGCACCGTCGTCAGCACGCTCCTGCGCTTTGCCTACCCCAACGCGGGCGAGATCACGCTCGATGGCATCCCCATCGATCAGCTCAAACTCGCCAGCCTGCGGCGCCACTTTGCCGTCGTCTCGCAAGACATCATCCTGTTCGAAGGCTCGATTGCCGCCAACGTGGCCTACGCCAGCCCCAGCGGACTGGATCGCGACAAGGTCGAAAAATGCCTGCGTGCCGCCAACCTGTGGAACCACGTGGAAACCTTGCCCGACGGCATGGACACCAACGTCGGCACCAATGGCAGCAAGCTGTCAGGCGGACAGCGCCAACGACTGGCGATTGCCCGCGCCCTGTACCGCGACGCCGCCATCTGGATCTTCGACGAAGCCACCTCCGCCCTCGATTCCGAATCTGAAGCCGTCGTGCAGCGCTCCATCGAAGACCTGCGCGGCAGCAAAACGCTGATTTTGATCGCCCACCGCTTGAGCACCATCCGCAACGCTGACCGCATTTATGTGATGTCAGAAGGCAAAGTGGTCGAGGAAGGCTCTCATACCGAACTGCTCTCGCAAGGGGGAATGTATGCCGGCATGGTCAAGATTCAGTCTGCCAATTAATACGGTGACGGCATAATCAGTGCTCAATACTGGCATTCGCCCGATTTACAGCACCCACTGAATACGGGAAGATTGTTTTCGCTTTCCGCTGCTTTCGCATCACGCTGATTCCATGGCCGACTCCATCCTCGCAGAATCCCCTGGACACCTCACTGGTGTGGCCCGCGTGCTGGTCAATGCTGGCAAGCTCGACACCACCGAGGCAGACGCTCTGGCCCGCACGGCCAAAGAACAGAAAAGCAGTTTCGTTCATGCCGTGGTGAGCAGTGGCACCCTCACGGCCAGCGCGCTGGCCCAAACGCTCTCCAAGGCCCTGTCGGTGCCCGTGTTGGACCTGGCCGCAGTCGATGTGCAGCGCCTGCCCAAAGGCATCATCGACAACAAGCTCTCATCGCAATATCAGGTGCTCGCGCTGTCCAAGCGCGGCAACCGGCTGTTTGTGGGGGCCTCCGACCCCACCAATCAGGAGGCTGTCGAGCGCATCAAGTTCGCCACGCAGCTCAACCCTGAATGGGTCATCGTCGAACACGACAAGTTGCTGAAGCTACTCGAAGGTCAAACCGCCAGCGCGCAAGAGCAACTGTCGGCACTCACCTCCAGCGATTTCGAGTTCGAAGTCACCGAAGACACAGGATCAACGCAGCAAGAATCGGCTGACGCGGCCTCTGATGTGGAAGACGCCCCCGTGGTGCGCTTCCTGCAGAAAATGCTGATCGACGCGATCAACGCCCGCGCCTCCGACCTGCACTTCGAACCCTATGAGTACAACTACCGCGTGCGCTTCCGTGTCGACGGCGAACTGCGCGAGGTCACGCAGCCCCCCGTGGCCATCAAGGAAAAGCTGGCCTCCCGCATCAAGGTCATCTCCAAGCTGGACATTGCTGAAAAGCGTGTGCCGCAAGACGGCCGCATGAAGCTCAAGTTCGGCAACAAGGCCATTGACTTCCGGGTCAGCACCCTGCCCACGTTGTTTGGCGAAAAGATCGTGATCCGTATTCTCGATCCGTCCAGCGCCAAGCTCGGCATCGAGGCCCTGGGCTACGAGCCGGCTGAAAAAGAGCGCCTGCTCAAAGCTATCGAACGCCCCTACGGCATGGTGCTGGTCACGGGCCCCACGGGCTCCGGTAAAACGGTGTCGCTCTACACCTGCCTGAACATCCTCAATCAGCCGGGCGTGAACATCTCCACCGTTGAAGACCCGGCCGAAATCAACTTGCCCGGCATCAACCAGGTCAACGTCAACGACCGGGCGGGCATGAACTTCTCGGTGGCCCTCAAGGCCTTCCTACGTCAGGATCCCGACATCATCATGGTCGGTGAAATCCGCGACCTGGACACCGCCGACATCGCCATCAAGGCCGCGCAAACCGGCCACATGGTGATGTCCACCCTGCACACCAACGATGCCCCCGGCACCCTCACCCGCCTCATGAACATGGGCGTGGCGCCGTTCAACATCGCCTCCAGCGTGATCCTGATCACCGCACAGCGACTGGCGCGCAAACTGTGCGAAAACTGCAAAGCCCCGGCCGACTATCCGCGTGAAGCCCTGCTGCGCGCCGGCTACAAAGAGGCCGATCTCGACGGCAGTTGGAAACCTTACAAGGCCGTGGGCTGCTCATCTTGTAACAACGGTTACAAAGGGCGGGTTGGCATTTACCAGGTCATGCCCATTAGTGAGGAAATACAACGAATCATTCTCTCGCAAGGCACAGCTATGGATATTGCCAAGCAAGCCAAGGCAGAAGGCGTGCGAGACTTGCGGGAATCGGGCCTGGTCAAAGTGCGCGTCGGCGTCACCTCTCTGGAAGAGGTGATCGCGGTCACCAACGAATAAGCCTCCCGGAAACAGACACGGAGTTCTGACACATGGCCACGGCACCTGCCAAGAAACCGCAAGAGTTCGTCTTCGAATGGGAAGGCAAAGATCGCAACGGCAAAATCGTGCGGGGCGAAATGCGCGCGGGCGGTGAGGCCCTGGTCGGAGCCACCCTGCGCCGCCAGGGCATCCTGGTTCAAAAGGTCAAAAAGCGCCGCACCGCGGGTGGCAGCTCCATCAAACCAAAAGACATCGCCATCTTCACGCGCCAGTTGGCCACGATGATGAAGGCCGGTGTCCCCCTGCTGCAGGCCTTCGACATCGTGGGGCGCGGTAGCACCAACCCGCGCGTGACCAAATTGCTGGCTGACATCCGGGGCGACGTCGAAACCGGTACCAGTCTGTCGGCGTCGTTCCGCAAGCACCCGCTGTACTTCGATGCGCTGTATTGCAACCTTGTCGAAGCCGGTGAAGCAGCGGGTATCTTGGAGACCCTGCTAGAGCGCCTGGCCAGCTATCAGGAAAAAACCATCGCCATCAAGCAGAAGATCAAGTCTGCGCTCACCTACCCCATTGCCGTGCTGGTCGTGGCCTTTGTGGTGGTGGCGGTCATCATGATCTTCGTGGTCCCTGCGTTCAAGGAAGTGTTCACCTCCTTCGGGGCTGACCTGCCAGCCCCTACGCTGTTCGTGATGGCGATGTCCGAGTTCTTCGTAGCCTACTGGTGGGCCATTTTTGGTGTCATCGGAGGCGGGGTTTACTTCTTTCTGGAGAGTTGGAAACGCTCCGAGGCTATGCAAAAAACCATGGACCGGCTGCTACTCAAGATGCCCGTCTTTGGCAGCCTGATGTTCAAGTCGGCCGTCGCCCGCTGGACGCGCACCCTCTCCACCATGTTCGCCGCCGGCGTACCGCTGGTCGAAGCGCTCGACTCGGTGGGCGGTGCCTCGGGCAATGCCGTCTTCACGGAAGCCACCGAGAAGATTCAGAAAGACGTCTCCACCGGCACCAGCCTCACCACCGCCATGCAGAACGTCAACCTGTTCCCCGTGATGGTGATGCAGATGAGCTCCATTGGCGAAGAATCGGGCTCACTCGATCACATGCTGGGCAAGGCGGCTGACTTTTACGAAGAAGAAGTGGACGAAGCCGTCAAGGCGTTGTCCAGCCTGATGGAGCCCTTCATCATCGTGATCCTGGGCACCATCATCGGTGGCATCGTCGTGGCGATGTACCTGCCCATCTTCAAGCTCGGCCAGGTGGTTTGATCGACCATGGATCTTGAGTCGCTGCGGTCGGCGCTGACCGACATCGTGCTCACGCCCTGGGGGCTGGGCATCCTGGGCCTGTGCGTGGGCAGCTTCCTCAATGTGGTCATCCACCGCGTGCCCAAGATGATGGAGCAGCAGTGGCAAGCCGAAGCCCGCTCGGTGCTCGGCTTGCCGGACGCCACGCACAGCGATCCTGTCGCCCAGGCTGAGCCGCCCCAAGGCGAGGCCAAGACCCTCAGCCTGTCCAAGCCCGCTTCACGCTGCCCCTCGTGCGGCCATGCCATCCGCTGGTATGAAAACATCCCCGTGCTGAGTTGGCTCGCACTGCGTGGCAAGTGCTCGTCGTGCGGCACACGCATCTCCCTGCGCTATCCGTTCATCGAGCTGGCCACTGCCGCGCTCTTTGCGGCCTGCGCCTGGCGTTTCGGCAACCAACCCACCACCTTGCTGTGGTGCGGATTCGTGGCCGCGCTGGTGGCCGCCTCGGCCATCGACTGGGACACCACCATCCTGCCCGACGACATCACGCTGCCCCTCCTGTGGGCTGGGCTGGTCATCGCAGGCCTGGGCTGGAACCTGCCTTTGAGCGAGTCCCTGTGGGGCGCGGTCGCTGGCTACCTGTCCCTGTGGTCGGTGTACTGGCTGTTCAAGCTCACCACCGGTAAAGAAGGCATGGGCTATGGCGACTTCAAGCTGCTCGCCGCACTCGGGGCCTGGTTGGGCTGGCAAATGGTGCTGCCCATCGTGCTGGGCTCGTCCATCATCGGCGCCGTCGTCGGCATCGGCATGAAGCTCAGCAGCCAGCTGCGCGAAGGCGTGTACGTGCCCTACGGCCCCTTCCTTGCCGGTGCGGGCCTCGTGGTCACCCTGGCAGGGTCGGCTCGCGTGCTGGGCTGGCTCGGCTGGGCCTGAGCAAGGCGGCAGCAGCAGTGCCCGCGAACACGCCCCCGCGCCTCACCATCGGTCTCACCGGTGGCATCGGCAGCGGCAAATCCACCGTCAGCCAGATACTGGTGGAGCTGGGCGCCCACCTGGTCGACACCGACGCCATCTCGCGCGCACTCACTGCACCCGGTGGTGCGGCCATCCTGCACATCGCGCAACAGTTTGGGGAGGACTTCATCGACCCCACCGGTGCGATGGACCGCGTCCGCATGCGCGAATTGGCCTTCACCGACCCGTCTGCCATGGCGCGGCTGGAAGCCATCCTCCACCCTCTGATCGGCCTGCACGCCGACCAGCACGCCCGCCTGGCTCTGCCCAACCAACACATCATCTACGACGTGCCCCTGCTGGCCGAGTCGGGCCGCAAATGGAAAGACAAGGTCGACCGCATCCTCGTCGTCGACTGCGAGCCTGAAACCCAGGTCGCCCGCGTCATGGCGCGCTCGGGTTGGCCACGCGAAGCGGTTGAAGCCGTGCTGGCCAAACAAGCCCAGCGTGAAACCCGCCGCGCCCTGGCCGACCACGTCATCCTCAATGAGGGGCTCAGCCTGGAAGAACTCCGCACAAAGGTCACGAAACTCTGGGGTATGTGGAACAATCAGGCCCCATCGTGACAGAACAGCTTCAGGTGACGCGTTGATCCTCTACGAATACCCATTCGGTGAAAGCATCCGCACCATGCTGCGGCTGGAGCACCTGTTTGACCGCCTGGGCCTGCTGATGCGCCGCGAAGACCCGGTGGATCACCACTATGCGCTGTCAACGATTTTCGAGGTGATGGACGTGGCCTCGCGCGCTGACCTCAAAACCGACCTGCTGCGCGACCTCGACCGCTACAAAAGCCAGTTCATGGGCTACCGGGGCAACCCCGCCATCGAAGAGGCAATTCTGGACGAGGTGCTGGCCCGCATTGAGCGTGCCCACACCGGGCTCAGTCAGTTGCAAGGCAAGGCCGGCCAATCACTGGCCGCCAACGACTGGCTCATGAGCATCCGCAGTCGGGTCAGCATTCCCGGCGGCACCTGCGAGTTTGACCTGCCCGCCTACTACGCCTGGCAGCACGAACCCGCCACCAAGCGCCAGGCCGACATCCAGCGCTGGGTCAGCACCCTCACCCCGCTCGCCGACGCCCTCAAGGTGATGCTGGGCCTGCTGCGCGATGCCGGGCACCCCCACATGGTGGCCGCACCCTGCGGGCAATACCAGCAAAGCCTCAAAGAAAATCGCAGCTACCAGTTGCTGCGCCTGCGCATTGACCCCTCCCTGGGTCTGATTCCAGAAATCAGCGCCAACCGCCTGCTTGTGTCCATTCGCTTGATGCGACCCGATGCCGACGGAAAGCTGAAAATCGCCGCAGATACCGACGCCGGCTTTGAACTCACCTTGTGTGCCTGACACCCATGGCCCAGCCCCCTGCCTCCCACACGACTGCCGAACCGGCAGCCGACGCGAACACCCCCGCCAAGACCTTGACGGTGCGTTGCCCCTCGTGCGGCCTCATGCACCCGTACCGCACCGACAACCCATACCGCCCTTTTTGCGGCAAAGGTTGCAAGGCCATCGACCTGGGCGCATGGGCCAGCGAGGCTTACCGTGTCGAGGCCAAACCCAGCTCTGAAGACCTGCCTGACGACCTCTGACAGGCCCCGTGATATCGGCATGACAAGGTCATGACAGGGGCTTTTGCAACCTGTGGTCGCTTGCTAACCTTAGGCGAATAGGACGCGGCGCCCTAGAATGGTGAACAAATCGTTGTCATCACTGTTCTTCCATGCCCACGTTCGACCCCCTGCTCTTTGAGCGACTTCTCATGATTGTGGGCGCCAGTTTCGCTGCCTGCTTGCTCGTGGTCCTCACTCAAACTTGGCATGGCAAGCACTCGCTGGATCACGACTTGAACGGCGCCCAGAAGCTACACGCCAAGCCCGTGCCCCGCGTGGGTGGTTTGGGTTTGATTGTGGGCTTGCTCATGGCAGGTTTGGCCAGTTTCATGACCCACGGCAACAGCTACCCCACGACGTTGACGCTGCTGGTCTGCGCCCTGCCGGTGTTTTTGGCGGGCTTCGCGGAAGACCTCACCAAACGGATTTCCGTGCGCATGCGCCTTTTCAGCTCATTTGTATCGGCCGCGCTGGCCATCTGGTTGCTTGGTGCGCAAATGCCCGATTCCGACACACCAGGGTTAGATACGCTGCTAGAGCACATCCCGATACTGACGATGGCGTTGACCATTGTGGTGGTGGCGGGCATCACCCATTCCGTCAACATCATCGATGGTCTCAATGGTTTAGCCGGCGGCGCCGTGTGCATCATGCTGGCCGGTCTGGCCACCTTGGCTTGGCTTCATGGCGACTCGGTGGTAATGAAACTCTGTCTGTGGGGCATTGCCGGGTTGCTAGGATTCATGCTGCTCAACTACCCCTTCGGAAAGATCTTCCTAGGTGATGGGGGGGCCTACCTGGCGGGCTTCTGGCTGGCCGAATGCGCTGTGCTGCTTGTGGCGCGCCATCCCAAGCTGTCCAACTGGACTGTGTTGCTGTGCTGCCTCTACCCCGTGCTGGAAACCTGTTACTCCATGTTCCGCCGCCACGTGATTTACAAGGTGCCCAGCGGCCTGCCAGACATGGGACACATGCACCAACTGCTCTTCAAATGGCTGCAAGAAAAGGTGCCCCATAACCGTTTGCCCCACTGGCTCAGTCACGGCATCACCAGCATGAAGATCTGGGGCATTGTTGCCGTTTGCCAACTGATTGCGATCACGACCCCTCGTCAAGCGTGGCTGCACGTCACGACCATTGTCATCACGGTCACACTCTATGTGGTACTGCACCGCGCCCTGCGGGCAGACGATCAGACGACCAGCACTACGCTGGCCGCTCGCTGAGGTTGCGTCGCGACATGCGTCACGCCGCAGCAGGCAGGTTGAACCACCACCCTGCGCGGTAGAGCCGTTCGCCTCATGCCTTGCGCTTAAGATATCCCATCATGGTGCGCAATGCACTGCCACACATCGATCCTGCGTCCGTCATGTCACACATCGCTCTCAAACGTATCCTTCATGTTCGGCGTTGGACCGCACTGCTTGCCGGCATGGCCGTGCTGGCCTTGAGTGGCTGCGCCTTCTCCCCTGGTGTCTACATGACCGCTGCACGCCCAGTCACGCAGCCGGAACCTGCTGCCCCTGAAGGCATCACGCTCATCAGCATCACCCCCAATCTGATTCGCGAACAACGTACAACCCGCCCTCAAAACAGTGCCGAGCAGGTCGCGCATTTGTTTGATGCGCCTCGCCCTTACAGGATCGGCGCCAGCGATGTGCTTCACATCATGGTGTGGGGGCATCCTGACCTGAGCCCTGCGGCAACGACCAACACCGACACCACGGGCTATGCCGTCAACAGTGACGGGTTCATTCAGTTCCCATTCGTTGGTCAACTCAAGGTTGCAGGCCTGAGCGAAACGCAGGTCCGCCAAAACCTTGCCAAGCAACTCAGCAAGTACATCAAAAACCCGGAACTCACCGTCAAGATTCAGTCCTATCGAGCAGGACGCGTCTACATCGACGGCGAGGTGGGCACCCCAGGGCTACAGATCATCAACGACATCCCGATGACCTTGCCCGAGGCCCTTGCCCGCGCAGGTGGCCTGGGTCCCAAGGCCGATCGATCGGCCATTGCGATCACTCGCAACAACTTGACCACACGTGTCAACCTGCCGCAACTTACCGCAGAAGGCATCAACCCCAACCGGATCATGCTGCGAAGCGGCGACCTGGTCCGCGTGCACAGCGCCGAAGATGCCAAAGTGTTCGTCATGGGTGAGGTCTTGCAACCCCGCGCCACGCCATTGCACTACGGCCGCCTGAATCTCAACGAAGCCCTGGGTGAAAGCGGCGGCATCAACCCTGCCTCCGCCGACCCCAAGCAAATTTATGTGTTGCGCAGTGACGGCGGCGAAAACCCACAGCTCTATCACCTCAATGGCAGCAACCCAGCCGCCTACGCACTGGCGGAAGGCTTCGAGCTCCGGGCTCGGGACGTCATCTATGTCGATCCTGTGCCGCTGGTGCGCTGGAACCGCGTCATCACCTTGCTGCTCCCCAGCAGCCAAGCCATCACGACCACGCGCACCCTCTCGAACTGACCATGCGCATCTTGACCCTTTGCGTGGGTAACATCTGCCGCAGCCCCATTGCTGAGGCCCTGCTGGTGCGTGACTTGCCGGCTCACACGGTTGCATCAGCGGGCTTGGGTGCGCTCGTTGGCCAACCTGCCGACGCATTGGCGCAAGCGGTGGCCGCCGAACATGGCCTGGACCTGAGCCCCCACCGGGCACAACAGGTCACCGGCTGGCTGTGCCAGCAAAGCGACCTCATCCTGGTCATGGAGCAGGCACACCAGACCGAGCTGGAGCGTCAGTTTCCCGTCATCCGCGGCAAGGTCTACCGCCTTGGCCATCTCGGTCAATTTGATGTGGCCGACCCCTACAGACAGCCTCGCTCCGCATTCGACGAGGCCTATGCCGCCATTGCCCAAGGCGTCGCGGACTGGGTGCCGCGCATCCAACAATTGAGCTGAACCCCTTATTCATGAACGCCAACACCACGCCACTGCCTACATTGCCTGCGCCTCATCGTGACGATGAGGACGGCATCAACCTGCTGGGCCTGCTCAATACCATCCTCGACCAACGCTTGTTGATTGGTGGCGCCACAGCCATCGGTCTTGCGCTGGGTGGTTTGTACGCCAAGCTGGCCACCCCCATCTTCCAAGCTGACACCGTCATCCAGGTTGAAAGTGGCCAAGGTAACGCGATGAACGCGGTGTTGAGCGGCGCTGGCAGCGACTTCAACATGAAGTCGTCCACCAACGCGGAAATTGAAATTCTTCGCTCCCGCTTGGTCGTTGGGCAAACAGTGGAACAGCTGCAGCTTGATGTTCAAGTGCGGCCCAAGTACCTCCCTATTTTGGGAGAGTGGCTGGCCCGTGGTGCCACGACCCCCTCAACGCCTGGGTTCATGGGTGCTGCTGGCTATGTGCATGGCAATGAGGCGCTGACCGTTCAAAAGCTTGTGGTGCCAGCACCGCTTCAAGGTCATGGCTTGACAGTACGCATTCAAAAGGGTGGTTACGCCGTGTTCACGGCACAAGGTCAGCCCTTGGTTGAAGGCCGGGTGGGCACCCCTGCGCCCTTCACCTACCAAGGTCAAACCGGCGAGATCCTGATTTCCTCTGCCACTGGACTGCCCGGAGCCGAGTTCACCCTTCGACGCAGTTCCGCGTTGGCCAGCACCCGGTCTTTGCAGAACAGGCTGGACATCAACGAAATGGGGCGCGCATCGGGCGTGATCCGGGTCAGCCTGGAAGACAGCAACCCTGAGCGCGCAGCGCAAATCCTCAACCGACTGGGCACGCTGTACGTTCAGCAAAACACCGACCGCAAATCAGCCGAAGCTGAAAAGACGCTCTCGTTCCTGGAAAAGCAACTCCCGCAAGTGCGGAAGGACGTTGACACGGCGGAGAACCGCTTCAATCAGTTCCGGATGAAGCAGGGTACCTTCGACCTCGGTGCCGAAGCCAGCGCCATGCTGACCGAGGCCTCGGGCCTGCGCGTGAAGTTGCTGACCTTGCAACAACAGCGCAAGGAACTTGGTGCTCGCTATACCGGGGAACACCCCGTCATGATGGGGCTGGATGCCCAAATCAGTGACCTCAGCGCACAGATCAAGTCCATGGAAAGCACGGTCAAGACCCTGCCCGCGTTGGAGCAAGACTTGCTGAACCTCACGCGCGACGTGAAGGTAAGCAACCATCTATACGACAGCCTGCTCAACAGTTACCAGCAGATGCGACTGCTCAAAGAGGGCAAGGTCGGCAATGTGCGAATCATTGACGCGGCCACCGTGCCCGAGCGCCCCATCCGCCCTCAGCAATTCAAAGTCATCACCATTGGCCTGTTCGCTGGCTTGTTTGTAGGCCTGATCCTGGCCTTCCTGCGCCAGAGCATGCGCGCCGGCATCACCGAGCCCTCAGAGATTGAACAGCATCTGGGCCTGCACGTGTTTGCCACCGTGCCTCACAGTGCCAGCCAAGCCAAGCTCGCCCAAGCCGTCAATGCCAAGCAGCCCGGCACCCATTTGCTGTCGCTCACCCACCCGGATGACACCGCGGTGGAAAGCCTGCGCAGCCTGCGCACCGCCTTGCAATTTGCAATGCTGGATGCCCCCAACCGCATCGTGCTGATCACCGGCGCCACACCTGGCATTGGCAAATCGTTCACCAGCGCCAACTTTGCTGCCGTCCTGGCGGCAGCCGGCAAACGGGTGCTGCTGATCGACGCCGACATGCGCAAAGGCCACATTCACCAATTCTTCGGCATTGAGCGGGGCATGGGCTTGAGTGAATTGATCGCCGGCACCCAGACGCTGAGCCAAGTGGTGCGTCAAGGCTTGGCGCCCGGCCTGGACTTCGTGTCCACTGGCTTCGTCCCGCCTAACCCTGCTGAACTGCTGATGTCTCCCCACACCAGCCAGTTGCTGAAAGATGTGGCCTCAGCTTACGACATTGTGCTGATTGACACCCCACCCGTGCTGGCCGTGGCCGACACCTCGGTACTGGCCCCGCAGGTGGGCACGGTCTTCGTTGTTGCCCGTGCAGATGTATCGACGCTGGGCGAAGTGGAAGAGGCAACCAAGCGCCTGACCCAGGTCGGCGTGAAGGTCAATGGCGTGATCTTCAACGGCATCAACACCAACAAGCGACGCATTGGCGACAAGTACGGCAGCTACCGCTACCGCGCCTACAACTACACCTCTGACACGAAGTAATGATGCGCCTCCAAGATCGCACTGTCGCCATCATTGGCCTGGGTTACGTCGGCCTGCCCTTGGCCGTTGAGTTTGGCAAACAACGGCCTGTCATCGGCTTTGACATCAACCCTGCGCGCATTGCCGAGCTGCAAAATGGGCAGGACCATACCCTGGAATGCAGTACGGCCGAGTTGCGACAAGCCACTCACCTGCGCTACAGCTGCCAAACGGAAGACCTGCGCCAGGCTCAAGTCTTCATCGTCACGGTCCCCACCCCTGTTGACCAAGCCAACCGCCCTGACATGACCCCGCTGGTCAAGGCCAGTGAAACGGTCGGCAAGGTGCTCAAAGCCGGTGACGTCGTCATTTACGAATCCACCGTGTACCCCGGCGCCACCGAAGAGGTGTGCGTGCCCGTGCTGGAACGCGTCAGCGGTTTGAAATTCAATGTTGACTTTTACTGCGGCTACAGCCCCGAGCGCATCAACCCCGGCGACAAAGAACACCGCCTGCCCACCATCAAGAAGGTGACCAGCGGCAGCACCCCGGCGGTGGCCGATGCGGTAGACGCCCTCTACAGCCAGATCATCACCGCCGGCACCCACAAGGCCAGCAGCATCAAGGTGGCAGAAGCCGCCAAGGTGATCGAAAACACCCAGCGCGACGTGAACATCGCCCTGATGAACGAGCTGAGCCTGATTTTTCACAAGCTGGGCATCGACACGCTGGAGGTGCTGCAAGCTGCCGGCACCAAATGGAACTTCTTGCCCTTCCGCCCCGGTTTGGTGGGGGGCCACTGCATTGGTGTCGACCCCTACTACCTCACGCACAAAGCACAAGAGGTGGGCTACCACCCTGAAGTGATTCTGGCCGGACGCCGCATCAACGACAGCATGGCCTCGCACGTGGCCGATGAAACCGTGAAGCTGATGCTGCGCAAAGGCTTGCCCGTGCTGAACGGCAAGGTGCTGGTATTGGGGCTGACCTTCAAAGAAAACTGCCCTGACGTGCGGAACACCAAGGTGGTTGACATTGTGAAAGCCCTGCAGGGCTACAACACCCAGGTGGATGTTTTTGACCCCTGGATTGACGTGGCTGAAGCCGAACATGAGTACGGCCTGCATTGCCTCACCGACATGCCGCAGCCGGGCCAGTATGCCGCCGTGATTCTGGCGGTGGGACACCACCAGTTCATGGAGCTGGGTGAAAGCGGCATCAAGGCCTTGGGCCAACCCAACGCCGTGTTGTTTGACGTCAAAAGCATTCTGCCCCTTGGCGCCGCCGATGGCCGCCTGTGAAAGCCACACCGTGACCCGCTACGAAGAACTTTGCCAAAACCTACCCAGCAACCCCAAGACCTGGTTGATTACCGGTGTGGCGGGCTTCATTGGCAGCAACCTGCTGGAAACCTTGCTGAAATTGGACCAGCATGTTGTGGGCTTGGACAACTTTGCCACCGGTCACCAACGCAATCTGGACGAAGTGCAGCGCTTGGTAAGCGCGGAGCAGTGGAGCCGCTTTCGCTTCATCAAGGGCGACATCAGAGAGCTGTCAGACTGCCAGCATGCCTGCGAAGGCGTGGACTACGTGCTGCACCAGGCCGCACTGGGCAGCGTGCCGCGCAGCCTGGCTGACCCCATCACCACCAATGCCACCAACATCAGTGGTTTTTTGAACATGCTGGTGGCAGCACGCGATGCCAAGGTGAAAAGCTTTACCTATGCTGCCAGCAGCTCTACTTACGGTGACCACCCTGCCTTGCCCAAGGTGGAAGAAAACATTGGCAACCCGCTGAGCCCTTATGCGGTGACCAAGTACGTGAACGAGCTCTATGCCGACGTGTTTGCGCGCTGCTATGGGTTTCAGGCGATTGGGTTGCGCTACTTCAACGTGTTCGGACCACGGCAAGACCCGGATGGTGCCTACGCCGCGGTGATTCCTAAATGGACGGCGTCTTTGCTGAAGGGTGAAACCGTTTTCATCAACGGTGACGGTGAAACTAGCCGAGACTTTTGCTTTGTGGCCAATGCGGTGCAAGCGAATTTGCTGGCGGCGAGCACGGCCAATCCCGAGGCCTTGGCCCAGGTCTACAACGTGGCCGTGGGTGACCGTACAACGCTCAATGACCTGTTCATGCTCTTGCGTGACAACCTGGTGGCGCATGGCGTAAAGAGAGATGTGCAGCCGACATACCGTGATTTCCGGGCTGGGGATGTGCGACATAGTCAGGCAAACATTGCCAAAGTACAGCAGCGTTTGGGCTATGCCCCCACCCACCGTTTGGCCGAAGGTGTATCAGTAGCTATGCCTTGGTATGTGGGACTGCAGGCGTGACGATGTTCTACAACGCTCTCTCTCTGCACATTGCGGCTTCAGATATGTTGGGCGCAGTGATCCGCCACGCATCAATGTGAGCGACTGAAACCATGACATACACAGCGGCTGCCACATGCCCGCGCCTGTGTGTGCGTAGCCTTTTTGCTTGTAGCAAGCTTCATTTTGTAGCGTGAACCATGCTGCAACGCTTGCGCGCCTATTTCTCCCATGATGGCTTCGGCCCGACTCTGGTCAGGGCCTTGGCCGGCAGCGCAGGCATTCGCATTGTGGGCATGGGGCTCGGTTTTCTTGTGGGTGTGCAGTTGGCGCGAGGCCTAGGTTCAGCCGGATACGGCATCTATGGGTTGGCCATGTCGATCATCTCAATGGTGTCCATCCCCGCTGAATTCGGCCTTCCGCAACTTGTGACACGTGAAGTAGCCGCAGCGCACGCTCGTAATGATTGGGCCTCGGTTCGAATGGTGTTGCGCTGGGCCTGTCGCACCGCCGCTGCGCTGTCATGTGCAGCAATGGCTATCGGAGCTGTGGTGGTGACGTGGAAATTCGAGGATCTACAGACACCGCTGGCATATGCTTTGGCCGCTGGCGCTTTAGCGGTATTTCTCATGCCACTTGGAAACATTTATGGCGCGGGGCTTCGCGGCCTCCATCAGATGATGAGCGGCCAAGCACCAGAAATCCTGCTACGACCCGCATGCTATTCTGCATTACTACTGTTTGGCAGCCTCGCACTACCTAACGGTCTGAGCCCACACGCTGCAATGGCTTTGCAGGTTTTGGCCATCGGATGCTCTGTCGGAGTTGCCTACTTACTGCTAAGTAAGAAATTACCCCACCATGTCGGCTCTCTGATTTCACCGTCAGTTGCGCAATCAAGACGATGGCTGCACAGCTCATGGTCCATGGCATTGACTGAGGCCATGCGCGTCTTACATGGCAATATTTCGATATTGATGCTGGGGGCTATGCTCACCCCTGCCTTGGTAGGTACCTTCCGGGTGGGAAGTTCCACCAGTGCCTTGCTCACGATGCCCATTTCGTTGATTCACATCGTCTTGGCGCCGACGTTCACCAAGTTATATACCTCACATGACATTGCGAAGCTGCAGCGACTAGCAGGTTTATCAAGTTTAGCGATGGTGGCAGGCGTCACACTATTGACACTCCCTTTTTTAATTGGTGGCGAGCAACTTTTGGGTAGCGTGTTCGGACAAGACTTCAAAGATGCCAACACCGCTTTACTGCTTCTCAGCCTAGGATCTGTCGCAGGTTCTATATTTGGACCGGGAGCAACGCTCCTCAATATGACAGGCCACGAAAGGAGGGTTGCGCGAAGTTTCGCAACATCTTTAATCGTTTTGTGCATATTGACACCTTGCCTAATCATTATCATGGGGATCAATGGTGCCGCCTTGGCAAACGCCATTACGTTTGTCATTTGGAGTGCCATGATGTGGCAAGACGCTCGAAATATTTTAGGTGTCGACGCATCCATTGCCAGCGCATTGAAAAACCAAAAATGGCGAGCAAGTAAACATCAACCCAACGCCAATGATGATTGACAGACACCTCATCACACGCAAGCTAGGCTCACTGATATCCAGGGCTAGCCAGTACAAAGCCACGCTTACGTGTCGCCTACTTTCCATATTGAACCCAAACATTCAAATCAGTCCAGAATGCAAATTCGGACATCAGACCATATTGCGCGCAACAGACGGTGGATCTATAACATTGGGCGAAAGAACATCAATTGGACGCAATGCTCAGATCATTGCCCAATCCGGTCATGTTTTCGTGGGAAAAAATGTACATATTGGAGACGGTGTCATCATCACCTGTCGCGAAAGCATTCACATTGGCACTGACTCGCTTATCGCAGAGTACGTGGTCATTCGCGATCAAGATCACGAGACGCATTCACGGCCTATACGTCTGGCAGGCTTTCGCACGTCACCCATTCGCATAGGCCGTGACGTTTGGATTGGCAGCAAGGCCTCCATTCTTCGCGGAGTTAATGTGGGCGACGGCGCTGTCGTTGGCGCGCACGCCCTTGTCAGATTAGACGTGCCTGCCGGTCACTTGGCAGTCGGCGTTCCGGCTCGTGTGACGAAGTTAATGGACGGTACAGAGTGAACAGAAACCGAGTTGCATTAATCCTGCCGGACCTCCGGGGCGGGGGCGCTGAGCGTGTCGCGGTCAATCTAGCCAACAGTTTGGCCCGACGTGGTCACAGTGTGGACGTTGTTTTGCTCATGGCTACAGGAGAACTGCTGACCGACCTGCAACCCGGCATTCGCGTGATGGACTTGAAGGCCCAACGCTTACGCTGGGCTCTGCCAGCGCTGGTGCGCTATTTGCGTAAGGTAAGACCGGCATCGGTCCTTGCCTTCATGTGGCCATTGACAGTTATTGCACTCTGGGCTCGCACAATATCTCGCGTGCCCACGCGTTTGGTGGTAGCCGAGCACACGACCTGGTCCCGATCAGAGTTACTCAAACGGTGCTCAGTAGGCTGGCAAATCCGAACCAGCATGCGCTTGTTCTTCCCAAAATCAGATGGAATTGTCGCCGTTTCGCAGGGAGCTGCTGACGATCTCGCACACTTTGCAAGCTTAAATCCACAATCAATTACCACCATTTATAACCCTGTCGTCGATAACGAGCATGAAACGGAATACACATCCGCCCCGTCGGAGCCCGCAGGCTGGTGCGTCGGAGCGCATCGTCGGGTACTAGCGGTAGGCACGCTCAAGGAGATCAAGGACTACAGCACGTTACTGGATGCCTTTGCAGCGTTGCGCCAGCAGGTTAATGCCAAGCTGTTGATTCTGGGTGAAGGAGAGTACAGATCAACGTTGGAAACGCAGGCAGGGCGTCTGGGCATCACTGACAGTGTTTTTATGCCGGGGTTCGTTAAGGATACTGCCCCGTACTATTGTCACGCAGATTTGCATGTTCTGTCGTCCACAGGTGAGGGTTTTGGCAATGTGATCGTCGAAGCACTGGCCGCAGGCACGCCAGTGGTCAGTACGGACTGCCCCTCCGGCCCCCAAGAAATTCTGTGCGGAGGTAAATTCGGGCTTCTAGTCCCCGTTGGTGATGCCAAAGCACTGGCCTCGGCCATGCATCAATCGCTGACTTCAAAGCATGATCAAGGAGCATTGATAGCCAGAGCGCAAGATTTTTCCATCGAAAAGGCTGCAGACAAATACCAGAAACTCCTTTTCCCTGGAATTGAAAAGCAATGAACAACTCAACCCTTTTCATCACCTACGACGGTTTACTAGATCCTCTGGGCGGCAGCCAGATTCTTCCGTACCTATACAATATTGCTGCGCATCCACGACCGCTTCATATTTTAAGCTTCGAGAAAGCTGAACGTTTCTCTCAAGGCGCCGATAAGTTGCGCGCAGATTTGAATGCCAGAGGCATTTCGTGGACACCGCTGTCATTCACAACACGGCATGGGAAGCTCGGAAAATTTTGGGACTTGCTTCGCATGTATGTGACAGCGCTGACACTTCAGCGCAAACATCGATTTGGCATTATTCATTGCCGCAGTTACCAGGCCATGCAGGTGGGCTGCATGCTCAAGCAGTTGTTCGGCGTCAAGACCTTGTTCGACATGCGGGGACTTTGGGTGGATGAACGTGTAGACGGTGGAATCTGGCGCTCAGAAAAACCTGTAGATCACTTGGCTTACAAAACATACAAAATAATTGAACGCAACCTGCTTAGCTGTGCCACTTATGTTATTGCGCTGACAGAACGTGTCATTCCTGAGCTTCACCGCCTATCACCCAGCATGGCCGCCCCCGTCGCGGTCATACCTTGCTGCGCTGATTTCGACCATTTTGCAGTATCTAGCGAATCAGAAAAGGCCCAGACAAGAGCTGCAGTTGGCATACCATCAGGTGCACGTGTCATCTCCTACCTCGGGTCTCTGGGCACTTGGTACATGCTGGACGATATGCTTCGTTTATTTGCCGAGGCCCACCAAAAATGGGGCAATGTACATCTGTTGCTCATAACCCGAGACTGGAAGCCAGAGCATGAGGCCTTAATTATGAGTATGGGGCTTGCTTCACTGCGCGATCAAATACACATTCAGCCAGCCACCCGCACAGAGGTTCCGGGTCTACTGGGATGCTCCGATGTCATGCTGAGTTTTATCAAACCGGCTTATTCTAAAATTGCCAGCTCACCGACCAAGCTAGCAGAAGCCTTTGCTGTGGGAGTACCTGCCATCAGCAATAAGGGCATCGGCGATGTAGATGAATTGACAAAGAGACTTGATGCTGGGGCTATTGTTGACCTGAATAACACCCAATCTGTGACGGACATCGTGAATCGCTTAGACGACATCGCGGCCAAAGGTGGTGAAGATCTACGCCAACGATCCCGCCCCCTACTTGGACTGGAGGTGGCCACGGACACTTATCGTCGCGTTTATCAGGACCTGGAGTTCACGGAGTGAGCACAAATCCCCTCCCATGCCCGTACATTGTGGATGTATGCGGCACGCTAGTACGCGACGACACGACTTTAGGGTTGCTACGCCACCATTTTGCACGCATGGGGCAACGTCGCATGCGTTTATACATACTCACAGTCCTGACTGCCAAGGCAAGCCCGCTGAGAATCGCATGCATTGTGCTAGAAAAGCTACTCGGACGTCATTTGCTGAAGCATCTCTTGGTAAGCATGCTGGCGGGTGACCGTGATGTCGATCTCGACATATCGGCGATAGAGTATGCGAAATATCTCGTTGAGCACCGCCGCGTCGCGAATGTGTGGGAAAAATTATGTGTCACATCGCGGCACGAACAAATCATATTAGCCTCAGCAAGCCTTGAGCCCGTGGTGAAAGCCTTGGCAAAAGAGATCAAATCCCGGTATGTATCAAGCACCTTAGAGTCCAGAAATGGAACTCTGACCGGCCGATACCAAGAGGATCTCACAGGCAATAAAGTAGAGGGCATATCAAAGAAATATGGCCCCGAAGTTCTGACGGGCTCATACATCGCCTTCAGTGACAACCTCACAGACTTCAACCTACTACGCCAAGCGTCGAAAGCGTATGTAATACTACATCAAAGCAATCATCGCAAGCGCTGGTGCAATTTGAATGCAGAATTTGTGAGCTTGGACGAATGAATTTTATTTTATTATTCCCCTTCTCATATTTCTACACCACACGACTGAAGGAAGGGTCGCTGGCATTCCATGTCATATTTGAGTGGTTAGCGGCAGCACTGCTTGTCACATGCGTAGGCGCTACCGATGCAACGCACGATCTCATCAAGGCCGCACTGAGTTACCTTGCGTTCATCAGTGTCTATGAGCTCGGCTACATGGCCAATGATTTGCATGCGGCACGCAAAGAGGTGGACGGACGACATCGTGGACCTCAAAAGGCAACCCAGACATGGATAGCACTTTGGGTGCTTGCACGAGTTGGCGCGTTCTTGTTGAGCACCACACTTCTGGAACAATGGCGCAATCCCGGCTGGTGGCTGTTCTTCGTCGCGCTGGGGGGCGTGTTCACCCTTCATAACTGGCTGGACGACCGTGAGCTGAAGGTCTCCACGTTCGCATGGCTGGCATGGTTCCGACTGATGGCACCTATGTTTTTTGTTGTTCAAGACTCACAGCGCATGGGCATTGGTCTAGCCGCAGCATTGGGTTACGTTGCTTTTCGACAGTTGGGCTACATGGACAGCAAGAGCTTATTGAAGATGCCCGGCAGGCAACGACCAACCTTCAGGCAGTTCTTTTTTTTAATGCCGATTGCAGGGGTTTTCGCCCTTTTTCCATACAAAGAGTCATACGGATTCGTCATACTTTGTTGCTATTGGGGCGCGATGGCAACTGTGGGCGCCCTGTTTGTTCAGCAGCAAGCTAAAAACTAAAATCATTCGGGCTCAACATGTGTGGAATCAACGGACTGATGACAGTCCAATCAGTGAGCTGCGACCAGTTGCATCTGCGTGCCAAGAAAATGGCAGATGCCATTGGCCACCGTGGGCCAGACAGCTTTGGCACTTGGGCTGATGAGTCAGCAGGTATCGCCCTGGGACATCGTCGTTTGGCCATCGTGGACCTGTCCCCGGCAGGCCACCAACCCATGGCATCACCAGACGGGCGCTATGTCCTGGCATTCAACGGCGAGATCTACAACCATCTTGTGTTGAGGGCCGAGCTTGAGGCCTCGTCGCACGCCCCCGCGTGGCGCGGCCACTCAGACACCGAGACCTTGCTGGCGGGCTTTACTGCCTGGGGTATCAAGGAAACATTGCAGCGCGCAGTGGGTATGTTTGCCATTGCCCTGTGGGACCGACAAGATCGTCGCTTGACACTCGCCCGTGATCGCCTGGGGGAAAAGCCTCTGTTTTACGGATGGGTGCACGGCTCCTTTGTGTTCGGCTCTGAGCTCAAAGCCCTGCGCGCCTACCCCGGCTTTGACAACCCCATCAACCGCGATGCTCTGGCCCTGTACCTTCAGCATTGCGCAGTCCCGGCGCCCTACTCCATCTACCAAGATATTTTCAAGCTAGAGCCAGGCTGCCTGTTGACTCTGGACGCGGTCGGTTTGGCCCATCAACGCTGCCAAAGCTCACATTACTGGCGCTTTTCCGATGTCGTTCAACAGGGCCTAGCCAATCCCATTCAGAGCGAAGCCGAGGCGCTTAGCGTTTTGGAGTCGACGTTAAGCCAAGCGGTGGCGCAGCAGGCCGTGGCCGATGTTCCTTTGGGCGCCTTCTTGTCGGGTGGCATTGATTCGTCACTCATCGTGGCGCTGATGCAGGCCCAATCCAGGCGGCCTGTGCAAACGTTCACCGTAGGGTTTGAAGAGGCCGGATTTGACGAGTCACCTCATGCTTTGGCCGTGGCGAAGCACCTGGGCACCTCGCACCACGAACTGCGCGTGTCAGCCGCCGATGCCCGAGCCGTCATCCCCATGTTGCCGGCCATGTACGACGAGCCATTTGCAGACAGCTCCCAGATTCCCACCCACCTGGTCTCCAAGGCAGCCCGACAGCATGTCACCGTAGCACTGTCCGGCGATGCTGGCGATGAGCTGTTTGGTGGCTACAACCGCTATTTTTGGGGCAAGCGGGTCTGGAATCGTGTTGGCTGGATGCCGCCCCTGGCTCGGCAAGCGCTGGGGACAGGCATCCAACAGCTGCCTGTGCAAACGTGGGACAGCCTTGGTCGAGCCATGCCCGGCAAACATGGCATTGCCCGCCTTGGAGACAAGGCACACAAAATGGCCCAACGGATGCAGACCGTGGGCAACACCGATGAGTTATATCGCAGCTTGGTGACTGAATGGCCCGACGCTGTCAAGCTGGTACGAGGCGCACACTGCGTGACCACCAAGCTGGATGACATGACGCTGGTAGCCGGTGTGACCGACGTTGAACACCGCATGATGCTGTGGGACACGGTGACCTATCTGCCCGACGACATCCTGACCAAAGTCGATCGCGCGGCTATGAGTGTGAGCTTGGAGACCCGCGTACCGTTCCTGGATCACCACGTGGTAGAGCTGGCTTGGCGCTTACCGCTGCACATGAAAATCCGTGGCGGCCAAGGCAAGTGGGCGTTACGCCAAGTTTTATACAAGCACGTCCCGCGTGAACTGATTGAGCGGCCTAAAGCCGGCTTTGGCATTCCGGTCGGCCAGTGGTTGTGTGGCCCGTTGCGAGAGTGGGCGGAAAGCCTGCTGAATGAAGCCCGCTTGCAGCGCGAGGGCTATTTTGACCCCGCCCCTGTCAGGAAGGCTTGGGCAGAGCACTTGAGCGGCAGACGCGACTGGACACCACGCTTGTGGGCCATTCTGATGTTCCAAGCATGGCTGGAGGCCACATGCTGACGTATTGGTTGCTGTTCTTGGTGCCAGCCTGGATGGCCCTCTCAGAGTCCTCACGCACACAATCGGTACGCAGCAGGTACTGGGGCGCACAGTGGGTGCTGGCTTGGGTGTTGTTGACCTGCATCGTAGGTTGGCGCCACGACGTTGGAGGTGACTGGCTCAACTATCTTGGCCACTATGAAGAGGCCCTGGACACTCCGCTGCCTCTGGCCTTCGCGAAGGACGACCCCGGCTACCACCTCTTGCTGTGGGCTGTCACCCGAGGGGATTGGGGTGTCTATTGCGTGAACTTGTTCAGTGCAGCGGTCTTCAGTGCGGGTTTGATCGCATTTTGCCGCCAACAGCCACGACCATGGTTGGCCTTGACCGTGGCCATTCCCTACACCGTCATCGTTTTGGGCATGGGCTACACGCGACAGGGCGTGGCGCTGGGGTTCGCACTGTTGGGCTTGGTCAGTTTGAAACAGGGGCGCTTGTTGCCCTTCGTGGCTTGGGTAGCACTGGGGGCGACATTCCACAAATCCGCGGTTTTGCTGGTCCCCCTGGCAGTGCTGGCCACCCCACGGAACCGTCTGTGGACAGTTGTGTGGGTAGGCTTGTCAGCCTTCGCACTCTACAAGGGCCTTCTGGCAGACAGTGTCGATCGACTCGTCACCAACTACATTGACGCTGGCTACCAATCGGAAGGCGCGGCCATTCGGGTCATGATGAACGTGGTGCCCGCCGCGCTGCTGCTCTGGTGGCGCAAGCGCTTCCATTGGACGGTGCCGGAACGCAACTTGTGGACCATGCTGTCGGTACTGGCTTTGCTCAGTGTGGCCTGGCTGATGGCATCACCATCATCCACGGCCGTAGACCGTGTGGCGCTGTACCTGATCCCTCTGCAAATGTACGTATTCAGCAGATTGCCGGAGTTGCTGAGCCGACGGGGTGACGAACGGATGTGGGTCGGCGTGATCGTCACTTACTACGCAGCCGTCGAGGCGGTGTGGTTGTTCTTCGCAACCCATGCGTTTGCTTGGTTGCCTTATCAGTTCTACCCTTGGATCTGGTTGTGGGAGTAATGCGTTCTGAGAGTTCTTTTGTTCGCCAACACCGATTGGTATCTGTATAACTTTCGCCGGTCACTGGCCTTGGCGTTGCGCGATGCCGGGCACGAGGTCATTCTGCTCTCCCCTCCTGGGCCCTATGGCGCCAAGCTGCAGTCACTGGGCTTGGAGTGGCACGCTGCCCCCATGGACCGACGTAGCTTGAACCCTCTGAGAGAGATCAAGCTGCTGCGTTGGCTGACCCAGTTCATGCGCGCCCAACAGATTGATGTGGTTCATGGCTTCACAATCAAGTGCGCCGTCTACGGCTCGCTGGCCGCCCGTTGGGCGGGTGTCCCGGCTCGCGTCAATGCAGTCGCCGGCATGGGGTATGTGTTCACCAGCAACGACGCGAAGGCACTCATCTTGCGTCCCGTGGTGCGCAGTTTGTTGCGTCTGGCCTTGGGCGGTAAGGGTGCACGTCTGATTCTGCAAAATCCAGACGATGTCCGCTTGTTTCAACAGGCAGGCTTGGTCGATGACACCACCATCCGACTGATTCCCGGCTCTGGGGTGGACTGCAGTCGTTTTGCACCGACAGATTCAAACCTTCGCCAACCTGGTGCACGCATGCGTGTCGTACTCCCGGCACGCCTGCTGTGGGACAAAGGCTTGGCCGAATTCATTGACGCTGCTCGTCAGCTGAAAGCAGCGAACAAGCCCATTGATTTGCTCTTGGCGGGCGACCCTGACCCCGGCAACCCAGCCGCCGTACCCGAGGCAACGGTGCAGCAATGGGTCAGGGAAGGCTTGGTCGGATGGCTGGGCCATGTGGATGACATGCCCGCATTGTTCCGGTCGGTTGACGTCGTGGCCTTGCCCAGCTACCGCGAAGGGCTGCCAAAGGGCTTGATTGAAGCTGGTGCCAGTGGCCTACCCCTGGTCACGACAGATGTACCGGGTTGCCGAGAAGTGGTCACAAACAATGTGGATGGCCTGCTCGTGCCCGTCAAGAACGCCAGCGCACTCGCCGATGCACTGGCCCGCCTGTGTGACGACCCGCCCCTGCGTGCTCGCTTGGGCGCCGCCGCTCGCACCAAGGCTTTAACAGAGTTTGATGAGCGCATAGTGATTGAGCGCACCGCTGCAGTATACAAAGAGCTACGTCATTAACTGCCTAACCACCCAACAATATCAGTTTACCCATGGGCAATCAAATTGGTTACAGATCTGACATTGATGGACTCAGAGCCATCGCCGTTATATCTGTTTTGATATTTCACATCAATGAAAAATGGCTGCCAGGCGGGTTCGTCGGCGTTGACATTTTCTTTGTAATCAGCGGCTTCTTGATTACATCCCAGATCATCAAGCAAGCATCAACCAACAACTTCACATACGCTGATTTTTACTTGCGCCGTGTCAGGCGAATCGCCCCTGCCCTATTGACCGTTCTGGTAGCCACAACCATTGCCGCCTTTGCTCTGCTTAAGCCAGAAAAAATTTCGGCGTTCGCCAACTCTCTGGCGCTTCAATCTCTAGCTCTTCAAAATTTCGTCTTCTTGGCAGAAGGCGATTACTTTCTCGGCGGAGCAAGCAAACCTTTGCTGCACACGTGGAGTCTTGCTGTAGAAGAGCAGTTCTATCTATTCTGGCCAATCCTGATCATCTTGTTCACAAGAAAACTGGGAAAGCATGCATTCGCCGCCGTCTGCGCCCTCATCGCAGCATCATTTTTGCTAAATATTTTACTGATCAACATCTCACCCAAGTCTTCTTTTTTCCTTCTCCCTACAAGAGGATGGGAAATGGCCATAGGGGGAGCGGCCGCGCTTCAAATTGAAAACCCTTACGTCAAAATTATTTACAAAAGCAAGATTGGACGCCACCTTTCAATGGCAGGCACAGTGATGTTGATAGCATCGCTATTTTTTATATCCCAGAAAATGGCTTTCCCTGGTTGGGTCGCGATTATCCCGGTGGCTGCAACCGCTTTGGTTTTGCTTGGTGGATCGAACGGTCAGGGGGCAACCTACGCATTGCTGTCCCTTCGCCCCCTCACTCTGATCGGTTTGATTTCCTACTCTCTCTACCTTTGGCATTGGCCAATCTTGGTGTACGCACATGAAATCAAACTGGACCTGACGAAGTTCTCGCAACTCGCCCCCCTCATTGGCTTGATGCTAGCCGCGTCCTACGTCAGTTACGCACTTATCGAAAAACCAGCACGTCAGAGAAAGATTTTAAAGACGCCTAAGCAACTGCTCACTGCGGTCGGTTGCTGCTTCCTCTTGCTCACGGCCATTGGTATTCACATTCGCGAAACCAACGGCGCAGCCTACCGTTATAGTGAAAACTCACGGCCGTACTTGACAGCCAGCTTCGAATCCCAGAGCAATCGATGCGGGATTGCATTCCGCGCCCTCAACCCTAGGGCTGAAGTCTGCCCCCTTCAAAAAGGCGCGAACGGAAGGAAAGTTTTGCTTTGGGGGAACAGTCATGCTGACATGTGGTCAAAAATGCTGACCGAGTTGGCTGCCGATAAAAAAGCCAGCCTTTATTTGAATGCAAAAAATTGCAGACCAACTCGCGATTCGGCGTTTTGTAACCACGCCGTTCAGCAATCGATAATTGAAGCCATCAAACGTGATGGTTACACAGATGTCGTTCTTGCGGCGACTTGGCACGACTCATACGACATCCCAAATGAGGTCTTTGAAGAAGAAATGATTTCTCTCGTCAAGCAGTTGCCTTCCGACGGCCTCAAAATTTGGTTTGTCATTGACCCGCCCAAATCCAACAATTTCGACCCGTCAGTCGCGTACGCCAAAAACCCCACAACACCATCACCCGGCACACTGCCTATGGACGATTTTGAATCCTCCATGCGCAGTAAGGCCATTGAGTTGAGCAGCAAGTTGAGTGCATTGAATTCAAATGTGCATGTCATTGACCCAACTGAAGCCTATTGCACAGAAGGCACATGCCGATCAGGATCCAACAGCGAGGTGTGGTGGCGAGATGCAAATCATTTGACAAATACTGGGGCCCGCAGAGCAAAGCCTTTCTTCGAACGAATATTTGAATGACTGAGCGCGCCCGTGCTTCACAAACTACTCTCCGCCATCATCTCGCCACTAGGCACATCGTTGCTATTGGGCTTGTGCGCCTTGGCAGTGGGCCTCGTCGCGTCCACACCTCAACGGCGGCGTTTATCCGGCATCGTGGCAAGCTGTTCGCTCGCATGGCTGTGGCTCTGGTCTACCCCGCTGGCCAGCGAGGCCCTGCGCGGCCACATTGAGAGCCAAGCCGGCCCACGCAACTTGGTTGACGTTCCGGTAGCCCCGGTCGTTGTGGTCCTGGGTGGAGGAATCAGCGGGCCGCGGCCGCCCTTGCGCTCCACTCCCGACCTGGGCGCTTCAGCAGACAGAATGTGGCACGCAGCACGTCTATATCACGCCGGCAAAGCCACCAAGTTGTTGCTGTCTGGCGGTGTTGTGCGAACGGGTGATGGCAGTGAAGCGGAGGCCATGAAGCGCTTCTTGCTGGACCTGGGGGTGCCAAGCAGTGACATGTGGTTGGAGCAAAGCAGCGACAACACCCGGAGCAACGCTCAACGCACAGCCGACTTGTTGCACGCCAAGGGCATCCACGAAATTACCTTGGTGACCTCTGCCCTGCACATGCCGCGTGCGAACAAGGAATTTGAAGCGGTGGGCCTCAAGGTGCAGCCAGCGCCAACAGACTTTGAGATCATTGACATGCCGTTTGACCTGTTGCGCATCGTGCCAGATACCGCGGCACTGCACGGCACCGCGCGTGCTTTCAAGGAATGGCTCGGTTTGCTCATGACAACTCCACGGACAAGCACATGAGTGGGATTTACGGCCTCATCAGCCTGAACGAGCAAGCACCTGATGCCCAGGCATGGGTGCGCATGCAAGAGGCCATGCGCCTTTGGGGCACTGATGGCAATACCACTTGGCAGAGCCACCAAGGTGGCCTGGGGCAAGCACGCCTGCTCAATACACCAGAGGCGCGGTTTGACCAGATGCCCCGATGGGTAGAAGGCCCCAGCCTGGCCATCACTGTGGAAGCCCGCCTAGACAACCGTGACGAACTGTGCCGCGCCTTGCATATTCCATTGAGCGAGCAGGCACAGTTGCCCGACAGTGAATTGATCCTGCAGGCTTACTTGAAATGGGGGGAGGCTTGCCCTGACCGCTTGTTGGGAGACTGGTCTTTCGCCATTTGGCACCCTGCAGCGCGCAAGCTGTTCATGGCTCGTGACCACCATGGCAACACCAGCTTGTGTTTCTGGCGCCATGGGCATCAGTGGGCATTCGCATCAGACCCGCTGGCCCTGTATGCGGCGGGCGCCCCCCGACGGCTCAATGAGCTGTTCTTGGGTCAATTGCTGATCACATGGCCGGCGTATCACGGTAAACAAACCATTGACCTGGACATTGAGCGACTCCCCCCCGCGCACGCCATGAGCGTGACGCCAGAGGGTGTGCGCAGTTGGCGCTATTGGGCGCTGGAAGACACGCCCGTTGAGCACCGCCGGGACCCCAGGGAATATGTGGAAGGCTTTTTGAGCATCTACAGGCAAGCCACGGAAGCGCGCATGCGCAGCCTGCGACCGATCGGCGTCACCCTCAGTGGCGGACTGGATTCTGGCTCGGTGACAGCACTGGCCGCCAGCGCCCTGGCCGACCGCAACGAGCGACTGACCGCCTTCACCGCAGTGCCTCGGTACGACGCACAACCCGGAGTGGGCGCACGCCACTTTGGTGACGAAACCCAATTGGCATCTGCCACGGCAGCACGCTTCAACAACATAGATCACGTCTTTCTGAGCAGCGAGCACATCTCACCGCTGCAGGGGTTTCGACAGCAGTTGGCCAAGATGGCCGAGCCTGTGCATGCAGCCAGCAACCAGTTTTGGATGGAGGACGTGCTGCAGCAAGCACGCGAACGAGGACTGGGCACGCTTCTGACAGGGCAAGGAGGCAACGCCACCGTCAGTTGGACGGGCGCACCTGCGCTGCGTTCTGTGGTGCAGGCTTGGCAACATGGCGGCGCCAAGGCGGTGGCTTTGCAAAAGCTGCCTTTTGCTACGCTCCGAGCAGCACACCATTTGCGAACGAGTTGGCTGGGATATCGGGTGGGCGATGGCACGGCCATCCATCCAGATTTTGAACGCCGCTTAGGCCTGACGGAGCAGCGCATCCAGGCCCTTGGCCGCGATTTGAGTGTGTCAGGCAGCATCCGAACACCACGAGACCAACGATTGGCCACCGTCAAGCCCGGTGCGTCTCGATTGGGGGATCTGTGGGCTCGGCAAGGGGCCTCTGCCCACCTGGAGGTACGCGACCCCACTGTTGACAAACGTGTGATGACCTTCACCATGTCGGTACCTGACGAAGTGTTCACCCCCACCCCCGACTGTGACCGTTGGCTCATCCGGGAGCCCATGCAGGGACTGATGCCAGACGAAGTCAGGCTCAACAATCGTAGGGGACGTCAGTCTGCGGATCTGGGCTTTCGCATGTTGGCGTGTGCACCAGAGGTGGAAGTCGCCCTGCAAGCTCTGGACGGCAGCATTGCGGCGCAATATGTGGATGTGGGCAAAATGCGCCAAGCTTGGACTGACTTGCAGAACAGTATCACCCCCACGAGCACCCATCGAGCCGGCAGCATTTTGCTCAGAGGTTTGATGGCGGCAGAGTTCATCAATGGCCTTGCAATCAGCTAGACTCTACACTGTTCATACCTTTTTCTATCTCATTTACTCAAGGAAGCGTTATGCAAAGCACTCAAGTCACGACTCCCTCGATGGGCCAAGATTCGACCGTGTCAACGGACGCGCGCTTGGTATGGGAAAGCCCCAAGCTGGAAAAACTGCATGTGAGTTTGGATACAGCGAACACCCTCGGATCTGGCGCCGATGGTGGCACCGGCGCAGTCACTCCTTGATCGACTGACTCTGCCTCTCACAAGAACAGTGTTTGATCACACACACACGCCAGCCGCCTCAGGCTCGCCTCAAACCCACCTCCATCGCGCATACGGACTGGTATGGTCGACACCGTTTCCTATGCCGGAGTGGCCGCAGGCGAATCCAGGTATGCAAGCGGATGTGACGGTTCGGACGGCGGAGCTCTTTCTTGCCGGTAATAGCCTGCAATCCGCCGGTCCCTTGCGGCAAGTCAACTCGGAAGAAGCCCGTTTGGGCCTGCCCAATGTGGGCAAGATGTTGGTGCGCCAGGGACAAGAGGTCTTGTTCGACCGGTACCCAGGTGCCGACGACACCTTGGTGCGCTTGATGTTGGTCGGCCCCGCCGCTGCGCTGGTGCTGCACCAACGTGGCGTCTTGCCCTTGCACGCGAGTGGCATTCAGACCCCTGCCGGCGCCGTGTTGTTCATGGGGAACTCGGGAGCGGGCAAGTCCACGCTGCTGAACGCCTTCGTGCGACGCGGCTACCGCATGGTGTCCGAAGACTTGGCCGCCGTGCACCTGGATGACCAGGGGCACCCGTGGGTCTCGCCGGGCGTGCAGGTCACAAAGCTGTGGGCTGACAGTGCGGCGGCACTGGGGCAACACACGGACAGTTTGAGTCGCGTGCGCCCAGAACTGGAAAAGTTCATCGTCCCCGTCCCAACATCACAATTGGCGCAAAGGCAACTCCCGGTGCTGGCTGTGTACGCCCTGTCCACACATCAGAAACCCGACCTGCTGATCGAAGAACGACGAGACGTTCGAAAGTTCAACGCCTTGCTGGATCACACCTGGCAAAAACTGGTGGTGAAACGCATGGGGCTGCACGCCCACCACTTCAAGCTGGCTGCATCCGTGGCCAACAAGGTGCCCATTGTGCGAGTGTGCAGGCCTGAAGGTCAGTTTGCGCTCGACGCCATGCTGGACGCCCTGGAAGCGGATTTCCAGCAGCGCCAGGGGCCAGCACTAGAGTCTGCCTGATGCACAAGCTGGTCTGGCTGTCGTCTTACCCAAAATCAGGCAACACATGGGTCAGGCTGTTTCTGGCCGCTTACACCAAGCCTGAGCGCCCCGGGGTCGACATCAACAACATCGACATGAGCCTTCATGCTGGTAACCGGGATATGGTTGACAGGGTCATTGGCGTGCAGTCTTCAGACCTGACCGCAGCCGAGATTGAGCGCTACCGCCCCGAGGTGTATCGGCAACTTGCCGCTGAAGCCGACGAGCCCTTGTTCATCAAGGTGCACGACCGGTGGCGACAGCACGCAGAAGGATCCGCCATTTTCCCAGCGGATGCCACTTTGGCCACGATCTACATCGTACGAGACCCTCGTGCCGTGGCTCCGTCGTATGCCAATCACTACGGGCTGAGTGTGGATGCCGCCATTGAACGCATGAGCGACCCTGGCAACGACATTCACCCGCAAACCGACCGGCTTCGACGCCAACTTCATCAGCCCATGGGCTCGTGGAGCCAGCATGTGCTTAGTTGGCTAGACCAAACCGAATTGCCCGTTCTGCTCTTGCGGTACGAGGACATGCACGCCGACCCCGAGAGCAGCTTCGCCAAGATTGTGGCGGCATCCGGTTTGACGTTGGACTCCGCTCGCCTGTCCAAAGCCTTGGCTGAGACGCGTTTTGATCGTCTTCAGCAGCAAGAGAGTGAAGCAGGCTTCAAGGAACGCCCTCGCGCCTCAACCCGTTTTTTCCGGCGCGGCGAGGTCGAGAGCTGGCGCGAGGAGTTGACGCCAGCCCAATGCGAACGCATTGTGAATGAGCATGGCCTGGTCATGCGACGCCTTGGCTATTTGTAAAACGCTTTGATTTCCCGACTTGCACCATGACTGACATCACCTTGGCCACACGAGTGGTACGTTCCAGCGATATCTTGACGAACACCATCGACGATGCGCTGGTGATGATGGACATGGAGGGCGGGCACTATTTCAGCCTGAACCGCATTGGGTCTGACATTTGGGAGCGCATTGCGGAGCCCACCCCAGTCGCCGATTTGTGTGCGCAATTGGTCAAGGCATATCAGGTAGAGCCAGATACCTGCCAAGCCGAGGTATTGGCTTTGCTCAAGGACATGGCCCAAGGTGGGCTGATCACGGCGCAGGGCTGAAACCGTGTGGCGCACCGGATTGCGCAAGGCTCACACATTGAGCCGCCAGCCAGCATTTGTCTGGCTCTGGTTGCCGCCAGTCTGGTGCTTGCTGGGCCTGAGCAAGGCCCTGATCATGCTCGTGGCTTTTCGACGTTTGTCCAACGTGCTTGGGCAAAACATGGGGGTCACGTCGTGGGTGCCCCTGCTGTCTGAGCCGCAAATTGCACACGCGCGGCACATCGGTCAAACCATCAAAATCGCGTCAAGGTACACGCCTTGGGAGTCGAACTGCTTTCCCCAAGCCCTGGTTGCCAGGCTGCTACTGGGGTGGTTCGGGGTACCTTATGCTTTGTCATTCGGCTTGATGCGAGACACGGTGAGCACAGATTTGAAGGCACACGCGTGGGTTACGGCAGGCCCCATTCCTGTCACGGGTGGACGCAATGATGGACAGTACGCTGTGGTCGGGGTGTTTGTCTCACCTGGCTTGCTCTGACCATGAAGGCCGTCAAAGCATTCGGCTGGTTGCTCCGGCAAGCCCCCACTCAGCTGACGCTGGGTTTGTTTGTGACGTCGATTTTGTCGGCCCTGACAGAAGGCATTGGGCTGCTGCTGCTACCGTCTTTGTTGCAGGCACTGCAAGCGGCTGAAGCGGGCACCCAGGACATCGCGCGCGCATTGATCAACGGCTTGCAGCAATTCGGCTTCAAGTCGCCTACCGAAGCGCTATTGATCGCGTTTGTGGCATTGATGGGATTGCGCAGTGCAGTGGTGTTTGCGCGCGATCAGCTGGGCATGCGTCTCCAACATCAGTTGGTGGACAAGTTGCGTGCCCAGTGCTTTGAGGGCCTGCTCTCCGCAGAGTGGCGTTGGCTGAGTGGTAACAAGCAGTCCACGCACGAAAGTGTCTTGCTGACGGACATCAATCGCGTGGGCATGGGGCTGCACTTTGGCATTGGATTGGTCAGCAGCCTCGTCACGCTGACCGCGTATGTCCTGACGGCGTTGGCCTTGTCTTGGAGCTTGACCGCGCTGGCTTTGCTGTCAGGTGGTTTGTTGATGGGCATGTTGGCCCGGCAACAAGGTGCGGCAATCCGACTGGGTCAGAACTTGAGCGCAGCACACCGCGGGCTGCACGACGTCACGCGCGAAGGACTGTCAGGCGTGAAGCTCGCCAAGATTTTGGGCGTGACACATGAGTTGATCAGACGCATGAGCCTGACCTTGGGAAACATGCGCTCGCAACAGTTGGCTCATACCCGCAGCAACGGTTTGTCCAGAGCATGGTTTCAGACAGGCGGTGCCGCTCTGCTGGCTGCATACGTTTATGTGGGCTTGCATACATGGCACACACCTGTTCCCGTGTTGCTGACCCTTGTACTCATTTTCGGCCGTGTGATCCCCATGCTGGGCACATGTCACCAGCAGGCACACCAATGGCTGCACAGTTTGCCTGCCCTGAGAGGCGTGCAGGAGTTGCTGCATGACTGCAAGACCCATGCAGAGCCCGTTGCTGAACCTGCCGCAACGGACATGGAGCACGCTCCCCTGACACTGGACCATCAACTGTGCCTTCAGGATGTGACGATACGGCACACGGGGCGCTCCGAAGCGGCACTGGGCAAGGTCAACGCTTGCTTCAAGGCCCGTACGACAACGGCCATCATGGGGCCCTCCGGAGCAGGTAAAAGCACATTGGCAGATGTGCTGATGGGGTTGCTTGCGCCTGACGAAGGCACGGTTTTGCTGAATGGCAAGCCACTGACGGCAGCGCACCGCGCTGCTTGGCGACGGCAGGTCAGCTATGTACCTCAAGAGGTTTTTCTGTTCCATGACAGCATCCGAGCCAACCTGCGCTGGGGCAAGCAAAACGCCACGGATGCTGAAATGCGAGAAGCCTTGCAATGCGCATCTGCAGATTTTGTTTTCGCGCTGCCGCGCGGGCTGGACACGCAGGTAGGTGACGGGGGCGTGCGTTTGTCAGGCGGTGAACGGCAACGCATCGCATTGGCCAGAGCGTTGTTGCAGCGACCAACCTTGCTGATTCTGGATGAGGCAACGAGTGCCCTGGACCTTGAGAATGAACAACGCGTACGCGATGCCATTGAGCGCCTTCACGGCGACTTGACCGTCGTGATCATCGGGCATCGCCTGCCGACCTTGGAACATGCCGATCAGGTCCTGGTTTTGCAGGCAGGGCAAGTGCATGCGCAAGGGACCTGGGACCAAATACGTCAGATGCAGATCAAGACATGACCGACAAAACACATTTGCAAAACCTGTTGTTGAATTTGCTGTCGCCGTCTGCCTCGGTGACACAAGATCAACTGGAGGCGTTGAAAGAAGCAGATTGGGAGAACATGTTGGTGATGGTTCGCCAACATCGTCTCGCACCTTTGATGCATTGGCAACTGAGCCATGCGCACCCTGCGCTGAAGGTGCCTGAGCGCATCGCGCTTGCGCTGTCCACCGCGTTCAAGAACGCCTCGTTTCGCAGCTTGACTTGGCAAACAGCATTGGTGCGTCTCCATCAACTGTTAGATGCAGCCGGCATTCCTTATGCAGCGCTGAAGGGCAGCTACCTTGCGTACCATGTGTACCCACACCCTGCACTGCGGCCCATGCGCGATGTGGACATCGTCACGCCCAAAGAACACGTGCTTGAAGCGTACCGAGTGCTCCAGCGGGGTGGCCTGACCCGCCTGGATGAATACCCGGGAGAGCCAGAAGCGGCCATGTTGGTACACAAGCACCTGCCCCCACTCAAAATGCCAGGTGCGCCCATTCAAGTTGAATTGCATGCGCGCTTGCTGGAGTCGCCCGAGGGCAACTCAGTAAGCTGCGATTTGTCGGAGGAGCCAGGCTTTTGGTCGCGCTGCGTGACAGGCAACATCGGCACGACACCCGTGAGATTCGAGCCCACCACAGACCTGCTGTTTCACTTGATTGTGCACTCCGTGTACGAGCACCAACTCAACAATGGCCCCTTGCTCCTCAGCGACATGGCGTATTTGGTGAACACGCACGAGATCGATTGGCCACTTTTTTGGCGGTTGGCTGCAGATCGCCAGCAGACGCGTGGATGTGTATTGGCGCTGATGCTGACGCAACGGTACTGGCCACTGCGGCACGTGGCATGGGGTGACGCTCAGACAATGTGTGATGACCTGACAGATAGCACGCTGGATGCAACTGCAGCGCTGATACTCAGAAACACGCAAGCTCGCAGTTCAGTGGCGATGAACAGCCGCTTGCAATTGGCCGGTGGCTGGAGCAACAAGGCTCGCGTCTTGGCCAGCAAGTTGATGCCATCCAGAACACGAATCGCAGCCACGTACCCACCGACTCAGCGGGCGTGGCATCTGTATGCGTATTACCCTGCCGAATGGCTGCGCTTGTTCAGGGTCTGGCGAGAAGAATCAAAACGCGTCGCACCGACGGATCAACACGAAGAGGTGCGGCAGATGACCTCTTTGTCTCAATGGCTCAACTAAACTGAGTGCGATCGGGGTCGCCGCGTATGGAGTACGCACTTAGTTTCTAGCAGGAAACTAACACTCAAAGTCGATCTCCCAAGTGCGTTCGCCATAGTCTGATGAACTCAGCGCGAACAGCAGGCTCTTTTGGATCAGGCTATTAACTGCGTCCCATGCGCCAACCTCTGGGAGCGCTGTAGTCAATTGTCGCAGCGTCATTGACCCGACAGTGTGCAGAAGGTCTATGACCGCCCACTCCCCCGCCGAGAGAATGAAGGGCCAGCCGGCAGGCGTGATTCGATAACGGCCATCTTCTAATCGCTCTGCCGGAATGCGCCGTCGAAGAGTAGATGCGAGCAGTGTGTCATCACATGCAACGATGCCCAAATTGTTAGGCTGATAAGGAGGGCGTGCATGATCTAGTTGACTCAACAATTCGGTTGGATCACACGCATCCACCATGCCACGTAACCATGCTAAGTGAGCAGTAAAATCAGCATCAGATTGGACTGGCATATCGCGACGGGTGAACTCATTTTTCGGATCGGTTTGCAGCAATGCTGGCAATTCACGAACCTGCGGCGGCCTGAGGGCCACGGTGAGATGCAGCGATGAAGGTCCTCGAAGCTCAGCAGCGTGAACATCTCCCCTAGGCACAAACAGGATATCGCCTGGTTGCATAACGCAACTCCACTCAGGCTTTGGCAGCTTGTCCGGGGTATAAGCTCGGCTTTTGGTAGGAAATGGATCCAATGCACCCCAGCATCGCCATTCTTTGGTACCGTAGACCTGCAGCACCAAGACATCGTGATTGTCGGCATGGGGATTGAACGCACTGGCGCTTCCATGACTCCAATAGGCATTCGTCCAAGACTCCATGCGCCAACGCCGCTCAATGGCGGCGTTTAACGCCCCGATGGCTGGCACAGCCTCATCTATCGCGTTGATCACGAAGCTGAGCCCTCGCTCGCACATAGCCGGCAAAACATCGGTACGGAGTCGCCAATTCTCTCCGGTGCGCACCAACAACATATCCAGCGGCACTTCGCGGCCCATTTGACAGACCTTTGTTACCCCTCTCAGCAGACGTTCAGCCGAAATCAAATGAGGAATCAGCAACGACGGCAGAAAATTCGGGAAACGGTCGGCATCTCCAGATAAGTGGCAACGTGTATTGGTTTGCCGGGCAGCAACCAACCGGGCATCCTCAGCGACGCCTATAATCCGATTCAACATATTTACCAATCCTCTGTCAAGTTGCGGAGGGGGATGATGTTGCAGGACTCCCAATGGTTGCCCCAGTTTTGGTCACCAGCCAGTCCCCTATGGCCATCGCATGCAGCCCAGTTTCGTTAAACATGGTAACTGCTTGGGTCGGTGTTTCGATCATTGGTTTCCCTCGGCGGTTCAGCGATGTGTTGAGCAACATACTAATTCCTGTCCGGCGGCCAAATTCGGTCAGCAGGGCATGAAAGCGGGCATCGGTTTGTCGTGTGACAGTCTGTACGCGGGCAGTTCCATCAACATGGGTCACCGCAGGTATTCGAGACCGCCATTCTTCACGAACCCTTACCACCAGCAGCATATAAGGACTTTCACCTTCCAGCTCAAAAAAGCGATTCGCATCTTCAGCCAAAACAGACGGGGCGAAGGGTCGAAAATCCTCACGGAACTTGACCTCAAGATTGATGAAATCTCTCAACTCGGACCGGCGGGGGTCGCCCAGAATACTTCTGTGACCCAGCGCTCTGGGGCCGAACTCAGCCCCCCCCTGGAACCATGCAACCGCTTTCCCAGCCACCAGTAAATCAGCCACCTCACCAACCAAGTCGACTGGACGTTTTACCAAAACTCCGTCAACAAGTCCGGAAAATGCACGCAGAATGTCTTCCTCACCATAAACTCGGCCAAAAAAAGTGCCCCCGCCATGGGGCATCCGGGGGTGCCCCAGAACGCGAGTCCAACCATGGAAAGCACAGCCAATGGCCAACCCGGAATCATCTGCAGCAGGCGGGACGAAAAGGCGCGTAAATGCAGTTTCCTCAAGAATGCGCCGATTGGCCACTGCATTTAGAGCCACCCCGCCCGAAAAACATAGGTCTGAATACTTGGCTAGCTTTTGCCGGTGCCGGACCAACTCAAGCAACGCCTCCTCCACCTGGGTCTGTACGCGGCGTGCAAGATTGGCAAAATAGGGAAAGCGGGCTTTGAAATCATCCTCCCCAAGGCAGGGGGATTGATGATCATTGACCCATTCATGATTGACCAAGCTTTGTCCATCAATAAAATTGAAAATCGGACCATCGGCCGGATTTAATCTGCCGTATGGCGCCAGCCCCATGAGTTTACCCATGTCAGAGGTGCTGGCAAAACAGTACTGGCTAGCACTCATGTACTGCCCACCGATTGAATGCCAGGTAATGGGTGGATGCAAAGGATGGCGCGACCCATCATGACGCCCTAGGGGCGAAAAGTCCTTGTGCACTGTCTGAACATGGCCATCACCGGCCGAATAAAAGCTGTCTTTTTCACACCAAAGCCAAGGAACACTGATGGGCGGGCGCTCGGCGATAAAGGCTCCATCCAGATCGGAACATTCATCGTAAGGGCTCCCACATCCGTCCGCTACAAGGATGGATGCGTGATCGAAAGGGCTGAGGAAAAACGCCGCAGTGGCATGGGCAAGATGATGCGAAATGGTTACAACAGGGACACCTTCCGGCAAATATCGCCGGCCTTTGTACCAAGTATTTCCGTATTTAAAATTACCAAAATTGGCATTCTGTACGATGAGATCCAAATCATTCGCACGAATACCGGCCGTATCCAGACAATGACTGATCGTAAAGAGGTCATTCCCACCGTCATTTTTCTTTGCGGTGATCCTTTCCTTCTCCACGCCAGCAATGATCTGACCATCCCGCAGCAAACAGGCTGACCCGTTGTGCGAGAGTCCGGTTCCGAGAACATAAATGGGTTTTGACATCCGTGCATCTTAAGGCAACGCTGAAAACATAGGGTTGTTCAGCGCTGTGCTCTGGGTGCGTTTCGCGCTCATTTCCAGATGTTGAGTCGCACTCATGGCAGGCTACCGCGCACACGTCCACACAAATCCGCATTAGCGAATCTTCAAATGAACGAACTGACGCTGGGATTCGATCGGCCAGGTTGTGCGTCTCAAGCACGTGACGGAGGCGTAAGACGGTACTCAAGTCAGACAGTCGGTCATCCCAACAACCCGGGCCCGCTAAGTAGCGGAACAACGGCATGCGGTCTCTGGCCAAGTCGCTCCGCGTGACCCACTGCTGCATGATGGGAATGCCAGCAGCGCCCCCTGGACTCGCGGGTGCTGACGCACCACCGCGCTGTCGACGCCCTCTAGCAACCAGTGCATCTGCTCGAACGCCTGTGTGGAGACCACCGCCTCACGCGATCAGCTGAAGCGGTCCTGCTCAAGCAGCTCGAGCAGCAGCCAAAAATCGTTGCGGTCCGCCTCAAAAAAAGTCGGTTGAACTGACACTTCCAGCCTTGTCCGATTTACACTAATAGAGCAGTCAGCAATCAATTATTGACTGCGCCGCACTCATTCACCCTAACGCTCGGAGTCACTAATGACACCTCATGATCCTGCATTCAAGAACGTGGACCACCAACAACCGCTTGACGAGCGACTGCCCTATGAAGCGCCGCAACTGGTCGACCGCGGCGTGGTATCAGAGCTCACTCAATCTAACGGCAACAACAATGGAGCAGATGCAGCCTATTCTTGATTCCATATTTTGAGAATTGCCAAAAAATTTAGGGATTAACTCCATGCTGAAGCGAAATCCTTCTGCGCTATGGACCGAACTAGGTTCCGCAGTAGCTATACTTAACATCACCTCTGGTCGCTACTTCGAAATTCAGGGAACCGGCACGGATCTCTGGCGCTGGTTGGAGCAGCCCTGCGATATAGAGAGTTTGATTGCGCGCCTGATTCTAAAATACAGCGTCGAACCCGAACAAGCCCACCGAGATATTTTGGTCTTTCTCAATCAATTGCGCAGTAATGAGTTGCTTGAAGATGCCACCGCATCTTCTTTCTAACGATGCGCGCGCAGGCCTTTGCTGGATGGGTCGCATTATCCGGCTCTCTGCCTGATATCGAACGTCTCGATTTTTGGCGGCATTGGCTCAATTCGCACAACCACGATGCTGAATTAGTTTCAGTCAGTCACGGCTGGCTGCTGCATTGGAATACAACACCGGCACACAATTCTGGAGCCACTGTTAACGGCAATCTCGGAAAGGATGCGTCCGAAAGTGACATCCTGACCGGGGACTGGTGTTGCGAAGCAGGCCCCGCTACTGGCGCACACCTGGCTGTTGCCTCCGCGCTCATGCCCGCCGGAGGCAGGCCCCCTAATTATCCTCAAATTGCAAATGGCTTTGCTTTCTGCCACTGGCAAGCAGAGGGTCGAATTCTGACGCTTGCCACTGATCATTTGGGATGTCGTCCAATTTATTTAATACGGCAAGACGACCAGATATTGTTTTCAACAGACTTGCCGCTACTACTCGAAGCGCCGGGAATAAGTTGCCGACTGAACATGCGGAGCATTGTGAATCGGCTGTTGGCGGCTGATGCTGGCCGCCCTGACGATACCCTCTTCAGTGAAGTACAGCGCATCTCAGCTGGGCACCTCTTGAGACTGACAGCGACAGAAACCTCATGCGTGCCACTTCCTGATGCGTCCACGTCGGATTCCGGTCCTCGCCTAAGCGAATCAAAAGATGCATCCCAGACCCTGAGGGAATGCCTGATTGCCTCCGTGCACGGCAGCTTGGACGGCGCTGAGACACCGGCAGTTCATCTCAGCGGCGGGCTGGATTCCGCAGCTCTGGCCTGTATCGCAGCGCGAGCGTTGAGGCAGCAGGGCCGTACGCTGCTCGCGCTGTGCTCTGTTCTGCCTGATGGCGCCGAGCGAACCTCTCAAGAAACAGATGAACGCGAATACATTGCACATGTACTGGAACAAGAGCCGAACATCAAGCCTATCTGGGTCATTATGCCGGCCGACGAGCATCCTTTCGCAGCGTTACCGCAGTGGTTCTCGATCGGGGGGCAAGCGCCATACAATACCGTGACCCATGCGCTCACTCGGCTCGGCGAGGCGGGCCGAGCCCATGGCGTAGATGTTGTGCTTAACGGATTTGGAGGCGATCTTTTCGCCTCAGCTAAGTTTTATGGCACGACTTTTTCGCTCTTTCAGCAACAGCGCTGGTTCTCAGCATTTGTCCAACTGCTCTCGGCGGTCGTAAAGAGTCCGCGAGCAATCGGTGCTGAATTACACCCGTTGTTTCGGCGACTAGTCATGCCTCAGGCTCCAAAAGGTCGCCCGAAGCTTTTAACCGAAGTAGCATGGCAGGGCTTCTTGGCTGAAACCAGCGCGCCATATCAGCATGCCGGTGCTGCGAGGCGGCGGCTTAATATTTTAAGCGAACAGCAGAGAATGGCCGAGATACTCAAGCCGGGCCACCTAGATTTACCCGTGAGCGGGATGTGCCATTTCATGTCCAGGGCCTACGGACAGACGTTGAGTCTGCCGCTACTGGATCCCCGCGTACTGAAGGTGGCCCTCCACGCCGATCCACGCGAATTTACACGGGACGGTCTCGACCGCAGCCTCTTTCGCCGCGCGATGATCGGAATACTGCCGGAAGCTAACCGCTTGCGACCCAACAAGGGCTCACCCTTTGACCCGGCCCTGATGTCCCATCTTGTTGCCAACCGCCCGACCCTCAGAGAGTGGGCTCTGGATGACACACGGCCCGCGTGGCAGGTCATTAATAGGCATACTTTCCTGGCAGCACTCGAAGAGATCCAGCCAGCGTCACGCGAACATTGGCGGAAGGATGCATTTGAATACGTGATTTTCGGAGGGGTAATGGGTCACTTTCTTGACTGGCAAGCAGGAGTCTTGCCGTGACGGCAGCACCGAAACGTGACGTGCTGTCTCGCTGGCGCCTTTATGGGATGACGATCGATGCGCCGTTCCCACTACCCGGTGCTGCGCCTTCGGACAGCATGGCCTGTACGGATCTAACCATTAGCTGGGCACCCGGTATTGCCCGGGTGCCCGGTGTCTCCGGCACCGGTGGCATCAGCCAGCCCTCCGAGGGGCCAATTCTTTGGGACTCCCCTGGCGGGGCAAGTGCGCTGGTGTGGCCGAGTGAGATAGGACTTTACTTCACGCCAGACGGCCGCAGTCTACATGTCGTGTCCCAACCTGCAAAACTTGCATATGTGCCGACGGTTCTTGTCGGTATCGGTTTAGGATGGCTGCTACAGCGGCGTGGACTGGCATGCCTGCATGGCACAGCGTTTTCTTGGAGGGGCCGCGCAATCGGTGTGCTTGGCCCCAGTGGCGCCGGCAAGTCCACTTTGGCGACCACCTTGGTGCAACGTGGCGCTGCGCTGCTGACCGACGATGTGATCGTGCTACGGCGTGGCGCTAGAGGCTTGGAAGTCGAACCTGGCTGCACAAGCATCCGTATGCACCCTGACACCGCCGCCCAACACGGCTTGACCAATGCACCGACTCAAACAGTTCCATGGGTCAACAAGCGGCTTTGGCAGCCCCATGGTGACATTCTCACCGAAGCCGTCCCGCTAGATCGACTGGTGCTATTAGACCCCGTAGGAACCACGGGACCACCACCAGCACTGCAACTCTTGTCGCCCAGCGAGGCGTTGGGCCTGCTGACGCTCCATTGGTATCCGCCGCAGCTGTCGCAACACATAACTCCGGAACAATTCCGCCAACTGGCAGACATAGTCCAGCAACATCCAGTCCACCAGGTACGCTATGTACACAGCTGGTCTCATCTCGAAAAGTTGGCAGATTTGTTAATGGCGGAGCACGCGTGAGCCACCTAAGCTTGTCACCTCTGCTGGACTTCGTCCTCGCGCATCGACCGGCCCTGGCACCCCTCATCGCCGACCAGACCGAGTTGCGAACACTGGCTAACCTTTTGCCAGGTTTACCTTGTGCTGGGTTGGAGCTACGCCTAGCCACTGGTGAGGCAGCGATAACTGACCTTCAATTAGGCTTGTGTAGCCAGGCAGACATGCATCGCCTGTGCGATTGGTTCCAGCAACATTGGTTGGCGGCTTCGCAGCCGTTGCCAGACAACTGGGCGACCCTAGGCCGAGCCCTGGAGAGCTCGCTGGACGACATCCCGATACGCGAACTTTGGCTGGAGCTTGATGGCGGGAGCGGCGACCCTTGGCCGCCGCTGTCCCTGTTCATCGGCTTGGACCTGGAGGCGAGCAGCAAACAACTCGAATCACAGCTTCGGGCATGGCTGGAGAAAATGGGCGCTGCTATCAGCGCACCACTGGTGGCCGGTCTGCAGCGCTGTCTGGCGGCCTGCGAAGGCCCGCAACGCCTGACCCACTTTGGCTGGATGCCGGGACGGTCCGGCTCGGCTCTCAGGCTCATTATCGACGGCTGCACATGGGAAACAGACACTGAATTCTTGGCGCGCGCGGGCTGGTCCGGTGACCCCGATGCCTGGCGCAACACACTGCTGCCCCTGCAGTCCGACATCGATCGCTGGCGGCTGGCTATCAGCCTGCATGAGGACGGATCAGTCGCTTCGTCCGTGGGTTTGGAATGTTTTGTAGGTCAGCCGACCGAGCACGACCCGCGCTGGGCGCGACTGCTGCAACAGGGTATGCAACAGGGCTGGTGGTCTTCGACATCGGCCAACGCTTTACGCGAATGGCCCGGCCCTCTGAGCCCTGCTAGTGCCCGTTCAGCCTGGCCCGATGCGCTGCTGTTAGATGCGCTCATCGATGGCGACGACCCACCCTCCACACTGAATCTGCGCATCAGCCACGTAAAGCTGCTCTATGACGGCCGGACGCTGGGTGGCGCAAAGGGCTATGTGGGTTTCGCCCGTGTGCGGCCAACCACCTCGAAGCTTCAGGATGATCTAACAGCACCCCGTGCAGGACATGCAAATAGCGCGACAGAAGCCGCCGAGAACGGGCTGCAATTTTTATTGAAGAGCCGCTCGCCAAGCGGTTGGTGGCAAGACTACGATGGCTTTAGGGAAGGCATCAGCGACGAGTGGGTCAGCGCTTTCGT
>MESA01000033.1:398279-419707 GCA_001770775.1 Burkholderiales bacterium RIFCSPHIGHO2_12_FULL_63_20
CGCTGACAGCACCGCTTGGGCCCTTCGCCTGGCTTTTGCACTCGGACACGATCAAGACAATATGGTCAAACAAGGATTGGCATTCTTGGCAGACCATTTGGTATGCGAGGACGCGGCAAAGGGAGGCGTGACCACCTACGAGCGGTATCACCATGCTGCCGCTGGCGGAGACCCCGGCTGCCAGCCAGGTTGGTTCGAGCCACATGACTGCGTGACTGCCGCTGTCGCATACCTTGCGGTCACAGGGGGGCATGAAACGCTGCGCGAAACCGTTAGCTACCTGCAGCGACAACAGCAACCGGCGGGAGATTGGTTGGGCTATTGGTGGTTGGATTCGGCCTACGCCACTGCGTGCGCCACCCAGTCCTTGGCCAGCGCCCCCGATCCAGCCTCACGCAATGCCTGTCGAAAAGCAGCAGCTTGGGCTCGTAACAGCCTTACCCAATGCCCTATCAATGATCTTGCCCCATTCGCACTAGCGCTTCGGCTGCAAGTACTGATGCAAGCTTTGGATCCCACCGACGCTGGTCTGCTCGATCTGGGTTGCCGCCGACTGTTGGCGACGCAGTTATGTGATGGCAGTTGGCCTGCCGGTGCCAAGCTGACCATTCCTAACAGCCACGGCCAGGTCGTGCCGGCATTGGACAATCGGCGCACAATGACTACGGCTGTTGTTATCCAAACGCTGGCCTTGCTGGCGGCACAGAGAGTGCAATGACGCATTTCGGTCGCGGTTCGCCACCGTCGGATCACGCGCGAGATCCTTACACCACACTGCGAACGCTGGCCCGACAGTGCGCATGTCACTTGCTCGCCGACGGTCGCCACTGGTTGATCACCGAACCATCTTCCGTGACCGCACTGGTTCATCACGAAGCCCTGTCGTTGCCCGCTCATAACGTCTTTGTGGACCAAAGCCAGACTTACCTCGAACAAGTCGTGCCCTGGCTACGGCGCTTCATGTCCACGACCCATGTCAATGTGCTCCAGGCAATGACAGCCCGGCTTATGGACCAGCGTTTAGACCAGTTAGCTCGAGTGGACGAAACTGACCTGATTTTTGACTTCGCCGGCTGGGTTCCGACGGCATTGATGTGCAGGCTGCTAGGCCTTGAGGAAGCCGACCTCCCCATCGTGCAGCGATTGGTCAACGCAATCCAGGGTCACTATGATCTGTCCAGCAGCCTTGGCACCGCTGACGTTCCAGGCGCAGAAGCATTCCTGCGACAACTGGTCGCGCGCCGAATCAAAGCACCCAGCAACGAGGAAGCCGCCCCACTGCTGGAGGGCCTGCTCGAGCTCTGGCGCAGATACCCATCTCTGACAATCGAAAGCCTGGTGGACACCTGCACCAAGTTACTGACGGCAGGTACAGCCACCGTCACCGGCGCGTTGGGCAACCTGCTCGACGACCTGTTTCAGGGCCAGGAGAGCCCAAACCCTGAAGACCTGATGGCTGCGGTTGCCACTCCACTGGATCAGATACGGACCTGCGAGACGGTCGTACGTCTGCACACCCCAGTGCTAGTCCTCAAGCGTGATGTACACCTGGCGTTCAATTGGGACGGTCACCGCTTTGAGACAGGACAACGCCTGCTGCTGGTGGTGCCGACGGTTGTTGCCGGACCGCGGCGCCTGCTTCATGCACTTGCCAAGGACACCGCTTCACAAGCCGACGAACCGAACGAGACGGCCTCAATCCGAAAGAACCTCGCTTTCGGATATGGCGACCACTACTGCCTTGGTGCGCCTTTGGCGCGGTTACAGATCTCGCAAGTGCTACAGCGCGCGCCGCGATTGCTTGCAAAATGGAGGCGTGATGGCGAGACGATCTGGCGCCCCGCTTGGTTGCTCCATGAGCCGCTGCACCTACCCCTTATTTCCACCGAAACTCCATCATGCAACTGAACCAAATCGATCGCCGATTGGTAACTTCCTACGACCGAATGTTCAGCCATCACGATGCAAGCCTCACAGGGCTGCAGGGCGACGAAGGTCTGGCAAATCTGGGGTACCACGACCCGTCAACAACGAGCTTGGCGGGTGCATGCGCTAACCTCGTGTGCCGGATGATCTCCCGACTGGATGGCACAACTGGCCCCTTGCTGGACGTAGGCTGCGGGGTCGGGGGCACAACTGCGTTGATCGCTGATCACTTTCCAGACGTGCCGGTTCATGCAATAAACATCTCAGCGTCGCAGATCGACCTTTGCCGCCAGCGGGAGCCACGCGTGTCATTCGAGGTGATGCGTGCGGAGGCTTTATCCTATTCAGATGCCCAATTCAACATCGTCACCAGCGTGGAGGCAGCGATGCACTTCAGAGGACGACGTGAGTTCCTGCAGGAAGCTTTCAGGGTGCTGCGCCCAGGCGGGCGACTTGCAGTAGCCGACATGTTGTTCCACAGCCAACCAGTTGCGTTCCCAGCGGTGCTGTCCGAACAGGAGTTGTACAGCGATATCGCGCCATACCATCGTCTGTGGGCTGACTGCGGGTTAGTGGACATCCAAATCGAGGACGTTACGGCCCCCGTCGTACGCGGGTTTGTTGAACGTGCCCGCGCAGCATGTCTGACAGCGTTGCTACTCAAGCAGATCAAGCCCTCACATTTTGCCAATCGATTGCGCATGATTGAGCTAATTGAGCAGTTACCTGTATCGGCCTACGTGATCGCCTGGGCTCGCAAACCATGACCGTAGTGCCGATTAAGCATCGAGTAAACGAATGGCCGGGATCCGAAGCGGTGTTGTTCGTCACAGGCTACGACGAGGTCCGCGCCGCCCTGGGCGAGTCGCGATTAATCATCCACAAGCCGCTGACCGGAAACACCGAGGAAACAAAGGGGATCACCCAAGGTTCCAGGCGAATTGCACCGTTATCGTCAGTGCTTTCTGAGCATTTGGCGGCACGCGAGGTCGCGTCGCTGGCTACGGAAGTGCAAACCCTGACGGACGAGTTTGCTCGGAACTTGCAGCGTGAAGGCCAGGGCGATGCCATTGAAGGGTTGGCAAGCCCGCTTCCTCTGAATATCATGGCCCGACTCTTGGGGCTGAGCAAAGCCCCGGCTGGCATGCTTCGTCCCCTATTCGACCGCATCACTGCAGGACACGATTTTGGGGCTACCACAGTCGAGCAGCAGCAAGGTCGGATGGCCCTGCAGATGTTGGTTCGCTGGCTCAACCACGCGCTTAAGACCTCAGTGGAGCCATCACCTCTCATGACCGCCATTCGTGCAACTGCGGAGGAAAAGGGAATGGAGCCTGCCATCGTACATTACTGGTGCGCGATGCTGCTGTATGCAGGCAGTACAACAACGCGGGACTTCATAGGCAACATCCTTGCAGCACTGTTGGCAAGGCAAGATCTTGTGCATGTCCTGCTTCGAGAGCCGGACGCACTGGACTCAGCGATTGAAGAGTTGCTGCGCGTCGAAGGCCCTGTGAGAGGTCTGATGCGCCAAGCCACAGAGGACCTGCCGCTTGGCGGACAGACTGCAAGCCGTGGTCAGCTTGTTTGCTTGATGCTGATCGATGCCAATCGCGACCCCGCCCGTTTTGCCGAACCCGAGCGCTGGGATCTTCGCCGCAGTCCAAATCCTCATCTGGCGCTTGGCGCCAACCTCACTTATTGCCTTGGCTCACACTTGGCCAGGATGGAGGCAAAAAACGTGCTGGCGAACTTATTGCCTCTGTTACCCTATATTCGAAGCAATGACACTGCCGCCTGGAGCACCAGTAGGCTGCTGCGCGGCCGCACCCAACTGAGACTCAGCTGGCACGGATGATCGCGCTTGCAATTGCCACTGGGCCGTGCGCATCTGCCAATCGTAAACGAAAGCTCGCCTAAGTGCCACCTCATCGAATTTAAGGCCGCATTTAGCGCCAAAGGTAACTAGGTCAGCCACTTTCAGCGTCAGGCGATTTACGGCGAGGGTATCTCGCAATTTTGCATCGTTGCGAACCAGCGCCAAGAAATGCAAGGCGGACTGAAGCCCTATTGGCTCGGCTGACATGGAACTGGGCATCACGACCTCAGGTTAATTACAGACGTCACTCAGCAACGCCGCATCAGCGACCTAGCATGTTGCGTTGACTCCAATTCGAATCAACGGCGTGACAGACGCGCAAAATTGGCGCTCGCAATAAAAATGGTGAAATTTTCATCATTATGGTATGCGTCCGGTGAAGTCATCTTGAGATCACACGCGTGACCCGTAAGGATAGTGTCCACCAAGGAGACAAGTGGACACTATGCAGAGCACGCCAACGAAGCGCACGCGCCGATATCACCCGCCTGCGACAGATGACCTCTTTGTCTCAATGGCTCAACTGAAGACCGCTGCAAGCACGCGGCTCAAAGCCTCATCCGGGCTGAGTTGATCGCAGTTCAAATGCAAATCTGGCGTTTCGGGCCGCTCATATGGGCTGTCGATGCCGGTGAACTGCGTAAGCTCCCCACGCCGCGCTTTCGCATAGAGCCCCTTGACATCGCGCTGCTCACACACCGCCAAGGGCGTATCGATAAAGACTTCCACAAACTCGCCCGGCGCAAACAGGCTGCGGGCCATGGCTCTTTGACGCTGAAATGGTGAGATCACGCTCACGATGACGATCAAACCCGCATCCACCATCAAACGGGCCACTTCAGCCACGCGTCGGATGTTCTCAACGCGATCTTCCGAACTGAAGCCCAGATCACGGTTGAGCCCATGACGGAGATCGTCGCCATCCATCAAATAGCAATGCTGCCCAGTTGCGTACAGATGGTGCTCAAGTAGACGCGCCAAGGTGGATTTGCCAGAGCCAGAAAGCCCTGTCAACCAGATACAAAGAGGCGCTTGCTTCTTCTGACTTGCGCGGGCGGCTTTGTCGATTTTCAAGACTTCCAGCCTTGAAGAAATCGCTCTCTTTTTGTCCATTGACACGTCCATGTTGATCTGGCTTTGCAAAGAAACCGATCTTCCCATTTTGACTCAACGGAACCCTGTGCGCGCCCAACCAACTCATCGTCGGTGGAGCGCTCTCCTACCGGCAGGGGTTTCCGCCCCGTCACCCCTTGGCGTATCCACGCCCCATCCTCACTCACCCGCTGGCGCAAAATCCTTCTTTTTTGCTTTACCTCATGAAAACCTATCAGTGCATTGTGTGCGGCTACATCTACGACGAAGCCCAGGGCTGGCCGCAAGACGGCATCGCGGCTGGCACCAAGTGGGAAGACGTGCCCGACACCTGGGCATGCCCGGACTGCGGGGTGGGCAAGGCCGACTTCGAGATGGTCGAGATCTGATCACCGGAGCATCACATGTCTGAACCTGTTGTGATCGTGGGCGCCGGGCTGGCCGGCTACAACCTGGCGCGCGAGCTGCGCAAGGCGGATGCGGATGTGTCCATCGTGGTGGTGAGCGGGTGCGGTGCGGGCTTTTATTCCAAGCCCATGTTGTCAAACGCGCTGGCCAGTGGCAAAACCGCCGTCACGCTGGTGATGAAGTCAGCCGAGAGGATGGCCGAGGAATTGCGCGCCCGCGTGCTGCCGCGCACCCGTGTGACGCTGGTGGATGCCAGCGCGCAAACCTTGACCCTGGATTCTGGCGAGGTGCTGCGCTATCGCGACCTGGTGCTGGCTGTGGGCGCCGACCCGATCCGGCTACCTCTGCAGGGTGATGCCGCCGATTCGGTGCTGTCGGTGAACGATCTGGACGACTTTGCGAGCTTTGCGCAGGCTCTGGACGCCAGTCCCGCAGGGCGGCCAGTGCAGCGCGTGGTGATTTTGGGCGGGGGCCTGATTGGCTGCGAGTTCGCCAATGACCTGCTGGCGCGCGGCGTGGTGCCCACGGTGGTGGATGTGGCCGACCGGGTGTTGGCACGCCTGCTGCCCGCCGAGGCCAGTGCCTTGTTGCAAGCCCGGTTGGAGGGTGCAGGTGCGCACTTCAAATTGGGCGTGGGTGCGGTATCGGTGTCGCACACGGCCAGTGGCCTGAGCTTGACCCTGAGCGATGGCAGTACCTTGCAGGCTGATTTGGTCGTGTCAGCCGTGGGGTTGAAGCCACGCACCAGTTTGGCGGCTCAGGCGGGTGCGGCCGCGGGACGCGGGGTGCAGGTCAACTACTTGCTGGCCACCAGCGTACCGCATATGCATGCCCTGGGCGACTGCGCCGAGGTGGACGGGCAATGGCTACCTTATGTGATGCCCCTGATGCAGCAGGCCCGCGCACTGGCCGCCACGCTGGCGGGTAAGCCCACACCGGTGGCCTACCCGGTGATGCCCGTGGTGGTGAAGACCCCGGCCTGGCCCACGGTGGTGTGCCCGCCTCCGGCGGATGCCGCCGGTCAGTGGGTGGTCACTTCGTCAGACGACGCGCTGGAAGCCCGCTTTGTGTCTGCCTCGTCATCAGAGCTGTCGGAACAACTGCTGGGCTTTGCACTGCAGGGCAAGGCCGTCAGCCAGCGGCAAGCGCTGGTCGCGCAAATGCCTGCGCCCCTGGCCTGACCCTCGGCCCGCGGTCACTGCGACGACACCCGCACCCGGATGGCGTTGACCTTGATGCCTTTGGCGGCCAAAGCCGCCGCGATGCGGGGTTGGAGCTGACGCAACTTGGCCGATACGGCGGCATTGGCGGCCAGCAGCGTCCAGCCTTCTTCGTCAATGGGGCCGGCTTTGACGTGCGGGGCCATGGCGGGCGGCAGACAGCTTTTGACCGCCGCCAGGCATTCTTGAGACGCACGCAGGCGCTGCATCAGGCTGGCGAGCGTCTCGGAGCGCTCCAGAGCCGACTTGACCTGCGGCACGTCGGGCACCATGGGCTTGAAGGTGGCGGTGGGCGTCCAGCGCTTGTCGTTCACGGGTGAGCTCGATCAAAAACCATTGGTACAGTATCGCCCATGCGGGGTCAGATGATGACAAGGTGGGGCTGGCGTGTGTTGCTGGTCATGGCAATGCTGTGGATGCAGCAGGCCGGCTTGCGTCACGACCTGGAACATGCGCTGGAAGATGCCAACCAGGCCGCCCATGTGCTGTGCCAGGAGTGCCTGAGCCACCATGGCGCCCAGGCGGCGCTGGCCTCAACACCCCCCGCACTGCATCTGCACTTGGCGCGCCACGCGCTGGTCAGTCTGACTGCGCCCACGCTGCGCAGCGTGCCCCTGGAGCGCGCCTATTGGTCGCGCGCGCCACCCTCGCTGTCTGTTTGAAATGTTTCCGCCGGCCCTTTGAACTTGGGGCCGTTTGGCTGACGCCATGCCGCCGCCCGTGCACACGGGTTCTGAGCATGTGGCGTCGGGCCGCATTTTGATTTGTCAGACAGCCAAACCATGTTGAAGCACACACCCGTGATGGGCGCGATCGCCGCCGCCCTGTTTTACGCCCTGCCCGCTCACGCCACCACCAGCGAAGCCGACTTGCAGCAACTGCGCAGTCAATTGCAGGAGCTGCGCCAGCAGTACGAACAGCGCCTGCAGGCGTTAGAGGCCCGCTTGAGCCAGGCGCAGCAGGCCGCAGCCACCTCGACGCCCACCATCGCCCCGCAACCGCAACCGCAACCCGCCGCCGCACCGAGCGCCTCCCGCAAGGGCAACAGCGCCTTCAACCCGGCCATTGGCATGATCCTGACGGGCACCTATGCCAACTTGTCGAAAGACCCAGAAAGCTGGGAGCTGAGCGGCTTCAAGCTGGGCGGCGATGGCCACGGCGTGGGCCCCGGCAAGCGCGGGTTCAGCCTGGGTGAGTCGGAAATCACCTTCAGCGCCAATGTGGATAGCCTGGCCTACGGCGCGCTGACGCTGGGCCTGGATGGCGACAACAAGGTGGAGGTGGAAGAGGCCTTTGTACAGTCCACCGCCCTGCCCTATGGGCTCACGCTCAAGGGGGGCCGCTTCTACGGCGCGCTGGGATATCAGAATGAACAACACGCCCACACCTGGAGCTTTGTGGACCTGCCTTTGGCACACCAGGCTTTCCTGGGGGGGCAGTACAAACAAGAGGGCGCGCAGCTGAAGTGGGTGCTGCCCACCACGCAGTACATCGAGCTGGGCGCCGAGTTAGGCAATGGCAGCGCGTTCCCGGGGTCGGACCGTGGCGGCAATGCCCTGGGGGCCACCTTGTTGTCCGCCCGCACCGGGGGTGATGTGGGCCACAGCCACAGCTGGCGCTTGGGCGCTTCGTGGCTGCGCACCAAGGCGCAAGACCGCCTGTGGGGGCTGGCGCACGGCCATGGCCACGAGGGTGATGCCGCTCAGGAAGAAAGCAGCTTCACCGGCACCAGCCGCGTGTGGGCGCTCGACGGTGTGTGGAAGTGGGCGCCCAACGGCAACGCCAAGCGTACCAACTTGACCCTGCAGGGTGAGTACTTTCGCCGCACGGAGTCGGGCACGGCCACCGTGGTGGAGGGCATCGACCCGCCCGTCGATGGCCTGTACCGCAGCAACCAATCGGGCTGGTATGTGCAGGGCGTGTACCAGTTTGTGCCGCAATGGCGCGTGGGCCTGCGTTACGACCGCCTGAGCAGCGGCTCGCTGCGCTTGGGGGCCGACGTGGCCGATCACATGGCCGAGCCGGGCTACAACCCCCAGCGCACCAGCCTGATGCTGGACTGGTCGCCCAGCGAGTTTCAGCGTTGGCGCCTTCAGCTCAACAACGACCAGGCACGCCAGGGAGTGAAAGACACCCAGCTGTACCTGCAATACCAGATGAGCCTGGGCGCCCACGGCGCGCACAGCTTCTGATCGGAGCCAGACATGCGAATGATCTTTGCACTCCCCCTCCTTCTGGCCTGTGCCACACCCGCCCACGCCCTGAAGGTGTTTGCCTGCGAACCGGAGTGGGCCGCGCTGACGCGCGAGCTGGCCGGCGACCAAACCAGCGTCTACACCGCCACCCAGGCCTTGCAAGACCCGCACTTGGTGCAAGCCAAGCCCAGCCTGATCACCGCGGTGCGCAATGCCGACCTGGTGGTGTGCACCGGCGCCGAGCTGGAGGTGGCCTGGCTGCCCGTGCTGCTGCGTCAGGCTGGCAACCCCAAGGTGCAACCGGGCCAACCGGGGCATTTCGAAGCGGCCGCCTCGGTGCGGATGCTGGACGTGCCCGCCCGACTGGACCGCGCCGATGGCGATGTGCACGCCGAGGGCAACCCGCACATCCAGACCGACCCGCGCAACATGGCGCTGGTGGCGGTGTCACTGGCGCATCGCTTGAGCCAGATCGACCCGGCCCAGGCCCGTGCGTATGAAGCCCGGCTGGCCGATTTCAACCGCCGCTGGGGCGTGGCCTTGCAACGCTGGAGCCTAGAGGCTGCGCCCCTGCGTGGCACACCCATCGTGGTGCAGCACAAGGGCTTTCCGTACCTGGAGAACTGGCTGGGCTTGAAGCAGGTGGCGGCGCTGGAGCCCAAACCCGGCATCGAGCCTTCCAGCTCGCACCTCTCTGGCGTCCTCAAGCAGTTGCAGCAGCAGCCCGCCAAGATGGTGATTCGCGCAGCCTACAACGACGGGCGGGGCGCGCAATGGCTGGCCGAGCGGGCCAAGCTGCCCGTGGTGGTGCTGCCCTTCACCGTGGGCGGCAGCGAGCGCGCCAAAGACCTGTTCGGGCTGTTTGACGACACGGTGGCGCGCTTGCTGGCCGCAGCCAAATAAAGAAAGCAGACCCCCATGAGTCTCGACGCGCTCTCGCCCTCGCACTGGCACCCGGTGGACTGGTCTATCGTGGGCCCGGCCCTGGTGGCCGGTTTGCTGGTGCTGAGCACGCATGTGCCCTTAGGCCAGCGCGTGCTGCGCAAGGGCATCGTCTTCATCGACCTGGCGATTGCCCAGATTGCCGGACTGGGCGTGATCGCGGCTGGCGCACTGGGCTGGCCCGACGATGGCTGGGCGGTGCAAGGCGCGGCCGTGGGGGCGGCCCTGCTGGGCGCCGGCCTGCTGACCTGGATGGAGCGGCGCTGGCCTGACATCCAGGAAGCGCTGATTGGCGCCCTGTTCGTGCTGGCCTCATGCGTGGGCATCTTGCTGCTGGCGGGCAACCCGCATGGCGGCGAGCACCTCAAGGACCTGCTGGTGGGGCAGATTTTGTGGGTGACGCCCGACCAACTGTGGAGCGTGGCCGCCTTGTCGGCCGGGGTGCTGGGCGTTTGGTTCGGGGCGCAGCGCTGGCTGGGCCAGGCGGGCTTTTACCTGCTGTTTGCCGTGGCAGTGACCGCCTCGGTGCAGTTGGTGGGGGTCTACCTGGTGTTCAGCAGCCTGATCATGCCGGCGCTGGCCGTGCGCTTGGCACCCCCACGCTGGCAACTGCCCCTGGCCTGGGGGGCGGGCGCGCTGGCCTACACCCTGGGCCTGTGCATCTCGGCCATGCTCGACTGGCCTTCGGGTGCCGTGGTGGTGCTGGCGATGGCGCTGCTGTGCGCGCTGACGGCGTGGCTCGCCCCCCGGAAATGACGCCTGAAATGACGGGTACACACCCCCTGAGCAAGCACTCTGCCCCAGCGGCGCAAGCGCCTGCCCTGGGTGCTACACTTTTTCGCTTTGGTGGACTGGGGAAAGTGTCTCCGGAAACCAAGCGCCAGCCACGTGGCTGACACACCGACCGATTGGATTGATTGCTCCATGTTGCCCAAGCTTCTCACCTCGATTTTTGGTAGCCGTAACGAACGCTTGCTGAAGGAATACCGGCGCACGGTGACCAAGATCAACGCACTGGAGCCCACGCTCGAAGGCTTGAGCGACGACCAGTTGCGTGCCAAGACCGAAGAGTTCAAGCAACGCGTGGCCAAGGGCGAGGCGCTCGACGCCCTCCTGCCTGAGGCGTTTGCTGTGGTGCGCGAAGGCTCCAAGCGCGTCTTCAAGATGCGCCACTTCGATGTGCAGTTGCTGGGCGGCATGGCCCTGCACAACGGCAAGATCGCCGAAATGCGCACCGGCGAAGGCAAGACCCTGACGGCCACCCTGCCCGTCTACCTCAATGCCTTGACCGGCCAGGGCGTGCACCTGGTCACCGTCAACGACTACCTGGCACGCCGCGACGCGGAGTGGATGGGCAAGCTCTACAACTTCCTGGGTTTGAGCGTGGGCATCAACCTGCCCCAGATGCCCCGTGAAGACAAGCAAGCCGCCTACGCCGCCGACATCACCTACGGCACGAACAACGAATACGGCTTCGACTACCTGCGCGACAACATGGTCTACGAGGTGGCCGACCGCGTGCAGCGTCCGCTGAACTACGCCATCGTCGACGAAGTGGACTCGATCCTGATCGACGAGGCACGCACGCCGCTGATCATCTCCGGCCAGGCCGAAGACCACACCGAGATGTATGTGCGCATCAACGCCGTGGTGCCGCAGCTCAAGAAGCAGATCGGTGAAGCCGACCCGCGCACCGGCGAGGGCGTGATCGAGCCCGGTGACTTCACCGCCGACGAAAAGTCGCGTCAGGTCTTCCTGACCGAAGCCGGCCACGAGAACGCCGAGCGCCTGCTGGGCGAGGCCGGCCTGCTGGTCGAAGGCGCCAGCCTGTACGACGCGGCCAACATCACCTTGATGCACCACCTGTACGCCGCGCTGCGTGCCCATCACCTGTTCAACAAGGACCAGCATTACGTGGTGCAGAACGGTGAGGTCACCATCGTGGACGAGTTCACGGGCCGCCTGATGTCGGGCCGCCGTTGGTCGGATGGCCTGCACCAGGCTGTGGAAGCCAAGGAAGGCGTGCACATCCAGGCCGAGAACCAGACGCTGGCCTCGATCACCTTCCAGAACTACTTCCGCATGTACAAGAAGCTGGCCGGCATGACCGGCACGGCCGACACGGAAGCGTTCGAGTTCCAGTCCATCTACGGCCTGGAAACCCTGGTGATCCCGCCCAACCGCGTGCTGGCCCGCAAGGACCAGCTCGACCTGGTCTACAAGACCGCCAAGGAAAAGTACAACGCGATTGCCGCTGACATCAAGGAATGCCATGAGCGCGGTCAGCCCACACTGGTGGGCACGACCTCGATCGAGAACTCCGAGCTGATCGCCCAGTTGCTGACCCAGCAAGGCCTGCCGCACCAGGTGCTCAACGCCAAGCAGCACGCCCGTGAAGCCGAGATCGTGGCCCAGGCCGGTCGCCCGGGCATGGTCACCATTGCCACCAACATGGCGGGCCGCGGCACCGACATCGTGCTGGGTGGCAACATCGAAAAAGACATTCAGAACATCGAGGCCGACGAGTCGCTGGACGACGCCGCCAAGGCTGCCAAGATCGAGGCGCTGAAGAAGGAACAGGCCGAGCTGAACGCCAAGGTCAAGGAGCTGGGTGGCCTGCGCATCATCGCCACCGAGCGCCACGAGTCGCGCCGCATCGACAACCAGCTGCGCGGTCGTGCCGGTCGCCAGGGCGACCCGGGGTCGTCGCGCTTTTACCTGTCGCTCGACGATCCGCTGATGCGCATCTTCGCCGGTGACCGTGTGCGCGCCATCATGGACCGTCTGAAGATGCCCGAGGGCGAAGCGATCGAAGCCGGCATCGTGAGCCGCAGCATCGAAAGCGCGCAGCGCAAGGTCGAAGGCCACAACTTCGACATGCGCAAGCAGCTGCTGGAGTACGACGACGTGTCGAACGACCAGCGCAAGGTCATCTACCAGCAGCGCAACGAGATTCTGGAAACGGTCGATGTGGCCGAGTCCATCGCCAACCTGCGCAAGGGCGCGTTGACCGACGTGGTGCGCACCTTCGTGCCGGCCAACAGCCTGGAAGAGCAGTGGGACCTGGTCTCGCTGGAGAAGGTGCTGGCTGAGGAGTGGCAGGTCACGGTCGAGCTGGTGAAGTGGGTGGAAGGCGCCACCTCGGTGGAAGACGCCGACGTGCTGAACCGCGTGCTGGAAGCTGGCAACCAGGCCTATGAGGCCAAGACCGCCATCGTGGGCAAGGAGCAGTTTGCGGGCTATGAGCGCATGGTGCTGCTGCAGTCCATCGACACCCACTGGCGTGAACACCTGTCGGCGCTGGACTACCTGCGCCAGGGTATCCACCTGCGCGGCTACGCCCAGAAGAACCCCAAGCAGGAGTACAAGCGCGAGGCCTTCGAGCTGTTCGGTCAGTTGCTGGCCGTGGTGAAGATGGACGTGACGCGTACGCTGCTGACGGTGCGCATCCAGTCTCAAGAAGAAGCCGCGCTGGCCGCGCAGGCCATCGAGCAGCAAGGCGAGCACCTGAGCAACATCACGTACACCCACCCGGACGAAGATGGCAAGCCGGTGACGGAAGCCGACCCGACGAGCGTCGCAGCCGAACTGCCGCGCGTGGGCCGCAACGACCCCTGCCCTTGCGGCAGCGGCCAGAAGTACAAGAACTGCCACGGCAAGCTGGCCTGATCGCCGCGTTAGCCGCCACGCAAAAGAGAACCCATCCGGGTTCTCTTTTTTTTTCGCTCACGCCGCAGGCGAGGCGGTTCGCGACGCCCAGCGGCAACTCGTCGCTTGCAGCTGGGCGGACGGGTGCAACGTCCGCTAAATTGCGTCTTTCCAGCCACCGTGACGAGAGATCCGCCATGCATCCACCCGCTCCCCGCCACCCAGCCAGACCGACCCGCTCCTTCATGGTGGCGCTCGGCTTGGGGCTGTTGTGCAGCTTGGCGCAGGCGGGCCCGACGGTCTGCGTCTGGGACCCCTTGGGGACGGCTGGGCAGGTGTTCGATGCGGCCAAAACGTTTGCGCTGGTGATGCAGGGGCATGGCGCTGACATCACCGTCAAGGCCTACACGGACGAGCGCATCGCCGCCGACGATTTTCGTGTGGGTCAATGCCAGGGCTTGTTGGCCACCTCACTCCGCACGAAGCTTTACAACCCCATCACTGCGGCGCTGGATCATGGGGGAGCCGCCACCATCATCAAGGACGGTCAGGTCGATCTGAATGCCAGCTACGCCGTCGTCCACAAGGCGGTGCAGGTGCTGGCATCGCCCGGTGCGGCCAAGCTCAACGTGCAGGAGCCTTTCGAGATCGCCGGCATCATCAGCACGGGGGCGCTTTACACCATGGTGCGAGACCGCACGCTGTTTTCGCGCGGTTTCGCCGGCGCACGCATGCCAGCATTCGACCACGACAAGGTGCAGGCCCATCTGATCAACATGATCGGAGCGCAACCCGTGTCGGCCGACCTGCGCAATTTCGTCACCAAGTTCAACAACGGCGGCCTGGACGTGATTTTCTCGCCCGCCGTGGCTTACCTGCCCATGGAGATCAACAAGGGGGTCGGAAGCAAAGGCGGCATTTCCCGCTTGCCCCTGGGCTTCACGACACTGCAACTGGTCATCGATCGCACCCACTTCCCGGACGGCTTTGGCGCGGCGGCACGCGCCTACTGGTTGAGCCAGCATGATGCGGTGTTGACCGCCGTTCGCAAGGCCGAGGCAGACATCCCACCCCAGATATGGGTGGATCTGAAGCCGCAGGAGGCGGTGGCCTTCGTGACCGCACAGCACAATCTGCGCGTGGAACTGGGCAAACGAGGCTTCTATGACAAACAGGGACTGCGCTTCATGAAACGGGTGCGATGCAGCGTGTACGCCAGCGCGCCCGAGTGCGCCACCCGCGCCGAAATCGATTGGTAGAGTCCATGCGCGTGTCCACGCCAGCCATGGCCGCATCGACTGACGCCTCGCCTGCGCTGTGGCGGGTGCTGCTGTGGCCTCATGCCCGTCGCTTGCTGAGCATGCAGCCGTTCTGGGCCCTGGCCTTTGCCGCCTTCTTCAAGTCGATGGAGATGGCGAGCCCCTCGCACAGTGCGGCGCCCTTTTCCTTCTTGCACTACCTGGCCGGCAACCTGATCGGCGCCCTGACCACGCTGTCGGTGGCCGCCCCGCTGTGGTACTTGCTGGCCCGCCGTCAGTGGCAGCGCAGTGAGTCCGCTCGCCTGCGCCACGAGCAAGACGGCATGTACGCCCTGCTGCCCCGCCCCACCCTGTTGGCCCTGGCGCTGACGGTGTACCTGATCAGCGCGCCTGCGGCCTATGGCTTGTGGATCCTGTACCTGGACGCGATCGGGGCCTGGACCGCGGAGCGTGCCAGCCAGGCGTCGCTGCTGATCGCCATGATCTTCCACGGCTTTTCCATGCTGGTGATCTTCGTGGTGGACCTGCTGAGGGTCAAGGCGCAAACGCTGCATCGGCGGGCTGAACAGGTCCAGCGCCTGCACGCGCAAGCGCAGTTGCAGCGCCTGCAGGCCCAGCTGGAGCCGCACATGCTGTTCAACACCCTGTCGAACCTGCATGCCCTGATCGACACGCAGCCGGCCGCCGCGCAGGACATGCTGGCGCACCTGATTGACTACTTGCGCGCCACACTGAGCGCCAGTCGCGTCGGATCATTGGCCTTGAAGGACGACATGGCGCATGTGCAGGACTACCTGGCCTTGATGCAGGTGCGCATGGGCGACCGGCTGAAGGTGCGCATGGACATGGCGCCCGAGGTGCGTGACGTTCCCCTGCCGCCCATGCTGGTGCAGCCTCTGATCGAGAACGCCATCAAGCACGGACTGGACCCGCTGCCCGAAGGCGGTGAGCTGCACATCCGCGCCTTTCGCGATGGCGACATGCTGAGCATTCAAGTGCGGGACACCGGACGAGGATGGGCATCGGCCAGCGACTTGACTCCACACCCTGGCCACGGTTTCGGCTTGAGTTGCATCCGTGAGCGCCTGATGGCCTCTTATGGCGGGGGCGCCACGCTGCATCTGGTCAGCGGCCCGGCGAGCGCCGAACCCGCCTCACGCGGCACCACAGTCACCTTGCGCCTGCCCCTTCGCCACCCCTTGGCGCCCATCCCGAGCTGTTGACATGCGCACCCCGACCGCCCTGATCGCCGAAGACGAGCCGGTGCTGGCCCAGGCCCTGCGCCGCCAGTTGACCCAACTGTGGCCAGACCTGCAGGTCCAGCACATGGTGGGAGATGGCCAGCAGGTCTGCGACCTCGCGCCGCAGCATCTGCCCGACGTCTTGTTTCTGGACATCCACATGCCGGTGGTGAACGGGCTGGAAGCGGCCGAGCGGGTGATCGACGCCTGGCCCGACGAACACCCGCTGCCACTGATCGTGTTCATCACGGCGTACGACAGCTATGCCGTGAGCGCGTTCGAGCGGGCCGCCATCGACTACGTGCTCAAGCCGGTTCGGCCCGAGCGCCTGGCGCTGACCTGCCTGCGCCTGCAGCAGCAGTTGTCGGCCAGGGCGGCCTCAGCGCCCGCGCTCGCGCCCGAGGATGCCCTCCCCGCCAGTCTGCTGGGCTTGCGCCACCGGCACGAACCAGAGGCCAGCGACGCACCGCTGAGGGTGCTGCAAGCGGCGGCGGGCACGTCCATCTATGTGATTCCGGTCGAAGACATCGTCTACCTGGAAGCGGCTGACAAGTACGTGCGCATCGTCACACACGATGCCCATGGCCCGGACAAACTGATCCGCACCCCCTTGCGGGAGATTCTGCCCAGGCTGGATTCGAGCCTGTTCTGGCAGATTCACCGCAGCCATGTGGTGAACCTGCGTGCCATTGAGCGCATCAGCCGCCAGGACCACCGCACCCGCCTTCACCTGAGGCACCGACCCGAAACCCTGGAGGTCAGTCGCTTGTACACGCACCGGTTCAAAGCCATGTGAGTGCCGGAGCAGCTTGCGGCACAATCAGAGTCCTTCGCAGGAGCCCTCCACATGCCCGTCAACCTGACCGCCCCCCTTCCCTCTGATCTGCATCCCGTGCCTGGCGTCAAGCTGGGCATCACCCAAGCTGGGGTGCGCAAGGCCAACCGCCGCGACCTGACCGTCATCACGCTGGACGAAGGCTCGGCTGTGGCCGGCGTGTTCACGAAGAACCGCTTTTGCGCCGCGCCGGTGCAGTTGTGCCAGGAGCGTCTGGCTGCGGGCAGCGAGATCCGCGCCTTGGTGATCAACACCGGCAACGCCAACGCCGGCACCGGTGAAGACGGCCTGGTGCGCGCCCGCGCCACCTGCATCGCCCTGGCACGCCTGCTGCACGTCTCGCCCGAGCAGATCCTGCCGTTTTCGACCGGCGTGATCATGGAAAGCCTGCCGGTGGACCGCATTGAAGCGGGCCTGCCCGGCGCCCTTGCCGACCTGAAGGAAGACAACTGGGCCGTGGCTGCCGAGGGCATCATGACCACGGACACGATCCCCAAGGGCTATTCCAAGCAGATCACCCTGGGCGGCCAGACCGTGACCATCACCGGCATCAGCAAGGGCGCCGGCATGATCAAGCCCAACATGGCGACCATGCTGGGCTACCTGGCCACGGACGCGAACGTGGCCCCCGGCCTGCTGAAGGCGCTGGTGACCGAGGCGGCCAATGCCTCGTTCAACCGCATCACCATCGACGGTGACACCTCTACCAACGACTCGTTCGTGCTGATGGCGTCGCGCAAGGCAAAGCACGCCGAGATCACCGACCTGAACAGCGCCGACGGCCAAGCCCTGCGCGCGGCGTTGATCGAGGTGTCGCAAAAGCTGGCCCAGGCCATCGTGCGCGACGGCGAAGGCGCCACCAAGTTCATCACCATCACGGTGGAAGGTGGCCGCGACGAAGCCGAATGCCAGAAGGCTGCTTACGCCATCGCCCACTCGCCCCTGGTGAAGACGGCTTTCTTTGCGTCGGACCCCAACCTGGGCCGCATTCTGGCGGCCGTGGGCTATGCCGGCATCGACGACCTGGACCAGAGCCTGATCGAGCTGCATTTGGACGACGTGCACGTGGTCACCCAGGGTGGCCGCCGTCCCGAGTACCAGGAGGCCGATGGCCAGCGCGTGATGAAGCAGGCCGAGATCACCATCCGGGTGGGTCTGGCCCGTGGCACCGCCACGGCCACGGTGTGGACCTGCGACCTGTCGCACGACTATGTGACGATCAACGCCGACTATCGCAGCTGATCGTCTGCGCTTTGCGGCGAACGCACCCCACGCACCAGACCCGCAACGGTCTGGTGTTTTTTTTGGGCGCGAACATGCTAAGGTTTGGCATCGCCTGCGCGGCACGGCCGGGCACGCACATGAGGAGTCGATCATGAGCTCAGTCACTTCGGAAGGCGATTTCAAGGTCGCCAACCCCCACGCCCTGGCCGCCATCCTGGAAGCCAGCGAAACGCGCTCCATCATCGCGTCCAGCGACATCTTCGACATCAACGGGATGAAGCTGTGGGCGCGCGATCAGCCCGTGTCCCGCGACCTGCAGCGCAAGCTCATGGACCGCGCGCTCAAACAGCCGCTGGAGACCTGTCTGGTGGCCGAGGACGGCGTGAACAACGCCACCTTGCAGGCGGCGCTGAAACAGCTGATCAACGGCAATGGCCCCTTGACGCCGCTGCTGCAGCCCCATGCCGAGGCGCTGCTGCGCTGTGCGGGCACCGTGCGGCTGCATTCGGTGGTGCAACTGTTGCTCAGCGCGGTGGAGACTGCCCGGCCTGCCGCCTTCCAGCATGCCATTGAGGCCATGGCCGTGGCAGGGGCGCTGCTTCGGTCACGCAACACCGACGACCGCCTGGTGGCGCTGGCGATGACAGCCGGCCTGCTGCACGATGTGGGCGAGATGTACATTTCGCCCGCCTATGGCGAGGCCGATGCGCTGAGTACGCTGGATGTGGACAGCTATCGCCAGTTGGTGGTGCACCCGCACATTGGCCAGTTGTTGCTGACGCAGTTGACCGACTATCCCAAGGACATTGCCCGCGCGGTGGGTGAGCACCATGAGCGGCTGGATGGCTCGGGCTACCCACACCGGTTGACCGGCGAGAAGATGTCCACCCTGGGCAAGCTGCTGTCGGCCACCGAGGAAGCGCTGGCGGCGCTGCGCCTGCCTAGTGCCACCCTGCACCACGCCAGCGTGGCCCTGCGCGTGGTGCCCGGCGAATTTGACGAATTGCTGGCTGGCCCGCTGTCGTCTGCGGCACGCCATGCACCCCCAATGAAGCCACGTCGTGCCCTGCCAGCGTTGCTGTCTGAGCTGGACCGCCTGAACGTGACGCTGCAGGAAACCATGATCCATGTGGACGGGGTGCTGCCTGCCGAGCCCAGTCCGGGGCTGCAGCGCGCCGCTGACCTGACGCTGTACCTGCTGCACAAGCTGCGGGCTGGCTGGAATGAGAGCGGCCTGTGGAGCCCGGGCGCCATTGGCGACGAGGTGGCTGCCGAAGCCGAGGCCGTGCAAGACGCCCTGCGTGCCCGCCTGCACCTGATCGAGCGGGTGGCCCGCCTGACGGCAGGCCCCAACTTGTCGGACGACGATGAGGAGCGCTTGAACGCGCTGTGCAAGGGCTTGGTGGAAGAATCTGAGCCCGGTGGGGCTTGAAATCCTTGAAGCCGGACCGATATCACAGTACAAGGTCAACACGGCGAGAGCGATCAAGCCTACAATGACTTTACTTTTCCTGGGGCCGACCTGGTTTCGACGTGGGTGCGGATTCGGGACAGGGCATGTCGAGGACCAGCCACCTCGTAAATCCATCTGGAAACAAACTAACTGCAAACGATCAAAAGTTCGCACTCGCCGCTTAAAACCGGTGAGCCTCACAACAGTTGGCCTATGGGCTGGGTCTGAGTCGTAAGACAAGGACTGTGAGGTCATTCACATAGGCTGGACTTCAGCTGGGTCACTCAGTTGAGGTCGAGATCAAGTGACTGGCTGGCTTGGTAGCGTGCTGCTGCGCGATCAGGTTGGCGAGACTCAAATCAGACAGCTACACATGTAGAACTGCTCGATGATGGCTTACGGACGGGGGTTCAATTCCCCCCGGCTCCACCATACAAAGGCTTGGCTACCCCAGCCAGGCCGCCTGAAAAAGCCCTGAGAACTCCAACCCTCAGGGCTTTTTTTCGTCTGCGCCCGGATGAATGGGCCCGACCGTGGCTGCCCCCTGCCGCGCCGACAGGATCGCCTCCGCGCCCTTTTCGGCAATCATCACCGTGGGTGCGTGGATGTTGCTGCCGGTGATGGTGGGCATGACCGACGAGTCGATCACGCGCAGCCGCTCCACGCCATGCACTTTCAGGCCGGCATCCACCACCGCCATGGCATCGTTGCCCATGGGGCAGGTGCCGGCCGTGTGATAGACCGTCTCGACATGATCACGGATCCATTGGCGCAAGGCCTCGTCACTTTGCACCTGCGGCCCCGGACTTTCCTCGCCGCCGTGAAAGGCCTGCATGGCCGGCTGCGCCAGAATCTGTCGGCCCAGACGGATGCCGCGCACCAGCGCATCCAACTCCTTGTCGCGCGTGAGGTAGCCGGCATGGATGACCGGTGCGGCGAACGGATCCGCACTGCGCAAGGTGACGCGGCCACGGCTCTCGGGCCGCAGGTGGCAGATGTGCAGTACGAAGCCCGAGCGCATGGGCGTGAACAAGCCCTGCCCATGCGGCTGCATGCGCACGGCAGCAAACTGCAGTTGCAGGTCGGGAATGGGCTCGTCGGGATGTGAGCGCACGAAGCCGCCGCAGTCGGTGGGCGTGAAAATGAAGGGCTTTTGGAACAGCATGCGAGCGAGAAACGCCACCGTGCTCAGCTTGGGTGCCACCGTCATGGAGGTGCCGGACTTGTCCAGACAGCGGATGATGACGTCGGGATGGTCCTGCAGGTTTTCGCCCACGCCGGGCAGATCATGCACCACGGGAATGCCGTGGGCACGCAACTCCTCAGCCGGCCCGACGCCGGACAGTTTGAGCAAATGGGGCGAATTGATCACCCCGGCACTGAGGATGACTTCGCGCCGCGCACTGAGGATGTCCCGACGGCCCGACGCGCCATCACGGCTGATTTCCACGCCGGTGGCCACTTTGCCGTCAAAGCAGATGCGGGTCACCCTCACATTCGTCAGCACGGTCAGATTGGGGCGGGACATGACGTCATCGAGAAACGAGCGGGCACTGTTGGCGCGCCCGCCCTGCGGCGTCTGCGTGACCTGAAAGAAGCCGCAACCTTCCTGTTGCGCGCCGTTGAAATCGTCGTTCAGGGGCAGGCCCGCCTCACCGCAGGCCTTGACGAAGGCCTGGCTGACGGGGAAGCGGTGGGTGGTGTCCACCACATCCATGGTCCCGGCATCGCCATGCCAGGCGTCGGCGCCCCGCTGTTGCCGCTGTGATTGACGAAAGACCGGCAGCACGCTTTGGTAGTCCCAGCCGGGGTTGCCCCGCGCCGCCCAGTGGTCAAAGTCCTGGGGATGGCCACGCGTGTAGATCATGGCGTTGACGGAGCTAGAGCCGCCCAGCGCTCGGCCGCGTGGCCAAAAGCGTGGCCGGTTGCCGGTCGGGGCCTCCGGCTCGGTGCGGTAGCCCCAGTTGTAGGTGCGGCTGTTCATGAGCATCAGCATGTGTCCGCGCCGATCCAAATCTGAGCCACCGGGGGTGCGGCAGAAAACTTGGACTGGTTAAACGGCGATTCCCAGGCTTTGGCGATGCCCGACAGGGCTGCGAGCACCAA
>MESA01000034.1:0-91604 GCA_001770775.1 Burkholderiales bacterium RIFCSPHIGHO2_12_FULL_63_20
GTCTGGCGAATTGGCCGGGTCAGAAAAAACGACCGCATCTGCTGCAGGTTCTGACGGCTGAAGCCACGGCCGAACTGCTGGGTGAGGTCGCTTGCCAGCCGCTCGATCAACTGCTCGCCATAACCCGCGCGCCGCTTGCCCTGTTGCTCGGCCTCCACGATGCGGCGGCCAATCTCCCAGTAGCTGGCCGTCATCAGCGCATTGACGCTGCGCGCTGCCGTCTGGCGCGCGGCATCGAGCAGATCCACGATGCCGCCGTGGATGCCGGCGTAGCCGGCAGGCACGGCGGCGGGTGCGACTCCCGCCATCGCAGGCGCCTTCTTGGTCATGCAGCCACCTCCGCAGGCCGCTGCGCCTCGGTGATCGTCTTGCGCCGGTTCGCCACCAGCTCGGCCGCCTTGCGCACCGGATCGTCCTCGGTGTGGACGTAGCGCATGAACATCGCCACGGTCTTGTGCGCCGTCAGCGCCATGCCGACCTTGACCGGGATGCCCGAGTTGGCAATGTCGGTCGCGGAGCGGTGGCGGATGCCATGCGTGCCGACGTGCGTGGCGCCCGCCGCCTTGAGGGCGCGGCTCCAGCCGCCGTAATACTCGCCCGTGGTCAGGTGCTTGCCGGGATGGCTTGGAGACGGCAGCACATAGGGAGTGCCTTCCTGCCGTGGCGCCGTCGAGAGCAGTCGATAGGCTTCCTCGCTCATGGGCTTGGACATGCCGCCCGTCTTGCTGTCCGGCCAGACCACGCGGCGGTTGTCCAGGTCCACCCAATCCCATCGGAGCGTCACGATTTCGGAGCGGCGGCCGGCGAACTCGAATTGAAGGCGGATCGCCAGCGGGATGACGTAGTTCTCCAGACCCTCGGCTTCGATGTGCTCCAGTCGCCGAAACAGCTTGCCCATGTCCTCGTCGCTGATGAGGTGGGTGGCCTTGCCGTTGGGGTACATCGGGACGTGGCGGCAGGGGTTGGTGCCGTCAGGCCGGTGGCCCCACACCTCGGCCAGGTTGAACATCTTGCGCATCACGCTGAAAGCACGGTTGGCCTCGGCCGGCTTGTGCGCCATCTTCTTCATCGCCGTGGCCACGTCCGGGCGCTTCACGTCCTGGACCTTCAAACGGCCCAGCATCGGAACGATGCAGCGGTCGATGACGGCCTGATACCCGCGCTGGGTGCTGGGCTTGTTGCGCTGCTTGGAGTAATCCTCCATGAACTTGGTACACAGCTCCTTGACCGTGGGGGCTGAACGGGCGGCGGCCTTGGCCGCGCTGGGGTCGCCGCCCCGGCGCACCTCGGCCAGCCATTCCTGGGCCAGCGAGCGGGCCTGCTCGACGGTCAGTTCCCCGTACAGGCCCAGGGCGGGCTTGCGCCGCTCGCCAGCGTTCGTGCGGTACTGGAGCATGAACACCTTGCGGCCCGCTGGTGTAACCTTGCACAGGAAGCCGGGCACCAGCGTGTCCCGGAGTTCGACGGCCTGCGCCTGGGGTTGTGCCGCATCGACTGCGGACTTGGTGAGCTTGAGTTTTGCCACGATGACTCCTCGGAAAGACCCGATTCCCAAGAGCCATGTAGGGGCCATCAGAGGGGAAGCCGGGTCAGGTTTCGGAAAGCACCGGCATATGTTGGACTCGCCTAAGTTATTGATAAACCTGCTGTATCGGGCTTCGGCGTAGTCCAGCAAAGTTCGGTGCTGGAGTCATGGTGAAATGAAAAAAGCCGATGCGATGGCATCGGCTTTATGGGGGAGGCGGCGGGACGCCACCTGCCATCAGGTGGCAAAATCAGATGGTGAAGTCTTCCAGCTTCTTGCCCGAAGCGATGGCGGCTTGAATCCACTTGGGTTGCAGGCCACGACCGGTCCAGGTTTCACCGGTGGCGTTGTTGCGATACTTCGGTGCGACCTTGCGGCCAGCGCTGCTGCTGGGCGTGCCAGCGGCCTTGCCACCAGCCTTCAGGCCCAGGTCAGCCACGGTCAGGCCGTGTTCAGACAGCAGCGACTTGATCTGAGCGATCACGCCTGCGCGCTCAGCACGACGAGCTTCCTGCAGTGCCTTTTCCAGTTCAGCGGTTTGCTTTTCGAGGGCGGCCTTTTGGGCGAGGAGGTCTTGGTAGCTGCTCATGTACGATCCTTTGTTGCACTGTTGCCAGGGCTTGAATACTTATTGGGAGGGTGATACGCAGACCAGCAACCTGCTGATCTGCGCCATCTGTGAGTTATTCTAAACCAAAAAATAAATACCCTGCAATTGCCTCAAAATTCAAAACAAAGGACCTGAGGATCCGAAAGGTTTTTTGCGCCCCCTCGTTATCAATGGGTTACATGAAGTTTTGTGAAGAATCCTGATGCGCGGCGCTTCACGGATTGCCACGCGGCAGCGCCGGGGGTTGACTCACTGCCTGCCCCAGTTCAATGACCGCCAGTGCGTAATAGCTGGACTGGTTGTAACGTGTGATCACGTAGAAATTCTGTGTGCCTGCTATCAGTGTGGGGGCCTCGTCGCCATTTTCCAGCAGCACCAGCGCAAAGGGCCCGGGATGTTGCGTGGCGGCTTCGGGCAGGCTGGCGCCCAGCGCACGCATCTCATCGGCAGAGAAACTCGGGACAATATCTGGGGCCAGCAGTTTGGCGCGGGCAGTTGCGTCTTCCGGTGGCGTCACGGCAAAGTGCGTGGGTTGTCCGGTGCGCCAGCCATGTTCGGCGAGGTAATGCGCCACGCTGCCAATGGCATCCACCGGGCTGCGCTGCAGGTCCACCTGACCATTGCCATCAAAATCCACGCCCCAACGGCGGATGGAACTTGGCATGAACTGTGGCCAGCCGATCGCCCCGGCGAAGGAGCCCAGCACCGCATCGGGTGCCAGTTGCTGCTCCGCGCAGAGTTTCAGAAAGGCGCCCAGCTCGCTTTTGAAAAAGGGGCTGCGGTCACTGCGGCCAGTCGGGAAGTCGAGCGACAAGGTGGTGAGCACGTCCAGCACGCGGAAATTGCCCGTATAGCGGCCATAAATGGTTTCCACACCAATCACGCCCGCAATGATTTCGGCTGGCACACCGTATTGCGCCTCGGCGCGCTTCAACTCACCTTGGTATTGCTGCCAGAACGCCATGCCGGCGCGGATCCGAATGGGTTCGATGAAGCGCGAGCGGTAGACGCCCCAGTTCTTGGCCGTGCCGCGTGGCGCCGGCATCATCAGGCGCGCTGCCTGGCCTTTGTATCGGGCGGCAGACAAGGCTGACCAGACCCAGGCCTCATCCAGTTCATGGGTTTGCGCAATGTCGCGTGCGAGGGCGCGTGCATCGGCCCGTTCGCTGTAGCTGTCGGCATCGCCCGGGGTGCTGAGCACCTGAGGGGTGATCACCGTGGTGGTGATGGCCTGGACCTGTGCGGTGACAGCAGATGCTGCGGCGCTGGGGGCAGAAGGGGCCGCGGTGGCCGAGGCAGGCGACTGCTCTCTCTCCTCAGGGGGCAAGGGCGTGCTGCAGGCACTGAGCAGGGCGGTGCTCAAGGTGATCCATCCCCAGCGCGAGGTGAGGGCGAGTTGACGGTGAGAGGGCTTCATGGGAATGGGTTGGGGAAATGGGTAAGGTCCAAGCGGGCGTCATCGCGCCGATGGTGGGACCAAGCGTGAGCGGCGATGAGCCCCGGCGCGCTGGCGAATCTGCTTCACCACGCCTTGTGCCTGGCGCAGGGGCGACGCGCCATGCATGTCAGGCGCGGCATAGCGCAAGGCATCCAGGGCGGTCAACTGCGCCAGCAGGAAGCTGCGCAGGTCGTCGGGGAGGTCGTTTTGCGAGGCGGCGCGCAGGCGCTGCGCCCAGGCCAGTGCAGGAGCGGGCGCCGGACACCCCTCAGGCGGCATCACTCCCAGAGTCAGGAGGCTGCGGTGCAGTTGCCACATTGTGTGCTCCCAGGGACTGCGGACGGTGCGGGGGCGTTGCCACCACAGCCAACTCAAGCCCAGCAGGCTGACCCCTGCAAAGATCATGGCGCAGATCCGCAGCAAATCGGCCCAGTTGCGCGCATCCACGCCCCAGTTCTGCAGCAGGCTCAACTGCTGGTCGCGGGCGTATTGCAGCACCCACACGTTCCAGCGGTGGTTGCCGGCGTCGACGTAGGCGCGCCAGGTGCGTACCCAGCGCCCCTGGTCTTCCCCCAGCACCCCCGCCAGGCCCCCTTGGTCGATCCGCTGCGCGCTGCTGCGCTCGATCCGCTCGGGGGCCACCGCCGCCGTGGGGTCGACGCGGACCCAGCCTTCACCCTCTTGCCAGAACTCGGCCCAGGCATGGGCATCGCTGTTGCGGACCATGTACAGGCCATCCACCACATTCAGCTCGGCGCCCTGGAAACCCGTGACCACGCGCGCCGGAATGCCCATGCCACGCATCACCACCACGTAGGCCGTGGCGAAGTGTTCGCAAAAGCCCGTGCGGCGATCCAGCCAGAAGCGGTCAATCAGGTGGCGCTCAGGGCGCCCGTCGGCGGCGGGTTCGTTGTCCTCGGGCGCCAGCGTGTAGACAAACTTCTCGCTGCGGATGTGCTGGAGCAGGGCTTGAGACACCGTGCGCGCGTCTGCCTGGGCCAGTTCCGGGCGCGCGCGCTGGGAGCGGGCCCAGGCCAGGGTGCGTGGGTTGACGCCGGCGGGCAGCTGCAGTTCAGCGGGTTGACTGGTGAATCGTTCGAGCGTGGTGTCACGGGCACCCAGCCAGGCTTGGGCACTGACCTGGATGCGCTCTCCCACCGGGCGGCGGGTTTGCCAGTCCAGTCCGCGACGGCGCATCTCGGGCTGGGTCAATGGCGGTGTGGGGCCCGCTGCCAGTGTGCCATCCAGCAGCGGTAGGAATTGCAGCCGGGTGGGCTCCAGCGTCACCTGGTAGCTCACCATGCGACCCTGTGGCTGGATGACGGGCCCGGCATTGGGTTCGGCTTGCTGGCGAAACGGAACGGCGCGCATCGACCAGGTCTGTCCATCAAACCAGGTCAGCACCGGCCCGCGAAAGTACAGCTGATTGGGCCGCGGCGCGGCCCCGTCGAAGCGCACGCGCATGGCGATGGTGTCGTCTAGCGCCAACTCGGACACGTGACCCAACTTCAACTGGTCGGACAGCCCAGTCTTGCTGCCCGCGTCAGAAGGCAGGCTCCACAGCGGACCCAGCCGCGGGAAGAACACATACAGGGCCAACATCAGGGGCAGACCCCACAGCAGGCTCTGTCCGGCCGCCTTGAGCGCGCTGCCCAGCGTGGGTCGACCCAGTGGACGTTGCGCGAGCACCAGCGTGCTCAGCAAGGCCCAGGTGGCCGCCAACATCAGCAGCGCCATCACGATGCTTTGTGAGAACAGAAACTGGGTGAACGCCAGGAAAAAGCCCAGGCAGGTCACAACGAAGGCATCACGCCGGGCACGCAGCTCCAGCGTCTTGAGCGCGGCCAGCACCGTCACCAACGTGATCCCCGCCTCGCGGCCAAACAGGCTGTGGTGGGTCGACAGGGTCAGTCCCACGCTGGCTGCCAAGCTAAGAAACAGCACCCAGCGGGGCGGCAGGGGGGCGTCGCTCCAGGCCAGGCGGGCTCGCCACAGCAAGGCCAGGCCGGTGCCGATGCTGCACCACAGCGGCAGGCGCCCGAGGTGCGGCGCCAGGCTCAGGGTCAGGGCCAGTAGCAACCACAGGGTGTCACGGCCTTCGCGGGTGAGGGTGGCGGTGCGCGCGCGCAGCATCACCGGCTCCCCGCGCCAGCGTGAGGCCAGGTCGCCAGCGCATCCAGGCATTCACGCAGGTGGGGGGCCCCCCGCCCGCAGGCCAGGGTCAGTCCCGGTAGCTTCAGACCATAGGTGCCACTGGGGCCTTCCATGCGGTTTTCGGCCTCCAGTAGCCAGGTGGCCAGGCGCGACAGGCGCGCTTCGGTGTCCAGGCCAGCCAGGCCTGGGCTGTGCTCATAGTCCAGCCACAGATCGGGCGAACGCCCTTGTTCAGACGTGCGGCTCACCAGGCCGGTGCCCGAGGCAATCGCGTGACTGGATTTTTTCCAGGCGATCCAGCGCAGCGGGTCTCCGCGTCGGTAATCGCGCAAGCCTTCCGGGGGCTCGGTGCTGTGGCCACCCTGACGCGTGCTCGCGCTCAACGCGGCATCCGATTGCCATGCTGGCAGCGGGGGTGCATGGGGGTCGATGGCCGGCCAGATCAGCACCCGCGTGAGGGGGCGCCAATACGCCCAGGCGCGAAACAAGCCCAGGGGGTAGCGGGATTCGATCGTGACACGGGGCAGTGTCAGCCAACCGCGTTGGGGGGCGGGCACATCCAGTTCGATCACGGCGTCCTGGCCTGGTGCCACCTCGACCGGCTGTGCCAGACCGCCTTGCGCCTGCGCCTGCAGTCCCCAACGTCCCTTCTTGCGGTGCAGGTTGTGCAGGCCCATGCCCACTTGCAGCACCGAGCCGGCGTGCACGCTGCGCGTGGACAGCAGGCGCAGTTGCAGTCCCTGCAAATTGCCGTGGGTCAGGTGGGTGGCCGCCAGAGCACTGCCCCCCAGCAAAAAGGTGAGGGCATAGCCCAGGTTGATGCGCTCATTGATCGAGGCCACCAGCAAGACCACCAGCACAGCCGCAAAACTCCAACCTACCCGGGTGGGCAGGATGTAGAGGTTGCGGTGCGTCAGCGTCAGCTGATCCACCCGGGGCAGGCGCGCGTCCCACCAGCTTTGCCAGCGCTGTCTCAACAGGGTCTTCAGCCCGGTCATCATGGCACCGGTACCGCCTCCAGCAGGGCCCGTGCCTGGGCTGTGGCACTGCGCCCTGATTGCGCCAACGGTTGCAGGCGGTGCGCGACAGCGGGTACCCACAGCACCTGCAGGTCTTCCGGCGACACATGGCTTCGCCCCAGCACCAGGGCCCGTGCCCGTGCCAGTTTCAGCAGCGACAGCCCTGCGCGCGGACTCAGCCCCAGCGCGAACCAGCGCCCGTCTCGCGTCGCTGCAATCAGTGCCTGCAGATAGTCCAGCAGGCCCGCCGACACATGCACCGCATCGACCTGGGCTTGCGCGTGCGCCCACGCCTCGGGCGTCATCACCGGCTGCAGCGCCTGCAAGAGGCTGCGCCGGTCATCGCCCACCAGCAGCGCGCGCTCGGCGGCCGGATCGGGGTAGCCCAGCGACAGGCGCATGGCGAAGCGGTCCAACTGCGACTCCGGCAGAGGATGTGTGCCCAACTGGTCCCCCGGATTCTGGGTGGCGATCACGAAAAACGGCGAGGGCAGGGGGCGTGTCTCCCCTTCGGCCGACACCTGGCGTTCCTCCATCGCTTCCAGCAAGGCGCTCTGGGTGCGCGGCCCAGCCCGGTTGATTTCGTCGGCCAGCAGCACCTGTGCGAACACCGGCCCGGGGTGGAAGATGAAATCTTCCTTGTGGCGGTCGTACACGCTCACCCCGATCAGGTCAGATGGCAGCAGGTCGGCCGTGAACTGGATGCGCGAAAAACTCAGCCCCAAACTGTGCGCCAGCGCGTGTGACAAGGTGGTCTTGCCCACGCCGGGCACGTCCTCAATCAGCAGGTGTCCGGAGGCCAGCAGACAGATGACGCTCAGGGTCACCTGCTCATGTTTGCCGACAATGATCGTGCTAACCTGATCAACGAGACGCGTGATCTGCGAGGTCTGAGGTGACGAGGGTGTGACAGCCGTCGTGGCGAGAGAAGAATCTTTGCGGAGCATGGTGAAACCATAACTCAAACCCGCCATCGATGCGGGGCAGGACAAACGCATGGCAACCGGTTATTTTTCCCACCCAGACTGTCTGGCCCATGTGATGGGGGAAGGGCACCCGGAGGGGCCGCAGCGCATCCTGGCGATCGAAGACGAATTGAGGTCGCAGGGGTTGGACACGCAATTGGTGCACGGCGAGGTTCCGCTGGCGACCAATGACGACCTGGCGCTGGCTCACGACCTCAACTACATCCTGACGTTGGACGACTTCCTGCAGCAACTCGAAGCCACGGGCGACAGCCGTGCGCTCGACCCTGACACCTGGGCCTGTCCGGGTACCCGCTCGGCGGCTTGGCGCGCGGCTGGCGCGGCCATTGCCGCCACTGACGCTGTGATCGATGGCAAGGTCGACAACGCCTTCTGTGCCATCCGTCCGCCCGGACACCACGCGCCGCACAACCAGACCATGGGGTTCTGCTTTTTCAACAACGTGGCGGTGGCAGCTCGACATGCCCTGGACGTGAAGGGGCTGCAGCGCGTGGCCATCGTCGACTTTGACGTGCACCACGGCAACGGCACCGAAGACATCTTTGCGGGAGACGACCGGGTGCTGATGGTCGGCTTGTTTCAGCATCCCTTGTTCCCCTTCAGCGGGGCAGAGTCCCGGGCCGGCAACATGGTCAATGTGCCCGTGCCCGCGCGCAGCAATGGCCACACCATCCGAGATGTGATCGAGAGCTACTGGATGTACCGCCTTGAAGATTTCCGCCCCGAGATGATCTTCATTTCGGCGGGCTTTGACGGCCATCGCGAAGACGACATGGGCGGCTTGCAACTGGTCGAGGCCGATTACGCCTGGATCACGGCGAAAATCGTGGAAGTGGCGCAGCGCTTTGCCGGTGGGCGCGTGGTGTCCTGCCTGGAGGGCGGCTATCACGTCAGCTCTCTGGCGCGCAGTGTCGCTGCCCACGTACGCACTCTTTTGGAGGCCTGATGCCTCACCCCCGCTTTCTGATTGATACATGACCCTCGAGCATCCCGTTCAAGACATCTCTCCCCTGACCGCACGCGAACTGTCCAACCTGTGGGTCCATCTCCAGAAGCCGGCCGCCATCAGTGAAATCGCCATCCTGCTGGGCTGCCTGGGCTTGTCGTGGTTGATCGTGCGCCTGTGGCGGGGGCGCCAGGGCGATGTGCGCTCCATCTGGCTGGGGCATCGTGTCATTGATGGGGCCCTGTTCCCGGTGCTGTCGCTGGGCCTGGCCTTGCTGGCTTACCGCCTGCTACAGAACCAGTGGCCGATGCTCTTGTTCCGGGTGGCGCTGCCCGTGCTCATGTCCCTGGCCGTGATCCGGGTCACCGTCAAGGTCTTGAGGGTGGTGTTTCCCGAATCACGCGCCATGCGCGTCATCGAGCGCACGGTGTCATGGCTGGCCTGGCTGGCCACGGTGTCCTGGGTGACCGGGCTGCTGCCCATTTTGCTGACCGAGATGGAGGGGGTGACCTGGAAGGTGGGGGGCAGCGTCCTCAACCTGCGCAGTCTCATCGAGGGTGCGATCAACGCCGTGCTGGTGCTGATCCTCTCGCTGTCGCTGTCGTCGGCCCTCGAATCTCAACTGCTCAAGGGCGCCACCGACAACATCTCTCTGCGCAAAATGGCGGTCAACGCCCTGCGCTCCATCCTGTTGCTGGTCGGCTTCATGTTGGCGATGTCCACCGCAGGCATCGACCTGACGGCCTTGTCGGTGTTTGGCGGTGCCATCGGCGTGGGGCTGGGATTTGGCTTGCAGAAACTGGCGGCCAACTACGTCAGCGGGTTCGTGATCCTGGCCGAGCGCAGTCTGCGCATCGGTGACCTGGTCAAGGTCGACAACTTCGAAGGTACCATCACCGACATCAACACCCGCTACACCGTTTTACGGGCCGTGGGTGGGCGCGAGGCGATCGTGCCCAATGAGACGCTGATCACCCAGCGGGTCGAAAACGCGTCGCTGAGCGACCGGCGGGTGTCAGTGACCACCGTCGTTCAGGTGGCCTACGGAACTGACGTGCGGGCGCTGTTTCCGGAACTGCTGGCGGCGGTGTCCGAAGTGCCACGGGTGATGGCCGACCCCGCCCCAGCCATTTTGTTGAGCAGTTTTGCGGCAGACGGTCTGGAATTGACCATCTCTTTCTGGGTGCTGGACCCCGAGTTGGGTCTGGGTGCGCCTCGCTCCAACGTCAACCTGGCCGTGCTCGACACCCTCAACCGGCTGGGCATCGACATTCCCTTCCCGCAGCGCGTGCTTCACATCCCGCCACCGGCCTCCGCGTTGCCGCTTGAGGTATCCTCGCCTGCACCATGAACGATCCCTTTCAAGTGGATACGGATACCCGCATGAACGCCCATGTCGTGGCGCTGATCTTGCTGGCCACCCTGACATTGACGTGGGTGCTGGGCACCTGGCCAGCCCTGCTGCTGGGCGGCCTCGCCTTGGCGCTGAGCTTCTTGCTCTGGCGTGCCTCGCCGCGTCAGGTGCCGGCGCAGTCAGGCGCGGTGCTCTCGCCGGCTGACGGGCGCGTCGTCAAGATCGAGAAGGTCCGCGATCCCTACGCCAATCGCGACGCCTTGCGCATCAGCGTGTTCATGAACCTGTTCGACACCCAGGGCAACCGGGCCAGTGTGGACGGCGTCATCCAGCAGGTCCAGTACTTCCCGGGTCATCTGGTCAGCACCGATCTGGACACGGCCTCGCGTCACAATGAGCGCAATGCCGTCGTCATCGACTCGCATGGCCAGATCGTGACGCTGGTGCAAAGTGCGGGTCTGTTTGCCCGTCGCATCCTGTGCCACGTCAAGGCTGGCGACCGCCTCACGCGCGGTCAGCGCTACGGATTGATCCGTTTCGGCTCCCGCGTTGACGTTTATCTGCCCCCTCACGCCGTGCCCAACGTGGCGCCCGGCGAAAAGGTGTCTGCCACCACCACCATTCTCGCGACCCTGGTCGCGGCCTGAGCATGCAACCTCACAATCCGCAGGACCCCGATCTCATTGAGGATCACGACATGCACGACGCGGATGAACCGCCGCGTCGCCGTCGCAAGGGCATCTACATCCTGCCCAACCTGTTCACGCTGGCGGCTTTGTTCGGTGGCTTCTACGCCATCGTCATGGCCATGAACGGCAAGTTCGACCTGGCCGCCATCGGCATTTTCTGTGCAGCGGTGCTCGACAGCCTGGATGGGCGCGTGGCCCGTATGACCAACACGCAAAGTGCATTCGGTGAACAGATGGACAGCCTGTCCGACATGGTGTCCTTTGGCGCAGCTCCCGCCCTGATCGCCTACGAATGGGCCCTCAAGGACATGGGCAAGCTGGGCTGGATTGCCGCCTTCGTCTACTGCTCGGGGGCCGCTTTGCGTCTGGCACGCTTCAACACCAACATCAGTGTGGTCGACAAGCGCTTCTTTCAGGGCCTGCCCAGCCCGGCCGCGGCCGCCCTGGTCATGGGCCTGATCTGGGTGGTCACCGACATGGGCGAGACCGCGCGCAGCCTGCCCGGCATGATCTGGATCGCCTGCGGGTTCACGCTGTACTCCGGCCTGACCATGGTGACGAACGTGCCGTTCTACAGCTTCAAGGACGTCAACTTCCGCCGCTCCGTGCCCTTCATCTTCATCGTGGCCATTGCGCTCGGCATCTCGGTGATCACCATCCACCCGCCCATCGTGCTGTTTGCCATCTTCGTCATCTACGGTTTGTCCGGCTATGGCGTGTACATCTGGCTCCGCATGAAGGGCCGGCCGGTGAGTGTGATCTCCACCTCCACCGACGAGCCGGACGAAGCCGGCCTGCACCGCTGAACCTGCTTTCCGGAGTCCTACCATGACCGACAAACTCATCATTTTCGACACCACCATGCGCGATGGCGAGCAGTCGCCGGGCGCGTCCATGACGCGGGAAGAAAAGCTGCGCATCGCCCGCCAGCTCGAGCGCATGAAGGTCGACGTGATGGAAGCAGGCTTTGCAGCCGCCTCCAATGGTGATTTCGAGGCCATCAAGGCCATCGCCGACGTCATCAAGGATTCCACGGTCTGTTCGCTCGCCCGTGCCAACGACCGCGACATCAGCCGCGCTGCGGAAGCCCTGAAGGGCGCCAATTCCTGGCGCATCCACACCTTCATCGCCACCAGCGCGCTCCACATGGAGAAGAAGCTGCGCATGTCACCCGAGCAGGTGCTTGAACAGGCCCGGCTGTCGGTGCGCTTCGCACGTAACCTCACCTCCGATGTCGAGTTCTCGGCCGAAGACGGCTACCGCTCGGACATCGACTTTCTGGCTCGCGTCTGCGAGGCTGTGATCGCTGAGGGCGCTTCCACCATCAACATTCCCGACACGGTGGGCTACGCCATTCCCGAGCTGTACGGCAACTTCATCCGCGAACTGCGTGAGAAGGTGCCCAACTCGGACAAGGTGATCTGGTCGGTTCATTGTCACAACGACCTGGGCATGGCGGTTGCCAACTCCCTGGCGGGCGTCAAGATTGGTGGTGCGCGTCAGGTGGAGTGCACCATCAACGGCTTGGGCGAACGTGCGGGTAACTGCGCGATGGAAGAGATCGTGATGGCCATCAAGACCCGTCGCGACTATTTCGGTCTGGATGTGGGCATCGACACCCGCCAGATCATGCCCGCCTCGCGTCTGGTCTCGCAAACCACAGGCTTCGTTGTGCAGCCCAACAAGGCCGTGGTAGGCGCTAACGCCTTCGCCCACGCCTCTGGTATCCACCAGGATGGCGTCCTCAAGGCCCGTGACACCTACGAAATCATGCGCGCCGAAGATGTGGGCTGGGCAGCCAACAAGATCGTGCTGGGCAAGCTCTCGGGCCGCAACGCCTTCAAGCAACGCCTGGAAGAGCTGGGCATCGACCTGGATTCCGAAGCCGAAGTCAATGCCGCCTTTGCCAAGTTCAAGGAACTGGCCGACCGCAAGAGCGAGATTTTCGACGAGGACATCATCGCTCTGGTGGGAGACGAGAGCGTCACCAGCGAGCAAGAGCACTACCGACTGGTTGCGCTGTCGCAGCGCTCTGAAACCGGCGAGCGTCCGCACGCCCGTGTGGTGTTTGGGGCCGGCACCTCCGAGCACACCGCGGAGGCAGACGGCAACGGTCCGGTCGACGCCAGCCTCAAGGCAATCGAGACGGTCGTGAAAAGTGGCGCAGAAATCCTGCTGTACTCGGTGAACGCAATCACCTCGGGGAGCACAGAATCACAAGGAGAGGTGACCGTACGTCTGCAACTGGGTGGGCGGGTGGTCAATGGCGTGGGGGCCGACCCGGATATCGTGGTTGCCTCTGCCAAGGCTTATCTGTCTGCCCTCAACAAGCTGCACAGCAACGCTGAAAAGGTTGCTGCGCAGGGTTGAGAGGGGTGCAAATGACCTGATTCTTCAGGTTACTTGATAAAAGGCGCGTAAGTCGTTGATCTTGCGCGCCTTTTTATTTACACTTTCTGCAAGACGAAAGGGTCGTACCGTGGCACACGCAAACTGGAAGAAAAACTGGCTGACTTGGGCCCTCGCATCGGTGTTGAGCCTGGCTGTCATGGTGCCTGCGCAGGCCGCCAAAGCCGAGTCCACCAAGAGCAGCGCCAAGAAGTCGAGCAGCAAGTCGGCCTCCTCCAGCAAGGAGCGAGTGGCCAAGACTTCGACGCGCAAGAAGGGGACCCTGGTCGCACGCGCATCGGCCAAGAAGAGCACCCGTGCCGAGTCTCGTGCCGAACGCCTGGCCCGGGTCCGCGCCGAAGCTCGTCAGACCCAGGTCGCGAAGCGCCCGTCGGGTATTCGCCAAGCTGTCGCCTCCGCGTCAGACCGCCGTGCCGTGCGCCCGCTGGTGGTTCGCTCTTACCTGTCTTCCCAGTCGGCCAACAGTTTCAGTGGCATGGCTTCTGCCACCGGGGCTGCGCGGGCGTCTTATGGGCAGCTGTACGGTCTGCACCAAACCCCGGATCCCCTTGAGTTGAAGTCCAGTGTCGCGCTGGTGATGGATCAGGACACCAACGAAGTGGTGTTCGCCAAGAATTCTGAAGCGGTGTTGCCCATTGCTTCCCTGACCAAGCTGATGACGGCCCTCGTCATGGTCGAGGCGCACTTGCCGCACGATGAAGCGGTCACCATCACCCACGATGATGTGGACACCGAAAAGAACAGCAGCTCGCGCCTGGCGGTGGGTACCACCCTGACCCGTGGCGAGCTGTTGCATCTGGCACTGATGTCGTCTGAGAACCGCGCTGCCCATGCGCTGGGTCGTACCTACCCGGGCGGGCTGAGCGCTTTCGTGCGCGTCATGAATGCCAAGGCACGCAGCCTGGGCATGATCGACACCCGTTATGTCGACCCGACCGGTCTCAACAGCGGTAATCAATCCAGCGCCAAAGATCTGGCCTCCCTGGTCAAGGCGGCCTACCACCATCCTCTGATCCGTGAACTGTCGGTGTCGCCCGAGCATGCGGTCAACCTGGGCAATCGCCAGCTTCAGTATCGCAACACGAACAGTCTTGTGCGCAACCCTGCCTGGGACATCGGCCTGCAAAAGACTGGCTATATCGTCGAAGCGGGGCGTTGCCTGGTCATGCAGGCCCGGATGGCGGGCCGCAAGTTCATCATGGTGTTCCTCGACTCCTCGGGCAAGTACTCCCGCCAGGCAGATGCCGAGCGTGTACGTCGCTGGATCGAAGAAGCCTCCATGAAGGGCGCCGTGGGCAGCGTCTCGATGATCACCGCCGACGCGTCCTGATTCCCGATCTTCTTCGATCACCTCACGGCCCGTTCATCGCAAGATGGCGGGCCGTGGTTCATTCGACGCTGGGCCAACCCATTGCAGCAGAGACGTGCTGAGCTGCGGCTTTCAGCGCCTCGATCCACTCACTGCGCAGATCGCCGCCTTGCCACGACAGTGTCAGGCTGGCGATGATCGAGCCCTGATCGTTGCGGACCGGCGCGGCAGCCATGTGCTGCCCGACGCCCAGGGCGTCGTGGTGCAGGGCGATGCCGAGGGCGCGGATGGCGCTCAATTCGCGTTGCAAACTGTCCAGGCTGTCAGCCTGTAGCTGACACAAGGCCTGTAACAGCAGCCCTGACTCATCCAGCAGCAAGATCTTGCCAACCGCACTGCGCGTCAGAGGCGCTCGCAAGCCGTCTGTCCTGGCGAGCTGGATGCCGTGTCGTTCGGCCACCGTGCGCTCGACGCACACCGCCTCGTCATCCTGGCGCACGAACAGCGAGACCACATGCCCCGACAGGCGATGCAACTCCTGCATGTGGCGTGCCGCCTGGTCGCGCACGTCCAGCCGCGATCTGACCAGGTTGCCCAAGGCCAGCAAGCGCATGCCCAGCCGGTAATGGCCGGGGCCGGATCGCTCCACCAAGCCACCCGAGGCCAGGTCGTTGAGGATGCGGTGGGCCGTGGAGGGGTGCAGGCCTGTGCGTTCGCTGGCCACCTTCAGAGAGACAGCTTGCCCCTCGCTGGCCAGCACCTCGAGCAGAGCGAACATCCGGCTCATGACCTGCACGGACGTGGTCGGGGGGGGCGAATCACTCATCGGCATTTCTTTCGACGAAGGGGATTTTGGTAGGTGATATTCCACCGGAACACGGAAATAATCAACTGCACTCAGGGTGCTTTCTCTACCGGAGACTCTGGATTCGGTATTTCATGGCATCTGACTTCTTCGGACCTTGCTGGATGAGCCTCTCTGTTTTTCGCATGCTGTGCCTGACCCTCTTGGTCTTGTGGGCGGGTACCCTTCACGCCGCTGATTCCGCGCAGCCCGCCGCTAGCGTTGCGGCGTCCAGTCCCGCGCCTCACCCTGGCGGGCCCACGGCGGCTGCGGGAGCCAACTCTGCCGTATCGGCGGCCATACCTGTGCGGCGCTGGGTGCGGGCCCCCCGTGTGCATGGACGGCTCACGGCCAAGGAGCTGGGTCTGGTGATCAACGAAGATGATCCCTATTCAGTTCAGATCGGCGCCTATTACGCGAAGGCTCGTCAGATTCCTGCATCCCGCATCCTCAAAGTGCGCCTGCCCGTGAAGCCGACGCTCACCCCCGGCGAGTTCGCAGCCTTCTCCAAGGAGGTTGAGGCGTTCTTCGGGCAGCGCGTGCAAGGTCTGGCATTGAGTTGGCGCCAGCCCTTTGCGGTCAACTGCAATTCCATCACCGGGGCCCTGGCCTTGGGTTATGACCACAGGCTGTGTCAGAACACCTGCAGCACGAGTCGCGCATCAACCTACTTCGGGGGCATCTCGACGCGGCCCCACGCAGACCATGGCATGCGCTTGAGCATGCTGCTGGCGGCCAGCGATGTGCGCTCGGCCAAGGCCATGATCGATCGTGGCGTCCGCTCGGACCACACCCTTGGCTTGCGGGGGGCGCCGCCGGCACAGGTGCACTACGTCAGCACCTCCGACCGTATCCGCAGTCAGCGCCGACTGCTCTTTCCGCCAGCCGGTCTGGTCCGGCAGTTCGGTGTTGAAGTCCATCTCGATGAGACCGATGCGCTGCAGGATGTCGATCGCGTCCTGCTCTACCTGACCGGGCGGGAGCGGGTCGAGCACCTCGACACCATTGGCTTTCTCCCCGGCGCGCTGGCCGACCACCTGACCTCGTTCGGCGGGGCGCTGGAGCCGTCACACGGACAGATGACCGCGCTCTCCTGGATCGACGCCGGTGCCACGGCCAGCTACGGCACGACCAGCGAGCCCTGTTCCCACCTGCAGAAGTTTCCCGACCCGCAGGCCTTGCTGCTGTTCTATGTGCAGGGGGCCACGGCGCTGGAGGCCTACTGGAAGAGCGTGCGTTGGCCTCAGCAAGGGCTGTTTGTGGGCGAACCCCTCGCGGCTCCCTTCAGTCGCGCCACAGGAGGTTGAACTGCAGTCTGGCCACCTCAGGGCAGCCAGCCCCAACGCACGCGCTGACTGATCCACCATTTGCGCAACGGGGTCAGCAGCACCCGCTCGTGGAGGATGCGGTCACCCTTGCCAGCAATTTCCTGTAGCTGAGTCAGGTGAATGTGCGCCACGACCCGCAAGGGGAGCAGGGCCCGAACCTCGGCGTCGGGCAAGGCCTGGATGGCCGAGAGCCCTTGCTCGATGCTGGCGCGGGCCTGCTCTATCAGGTGCTGCAGCAGCCCCGGCCAGCCCGCAGGCGCCTGGTTGGCGTCCGGCTTGCTCAACTGGTGGGCTTTCACGTCGTGGGTCTGCAGCACATCGATCGACACATTGACCCAACCCAGCCGGGCATCCAGTCCCAGACGTGCCACCTGATGTGACTGGCGCAAGCCCATGCCCAGCAGGCACGCCGCAGATCGTGCGGACGCGCTACTGGCACCCAGAATGCATGCCGCACCCTCCAGCGCCGCCCCGGTGCTCATCCGGTTGTGACGCTGCAAGGTGGCATCGTCCAGCCAGCGCGTCTGATGCACCAACTGGATCAACCCCTCCAGTTGCTGTGCCCACAGTGTCATTTCGGGCCAGGCACTGGGCTCCGGCAAGGCAGACAGCGCAGCGCGGGCCTGCATCAATGGGTGGTGCGGCTGTCCCGCCAAGCTGTCACGCACTTCCTGCGCCCACCATTGCAGCTTGCTCTCGGCCACGCCTGCATCGCTGACCTCCAGCGGGATGCGGCTGACCTCATGCCACCACTGCAGCCACAACTGCAAGGCAGGACGCAGAGCAGGGGGGGCGCTGCGCAGGGCGTGATACAGGCTGCTGCCCGGACGCGGGACAGGTGCCGCCGAGGCGGCGATGGGGGCTGCTGAGGAGGAGGGAGGGAGGGTCGAATTCATGTCATCAGGCCAAGGGCGAACCGCCATTGTCTCAATTGCTCAATTGACAGGTGCAATCGCTATTTTCTACATTACTGACCCGCGGGTCAGTTACGATTGCGCCTCGCCTCCTTCTTTGCGAAACAACATGAACACACTGCGCTGGTCCAAGGCCCCTTACTACGTTCTCCTGCCCCTGATGGCCGCCATGTTGGCTGGATGCGGCAAGAAGCCAGTGGCTGAGCCACCCGCGCGGTCGGTGCGCACCCTGGTGTTGTCGGAAACCGGCGGCGTGCTGGAGCGTGAATTTGCGGCCGAGATCCGCGCGCGCACCGAATCCCGCCTGGGTTTTCGCGTCGGGGGCAAGGTCAACCGTCGCCTGGTCGAGCTTGGACAAACCGTGACCCGGGGTCAGGTGCTTGCCCAACTGGATCCTCAAGACCTGCAATTGGGGCAAGTGGCCGCTCGCGCTGGCTTGGCCGCAGCCGAAGCGCAGGCCGCTCAAGCGGCCGCCAATTTCAAACGGTTCAACGAACTCAAGACGCAGGGCTTCATCAGTGCCGCTGAACTCGAGCGCCACGACACGATGAACAAATCTGCACAGGCGGGTTTGCGTCAGGCCCAGGCGCAAGCCGGTGTGCAAAGCAACCAGACCAGCTACGCCGCCCTCACAGCCGACGCGCCCGGTGTCATCACCGGGGTGGACCTGGAGGCCGGCATGGTGGTCGGTGCTGGCATGCCTGTGTTGACGCTGGCCCATGACGGTCCGCGTGATGCCGTGTTCTCCGTCCCGGAAGACATGGGCCCGACCGTGCGCGCACTGATGGGCAAACCGGGCGCACTCAAAGCCCGCCGTTGGGGCACGCAGGACTGGGTGCCGGTCACGCTCCGTGAGATGGCCGCCGCCACCGACCCGCTGACCCGCACCTACCTCGTCAAGGCTGATGTGGGGCGCGCAGGCTTCGACCTGGGGCAGACCGCCACCGTGGTGCTTAACGCGCCGGTGCGCGTGGCGGGTGGAGTGCGTGTACCCCTGAATGCCCTGGCCGAACGGGGGGGCAAGTCCGTGCTGTGGGTCCTCGACGGCAAAGCCATGACCGTCAACCCCGTGCCTGTGAAGACCAGCGACATCACCGGCAACGTCATTTTGGTGGCCCAAGGTATCCAGCCCGGTCAGGAAATCGTGACGGCTGGCGTCCATGTGTTGACACCGGGCCAGAAGGTCCGCCGTTATCAGGCCGCTTCCTCGGTGGGGCAGCCTGCTGTACCCGTGACGCCCGCCGCCACGCCGGCTTCCGGCGCCTCCTCCTGATCGACAGGGAGCGCACCGATGTCGATGTCCCCCCAATCCTGGTCCAAGGACCAGCGCTTCAACGTCTCTCGCTGGGCGCTCGAACACCCGGCCCTCACACGCTATTTGATGATCGTGCTGATGGTGCTGGGCGCCGCCGCCTATTTCAACCTTGGCCAGGACGAAGATCCCCCCTTCGCCTTCCGCGTGATGGTCGTGCGCGCCTACTGGCCGGGTGCCACCGCCCAGGAAGTGGCTGAACAGGTCACCGACAAGATCGAGCGCACCTTGCAAGAGGTGCCCTACGCCGACAAGATCCAGTCCTACACCAAGCCGGGTGAGTCCTTCACCCTGATGATGGTCAAGGACCATTCGCCGCCGAAGGAAATCCCCAACCTCTGGTATCAGGTGCGCAAGAAGGTAGGTGACATGCGCCACACCTTGCCCCAAGGTGTGATCGGTCCCTTCTTCAACGACGAATTCGGCGACGTCTACGGTTCCATCTACGCCTTGTCGGCCGATGGCTTCTCTCAGGAAGAGTTGCGCCAGTTCGCCGAACGTGCCCGCTCCGAGATGCTGCGCGTGCCCGGTGTCGCCAAGGTCGAACTGTTTGGCGTTCAGCCCGAGAAGCTGTTCATCGAGATCCCGCAGCGTCGTCTGGCGCAATTGGGCATCGACATGGGGCAGGTGCTGACCCAGTTGAACGCCCAGAACGCCGTGGAGGGCGCCGGTGTCTACGCGGGCGATCGCAACAACATCCAGTTGCGTGTCAATGGCGCTCTCCAGTCCGTCGAGCAGTTGCGTGATCTGCCCATCCGGGTCATCCATCCGGTTACCCACCAGGCTCGCACACTCAAGTTGGGTGACATCGCCAGCATCCGCCGTGGCTACGAAGATCCCCCCGTTACCAAGGTCCGCCATCAGGGCAAGGACGTGGTTGCGCTGGGCGTGTCCATGGCCAAGGGCGGCGACATCATTGCGCTCGGCAAGAGCCTGACCGTAACCACCGAGCGTCTGCGCAACGAACTGCCCATCGGCATCGAACTGTCGCAGATCCAGAACCAGCCCGAGTCGGTGTCTTCGTCCGTGGGTGAGTTTGTCAAGGTGCTGCTTGAAGCTGTGTTCGTGGTGTTGGCCGTCAGCTTCCTGAGCCTGGGCCTGCACACCAAGCCTTGGCGACTCGATGTCTGGCCTGGTCTGGTCGTGGCCATCACCATTCCCCTGGTCCTGGCCGTCACCTTCCTCGTCATGAAATACTGGGGCGTAGGGCTGCACAAGATATCGCTGGGCGCGCTCATCATTGCGCTGGGCCTGCTGGTCGATGACGCCATCATTGCCGTTGAGATGATGGTGCACAAGCTCGAAGAGGGCTATGACAAGGTGCACGCGGCCACGGCAGCTTACGACCTGACCGCCATGCCCATGCTCACCGGCACCCTCATCACGGCAGCAGGCTTTCTGCCCATCGGCATGGCCAACTCCGCCACCGGTGAATACACCTTTGCCATCTTTGCAGTCACGGCCGCGGCCTTGGTGATATCGTGGATCGTGTCCGTCTACTTCGTGCCCTACCTGGGGCAGCAGTTGCTCAAGACCCAGCCCAAGATCGCCCACGGCAGCAGCGAGGATCTGTATGACACCCCGTTCTACAGCCGCTTCAAAGCGACGGTGAACTGGTGCGTCGAGCACCGCTGGATCACCATTGGCCTGACCATTGGCGCGTTGGTGCTGGGCGTGCTGGGCATGGGCAAGGTGCAGCAGCAGTTCTTTCCGGACTCCAGCCGCCCTGAGATCCTCGTGGACCTGTGGCTACCAGAAGGCAGCAGCTTTGACGCCACCGAGGACATGGCCCACCGCGTCGAGCAGCGCCTGATGAAAGAGCCTGGAGTGACCACGGTCAGCACCTGGGTCGGATCGGGCCTGCCGCGGTTTTATTTGCCCATGGACCAGATCTTCCCGCAGACCAACGTCAGCCAGATGGTGATCTTGCCCAAGGACCTGGCGACCCGAGAGTCGCTGCGTCAAAAACTGCCCGAGTTGATGGCGAGCGAGTTCCCCGAACTGCGCACCCGCGTGAAGCTCCTGCCCAATGGCCCACCGGTCGCCTATCCGGTTCAGTTCCGCATCGTCGGCGAGGACGTGAACACCTTGCGCCAGTTCGCGGAAGAGGCCAAGACCCTCATGCGCGCGCATCCGGACATGACGGGCGTCAACGACAACTGGAACGAGTCGGTCAAAGCCATTCGTCTGGAGGTGGATCAGGACAAGGCCCGCGCCATGGGTGTGAGCACGCAGTCGATTGCCCAAGCCAGCCGCATCCTGACCTCCGGCGCCACCGTGGGCCAGTACCGTGAAGGCGATCGCCTCATCGACATCACCCTGCGTGCGCCTCAATCCGAGCGTTTGACGCTGGAGGCCCTCGACAACGCCTACGTGCCTACGGCCAGCGGTCGCATGGTGCCGGTGTTGCAGGTGGCCAAGCCCAAGCTCGTGTGGGAGCCGGGCGTCCTCTGGCGCGATGGCCGCCATTTCGCCATCACTGTACAGGGTGACGTCCGCGAAGGCGTGCAAGGGCCGACCGTCAGCACGGTGCTGTGGCCCAAGATGCAGGAGCTGCAATCGCGCATGCCCCCGGGCTACCGCGTGATCCTGGCGGGCACCGCTGAAGAAAGCAGCAAAGGGCAGGGCGCCATCTTCGCCAACCTGCCGATCATGCTGTTCATCATCTTCACGCTGCTGATGCTGCAGTTGCAGAGCTTCTCGCGCGCCGTGCTGGTCTTCCTCACGGGCCCCATGGGCATCGTCGGTGTGGCCATGGCCTTGCTGGCGCTCAATCGCCCCTTCGGCTTCGTGGCGCTGCTGGGCGTGGTCGCCCTGATGGGCATGATCATGCGCAATTCCGTCATCCTGATCGACCAGATCGAAAAGGACCGCGCCGTGGGTGTTCCAGCCTGGGATGCCGTGGTCGGTGCGGCGGTGCGGCGCTTCCGTCCCATCGTGTTGACGGCTGCCGCCGCCGTGCTGGCGATGATCCCGCTGAGCCGCAGCAACTTCTGGGGGCCGATGGCCGTGGCCATCATGGGCGGGCTGATCGTGGCCACTGTGCTGACCCTGCTGGCGCTGCCCGCGATGTACGCAGCCTGGTTCCGCGTGAAGCGTCCGCAAGCCTCCCCAACTTGAGCGTGTCTCAAACAAGGTCTGAGCCGCGTTAGAATCGACGGTTCAGACCAATTCAGCCAGTTTGGCCGCCACACGGTGGCCAAACTTTTTCACAGTCTAGGCGCGGGTGGCGAAATTGGTAGACGCACCAGGTTTAGGTCCTGACGCCAGCAATGGTGTGGGGGTTCGAGTCCCCCCCCGCGCACCAGACACATTCATTTCTTACTCATACTGAGAGTTCACAACATGGCTATCACCGTGGAGACCCTCGACAAGCTGGAGCGCCGCATCACGCTGTCGCTGGCAGCCGACGCCCTCAAGAACGAAGTCGACGCCCGCCTCAAGAAGCTGGCTCGCACCACCAAGGCCGACGGCTTCCGTCCCGGCAAGGTGCCCATGAACGTCGTGGCCCAGCGCTATGGCTACTCTGTGCAGTACGAGGTCGTCAACGACCAACTCGGCGCTGCCTTCGCCAAGGCTGCTCAAGAAGCCGGCCTGCGCGTGGCTGGCCAGCCCAGCATTGCTGAAAAAGAAGGCGGCCCGGTTGAAGGCCAGCTGCAGTTCGATGCCACCTTCGAGGTCTATCCCGACGTCACCATCGGCGACCTGAGCACCGCTGAAGTAGAGCGTGCCACTGCCGAAGTCAACGACGCTGCCATCGACCGCACCGTCGAAATCCTGCGCAAGCAACGTCGCACCTTCAACCAGCGACCCGCTGCGGAAGGCGCGGCCGATGGCGACCGCGTCACCATCGACTTCGAAGGCAAGATCGACGGCGTGCCCTTTGAAGGCGGCAAAGCCGAAGGCTTCCAGTTCCTGGTCGGCGAAGGCCAGATGCTCGAAGCGTTCGAAAAGGCCGTGCGCGGCATGAAGACCGGCGACTCCAAAACCTTCCCGCTGGCCTTCCCTGAGGACTACCACGGCAAGGACGTCGCCGGCAAAGAAGCCGACTTCCTGGTCACGGTCAAGAAGGTCGAAGCCCAGCAACTGCCTGAGCTGAACGAAGAGTTCATCAAGAGCCTGGGCTTGGCTGACGGCTCCATCGACGCCCTGCGCGCCGACATCAAGCGCAACCTTGAGCGCGAAGTGAAGTTCCGCGTCGCTGCCCGCAACAAGGCTGCCGCCATGGAAGCCGTGCTGAAGGCGGTCGACTTCGATCTGCCCAAGGCCCTGGTCGATGCCGAAACCGACCGTCTGCTGGAAGGCGCCCGCGCCGACCTGAAGGCCCGTGGCATCCCCGACGCTGACAAGGCCCCGATCCCTGCCGAAATGTTCAAGCCCCAGGCTGAGCGTCGCGTGCGTCTGGGTCTGGCTGTGGCCGAACTGGTCAAGGCCAACAACCTGCAAGCCAAGCCCGAGCAGCTGCAAGCTCACATCGAAGAGCTGGCACAAAGCTACGAGCAGCCGGCTCAGGTCGTTGCCTGGTACATGAGCGACCGTCAACGCATGGCCGAAGTCGAAGCCGTCGTGATCGAAAGCAATGTGGCGGAGTTCATCCTGTCCAAGGCCAAGGTCACCGACAAGGCCCTGTCGTTCGAAGAACTGATGGGTCAACAAGGCGCCTGATCCGGCACGCACTCCCGCCGTTGCGTCGCCTTTTTCAGGTGATGCAAGGCAGGCAAGGCACCTGCATCCTTCACGGGGGCAGGTGCCTTTGTTTTGAAGGGCTTTCCAGAGCCTGCGCCTGACTGTGCGTGCAAACAACGGAAAATCGATTCGCGCTGACGACGGGATTCCTCCTCCGCGAGTCGGCTTTTTTGCACGTCATAATCAATCGACATACACATCTGCGGCATCCCGTCAACGGGATGCCGTGACTGAAGGAAGCACATGAGCGCACTGGACATTCAAAACCTGGGCATGGTGCCCATGGTCATTGAGCAATCGGGCCGTGGTGAGCGCGCCTACGACATCTACAGCCGCCTGTTGCGCGAGCGCGTGATCTTTCTGGTCGGCCCGGTCAACGACCAGACGGCCAACCTGGTCGTGGCCCAGTTGCTGTTCCTTGAGAGCGAAAACCCCGACAAGGACATCTCGCTCTACATCAACTCGCCCGGTGGCAGCGTGAGCGCTGGCATGTCCATTTTCGACACGATGAACTTCATCAAGCCCAATGTGTCGACCTTGTGCATGGGCATGGCCGCCTCCATGGGCGCCTTCCTGCTGGCCGCGGGCGAAAAGGGCAAGCGTTTCGCGCTGCCTAACTCCAAGATCATGATTCACCAGCCGCTGGGTGGTGCACAAGGTCAGGCCACGGACATCGAGATCCACGCCCGCGAGATCCTCAAGACCCGCGAGCAGCTCAACAAGATCTTGGCCGATCGCTCCGGCCAGCCGCTGGACAAGATCCAGAACGACACCGAGCGCGATTACTACATGTCAGCCGACGAGGCTGCCACCTACGGACTCATTGACAAGGTGATCGACAAGCGCGCTTGAGGCACGGGCTGGCTTGCCGGCCCAATTGTCTTATCATGCGTCGATCCCACCTTGCCTACTCTTTGACAGGCCCGCAACATGCCCGATAAAAAAGGCTCTTCCAGCGACAAAATCTTGTACTGCTCTTTCTGCGGAAAGAGTCAGCACGAGGTGAAAAAGCTCATCGCCGGCCCGTCGGTCTTCATCTGCGACGAGTGCATCGAGCTGTGCAACGACATCATCCGTGATGAAGTCGCGGCCGAGGCCGAACAATCTCGTCCGGCCAAAAGCGACCTGCCGGTGCCCTCCGAGATCAAGTCCAGCCTCGATCAGTATGTGATCGGGCAGGACCGCGCCAAACGTACCTTGTCGGTGGCGGTGTACAACCACTACAAGCGCCTCAAGCACATGGGCCATGGCGAAGGCAAGAAAGCCGACGTCGAACTGGCCAAGAGCAACATCCTGCTGATCGGCCCGACCGGCTCCGGCAAGACCTTGCTGGCCCAGACCCTGGCGCGCCTGCTGAATGTGCCTTTCGTGATCGCCGACGCCACCACCCTGACTGAAGCCGGTTACGTGGGTGAGGACGTCGAGAACATCATTCAGAAGCTGCTGCAAAACTGCAACTACGATGTGGAAAAGGCCCAGCGCGGCATCGTCTACATCGACGAAATCGACAAGATTTCGCGTAAGTCCGACAACCCCTCGATCACGCGCGACGTGTCGGGTGAGGGCGTGCAGCAGGCTCTGCTGAAGCTGATCGAAGGCACCATGGCGTCCGTGCCCCCACAGGGCGGTCGCAAGCACCCGAATCAGGACTTCCTGCAGATCGACACGACCAACATTCTGTTCATCTGCGGCGGTGCATTCGACGGCCTGGAAAAGATCATCCAGAGCCGCTCGGTCAAATCCGGTATCGGCTTTGGCGCTGACGTGCAGAGCAAGGACGATCGCAAGGCCTCCGAGCTCTTCCGCGAAGTCGAGCCCGAGGATCTGATCAAGTTCGGCATCATCCCCGAGCTGATCGGGCGTATGCCGGTGGTTGCCACCCTGGGTGAGCTCACCGAAGACGCCATGATCCAGATCCTGACCGAGCCCAAGAACGCGCTGGTCAAGCAGTACCAGCAACTTCTGAGCATGGACGGGGTCGAACTGGAGATCCGTCCGGCCGCTCTGCATGCCATCGCACGCAAGGCGCTGGCGCGCAAGACCGGAGCGCGCGGTTTGCGCTCCATCCTGGAAGAGTCGCTGCTGGACACAATGTTCGAATTGCCCGCCCAGGAAGGCGTGCAGAAAGTGGTTCTGGACGAATCGACGATCGAAGAGAACGCCAAGCCTTTGTTGGTGTACCGGGAACAGGCCAAAGCCAGTGCCTGAGCGTGCTTGATGCGCTCTGTGGGGCACCGCTGAAAACCTGTGACCCTGGTTTTCGCGGTGCCCTTGTGTTTTGTCGATGAGGCCCCAAGTGGGCATCAGAGAAAGTGAGCCCTATATGTCTGGACACCCCATTCTTCCCTCGGATCCCATCACGCTGCCGCTGCTGCCGCTGCGCGATGTTGTGGTCTTCCCGCACATGGTGATCCCGCTTTTCGTGGGGCGCCCCAAGTCCATCAAGGCCCTTGAAGCCGCGATGGAAGCTGGCCGCCAGATCATGCTGGTTGCACAAAAGGCCGCTGGCAAGGACGAGCCCAAGTCGGACGACATGTTCGACATCGGCTGTGTGTCCAGCATCCTGCAACTGCTGAAGCTGCCCGATGGCACCGTCAAGGTGCTGGTCGAAGGTGTGCAGCGCGCCAACACCACGTCGATCGACGACAGTGGCGAGTTCTTCATGGCCGAAGTGGTGCCCGTGCAGCCCGAGGGTGACGTCACCCCCGAGGTGGAAGCCCTGCGCCGTGCTGTGACTCAGCAGTTTGACCAGTACGTCAAACTCAACAAGAAGATCCCCCCCGAGATCCTCACCTCGATCTCCGGTATTGACGACGCCGGCCGCTTGGCCGACACCATTGCCGCTCACCTGCCGCTCAAGCTCGAAGCCAAGCAGTCGGTGCTGGACCTGTTCTCGGTCTCGCAACGCCTGGAAAAGCTGCTGGAGCAGCTTGAGCACGAAGTCGACATCTTGCAGGTTGAAAAGCGCATCCGTGGCCGCGTCAAGCGCCAGATGGAGAAGTCGCAGCGCGAGTACTACCTGAACGAACAGGTCAAGGCCATCCAGAAGGAACTGGGTGAAGGCGAAGAGGGCGCAGACTTCGAAGAGCTGGCCAAGAAGGTTGAGGCTGCGCGCATGCCCAAGGAAGCGCGCAAGAAGGCCGATGCCGAGCTCAAGAAGCTCAAGCTGATGTCGCCCATGTCGGCCGAAGCCACGGTGGTGCGCAACTACATCGAGACCTTGTGCAACCTGCCCTGGAGTAAGAAGTCCAAGGTCAAGCACGACCTGACCAACGCCGAGCACGTGCTCAACGAAGAGCACTATGGCCTCGACAAGGTCAAGGAACGCATCCTTGAGTATCTTGCTGTCCAGCAACGCGTGGACAAGGTCAAGGCGCCCATCCTCTGCCTGGTCGGCCCTCCGGGCGTCGGCAAGACCTCGCTGGGTCAGTCGATCGCCCGTGCGACCGGCCGCAAATTCGTGCGCATGGCCCTGGGTGGCGTGCGTGACGAAGCCGAGATCCGGGGTCACCGCCGCACCTACATTGGCTCCATGCCAGGCAAGGTGCTGCAGAGCCTGAGCAAGGTTGGCGTGCGCAACCCGCTGTTCCTGCTCGACGAGATCGACAAGCTGGGCATGGACTTCCGTGGCGACCCGTCTTCGGCGCTGCTGGAGGTGCTCGACCCCGAGCAGAACCACACCTTCGGTGACCACTACATCGAGCTCGACTTCGACCTGTCGGACGTGATGTTCGTGGCCACCTCGAACTCGCTGAACATCCCGCCAGCCTTGCTGGACCGGATGGAGGTGATTCGCCTGGCCGGCTACACCGAAGACGAGAAGGTGCACATCGTTCAGACTTACCTGCTGCCCAAGCAGCTCAAGAACAACGGCGTGAAGGAAACCGAACTGGATGTGGCTGAAAGCGCCATCCGCGGCATCATCCGTTACTACACCCGCGAAGCCGGTGTGCGCTCGCTGGAACGCGAAATCTCCAAGATCTGCCGCAAGGTGGTCAAGGGTGTCGCGCTCAAGCAGTACGCCGACAAGGTAGTCGTGACCGACGAGAACCTCAACGATTTCCTGGGCGTGCGCAAGTACAGCTTTGGTGAGGCGACGAAGGACGATCAGGTCGGTCAGGTCGTCGGTCTGGCTTGGACCGAGGTGGGTGGCGATCTGCTGACCATTGAAGCCGCCGTGATGCCTGGCAAGGGCAACATCATCCGCACCGGCCAGTTGGGCGATGTGATGAAGGAGTCCGTGGAGGCCGCACGCACCGTGGTGCGCAGCCGTGCCGCGCGTCTGGGCATCAAGGACGAGCTGTTCGAGAAGCGCGACATCCACATCCACGTGCCCGATGGCGCCACCCCCAAGGATGGTCCAAGCGCGGGTGCCGCGATGACAACGGCCTTCGTGTCGGCGTTGACGGGCATCCCGGTGCGTGCCGACGTGGCCATGACGGGTGAGATCACCCTGCGTGGCGAGGTCACGGCCATCGGCGGTCTGAAGGAGAAGTTGTTGGCGGCTCACCGTGGCGGCATCAAGACGGTGCTGATTCCCGAGGAGAACGTCAAGGACCTCGCCGAGATCCCCGAGAACGTGAAGGGCCAGATCGAGATCGTGCCGGTCAAGTGGATCGACAAGGTGCTGGAAGTGGCGCTGGTTCGCCAGCCTCAGCCTTTGCCGGATGAAGAGGTGAAGGTGGAAGCCAAGCCGGAAGCGGCTGGCGCTGCGCCTGCGTCGCCTGCAAGCAACGACCTGCTGAAACATTGAAAAAGTTTGGGCTAGGTTGACGATGGCGCAAAAAACGCGCTATAGTTCAGTTCTTCGCTGATCACGCGCCAAACGTGATCAAAGCAGCAAAGCAAACGGCAACGTTAGAGCATCTGTTAAAGCGAAGACTGCAAGCTGACGGACTTGTCCTGATAGCGCGCAACATGCGGGATTAGCTCAGTTGGTAGAGCGATACCTTGCCAAGGTATAGGTCGAGAGTTCGAGTCTCTTATCCCGCTCCAAATTTCGAGTTGTTGGCGCGGTAGCAAAGCGGTTATGCGTCGGATTGCAAATCCGTTGAGCCCGGTTCGACTCCGGGCCGCGCCTCCAGTCAAGCCTTCAGGCTCAACCGGCCTGAAAGCAGCATAGTGAATATGCGGGATTAGCTCAGTTGGTAGAGCGATACCTTGCCAAGGTATAGGTCGAGAGTTCGAGTCTCTTATCCCGCTCCAATTCAAAGGGAGTCCATGAAAATGGACTCCCTTTTGCTTTGGTGCTCTGGCTGGGCGATCAGGGCTGGCCGCGGCAGATTTGCTGGATGCGCAGGGGTGCGCCTCGATAGCGCTGATGGTGTTTGCTGTGTTGCGCTGACCTTCCCAGATCAAGCGGTGTTCGCTGCCCGTGTGTGACGAGCTGCGTGATTGGTGCCCCGGACCCGACTCGAACGGGCACGACGTTTTGGCGTCGGCGGATTTTAAGTCCGCTGTGTCTACCGATTTCACCACCAGGGCTGTGGCGGCAAGTGTAAGGTGAGCAGCCAACTCCGGCGGTCATGATGAAAGTTCGCAACACTCTTGCGAAAGAGTGCGAAACACAGGCATAATGTCGTTCTTCGCTGATCAATGCACCAAATTGATCAAGACGCAAGTCAGGCGAGCGTTGCCAAACATGGCGGCACATGCGGGATTAGCTCAGTTGGTAGAGCGATACCTTGCCAAGGTATAGGTCGAGAGTTCGAGTCTCTTATCCCGCTCCATATCTCCAAAGGGAGCCTGTCGTCACAGGCTCCCTTTTTGTTTGTGCGTTCGTTCGCTGAGCCCTGCCAATGGGGCACACCAAGCGTCTCAGGGCAGGGCCTGCGCTTCGCACTCCAGATTGAACCAGCGTTGCACGATCTGACTCAGGTGCGCAGGCTTGCCGCTGCTCCAGAAACGAATGTGGCCGCTACAGGTCTGAGGCGCGCAAGCTGGTAACTCGGTCACAAGGTGGGCGACATGTCTTGCCACCGCATCAGAGGTGTCGATGATTCGCACCTCCGGCCCCAGGACCTGTTCGAACAAAGGGCGCACGAAGGGATAGTGCGTGCAACCTAGCACGATGGTGTCGCTGTGGGCCTCCTGCAGTGGTCGGGCAAACTGCGTCACCAACTCGCGCAGGCGTGGCGTGTCCAGCTCCCCTCCTTCGATTTCCTTGGCCAGCCCAGGGCAGGCTTGCAAGGTGATGTCGGCATTGCGCCCGTGCCGCTCCACCAGGTGCTGAAATTTCGGGCTGGCCAGGGTGCCGGGGGTGGCCAGCACGCCAATCCGTCCGCTGGGTGAGTGCGTCACTGCGGGCTTCACGCCGGGCTCCACGCCGATGATGGGCACGTTGGGCCAGCGGTTGCGAAGATGTTGTGCAGCCGCGGCTGTCGCCGTATTGCATGCGATCACGATGGCCTGAGCACCTTGCTCTAACAGGAAGTTGGTGATGTACTCACTGCGGGCGATGATGTGTTCGGTGTCTTTTTCGCCGTAGGGCGCGTGACCTGAGTCGGCCACGTACAACATTTCGGCCAAAGGCAGGTATTGGTGCAGGGCGCGCAACACCGAGAGGCCGCCCAGTCCGGAGTCGAAGACGCCGATGCGACGGTGAAACCCTTGTTTGGAGGGGGTGTCGAGGGTGTCTGGAACAGAGGCTGGGGCTGACATGGCGCAAAAATCGGCCTTCTCGCGGACGGCGTTCAACAGTAACTCGCGTATTGTCTGTCTTTTGCGAGCTTGGGGGGTTCACGAGCCCCGAAGTCACGCTAGAATCGAACGATCGTGCTTTTTTAGGCGCGGCAAATTTTTACTCAACTTCCTCATGACGCAGGAGAACATCGCATGAAGGTTCTGGTTCCGGTCAAGCGGGTTGTGGACTACAACGTGAAAGTTCGCGTGAAGTCTGACGGCTCTGGTGTCGACATCGCCAATGTCAAGATGAGCATGAACCCCTTCGACGAAATCGCCGTCGAAGAAGCCACACGCCTGAAAGAAAAGGGCGTGGTCACGGAGATCATTGCGGTCACCGTGGGTGTGGCACAAGCTCAGGAAACCCTGCGCACAGCCATGGCCATCGGTGCCGACCGTGGCATCCTGGTTGAAACAGACGCTGAAGTGCAGCCCCTGGCCGTGGCCAAGGTGCTCAAGGCGCTGATCGACAAGGAAAAGCCCGACCTGATCATCCTGGGCAAGCAAGCCATCGACGACGACAGCAACCAGACCGGCCAGATGCTGGCGGCCCTGGCTGATCTGCCGCAAGGCACGTTCGCTTCCAAGGTCGAAGTGGCCGATGGTTTCGCCATCGTGACCCGTGAAGTCGACGGTGGCCTGGAAACCGTGAAGCTGAAGTTGCCTGCTGTTGTGACGACCGACCTGCGTCTGAACGAGCCGCGCTACGTCACGCTGCCCAACATCATGAAGGCCAAAAAGAAGCCCCTGGAGACCGTCAAGCCGGCGGACCTGGGTGTGGACGTGGCCCCGCGCATCAAGACCCTGAAGGTCGAAGAGCCTGCCAAGCGCTCGGCTGGCATCAAGGTGGCCGATGTGGCGACCCTGGTCGACAAGCTCAAGAACGTCGCCAAAGTGATCTGAGGAGATAACCCATGACCGCTCTCGTTATTGCTGATCACGACAACAACAGCATCAAGGCCGCCACCCTGAACGTGGTGACCGCTGCCAAGGCCCTGGGTGGCGATGTGCACGTGCTGGTGGCTGGTGCCAACGCTGGTGCCGCTGCCGCTGCCGCCGCTCAGATCGCTGGCGTCTCCAAGGTGCTGCACGCCGACGGCGCGCAGTTCGCCGACGGCCTGGCTGAGAACGTGGCCGCCCAAGTGCTGGCCGTGGCCGGTGGCTACAGCCACCTCCTGTTCCCCGCGACCGCCACTGGCAAGAACGTGGCTCCCCGCGTTGCGGCCAAGCTGGACGTGGGCCAGATGTCGGAAATCACCAAGGTGGTTTCTGCTGACACGTTCGAGCGTCCGATCTACGCCGGTAACGCCATTGCCACCGTGCAATCGGCTGACGCCGTGAAGGTGCTGACCGTTCGTGGTACCGCGTTCGACGCGGCTGCCACCACCGGTGGTGCTGCCGCTGTGGAAACCGTGGCCGCTACGGCCGATGCGGGCACCTCGTCCTTCGTGGGCCGTGAGGTGACCAAGTCCGAGCGTCCTGAGCTGACCGCTGCCAAGATCATCGTGTCCGGTGGCCGTGCGCTGGGTTCGGCTGATAAGTTCAACGAAGTGCTGCCTCCGCTGGCTGACAAGCTGGGTGCCGCCATCGGTGCTTCGCGCGCTGCGGTGGACGCGGGCTACGCCGCCAACGACCTGCAAGTCGGCCAGACCGGCAAGATCGTTGCGCCTGACCTGTACATCGCCTGCGGTATCTCGGGCGCCATCCAGCACTTGGCCGGCATGAAGGATTCGAAGGTCATCGTGGCCATCAACAAGGATCCCGAAGCCCCCATCTTCCAGGTGGCCGATTTCGGTCTGGAAGCTGACCTGTTCGTTGCTGTCCCCGAGCTGGTCAAGGCACTGTAATCTGGACAAGATGTCAGGCGCTGGTCTGCATCATTGAGCCATCGGGGGGCGCCTTTTCAGGTGCCCCTTTTCGTTTATCGGAGAACAACATGAGTTTTCGCGCCCCCGTCAAAGACCAGCTCTTCTGCATGAAGGAGCTGGCTGGCATCGATCAGGTTGCCACCATCCCCGGCTTTGAAGATGCCGGCTTTGAGACCGCCCAGGCTGTGCTGGAAGAGTCCGCCAAGTTCAACGAGGGTGTCGTTGCCCCTCTGAACTGGTCGGGTGACCAGGACCACGGTTCGTGGGACAACGGCGTCGTGCGCGCGTCCAAGGGCTTCAAGGAAGCCTACGCGGCGCTGGCCGAGGGCGGCTGGCAAGGGCTGGGTCAACCACTCGAGTACGGTGGCCAAGGCTTGCCCAAGATCATCGGTGCTGCTTGCGTCGAGCAAACGATGGCCGCCAACCTGAGCTTCTCGCTGTGCTCCATCCTGACCGGTGGCGCCATCGAAGCCCTGCTGACCGCAGGCAGCGACGAGCTGAAGACTCGCTACATCCCCAACATGGTGTCGGGCAAGTGGACGGGCACGATGAACCTGACCGAGCCGCAAGCCGGTTCGGACCTGGCCCTGGTGCGCTCCAAGGCCGTGAAGCAGGATGACGGCACCTACCGCATCTCTGGCCAGAAGATCTTCATCACCTACGGTGAGCACGACATGGTGGAGAACATCGTTCACCTGGTGCTGGCGCGTACCCCTGATGCGCCCGAAGGCGTCAAGGGCATCTCGCTGTTCGTGGTGCCGAAGTTCATGGTCAACGCCGACGGCTCGCTGGGTCAGCGCAACGACGTGTACTGCGCTTCCATCGAAGAAAAGCTGGGCATCAAGGCCTCGCCGACCGCCGTGCTGGTCTATGGCGATGACAAGGGCGAAGTCGGTCCGGGCGCCATTGGTTACCTGGTGGGTGAAGAGAACCGTGGCCTGGAATACATGTTCATCATGATGAACGCGGCGCGCTACGACGTGGGTGTGCAGGGCATCGCCGTGTCCGAGCGCGCATACCAGCATGCTGTGAACTATGCCAAGGACCGCGTGCAGTCGCGTCCGGTGGACGGCTCGGCCAAGGAGTCTGTGGCCATCATCCATCACCCGGATGTGCAGCGCATGCTGATGACCATGCGTGCGTTGGTCGAAGGCGCGCGTGCGATGGCGCTGGTGGGGGCTGCGGCCTACGACAACGCGCACCACAACCCCAATCCGCAAGAAGCCAAGCAGGCTCAGGCGTTCTACGAGTTCCTGGTGCCGCTGATCAAGGGCTTCTCGACCGAGAACTCGGTGGAAGTGACCTCGCTGGGCGTGCAGGTGCACGGCGGCATGGGCTTCATTGAAGAAACCGGAGCTGCTCAGTACTATCGCGATTCCCGGATTCTGCCGATCTATGAAGGCACCACGGCCATCCAGGCCAATGACCTGGTGGGCCGCAAGACGGCCCGTGACGGTGGCGCCACGGCCAAGGGCATCGCCGCTCAGATCGCCGATCTGGAAGGCCAACTGGCTGGCCGCGACAGCGCTGCCGGCAAGAAGCTGGCCACGCAGCTGAAGGCCGCACGCGAGTCCTTCCTGCAGGTGGTGGACTTTGTGCTCGCCAACGTCAAGAGCAACCCGAACGCCGTGTTTGCCGGCTCGGTGCCTTACCTGATGCTGACCGCCAACCTGGTGGCTGGCTGGCAGATGGGCCGCTCGCTGATCGTGGCTGAGGACAAGCTGGCGGCAGGTGAAGACGCCGCTTTCATGGCGGCCAAGATCGCCACGGCCCGTTTCTACGGCGACCACATCCTGGCGCGCGTGGCTTCGCTGCGTGACACCATCCTCCACGGTGGTGAGAGCGTGACGGCGATGTCGCTGGAAGCGTTCTGAGCATTGAGTTGCTGAGTTGTCGGACAATCACCCTGCGGGATTGAACGACACATCCGATGCCCTCATTCGGTCTTGGCCGATGAGGGCATTTTCATTTTGAGGAGATTTCATGCCTTTGCCCGATGTTTTGAAGCGTGTGCCTTTTCCGGTCATCGCCTCGCCCTTGTTCATCATCAGCAATCCGAAGCTGGTGATTGCGCAATGTCAGGCGGGTGTGGTGGGTTCGATGCCGGCGCTCAATGCGCGTCCCGCCGAACAGCTGGAGGACTGGTTGGCCGAGATCACCGAGGCCCTGGCGGCCTGGGACCGGGCGCACCCGGAGCAGCCGGCGGCCCCGTTTGCCATCAACCAGATCGTGCACAAGAGCAATGACCGACTGGAGCACGACATGGCCTTGTGCGCGAAGTACAAGGTGCCCATCGTGATCACCTCGCTGGGCGCGCGTGAAGACGTGAACCAGGCGGTGCATGGCTGGGGGGGCATCGTGATGCACGACATCATCAACAACCGGTTTGCGCGCAAGGCGATCGAGAAGGGCGCCGATGGCCTGATCGCGGTGGCGGCGGGGGCGGGTGGCCACGCCGGAACAACCAGCCCGTTTGCGCTGGTGCAGGAAATCCGGGAGTGGTTTGACGGTCCCTTGGCGTTGTCGGGCTCGATCGCACACGGCCGCTCCATTTTGGCGGCGCAGGCGATGGGGGCGGATTTTGCCTACATCGGTTCGGCCTTCATCGCGACCGAGGAGGCACGTGCGGCGGAGGCTTACAAACAGATGATCGTGGACAGCAGCAGCGCCGACGTGGTGTACAGCAGCAAGTTCACCGGCGTGCATGGCAACTACCTGCGCGGCTCGATCGTCAATGCCGGGCTGGACCCGGAGAACCTGGGTGAGGGCGATCCGAGCGAGATGACGTTTGGCAGCGATCGCGATGCCAAGCGGGCCAAGGCGTGGAAGGATATTTGGGGCTCGGGCCAGGGCATTGGCGCCGTCAAGCAGGTGCTGCCGGCGGCGGCGCTGGTGACTCGTCTGAAGGCGGAGTATGCCGAGGCGCGTCGCTCCCTGTGCGGGGGCTGAGCCCGGCGTGGGCGGCCCGGCGGACGTGTGCTGACCCCTGTTGGATGACAGGGGTCAGCGCTGCCCGAGCTTGAAGGCGATCAAGGCGCGCAGGCGCGTGGGGATCACCGGCTTGAGCAGCAGGTGGAAGTCTTCGCTGCGGGCTTCGGTTTCGTGGCCGCTCATGGTGCTGCCAGTGACCATGATGACGGGCAGCGCAGCGCCGAAATGCGCTCGCATGAGGTGGATGACCTCGATGCCGGTGCGCTGCTCCGGCAGTCGGTAGTCGGCAATGAGCAGATCCGGTTGCACCTCGGTGTGAGCGGCCCACGCTGCTACGGCATCCAGTGTGTCGAAGGCGCTGACGGTGGCGCCCCAGCCTTTGAGCAGGATTTCCAGGCCTTCGGCCACGGCGGGCTCGTCTTCGACCACCACGATGTGGCGGCGGTCGAGGGTGAGCGGGGTGCGTGCCCGTGGTGGCGTGTCGGCCACCGTGGCGCGCACGGCCTTGCCGACCGGCAGCAGCAGGGTGAAGACGGTGCCATGACCCACGCGGGAGCGCAGGGTCAAGGGCGCGTCCATGAGTTTGGCCAGACGTTTGACGATGGCCAGGCCCAGACCCAGACCCTTGCGGTGGTGGGGCTCAAGCGGGCGTTTGCTCTGGGTCTGATAGAACTCTTCGAAGATGCGATCTTGCTCCTTGGGGACGATGCCGAGGCCACTGTCCCAGACCTGCAAACACAGGTGATCACCACGGGGGCGGCAGCTGACGAGCACACCGCCGTCTTCGGTGTAGCGGATGGCGTTGGAAATCAGGTTGCGCAGGATGCGCTCGACCACCAGCGGGTCGGCGTAGGCATGGTGGCGAGCACCGTGAAAGCGCAGCGACAGGCCTTTTTCGAAGGCGGTGGGCTCGAAGGTCAGGCGCAGACGTTCGAACAGGCCGCGCAGTGGGATGTGCTCGGGTTGGATGTCGATGCCACCGGTGTCGATCTTGGTGATGTCGAGCAGTTCACTGAACAGGCCCTCGAGGGCATCCACGGAGCTGTTGATGCTGTGGACGAGGTGGGCTACGTCGTCGTCCTTGCAGCGTTGGCGCAGGGCTTCGGCAAACAGGCCCAAGGCATGCAGGGGCTGGCGCAGGTCGTGGCTGGCGGCGGCGAAGAACTGGGTTTTGGCTCGGTTGGCCAGTTCGGCCTGGTGTTGGGCGTTTTCAGCTGCCACCATCTCGTTGCGCAGGCGCTGGGCCAGTTGCTGAGTGTGCAAACGCAGACTCACCATTTCGCCGAACATGTTGTGGAACGCCCGGCCCATGGCCAGGGTGCACAGGCACATCAGAGACCAGATGCCGGCGAGATACAGGTTGTCGGCGCCGCCGAGCAGGGCGGTGTGCACGATCATGGGGACGAAATACAGTCCCACGCAAGTCAGGAACAGTCTGGGCTGTGACGACATGTAGGGCACGGAGCCGATGCCAAACGAGTAGACCGTCAGCATCAGGGTCGTGCGTTCGAAGTGGCCACCGTGTTCGTAGAACAGCACGGCCGCCACACTCCAGAGGCTGGCGCCGATCAAGGCGCCGGTGTTCCAGCGCCGCAGCCAGTGCTCTGCATCAATGGGGCCTTGTCGCACGGCCCGCTCGTGGCTGATCAGGTTGACAAATCGGGCGACCCACAACAAGGCGAAGGCAGCGCTCCAGGCCCACAGCCAGCGGTGAGGAACCTGATCCCAGTACACCAGGGTGATGACCAGGAAACCCAGGAAGTGGCCCATCAAGGCCGCGCTGGTCTGCCGGTAAACCAGGCGTGCACTGTCTTGGGTCAGCGCCCGGTCGTCGGGGCTGGGAGCCATCGTGCTGTCCTGAGAGGCTGGTGGTGCGTCGAGAAGGGTTCGAGCGTCCGTGACCACGAGGCTCAACGGGCGTGCCAGGCGCTGCTGTGCTGAAAGCCGCTCTGCTTTTGCAGCATCTGGCTGACGGCGATCACGGCTTGGGTACGTGAGCTCACGCCCAGCGCGCGCAGCACGGCGGCCACGTGGTCCTTGACGGTTTCAACCGACAAACCCAGTTCGCGGGCGATCAGCTTGTTGGGCTGACCTTTGAGGAGCAGGTGCAGCACGTCGGTCTGGCGCGGCGTGAGGCCCAGCTGTTGCAGCGAGGGCATGGTCTGGAAGTCGGAGTCGCGGGCTTCTTGCTGAACCTGGCGCGCATGGGGGGACTGGCTGAACTGGGCGCTGTGTTCGCTGCCCATGCTCATGGGGGGCACGTAGACGCCACCGGAGATGACCTGTTGCAGGGCTTCGATGAGCGTTTCGTTGGTTGCGCGTTTGGGCACGAAACCCATGGCACCCATGTCGATGGCGCGGATGACGTCGCTGGTGCGGTCGGAGGCGGAGATGACGACCACCGGCAGGGCCGGGTAGCGGGCGCGCAGCTCGCCCAGAAGGTCGAAGCCATCTGCGTCACCCAGGTGCAGGTCGAGCAGCACGAGGTCGTAGCTGGCATCCTTGCGAAGGGTCTCGCGGGCACTGCTGCCACTGTCAGCTGCCGAGACGGTGACGCCGTCCCCGAGGCCCTGGATGACCGACTGCAGGGCAGCCAGGATCAGGGGATGGTCGTCGATCAGCAACACCTTCATGCGTTTACTCCTGCTTGCTTATTTTTTGAATGCGTCGCGGCGAGACCTTCACAAAACAACGCCAGTGCAGACGAGGGGAGCCGTTTTCGCATGATCGGGGGGCCAGACGGGCGCCATCATAGTGCTGAGGCCTATGGCGGTGGGGCTGTAAATGTCTGCGTTTGTAAGTGTTCGGGCCATGTTTGAGGGGGATCAGGTGCGCCACAGGCGTGAGGGACAGGGGGTGAGGTCCCAGGCGAGGGTGCGCCATTGGCTCCAGACCGAGACCAGCAAGTCCATGAGCGGTTCGACCCGGGGGGCCAGGGCGCGCAGGACGACGACCTGTTCGTGCGTGCTGGTGCTGCCGCAGGTGGCGGACAGGGCGTGGTCGACGGAAAGGGCGCGGGCGGCGTCCAACAGGGCCTCGCGCCGGGCGCGGGGCAGGGGGGTGCCGCTGGCGAACCACAGGGTGCCCGTGACGCGGTGGCCGGCCCAGCCCAGGGGGCTGTCCAGCAGCAGTTGATCGGTGGCGGTGACGGTGCCGCGTTCCAGCCAGACGCCGGGGAGGTCGATCTCCTGGGTGTAGCGGCCGTGGGGGGGGGCGGGGTCGTCGAAGGGTTCGCCTGCGGCGGGCAGGCCCAGGGCCAGCACGTCCCAGCCGAACATCTCGGCGCGGGGCGCGAGGTCAAAGCGCATGCGGTTGCTGGCGACGCAGCCACGGTAGGCGATGGTTTCGAGCGGCAGCCATTCGAGGCGGCTGTCGTCGTCTAGGCGGGCGTGCAGGGTTTGCTGGGCTTCTTCGCCTGCGCTGCGGTAGAAGCGGGTGGCGCCGGGCGTGGTGATGAGCGCATGGCTGTCGCAGGCGAGGTGGGCATCGACCTGGAGCACGTCACCGCCGACGATGCCGCCGGGCGGGTGCACGAGCACGTGGTGGCAGATGCCCGGTCCTTCAGGGTAGAGGCGTTGCAGGACGCGCAGAGGGCCGGTGTGGCGGTCGAGGGCGATGGTGCGTTCGCCATCGCGGCGGTAATCGAGGTTCAGTTGACCAAGCCAGCTCATGGGCCTTGTGCGCGTGGTGTGCGGCAGACTGCAATGTGAAGCGCCCAGTTTAAGGCGGGAGCGTACCGGCGTGAGAGCGCGGGGGGCCGACAACGGCGACAATGACGGCATGAGCATGGAACACGACACCGTCATCGAAGACACCCGCAACTGGATGGTCAAGGCCGTCATTGGCCTGAACCTGTGCCCCTTTGCCAAAGGGGTGCATGTGAAAAACCAGGTGCGCTACCGCGTCTCGGACGCAAGCACGCCCGAGGGCCTGCTGGAAGACCTGATCGAGGAGCTGACGCGCTTGCGCGACGCCGATCCGGAAGAGATTGACACAACCTTGCTGGTGCATCCGGGCGTGTTGCAGGATTTTCTGGATTTCAATGACTTTCTGGATGTGGTGGACGCCGCAGTGGAAGACTTAGAGCTGGATGGGGTCTTGCAGGTGGCCAGTTTTCACCCGGACTACCAGTTCGCGGATGCCGACCCGGACGACGTCGAGAACTACAGCAACCGGGCACCGTACCCGACGCTCCACCTGATCCGCGAGGAGAGCCTGGATCGGGCGATCGAGGCCTTCCCGGAGGCCGAGGACATCTACGAAACCAACAAGGCCACGCTGCGCAAGCTCGGGCTGGAAGGCTGGAAGAAGCTGTGGCAGGTGTGAGTGGGGGAAACGATGGCGAGTGAACACCACCCCTGGTGGGGGCCGGCGCGGGTGCCGTTTCTGCTGCTGACGCCGGCCTGCATGGCTTTGGGCGTGGCCTGGAGTGCGTGGCAACTGGCGCAGCAGGGGCAGAGCTTGAATGCACTGGATGCCTTGTTGTGCGTGCTGGGGGCGCTGGCGGCGCATGTGGCGGTGAACGCGCTCAACGAGCACCATGACTTTCGCAGTGGGCTGGATCAGCGCACGCACCGCACGCCCTTCAGTGGCGGCAGCGGGGTGTTGCCTGCGTACCCCTCGCTGGCGCCTGTGGCCTGGGCGATGGGGTGGGGCGCTTTGCTGTTCACGGTGTTGACGGGCTTGTATTTCGTGGTGAGTCGGCCTGCGCTGTTGTGGGATTTGGCGCCTTTGGGCTTGGTGGGCGTGGCAGTGGTGGTGTCGTACACGCCCTGGCTGACCCGTCACCCCTGGTTGTGCTTGATGGCGCCGGGCCTGGGTTTCGGGCCCTTGATGTTGCTGGGCACCGAGGTGGTGTTGAAGGGCGCGATGTCGTGGCAAGGCCTGGCCTTGTCGGTGTTGCCGTTTTGCCTGGCCAACAACCTGTTGTTGCTGAACCAGTTTCCGGATGTGGCGGCCGACCAGTCCGTGGGGCGCCGCACCTTGCCCGTACTGCTGGGGCGGGTGGGCAGCGTGCCGGTGCTGGGCCTGCAATACGGGCTGGCGTTTGGCGCGGTGCTGCTGGGGTTGGCGCTGGGATGGTGGCCCGCTGCGACCGGCCTGGCGGTGCTGGGGCTACCGCTGGCGGTGAGAGCCTGGCAGCGGGCTCAGGCTCACGCGGACGATCTGCCGGGTTTGCAGCCGGCGATGGCCTTGAACGTGGCGGTGAACCTGATCAGCCCGGTGCTGGCGGCGCTGGGCTTGGTGCTGTCGATCTGAGCCTGAGTTTCAGTCGGGGGTGATGCTGCCGGTGTCCAGCCCCAATTCGTCGGCCAGACGGGTCACGATGTGACGCAGCGAAGCGATCTCGGCTGCCATGCGGGCTTGCGACTCACGCAGTGCAGTGATTTCGGCCTGGAGTTCGTCGGTGGCGGGGCTCTGGTGAGCGGCTTGGGCGTATCCGGCTGAGGCGTCGCCGTGGGCAGATGCCACCACATCGCCGCACAGCAGGTGGGCCCAGCGGGATTCGCGGGCGCCCGGTGCGCGGGGCAGCTTCACGACGCGCGGCGGCTCTTTGGCGGCCAGCTCGTCGAGGAAGGCTTCGACCGAGGAGACGTCGGCAAAGCGGTGCAGGCGTTCGGTGTGCAGGCGCAGCTCGGCGGCGGTTTGCGGGCCACGCAGCATCAAGAGCGTGAGCAGGGCCACGGCCTGGCTGGGCACACCCAAGCCACGCGCCGCGTTGTGGTCGAAGCGCACCACGCGGCTGCCGCTGACTTCGTTGACGAGGCTGAGTTCACGCAGGCCATTGACCGCATCCAGCACCTCGGCTTCGCTCAGTTGCAGGACCGGGTCGCGGGCAGTTTTCTGGTTGCAGCCCAGGGTGAGGGCGTTGAGCGACAACGGGTAGCTGTCAGGGACGGTGTGCTGCTTTTCGACCAGCACGGCAAGGACTCTGGCTTCTTCGGAGGTCAACGGGCGCGTCATGGGCGGTGCAGGGCAGGGATCAGTGGGTGAGCGTAAACCATACCATGTGCCGTCTGGCGCGTCCGACCGGATTGCAGTGCTGCCGTCAGTGGTTTTGGCCACCGCGGTGTGCCCAGGCAGTGGTGCGGGTTTCGACCACAGAGAAGAGCTCGTACATGATCATGGCCATGGCACCGATGACGACCAGCCCGGCGAAGGCCAGGCCCATTTGCATCGACGAGCCGGCGCTGATGAGCAGGTAGCCGATGCCTTCGTTGGATGCCGTCATTTCTGACACCGTGGTGCCCACGAAGGCCAGGGTGATGGCAACCTTGAGCGAGCCGAAGAAGTAGGGCAGGGACCGCGGCAGGCCGACCTTCATCAGCACGTCCCAGCGCTTGGCGCCCAGCACGCGCAGCACGTCTTCCAGTTCGGGCTCCAGCGTGGCCAGGCCGGTGGCGATGTTGACCATGATCGGGAAGAAACTGATGAGGAAAGCGGTGAGGATGGCCGGGCCCGGGCCAATGCCGAACCAGACCACGAGGATGGGAACGAAGGCCGCTTTGGGCAGGGCGTTGAAGCCGGTCATCAGCGGGTAGACGGCGGCGTAGGCCAGGCGCGAGCTGCCGATGAGAAAACCCAGCAGCACGCCCACCACGATGGCGATGGCAAAGCCGGCCAGGGTCACCCACAGGGTGCGCCAGGCGTGGCGCAGGATTTCGCTGTGGAACTCGAGCAGCTGGGACGCGATGCGGGCCGGGCTGGGGAAAATGAATTCGGACACATTCAAGGCCGAGCACAGCACCTGCCAGAGGATGAGGACGCCCAGCAGCAGCACCCAGGGCGCCCAGCGGGCTTGTTGTTTGGCGCTGAGTTTCATTGCGCGATCTCCGTGGCGGTCTGGATGGTGGCGGGTTTGCGCATCGCGCCAATATGGGCGCGCAGTTCATGCACGATGCCGGTGAACTCGGGGGTGTAGGTCACCTCCAGATCGCGGGGGCGGGGCAGTTCGATCTCGCGCTTGGCGAGGATGCGGCCCGGGCTCTTGCTCATCACATACACCGTGTCCGCCAGGAAGACGGCCTCGCGCAGGTCGTGGGTGACGAGGATGACGTTGAACTTCTGCACCGCCTGCAGGTCGCGCAGGGCGCACCACAGCTCCTCGCGGGTGAAGGCGTCGAGCGCGCCGAAGGGTTCGTCGAGCAGCAGCATCTTGGGTTCGTGGATGAGGGCGCGGCAGATGCTGGCGCGTTGCTGCATGCCGCCCGAGAGCTCCCAGGGGAACTTGTCTTCGTAGCCGCCCAGGCCCACGCTTTCCAGCAGGGCGCGGGCCTTGGCCGCGTATTCCTTGCGCTTGGCCTTGAAGCTGGCGCGGAAGGGTTCGACGATCTCCAAGGGCAGCAGCACGTTATCGAGTGTGGAGCGCCAGGGCAGCAGCGACGGGGCCTGGAAGGCCATGCCAGTGATCTTGAGCGGACCGGTCACGGGCTCTCCCCCGATCGTGATGTGGCCCTGGGTGGGCTGCTTCAAGCCGGTGGTCAGCTTCATGAAGGTGGACTTGCCGCACCCGGAAGGGCCGACGATGGCCACGAACTCGCCTTCGCGGATCTGCAGGTTCAGATCCTCGACGGCGAACTGTCCTTGGGCCCACAACGCGTCGTTGTAGGCCAACCAGACATTCTGAAAATCAACAAAGGCGGTCATGGCTAGTCCTCAGGTGCGGTTTGCGCGCGGGTTACTTCTTGGGGGGCAGGACGTTGAGCTCGGCGGCCGAGGGCAGGTAGGCCGAGGTCCAGACGGCGTCGGCGTTGACGCGGGTCTTGGTGGCGAAGGCGTCACCCACTTGCGAGGCCATCAGGGCCAAGCGCGGCAGCTTGACCTGACCGAAGCCTTCGGCGCGTGCGTCCGGGCTGGCGATGACCTGGTCGATGGCCATCTTCAGGCGGCGCTTTTCCAGCTCGACGTTGATGATGCCGTCGCGGGCCTTGACGTGTTCGATGGCTGCGTCGGGGTTGGCCAGGACTTCCTTGGTGCCCTTGGCGAAGGCCTTGAGGAAGGCTTTGACGGCGGCGGGGTTCTCTTTGAGGATCTTGGGCGAGGCGATGATGGCGTTGCCATACAGCTTCACGCCGTGCAAGGCGTAGGGGAACATGACCACATCGCCTGCCTTGGCGCCACGGGCTTCGAGGTTGAGCAGGCTGGTGAAGGAAAAGCCGGTGATGGCGTCGACGTCACCGCGCACCAGCATGGTTTCGCGCAACGGCGGGTCCATGCTGACCCAGGTGGCGCCGTTGACCTTGTTGGCCTTGGCGAAGATGGGCCAGGCTTTGCGACCGGCATCGAACACGGGCGCGCCCAGCTTTTTGCCGGCCAGGTCCGCCGGGGTCTGGATGCCGGACTTCTTGAGGGCGAAGACGGCGGCCGGCGTGTTGTTGTAGACCATCATGATGGCCACGGGCTTGTTGGGCGCGTCGGGGTTGTTGGCGTGGAACTCCATCAGGGCGGCGATGTCGGCCAGGCCCAGGTCGTAGGAGCCTGAGGCGACGCGGGTGACGGTGCCGCCCGAGCCGTTGCCGGCGTCCACGGTCACATCCAGGCCGGCTTGCTTGAAGTAGCCTTTGGCCACCGGTTGCAAGAACAGTGCGGAGGGGCCTTCGAAGCGCCAGTCGAGCTGGAACTTGATGGGCGTTTGCGCGTGCACCGTGGTGGGGAGGCTCATGCCCCAGCTGAGTGCGGCGGCAGAGGCCACGGTGGCGAGCAGGGTGCGACGGGGGCGGGACGAGACGGTCATGGGGCAGACTCCAGCGAGTGACAAAACTGTATACAGTCCTGTTTGCGAGATTCGTGCCAGTTCATTCCGGGGGGGATGTGCCCTACGGCTGTCGTCGTGGGAGGGGTGCGGGCCGCCTAGAATGCGACCCTTGTTGTTTAAACGGGGTGGACGCGTGTCGGATCGTCTTTTTGTCTTGTCTCAGTACGTGCTGCCCAAGCAGGCCTTGACCGCTTTGGCGGGTGTGGGTGCCTCGGCGCGCGGTGGTGCACTGACCACGCGTTTCATCCGCTGGTTCGTGGGCCGTTATGGCGTGAACATGGCCGAGGCGGCCAACCCGGACATTGGCAGCTACCCCACGTTCAACGAGTTCTTCTCGCGGGCCTTGAAGCCGGGGGCGCGTCCGCTGGCCGATGCCGACCTGATCAGCCCTGTGGATGGGGCCATCAGCCAGTTCGGGCCGATTCGACGTGATCAGATTTTCCAGGCCAAGGGGCACGATTACTCGACCACCACGCTGGTGGGGGGGGATGCGCAACTGGCCCAGCGCTTTGACGATGGGCATTTTGCGACGCTGTACCTGAGTCCCAAGGACTATCACCGCATCCACATGCCTTGTGATGGGCGCTTGACGCGCATGATCTACGTGCCAGGCGATCTGTTCTCGGTGAACCCGGCGACCGCCCGGGGCGTGCCCGGCCTGTTCGCGCGCAACGAGCGGGTGGTGTGCGTGTTCGAGTCGGAGCAGGGGCCGTTTGTGCTGACGCTGGTGGGCGCCACCATTGTGGGCAGCATGGCCACCGTGTGGCATGGCGTGGTGAACCCGCCACGCAGCAAGCAGGTGCGCGAGTGGCGCTACGACGACCAGCAGATCGCCTTCAAGAAGGGCGAGGAGATGGGTCGATTCCTGCTGGGCTCGACCGTGGTGATGCTCTTCCCCAAGGGGGATATGCGCTTCAACCCGGCGTGGGGGCCCAGCGGTGCGATCCGCATGGGTGAGGCGATGGCGCAGCGCGGCTGAGTGGGTGTGGATGAGTGGGCGTTGCGCCGCCGCACCGGGGGCGTGAGGCCCCTCTGCGGTGACGGCGGGAGCGCGCCTCAGTAGACCTCGACCGGGTCCTGCAGGATGAAGAGGCAGTCATCCGGGTGGCTGTTGACCATGGCGTGGCTGGCGTCTTCAATGTCGTAGCGGCTGCTGATCGGCAGTTCGCTGTCGAGGTGGTTGGCGATGGCGTGGGCCACTTCGTTGGAGCGTGAGCCGCAAACGATGCGGGTCGGGATCGAGAGCTGAGCCAGCTCGTCACGTGTGTGGCGGATCTGGGTGCACAGGTCCCAGTGGCGCAGGTTGTTGGCAGTCAGCGGCGCCATCATGTCCTTCACGAAGGCAGGCAGGGCTTCGAACTCGTTGCCGCCGCCCCAGAAGTCGATGACCTGGCCGCAGGCGTAGGGCACCTGGTTGGCGGCGTCCTGGCGGTAGCGCTGCAGGAAGGCATCGACCTGGGCCTGCATGTCGGCGTCGCCCATGGTTTGCAGCACCCAGGTGGCGACCGGTTCGAACAAGGTCAGCTCATGGATGGGCAGAGAGCCTTTGAGGGCCTGGGACAGGGCCACCACCCCGCCGTAGGAGTGACCGACCAGGTGAATGGGCTCGTCGGTCAGCGAGCGCACCACGTCTTCGATGAGGCTCAGCTCTGTTTCGATGGTGGGCGCCTCGAAGTCTTGTGGATCGGGCGTGCCGCAGTGTCCGGGCAGCTTGATGGCGATGCAGGTGTGGCGAGCCGACAGCTGCTCGATCATCTTCTTCCAGGTGGACGTCGTGGCATAGGAGCCGTGCACGAAGACGATGGGCGAGCCGGAGCCGGTGAGTTGGTAATGGTCGGACAGGGGCATGGGGACAGGGGCGAAATGGCGAATTCAAGTCTTTGAGTCTATGCTGTGAGCATGTCTGCAGCCAAGCCCTCCAAGACCCTGTTGATCGTGTACCACTCGTTGACCGATGGCACGCGTCAGATGGCCGAGGCCGCGCGCGTGGGTGCTGCGGCGGAGGAGGGCGTCGAGGTTCGGATGCTGCACGCCTCGCAGGCGGGGCCGGACGACGTTCTGGCGGCCGAAGGCTTGATCTTTGCGACGCCGGAGAACCTTGCGGCCATCAGCGGGCAGCTCAAGGATTTTTTCGACCGCAGTTACTACCCTGTGCTCGACCGGGTCAACGGCCGGCCGTATGCCAGCCTGATCTGCGCGGGCAGCGATGGGCACAACGCGGCGCGGCAGATCGAGCGCATTGCCACGGGGTGGCGGCTGAAGCCGGTCGCCGAGCCCTTGATCGTGTGCACGCATGCGCAGACGCCGGAGGCCATTCTGGCGCCCAAGCAGATTGCGCCCGAGGACCTGGAGCGCTGTCAGGCGCTGGGCGAGTCGTTGGCTGCGGGGCTGGCGCTGGGGGTGTTCTGAGCTTGCGCTGATCGTGGGCCCGCCTGTGCAGGTCTGACCGTGGCCGGTCAACAGGCCTGTTCGGAAGGCGTCAGGTGGGCTGCGTGCCGACGATGTCCAGGCTCAGGCGACGTGGGCTTTCAAAGACGCGTTCCTCGCCCGTGATGGGGTCGGTGAAGGCCAGGGTGCGCGCCAGCAATTGCAGCGGTCGGCTGAAATCCGGGGGCACGTCGGGCGGCAGGGCCGGTTGCAGTTCCGGGTAGATCTGGTCGTGCAGGATGGGGATGCCCAGCGCGTTGAGATGGGCGCGCAACTGGTGCTTTTGACCGGTGACGGGCAGCAGCCGGTAGTGGCCCCAGTGCCCGCGCCGGTCGATCAACTCGATCGCGGTTTCGGCGTTGGTCTCGCCTTCGACCTCGTGCATGGCCATGAAGCGCTCGCTTTCGGCCAGACGGCTGCGGCGGACCATGGGCAGCGTCAGGTCGGCACGCCACGGGGCGATGGCCTCGTAGGTCTTGCGCACGGCCTTGTCCCGAAACAAGGCCTGGTAGGCGTGGCGGGTGTCGGGCTGGATGGTGAAGGCGACCAGGCCCGCGGTTTCGCGGTCGATGCGGTGCATGGGCACCAGGGTGTCGATGCCGAGCTTGCGCTTGAGGCGCACCAGCAGCGTTTCTTGCAGGTAGCGACCCTTGGGGGTGACGGACAGGAAGTGCGGTTTGTCGGCCACGATCAGGAAGTCGTCCTGAAAGACCACGGTTTCTTCAAATGGCACGGGGTGCTCGTAGGGCAGGGCGCGCCAGTAGTAGAGCTTGGTCTGCGGGCGGTAGGGCGCCTCAGGCGGGACGGGGTGGCCTTGTGGGTCGAGCACCTCGCCCTGGCTCATGCGCTGAGCCCAATCGGCCCGCGAGACGGCGGGGATGCGCTCGCTCAGGAAGTCGAGCACGGTGGCCCAGGGGCCGCTGGGCAGCGCCACGGTGCTGGGGCTGACACCTTGGCGTGTCGGCGGGGTGTAGTCAGACTTGGGACGCGACATGCTCAAGGGTGCGTGCGTTGGCCTCGCACAGTTGGCGGAAGGAGGCGCTGATGCGCGGGTCGGCCGATGCGGTGCGCCAGAAGGCCAGTGCGGCCACACAGGCGGTTTGCCAAGCCTGGCGCTGCGGGGGGAGGGGCCAGTCGGGTTGGAAGGCGCGGGGGGGCACTTCACCGCCGGGCAAGGGGGCGTACATCATGGGCAGCATGTCGTAGGCCGGTGCCAGCTGCAAGGTGGGGCCAGGCACGAAGCTCAGGTTGCCCAGGTGCATGTCGGTGTTGCCGATCAGGCGGCCGAACCACCACAACACGGTGACGCGATCGGCGTCGTGCGGTGACAGCAGCTTCAGGGTGGCCAGGCGCGCGGCGAGCAGCGGCCATTCGGTGCTGCGCTCCCCCAGGAAAGCGCCTTGAAGGCTGTCGAGGCTGGACAGGCGGCTGCGGCCCCATTCGCCATGGCGATCGAAACGCTCCAACTCCAGGAAAGTGCGACCGGCGTGCGCCACGATGCGGCTGCGGGCACTGTGCAAGCCGGGCAGTGTGGCCGCTTGAATGAGGGCCAAGTGCTCGCACACCAGTAAGTCAGACCAGCGTGTGACAGCAGGCGAGGCGTCGGCCCCGGAGAACTTCACCAGCACATGCGGGGTGAGGCTGCCTGGCAAGGTGCGGCGTGCCGCGAACTTTGGGAACTCACCTGCCGCGCTGGAGCCTGCCACGCCGCTGGCGAGCGCGTCTTCGGCCAGTTGGGCATAGGTGGGGCCGACGGCGTCCTCGTCCAAAGGCGCTGGTGGGCTCTGATGGGACTGCTGCCACAGCGCGCAGGCAGTCTCGCCCAGGATCAGGTTGCCACTGAGGTCGTGGCCGCGCTGGCGCAGCACGTGGAGGATGTCGTCGTCACCCCACTCGTTGGGCGCAGCGGGCACGCCCAACTGGCGGTGTTCGGCTCGGGCGAACTGGCGTCCCATATAGCCTTGGGGGCGCATGTCATAGAGCGGGTAGGGGAGGCCGTCCCACCAGCCGTCGCGAGCCTCGTCAGGCAGAGGCCAGGTGGGATGGCCGTCGGGCAGGGTCAGGTGCAGGCAGCTGCCCTGGGGGTGCAGCGCAGACAGCGTGCCGATTTGCTCAATGCGGCCTTCGTGGCTGACTTCGTACAGCGGCAGGTCGTGCAGGTCGCCGCGCAGCGGGCGGCGCAGCGCGTAGCGGGTGCGGCGGGCCTTGCCGGCGCTCACGATGTGTGCGGCTTGTTCCTGCAAAAGCCGGTGCAGGGTGGGCACGCTCACGCCCAGTTGCGCGGCCAGATCGGGCGCACTGATGCCGGGGTGGCGGCCCAGCACGCTGGGCAGTTGATCACGTGCCGCTTGCAGAGGGGGGCGCATGGCAGGGGGTGTCAGGCAAGTTTTGAAATGATTTGTGAGAAGATTCTATGACATCTTTCCATTTCAAATCAATCACTTGATGTTGGTAATTGCTAAGTTATGAGGGCTTTCCGTGAGACTTCGGGTTGACCGAATCCAGGCGATGTGCTCGCTCCAGACGCCAGGCCTCGTCCGGGCTGTCGTTGTAGACCTCGTCGGCGGTGGTGGGGGTTTCCTGCAGTTTCGTGTCGATGGCAATGCGGTTGTCGAACACGAAGCATTCGCCCTGCCAGTCGCGGTCGGCATCGGGCAGGGACTGGAAGAAGTTAAGGATGCCGCCTTCCAGTTGGTACACATCCAGCCCCAGGTTCTCCATCCACATGCCGGTTTTCTCACAGCGGATGCCGCCAGTGCAGTACATGGCGACTTTCTTGCCTTCGGCCTTCCACTGGTCGGCGTGGGCCTGCACATAGCTGGGGAAGTCGCGGAAGTTGTCGACTTGCGGGTCGATGGCGTTCTGGAAGCGGCCCAGTCGGTATTCGAAGCTGTTGCGGTTGTCGATCACGACGACGTCGTCTTGCGCCAGCAGATCACGCCAGGCCTGGGGGCTGAGGTGGCGGCTGCGGTCCGGATTGGGGGCGACCCCGGTGACACCGGGCACGCCCAGGGCCACGATCTCGTCTTTCTTGTGCACGCGCACCTTCCAGAACGGTGAGGTGGCGCAGGCGCTGTGCTTGAAGGTGATGTGCTGGAAGTGGCCGGCCAGGCGCGGGTCGGTGCGCAGGGCGTGTTCGAACGCCGCGATGCGATCGGCCGAGGCGGCCAGGGCGCCGCTGATGCCCTCGCTGGCGACCAGCACGCTGCCGGTCAGCGGTTCGACCAGCTCGCGCACGATGGCGACCACCGCATCGGGGTCAGACAGGTCAGCGAATTGGTAGAACGAGGTGTGGACGAGCGGTTCGGTGGGCGAATCAAGCATGGGCGCGATTATCAGGGTGTGCGGGGCGCTGCGCTGGTGGGCGGGCCTTTGCTGTCCAGGGGGCGCAGGCTGATCGCCAAGCCCAGGGCGATGAGCATGAGGGTGCCACTCAGCGCCGCTACGCCGGGCCAATGACCGTATTCCCAGAACCAGCCGCCCACCGAACCCATGGTGCTGGAGCCGATGTAATAAGTGAGCAGGTACAGCGAGGAGGCGTGGCCTTTGGCGCCTTGGGCCAGGCGACCGACCCAGGCGCTGGCCACCGCATGGGCGATGAAGAATCCGGCCGTGAGCACCACCACGCCCAGCAGCAGCACGGCCAGGTGCGCGTGCAGGCTCAGGGCCAGGCCCAGCAGCATGCAAGCGATGCCCACGATGAGCACCGGGGCACGCCCGTGGCGGTCGGCCAGCCCACCCGCGATGGACGAGGACACGATGCCGAAGATGTTGGCCATGAAGATGATGCCGATCTGCGTCTGGCTGAGCCCGTAGGGGGCCTCCATCAGGTGAAAGCCGACGTAGTTGTAGACCGTGACGAAGCAGCCCATCACCGTGAAACTCATCAGGAACAGGCGCGGCAGGCCAGGCTGGCGCAGGTGGCCGCCCCACAGGCGCAGGTGATGGCGCAGGCCTTGAGGCGGGCGCGGCGTGAAGTTGCGTGAGGTGGGCAGGAGCGCAATGAAGCCCACGGCGGTGAGCAGGTTGACGGTGCCCAGCATCAGCATGGCCACGTGCCAGTCGAAGGATTCGCTGAGGCCGGCGGCAGCCACCCGGCCAACCAGGCCACCGACCCCGGTGCCAGCCACATACAGGCCCATTGCCATGCCCAGGCCTCGGGGATCGATTTCTTCGGCCAGGTAGGCCATGGCCACCGCAGGGACGCCGCCCAGCACCAGGCCGGTCAGGGCGCGCGAGGCCAGCAGGGTGTGCCAGTCGGGCACGAGGCCCGCGACGATGTTGAGGATCGAAGCCAGGATCATCGACGTCCCCATCAGGAGTCGGCGTTTGACGCTGGACGAGATGATGGCCGCGATGAGGATCGCAAAGGCCAGCAGGCTGGTGGACAGGGACAGGGCCAGGGAGCTTTCGGCCGGGCTGACGCCAAAGGTCTTGGCGAAGGCGGGCAGCAGGGGCTGGACGCAGTACAGCAGGGAGAAGGTGGCGAAGCCGGCCAGGAAGAGCGCCAGGTTGGCGCGCAGGTAGGCAGGGGTGCCGCGTTGGATGGCAGAAGGCATGGCGGACGACATTGTGCCGGGCCTCGCGCCAGCACGGGCGGGCGCCCTCGCATCGTCACACTGCGGCCGTGGGATGCTTGGGTGGGGGCGGACGGGCTTCACGCTGGACTCAAACGGCCACGCGCATGCGGTTGGTGCCAGCCTCCTGGGCCGCTTGCAAGGCGGTGGACGCCTGCGCGATCAGGGATTCGGCGCTGTCGCGGGGGTTGGGCACGCCGCACCACAGGCCCATGCTGATGCTCAGCGGCAGCACATCGGCGCCAGAGCCCTGGGCCGGGGCGTCCAGCATGGATTCGCGCAGGGCGCGCAGCACATGGCGCGCACCGGGCGTGGGGGTATTGGGCAAGAGCAGCAGGAAGGCGTGCGGGCCATAGCGGCCCACGCTGTCGGAGCGGCGGATGCGCTCGGCCAAGTGGGCGGCGGTGTGCTGCAGGGCCTCGTTGACCACGTCCTTGCCTTGCCGGGCTCGCAAGGAGGCGAGCTGGTCGATCTCGATGAGGACGACTCCCAGCGGGGAGCCGGAGCGGCGCGCCTGCTCCACTTCAGAGATGCAGCGTTCCGCAATGGCCGGGTGGTTGGCAATGCCCGTCAAGGGGTCGCGCAGCGCCAGACGCTGCAGCGCCATCTCGCGGTCTTCGCGCGACATGAGCAGCAGCGCGCACGCGGGCACAAAGGCCAGGATCAGCTCGCTGGCCAGTCGCCAAGCTTCCGCCCGGGTGAGTGGGAGTGGCTCCGACGTGGGCGTGATGCCCAGCAAAACGTACCCGCCATGCAGCATGTTCATCAGCAGGCCCAGGCCTGCCCCCAGCATCAGCAGGCGGTGCATCTGGCCGTGCTCTGGGGCCAGGCGCTGGCCCCAGATCAGCAGCACCAGGCATTGCACGATGAGCACGGCATCGTGAGACAGGTCGCGGGCGGCGGGCAGGTCGGCCAGGAACACCATGAGCACGCCCATCAGGGCTGGCATCACCGTCAGGTTCTGCCAGGGGGCGGCGCGCGCATGCAGGCGCAGCAAGCCCCAGGTGTAGGCAGACAGGGCGACCGACTGCCCCACGGGCGCAGCCACCTCGGAGGTCCAGTCGGGCATCAGGCCCACACCGGCCGCACAGGCAAAGGCGGCAGCGCTGGCCAGCAGGCCCAGGCCGGTGGCCGGCAGCGCATCACGTCGGGGGCGCCAACTGGCCAGCAGGACGCTCAACGCGAGGATCAGCGCGATCACGGCGGCAGCTGCGGCCAGGCTGGGGGTGTGCAAAGGCATGCCGCTCAGTGTAGCGAAGTGGTCCGGGGCTGGGATGAGCCCAGACCCGGGTAGCGCTTGGGAGCGTCGCTGTCAGTGCAGCAAATCGAGCAGGGTGCGCGCCACCACCTTGGTGGCCTTGCGCAGGTCGTCAAGCACCAGGTGTTCGTCGGCCCGCTTGGCATTCGACTCGAACACGGTGCGCGGGCCGGCGCCGTAGATCACGGCGGGGATGCCCTGGGCGCAGTACAGGCGCACGTCGGTGTAGAGCGGGGTGCCACAGGTGGGGATGGGCTGACCAAAGATCGCCTCGCCGTGCTTCTGGATGGCCTGGACCAGCGGTGCATTGCCCGGCAGGGGCTGCAGAGGCTGGGCCAGCAGCAGGCGCTTGATGTCGATGCGCAGGCCAGGCACGCTGGCGGCCGCCTCGGTGATGACGCGGCGGATGCTGGCTTCGACCTCGACCGGGTTCTCTTCGGGGATCATGCGCCGGTCCAGCTTGAAGACGACCTTGCCCGGCACGACGTTGGTGTTGGTGCCGCCTTCGATGCGGCCCACGTTCAGATAGGGGTGGGTGATGCCTGGCACCTGCGAGGTGATGCCCTGGTAGAGCGTGTTCTGGGCGTACAGCGCGTTGAGGATGGCGACGGCGCCCTGCAAGGCATCGATGCCGGTGTGGGGGATGGCGGCGTGCGCCATCTGACCGTGCACGGTGACCTCCATCTGCAGGCAGCCGTTGTGGGCGGTGACCACTTCGTAGCTGAAGCCGGCCGCGATCAGCAGGTCAGGTTTCGTCAGGCCCTGGCTGAGCAGCCAGCCGGGGCCCAGTTCGCCACCGAACTCTTCGTCGTAGGTGAAGTGCAGTTCGACCGCGCCTTTCAGTGAAGGGGCATCGGCTTGCTGTTGCAGCGCTTCAAGCGCACGCAGGGCAAAGCTGTAGGTGGCAAAGTCGCTCTTGCTGACGGCGGCGGCGCGGCCGTAGAGCTTGCCGTCCACCACCTCGCCGCCGTAGGGCGCGTGGGTCCAGCCTTCACCGGGGGGGACCACATCACCGTGGGCATTGAGGGCGACGGTGCGCCCGCCTTCGCCCAGGTGGCGTCGCACGATCAGGTTGGTGAGGCTTTGCAGGCCGTAAGCGTGTACCTGCTCGCTGGGCACGGCATGCTGTTCGGCGTGCCAGCCGAAGTCGGACAAGAGCGCGGCAGTGCGTTCGGCGTGCGGGGCGTTGTTGCCCGGCGGCGTGTCGGTGGGCACCTGCACCAGCGCTTGCAGAAAGCGCACTTCCTCGTCGAAGTGGGCGTCGATCCACTGGTCCAAAGCGGCGTAGGCGTCTTGGCGGGCGGGGGCGTCAGATGAGGGTGCCATGGTCAGAGTGCGTCGAGCAGGTGCATGAAGGCGTCCACACAGAGTTGGGCGTCGTCGTTGGTGATGGTTTCCAGCGGGTTGTGGCTGATGCCGTCATGCCCGCCGCGCACAAACAGCATGGCTTGCGGCATTACCTGGTGCAGCTTCATCGCATCGTGGCCGGCGCCGCTGGGCAGGTGGAACACGGGCAGGCCCAGGCTGGTGACCGCCGCTTCCCAGCGGGCTCGCCACGCCGGGTCAGAGGGGGCTGCGGATGCCTGCAGGTTCTGGATGAGCTCGATCTCCACGCCTCGACGGCGGGCGACGGTGTACACAAAGGCGTCCACGTCTTCCACCAGTTCGTCGCGCTGGCGGTTGGTGGGGGCGCGCAGGTCGAGGGTGAACTGACACCGGCCGGGCACCACGTTGACCGAGCCTTGCGGCACCTGCATCACCCCCATAGTGCCCACGGACGGGCCATGGGGCGAGTCCTGGTCTTGCAGGGCGCGGCGCTCGGTGTACAGGGCGATCTCGGCCACGGCCAGGGCCGCATCCTGGCGCATGGGCATGGGCGTGGTGCCTGCATGACAGGCCACGCCGGTGGCCTCGCCGGTGAAGCGGGCGCTGCCGTTGATGCCGGTTACGATGCCCAGCGGCAGGTCGCGCGCGTTGAGCACGGGGCCTTGTTCGATGTGCACTTCGACAAAGCTCAGGTAGCGGGCCGGGTCGCGTTTGAGCGCCGCAATGTCTTTGAGCTGGGCGCTCAGGCCGGCGTCTGTCATGGCCTTGCGCAGGGTGACGCCGTCGGCATCAACCAGATCGAGCCATTCGGGCTGGAAGTCGCCCACCAGCGCGCTGGAGCCCAGGAAGGTGGCGGGGAAGCGCTGGCCTTCCTCTTCGGCAAAGGCCACGACCTCGATGCCGTGGCGCAAGCGCCGACCGGATCGGAACAAGGTCTGCACGCACATCATGGGCACCAGGATGCCGAGGCGGCCATCGTACCGACCTCCGTTGCGCACAGTGTCATAGTGTGAGCCTGTGAGCAGGCGCGCTGCGGTGGGCTCGCTGCCGTGGTACACGCCCACCACGTTGCCGACCGCATCGAGCTTGACCTCGTCAAAGCCACAGGCCCGCATCCAGATCTGCAACTGCGTGGCCGCTGACTGGTGGGCGGGGGTGAGGTAGGTGAGGGTCAGGGGCGGTCGATCGTCCATCCCATTGCTGCCTTGGCCTTCGGTGTGGGCGGCCAGGGCGCCGGCCCAGTCGAGGATCTGGTTGCCCTCCGCAGGCAGCGCGCCGAACTTGTCGTTCAGGCGAATTTCGGCAATGCGGTGGATGTGGCGCAGGCACTCGGCGCGTTCGGCATCGGGCGGGGTCTGCAGGCGTCGCGCAAAGGTGGTGATGATTTGCGTGCGGCTCAGGCCCGTGCCACGGGGGCCGCGCACGGCCAGGATGAAGGGCCAACCGAAACGGGCCTTGTAGTCGGCATTGAGCTGCTGCAAGCGCGCAAATTCGTCCGGGCTGCAGTGGGTGAGGCCAGCCTGGCTCTGCTCGTTTTTGGACTCGGTCGTGAGCTGTCCGGCGATGGCCGCTTTGCCGGCCAGTTCGGGGTGGGCACGGATCAGGGCCAGCTGTTGGTCGACGCTGGCTTCGCGCACGGTCTGAGCCAGGGCGTGTTTCAGGTGCGCCAGGCTTTGAAACGGGCGCTGTGCCCAGGTGGCTTCGGCAATCCACGGCGAATGCTCGTAGATGCCGTCGAGCAAGGCGGCGAAGGTGGGCTGGTCGGCGTCGTTGAGCTGAGCCAGCTTGAGGTTGGGGATGACCAGCATGGGAATCAGGCTTGAAAAGGGTGAACGGCTTGCCAGTGCCGTGCGATGTCGATGCGCCGGCACACCCAGACGTGCTCGTGGCGGGCCACGTGGTCCAGGAAGCGTTGGAAGGCCCGGAAGCGACCGGGTCGACCGAGCAGCCGGCAGTGCATGCCCACGCTCATCATCTTGGGGGCGTTGTCGCCGTCGGGGTCACCTTCGGCATAGAGCAGATCGAACGTGTCCTTCAGGTAGGTGAAAAAGTCTTCGCCCTGTGCGTAGCCTTGGGGCAGGGCAAAGCGCATGTCGTTGACGTCCAGCGTGTAGGGCACGATGAGGTGAGGCACGGTCTGGCCGTCGGTACGCGTCACGGTGGTCCAGAAGGGCAGGTCGTCACCGTAGTAGTCGCTGTCGTAGACAAAGCCGCCATCGTCGGCCACCAGGCGCCGGGTGTTGGGGCTGTCGCGGCCGGTGTACCAGCCCAGGGGGCGCTGACCGGTCAGCTCTTCGATGATCTGCATGCCGATGCGCATGTGCTCGCGCTCGGTGGCTTCGTCCACCTGTTGGTAGTGGATCCAGCGCCAGCCGTGGCAGGCGATTTCGTGGCCCAGGTCAACGAAAGCACGGGTGAGCTCGGGGTGGCGTTGCAGGGCCATGCTCACGCCAAACACCGTCAGGGGCCAGCCGCGCTTTTCAAACTCGCGCAGGATGCGCCACACGCCCACGCGGGAGCCGTATTCGTAGATCGATTCCATGCTCAGGTGCCGGTCGGCATAGGCGGGCGGGTTGGCCATCTCGCTGAGGAACTGCTCGCTGCCAGCATCGCCATGCAGCACGCTGTTCTCGCCGCCTTCTTCGTAGTTGAGCACGAACTGCACGGCAATGCGTGCGCCATGGGGCCATTGCGCGTGGGGCGGTGTGCGGCCGTAGCCGATCAGATCGCGAGGGTAGGGGGCGTCGGTCATGGCATCAGTTTGGTGTGGGCTTGGCTGGTGAGGCCAGGCCCGGCGTGCGCGGGTGTTCGGTCAATTGGCGCTCCACGGCGGCCAGGTGGTCGTGGAGCAGTTGCACGGCACGGTCGGCATCTCGCGCCTCAATGGCCTGGAGGATGTCGACGTGCTCGGCGTTCGAGGTCTCGGCGTCGTCGGCCGACTGGTACATCAGCGAAATGAGCGAACAGCGCGACACCAGCTCCTGCATCAGGTCGGTCAGCACCTGGTTGCCCAGCACCTGCGCGAGCTTGACGTGGAAGTCGAACAACAGCTTGGTGCGCGTGGGCACGTCGATGCGTTGCACGGCATCGCGTTCAGCCTGGATGTGGGCGTGGAGTTCACGCAGGTCGGCCTTTGTGATGCAGGCAATCAGGTCGCGCAACATCTGCGACTCGACCATGCGGCGCACGGCAAACACCTCGCGGGCCTCTTGGATGGAGGGCGACGCGACAAAGGCCCCACGAGCGGGCTCCAGCTTGACCAGCTTGAGCTCGGAGAGGCGGTACAGCGCCTGCCTCACGATGGTGCGTGACACCCCGAAACGGTCCCCCAGCTTTTGTTCGACCAGCTTGGTGCCGGGCTGCAAGCGATGCTCGACGATGGCCCGCGTCACGGACAGCACGATCTGCTCGGTGCTGGAGGTGTCGGCGTCCTGCGGGTCGGCCGCATGGGCAGTCAGATCGGTGGGAAAGGCATCCACATCGACCTTGCGTTGCTTGGGCGCCCGGCGTGTTGGCACGACAGGTGCATCAGGTGGCTTGCGTGCGTCACTCATCATGGTTAAAGTGTATACAGTTTTGCAAATGCTGCGCAAGCTTTCGATCACGCCATGGCCAACCTTGCCTCATCATGACCCAGCCCACTCCTCTTGACCCCGTGAACCCGCCTTCCACCGGCGGACGCCTGACCACCCATGTGCTGGACACGGTCCACGGCGCGCCGGCTGCAGGCATGGCCATTGCCCTGTACGTGCGCTGTGACGCCCCTGGCGGCGCCAGCGCACCCACATGGCAGCTGCTGCGCGAGGTGGTGACCAACGCCGATGGCCGGGTGGACGGCCCGATGCTGGCAGGCACTGACTTCCGCTGCGGCGTGTACCGACTGGTCTTTGACGTAGAACGCTATTTCCGTGCCAAGGGCGTGGCCTTGCCCACGCCGGCTTTCCTCGGTCAGGTACCTTTGGAGTTCGGTGTGGCCGATGCCCAGGCCCACTATCACGTGCCCCTGCTGGTGAGCCCCTGGGCCTATTCCACCTACCGTGGCAGCTGAAAGGGACCGACATGCTTGAAGCCAGCCCCTTGCTGACCTACGCCCTGGAATGGGTCAACCTGCTGTTGCGCTGGACGCACGTGATCGTGGCGATCGCGTGGGCCGGAGCCTCGTTCTATTTCGTCTGGCTGGACAACCACCTGACCCCACCCACTGATCCCAAGCTCAAAGAGCGAGGGGTGAGCGGCGAGCTGTGGGCCGTGCATGGCGGCGGGTTCTACAACCCGCAGAAGTACATGGGTGCGCCCCCAGCGCTGCCCAAGCACCTGCACTGGTTCTATTGGGAGAGTTACAGCACCTGGCTCACCGGCTTTGCCCTGTTCACGGTGATGTACCTGTTCAATGCCGGCACCTTCCTGATCGACAAGAGCCGGTACGACTGGCCTCCGGTGGCCGCGGTGCATGCCGCCTTGGGTTTCCTCGTGGGCTTCTGGCTGATCTACGACGTGCTGTGCCGCACCGTGGGTCGCCGCCCGAACAGCGAGCGCTTGCTGGGGGCGCTGGTGTTTGCCGTGGTGGTGGGCGCCAGCTGGCTGGCCTGCCAGCTGTTTGCCGGCCGCGCAGCCTTCTTGCTGGTGGGGGCGATGGTGGCCACGGCCATGAGCGCCAACGTGTTCTTCTGGATCATTCCGGGGCAGCGCAAGGTGGTGGCGGCCATGCGGGCCGGTGAGCCGGTGGACCCGCTGCACGGCCTGCGCGGCAAGCAGCGTAGCGTGCACAACACCTACTTCACCCTGCCGGTATTGTTTGCGATGTTGAGCAACCACTACGGCTGGGCCTACAGTCACCCGCACAACTGGCTGGTGCTGGTGCTGATCATGCTGGCGGGGGCCTTGATCCGACAGTTCTTTGTGGCGCGTCACAAGACCGAGATGGCCGGGCAGCGTGCGCCCTGGGGCTGGGCGATCGCCAGCGTGGGCATCTTGCTGGGTGTGGCCGTGTGGTTGGCACCGGCGCCGGGGCCCGCGACCCCGGTGGCGGCGCTGAACGAAACCCCCGCGCAGCGCCTCGCCCTGGCTCAGAACGTGATCGAGCAGCGTTGCCTGATGTGTCACAACGCCCAACTGGCCAGCAAGGGCGTGCGGCTGGACAGCCCTGAGGCCCTCAGCCAGCACGCGCAAAACATTTACCAGCAGGCCGTGGTGCTCAAGGCCATGCCCATGAACAACGCCACCCAGATCACCGACGCAGAGCGGGCGGTGCTGGCGCGCTGGTTCAGGTCCCTGCCTTGAGCCCAGGCAGTTGAAGGCGGGCGGCGGCGGCCTGGATACAGGAACGCTTGGCCGGGGCACTCATGCGCTGCCAGCCCGCGATGTCATCGATCGTGCGGCCGCATGAGGCACACAACGAGGTGAAGGGCTCGCCCTTGGCCAGTCGACGGTGAACCACCCGGCATTGCCGGATGCAGGGGCTGGCGGGTTCGTTGCTCGGTGCGAGCGGGGTCGTCGGCACGGTGTGGATCGCTAGCGTGTCACAAAAAGAAAAGCCCGCCCATCTGAAGACGAGCGGGCGAATGTGCAGGGATGAAGATCACGCTGCACGCCGACTCAGGGAGGAAAGCCGGATCTCACGGATGAGATGACGACATGTTACACACTTGTATCGTGTCTGAGCCATCCAGAGCGCCACCTTTGTCCGAAAAGCGGAGCTTGTCACGGATTTGCCTTAATTTGAGGCACTCCAAGCTTTCCCCCTGGGGGGAACCCTCAAACCCCAAGCTTGCCAACAAGGTTGTCCACAGGATGCGGGGATAAGTCAGGGCTGGCTTTCCTCGTCGCCATGGCCTACCCCCTTGGCTTTGGCCTTGTGATGCGGGCCGTCCCCGGCCTCATCGTCCTCAGCTTCTTCCTTCTCTTCCCAAAGCTCGGTCAGCTCCTTCAGGCGGGCCATCACCCGGTGGTTGACGCTGCCAGGGGGATACTCGCCCTGCGCGTCGGGCTCGCCCGCCGGGATCCCCGTCAGCAAGGTGATCGCCTGGTCCACGCTGTCCACCGCCCACACGTGGAACCGCCCCGCGGCCACGGCCTCCACCACATCGTGGCGCAGCATCAAATGCTGGACGTTCGATGACGGGATCAACACACCTTGCGCCCCGCTCAAACCTCGGGCGGCACAGATGTCAAAAAAACCTTCGATCTTTTCATTGACGCCACCGATGGCCTGCACCTGCCCCAACTGGTTGATGGAGCCGGTGACTGCCAGCGCCTGCTGGATGGGTGCCTTGGCCAGGTCGGACAGCAGGGCGCAGGTTTCGGCCAGCGAGGCGCTGTCGCCATCGATGTGGCCGTAGGACTGCTCGAACACCAGGCTGGCCGACAGGGACAGTGGCTGGTTGCGTGCGTAGCGGCCGCCCAGGAAGGACGACAGGATCAATACGCCCTTGGAGTGCAGCGCGCCCGAGAGTTTGACCTCGCGCTCGATGTTGAGCACCTCGCCTTCGCCCAGGCGCGTGATGGCCGTGATGCGGCTGGGCTGGCCGAAGGCGAAATCACCCAGGTCCAGCACCGACAGGCCATTGACCTGCCCCTGCACGGCCCCTTGCGTGTCGATGAGGATGATGCCGCGCAGGATGGCTTCGTTCAGCTCCGAGCGCACGCGGTCGTGGCGGCGGATCTGCGCGTCCATGGCCTGCTGCACATGGGTGGCGGCCACCGTGCCATGGCCGGACTGCCGGGCCCAGTAATCGGCCTCGCGCATCAGATCGGCCACGCGGCGGATGTGGGTGCTCAGGCGCTGGGTGTCCTCCACCATGCGGGCGCTGAAGTCGATCACCCGCGCCACGGCGCCGCGGTCGAAGGGCAGCAACTTGTCCTTGCGGGTGAGGGTGGCCACCATGCGCGCATAAAGCATGTGCGTGTCGGGGTTGCGCTCGATGCGGTCTTCGAAATCAGCCGACACCTTGAACAGCTCGCCGAAGTCCGGGTCGTACTCCTGCAGCAGGTAGTAAAACAGGCGGTCGCCAAACAGAATGACCTTCACGTGCAGCGGGATGGGCTCAGGCTCCAGCGAGACGGTACTGACCAGGCTGTACATCTGCGCCAGCGACTCCAGCCGTATCTCGCGTGACTGGATGGCGCGCTTGAGGCTTTCCCAGGCGAAGGGCTGCATGAGCAGCTTGCGCACGTCCAGCAGCAGGTAGCCGCCGTTGGCGTGGTGCAGCGCGCCGGCCTGGATCAGCGTGAAGTCGGTGACCAGGGCGCCGAATTGCTGCAGGTGCTCGATGCGGCCGATCAGGTTGCCGTAGGTCGGGTTGTCTTCGGTCACCACGGGTGCGCCTGAGCCCGCTTTCTGCGTGACCAGCACGTTCACCTGGTAGCGGTGGAAGGTTTCGTGCGTGACGAAGGCCAGACCGCCGCCCATCTGCGTGGTCTCGTCGGGGTTCTTGAAGTCGTCGACATGCTCGACCATGTCCTGCTGCACCACGTCCAGATGGGCCAGCACGGCGGGCACGTCGGCGAAGCGGGCGCGGATGTCGTCCAGGGCGTGCTTGACGGTCAGCAGCGTGTTGTCCTGGTTGAGTTGCTTGACCTGCTCGGCGCGCTCCTTGCGCCAGCGCGGCAGCATCTCCAGGATCTTGCCCAGCTTGTCCTGCAAGCCGCTGATGGCCGTCGCAATGCGTTGCTTCTCGTCGTCGGGCAGCTTGTTGAAGTCGTCGGGCGGGATGACCTCGCCGTCGCGCGTGGGGACGAAGGTGAAGCCGCTCGGGGTGCGCAGCAGAAAGATCTGCTGGCTTTCGGCCTCGTCGCCCAGGGCTTTGAGCGCGGCTTCTTCACGCTGGCTGAAGGCGTGCTGGATGGCCTCGGCCTTGGACCGGTACTCGTCGCTTTCGAACAGGCCAGGGATGGCGCTGCGCAGGTAGTCCACCAGCTTGGCCATCTGGTCGCGCAAGTCGGCACCGCGTCCGGGGGGCAGGCTCAGGGCCTGTGGCTTGTGGGGCTGCTTGAAGTTGTGCAGGTAGCACCACTCCAGTGGGTCGGCCTCGGTGGGCGTCTTGTGGGCCAGCAGTTGCCGCACCATGCTGCGCTTGCCCATGCCCGAGGGGCCTTGCACATAGATGTTGTAGCCCTCATGGCGCATGCCAGTGCCGAACTGCACCGCTTCCATGGCGCGCATCTGGCCGATCAGCTCGCCCAGGTCTTCCAGCTCGGCCGTGGTCTGAAAATCGAACTGATGCGGGTCGCAGGTGTGATGCAGTTGCTTGGCAGACAGGGCGGGCAGGTCGGTCACCGAGGTCATGGCAGGTGGGCGCACTGCGCGGGGCAGCGGCTAAGCGGCGAGGTGACCAGTTTGCACCATCGTGGGCTCAACACACACTTGATTGCGTCCGTCGTGCTTGGCTCGATAGAGGGCTTGGTCGGCCCGCGCGAGCAAGGCATCGACGGTGTCCCCCGTGGGGCGCCATTGGGCGATGCCGATGCTGACGGTACAGGCCAGGTGTTGACCTCCCCAGGGGATGGGCAGCAGGCGCAGACTGTCACAGAGCTTGTCGGCCAGATGGCAGGCTTCGGCACGGCTGGTGCCGGGCAGCAAGACCAGGAACTCCTCACCGCCCCAGCGGGCCACCACATCGGTGGTGCGCAGTTGCTTGCGCAGATGTTGCGCCACGGCACGCAAAGTGTGGTCACCCGCCGCATGACCGAGCCGGTCGTTGATCTGCTTGAAATGGTCGATGTCGATCATCAGCGCCGAGAAAGGGGTGCCCACGCGCCGTGCCCGGTGTCGCTCCTGGGTGAGCGCATCTTCCATGGCGTGGCGGTTGAGCAGGCCGGTCAGGCGGTCATGTCGCGCCGCCTTGCGCAGTTGGTTGCCCAGTTTGAAGATCACCAGCCCGAACAGTGTCAGTTGCAGGCTCAATGACAGCAGCACCCACAGCATGGCCGACGTCAGGCTGATCGAGGTGCCCTCGATGCTGGTCTGGATCAGCTGCTGCGGGCTCAGCAAGGCCATGACAGCCCGGTGCACCAATACCAGCGCACCCAGGATGCTGGGAAGGGTGAACAGCGCCATCCATCGGCGGCGCTGAATCTCTTGGCGCATGTGGCGCCATACGATCCATGACGTCCACAGGCAGCACAGGGCCGATATGGCGGAGGTGCTGGCCACACGCCAGGGCGCGTCTGCATGGGTCGGCCACAGCCACAGGGTCGCAAGCAGCAGAACCAAGATGCCGATGGCGCGGCGGTCGTCAGCGCCTTGCCCGGTGAACAGCAGCAAACCGCGCGTCTGTAACAGCAGCGCACCCACGAACAGGGTGTTGCCGAGCAGGCGCACCGTCTCCATCTGCGCATGTGCACTGACCACGTAATTCAGGAACGAGCCACCGCTGAGCAAGGAGAAGCTGGCCCAGTGCCAGGCAGGGCGGCGCACGTCCTTGAGCAGCCATCCAGTGATCACCCACGCCAGGGCGATCACCCCTTCCTGGAGGAAGGCCATGGCCAAGCCGATCTGTGCGGGCTGCAAGTCGTTCAGGGGAGGCATGTATCGTCAAGAGGCTTTGCTGCAAAGGACACCTGAATACCGCGAATGCCCTGAAGAACTGTCAGGGCGTGAGCGCGGTGCTAGAGTGCCGTGACGGCCCTTGATGCCCCGTTGCTCGGCGTCAGATGAAGGTGGCGCGACCTGCGACCTTGTGCAGACTGCATCCCTGTTGTTTTATATATTGGGACGTATTTTTACCATACTGTGATGAAGGTTGACATATGAGTGGCGGCGCGCACTGGCTTTATCTGGTGGTGGCCGGACTGTTCGAAATCGGCTGGCCCCTGGGCTTGAAGCTGGCCTCCCACCCCTCCATGAGGCTCTGGGGGGTGTTGCTCGCTGTCGTCTGCATGGGCCTGAGCGGGCTGTTCCTGTGGCTGGCGCTCAAGGGCATCCCCATGGGGTCGGCCTATGCGGTGTGGACCGGCATTGGTGCGGCCGGAGCCTTCCTGGTGGGGGTGTTCTTTTTCGGCGACCCCAGTCTGCTGCTGCGCTGGGTTGGATTGGGCCTGATCGTCGCCGGGGTAGTCTGCCTGAAACTGGCTTGATGGGTGGATCACGCCAAGCCACCGGCATGGTGACGGCGGCCTCAGGGCCGAGCCGCGCTGCTCGGGTGGCTGTCGATGTACCGGGTGTGAATGTCCGCGACGGCTGCCCGTTGTGCCACCAGCGCGTTCACGCACTCCGTATCCAGTTTGCCTTCATCGGCCAGGCGCTGCAGTTCCGCGAAGGCCTCGTCCAGCGACCATTCTTTTTTGTAGGGACGCAGCGCTGTCAGTGCATCAAAAATATCAGCCACGGCCACGATGCGGGCCTCCACCGGGATGGCGTCGCCCTGGATCCCTTGGGGGTAGCCTGAACCATCAAGCATCTCGTGGTGGTGTTGCACGATGTTGCGCAGCAGATCGCTTTCCGGGAAGTGACACTCGCCTTCTTTGCCGATGATGCGTTCGATGATCTCGACGCCCTTGGCCACATGGCTGTCCATGATGGCGCGCTCCTCAGGGTCCAGTCGGCCGGGCTTGAGCAGAATGCGGTCGGGGACGCCAATCTTGCCGATGTCGTGCATCGGGGCAAACAGGTACACGCCTTCGACGAACTCGTCGTTGAGACCACGCTGGGGTGCAATGGCGCGTGCGATCAGGCGCGAGTAACGCGCCATGCGGTCCAGGTGGGCACCGGTTTCGAAGTCACGCAACTCGGTGAGTTCGCGCGCCAGCTTGGTCGACTCGATCATGGCCCGGATGGTGGCCATCTCGCTGGAGATCATCATGCTGATCAGGCTGGTGTAGAGCACCAGATCGCGTTGCACTTGGGGGGTGAACGCCGCCCGCTGACATGAATCGAAAAAGATGAAGCCGAGCAACTTTCCGTGCTCGAACAAAGGCACGGTGAAGGACGATTGGTAACCTTGGGCCTTGAGCCACTGGCTGTGCGCCGTGTCGGCGTGGATGGCCGATGCGATGTCGTCGAGCACCCGAAAGTCACCACTCTGGGCAAGCTGACTCAGGGCGCGGCTGTTGGACAGCGAGGCCTCGTAACCCACGATGGCTTCGCCCGTGCGCGTGCTGTTGATGAAGGTCTTGAGCTGATCGTCCTTGGCCTCGTAAAGCGCGCAGGCGATGCGGTCAACGATCGGGACGGTTTCCAGCAGGCGGGTGTGCAGGGCAGACAGGCGCTCTGTGAGGGTGCCGGAGTTGGCGATGACCGCCAGGGACGCGAGGTACATGGATCAGGGAAAATCAGGAGAACGGTCGAGCTTATACAGATTTCCGAAAATCCCAGTCATGCCCTTGGGGATGGACGGGATCGAGTTGTCCCCGGAAGCTGTGGACAACCTTGTGAGAAACACTTGTATGAATCGCCTCGTCCCTGGGGGCGGGCCTGGTGTGCTCAAAAAATGGGCACTCAGGTGGCGGGCCGGTCTGCTTTCATCAAGCGGGCCCGCTGGCCCCAGCGGTTGAGCCACAGCGAGGCCAGGATCACCGTGCCGCCAGCCGCCAGGCGGGGCAGGTCGGCATCGCGATTCCAGATGAGCACATTGACCAGCAGACCCGCCGGCACGTGCAGCTCGTTCATGATGGCCAGCGTACCAGCGTCTACCCGGGTGCTGCCCAGCACCCACCAGTACATGCCTAGCGCGGTGGCGAACACGCCCATCCAGCCCAGGACACCCCACTGCAAAGCAGTGTGGGGCAGCTTGCCCGCATCGCCCCACAGCAGCCAGGCCGGCACCGCCAGCAGCAGGGCACCCAGAAATAAATGGCCGAAGAAGCGGTAGAGCGGCTGGGGCGTGGGGTAGCGGGCCAGCAGGTGGCGGCACAGCACCTGCCCGGCGGCAAAGGTGAAGTTGGCGACCTGCAGGAGCACAAAGCCCCACAGGTAGTCCCCGGTGAGGGGCTGGAGGCGGATGATGACTCCGCCCCCGACAGCGACCGCCGCCGCCACCAGCGCCCACGGGTTGAAACGACGCACCAGGGCATCGTCGATCAGGGTGACGTAGAGAGGCGTGAGCACCGTGAACAGCAGCACCTCTGGCACGGTCAGCACCTCGAAACTGCGGTACAGGCACAGGTAGGTGACGCCAAATTGCAAGGCACCTGCCAGCCAGAACCCGCCCAGCAGCGCGCGCGGCAGGCCACGCCAGAGCGTGAAGGGAGCAAAGATCAGGGCGGCGATGCCGACGCGAACGAGCACGGCAAAGTCGCTGTCGACCTGGCCGGCCAGATATTGCCCGATCAGGCTGAACGAGAAGGCCCACAGGGCGGTGACGATGAGAAGCTGCGGCATGGGGCGCCGACTATATCGCCCCGTGTCGCGAGGCGCCTTACCGTGACAAAGATGACGGGCCGACGGTGCGAACTTGCTTACACTGTAAGTTGTTTGACCTCGCCCTGACTGGGGCTCATTTCCCCCTTGCTCATGGCGCGCCACCCATTCATTCACGCGCTGCTGGTTTTCTTGCTGGGGCTGGCGCTGACCCTGGGGGTGGATCTGTACGGTCATCATCGGGCCGAGCAGGCATTGCAGCGGCAAAACAGTGCTCAGCTGGAGGCTGCGAGCCAGCAATTGGCGCTGGCGCTGGCAGACGTCTTGCAGTTGAGCAAGGAGTTGGCGGCCCGCGTGGCCACCCATGCGCCGCTCGATGATGCGGTGTGGCAGCGTCTGGCGACCGAGACGCAGTCCAGGCATCCGCACATCGTCAACATGACGGTCTCGCAGGGGACCGTGGTCAAGCGCGTTCATCCCGTGCGCGGCAATCAGGCTGTCTTGGGGCTGGATTACCGCCTTCGACCGGATCAGATGGCTGGGGTGCGGCGGGCCATCGACAGTCGTCAGGGTGTGCTCACGGGGCCGGTGCGCCTGGTGCAAAGCGAACGGTTGGCCGTGGTCAGCCGGGTGCCGATGTTCGCGGCTCCAGAGGCCGGACGCCCCGGCGCGCTGCTGGGCATTGTGTCCATGGCGGTGGAGCTGGACGGCTTGCTGTCCCAGGCTGGCCTGGACCCGGCGCAATTGCCCTTTGACTATGCGATCGCGTTCGAGACGGGGGCTGTGACAGGGGGGCAGCTGTATGTGGGCGACGCCCGCCTGCTGCATCAAGGCAGCTTGAACGTCGAGGTGCCTTTGCCGCAAGGGACGTGGCGGATTGCTGCACGTCCCAAGCCGCAGGTGCTGGCGCAGGCGTGGCAACCCTGGCCGATCCGCATCGGCGGGGTACTGGTGTCGCTGTGTCTGGCGTGGCTCACGGTGTACCTGGGGCGGGTGCTGCGATCGCGCGCCATGACCGAGTCAACGCCTACGGGTGAGCGCAGTGTGGGGCTGCAGGTCATCATCATTGGCGCCCTGCTGTTCATGGTGGTGCCGGCGGTGGTGGTGCAAGGCTGGTTTGCCTATCGCACGGCGGTCAGCACCTCCGAGCGGTTCCAGGAGGATCTGGCCAGTGAGGTGGGCGCGCGCGTGTACGACAAGGTCGTGCAATTTTTCGAGGTGCCGCGTCGCGTGCTGGCTTACAGTGCCGACCAGTTTCGCTCTGGCGCGGTCCATCCGAGCGACCGCGATGCGGTCATCCGCAACTTTGTGCTCCAGATTCGCCAGCAGCCCTTGCTGACCTTCCTCTCCATGGGGACGGCACAAGGGGAGTACCTGGCGGCAAGTCGCCCACCGGTGGGCCGGGACAAGGGGCTGCGTCTGCTGGAAGCGCGTATTGCCTCCGGACGAGCGATTCACATTTACCGCGTGGACGATGTGCATTTGCGAGGGGAGTTGCTGTCCCGCGGCAATCAGCATTTCGATACGCGTACCCGGCCCTGGTTCAAGGCCGCGGTCGCAGCCAATGGGCCGGGCTGGTACTCGGCCTATCGATATGCCATTGATGATGACGCCGGCAACTACGACGCCATGGGGATCGGCATGTCCGCACCCTTGGTCGACCAGCAGCAGCGTTTCATCGGCGTGGTGACGGCTGACGTCGCGCTGTCGCAGCTCAAGGTTTTGCTCTCAGACATCACCCAGGACCTGGGCGGGGTGGCTTTTTTGGCGGAAAGCGACGGCAAACTGCTGGCCGCTTCCACCGATGAACCGGTGTATCGGCTCATCGACCGCGGGGTTGAGCGGATCGCGGCGCGGGCCAGCGACAACCCCTTGATCCGGGCTGCCGGAGACGCCATCCGTGAGAAGGGGCGGGCTCGGGGGCGCACTTTCCGCGAGGTCGATGGCGAGCGCCACCTGATTGACTGGTGGACCTATCAATTGCCCGATGGGCCCAGCCTGACCATTGGTGTGGTCATGCCCCAGAGCCGCTTTGCGGCCCCCAGCGAGGGTGTGCTGGGCAATGTGCTGCTGGTGGCCTTGATGCTCATGGCCGGAGGCATGCTGGCCGCATGGGCACTCAGCGAGCGCCTGGCGCGGCCGCTGGTGAGCCTGAGCCAATGGGCCGATCGCCTGGGACAGGGGGACTGGTCCAACCCCCACAACACCGGCAGCGCCATTGCGGAGGTGCAGACTTTGTCGCACGCGCTCGGCCACATGGCGGGGCAGATCCGCGATCACACCGATGAGTTGACGCGGCAGGTGGCCGAGCGTACGGCCGAGCTGGAGCAAGCCAATCAGGTGCTGTCCCAGTTGTCGCACACCGATGGTCTGACTGGCGTGGCCAACCGGCGTCGCTTTGATGTGATGCTGGCGCAGGAGTGGGCGCGGGCCATGCGCTCAGGGCAGTCGCTGGGGTTGATCATGCTGGATGTTGACCACTTCAAGCTGTTCAATGACCGCTATGGCCACTTGGCGGGAGACGATTGCCTGCGTGGCATTGCACGTGTGCTCACCGAGCAGTGTCGTCGCGCAGGAGATCAGCCTGCGCGTTACGGTGGTGAAGAGTTTGTCATCCTGGTGGCCGAAGACGATGCATCCGGGGCGCTGAACCTGGCAGAGCGTGTGCGCCATGCCATCGAGGCGCTGGCCATCCCCCACCTGGACAGTGCCCACCATGTGGTGACGGTGAGTCTGGGGGTCGCGGTGGTGCAGCCGGCGTTGGGCGAGGCAGCGCAGACGCTCATCAGCCGTGCCGACGCGGCGCTGTACAGGGCCAAGCATGGCGGACGCAACCAGACCAACTTGGCGGACGCCGACGTCCACGCCGGAACCGAAGCCTGAGCGGTGTGGTGTCGCATCAGGCGACGGCGGCTCGTGTCAGGCGGCGTGTTTTGCCAGCAATTGCGCGACCACGGCGATGGCAATCACGGCTGGCTCCTTGCCCTGGATGTCGGGTAGACCGATGGGGCAGGTCAACCGGTCCAGTTTGTCGGGCTCGATGCCCTGTTCGGCCAGTCGGTGCAGAAAGCGCGCCCGCTTGGTCTGGGAGCCGATGAGGCCCGCGAAGCGAAAGTCGCCGCGGCGCAGCACGGCGTCGATGATTTTCAGATCCAGATCATGGCGGTGCGTCAGCACCAGATGACAGGCGTCCGCCGGAGCGTCGGACACCTCGCGCTCGGCGGCCTCGGTGGGCAGCCAGGTGATGTGCTCCGGCAGGGCGGCCAGCATCGTCGGGTCGGGCAGGCCGGCTTGGGCATCCCATTCCGGCAGGTCATCGGCGCGCTCGTCGATCCAGCGCACGCTGCAATCCAGATCGCTCAGCAGCTTGACGATGGCCTGACCCACATGACCGGCGCCATGCAACTCGACATGAAAGCGGGGCGGCGGCACCTGCCACGCGGCCAGCGTGGCCGCGCTCAAGACCTCAAAGCGCAGGGCGACGACGCCACCGCAGCATTGGCCCAGAGCGGGGCCCAGGGGGAAAGTGTGTGTCCAACCCTCGGTGGGCATGCCCTCACGCAGCGCCTGACGCGCCAGGTCGATCGCGCGCCACTCCAGATGGCCGCCACCCACGGTGCCCCGCACCTGATCAAGCGCCACCAGCATGCGGGCGTCCTGGTCTCGTGGAGTCGATCCACGGATGGCGTCCACGCTGACGATGCAGGCGGCACGGCCTTGCGCGAGCCAGCGGCTGGCGCTGGCGTGCAGGCTGCGAGGCGTCAGCCGATCGCTGGGCTGGGGTGTGCCCTGGGGCAAGCTGTGTGCGGTCCCGCTCATGCCGACAGCAACTTGCCGGTGCCCGTGGCAACCTGACGCTGCACTGCCTGGATGGCGTCCAGGATGGCCTCGGGTGTCGCCGGCGCCCGCAGCGGTGGGTCGATGCGGTGCTCGCCCACGCTGGAGATGGCATCGCGCAGCGCAAAGAACACCGAAAACGGCAACAGCAGCGGCGGCTCACCGACCGCCTTGGAGCGGTAGATGCTGTCCTGCACATTGCGGTTGTCAAACAGCTTCACGCGGAAGTCCACCGGGCAGTCATTGGCCGTGGGGATCTTGTAGGTGGAGGGCGCGTGGGTCATCAGCTTGCCCGACTCCGGGTGCCACCACAGCTCCTCGCTGGTGAGCCAGCCCATGCCTTGCACGAACGCGCCTTCGATCTGGCCGATGTCCAATGCCGGGTTGATGGACTGCCCCACGTCGTGCAGCACATCGGCGCGCAGCACGCGCGATTCCCCTGTGAGCGTGTCCAGCAGCACCTCGCTCACGGCCGCCCCGTAGGCGAAGTAGTAGAAGGGGTTGCCTTGCATGGTCTGGCGGTCCCAGCTCAGTCCGGGCGTGGCGTAAAAGCCGTCGGACCAGAGCTGGATGCGGTTCAGGTAGGCGTCGTTGACCACCTCCTCGAAGCTCAGCGTGTGGCCGCCAGCCAGCACCTGGTCATCGGCAAAGCGCACCTTGCTGGGGGACACACCCAGGCGCTCGGCTGTGCGTTGCGTCAGTCGGTCCACGATCTGTTGGGCGGCGTTGGCCGCAGCCTTGCCGTTCAGGTCCGAGCCGGTGGAGGCGGCCGTGGCCGAGGTGTTGGCCACCTTGCTGGTGTCGGTGGCCGTCACGCGCACGCGGTGGGCGCTCACGCCCAGGGTGTGGGCGACCATCTGCGCCACCTTGGTGTTGAGGCCCTGGCCCATTTCGGTTCCGCCGTGGTTCACCAGGATGCTGCCGTCGTTGTAGACGTGCACCAGCGCGCCGGCCTGGTTCAGGTGCACCACGTTGAACGAGATGCCGAACTTCAGCGGGGTGAGCGCCAGGCCCTTTTTCAGGATGGGGCTGCTCGCGTTGAACGCGGCCACGGCCTCGCGGCGGGCGTGGTAATCGCTGCTGGCCACCATCTCATCGATGAGGGGGCGCAGCACGTTGTCGACCACCTTCTGGCCGTAAGGTGTGGTGTCGCGCTCGCCGATGCCGTACAGATTGGCCAGGCGCACATCCAGCGGGTCGCGCCCCACCTTGCGCGCCAGCGAGTCCATGATCAGCTCGATGGCCAGGGCGCCCTGTGGCCCGCCAAAGCCCCGAAAGGCCGTGTTGCTTTGCGTGTTCGTGCGGGCACAAAAGCCCTGGGCGTCCACGGCGGGCAACCAGTAGGCATTGTCGAAGTGGCACAAGGCGCGGGTCATCACCGGTGCCGACAGGTCGGCCGAGAACCCTGCGCGTGACACCATCTCGATGCGGGCACCCAGGATGCGGCCCGCGTCGTCATGTGCCACGTCGAAATCATGGACGAAGCAGTGACGCCGCCCGGTGATCAGGATGTCGTCATCGCGGTCGGGGCGCAGCTTGACCGGGCGTTGCAGCGTGTGGGCGGCCAGGGCAGCCACGCAGGCAAACACGGCTGACTGCGACTCCTTGCCGCCAAAGCCGCCGCCCATGCGGCGCGATGCCACCTGCACATGGTGGGCGTGCAGCTTCAGCGCGTGCGCAATCGCATGCTGCATCTCGCTGGGATGCTGGGTGGAGCTGTGCACCAGCAGGCCGCGGTCTTCAAGCGGAATAGCGTAGGCGATCTGGCCTTCGAGGTAGAAGTGCTCTTGTCCGCCTAGGTGGAAGCGCCCCTGCAGGCGCTCGGGGGCGTGCGCGAAGGCAGCGTCCACATCGCCACGGCGCAGGCGCATGGGCGGCACCACATACTGGCCTGCCGCATGAGCCTCTTCCGGCGTCAGCATGGCCGGCAGGGGCTCGATCTGGACAAAGTCTTTCGTGCGTGCCGCCGCACGGCGCGCCAATTCGCGCTGGGTGGACAGCACCACCAGCAGCGGCTGCCCCAGGTAATGCACTTCGCCAGCGGCGAGAATCGGGTCGTCGTGGACTAGGGCGCCGCAGTCATTGAGGCCCGGGATGTCGGCGGCCGTCAGCACGGCCACCACGCCGGGCAGGGCTTTCAGGCCGGCCACGTCGATGTGCTTCAGGCGGCCATGCGCCACAGGCGACAGGCCCAGGGCCGCATGCAGCGTGCCAGCCAGCTCCGGCAGGTCGTCAATGTAGGGCGCGCGCCCGGCCACGTGCAGGTGGGCCGATTCGTGGGGCAGGGGTTGGCCCGCCACCCGGTCGGGGCTCACAGAGTTCGGTGTCATCAAAAGCCCTCCTTGTCACACAGGCGCCGGCCAGATCTGGGTCTGGGTCGATGGCAGGGGCGCATCGGGACGGGTCTCCATCCAGAAACGCTTCAACAAATTCGCGGCCACGGTGTGGCGGTAGTCGTGGGTGGCGCGCAGGTCGGTCATCGGTGCAAAGTCCTGCGCCAAGGCGGCCTGGGCCGCTTGCAGCGTGGCCTCGCTCCACGGCTGGCCGATCAGGGCCGCTTCGGTGAGCGCCGCGCGGCGGGCCGTGGCCGCCATGCCACCCCAGCCCAGCCGGGCCTCTTTGACGCGGCCACCTTCCAGGCGGATCATCAGCCCCGCGCACAGGGCCGAGATGTCACTGTCACGCCGCTTGGACACCTTGTAGGCGCGCAGCACCTCACCTTGCGCCACGCGCGGCAGCGGTACGCGCAAGGCCTGCACGAATTCGCCCGGCTGCAGCGCGTTGTGCATGTAGCCCAGGTAAAACTCGCTCAAAGGCAGCTCGCGGGTCTGTTCGCCCTGGCGCAACACCAGCGTGGCACCCAGGGCCAGCAAAATGGGGGCGCCATCGCCAATGGGCGAGCCGTTGGCCACATTGCCGCCCAGCGTGCCGGCATGTCGCACCGGCGGCGAGGCAAAGCGCAGCCAGATTTCGCGCAGCGCGGGCACATGGCGGCTCAAGGTGGACCAGGCGTCCTCCAGCGACACACCCGCGCCGATCTCCAGCCCTTCAGGCTGTGCGGGGTCGGCGCCCCAGGGCTGAATCTGCTGCAACTCGCGCACACGCCCCACATACAGGATGTCACCCAGCGACTTGAACTGCTTGTTCACCCACAAGGCGACGTCGGTGCCGCCCGCCAGCACACGGGCTTGAGGCAGGGCCGCACGCAGCCGGGCCAACTCGGCCAGCGTGGTGGGGGCAAAGAAACGGGTGGTCTGGCCGGGCGCGGCGGGGTCCGGACCTTCATAGACCAGGTCAGGTTGATCCGCCAGCGTCTGCAGCGCACTCAGCCAGCCTGATGGGTCGAAATCCACCCGGGGCGCCTGGAACATCTGCTCTCCCGCATCCAGAATCGGCCGGTACCCCGTGCAGCGGCACAGGTTGCCCGCCAGCGCATCGGCCAGGTCCGCGCGCGGCGGTGCCTGCTCATGGTGTTCGTACAGGTTCCACAGCGACATCACGAAGCCCGGCGTGCAGAAGCCGCACTGTGAGCCGTGGCAATCCACCAGGGCCTTCTGACACGGGTGCAAGGGCGCATTCGCGCGAGGTTGCAGGTCCTCCACCGTCAGCAAGGCCTGCCCGTCCAGTGTGGGCAGGAACTGGATGCACGCGTTCACCGTGCGCTGTTGCCAGGCGCCCGTGGCCGCATCGCGCTCCCCCAGCACCACGGTGCAGGCCCCACAGTCCCCTTCGGCGCAGCCTTCCTTGGTGCCGGTACAGTGAGCGGCTTCACGCAACCATTGCAGCACCGTGGTGGTGGCTGGCACGCCACTGACCTCCTGCACTGCACCTCGGTGAACGAAGCGAATGGGACGGGAGGGCCGGGGCTCGGCAGGTGCGCTCATCAACAGGTCTCCTTCTTGTGCAAACTCATTATGACGAGGATGAGATGCAAGCGGCGTGCCCGGCTTGGTCACCATTCTTTGACGCCCTTGCGGCAAAGCTGGCCCGATCGCTGCTTGTGCATGCTCTACCATCCCAGATGGTCACCGGTTCGATGATCTTTTGTCTTCCTTTATGAACGCCCCTGATCCTGTGTCGATGACAAGTGAAGCCTGCGCCACGGACGTGTCGATGCGCCGCGTGCTGCGCGCCGACCTGCTCGACTTCACCGCCGACCCGGGCTTTGCCCTGCCGAGCGCGGCCCCCGGGGTGCGCTGGCGCCCGGATCACCTCGTCCTCATCGAAGACGGCCGCATCCACGCCGTGCAACCGGCCGCCCAGGCTTTGCCCCCAGGCTGGCAGCATGTCACCCAGGAAGACCATGGGGGTCGCCTGCTGATGCCCGGCTTCATCGACACCCATGTGCACTGCCCGCAACTGGACGTGATTGCCAGCTTTGGCACCGCCTTGCTGGACTGGCTCAACACCTACACCTTCCCGGCTGAAAAGCGCTATGCCGACCCCGAGGTGTCTCGCGTGGGCGCGCAGCGTTTCCTGTCGGCCCTGTGGGCGCACGGCACCACCAGCGCGGTCGTGTTCCCCACCGTGCACAAAGTCAGTGCGCAGGCCCTGTTCGAGGCGGCCGATGCACAAGGCATGCGCCTGATCACCGGCAAGGTGCTGATGGACCGCCACGCCCCCGACGGCCTGCGCGACGACGTGGCCCAGGCCGAGCGCGACTGCATCGACCTGATCGACCGCTGGCATGGGCAGGGCCGCCAGGCCTTTGCCGTCACCGTGCGCTTTGCGCCCACCAGCACGCCCGCGCAACTGGCCATGGCCGGCCTGTTGTGCCAGACCTATCCCGGCACCTACATGCAAACGCACGTGGCCGAGAACCAGGACGAGATCCGCTGGGTGGCCGAACTGTTCCCCGACGCTCGCAGCTATCTGGACGTGTACGACCGCGAGGGCCTGCTCGGCCCGCGCGCCGTGCTCGCCCACGGCATCTGGCTGGACGCCAACGACCGCGCCGTGCTGCGCGAGCGCGGCGCCCAGATCGCTCACTGTCCCTCGTCCAACCTGTTTCTGGGCAGCGGCCTGTTCGACTGGGCCCAGGCGCAGCGCGAAGGCGTGGCCGTCAGCCTGGCCAGCGACGTGGGCGGGGGCACCAGCCTGTCCATGCTGCGCAACATGCAGGACGCCTACAAGATCCAGGCGATGCTGGGCAACCGCCTCACGGCCTGGAAGGCGCTGCACGCCGCCACCCTGGGCGCCGCGCAGGCCCTGGGCCTGGCGCACGAGATCGGCCAGATCGAGCCCGGCCACATGGCCGACCTGACCCTGTGGGACTGGGCCCACGGCCCCGTGGCCGCGCACCGCGACCGCTTGGCACGCGAATCGCATGCGCCTTGGCTGGCCGCCTTGCACGAACGCGCCTTTGTCTGGATGACCCTGGGAGATGAACGCAACCTCGTGGAAACCCTGATTCGGGGCCAAACGGTGTTCCAATCTCCGCTTTCGTCTGGCTTTGGCCCCTTGACGGGCCCCTTCCTCTCTGACCCCGAACCCGCATGAGCTACCGACTTGAACTGAGGGGCATCACCAAGCAGTATCCCGGCGTGCGCGCCAACGATGCGGTGAGCCTGAAAGTGCGTCCCGGCGAGATCCACGCCGTGCTGGGCGAAAACGGCGCGGGGAAGTCCACGCTGATGAAGATCATCTTCGGCGCGGTCAAGCCCGACGAAGGCGAGATCCTCTTCAACGGCCGCGAGGTGCACATCAAGTCGCCGCAAGAAGCGCGCGCCCTGGGCATCAGCATGGTGTTCCAGCATTTCTCGCTGTTCGACACCCTCTCGGTGGCCGAAAACGTCTGGCTGGGGCTGGACAAGTCCATGAGCCTGGCTGAAGTCACCGCGCGCATCCGCGAAGTGGCCGGCGAATATGGGCTGGACATCGACCCCACCCGCACGGTGCACGACCTCAGCGTGGGCGAGCGCCAGCGCGTCGAAATCGTGCGCGCCCTGATGACCAACCCCGAGCTGCTGATCCTGGACGAGCCCACCTCCGTGCTCACGCCCCAGGCCGTCACCCGCCTGTTCGTGACCCTGCGCCACCTGGCCGAGAAGGGCTGCGCCATCCTCTACATCAGCCACAAGCTCGATGAGATCCGTGCTCTGTGCCACCACTGCACCGTGATGCGCGGTGGCAAGGTCACCGGCGAGGTCGACCCGACGAAAGAGAGCAACGCCAGCCTCTCGCGCCTGATGATCGGTGCCGAGCCGCCTGAGCTGCAGCGTGCCGCGCCCGTGCTGGGCGAGGTGGCCTTGTCGGTGCGTCAGCTCAGCGTGCCGCGCAACGACCCGTTCGGCGTGGACCTGAAGGCGCTGGCCTTCGAGCTGCGCGCGGGTGAAATCCTCGGCATTGCCGGCGTGTCGGGCAACGGGCAGCAGGCCTTGATGGCCGCGCTCAGTGGCGAAGACCTGCGGGCTCAGCCGCGCAGTATCTTTCTGTTTGGCAAGGACATCAGCCGGATGTCGCCGCGGCACCGTCGCCACCTGGGGCTCAACAGCGTGCCCGAAGAGCGCCTGGGCCGGGGCGCCGTGCCCACCATGTCGCTGGCCCAAAACACCTTGCTGACCCGCACCGATGCCATCGGCCCCGGAGGCTGGCTGCGCATGAACGGCGTGGTCGGCATGGCGTCGGAACTGATCGAGCGCTTCAAGGTCAAGGCCGCCGGGCCTCATGCGCCGGCCCGCAGCCTGTCGGGCGGCAACCTGCAAAAGTTCATCATGGGCCGCGAAATCGAAGCCGAGCCCAAAGTGCTGCTGGTCTCACAGCCCACCTGGGGGGTGGACGTGGGCGCCGCCGCCCAGATCCGGGGTGAGTTGTTGAAGCTGCGCGATGCCGGCTGCGCCGTGCTGGTCGTCAGCGAGGAGTTGGACGAATTGTTTGAAGTCTGTGACCGCCTGATGGTGATGGCGCAAGGCCGTCTGTCGCCCAGCCTGCCGGTGGCCGAAGCCACCATCGAACAGATCGGCGCCTGGATGAGCGGCCTGTGGGACGCGCCTGCAGCCGCGGCAGAGGAGGGCGCCCATGTTCAAGCTTGAGCCCCGCCCCGTCCCCTCCAAGGCGCTGACCTTTGCCTCACCGCTCATCGCGCTGCTGATCACCGTCCTCATTGGTGTCGGGCTGTTCTTGGCCCTGGACAAGGACCCGATGGCTGGCCTGCGCATGTTCTTCGTCGAACCGCTCAAAAGCCCCTATGCCTTGTCCGAGCTCAGCCTCAAGGCCACGCCCCTGATCCTGATCGGCCTGGGCCTGGCCGCGTGTTTCCGCGCCAACCTGTGGAACATCGGTGCCGAGGGCCAGTTCGTCATGGGCGCCATCTTCGCGGGCGGCGTCGCCATGCAGGCCACGCCGGACACCGGTCGCTGGATCGTCGTGGCCGTGCTGGCGGCCGGCATGCTGGGCGGCATGGTCTGGGCCGGCATCGTGGCCGCCTTGCGCGACCGCTTCCACGCCAACGAAATCCTCGTCAGCCTGATGCTGGTCTATGTGGCCGAGATGCTGCTGAGCTACCTCGTCTACGGCCCCTGGAAAGACCCGGCGGGCTACAACTTCCCGCAGACCATCACCTTCTTGGAGGCCACGCGCGTGCCCAAGCTGATGACGGGTCTGCGCATGAACATCGGCCTCATCCTGGCCCTGGTGGCGGTGGTGGGTTTCGCCATCTTCCTGTTCCGCACCTACGCGGGTTTTCAGCTGCAGGTGGGCGGTCTGGCGCCGCAGGCGGCACGCTACGCTGGCTTCTCGTCGCGCAAGGCGCTGTGGACGGCGCTGCTGCTGTCGGGCGGCATGGCCGGGCTGGCGGGTGCGCTGGACGTGGCCGGCCCGCAAGGCCAGCTCACACCGTATGTGCCGCTGGGCTACGGCTTCGCCGCCATCATCGTCGCGTTTGTGGGGCGCTTGCATCCGGTCGGCATCGTCTTCTCGGCCATCCTGATGAGCATGTTCTTCATCGGCGGCGAGCTGGCGCAATCGCGCCTGGGCCTGCCCAAGGCCATGACGGGCGTCTTCCAGGGCCTGCTGCTGTTCACGCTGCTGGCGTGCGACACCTTCATCCACCAACGTCTGCGCTGGGCGAACGCCAAATGAACGAAGTCACCTCCTTCATCACTGCCGATTCGCTGGCGCTGCTGATTGCCGCCACCCTCAACGCTGGCACCGTGGTGGCCCTGGCCGCCCTGGGCCTCTTGCTCAACGAGCGCGCTGGCGTGCTCAACCTGGGCGCCGAGGGCATGATGCTCGTGGCCGCCATTGCTGGTTTTGCCACCGGCGTCGCCACCGGCAACGACTGGCTGGCCTTTGGCGCGGGGGCGCTGGCCGGGGCCGTCATGGCCGGCATGTTCGGGCTGCTGGTCATCTGGCTCAACACCAACCAGTACGCCACGGGCCTGGCCCTCAGCCTGTTCGGATCGGGCCTGAGCGCGTTTGTGGGCATCCGCTACACGCAAGAGCGCCTGCCCGAGCGCCCGCATTTCGACATTCCCTGGTTGTCGGACCTGCCTTTCGTGGGCACGGCCTTGTTCAAGCACCACCCGCTGGTCTACATCGCGGTGCTGCTGGCGCTGGGCATGACCTGGTTCCTGATGCGTTCACGCCCCGGCTTGGTGCTGCGCGCGCTGGGCGAATCTCCCGAATCGGCGCATGCCCTGGGCTATGCGGTGCGTCCCATCCGCTTGCTGGCCGTGATGGGCGGCGGCGCGCTGTGCGGCCTGGCCGGGGCCTACATCTCGCTGGCCTACACGCCGATGTGGGTCGAAGGCATGGTGGCCGGCAAGGGCTGGATTGCGCTGGCGCTGACCACCTTCGCCACCTGGCGCCCCGGGCGCGTGCTGCTGGGCGCCTACCTGTTTGGCGGGGTGACCATGCTGCAGTTCCAGATGCAGGGCCAGGGCGTGGCCATCCCCAGCCAGTTCCTGACGATGCTGCCGTATGTCGCCACCATCGTTGTGCTGGTGCTGATCTCGCGCAACCCGACGTGGATCCGACTGAACATGCCCGCCTCGCTGGGCAAGCCCTTCCATCCCGGGCATTAAAACGGCATCATCACCCGGCATGATCATTGCTGTATACAAAACTGTCATTGGTCTGGGTCGTTGTCCGACCCGCTTTCACACCTGGAGATGAGATGACTACACCTTTGTCCAAGCGTTCTCTGTTGAAGATGGGCGGCTGGGCCGCCCTGGCCGCCACCGCCGCGCTGGTCGGTTGCAGCAAGACCGAGCCGGAAAGCACGGCCGCTGCCACGTCTGAGGCGGCGCCTGCTGCCACAGCCCCCGAGCCCCTGAACATCGCCTTCGCCTACGTTGGCCCGGTGGGCGATGCCGGCTGGACCTACGCCCACAACGAAGGCCGTCTGGCCGTCGAGAAGGAGTTTGGCGACAAGGTCAAGACCAGCATCGTCGAGAAGGTGCCCGAGGGCCCCGAGGCCGAGCGCGTGATCCGTGACCTGGTGGGGCAGGGCGCCAAGTTGGTGTTCGGCACCACCTTCGGCTACATGGAGCCCATGCTCAAGGTCGCCGCCGACCACCCGGACGTCAAGTTCGAGCACGCCACCGGCTACAAGACCGCCGCCAACATGCGCACCTACGACGCCCGCACCTACGAGGGCGCCTACATGGCCGGCGTGATCGCCGGCTCGATGACCAAGACCAACACCCTCGGTGTGGTCGGTTCCATCCCCATCCCCGAGGTGATCCGCAACATCAACTCCTTCACCCTGGGCGCCCAGAGCGTCAACCCCAAGATCAAGACCAAGGTCGTGTGGGTCAACGCCTGGTTCGATCCTCCCAAGGAAACCGAAGGCGCGCAAAGCCTGTTGAACCAGGGCGCCGACGTGCTGTTCCAGAACACCGACTCCGCTGCCGTGCTGCAAACGGCCGAGAAGGCTGGCAAGTACGCCTTCGGTTGGGACTCCAACATGAGCCACTTCGGTCCCAAGGCCCACCTGGCCTCGGCCGTCATCAACTGGGGTCCGTACTACATCAAGGCCACCAAGGACGCCCTGGAGGGCACTTGGTCGACCGGTGGCGTGTGGTGGGGCGTGAAGGAAGGCGCCATTGACCTGGTGGCGATGTCTGACGCTGTGCCTGCCGAGGTCAAGACCAAGGTCGAGACCATCAAGGCTGGCCTGAAGGACGGCAGCTTCTCCATCTGGAAGGGCCCGATCGTGGGCACAGACGGCAAGGAAGTGCTGGCCGCTGGCGCCGTGGCCGACGACAAGTTCCTCGGCGGCGTCAACTTCTACGTCAAGGGCGTCGAGGGCTCCGTCCCCTCCAGCAAGTGAGACCCCAGTGGCCGTGTTGAACACGGCCACATCTCAAGCTATAACAGGCTGTCCCGCGTGGACGGCCTGTTGTCCTTCCAGTCGACCGTTCTCGCTCGACCTTTCCTACGATTCTTTTGCCGCGACAGCGCGATACCCTCATGAGCCAGCCCGCCTTCACCATCTCCCAGGACCAGTTGCCCGCCTTGGTGCAGGCCATGCCCAAGGCCGAGCTGCACATGCACATCGAAGGCTCGCTGGAGCCTGAGCTGATCTTCGCCCTGGCGCAGCGCAACGGCGTCACGCTGAGCTACCCCAGTGTCGAGGCCCTGCGCGCAGCCTACGCCTTCACCGACCTGCAAAGCTTCCTCGACATCTACTACGCTGGAGCGTCGGTCTTGCTGACAGAGCAAGACTTCCACGACATGGCCTGGGCCTACTTCCTCAAGGCCAAGGCCGACAACGTCGTGCACAGCGAACTGTTTTTTGACCCCCAGACCCACACCGACCGGGGGGTGCCCTTCGAGGTGGTCATCCAGGGCCTGCACAGCGCCTGCGAGCGCGCCCGCACCGAGTTGGGCATCAGCGCGGCCCTCATCATGTGCTTCCTGCGCCACCTCAGCGAAGAAGCCGCGCTGGAGACGCTGGCGCAATCGCTGCCGTATCGCCACCTGTTCATCGGCGTCGGCCTGGACTCCAGCGAACGCGGCCACCCGCCCGAAAAATTCGCCCGCGTCTTCGCGCGCTGCAAGGAGCTGGGCCTGCACCTGGTCGCCCACGCCGGTGAAGAAGGCCCGCCCGAATACATCATCAACGCACTGGACGTGCTGCATGTGGAGCGCATCGACCACGGCGTGCGCTGCGTTGAAGAGCCGGAACTGGTCAAGCGCCTGGCCCGCCAGGGCACGGCCCTCACGGTCTGCCCGCTCTCCAACATCAAGCTGTGCGTCTTCAAGACCATGAAGGAGCACAACCTCAAGACCCTGCTGCAGTACGGTCTGAAAGTCACCATCAACTCCGATGACCCGGCGTACTTTGGTGGCTACATGAACCAGAACTTCCTGGCCACCTTCGCTGGCCTGGATCTGGATGCCAACGACGCCTACACCCTGGCGCGCAACAGCTTCGAGGCCAGCTTTGTCAGCGACACCGTCAAAGCCGGCTGGATCGCCCAGCTCGACCAGACCTTCGCCCGCTTCGCCTTACAGGGGTGAGGCAGGCTTGCTTCAGGCCTGATCGTCCACAGACACGGGCCTGCGCACCGGCGTGCGCGCGTCCGCATTGCGGTCGGGGATGAACTGCAGCGACGACAGCGCGGCCAGCAACAGGGCAGGGGGCACCGTGGCGATGTAGCCCAGATGCTTGAAGCCCAGCGCACCCAGCAGGCCACCTAAGAAGAACATCAACACCAGGCTCAGGTGCAGCCGCAGGCGCCGCAGGTTCGCCCGCACGGCCGGGTGTTCAGGGCTGTCGGGCGTGCGGTTCCAGTACAGCAGGCGCCCCAGCTCGATGCCGATGTCCGTCACCATGCCGGTCACGTGCGTGGTGCGGATCACCGAGTTCGACACCTTGGTGATCATCGCGTTCTGCAAGCCCATGATGAAGCACAGCAGCACCACGGTCATGATCAGCGACGAGCCGATGACACGGTGGTAAGCGCCCAGCACCCCGAAGGCCAGCATCAGGATCGCCACCAGCAAGAGCGGCGCTGAAAACTCATGCCGCGAGCGGCGCCGACGCGCCCAGTTGATCATGATGGCCGAGGTGGCCGCGCCTGCCAGAAACGACAGCACCGAGATCAGCGCCCCCTTGACCAGATCCATCTGGCCCAAGGCCAGGTGGTCGGCCATCTCGGACACCAGGCCCGTCATGTGCGAGGTGTACTGGCTGACCGCCAGAAAGCCCCCCGCATTGATAGCGCCGGCATTGAAGGCCAGGAACAGACCCAGGTGGACGTCGGTGCGCAGGGTTCGTTCCGGCGCGGTCAGGGTCCGCAGGTACGCAACGGGCATGGCTTGAGCAAACTTCCGCTAAAGCTGACATCATCGCTCAATTGCGCGCGCTCTCGAGTACAAACCGACATGGCTGATCCGTTTTTGCACACCATTCCCGCTTGGCGCTGGGCCCTGATTCAGACACGCCGTGACCTGCGTGCCACCAGCATGCGGGTCTTGCTGGTGGCGGTGACCTTGGCCGTGGCCGCCCTGACTGCCGTGGCCTTCTTCGCCGACCGCATTGAGCGCGGCCTCAGCCGCGATGCGGCTCAATTGCTGGGCGGCGACGTGGTGGTGGTGGGCGACCAGCCCCTGTCCGCCGACTTTGCGCGTCGCGCCCAGGCCGAACGGTTGCGCACCGCGCGCACCGCCAGTTTCCCCAGCATGGCGCGTGCCCCCGACGAACAGGGGGGCGAGGCCCGGCTGAGCAGCCTCAAGGCCGTCAGCGAGACCTATCCCTTGCGTGGCCAGTTGACCCTGGGTGATGTGGCCACCGATGGCACGGTGCAGCCCCGTGGCCTTGCACCTGCAGGCGGCCCTCGTGCAGGCGAAGTCTGGGTGGATCCCGGCCTGCTGCCCGCCCTGAACCTGAAGATGGGCGATGCCATCTGGCTAGGCGAAGCGTCCTTCCGGATCAGTGCCGTCATCGTCAACGAGCCGGATCGGGGATCGGGTTTCAGCTCCTTCTCGCCCCGCGTGATGATCCGCGATTCGGACCTGCCCGCCACCGAACTCATCCAGCCCGCCAGCCGTGTCACCTACCGCCTGCTGGTGGCCGGTCCCGCCCGCCGGGGCGATGTGGGCGCACCGGCTCAGCTCAAGGGGGCTGTCCCCGGCGATGCCGCGGCGCAGGCGGCCCTGCGGCGTTTCGTGCGCGACAGCGAACCGGCCGTCGAGAAGCTGCGCGGCGTGCGCGTCGAAACCTTGGACCAGGGCCGACCGGAAATGCGCGCCACGCTCGATCGCGCCGCCTTGTTCTTGCGCCTGGTGGCCTTGCTGGCCGCCTTGCTCTCGGCCGTGGCCGTGGCCGTCGTGTCGCGTGACTTTGCCCAACGCCGCCTCGATGACTGCGCCCTGATGCGTGTGCTGGGCGTGTCGCAATCGGCCATGACATGGTCGTATGCCTTGCAGTTCCTGCTCGTGGGGGTGATGGCCAGCGCGCTGGGCTTGCTGCTGGGCTGGGGCTTCCACCACGTCTTCGTCCACATCCTGTCCGATCTGGTCAATGTGAGCCTGCCGGCAGCCGGCTGGCAACCCGTCTTGCTGGGCGTGGGCACGGGCGTGCTGCTCACCCTCGGCTTTGGCCTGCCTCCCGTGCTGCAACTGGCCCGGGTGCCGCCTCTGCGTGTGCTGCGGCGTGACCTGGGGCAGGTGAGGGTGCTGTCCCTGGGCATGGCCGTGCTGGGCATCGGTGCCCTGTTCGGGCTGCTGATGGTGGTGGCGCAAGACCTGACGCTGGGGGCCATCGCCCTGGGCGGCTTCGTGCTGGCCATGCTGGTGTTTGCCGTCTTTGCAGCGCTGGCCGTCTGGGTGCTGCAGCGCGTCGCGCAAGCCTTTGCGGGTCGTCTGCCTCCCTGGCTCACCCTGGCCACCCGCCAGCTCACGGCGCAGCCCGGGCACACCATCGTTCAGGTCTGCGCCCTGGGCGTGGGCTTGCTCGCGCTCATGCTGCTCATCCTCATCCGCACCGATCTGGTGGCCAGTTGGCGTGCCGCAACCCCACCCGACGCCCCCAACCGCTTCGTCATCAACATCCAGCCCGATCAGGTGGACGAATTTCAGGCCACGCTCAAGCAAGCTGGCGTCAATCACTACGACTGGTACCCCATGGTGCGGGCGCGCCTGCTCAGCATCAACGGCCAGCCCGTGCGGGCGCAGGACTACGTCGACGAGCGCGCCCAGCGCCTCGTCGAGCGCGAGTTCAACCTCAGCTACGCCGCTCAGGCACCGGCGCACAACCCCGTCGTGGCCGGCCGCTACCAGAGCGAGGAGCCCGATGCCTTCAGTGTCGAGGCTGGCCTGGCCGAGACCCTGGGGCTCAAGATGGGCGACCGCATGCGCTTTGACATGGCCGGCGTGCAGCACGAAGGGCGCGTCACCAGCCTCCGCAAGGTCGACTGGGCTTCCATGCGCGTCAACTTCTTCGTGATGGCCCCGTCCAAGGCCATGCCCGACTGGCCCTCCACCTACATCACTGCCTTTCGCATGCCCGAGCAATCACAGCTCGACCGCACTCTGATCCAGCGCTTTCCCAACCTCACCGTGGTGGACGTCTCGGCCACGCTCAACCAGATTCAGCGCGTGCTCGCCCAGGTCATCACGGCGGTCGAGTTCCTGTTCATCTTCACGCTGGTGGCGGGCCTGATCGTGCTGATGGCGGGTCTGATGACCTCGCGGGAGCGTCGCGCCCGCGAATGGGCCATCTTGCGGTCCCTGGGGGCCACCCAAGACCTGCTGGCGCGCGTGCAGCGCATCGAGCTGCTGGGCGTGGGGGCCTTGGCCGGTGCCTTGTCGGCCGCCGCCGCCCTGGCCATTGGGGCTGTGCTGGCCGCCAAGGTGTTCGACTTCGCCTGGCAGGCACCCCTGTGGTGGCCCCTGCTGGGGGCGGTCTCCGGGGCCTTGCTGGCCTGGTTCGCGGGCTGGTGGAGCCTGCGCGGCGTGGTGCAGCGCCCCGTGGCGCTCACCTTGCGGCAAGCCGAATGACACAATGGGGCAGGGCAGGGGCGAGGTCCCCTGGCCCCAACCTGCCGCCCGCCGCCGTGCGGGCATGAAAAAGCCGGCACGCAGCCGGCTCATTCCTCAGGCAAGAACCTCCGAGATCAGTCCGGGCTCAGGCTGTTGATCAGGCCCATCTCCGCGCTGCCCATCAGCGACTCGATGTCCATCAAGATCAGCAGGCGGTCGCTCACATTGGCGATGCCCGTGATGTAGGTCGTGTCCACGATCGAGCTGCTCATCTCGGGGGCAGGCTGGATCATCTGCTCGCTCAACTGCATCACATCGCTCACCGAATCCACCACGGCGCCCACCACGCGGCCGCGCACATTCAGCACGATCACCACGGTGAAGCTGTTGATCTCGGCCTCGCCATTGGCGTTCAGGCAGTTGAACTTGATGCGCAGGTCCACGATGGGCACGATCACGCCGCGCAGGTTCACCACACCCTTGAGGTAGGACGGGGCATTGGCAATCTTGGTCGGTTGCTCGTACGAGCGGATTTCCTGCACCTTCAGGATGTCGATGCCGTACTCTTCGCTGCCCAGCCGAAAGGTGAGGTACTCGCGGCCCGCAGGCGCGTGTCGGACCTGGCGCGAAGGCAAGTTGCGCAAAGCCAAAGAAGAAGTCTGGGCACCACCTTGCGTGGATGCACCCGTCAGGGTCTGGGGGGCGGTAGCTTGCAGGGTGTCCATGCTCGTCCTCTGTCGATTCATCGGCGCCAGGCAAGGGCGCACTCATTGAAACTTTAATTCCTGCCAGTATCGGCCAGATATCCGGAAAGACAAGTGCAAAACGCACGCTCCACGTCGCGCAGGCAGCCGTTGTCGCTCAGCGTTGCGTAGACCACTCACTCAAGGGCACAGGCCGGCCAAACAGATAACCCTGGTAGGCATGACAAGCCATGGCGGCCAATGCCGCCCTTTGAGCGTCGGTTTCCACCCCTTCCGCGATCACATTCAGCCCCATGCTGTGTCCCAGCGCCACGATCGTGCGCGCAATCGCCGCGTCGTTCGGGTTGGTGCAGATTTCGCGCACAAAGCTCTGGTCGATCTTGAGCTGGTCCAGCGGCAAGCGCTTCAGGTAAGACAGGGACGAGTAGCCCGTCCCGAAGTCATCCAGCGAGAAGCTCACCCCGATGTCCTTGAGCGCGCTCATCTTGGTGATGATGTCATCCACGTTGGACACCAGCATGCTCTCGGTCAGTTCCAGCTTCAGTCGCTCCGGGCGTGCGCCCGTTCGAGTCAGCACCGCCTTCACCTGATCCACGAAATCGGCCTGGTGGAACTGCCGCGCGCTGATGTTGATGGCCAGGGTGAAGTCAACCGTGGCAGGCTCGCGAGCCCAGCCCAACAACACTTGGCAGGCGGTCTCCAGCACCCACAAGCCGATGGGCACGATCAGACCCATCTCTTCGGCCACTGGAATGAACAAGTTGGGCGGCACCATGCCGCGCTGCGGATGTGGCCAACGGATCAGGGCCTCGGCCCCTCTGATGCGGCCGTCGGCGTCGACCTGAGGCTGATAGAAAAGCTGGAACTGAAACTCGTTCACGGCCGTGCGCAGGTCGGCTTCCAGCTGCGTGCGGGCCATCAGCTTGGCCTGCATCTGCGGATCGAAGAAACGGAAGGTGTTGCGCCCGGAGCTCTTGGCCTGGTACATCGCCAAGTCGGCTTGTTTGAGCAAGTCATCGAGGCTGTGCTCATGGTCGATGAACAGCGTCACGCCAATGCTGGGGCTGTTCAAGTAATAGCGCTCGCCCAGGCGGTAGCGCTGCGACAGCACCTGGTGGATCTTCTCCACCACGCCTTCCGCACGCGTGGCCGCCTGTTCGGCGTCGGCGTGCAGACCTTCCAGAATCACGACGAACTCGTCGCCACCCAGGCGCGCAATCGTGTCGCCCTCGCGCAGGGTGCTGACCAAGCGCTCGGCCACCTGTTGGAGCAACTGGTCTCCCACCGCATGCCCAGCCGTGTCGTTGAGGTTCTTGAAATTGTCCAGATCCATGAACAGCAATGCACCGTACTGACCACTGCGCTTGCTGGTGCTCATGGCATGCTGCAGCCGGTCCATCAGCAGCCGTCGGTTGGGCAGCTTGGTCAGTGGATCGTAGAACGCCAAGCGCTCGATCTCCTGCTCGGCGGCCTTGCGTCGGGTGATGTCACGCACCAGGCCCACGAACATCGGCACCCCACCGCGCGTCACCTGCGACACCGCCAGCTCGATCGGGAACAGATTCCCGTTCTGGTGTTGCCCACGCAGTTCACGGCCAATGCCGATGATGCGCGAGTGGCCATTGTCCTCATAGTCGCGCAGATAGCCGTCGTGCGCCTCACGGTGCGGAGACGGCATCAGCATCTTGACGTTCTGCCCTATGACCTCCTGGGCGTCATAGCCAAAAATCTGCTCGGCCGCAGGGTTGAACGACACGATCCCCCCCCGTCGGTCAATGGTGATCAGCCCGTCGACGATGTTGTCCAGCACCGCCTGCGTGTAGTCGGCCTGCTCCTGCAGTGCGATTCTGGCTTGTTGTTGCGCGCTGATGTCGATCTGCGTGCCAAACATCTGGCGGGGGAGTCCCTCATCCGTCCACGTTGTGACCCGGCCGCGCGTGTTCACCCACACCCAATGACCGTCCTTGTGGCGCATGCGGCACTGCGTTTCGTAGTCGCTGCGCTTGCCCGCAAAATGTTGCGCCAGCAAGGCTTCGGCTTCGATCAGGTCATCCGGATGCAGCAAGCTCTTCCAACGATCTACATGGTGAGGTGCCAGCTCGTCCAAGGTGTAGCCAAGCATGGTCGCCCAGCGCTCGTTGAACACCGCCTCACCCGTCTGAACGTTCCACTCCCAGGTGGCAATGCGCGCACCGTCGATCACCGCCGCCAGGCGCTGCTTGCTAAGACTGATGCGCTCGGCGTCGCTCTTTTCCCGGGTGATGTCCGACTCAATGGCGATGAAGCCCTGCAGTTCGCCCAAGGGGTCGCGCAGCGGGTTGCAGCTGATGCGCACCCAGTACGGCTGCCTGCTCTTGCTGTAGTTGATCACGTCCACCGTGAAAGCCTCTCCCCGGCTCAAGGCATCTCGCATCTGGGCGATGGCCTGTGGGCTGGTGTCTTCCCCCTGCAGCAAGTCGCCGGGCCTGCGCCCGATCAGCTCACCCAGCGTATAGCCCGACAGGCGGGTGAAGCCCTCATTGATCCAGTCGATCCGCCCCAGCTTGTCGGTGATCACCACCCCATTGGTCGTCTCGCTGGCCACGCGCGAGAGACGCGCCAGCTCGATCAAGGCACGCTCGTGCGTCTCTTGCACCCGCGCCGCACTCACCAGCTGTCCGATGGTGGTCAGCAGAGGATGCAGGAAATCGACCAAGGCCATGTCATAGCCACCTGGGCGGTTGGCCAGTCCCAGCATCGCCACCATCTGGTCGCCATGATGAATCGGGATCCCCAGAAATGCGTTCAAGGCCGGGTGGCCGGGCGGTAAACCGCCACGGCGTGGGTCCTCAGCGGGGCGGTTGGCGATTACCACCTCGGCGCTCGTCAGCGCCGCGCCAAACAGCGACTCGAGCTTGGTGAACACCATGCCCTCGGGCGCGTGGGCTTCCAGCAAGGCGCGGGTGGGTTCATCCCAGGCGATGTTGGTGATCGCGTGGGTCTTCAGGTAGGGCTGGCCGTCGGCGTTGTGACGCACCTCTCCCACAAAACCATAGGCACTGTGTGTCAGGGCCAGCGTGTCTTCGAGCAGGGTGTCAAACGCCTTTTTGCGATCCGGCTCCTGAATGAAGGTCAGTTGGGCGCGCGCCACAACTTCACCCAGGCGTTGCGCCGACTGCAGCGCCACGCTTTGCTCATGCAGATCGACGTGCCCAATGGCCTGCTCGACACAATCCGCCAGGTCCCGCAGGGACTGGCGTTCGGCGTGGGTCAAGGGCGGACGTGGTTGGTCATCCAGGATGCACAGCGCGCCGATTCTCAGGCCGTCGCCCACCGTCAACGGGGCGCCAGCGTAATAACGAATGTGCGGAAAACCGCTGACCAGCGGACTGTGTTGAAAGCGTGGATCCAGCAGGGCATCCGTCACCTCCATGATGTCGGCCTGCTCGATGGTGTGGACGGTGAAGGACACTTCACGCGCTGCGCCATTGATGTCCGCCGATCCTTGGCGCGACTTCAGCCAAAGACGCTTGTCGTCCACCACCGACACCAGGGCCACTTTGGCGCCAAACATCTGCTTCGCCAGGCGCGTCAGACGATCAAATTTATCCTCAGGCTGCGTGTTGAGCAGACCGGTGGCTTTCAATGCAGCCAGACGCGCAATTTCAGCGCCCGATGACTCAGGTTCTTGCATGGGTTTCCGGATGCTCGGCGGCACAGGGGGTGCGGGCTGCCGCACCCTGAGTTCCAGCCAAACGTCATCGGCCAGGCAGACACACGCTCAACTCACCCTCACGCAACCGCCGTGTTGCGAGGACGCGTAGTGTAACGGTGCGCATGTCGTCCCGTAAGCGCCTCAGGGCTTCGGCCCGCTTTTCGTGCCGCGTCGGCTCTGCGACTGGTTGCTGCCGCCAATGTGGGCTTCCCGATCGCTGCGGCTTTCCGGTGTGCGATGCCCTTGGTTCAGTTGCGTGGCGTCCTGCTCGCCCATTTTGTTGGTGTCGTTGGCCACCTTACCAGTGTGCGGTTCTTGCGCGTCGCGTGAATTCTGATGGTTGCTCATCACGGTCTCCTGTTGACCTCGCGACCGATGTTGATCGCATGAACCCATCATAGGCACCCCTTTGCGCCGCGTCCACGTTTAATGCAGCGCAAGGCAATTTGTGTCGGGATTTTTTACATGCAATGCTTGTTGAATCTGCAATATCAACGTAGGTGGTTGATTTGAAAGAACAAAGAGGCGGTGGCATGGAAATGGCTTCTAAGATGACGTTGTTCAATCTGGAAGTACCCCAATGAAGTTCCGTTACCTCGCGCTCAGCATTTTGCTTGCCTCTATCGGTGTCGCTCAGGCTGCGCCTGTGACCATTGTGGCTTCGGAAGATTTCAGCTACGGCTCTCCCACGGCGGGTGCCGTCAACCTGGCTGGTCAGAACGGTGGCACAGGTTGGGTGGGCGCATGGACAGGCTCGTCTGTGGCCAAGGTGGTCAACACCACGGCGGCGGATGTCGGCATGTCGGGTGGGGCGTTCCAGGTATCGGGCAACAACAACAGCTTGGCCACCCGCCAGCTCAGCACGTCGATCTCCGGCGACGTCTTCGTTGATTTCCTGTTCCAGTTCGATGCAGGTGCCATCGGTAACAACGATTTCCTGGGCCTGTGGTTCGGCAACAGCAATGGTCCGAACATCGGCCTGAAGGCCAACTGCGGCAATGGCACTTGCACCAGCGACCTGTTCGTGCGCGGCAATGGCACCGGTGGTGCTTACAGCACCAACCTGACTCTCGGCAACACCGTACGTTTGGTGGGTCTGCTCGAGAAAACCGGCACCTCCACTGTGTACAACAAGTACTCGCTGTGGGTCGACCCGACCGCCAATGAGCTCAACACGCTCACCGGCGCCGATGCGGTGTTCACGGGTTCCTCTGGCTTGTCGTCGTTCAATACCATCGGCTTCCGGTCTGCCACCTTGTCATCCAATGACCGCCTGCTGGTCGATAACCTGCAAATCGGTGTGATCCCCGAGCCGGCTGCGCTGGGTTTGCTGGGTGCCGCTTTCCTGGGCGCTTCGCTCTCCACACGCCGAAACAAGAAGGCCTGAAGCCGCGGCCACCGAGTTCCGGCGCTGTGGCGTCGGTCTCAAGGCCCAGTCTGGCAATCAAAGCCTGTCTATCTGACAGGCTTTTGTGTTTTTGGGCACCACCTGGCATCAGCGCGCAGGTTCGTCGGTGTCATGCGACCTGCTGCCAGGACACCACCCGGTTGCGGCCATCCTGTTTGGCTTGGTACAAGGCACGGTCCGCGTTGCTGAGCACGTCTGCGGCGCTCATCTCGCTGGTGGCAAAGGCCACGCCGATGCTCACGGTCACATGGATCTCGCCGGCAACCGTCAAGAAGGGCTGTGAAGCAATCCGTTCGCGGATGGCATTGGCCTTGTTGAGGGCGTCGTCGGGCGAGATGTTTTCCAGCACCAGCGCGAACTCCTCTCCACCCAAACGTCCTGCGGTGTCACCCTGACGCAAGGCGGCGCGAACACGCGAAGTCAGCTCCTGGAGCACCGCATCTCCGGCAGGGTGTCCGTGCGTGTCGTTCACCTGCTTGAAGAAGTCGATGTCCAGCATCATGACAGCACAGGCGGGTCCTGAGCGGTGCTGAACCGAGGCCAGGGCGTGCGTCAGTGAGGCCATGAAGGCGCGTCGATTGAGCAGGCCTGTGAGCGAATCCGTGGACGCCAACGCAGTGAGGTTGCGCTCCTTGTGCTTGCGTTCGGTGATGTCGTACAAAAGCCAGACGCACCCCAGGGATTCGTCGTGATCACTGATCTCGATGCGCTTGATCTCCAGCACGCGGTCAGCAGGCCCTTCCACCTCCAGGGTGGTGCCACTTTCGCGCCGCTCCTGAGGGTGTGTGCCGTTCAGCCAGGCAGCCTTTTGCGGACCTAAGCGCTCCAGCAGTTGCGTGTGCGGCAATCCGATCAGCGCACCATCCTGGTCGGACAGGCCCATCCATTCGATCGCCACCCGGTTCAACAGCACGACACGATGCGTGGTGTCTTCCATCAACACGCCCCCAGGGAAGCGCTCAAGCAGCACGTCCAGGCGTTTGCGCTCCACGAGCAGTGACTCATCGGCCAGGTGCCGGTCGGTGACGTCGGTATAGGTGCCCACCAGCAGCAGTGGCTGACCTGAAGCATTGCGCTCCACCACCCGTGCCCGCACCGACACCCACAGAGGCTGCCCGTCGCCCGTCAGCATGCGCACTTCGGTGGCAAAGGCGCCGTCGTGAGGCCCTTGGAGGTAGGTCTCCCACTCCCGTGTCAGCTTGGGCAGGTCTTGAGGGTGGGCGAGGTCCTTCCAGTCGAGGCGGCTTGCCGTCGCAGCGGGCGCTTGAACGCCCAGCATCTTGTAGATCCCTTCGTCCCAAGCCACCTTCTTGTCTTTGGCATGCCAGGACCACACGCCGTCGTGGGCCGAATGCAGCGTGACGTGGAGTCGCTCGTGGGCAATGCGAA
>MESA01000034.1:91627-200765 GCA_001770775.1 Burkholderiales bacterium RIFCSPHIGHO2_12_FULL_63_20
GACCAAGGGGTAGTCGCGCAAGCGATGCCAGGCGTAGTAGCGCTCCACCCCATCAATGGGGGCGACGAGCTGATACTGCCCATGATCCCACTCCGGATGAGTCAGAAAATCACGACTCAAGGGCACCGATTTGCCCAGTACCTTGTCGATTTGGTGTGACCGCGCGATGTAGTGGCCATCGCTGCGAACAATCAGCGCCGCATCTTGCGGATCGGTGTAGACCTCGCCCAGGGCACGGGACAGATAGGTCGCCGAGACAGAAATGACCATGACACCCTGCCGTTGACCATGGTGATCAATGGGACGGCTCATCACGATGGCCCATGCCTTGCTGATGCGCCCGAAGGTCGGCCGGCTGATGAACATGCTCGCAGGGGGCTGCGGGGTCTTGAAATGGGCCTGAAAGTAGTCGCGATCCGCCATCAGTCCCTGGGGCCCGGACCACGAGCGCTTGGCGTCCAGATCCGAGAAGAGGAGCTGGCCTTGGGCATCGGCGACGGCGACGTTGAGAATGGCACCGTCAGGAAGAGATTTTTTTGCCTTGCTGGCTGCGGCCTTGAAATCTTGCCCCGCGTTGGCCTGCCATTGTTCGACCAGGTGGGCCGCGACGTAGTCCAGCTTGCGCAGCATGGTTTCCGTCTGCAGTGCGAGGGCGTGAGAGGTCTGCTCAATGCCACTCTTGGCCAGATCTTCAGCGAGCCGAGTTTGCTGTTGGGCGGCGGACTGCACCTGGACCCAGTAGGTCGTCATGAAGACCACCATCAGAACCCAAGACGCCAGCAACAGAACGTATTCGGACGGTTGACCTGAGGGCTTCTGCATCAATGAGGACGATTTGATGAGGTGCAAGGGGCAGCTCTGTTTGATTCTACAAGCTGCCATTGGGGTGTTGCCAATAGACAAAACCCCGCTGAAACCGGTCAGGGTTGGCGGGGTTGACTGGGGAACGTCGGGCGATCATCGCCCGGCGGGTCAGACGTTGAACAGGAAGTTCAGCACGTCCCCATCCTTGACCACATATTCCTTGCCTTCCGCGCGCATCTTGCCCGCGTCCTTCGCACCCGCTTCGCCCTTGAACTGGATGAAGTCTTCGAATGCGATGGTCTGGGCTCGGATGAAGCCTTTTTCGAAGTCGGTGTGGATCACGCCGGCAGCCTGGGGCGCCGTGTCACCCACGTGGATGGTCCAGGCGCGCACTTCCTTCACACCGGCGGTGAAATAGGTCTGCAGGCCCAGCAGCTTGAACGCGGCGCGGATCAGGCGGTTCAGGCCGGGTTCGTCCTGGCCCATTTCGGCCAGGAACATGGCGCGGTCTTCGTCTTCCATTTCGGCCAGCTCGGCTTCGGTCTTGGCGCAGATGGCCACAACTTCACCCTTTTGAGCCGCAGCGTACTCACGCAGCTTGTCCAGCATCGGGTTGTTCTCGAAGCCGGTCTCCGACACATTGCCCACGAACATGGCCGGCTTGGCCGTGATCAGGCACAGCGGCTTGACGATGGCCCATTCTTCCTTGCTGAAGTCAATGGAGCGTACAGGCTTGGCCTCGTCCAGCGCAGCCTGGCACTTTTCCAGCACCTTCACCAGGGCGGCTGCTTCCTTGTCGTTGCCCGAGCGGGCGGCCTTGTTGTAGCGGTGCAGGCTCTTCTCCACGGTGCCCAGGTCGGCCAGGCACAACTCGGTCTGGATCACCTCGATGTCGGCGATCGGGTCGACCTTGCCGGCCACGTGGATCACGTTGTCGTCTTCAAAGCAGCGCACCACGTTGACGATGGCATCGGTCTCACGGATGTGCGAGAGGAACTGGTTACCCAGACCTTCACCCTTGGATGCACCTGCCACCAGGCCGGCGATGTCCACAAACTCCACGATGGCGGGCAAGATGCGCTCAGGCTTGACGATCTCGGCCAGCTTGTCCAGACGGGGATCTGGCACCTCCACCACGCCCACATTGGGCTCGATGGTGCAAAAAGGGTAATTCTCGGCGGCAATGCCAGCCTTGGTCAGAGCATTGAAAAGGGTGGACTTGCCGACGTTGGGCAGGCCCACGATGCCGCACTTGAGACTCATGAAAATTCCTTTGAAATCAGACGCGACGCATTCATGGGCCCCAGTGGGGCGGAACGCGCTGGCCTGACCCGCGCTTGAACAGCGTGGTGGTGGTGATCGTTGCCAATGGTGTGCTCTGCCGACCTCATGGTGAGGGATGATCCTCAAGCGGGGCGAGCTTTGCATCGGGAGGCGCTCATTTTAACCTGCCGTGGTGCGCTGCCTGGGGCGTTCGCCCGTCATGCGCCACCTCAAGCCCTCGGCTGCTGAATTCAGTTTAGATTAACGGGCTTGCGGCGCGGACTTGTGCGGCGCCGCATTTCTCCTCAATCTGGATGGTTCTCATGAGTGCGACCGGTTTCGATGTGTGTGTGAGTGGTTCGGGCGCCGTGGCCATGAGCCTGACCCTGGCCTTGTCCGCCGAGGGCTGGCGTGTGGCCTGGGCCCGTGAACCCGAGTCAGCACGTCCTGCTCAAGCCGATGTGCGCACCTACGCCCTCAACGCGCGCGCCATCACCTTGTTGGAGCGCCTGCGCGTCTGGCCTGCACTCAAGGCTTGGTCCTCGCCCGTGTTCGAGATGAAGATCTGCGGCGACAGCGGTGGCGCGCTGTCCTTTTCGGCTTGGCAGCAGCATGTGGCCGAACTGGCGTGGATCGTCGACGCCGCAGCCTTGGAGCGCCTGCTCGGCGAGGCGCTGCGCTTTGCCCCCCGCGTCGAGATCGTGCCGCCTCTGCAAGGCGCACAGGCGCCAGTGCACGCCTCCTTGCTGGCCATCTGCGAAGGCAAACATTCGGGCACTCGCGCCAACCTGGGCGTCGAGTTCGTGCGCCAGGACTATGGGCACTGGGGTGTGGCCACCCGACTGAAGGCCGAGCGCCCCCACAACGGCGTCGCCCGCCAGTGGTTCCGCTCGCCCGACATCCTCGCGCTGCTGCCCTTCAACCAGCCCGACCCCGAGGCTTCGTATGGCTTGGTCTGGTCGGTGCCCAAAGCGCGTGCCGAACACCTGCTGTCCCTGAACTCGGCCGATTTCGAACTGGAACTCAACGACGCGGTGCTGCAATCGGCTCCGCAGGCAGCTGAGCAGATCGGCCACCTCAGTGTCACGTCCGACGTGGCCGGCTGGCCTTTGGCACTGGCGCAGGCCGATCGTTGGATGGGGCCCGGCTGGGTCTTGCTCGGCGACGCAGCTCATCAGGTGCACCCACTTGCTGGCCAGGGCCTCAACCTTGGGCTGGCCGATGTGGACACCCTGGTTGATGTTTTGCGCGAAGCCCGTGCCCGCGAACCCTGGCGCGCTCTGGGTGACGAGCGCACGCTGCGCCGCTATGCCCGCCGCCGCGAAGCACCCACGCGCGCAATGGCTGGCCTCACCGACGGCCTGCTGCACCTCTTTGCCGATCAGCGTGGCCCCTTGAAAGACCTGCGCAACGCGGGCATGACTCTGGTCGAGCGCCTGGGCCCCGTCAAGCACTGGCTCGTCGGCCGGGCGCTGGACGCCTGAGCGACCGCTCGACCCGCTCTGATCAATCACAAAGGAACAAAATGAACGGTGTATTTCGTGGCCTGATGCTGGCTGCTCTCTCCCTCTCCTTGGTGGGCACCTCGCAGGCACAAACCGGTGACATTCCGGCCGCCCAGCTCAAGGCCCTGCAGCAAAAGCTGTCCCAACGGCTGCCGTCGCTGCCCCCCGTCGAATCGGCTCGTAGCACGCCCATGAGTGGTCTGATCGAGCTGAAGATTGGCAACTCGGTGTTCTACAGCGATGCCACGGGCGAGTACCTCATCGAGGGCCACATACTGGAGACCCGTACCCAGCGCGACCTCACGGCCGAGCGCCTGGAAGACATCAACCGCGTGGCTTTCAACACCTTCCCGTTCCAGGATGCGGTCATGTGGAAGAACGGCACCGGCAAACGCCGACTGGTGGTTTTCGCCGACCCCAATTGCGGCTACTGCAAGCAACTGGAGCGTGAGCTGCAGAAGGTCAAGGACGTCACGGTCTACACGCTGCTGATCCCCATCCTGGGGGCCGACTCACGCGCCAAGGCCGAGAACATCTGGTGCATGAAAGATCGCACCGCCGCCTGGCTGGACTGGATGCTGGAGAACAAGGCGCCGGCCCGTGCTTTTGGCCAGTGCGCCACGCCGCTGCAGCGCAATCTGGCGCTGGCTCAGCGTCTGAGTGTGAACGGCACCCCCGCCATGTTCTTTGAAGACGGCACTCGTCTGGCCGCAGCCGCACCGCTGGCCACCATTGAAGAACGCCTGGCTCGGGCGGCCGGCAAGGCCGCTCGCTGAGTCGACTCAGGCCTTCAACCAAGCTGCGCGGCGCGTGAGCGCCAGTGCATCCACCGGCGTGCTGGCGACCGCCAGCGCCATGGTGTCGGCACCCGTGGCGGGCAGCACCGGCAGTGTCAAGGTCAGCACACGTTGATCGCGGCTGACCAGCAGGGGTTGCGCCCGGCTGGCGTCGTGCCACTGGGACAGGTCGTCGGCGCGCTTGATGCGCCACCCGCCCAATGCCAGCAACTCGTCGCCGGTGCTCAGCCCCATCTGTTCGGCCACGCTGCCATGCATCACGGCGAGCACCTGTTGCGCACCGTTGCGCTCCCCAATGCGAGCCCCCAGGCGCTGAGGCAGGCTGCCGGCCTGCGTGTGCCAGTCCACGCCCTGGCTGCGCAACAAGGCGGGCAAGGGCAGGTCGTCACAACCTTCGGTCCAGGCGTCCAGCAAAGCGCGCCACCCCCCCTGCACACCGAGGCTTGCAGGTGCGGTGAACACCTGAGCAGGAGGCACTTGCCCTGCCTCGTCTGCCAGGGCTTGCGCCACATCCGCTTGGGTGATTGCCCGCCCCAATTTCCACAGGCGCAGCATCACCCCGTCCAGGCTTGGGATGGGTCCGTGTTCTGTGGTCGCAGGCAGTTGGCGCAGCGTCAGGTCCAGTGCCAGGGCCACCAATGAGCCCTTGGTGTAGTAGCTCACCGTGGCGTTGGCCGTGTTCTCATCCTGGCGGTAGTAACGCGTCCAAGCGTCGAAACTTGCTTGCCCCACGCTGTAGGTCAGGCGCCCGGGGGTTGACAGCACCTGGTTGATCGTCTTGCTCAGCAGCTTGAGGTAAATGGGCGTGTCGATCAGGCCTGTGCGCAGCAGAAACTGGTCGTCGTAATACGAGGTGAAGCCCTCGAAGAACCACAGCATGCGCGTGAAGTTCTCCTGGGTGTAGTCATAGGGCGCAAACTCGACGGGCTTGAGGCGCTTGACGTTCCAGGTGTGGAAGTACTCGTGGCTGATCAGGCCCAGCAAGGTCGTGTAGCTGTCCTTGTTCAGGGCGCGGCCCGTGCGGGGCAGGTCACGTCGCCCACAGATCAGGGCCGTGCTCTGGCGGTGCTCCAGCCCGCCGTAGCCATCGTCCACCACATTGAGCATGAACACGTAGTGATCGAAAGGCACCTTGCGGCGCCCATGCCAGAAGCCGATTTGCGCCTCGCAAATGCGGCGGGTGTCGTCCAGCAGACGCTGGCCATCGAAGTCATCGGTCGCGCCCGCCACCACGAACTCGTGCCGCACACCGCGCACGGTGAACTCACCGTGCCAGAAGGTGCCCAACTCCACCGGGTGGTCGATCAGCGCGTCGTAGTCAGGCGCTTCATAGTCGCCCCAGCCCAAGGCGTTCACCTTCAATGCGGGCAGGGCGGTGGCCACACGCCAGCCTTTGGGCAGGCCTGTGATCTTCACGCGCTGGGCCTGGTCCTCGAACCCTTCGGCTTTGAGGAACACGCTGGTGCCGTTGAAGAAACCGCGCCGCGCATCCAGAAACGCCGTGCGCACCGAGGTGTCGAACGCGTATACCTCATAGCGCAGCGTCAGCGCGCCACTGCCCTGGTTCTCGACCCGCCAGGTGCACTTGTCCAATGGGGTGACCGCCACCGGCTTGCCGCCTTGTTTCGCTTCGATGGGTGACAGGTGGCGTGCAAACTCCCGCACCAGGTAGCTGCCCGGAATCCACACTGGCAGGCTCAGCGTCTGACCCGGTTGGGGGCGTGCCACGCGCATCGTGACCTGAAAGCGGTGGGTGTGGGCGTCGCCCACTTCGATGCGGTAATCAATCATGGACGGGGGCAGTGAAAAGCAGCAACAGAATCAAGTCGGATCAGATCTGGGCAGCGGCCAGAAAGCACGACAGGCTGGCAACCAGGGTCAGGCGAAAGCGCAGCGTGAGCCAGCCGGCTGTGCCCATGGCGGGGTAGAGCTTGCGGTCGATCAGATAACAGGCGATCAGCACGAAGCCGATCAGTGCCAGACCAGCGTGAGGCGGCATCAGCACCGCGACCAGGCCGGCCAGCGAGTAGCCAATGCCTACCCACAGTGCGCGCTTTTGCAGGGCGGGTTCGTCGGCTGCAGAGCCCGACAGCCACATCAGCATTCCCCAGTGCAGCCCCCCCAGGAAAGAGACGACCAGCGCCGCATAGGCCGTCAGGCCACGCACCACGAAAAAGAACGGTTCGTCGTCCAGGCGTGTGCCCAGCAGCCAGACAAACAAGGCGCCGGCCACAAAAGGCACCAGCCCAAGGTGGCCCAGGCGCCGTGCCAGGGTGCCGGGTTCGGCATGGTGGTGTGCTGGCAGGGGAAGTGAAGCGGAGGACATGGCAGACAAACCTGTCAAAGAACGGTGAGGGAAATGGTGCAAGGCATCATTGTGGCAAGAAGCGCAAATCCTGCGCGCTCAGGGGGCCGATCGTTTGCGGGGGGGGCATGGCGTGGCGCGCTCATGACGCCAGCCAGCTGAACACGGCGGGTACCTTGTCCGGCAGGTTCAAGGGGCGCTTGCGCCATTGCTCGACCGTGGCGGTGCGGCTCCAGCCATCAGCCAGCGTCAGGCCACAGCTCACGCTCAGCAGGGTGTCGAGCTGCAGGTGTTGCACCAGCGCCTGCCACAAGGCGGCATTGCGGTAGGGCGTCTCAATCACCAGCTGCGTCTGGTGGGCCTTGCGTGAGAGCTGTTCCAGATCGCGGATGCGCTGCACCCGCTGGCTGGCCTCCACCGGCAGATAGCCAACAAACGCAAAGCTCTGCCCGTGCAGGCCACTGGCCGCCAAAGCCAGCACCAGCGAGCTGGGACCGGAAAACGGCACCACCTCGATGCCCGCCTTGTGCGCCGCCAGCACCACCGCCGAACCTGGATCGGCCACAGCGGGCAAGCCAGCCTCGGACATCAAGCCCACGTCATGCCCCGCCAGGGCGGGCGCCAGCAGGGCACGGATGGCCTGGTCGTTGCCAGAGCCCGGCTTCTTTTGCCCGCCCTTCGGCGGACGCGGCAACACCTGAATGTCCTGCTCCTGAATCGGCACGGCCAGAGGCGCCACCTCGGCCACCCGCTTCAGAAAAGCGCGGGTGGTCTTGGCGTTCTCGGTCACCCAGTGGCGCAGGCCGGCGGCAGCTAGCAGGGCGCCTGTCGGCAACACCTCACGCAGGTCGGGCAGCGGGCTGTCCTGCGTGTCGCCGGTGCAACCCAGGTCCAGGGTGTTGGGGATCAGCAGCAGGCGCCCTTTGGTGCGGGCTTCGGGCGTGTCAGTCACAGGCATGGGCGGGTTCGTCAAATCAAACAAAAAATGGTGGCGGCAGAGTCGCGCGAGTCAAGGGGGCAGCAGGCGGGGTAGGGCGTCACGTCTGGCACGGCTGGGCAAGTCGGCCAAGCTGCCCCAACACATCCAGACCGGCGATCTGCAACAGGCTCGTGGTCAAAATCAGAGGCAACCCCACCAGCGCGGTCGGGTCGTCGGAGTCGATGCGCTCCAGCAAGACAATCCCCAGGCCCTCGCACTTGGCGCTGCCTGCGCAATCGTAGGGCTGTTCCAGGCGCAGATAGGTGTCAATGGCCTCATCGCTGAGCGCCCGAAAGCGCACCGACACCGTGCTCACCTGCGTCTGCTCGAAGCCTGCGGCGGCCCGCTTGACACACACAGCCGTGTGAAAGCGCACTGTCTGGCCACGCATGGCCTGCAACTGCGCCTTGGCCCGCGCATGGTCGCCTGGTTTGCCCAGAATCATCCCGTCCAGATCGGCCACCTGGTCCGAGCCAATCACCACCGCATCGTCCGGGCAGCGCTTCGCCACGGCTCGCGCTTTCAGCGTCGCCAGGCGCAGGGCCGTCTGTGACGGTGTTTCGTCGGGTAGAGGGCGCTCGTCCACCTCGGGCGAGGCCGCGTCGAAGGGCAGGCCCAGGCGCGTCAGCAGTTCGCGCCGGTAGGGCGAGGTCGAGCCCAGGACCAAGCGCGGGGAGGGGGCAGGTGAAGCATCGAAGCGTTGCGTGTGCATGTCGCCATTGTCCTCGCAGCCTCTACACTGGCGACCATGAAAGCACCTACATTTGTTCCCCGCAAACTGGACATCGGGGCCTTCCTGGAGTCGGGTGAGGCGCTCTCGGGCGATCTGCCCGTGACCGAGCTCCCGCGCCTGGCCGAGGGCCTGGCCAAGGACATCGACCTCGCCAGCTTACCGCGCGTGACTTGGTCGGCCCAGGGGCGTCTGGTACCCGAGCGCATGAGCCCCCCGCAGATGTGGCTCGACCTGGAAGCCCAGGCTGAGCTGTCTTGGGAATGCCAGCGCTGCCTGCAGCCCGTCACCGAAACCGTGCACATCAGCCGCAGCATCCGCTTCGCCAAAGACGAGGCCGCCGCAGCCGCGCTGGATGCCGACTCGGACGAGGACGTGCTGGCCTTGGCGCGCCAGTTTGACCTGCTCGAACTGGTGGAGGACGAGTTGATCATGGCCCAACCCATCGTGCCCCGCCATGAGGTGTGCCCGACCGACGTGGTCACTTTGATGCACAATGACGCCGAGACACCGGTCCCAGGCAGCAAGGCTACCCCTGAAGCGGACGCTGAGGGTGCGCCGGCTACCACCGCCTCCGGGCGTCCGAATCCCTTTGCGGTGCTGGCGTCCCTGAAAAAGGGCGGCAAGTAATTTGTCTGCCGAGCTGGTCTCGTGCTAGAATTGCGAGCTTTCCGGATAGCCGGAATCAAATCAATACTTTCTTTTAACACTTGCGGACTGCAAGGCGGCCAGCATCCAGGGGCGGTTTTCACCCCCTTGAGCTGGTAACGGTGTGGTCTGACAACCCACGGGCTGCCTCAAGCCCGTTTATCGGAGTTCCATCATGGCCGTTCAGCAAAACAAGAAATCGCCCTCCAAGCGTGGCATGCACCGCTCGCACAATGCACTGGTGACCCCGGGCACGGCCGTTGAAGCCACCACCGGTGAAACCCACCTGCGTCACCACATCAGCGCCACCGGTTTCTACCGTGGCCGCAAGGTCCTGAAGACCAAGGCTGACGCCTGATCAGTCTGCCCGGCACGTCCGGGCATGACGCAAGCCGCAAAAGGCTGGACAAACCGATCATCGGCTTGCCAGCCTTTTTCTATTGCCGCCTCCCTTTTTGTCCGCGTTCCTCATGACTGTATCCGCCTCATCCCTGCCTCATGTTCGCCTTGCTGTGGACTGCATGGGCGGTGACCACGGTCCGTCCGTGACCTTGCCTGCCTGCCGCGCCTTTCTGGATCAGCATCCCGAGGCCGAGTTGTTGCTTGTGGGTTTGCCTGAAGCGTTGGCGCCGGCCAAAGACTGGCCTCGTGCCACCATCGTGCCGGCCACCGAAGTGGTCACCATGGACGACCCGGTCGAGGTGGCTTTGCGTCGCAAGAAAGACTCGTCCATGCGTGTGGCCATCAGTCAGGTCAAGGCCACAGCCGATCAGCCGGCGGCGGCACAGGCTTGCGTCTCGGCCGGCAATACCGGGGCCTTGATGGCCTTGGCGCGCTACGTCCTCAAAACGGTGGAGGGCATTGACCGTCCGGCGTTGGCTACCGTCATGCCCAATCAGAACGACGGCTTCACCACCGTGCTCGACCTGGGTGCCAACGTCGACTGCACGGCCGAACACCTGCTGCAGTTTGCCGTGATGGGCAGCGCCCTGGTCTCGGCGGTGGATGGCAAAGAGGGCCCCAGTGTGGGCCTGCTGAACATCGGCGAAGAAGCGATCAAGGGCAGCGAGGTCATCAAAGAGGCGGGTGACTTGTTGCGAAAGGCCTCAGATCGGGGGTTGATTAATTTCTACGGCAACGTAGAAGGCAACGATATTTTCAAAGGAACGTCCGATATTGTGGTCTGTGACGGCTTTGTGGGGAACGTGGCTTTGAAGACCGCTGAGGGGCTGGCGAGCATGTTTGCCTCCTTCATCAAGCAGGAGTTCACGCGCACATTGGGCTCCAAAGTGATCGCATTGATCGCGATGCCGGTGTTAAATCGCTTTAAAAAGCGTGTTGACCACCGTCGCTACAGCGGTGCGGCGCTGCTCGGTTTGCGGGGGCTTGTGTTCAAAAGCCATGGATCTTCGGACAAGCTGGCCTTTGAGGTCGCGTTAAATCGGGCTTATGATGCGGCCCGTCATCGACTGCTGGAGCGGGTTCACGACCAGATTGCAGCCACACTCGACAGCCTGCCACCCGCGGTTGCCCAGAGTGATGGGGCGCAAGCTGGGCGTGCGGCCTGATCCCTTTTCCAATGTCACCTAGACAGACGGACGCACAATCCACATCATCGCCAGCGCAGGCTGCGGGGGCTCGCTATTCCCGCATCGCCGGAACCGGCAGCTTCCTGCCACCCAATCGCGTCACCAACGCGGACATGGTGGATCGCCTCGCGCAAGACGGCATCGAAACCTCTGACGACTGGATCGTGGAGCGCACCGGCATCCGGGCGCGCCATTTTGCCGATCCCTCGGTGTCGTCCAGTCAACTGGGCTTGGCGGCAGCACGTCAAGCTATTGATGCATCTGGCCTGCAACCGTCAGACATTGATCTCATCATCTGCGCCACCTCGACGCCGGACATGGTCTTCCCGTCGACGGCCTGCTTGATCCAGCGCGACCTGGGCATCCAGGGCTGTCCCGCCTTTGATGTGCAGGCGGTTTGCTCCGGTTTCATCTATGCCCTCACGGTGGCCGACTCCCTGATCCGCAGTGGTTCGGCCCGCCGCGCACTTGTCATCGGCACCGAGGTGTTCTCGCGTCTGCTCGATTTCAAGGACCGCACCACCTGCGTCCTGTTCGGCGACGGCGCCGGCGCCGTGGTGCTGGAAGCCTCTGATCGACCTGGCATTGTGTCAACATGTTTGCATGCTGATGGCCAGTTCTCGCACATCCTGAACGTACCAGGCACCATCGCCTGCGGCTCCATCCTGGGCGATCCGACGCTGAAGATGGACGGCCAGGCCGTGTTCAAACTCGCTGTCAGCGTGCTAGACAAGGCCGCCCACGAGGTCTTGGTCAAGGCGGGGCGCGATGCTTCTTGCATCGATTGGCTGATTCCGCACCAGGCCAACCTGCGCATCATGCAGAGCACTGCCAAGAAGCTGAAACTTTCTGCTGATAAGGTGGTGGTGACGGTGGACCAGCACGGCAACACGTCGGCGGCGTCCATTCCGCTGGCGCTCGATCATGCGGTTCGCAGCGGCCAGGTCCAGCGCGGCCAGACCCTGATGCTCGAAGGCGTCGGGGGTGGTTTTACCTGGGGTGCGGTGCTGGTGGACTATTGACCATCGGGCTTGACCATCTGGCGCTGCTGCCGTTGAATCCTCTCACAAGGACATTGCACACATGACCGCATTTGCATTCGTTTTCCCCGGCCAGGGCTCCCAGGCTGTGGGCATGCTCAACGCCTGGGAAGGCCACGCTGCCGTGCGTGACACCCTGGCCGAAGCGTCTGAGGCGCTGGGCGAAGACATCGCCAAGCTGATTGCCGAGGGCCCCAAGGAATCGCTCGATCTCACCACCAACACCCAGCCCGTCATGCTGACGGCCGGTGTGGCCTGCTGGCGTGCCTGGCAAGCTGAAACCGGTCTGGTGCCGGCTGCGGTGGCCGGTCACTCCTTGGGTGAGTACAGCGCCCTGGTGGCCGGTGGCGCGCTGACGCTGAAAGACGCGCTGCCGCTGGTGCGCTTCCGTGCGCAGGCCATGCAGGAAGCCGTGCCTGTGGGCGTGGGTGGCATGGCCGCCATCCTGGGTCTGGACGCTGAGGCCGTGAAGGCTGGATGCGCCGAAGCCGCTGCGGCCGTGGGCGAGCCGGTCGAGGCCGTCAACTTCAACGACCCCAAGCAGACCGTGATCGCCGGCACCAAAGCCGCCGTCGAGAAGGCTTGCGAGGTGTTGAAGGCCGCAGGCGCCAAGCGCGCGTTGTCGCTGCCCGTGTCGGCGCCGTTCCACTCCAGCCTGATGAAGCCGGCGGCTGAGCGTCTGAAAGAGAAGCTGGCGGCGACCCCGTTTGCGGTGCCGGCCATCAGTGTGGTCAATAACATTGATGTGGCGGTGGTCACCGAAGCCGACGCGCTGCGCGATGCCCTGTATCGTCAGGCCTTTGGTCCGGTGCGCTGGGTGGAAACCATCCAGGCCCTCAAGGCGCGTGGTCTGACCCATGTGATCGAGTGCGGCCCGGGCAAGGTGCTGGCCGGCATGGTCAAGCGCATCGACGGTGACCTGATCACCACCACCATTTTTGATCCGGCCTCGCTGGCCGAAGCGAAGGGTCTGCTGGCATGAGCACCGATTACAAAGGACAAGTGGCCCTCGTGACGGGCGCCAGCCGCGGCATTGGCCGCGCCATCGCGGTGGCTCTGGCCCAGCGTGGGGTCAAGGTCATCGGCACGGCCACCACGGACAGCGGCGCACAAGCCATCACCGAGGGGCTGTCGGCGTTCGAGGGCTCCAAAGGCGTGGTTCTGAACGTCACGGATGCTGTGGCCGTTGAAGCCACGCTCGATGCGATCGTGAAAGAACACGGCGCCTTGCACATTCTGGTCAACAATGCGGGCATCACCCGTGACACATTGGCCATGCGCATGAAAGACGAAGACTGGGACGCCGTCATCGACACCAACCTCAAGGCGGTTTTCCGCATGAGCCGTGCCGTGATGCGCCCCATGATGAAGCAGCGCTACGGTCGCATCATCAACATCACTTCGGTGGTGGGTGCCAGCGGCAACCCCGGTCAGGCCAACTATGCAGCGGCCAAAGCTGGTGTCGCAGGCATGACCCGCGCCCTGGCGCGCGAACTGGGTAGCCGCAACATCACCGTCAACTGCGTGGCGCCGGGTTTCATCGACACCGACATGACCAAGGCCCTGTCAGAAGAACAACATGCGTCCCTCAAGACCCAGATCCCGCTGGGTCGACTGGGTCAGCCCGAGGACATCGCCGAGGCCGTGGCCTATCTGGCGGCACCTCAGGCAGGGTACGTGACTGGACAAGAACTGCACGTCAATGGCGGCATGTTCATGAACTGAATTTGAGATGATTCTGGGGAATCTCAATTCCTTTTTCACATCGGCCGGCGTGTCTTCACGTTGAGCCGGTAAAATCCCTGGTTTGTTTGAATCACCTCCTGGAGGAGTCATGAGCGATATCGAAGCACGCGTCAAGAAAATCATTGCAGAACAACTCGGTGTTGCCGAGTCGGAAGTCACCCCCGAGAAGGCTTTCGTGGCCGATCTGGGCGCTGACTCCCTGGACACCGTTGAACTGGTGATGGCCCTGGAAGACGAGTTCGGCATCGAGATCCCAGACGAGGAAGCTGAAAAGATCACCAGCGTCCAACTGGCGATCGACTACGCCAAGGCTCACAGCAAGGCCTGATCCTGCTGAGCGATACCAAGGCCCTTCGGGGCCTTGTTCGCATCGAATCCAACCTTAATTACCTACTCAAGCATGACCCGTCGTCGCGTCGTCGTCACAGGCCTGGGCCTGGTTACCCCCGTGGGGAACAACGTTCAGGATTCCTGGTCGAACCTGCTTGCAGGCCAGTCAGGCATTCAAACCATCACCAAGTTCGACGCCTCGGCGTTAGCCTGCCAGTTTGCAGGTGAGGTCAAGGGCTTCAACATCGAGGACTACATCCCCGGTAAAGAAGCGCGCCACATGGACACCTTCATCCATTACGGCCTGGCTGCTTCGATGCAGGCCGTCCGTGATGCGGGTCTGCCCACCGGTGAGGCACTGGCCCCGGAGGTCGCCGAGCGCATTGGCGTCATGGTGGGCTCCGGCATTGGTGGCCTGCCCATGATCGAACAGACCCACAAGGACTACATGGAGCGCGGTGCCCGTCGCATCTCTCCGTTCTTTGTGCCCGCCTCGATCATCAACATGATCTCCGGTCATGTCTCGATCCAGTTTGGCTTCAAGGGTCCCAACATTGGTGTGGTCACGGCTTGCACCACGGGTCTGCACGCCATTGGCCTGGCGGCACGCATGATTCAATGCGGCGATGCCGACGTCATGGTGGCTGGTGGTGCTGAGTCCACCGTGTCGCCGCTGGGTGTGGGTGGCTTTGCGGCCGCGCGCGCACTGTCGACGCGCAACGACGACCCCCAGACGGCTTCGCGCCCCTGGGACAAGGACCGCGACGGCTTCGTGCTGGGTGAGGGCGCCGGTGTCATGGTGCTCGAAGAGTACGAAAGCGCCAAGGCGCGTGGCGCCAAGATCTACGCCGAGTTGGTTGGCTTTGGCATGAGCGGCGATGCGTACCACATGACCGCACCCGATGTGGACGGCCCGCGCCGCTCCATGTTGAACGCCTTGCGCGACGCCGGTCTGAACACCGATCAGGTGCAGTACCTCAACGCGCACGGTACCTCTACGCCTCTGGGCGACGTCAACGAAACCAACGCCATCAAGGCCGCGTTCGGTGACGACGCCAAGAAGCTGGTGGTCAACTCGACCAAGTCCATGACCGGTCACCTCCTGGGTGGTGCGGGTGGCATCGAGTCGGTCTTCACCGTGCTGGCGATTCACAACCAAGTGTCGCCGCCCACGATGAACATCTTCAACCAGGATCCCGAGTGCGACCTGGACTACTGCGCCAACGTGGCGCGTGAGATGAAGATCGATGCCGCGCTGAAGAATAACTTCGGCTTCGGCGGCACCAACGGTTCGCTGGTGTTCAAGCGCGCCTGATTCCGGTGCGGGCGCCGGTGCGCCCGCCCGAGACTGCCATGGCGCTGTCTCCCTTGCTTGCTCCTGTCACCTGGCGTCTGCAGCCTGGTGCTGCCGGCGCGCCCTGGGTGCGCCTCTTTGGCGCTGTCCTGTTGCTCTTACTCTCCGTTCTGTGCGGTGCCTGGTCGCTGGCTCTTGGGCTGGACGTGTGGCGAGGGGGGCGCTCGGCCTGGGGGTTGCTGACCTGTGCGCCAATCGCGTGGTTGTGGTGGCACCTGTTCCGACACGGCTGGGTCAGCTTGCACACGGCGGCGCCTGTGTTGTCGCTGACCTGGGCAGGACCGGTTCAGGATGAGCCTGTCGCCGGAGGTTGGCGACTGGGTGGGCTGACCGCCACGCCGGCAGATGTGCGCTGCCTGCTTGACGCCCAGGGCTGGCTCCTGTGCCGCATCCAGGCGGTGGGCGAGGGCACTTCGTCACCCGCCGTGCACTGGTGCTGGATTCAGACCCAGGCCTGCCCGGATGTGCACCGTTTTCGTACCCTGATCTCCTTGCCCTCTCGCTTGACCACCGTGGTCGGGGGGAAGTCTGACGTGCGTTCGCCAGCAGTGGCATCATGGTCGCTTCGTCGCCAACCATCAGGAATCGATTTGCGGGGACCTTCAGACACGTTCATGCCCACCCAGCCTTTGTGCGCCTGCGGCGAAGCGCCGGGCCCGACAGACAAGGACCGTTCGTGAGCGACGCAGAGTCTCCCGTTCCGTCGCTCGACGTCGATGCGCCCCTGGTTGAGCGGGTGCAGCGGGGTGACCAGCGTGCCTTTGAGATGCTGGTCATCAAGTACCAGCGCCGCATCGAGCGTCTGATTGCCCGCATGGTCCGGGATGTGGACCTGGTGGAGGACATCGCCCAGGAAACCTTCATTCGCGCCTACCGGGCCTTGCCCAATTTCCGTGGCGACAGCGCGTTCTACACCTGGCTTTACCGGATTGCGGTGAACACGGCCAAAAAGGCCATGATCGGCTTGGTGCGCGATCCGGTGATCACGGAGTCGGCCATGGCCTCGCTGGCCGATGAGGACGACGGGGGTTCGCGCGTCGAGAACGAGCTGACCTCGGGCGAGACCCCCGAGTCGCTGTTGGCCAGCCGCCAGATCGGCGAGGCGGTGAATGCGGCCATCGACGCCCTGTCCGAAGACCTGCGCCAGGCCATCACCCTGCGTGAAATCGAAGGCCTGAGCTACGAGGAAATCGCCGAGATGATGAACTGCCCGATCGGCACGGTGCGCTCGCGCATCTACCGGGCGCGCGAGGCCATTGCCACCCGCTTGCGCCCCATGCTCGACGCCCGCCAAGGCGAGCGGTGGTGAAGCCGCGACCGTGAACTGGCTCACGGGTTTGCAAAGTTGAGTGAACTTTTGCTGCAAGGGGTGATCACACCCACCAATCACGGTGCTGGGTCCAGTGCCATCCATGTGAAGCAGGAGCCGCCTTATGTCAGATCAATCCCGTTCAACCGATGCGTCCCGTGAAGCATTGTCTGCGCTGGTCGATGGTCAGGCTCGCCCGGACGAGCTCTCTCAGATCCTGCAGGCGTGGAAAGGCGATGCCGACACCCGTGCAGCATGGCGTGATTACCAGTTTGTCGGTGATGTGATGCGTTCGGCCGAGCTGGCGCAGGGCACCGACAGCGATCGTTTCTTGCACAACTTCCGGGCCCGTCTGGCTGAAGAGCCGGTGGTGCTGGCGCCCGCTGCGGCCCGTGCGGTCGAGCCTCGTGTGGCGCCGGCTGCCATGCCCGCGGCCGCGCCGGCAGTGGCCTTGCGCCGCCGTGCCTGGATGGGGCCCACTGCCGTGGCCGCAGGCTTTGTGATGGTGGTGGGGGCCATGGTGTCGGCCTTGGCGCCCATGTCCACGGTACCTGCCGAGGCCTTGGCATCCGGCGAGCAACGCATTCAACTGGCATCGCAGGACGCGGATCCTTCCCTGGGTGTCGCCGCCGTGGTGCCGATGGCTTCGGCGCTGGTGTCGACCGATGCGATCCTGTCGACCTCACTGAGCCTGCAACCGGTGGCCGATGCGGGCCACTCCTTCAGCCGCCCGGCTCGGGCCAGTGCCTTGCTCATCCGCGATCCTCGCCTGGATCAGGCGTTGGGCATTCGGCGGGGCGCGGGGCCACAGGATGCGTCTTTTGCATCGCCCCATGCGCTGAGCCAAACCGTGGCGTTCGAGGCCCCCTGAGGGGTTTTCGGCGTCAGGCTGTCAACCGCACAGCCTGGCTTTACATTCATTGACCATCTTCCCGTGAACTGTTGGGGTCCGCCAAGGATCCAGACAGTTCCGGTTTCTGTCGTTTGTGTTTTCTCGATTCAATGAGGTGATTGCCCATGTCGGTTTCTCAACAGTCTGCCTCTTCCACGTCATCGGTGGTGCGCCGCACGCTCGTCGTCGGGGCCGTGGTGTCGGCGGTAGGGCTGGTTTTGAGTTCGAGCCTGTTTCCGCATGCTTCTCAGGCGCAGCAACCTGCTGCCGCCCTGGCCCCCGCCCCCGCGCCGGCAAACGCGCCCCCTGTGCTGGTCACCGGCCTGCCTGATTTCACCCAACTGGTCGAGAAAGTCGGGCCGGCAGTGGTCAGCATCAGGACCACGCAGCGCGTGGACAGCGATGACGCAGGCGAGACCGATGAGGCCGAAGCGCAAATGCGCGAGTTCTTCCGACGCTTCTTTGGAACACCTCTGCCTGAATCTGCGCCGCGCCGCAACACACCGCCTCAAGGCGGGCCGGGCGGCCAGGGAGAGGAGCGTCCTCGTGGACTCGGTTCGGGTTTCATCGTGAGCCAGGACGGTTATGTACTGACCAACGCCCACGTGGTGGAAGGTGCCGACGAGGTGTACGTCAACCTGACCGACAAGCGCGAGTTCAAGGCCAAGGTGGTGGGCACCGACAAGCGCACGGATGTGGCCGTCCTCAAGATCGAGGCCACCAAGCTGCCAGTGCCGGTGCGGGTGGGCGATGTCAACCGCCTGAAGGTGGGCGAGTGGGTGATGGCCATTGGCACGCCCTTCGGGCTGGAGAACACCGTCACGGCCGGCATCGTGAGTGCCAAAGCGCGTGACACGGGCGAAGAGATCCGTTTCATCCAGACCGATGTGGCCGTCAACCCCGGCAACTCGGGCGGCCCGCTGATCAACATGCGCGGCGAGGTGGTGGGCATCAACTCCCAGATCCTGAGTCGCTCCGGTGGGTTCATGGGCATCTCCCTGTCCATCCCCATTGACGACGCCATGAAGGTGGCCGACCAGCTGCGCACCAGCGGCAAGGTGACCCGTGGCCGCATTGGCGTGTCGATTGCGCCGGTGACCAAGGAGGTGGCCGAGTCCATTGGCTTGGGCAAGGCCATGGGCGCGCTGGTGCAAGGCGTTGAGTCCGGCACACCCGCCGACAAAGCCGGCCTGGAGGCCGGTGACATCATCACGCAGTTCAATGGGACAGCCATCGAGAACGTGGCCGATCTGCCGCGTCTGGTGGCTGCCACGAAACCGGGGACCACGTCCACCCTGAAGGTCTTCCGCCGGGGTGCCTACAAGGACCTGAAGGTGACCGTGGCCGAGCTCGATGCGCCCACCTCGACCGCAACGAAGTCTGCGCCGGCCAAACTGGCCGCCAATGCCCTGGGCCTAAGCCTGGTGGACCTCAATGCCGCCCAGAAGCGTGAGCTGCGCCAGAGCGGTGGTGTGTTGGTGGAAAAGGTACAGGGCCCGGCTGCCCGCGCGGGCCTGCGTCCGGGTGACGTGATCTTGTCGGTGGCCAATGTTCAGGTGGCCGACGTGAAGCAATTCGAGGCCACCCTGGCCAAGGTCGACAAGGCCCGCCCGGTCAGCGTGCTGGTTCGCCGCGGGGAATGGGCGCAGTACGTGGTCATCCGTCCCGCCGCACAATGATCTGACTTTTTCAGCTGCTGATAAATGTGTGCCTGACCCTGGGCGGTGTCCCTGTACCGCTCAGGGTCTTGTCATTTTGCGGGCCGGAAGGCTCGGCGGGCGGACGGGGCGTGAGGTGGTCGAGGTGCGCTGTTGATAACTCGGCGGGGAGGGGGCGGTTTGTCGCTACAATCGCGGCTCTGGCGCACCCCCTTCAGACTGCAGCCCTCACGGCGGCATCTTGTCCACAAAGGCTTGTTGATAAGTTGTGAATTGTCGAGGCAGGGGGTCCGCAACGATCTTGTCGGGGGCTGTGACGCGGCTTTCTCGAGATGGGCATTCGATACAATGAAGGCCCAACAAGCAGTTGCCATACGTTTTTGTTGGAAGGCGCGTCGCATGTTTGCACGTGCCTTTTTTTTATGAATCACATCCGTAATTTCTCGATCATTGCGCACATCGACCATGGGAAATCCACCCTGGCCGATCGCATCATTCAACGCTGCGGCGGCTTGAGTGACCGTGAGATGGAAGCGCAGGTGCTTGACTCGATGGACATCGAGAAAGAGCGCGGCATCACCATCAAGGCCCAGACGGCGTCGCTGTCCTACAAGGCCCGTGACGGCCAGGTCTACAACCTCAACCTGATTGACACACCGGGCCACGTTGACTTTTCCTACGAAGTCAGCCGCTCACTGTCGGCGTGCGAAGGCGCACTGCTGGTGGTCGACGCCAGCCAGGGCGTCGAGGCCCAGACCGTGGCCAACTGCTACACCGCGCTCGACCTGGGTGTGGAAGTGGTGCCCGTGCTCAACAAGATGGACCTGCCGCAGGCCGATCCGGATGGGGCCAAGGCCGAGATCGAAGACGTCATCGGCATCGATGCCACCGACGCCATTCCCTGTTCGGCCAAGACCGGCATGGGCGTGGACGACATCCTCGAGGCTGTGGTGGCCCGCATGCCGGCTCCCAAGGGCAACCCCGATGGCCCCTTGCGCGCCATGATCATCGACGCGTGGTTCGACAACTACGTGGGCGTGGTCATGCTGGTGCGTGTGGTGGACGGCCAGTTGAAGAAGGGTGAGCGCATCCGCCTGATGGCGACCAACTCGGTGTATCCGGCCGATCACCTCGGCGTGTTCAGCCCCAAGGCGACCGATCGCCCGGCACTGAAGGCGGGTGAAGTGGGCTTCGTGATCTGCGGCATCAAGGAGCTGGCCGCTGCCAAGGTGGGCGACACCATCACCCTCGACAAGAAGCTGCCCAACAACGAAGGGCCGGCCAGCGAAGCCTTGCCGGGCTTCAAGGAAATCCAGCCTCAGGTGTTTGCGGGCCTGTACCCCAGCGAGTCGAGTGAGTACGACCAGCTGCGCGATGCGCTGGAAAAGCTCAAGCTCAACGACAGCTCGCTGCGCTACGAGCCGGAAGTCTCGCAGGCGCTGGGCTTTGGCTTCCGTTGCGGCTTCCTGGGTTTGCTGCACATGGAAATCGTGCAGGAGCGCCTGGAGCGCGAGTTCGACCAGGATCTGGTCACCACCGCCCCCAGCGTGGTCTACGAAGTCGAGATGAACGACGGCGAAATCGTCACGGTGGACAACCCCTCGAAGATGCCTGAGGTGGCCCGCATCAAGGAGATCCGCGAGCCCATCGTCACGGTGCACCTGTTCATGCCGCAGGACTATGTCGGTCCGGTGATGACGCTGGCCAACCTGAAGCGCGGTGTGCAGTTGAACATGGCCTACCACGGCCGTCAGGTCATGCTGACCTACGAAATGCCGTTGGCCGAAATCGTGCTGGACTTCTTCGACAAGCTCAAGTCGGTGTCGCGCGGTTACGCCTCGATGGACTACGAGTTCAAGGAGTACCGTGCGGCCGATGTGGTCAAGGTGGACCTGCTGATCAACGGCGATCGCGTCGATGCCTTGTCCATCATCGTGCACCGGGCCCAGTCTCAGTACCGGGGGCGGGCGGTGGCGGCCAAGATGCGCGAGCAGATCCCGCGTCAGATGTACGACGTGGCGATTCAGGCAGCCATTGGCGGCAACATCATTGCGCGGGAGAACATCAAGGCCCTGCGCAAGAACGTGCTGGCAAAATGCTATGGCGGTGATGTGAGCCGTAAGCGCAAGTTGCTCGAAAAACAAAAGGCCGGCAAGAAACGCATGAAGCAAATCGGTTCCGTCGAGGTGCCGCAAGAAGCTTTCCTGGCCATTTTGCAAGTGGACGATTGATGAGTTTGATCACGGGTGTGTTGTATGCGGTGTTGATCGCATACCTGGGCGGCTGGTATACCGGTCAGTGGCAAGGCAACTTTTCGTTGTTGTTGTTCCTGATGACGGTGGTCACGCTGGTGTATTGGCTGGCCGAGCGCTACAAGTTCAAGCCTGAGCGGGAGGCGGCTGCGGCGACCTTGCTGGAGCAGGATCACGCGCGTCGTGCCCAGTTGGCGGCCAAGGGCATCACCCAGGTCGATGGCGATGTGGCGTTGGCGCGTGAGCGCCTGCTGATGCAGCCCTGGTGGCTGGACTGGACCGCGGGTCTGTTCCCGGTCATCTGCGCCGTGTTCCTGATGCGCTCCTTCCTGTTCGAGCCCTTCAAGATCCCGTCAGGTTCGATGATCCCGACGTTGATGGTGGGTGACCTCATCCTGGTCAACAAGTACCACTATGGCGTGCGTCTGCCAGTCATCAACAAGAAGATCGTGGCCAACAACGACCCGCAGCGGGGCGACGTGATCGTTTTCCGCTACCCGGTCAACCCCAGCCTGGACTACATCAAGCGCGTGGTGGCACTGCCGGGAGACGAGGTGGCCTACCTGAACAAGCAGCTCACGGTCAACGGCAAGCTCGTGGTGCAAACACCTTTGCCCGAATTCTACGATCCTGACAGTTTGCGCTACGCCTTGCAATATACCGAGCAGCTTGACGGCCAGCCGCATCGCATTTTGGTCGACAAGGACCGCCCGCCCTTTGTGCCGCCCCAGGCCATCGAAGATTTCCCGTTCAAGGAAAACTGCCGATACAGTGGCGAGGGTGTGGTGTGCAAAGTGCCCGCGGGTCACTATTTCATGATGGGCGACAACCGCGACAATTCGCAGGACTCACGTTTCTGGGGTTTTGTGCCCGACGAATACATCGTCGGCAAAGCCTTTGTGATCTGGATGAATTTCGGTGACATCAAGCGCATCGGCTTTTTTCATTGATTCAAGATTGAGAGGATGACCGTCATGTTTCGTACTTCCATTTCTGCTCGTCGTCAGTCGGGCGTCACGCTGATCGGGCTGCTCTTCTGGGCGGTTTTGCTCTCGTCTGCGGCGCTGCTGACGATGAAGGTCTTTCCGGCTGTGAGCGAGTACCGCACCATCCTCAGCATGGTCAACAAGATCGGGGACTCGGGTGGTTCCACCGTGCCGGAAATCCGCGCCGCGTTCGACCGTGCTGCTCAGATCGAGTACGGGGTCACGTCCATCACGTCCAAAGATCTGGAAGTCACCAAAGAGGACGACAAGGTAGTCATCCGCTTTGCGTACGACAAGGAAATTCCCCTGTTTGAACCTGTGTATCTGCTGATCAAGTTCGAAGGCCGCTCGCACTGAGCGTGGCTTCAGCACTCAGCTGACACTGGTTTGCGGGCCTGATCATCAGGCCCGATTTGCTTTTGGGCCTCGTGGCCGCGTTTTCTTTTCTGGTCTGACATGTCTCGACTCTTGTCGCCTGCCTTGCAGGCTTTGCAGCAACGCCTGGGGCATGTGTTTGCCGATGCGGGCCTGCTTTCCCGTGCAGTCACGCACAAGAGTTTCGGGGCCGACCACTACGAGCGCCTGGAGTTCCTGGGGGATGCGGTGCTGAGCCTGGGCGTGTCGGCGCTGCTGTACCGCCTCTTTGACCGCAGCGACGAGGGCGACCTGACCCGTGTGCGTGCCCATCTGGTTCGACAGGACACCCTGCACCAGTTGGCGCTGCAACTGGGCCTGCCCGAGGTCATGCGCCTGAGCGAGGGGGAAGCCAAGGGCGGCGGCGCGCAGCGTGCGTCGATCCTGGCCGATGCCCTGGAAGCCATCATTGGTGCGGTCTATCTGGACGCGGGCTTTGATGCCGCACGCGATCTGGTACTGCGTCTGTTCGAGCCGCTGGTGGCCGACTCCACCATGGAGGTCTGGCGCAAGGATGCCAAGACCGGCTTGCAGGAATGGCTGCAGGCGCGCAAGATGGCGGTGCCCACCTACCGCATCGAGGCCACGCGCGGCAAGGCGCATGAGCAGACCTTTGTGGTGGCCTGCGACCTGCCGGAGCTGTCACTGAGCATGAAGGCCGAAGGCCTGTCGCGCCGCACCGCCGAGCAAGCTGCCGCCGAGTTGATGATGGCGCATCTGCAGTCCTTGCCAGCCAAATCCTTGCCCAAGGGCAAGCCGACCCCGATGGTGGTGGTCAAAAAATCCCGCAAGCCCCAATTGGGCTGAGCCCCTATTTTCGAGAGTTGTCACGCCCCATGTCCAAGAAGCCCGCTGCACCCACGTCGGCCCCTGCCGCCACCGATGAGCTCAATCCGTCGCTGGATGCCATGCTGTCCACCTTGAGCATGGCGCGCAAGGGTGGCGACGCCGCGCAAGCCGCTGCTGGCGAGACGCAGCGTTGCGGGCTGATCGCCATCGTCGGGCGCCCCAATGTGGGCAAGTCCACCTTGCTCAATGCCCTGGTGGGCCAGAAGGTGTCCATCACCTCGCGCAAGGCTCAGACCACGCGCCATCGCATCACCGGCATCCGCTCCGATGGCGACACGCAGTTCGTGTTCGTCGACACGCCCGGCTTTCAGACCCGCCACACGGTGCGCGGCACGGCGGCGCTCAACCGCAACCTGAACAAGACGGTCCAGGCCACGCTGTCCGATGTGGACGTGGTGCTGTTCCTGGTTGAAGCCGGCCGCTACGGCCCGGACGATGCCCAGGTGCTCGCCATGCTGCCCAAGGACAAGCCGGTCATCCTCGTGGCCAACAAGCTGGACATGGTGAACCGCCGCGAGGACCTGTTCCCCTGGCTGCAGACCATGCAGGGGCACCATCCGTTTGCCGAGTTCATCCCGCTCACGGCCACCAAGGACGAAGACGCCAAGCGCCTGGCCGAGGTGGTGCGTCGCTACCTGCCCGAGCAGGGCTGGTGGTACGACGCCGAGGCGCTCACCGACCGCACCGACCGCTTCATGGTCAGCGAGATGATCCGCGAAAAGCTGTTCCGCCTGACTGGTGACGAGCTGCCGTACACCTCCACCGTGGTCATCGACTCCTACAAGGAAGAGCCGCCACTGCCGGGCAAGCCCAAGTCGACCGGCCTGGTGCGCGTGGCCGCCACCATCATCGTCGAGCGCGATCAGCACAAGGGCATGATCATTGGTGACAAGGGCGAGAAGCTCAAGCGCATTGGCACCGAGGCGCGCACGGAACTGGAGCGCCTGATCGGCACCAAGGTCTTCCTGGAGATCTGGGTGAAGGTGCGCTCGGGCTGGGCCGACGACGATGCCCGCCTGCGCACCTACGGCTACGAATAAAGGTAGCTTGCACCTGCCATGGCTCGCGCTGCTTCGCGCCCCGGCACTGCCGCGTACGTGCTGCACAGTCACGACTGGAGCGAGTCCAGTCTGATTCTGGAGCTGTTCACGCGCGACCACGGCCGGGTGGTGGCCGTCGCTAAGGGTGCGAAGCGGCCTTACTCGCAATTGCGACCGGTGTTGATGCCCTTTCAGCGCCTGGTGGTGACCTTTGGCGTGAAGCGCTCGGAGGATGCCGAGGTGTGGCTGCTGCGTCAGGCCGAGTGGGCTGGCGGCCCAGCTTGGCCGGGTGGCGCCGCTTTGCTGCCGGGCTTTTACCTCAATGAGCTGCTGATGCGCTTGATGGTGCGCCACGACCCGCACCCGGCGCTGTTCGATGCCTACGGCCAGGCTTTGCAGGCCATGGCCGACCCCACGTTGCTACAAGCGGCCCTGCGGGCTTTCGAGCTGATCCTCTTGCGGCAACTCGGGCACTTGCCCGACCTGTCGGCACAGACGGTCAACGGGCAGTCGGTGCTGGCTGGGCAGAACTATGAGGTTCACCCCGAACTGGGGGTGATGGCGGCCCGCTGGGTGGGCGAGCCAGGTGCCGGACCCGTGGTGCTCGACGGGGCCTTGCTGGCCCACATGGAAGCCGCGCTGTCTCGACCCGCGCCCCAGCCCGATGCTTTGACCATGCACTCGGATGCCATCCCCACCCAAGCCCAGCCCACCGCGGTGCCGTCCTTGATGGCAGCCTGCATGCCCGCTTTGTCCGAGCTCAAGGCTGTGCTGCGCTCACTGATTCACTATCATCTCGGTTCCCAGACGCTGCGCACGCGCCAGCTCATGATGGAACTCCAACAATCATGACCTTCTCAGGCTCCCAATTGACCGCCCTGGATGCCCCTTTGCTGGGCGTCAACATCGACCACGTCGCGACCTTGCGCAATGCGCGCGGCGGGCGTTTCCCGGACCCGGTGGCGGCTGCCTTGCTGGCCGTCGAGGGTGGGGCCGACATCATCACCTTTCACCTGCGCGAAGATCGCCGTCACATCCGCGACGAGGATGTCGTGCGCCTGAAAGAGGCCATTGCGGTGCCTCTGAACTTCGAGGCAGCGGTGACTGACGAGATGCTGGACATCATCGAGCGCACGGCGCCCGAGCATGTCTGCCTGGTGCCCGAGCGCCGCCAGGAGGTCACCACCGAGGGCGGGCTGGATGTGGCCGGTCAGTTCAATCGCATGCAGAGCGCCTGTGCGCGTCTGGCCGCAGCGGGCAGCCGTGTCTCCCTGTTCATCGGCGCCGATCCGGCGCAGATTGAAGCCGCAGCCCAAGCCGGCGCTCCGTGCGTCGAACTGCACACCGGGCCTTTGGCACATGCCTGGTGGGACGGCGATCAGGCGGGCATGCAGCGTGAGCTGACGCGCATTCAGGAGGGCCTGCGCTTCGCACGCAGCCTGGGTCTGCGCACCCACGCGGGTCACGGCCTGGCCTTGTCGCAAAGCGAGCCGGGACAGGCCGATCACGTCAGCAGCACGGCCCTGGTGGCCGCCTTGCCCGACGTGGCCGAGCTGCACATTGGCCACGCCCTCATCGGACACGCCGTGTTTGTCGGCCTGCGCCAGGCGATTGCCGATTTCAAGGCCGAGGCCATCCGGGCCCGCCGTGCCTCGGTTGCCTGAACACACGGCCCCCTGACGCCCCATGATCACCGGCATCGGAACCGACCTGTGTGACGTGCGCCGCATCGAGGCGGCCGTCTCGCGCCTGGGCGACCGCTATGCCCATCGCATTCTGGGCGAGGCGGAGCAGCTGGTGTATGCCGAGCGCCGTCTGGCTCATGCCCAGCGCGCCGGGCGCTATCTGGCCAGTCGTTTTGCGGCCAAGGAAGCGTTCGCCAAGGCCATCGGTCTGGGGGTGCGTCACCCCATGAACTGGCATGATTGCCAGGTCGTCAACGACGAACGGGGGCAACCCCGGTTTCAACTCAGTGGTGAGCTCGCCAGCTGGTTTGCCAGCCGGTCCTGGTGCGCGCACCTTTCCTTATCGGACGAGGGCGATCACGCCCTGGCCTTCGTGGTCATCGATCTCCTACCTTCTGCAACATGAGCACCTCCAAGCGATCCAAGCCCGTCACCGCCGCACAGGCCGTTCATGACGATTACGAGGCCGTGTCCCACGCCCCTGTGGTGCTCGACATCGAAGGACTGACCCTCAACGACGATGACCGCCGGCGCCTGGCTCATCCGCTGACCGGTGGGCTGATCCTGTTTGCGCGCAACTGGGCGTCGCGCTCGCAACTCACGGCCTTGTGTGCCGAGATCAAGGCCATCCGCCCGGATGTGCTGATCTGCGTGGACCACGAAGGCGGTCGCGTGCAGCGGTTCAAGACCGACGGTTTCACCCATGTGCCCGAGATGCGCAGCCTGGGTGAGATGTGGATGAACGACGGCAAAGGCGGGGAGGGCACGGGTGCCTTGCGCGCCACCGATGCGGCCACGGCCTGCGGCTACGTGCTGGCCAGCGAGCTTCGCTCCTGCGGCGTCGACCTGACCTTCACCCCCGTGCTGGACCTCGATTGGGGCGAAAGCGGCGTCATCGGTGACCGGGCCTTCCACCGTGATCCGCGCGTGGTGACGGTGCTGGCCAAGAGCGTGATGCACGGCCTGCTGCTGGCTGGCATGGCCAACTGCGGCAAGCATTTCCCGGGGCACGGTTTCGTCAAGGCCGACTCGCACGTGGACGTGCCGGTCGACAAGCGCAGCCTCAAAGCCATCTTGGCCGACGACGCCAAGCCCTACGAATGGATGAGCACTTCGCTGACCAGCGTGATGCCGGCCCATGTCATCTACCCGAAGGTGGACAGCCTGCCCGCCGGCTTCTCGCCACGCTGGCTGCAAGACATCCTGCGCGGCCAGATGGGCTTCACTGGCGCCATCTTCAGCGATGACCTGAGCATGGAAGGCGCCAGCGTGGCCGGCAACCACACCCAGGGTGCGGTGGCGGCGCTGAACGCCGGTTGCGACATGGTGCTGTTGTGCAACCAGTCGCTCAACGGTGGCAAGGCGGTGGACGAGTTGCTCGATGGTCTGACCCATGCCCTGGCCCGCGGGGATTGGGAGCTGAGCCCCGACAGCGAGGCACGTCGCCTCGACCTGCTGCCTCAGACCGCCCCCTTCCCCTGGGACGAGTTGATGCACCTGCCGCAGTACCAGCAGGCGCTGGTCAAGCTGCCGCGCTAAGTGCGCGGCAGGAGTGGGCGAGGGCAGCCTCAGTTGCCGCCGCTGGCGTACATCGCGTCGATCAGGGCGCGTTGCCGCTCCATCACCACCTTGCGCTTGACCTTCAGGGTGGGCGTCAACTCGCCCTTCTCCACGGTGAGGGTGGTCGGCAAGATGGTGAACTTGCGAACCTGACACACCCGTGTCAGCTTGGCATTGACACGGTCGATCTCGGCCTGCACCTCCTTCAACACCGTCGGGTGCGTGTGCAGATCGGCTGTGGTCGGCACCTTGGCGCTGCGGGCAAACGCCGCCAGGGCGGCTGTATCCAGGGTCACCAGGGCCGTGAGGTAGTTGTGGCCGTCGCCGCACACCACGGCATGTTCGATCAGGTGGGTGTCCATCAGCGAGGCTTCGATGTTGCCCGGTGAGATGTTCTTGCCGCCCGAGGTGATGATCAGGTCCTTCTTGCGACCGGTGATGTAGACGTAGCCGTCTGCGTCCACCCGCCCCAGGTCGCCCGTGAGCAGCCAGTCGCCTTGCATGGTCTCGGCCGTCGCTTCGGGCTGACCCATATAGCCCTTGAAGACGTTGGGGCCGCGCACCAGCAACTCGCCGTCTTCGGCCACCATGATCTCCATGCCCGGAATCACCTTGCCGACCGACCCCATGCGCGTGGCACCGTCCAGGTTCATGGTGGAGGGGCCGCTGACCTCGGATTGACCATAGAGCTCACGCACGACCAGGTCCAGGCCCGTGAAGAACTTCAGGCTCTCCGGGGCGATGGGAGCCGCACCGGAGCTCAGGATGCGTGCATGCTGAAAGCCCAGCGCCTCATGCACCTTGCGGTAAATAAGACGCTTGGCCAGCGCTTTCTGCCATGACAGCCAGGGGCCCACAGGCCGCCCGGCCAGATCGCGTTCATGCCATGCACGCCCCACCCGCAGCGCCCAGCGTGCCATGTGGGCTTTGAAGCCGGTGGCGCCCGCCAGTTTGGTTTCGATGGCCGCCTGCATCTTCTCCCACACGCGGGGCACACCGAAGAACACCGTGGGCTTGACCTCCTTCAGGTGGTCGCCCAGCGACTCCATGCTGCTCGCGTAATACAGCTGAAAGCCCGCATGGGCCTGGTTGTGCATGCTGCCCATCTGTTCGGCGGCGTGGGCCATGGGCAGATAGGAGATCAGCCGCTCGTTTTCGTCAGCGTCGCAGATCTGGACCATGGTCCTGGCCATCCACCACAGATTGCCCTGGCTCAGGGCCACCGCCTTCGACGGACCCGTGGTGCCTGAGGTGTAGATCAGGGTGCCAATGTCATCGGGGCGGAGCTCGGCCATGCGCGAGTCCAGCACTTCGTCCGACACGGACTGGGATGCGGCCAAAAAACCCGACCAGGGCAACTGCGGCAACGTACAGTCTGCATTGCCCGGCTCTGATTTGAACGTCACGACCTGACGCAGGTAGGGGATGCGGTCTGCGCAAGCCTGCACGCTGCCCAGGCGGTCGTGGTTCTCCACCATCAGCACCTTGGCCTTGGAGTGGTTGAGCACATAGGCCACGTCGTCCACCGAACTGGTCCAGTAGATACCAGCGGGCTTGGCGCCGATCGACATGGCAGCAAAGGCCGTGACGGCCCACTCTGGGCGGTTGAAACTCAGAATAGCGACAGCGTCACCGCGCTGTACACCCAGGCTGATGAGCGCGCGTGCGGCCTCGCGCACTTGCTGACCATATTCACGCCAGGAGGTCCCCTCCCAGCGCTCGGAACCGCGTACAAAATAGGCCGGACGATCTCCCAGGCGGGCGGCGGTGCGCTGCAGTGTCACCGGAGGCGGGACAAAGCCCGCCATGGGATCCACCCGAACACTCGCCCTCGCGTCTGATGCGTATGCCTGTCGCATGGTCGGTGAGTGGGGTGGAATCGATTCGGAACGGGCCACGCAGGTCTCCTATGGTTTTGTTCATTAAAGTCCATGGTGACGTAAGCGTCAACCGTCTATCCAATAGGTGAAACCCTTTGCTTGGGCAGCTTTGGGGGCGCCGAAACGAAAAAGCCCGGCCAAGGCCGGGCTTCGGGTGATCAGGGGCGCACCCCTGTCAGTCCTGGTGTCAGACGGAGGTCGCGTCCTCGAACGGGAGGGCCAAGTCCTTCAGGTCCTTGCGGGTCTCGACCAGAATCAACGGGCCGTCGTCCTGCACCACCACGGGCTTGCGCTCGCGTGGCACGTGAACCGGCTTGGGCTCGTTGGCAATGGCTTCCTGAACAGCGCGGATCTTGTCGGCATCCGAGTTCACCCATTCCAGGCCGGCATTGCGGGCAATGGCTTCCAGGTCGGGCAGGGACAACACAAAAGGTGCGGCCACGGCTGTTGGCGCGGTTTCCGCAACCACGACCGGTTCGGCAGCAGGCGCCACGCTGGCTTCAATGGGCTGGGCCACGGGCTGGACCTTGGCCTCGGTGCTGACGGCGGCTGCGGGGGCAGCCTCCACAGGCGCGCTGACCTGAGCCACTTCGGTGCTGATCACTGGCGTTTCGACAGACGCGACAGGAGCGATGGCGGCCGCCACCGGGGTGGCTGGCTGCTCGGTCACATCGCTGCGCACGCTGTCCACGTCGCGGTCTGCGCCTTCAGTGCGTGGGGCACGCTCACCCCGGTTACGATCGCGGCCACCACGACGACGGCGTTCGCCTTCGGCAGGCTCACCATCCACGTTGGGCTGGGTGTTGACGCTGGTCGCTTCTTCACCCTCGGTGGCTGAGGCTTCCGGTGCGTTCAGGGCGTCCACTTGCGCCTGGGCTTCGTCGCGGTCTGCGCGACCACGGCCACCACGGCGGCGGCGGCGGCCATTCTCGCGCTCCGCTTCGGCGGCTGCAACGGCCTCGGCGCTGCCTGGTTCGGCAGCCAGTGCCAGGACTTGAGCCTCGGCGGCGATGGCTTCGCGGTTGATCGGGGTGCGTTCACCGTTGCGTTCACCACCACGGCCACCGCGACCGCGGCGACCTTCGCGGGCGCCTTCGTCCGAACGAGGCGTCTCGTTGCCACCTTCGGCATTCACCGGGCGGTCTTCACGCGGCGGGCGACGACCTTGGCGGCCTTCACCCTTTTCGCCGCGCTCGCCACCTTGGCGTTCGCGACGGGCTTCACCGCTGCGCTCACCCCGTTCGGTGCGCTCGCCACGCTCGGCGCGCTCACCACGACGTTGGCCATCACGGCGACCACGGCCCTTGCCGGCGTCCTTGGCTTCCTCGACCGGCTTCGCAGCCGGAGCGGCCACGACAGGCTGCGGAGCGGGCGTGTCCATACCGAACAAGCGCTTGATCCAGCCGAAGAAACCACCCTTGGCTGCCTCGGGGGCCGCTGCGGCCACAGGGGTGTGAACCACGTGCGGAATCTCGACATTGGCTTCCAGCACAGGCTGGTGCTGCGGCATGGCCATCGGTGCGGGCTGGTCCGGCAGCACACCCTTGATGATGGGCTCCTGCTTGGGCTTGGCCTTCTCGCGACGGGTGATGCCGACTTCGTCGTCCGGCTCCTCGATCATCGAGTAGCTGGTCTGGATGTTTTCCAGACGCGGATCGTCGTGGCGCAGACGCTCGAGCTTGTAGTTCGGCGTTTCGATGTGCTTGTTGGGGATCAACAGCACGGTCACGCGTTGCTTGAGCTCGATCTTGGTGATCTCGGTGCGCTTCTCATTGAGCAGGAAGGAGGTCACTTCCACCGGCACTTGCACGTGCACAGCGGCGGTGTTGTCCTTCATGGACTCTTCCTGGATGATGCGCAGGATCTGCAGTGCCGACGACTCGGTGTCACGGATGTGGCCGGTGCCGTTGCAACGCGGGCAGGTGATGTGCGAGCCTTCCGACAGGGCCGGGCGCAGACGCTGACGCGACATCTCCAGCAGGCCGAACTTGCTGATGGTGCTGAACTGCACGCGGGCACGGTCGGTGCGCAGGGCGTCACGCAGGCGCTGCTCCACCTCGCGGCGGTGCTTGCTGTCCTCCATGTCGATGAAGTCCATGACGATCAGGCCACCCAGGTCGCGCAAGCGCATCTGGCGGGCAATTTCGTCGGCCGCTTCCAGGTTGGTGCGGAAGGCGGTTTCCTCGATGTCGCTGCCACGGGTGGCGCGCGCCGAGTTCACGTCTACCGACACCAGCGCTTCGGTGTGGTCGATCACGATGGCGCCGCCCGAGGGCAGGTTGACCGTGCGGCTGAAGGCCGTTTCGATCTGGTGCTCAATCTGGAAGCGGGCGAACAGCGCCGCATCGTCACGGTAACGCTTCACGCGGTTGGCCGTGTCGGGCATGACGTGCAGCATGAACTGCTTGGCCTGCTCGTAGATGTCGTCCGTGTCGATCAGGATCTCGCCGATGTCGGCGGTGAAGTAGTCGCGGATGGCGCGGATGACCAGCGAGGACTCCTGATAGATCAGGTAGGCACCCTTGCCGGCGCCCGAGGCGTCGTCAATGGCCGTCCACAGCTTGAGCATGTAGTTCAGGTCCCACTGCAGCTCGGCCGGCGTGCGACCGATGCCGGCGGTGCGGGCGATCAGGCTCATCCCCTTCGGGTACTCGAGCTGGTCCATCGCCTCTTTGAGCTCTTCACGCTCGTCACCCTCGATGCGACGGCTCACGCCACCGCCACGGGGGTTGTTGGGCATCAGCACGAGATAACGGCCGGCCAGTGAGACGAAGGTGGTCAGGGCCGCGCCCTTGTTGCCGCGCTCTTCTTTTTCGACCTGGACCAGCAGCTCCTGGCCTTCCTTGATCACGTCCTGGATGCGGGCCGAGCGAACCTCGACCCCTTCCTTGAAATACTGGCGCGAGATTTCCTTGAAGGGCAGGAAACCATGGCGCTCTTCGCCGTAATCGACGAAGCACGCTTCCAGGGAGGGTTCGACGCGGGTGACGACCGCTTTGTAGATATTGCCCTTGCGTTGTTCACGCCCTTCGATTTCGGTTTCGAAGTCGAGCAGTTTTTGTCCGTCAACAATGGCCAGGCGCCGTTCTTCGGGCTGCGTGGCGTTGATCAGCATGCGCTTCATGTGTTCTCCACAATTCAAGCGAGGCCTGACCGGGATGGCGCCGGACAAACCTCGACTCACCCCTGACCCAAAGGCCAGAGGCAGCTTTCATGCACGAGCAACGAGCTTGAACCGTGAAGGAATTGCCTGGGGCTGACAGGACGCGAGAGGCGTCAGGACAGCAGGGGCGCGCGCGCCGAGACTTGGACACGGGCCTGCCGCCACCCAGGCCCATCCAGACAGGCGAGCGCGATGCGCGCTGCGGTCGGCTGGATGAGGAGGAGGGGGGCAGGGGACGCAGCCAGCTCCTTGTCGCGGTTCACCCAATGCGGCGCTCCTTCTTCCATCCAATGGAAGAAGGCCGGCACAAAGGCGAGGCGATTGAGAAGCTGAATGGGCCAGGACACGTGGGCAGTCACTCGACGCAGACCCCAGCGCGACTTCGGTGACATGTCACCGTTGCATCGCTGGAATCCGGAAAACCTTGAATTGGGGTTCGATCTACGTTGGCTCTGACAACCTTGACCATGAGGCAAAACCACACCTTGGGTGGTTTTCTCCGGCAAATCAGGGTTGTTGCATCACCATCAATTGGCGGGACACCCCGCCGGGCTTTGTCATGCAGCGCCACCAGTTCGGCTCGAAAGGTAAAATGCCGTCTGGTCTTGCCTGTTGGTTGTCGCTGATACCGCACAAGCCATATCAACACACAACGAATTCACAACGTGGCCAAGACCATTATAGGTGCGAAAAACACATCCCGACCGGCAGGGAAAACCTCCGGCAAACCATCCTCGCGCCCCGTGCGCCAAGGGGTGAGGGTGCAGGTGGCGTCCACGCCGGTTGTCGCAGTCCGTGCGCCTGCGGTCGAGGTGCCGGCGGCCGTGCAACGCCTCACGATTGACGAGGGCAGCGTCGGGCAGCGGCTCGACAACTTCCTCATCAAGGTGCTCAAGGGCGCGCCCAAGACCCTGGTCTACCGCATCATCCGCAGCGGCGAGGTGCGGGTCAACAAGGGCCGGGCGGCGGCCGACACCCGACTGGAGATGGGCGATGAGGTGCGCGTGCCCCCCTTGCGCCTGACGGAAAAGAGCGACGAGCATGCCGCCGCCGTGCCCGCGCGCGAGTTCCCCGTGTTGTTTGAAGACGATGCGGTGCTGGCGATCAACAAGCCGGCTGGCGTGGCCGTGCATGGCGGCAGCGGGGTCAGTTTCGGCGTGATCGAGCAATTGCGCCGCGCCCGACCCCAGGCCCGTTTCCTGGAGCTGGTGCACCGCCTCGACAAGGAAACATCCGGCATCTTGCTGGTGGCCAAAAAGCGCAGTGCGCTGACCACCTTGCAGGACGTGTTCCGCAACCGTCAGGTGCAAAAGACCTACGCTGCCCTGGTGATCGGCGACTGGCCCGCCTCGCGCAAGGTCATTGACGTGGCGCTGCACAAGTTCCTCACCCCCGAGGGTGAGCGTCGCGTCATGGCCGTCAAGGACGATGATGAAGGTCGGCGCTCCATCAGTCTGGTGCACGTCGTGCAGCGCTACGCGCAGTTCAGTTTGCTGGACGTCACCATCAAGACGGGGCGCACCCACCAGATCCGGGTGCACCTGCAGCACGAGGGTCACCCCATCGTGGGTGACGACAAATATGGCGACTTTGCCTTGAACAAGGCTCTGGGGCGCGGCGGCGTCAACGAGACGATCAAGGGCGTGGAACGCCGCCAGTTGCCTGAGGGGCGCTTTGCGCGCATGTTCCTGCATGCACGCTACTTGCGCATCGATCATCCCGTCACGGGCGAGCCGCTGACCTTGGAAGCCCCGCTGCCGGCCGACTGCGCACAGTTGCTGGCGGCGTTGACGCCGCTTGACCCCGCCTCTGCGAAAGCTTGATCATGAACTTTTCTGATGATGGTGACCTGCGTCCTCGTGCCTACGACCTGATCGTCTTCGATTGGGACGGCACGCTGTTTGACTCCACCGCGCTGATTGCCCGGTCAATCCAGCTGGCCTGTGAAGACATGGGCCTGCCGGTGCCGGCGCGTCACGAGGCGGCCTACGTCATCGGCCTGGGCCTGCACGATGCCTTGGCCCATGTGGCCCCCACCTTGCCCGCTGACCAAGTGCCCGCCATGGGGCAGCGTTACCGTCACCATTATTTCCGTCAGCAAGGCGAATTGAGCCTGTTCGACGGCACGGTCGAGCTGTTGCAGGCACTCAAGGCGCGCCACCACTGGTTGGCGGTCGCCACGGGCAAGAGCCGTCAGGGTCTCAACGAAGCCCTCACCCACGTCGAGCTGCGGGGCATGTTCGATGGCACCCGCACGGCCGACGAAACTGCTTCCAAGCCTCATCCTCTGATGTTGCAGGAGCTGATGGCCGAATTCGGCGTCGACCCGGAGCGCACCCTGATGATCGGCGATACCACCCACGATCTGCAGCTGGCGCTCAACGCGGGCACGCACAGTGTGGCGGTCAGCTATGGCGCGCATGAGCCGGCTGCTTTTGCTGACTACCCCACCCGGTTTGTGGCCCATTCGACGGCTGACCTGCACGACTGGTTGTTGCGGCATGCCTGAGCTGCAACGCGAGCCTCAAGCACTGTGCGCATCTGCCGATTTGCAAGAGCGCGGTGACGCGGTGATGTTCGAGGTGCTTGTGGATGGGAAGCCCGTGTCCGCCTTTGCCGTGCGGTACAACACGGTCGCCGTGGCTTACCTGAACCGCTGCGCCCACCTGCCGGCCGAGATGGACTGGCAGCCCGGTCAATTCTGGGATCTGGATAAGCGGTTCATCGTCTGTGCGATGCATGGCGCACTGTACGATCCACCCCAGGGCCGGTGCGTCATGGGCCCTTGCCGTGGCGCTCATCTGACCCCTATTCCCCTGACCGAGGAAGAGGGTCGGGTCTGTTGGTATCCTTCTGAGCGGTTGCAGCCGGTCTTCTGACCCCAGTTGTCGCTTGACGCGTTTCTTTTTCCTTTTCGGGCCCCTTCATGAGCGCAGACGATCCCCGTATCCCGGATTTGCCCACGACAACTGAGAACGCCTTGTTGACGCAGTTCGCGCGTGCCTACCTGCGGCAGCAGCGCAGCGAACAGCGCTGGCGTTGGTTCTGGCGCCTGGTGTGGCTGTTTGTTGCGGCGTCGATCATCTGGGGCACTATCCAAACAGTGCCGTCGGCCAAGGCGCCGGTGACCGCCCACACCGCGCTGGTCGAGGTGCGGGGCGTCATCGCCACCGATGCCGAGGCCAACGCCGACAACCTCATGGCGGCCCTGCGCAGTGCGTTTGAAGACCACGGTGCCCGCGCCGTGATCTTGCGCATCAACTCGCCTGGCGGTAGCCCGGTGCAGGCCGGTCTGGTTCATGACGAAATCGTGCGACTCAAGGCCCTGCACAAGAAGAAGATTTACGCCGTTTGCGAAGAGATGTGCGCCTCGGCCGCTTACTACATTGCCGCCGCTGCCGATCAGGTGGTGGTGGACAAGGCCTCGCTTGTGGGCTCCATCGGTGTCCTCATGGACGGGTTTGGTTTCACGGGTGTCATGGAGAAGATCGGCGTCGAGCGCCGTCTGATGACCTCGGGGTCGAACAAAGGCATGCTGGATCCGTTCTCGCCACGCGATCCCGTTCAGGAGACCTATGCGCAGGCCATGCTGGACCAGATTCACCAGCAGTTCATCTCGGTCGTCAAGAGCGGCCGCGGCAAGCGGCTCAAGGACAATCCGGAGTTGTTCAGCGGCTTGTTCTGGAACGGGGAGCAGGCAGTCAGCCTGGGTTTGGCAGACCGGCTGGGTAGCCTTGATCAGATTGCCCGCGACGAGGTGAAGGCCGAAGACATCATCGACTACACCCAGAAAGAAAACCTGGCCGAGCGTCTGGCCAAGCGATTCGGCGCCGCCATTGGGGCAGGTGCTGTGCAGGCGATGCGGGAATCGGTCAACATCCGATGATCCTGCCTGCCCGGCCTGTGTAGCGGCTCAGCTGTCGATGGCCTTCAGCAGGCGCTCAGCCACCTCGTGCGAGAGCGTCAGCAGCTTGGCCACTTCGCTCACATCGTCGTGAAGAGCTGCCTGGGCATGTGGTGAATCCCAGCCGTGCTGGGTGTGGCGTGCAATGCGCACCCCCAGCATCACGCTGCGCACCTGTGGGTCTTGAGCGCGGCGGTCGTCCGTGCACTTGATGAGCATGTCGGGTAGTTGCCAGACACGCATCAGTTCATGGGCTACGGCGCTCAGGGGCATGCCCAGCACCACTTTTTGCACGGCTGCGGAGCGCAGGGTGTGATCGGTTTGCAGGCGCTGCGCCATCTCTTGCGCAAGTTTGGGCGCATGGCACCACAGCAACATCTCCGCAAAATCGTGTAGCAGGGCGGCCTGATGCACGATGGCTGCGTCCTCATCCTGCCGTCGAAGAGCGAAGCTCATGGCGAAATGCGCGCTGCGTCGTGCGCGCGTGACCACTTTGAGCAGGCCACTGATGGCGTCGGGCGCGGTATTGAGCCAGTCAATGACCGTGGGGGGCTCATTGAAGGTATTGAAGAAAGGGGTGATGCCTAGCATCACGATCGCGCCTGTGAGAGATTCCGGCGGTTCGACGCTGAGGCGCGTGCAGTAGCGCGACACGTGCACCAGCACCTTCAGGGTCATGAGTGGATCGGCGCTCAGTGCGTCGGCCAGCATGCTGGCGTCGACCGTACCGCGTGCATCTTCGATCTCGCGCAGCTGCCGCAATTCCGCCACCGTGTGAGGCAGAACCGGGATCTCGGCATCTGCCAAGGCTTTCACCCAGGCGGGCAGCGTGGGTAGGGGCGATTCGATCATGGCAAACCTCACGCCAACGTCATGTCCTCTTATCCCTTGTTTGAGGTGTGTTGGCAAGCCGGGATCACCCCGCGCTTGCCAACTATGTCACTCACTTGCCGGTCTGATCGACAGATCAGCCGCCCAGCAGGGCTTGCTTCAGGTCGCCGTCCACCGGCGAGTTGCCCAGCCAGATTTTCAGCAGTGCATTGTAGAAGTCGTCGCCGGCGATGTCGCGGCCCTTCTGGGCACCTTCCACCAACACACGCATGCCGGAACCGGGGACGAGGTTCATGTGGATGGTGGTGCCCTTCTTGACCGATCCAAAGGACTTCATCAGGGCTTGCAGCTCATCCAGGCGGGCCTGGTACTTGCTCATTTCGGCGTCGCTGGCATTCTTCTTGAAGCCAGCGATCATGGCTTCGGCGAACTCTTCACCGGTCAGGTTGCGCAGCAGGACGATCTGCATGCCCTTGGCACCGGCTTGCGACATGACGCCAGCGGCGGTCTTGTCCTTCTTGGTCACGTAGAGGCCGGCAGCGTAGACGTCGAAGACCATCTTCACGCGGACACCTGCGCCGTTCAGTTGCAGGGATTGGTTGGCCACCTGGTAGGTGTCACCGAACTTGGCGCCTTTGATTTCGAGGGCCATGGCGGGCAGGGCTGCGGCCAGGGCGGTACTCAGGATCAGGGCGCGGGCAAAGGATTTCATGATTTCTCCGGGGGAAACGCTGGGTCAGGTGCCCAGCAAGGTACTTGTGACACAGATTTTGGCCCCATGTCGCCGCGTGTATCCATCGGGATATCACCTTGGTTTGACTGTAAATTTGTCTGAAATTGTGTTGCTGTGCGGCGATATTGCTGTGGACTTTCCCCTGTTTTGAAGGGAACATGACGCAGAATGTTTCTCACAAAGAGTTCAGGGTTTCTACTTCTGTGAGACGGATGCATGTCTTTTCTGGTTATTGACATAGGCAACACGCGCCTGAAGTGGGGCCTGTATGCGACACCCGCGCCAGGCTCCGAGTTGCTGGCGCATGGGGCCGTGGTTCTCGAGGACATCGATTACCTCTGGGATCTGTACTGGAAGAACCTGATGCACAAGCCCAGGGCGATGCTGGGCTGCGTCGTGGCTGGTGAGGCCATCAAGCGTCGCGTGGAAGAGCAACTGGTGGAAGGTTGGGGTGTTCAGCCGCGCTGGGTGTCATCCAGTCAACAGGCTGGTGGCGTGATCAACAGCTATGAGCATCCGCAACGCCTTGGATCTGACCGCTGGGCGGCCATCATCGGTGCGCGTCAGCATGCCTTGCACATGCACCCGGTTGACACGCCCCCCGTGCTGGCCGTGATGGTGGGTACGGCGGTGACCGTGGATGCGGTGGACGCCAGCGGGCGCTTTCTGGGCGGCTTGATCCTGCCTGGCTTTGGCTTGATGTACCGCGCCCTGGAAAGCGGTACGGCGGGCCTCAAGGTGCCGACTGGTGAGGTTCAGGATTTTCCGACCAACACCAGCGACGCCTTGATGAGCGGTGGGACCGACGCCATTGCGGGCGCCATTGAACGCAGCCTGCGTCGTCTGCGTGCGCACACCGGCCGTGATCCTCTGTTGATCATGTCGGGCGGTGCGGTCTCGCGCCTGTCTCAGGATGTGATCGAGTGGCCGGCCCTCGTGGTGGAAAACCTGATCTTCGAGGGCCTGCTGACGCTGGCGTCTGCGCTCAAAGAATGAAGCGTGAGAGGTCCTCGTTGCGGGCGAGTTCGCCCAGGCGACGGTCCACCTCTTGTGCATCGACCACATGGGTCTGTCCGCTCAGGTCGGGCGCCTGAAATGACAACTCATCGAGCAGGCGTTCCATCACCGTGGCGAGGCGGCGCGCGCCGATGTTCTCGGTACGCTCGTTGACCTCGAAGGCGATCTGCGCCAAGCGCTGAATGGCTTCTGGGGTGAACTCCAGCGTCACACCTTCGGCAGACAGCAGGGCCTGATACTGCTTGATCAGGCTGGCTGTGGGCTGGGTCAGGATGGCTTCAAAGTCGCCTACCGACAGCGAGGACAGCTCGACGCGGATCGGGAAGCGCCCCTGCAACTCCGGGATCAGGTCGCTGGGCTTGCTGAGGTGGAAGGCGCCTGATGCGATGAAAAGAATGTGGTCGGTTTTGACCATGCCGTACTTGGTTTTGACCGTGGTGCCCTCGACCAGTGGGAGGAGGTCGCGTTGCACGCCTTGGCGGGACACCTCGGCACCATTGCCTTCGGCTCGGCTCGCCACCTTGTCGATTTCGTCAATGAAGACGATGCCGTTTTGTTCGGCACGTTCCAGCGCCTTGGCGCGGATGTCCTCTTCGTTGAGCAGCTTGGCGCCTTCTTCCTCGATCAATTGGGTACGCGCTTCCGCCACCGTCACCTTGCGCGGCTTGCGGGCCTGCTGTCCCATCTGCGAGAACATGCCGCGCAGCTGCTCGGCCATGTCTTCCATGCCGGCGGGGCTCATGATTTCAACGGCGGGTGTTTTGGCATCGCTCAGTTCGATCTCGATTTCCTTGTCATCGAGCGAGCCTTCGCGCAAGCGCTTGCGCATCACCTGACGGGCGGTGTTGTCAGCCGACGGGGCACCTCCAAGCCCGGTGCGCGGGGGCGGCACCAGCACGTCGAGGATGCGGTCTTCGGCGGCATCTTCCGCGCGCACGCGTTGCGCCTGCATCTGGTGCGTGCGCTCTTGCTTGACGGCGCTTTCCACCAGGTCGCGGATGATGGTGTCCACGTCCTTGCCCACGTAGCCCACTTCGGTGAACTTGGTGGCCTCGACCTTGATGAAGGGGGCATCGGCCAGCTTGGCGAGGCGACGGGCGATCTCGGTCTTGCCCACACCGGTCGGGCCGATCATCAGGATGTTCTTGGGTGTGATTTCTCCGCGCAGCTGGCCTTCCACCTGCTGACGACGCCAGCGGTTGCGCAGGGCGATGGCCACGGCACGCTTGGCATCGTTCTGGCCAATGATGTGGCGATCGAGTTCGCTGACGATTTCTCGGGGTGTCATGCTCATGGTGTGCTCAGCCCAGCGTTTCGATGGTGTGGTTCTGGTTGGTGTAGATGCACAGGTCACCGGCAATCTCCAGCGACTTCTTGACCATGACGGCCGCATCCAGTTCGGTGTTGGCGACCAGGGCGCGCGCAGCAGCCTGGGCATAAGCCCCGCCCGACCCGATGGCGATGATGCCGTGCTCGGGCTCCAGCACATCGCCATTGCCGGTGATGATGAGCGACGTTTCGTGGTCGGCCACAGCCAGCATGGCTTCGAGCTTGCGCAGCACGCGGTCGGTGCGCCAGTCGCGGGTCAGCTCGACGGCGGCACGCGTCAGGTTGCCCTGGTGCTTTTCCAGCTTGGACTCGAAGCGCTCGAACAGGGTGAAGGCATCGGCGGTGGCACCGGCAAACCCGGCCAGCACCTGGTCACGGTAGAGGCGACGGACCTTGCGGGCTGTGGCCTTGACGACGATGTGGCCCAAGGTGACCTGGCCATCGCCGCCCATGGCGACTTGCCAGCCCGTGGGGGTCTGGCGCCGGATGCTGACGATGGTGGTGCCGTGATAGGAGTCCATGACGCAATGAAGAGTTCGCTGAAAACTCTCTACATGCGGTCAGTGGCAGCGAATTCAAGGCTCGGCGCACCGGCCCGAAGCACGCTTTACACGGTCTGCAGCTTGACCTGGGCGTGCTCGTTGATCCCCATGGCGCCAAAGAACAGGGCGATCAGGCGATGCGGGTTGTTGAAGATCACAAAGCGGTTTTCGCCACGACGTGCCAGCACCCAGTTGAGCAGGTCGCCTGCTGCAATGAAGTCGACACGCAGCAGGTGCTGACAGTCCACTTCCAGGGAGACGCTGGCGCCCAATTGGCTGTCCAGCTGGGTCAGGGTGGCGCTGATGTCGCCCACCAGTTGACCCGACAGGTTCAAGGCCGCCACCTGTACAAACTCGACTTCGTTGTGGAACTGGGACTCGACGAAGCTGGTGACCACCTTGGAGACGTGCGTCAAGGGGCGCGTCTGCGGGCTCTGACCATCATGGCTCAGGCGCACCTTGCACACGGTGGGCTCCCATGAAGGAGGCGACTGCTCGTAGGTCACACAGTAATCGATGGCTACTTCGTCGAACTGGATGGGGTTGTTGCACATCCGCAGCACATCCAGGTGCAGCATCCAGTATGCCGGATCCACGCTGCGGCTGCCAGTGGGAGCGAGATCTCCCAGCACATTCAGCAGCGTGTCGGGGCCAATCCAGTGCAACTCAATGGGTTCACGCGCCCACTGGCGGATCAGCTGACCCAGGGTGTCAGCCCCTTCGGGGGTGAGGTTCTTGACCTGACTCCAGTCCATGACCCACGGGCGCGGCAATTGCAAAATCTCGGTGCGCAGCTGCGCCACCGCTTCACTGTCGATTTCTTGTGGCGCAATCCAGCCGTGGGCGGGCTCGGGTGCTGCTGTCTGAGCGTTGCTCGACGGGGCTTCAGTGCTGCCCTTCGCTTCGGGTGCGCTGGCTTGGGCGGCAGGTTTCTGCTGGGCCAGGAAGCGGGCCACCTTGTCTGGCAGCGAGTACCACTGAGGTGCCGACAAGCCAAATTTCTGTGCGAACGTGATGGCCAGGTTGTCAAACGGCTGAGGCAGGTCCAGTGCGCGATAGAAGTCGAACAGGGCCATCCACGTTTCGGTGTGGTCGCAACGTGCGGCGCCCGGTTGGATCAAATCGAGCAGGCAGCGTTCGCACTGGTCGAAGTCGGCGTTGGCAAAGGCGATGACCGCCTCGTCCAGCTCCGGGTCGTGGACCATCTCGGCCACGTGGAAATCTTGCTGTGGCAGGAAACCGCTGGCAGCGAGGAGGGGGGCGGCAGATGCCGCATTGCTTGTCGGCGCAACCGGGCGAGGATCGTTTGCAGCAGGTGTCGTCGTGCCGGCTGGCGTTGGAACCAGGTCCAATGCCATGGCAATGTCCGTCGACAATCCGGCGGCCTGGGTGGGGCGCTCGGCGACAGTCTGTGTGACAGGCTGACCGAAATCCAGAGGAAGTGTGGGCACGTGGGCGGGCGGACGTGTGCCGCTGCGCGAACTGCTGACGCCAACCATCTGTTGCTCGATCGCGTCGATCTTGGCCTTGACCGCCATGTCGGACGGTGCACCGTTGGTGTGCGGGCGGGAATCCGGGTCGAGGTTGGAGGGGGTGTTGAGCGCCATGACGGCATCGGCGCTCAAGCCTTCGCGTCGGATCTTGCGCAGCATGTCGAATTCGCGCTTGCGCACGAAATCGTTGCGCCGCTTTCGCTCGATCATGGCCTTGATTTCAGACTTGGCGTACTCGCTCTCGCCTGCATCGGCCTCTTGCGTTTCCAGCGAAGACCACTCGGTCGTCGGGTTGGCGACGAAGCGCACCACCTTGCGGAAAAAACCACCGGTTTCCTTGCTCATGATGCGAGTATGCCCTTCTTGCTCAAAACCGGATGCCTTCCTTGATCAGTCGCCGAACATCTTTTGCTTGAGTTCGCGACGTTGTTGCGCTTCTAGCGACAAGGTTGCGGTCGGGCGGGCCAGGAGTCGCCCCAGACCGATGGGTTCGCCGGTCTCGTCGCAGAAGCCGTACTCGCCCGACTCAATACGGGAGATCGACTGGGAAATCTTCTTGAGCAGCTTGCGTTCGCGATCGCGGGTGCGCAATTCGAGTGCATGCTCTTCCTCAATGGTGGCGCGATCAGCCGGGTCCGGCACGATGGATGTGTCCTCGCGCAGGTGCTCTGTGGTTTCGCCGGCGTTGGACAGCAGGTCGGCCTTTTGAGCTTCCAAGATGGTGCGGAAGAACTCGAGTTGCTTGTCGCTCATGTACTCCGACTCGGGCATGGCCATCAACTCGGCTTGGGTCAGATCACGACCAGCTTTGTTCTTCCAGGCGTTGGCGAGTTTGGGATCAACCTTGGTGGCGTTAGTGGACATGTTCTCTGATGGAATGATGGGCGACGACGAGCGTCCTGGGGCCACGGGCGTGGCAGCGGCATTGACCGCAGTTGTCAAGGCAGGCGAGGCGGATGATTTTTTCACGGGATCCTCCTTCCATGCTCGTGCGTGTCCTCAGGCGGAGACCTGAGGCGCTGTGCAAGGTTGTGGTGTGCGCCTTTGCCTTGCCTTCGGTTCGTTGCGCGATTCCCGATCAGGACAGTTCCAGACGGGAAGCGCGCGGATTGTAGCCATGCTTGGAGACAGATTTCACCAGACTATCCCTCAAGTGTGCGCAGACGTTACGCCAGGCACTGATCCAACCCGGCCTTGAAGAGGTCCTGGGGTAGCTCAATGCCGATGAACACCATTTTGCTGATTTTGGATTCGCCTGCGGCCCATTTCGGCCCCAGGTCGCTGCCCATGAGTTGGTGCACACCCTGGAAGATCACCTTGCGGTCCATGCCTGAGACGTGCAGCACGCCCTTGTAGCGCAGCATGCGAGGGCCGTAAATCTGCACCATCGAGCCCAGGAAGTCTTCGAGCTTGGTGGCGTTGAAGGGCTTGTGGGACTTGTAGACGAAGGACTTCACGTCATCGTCATGCGCGTGGTGATGCGGGTGGTCGCAGGCTTCGCCGTCGGCGTGGTCATGGGCATGGTCGTGCTTGTGACCATGGCCGTGGTGGCTGTGCGCGTCGTCTTTCAGGAAATCGGGGTCGATGTCGAGCTTGGCATTGAGGTTGAAGCCCTTGAGGTCAAAGACGTCGGCAATGGGCACCTCGCCAAAATGCACGCGCTTTTGAGGTGCGCGCGGGTTCATGTGTTTGATGCGGTGGGCGAGGGCGTCGGCCTGCGCCTCGGTCACCAGGTCGGTCTTGCTGATGAAGATCTGGTCGGCAAAGCCGACCTGCCGGCGTGCTTCCTGGCGCTGGTCTAGTTGCTGCTCGCCATGCTTGGCATCCACCAGGGTCAGGATGGAGTCGAGCAGGTACAACTCGGCGATCTCGTCGTCCATGAAGAAGGTCTGGGCGACCGGGCCTGGATCGGCAACGCCGGTGGTCTCGATCACCACGCGTTCGAAGTTCAGGGTGCCGTCCTTGCGCTGCTTGGCCAGATCGGCCAGCGTTTCGCGCAGGTCTTCACGGATGGTGCAGCACACGCAGCCGTTGTTCATCTGAACAATGTGTTCCTCGGTGTCGGCCACGAGAATCTCGTTGTCGATGTTTTCTTCACCGAACTCGTTCTCGATCACGGCGATGCGCTGGCCGTGGGCTTCGGTGAGGACACGTTTGAGCAGCGTGGTCTTGCCGCTGCCGAGGAAACCGGTGAGGATGGTGACAGGAATCAGGCTCATGAGCGCAGTGTAGTCTTGACGCCCCATAGACAGGGGCAGGAATGCGGGTGTGATTGGCAGAATTCTGCCGACCATGGGGTATTCTTGCAGCATATCAACCACGACACCGTCCCTGTGTCCGATTCCCCTCCTAGTCGCCCACCGCGAGGCGACCGCTCCCATGGTTCCGCCGTTCGGCGGAAAAATGACCATCGCAGCCTGTTTGTCCGACTGGTGGAGTTTCTCTCGCCCGGGCCGGACACCACGGCCGAACTGATTGAAACACTGGCCGATGCCGAGCACCGTGAGCTGATCGAGCCCGAATCTCGGGTGATGCTGGAAGGCGTCATCCGGATGGCAGGCATGACGGTGGCCGATGTGATGGTGCCCGTGCGTCGCATGGACATGCTCGACATCGACGCGCCATACGAAACGCTGCTCGCTCAGGTCATCGAGGATGGACACTCTCGCTTCCCCGTGTACGAGGGGGAGCGTGACAACATCATTGGCGTGCTGATGTCCAAGGATCTCCTCAAGCTGCAGCGCGCGCCTGAGTTGAATCTGCGCACGCTGCTGCGTCCGGCGGTGTTCGTGCCCGAGTCCAAGGGGCTCAATGAGCTGCTGCGCGAGTTCCGTTCCAACCGCAGTCACCTGGCCATGGCGATCGACGAATTCGGCATGACCTCGGGTCTGGTCACGATCGAGGACGTGCTGGAAGAGATCGTGGGCGAGATCGAAGACGAGTTCGATGAAGAGGATCGCCAGTCGAGCATCTTCACCCTGGCCGATGGCAGTCAGCGGGTGGCGGGCGATGCCCTGATCGAAGCCGTCAACGAGGTGTTCGAGACGCAACTGCCTGAAGACGAGTTCGAAACCATCGGCGGTCTGGTGGCCCACGAACTGGGCCGCGTGCCCCGTCGCGGGGAATCGGTTGACGTAGGCGGCCTGCGATTTTTCGTGATGCTGGCGCGTGGCGGTGCTGTGCGCTGGTTCAAGGTCACACGGGCGCCTGACGTGGCCCCGTCGGCCGAGGCTGGATGAGCGCCGCAGTCGGGCAGGGGGGGCACCCCTGGCTGCGTGGTCTGATCGGAGGCGCCTTGCATGCGCTGTCGCTGTCTCCTTGGACGGCGAGCCTCGCATCGGGGGCGCCGGAGCTGCTACAAACCGTGGCCCTGTTGACCTTGCTGGCCGGACTGCCGCGTCAGTCATCGCCTCGAGGCGCGGCCGTGTTGTGCTGGGTGTATGGCACGGTCTGGCTGGTCGGGGCCACTGGCTGGATGTTTGTCAGCCTGCACCGCTACGGTGGCTTGCCAGCGTGGATGGCGGTGTTGGCGGTCGGTCTGCTGTGTGCCGCCCTGTCTCTCTACATGGCGGCGGCGGGCTGGGTCTGGGGGCGCTGGCGCACAGGTGTGGCCTGGCGTGATGCCGGCCTGTTCGGGGCGGTGTGGCTGTTGGCCGAGCTGGCGCGGGCCCTGATCTTCACGGGCTTTCCGTGGGGGGCGAGCGGCTATGGGTTGCTGGCGACGCCACTGCAGCACCTGGCACCCTGGGTCGGTGTGTACGGCATGGGCTGGGTGTGGGCAACGTTGTGCGCCTGGGTGTGGTGGTCCGTGGGGGCTGCTTCTACGTCTGCCCCTGCGAAGCCCTCGGGCCGGGTGGCGCGGCTGGGGCCGGCCGTGGTGGTGGCGCTGCTGCTGACGCTGGGTGCCGTGTGGGACGGTGCCCGCTTCACCCGCGTGGTGGCGCAGCCCTTGCAGGTCACCTTGTTGCAGGGCAACGTGCCACAGGATGAGAAATTCAGCCCTTCGCGCCAGATCGAGATGCTGGTCTGGCACGGTCGTCAGTTGCTGGCGGCCCCGGGCGATTTGGTGGTGGCGCCTGAAACCGCCATCCCCTTGTTGCCGGGGCAGTTGCCCGAGGGCTTTTGGGGTCAACTCCAGGCGGCGTTCGCGCAAGGGGGGCGCCACGCCTTGATCGGGGTACCGCTGGGCGATTTCGAGGCGGGTTACACCAACTCGGTGTCGGGTCTGTCGTCGCAGTCTGTGAGCCTGCCAGGGCAGATGTACCGCTATGACAAACACCATCTTGTGCCATTTGGCGAATTCATTCCCACGGGGTTTCGCTGGTTTGTGCACATGATGAACATCCCCCTGGGGGATTTTTTTCGTGGTCCGCTGGCGGCGCCGTCATTTGAAGTGAAGGGGCAGCGCGTGGCCCCCACCATCTGCTATGAAGATTTGTTTGGTGAGGAAATTGCAGCGCGTTTCGTGCGAGCGGACCAGGCACCCACCATTTTGGCCAATGTGAGCAACCTCGCCTGGTTTGGCGAGTCGGTCGCCATTCACCAGCATTTGCAGATTGCCCGCCTGAGGTCGCTCGAGTTCCAGGTGCCCACCATCCGCTCTACCAACACCGGGGCCACCGTCGTGATCGACCATCAAGGCGAGGTGACCGCCCGTCTCGCGCCCAACACCCGCGGCAGCCTGCAGGCCGAGGTGCAGGGCATGAGCGGTGTCACACCTTATGCGTGGTGGGCGGGTCGTTGGGGACTGTGGCCCCTGATCGGCTTCGGTGCGCTGTGGGTGTGCGCCACCGCAATCTGGGGCCAACGGCGCTCTGACAGCGTCGGCATTTAATAGAATCGGGTATTTGCGTTGAGCCTGTTCGCAGAGCAGGGCGCAAGGCCACACATCCATGACACCCCTGGTGACGCTGCCTCCCCTGCGGCGCGGCGCACCCAACAAGGCAACAACATGCTGACTTTCCAGCAATTGATTCTGCGTTTGCAAAGCTACTGGGACGCCCAGGGCTGCACCCTCCTGCAACCCTACGACATGGAAGTGGGCGCAGGAACCAGCCACACCGCCACCTTCTTGCGCGCTTTGGGCCCGGAGCCCTGGAAAGCCGCTTATGTGCAGCCCAGCCGCCGCCCCAAGGACGGCCGCTACGGCGAAAACCCCAACCGCTTGCAGCACTACTACCAGTACCAGGTGGTCCTCAAGCCGGCACCGGCCAACATCCTCGAGCTGTACCTCGGCTCGCTGGAGGCCTTGGGTTTCGATCTGAAGCAGAACGACATCCGCTTTGTGGAAGACGACTGGGAGAACCCCACGCTGGGCGCCTGGGGTCTGGGCTGGGAAGTCTGGCTCAACGGCATGGAAGTGACGCAGTTCACCTATTTCCAACAGGTCGGCGGCATCGACTGCAAGCCCATCACCGGCGAGATCACCTATGGTCTGGAGCGCCTGGCCATGTACCTGCAGGGCAAGGAAAGCGTGTACGACCTGGAGTACTCCCCTGGCGTGAAGTACGGCGATGTCTTCCACCAGAACGAGGTGGAGCAGTCCACCTACAACTTCGAGCACAGTGATGTCGAGTTCCTGCTGCCGGCTTTCAATAGCCATGAAAAACAGGCCAAGTACCTGATGGAGCAGCAACTGGCCCTGCCGGCTTATGAGCAGGTGCTCAAGGCCGCACACACCTTCAACCTGCTGGATGCCCGTGGCGCGATCTCGGTGACCGAGCGTGCCGCCTACATCGGCCGCATCCGCAATCTGGCTCGCGCCGTCGCGGCCAGCTACCTCGACAGCCGCGCCCGCCTGGGCTTCCCGATGGCCCCCAAGGCCTGGGCTGACGAAGTCATTGAACAACTGAACAAGAAAGCAGCCTGAGCATGAGCACCGCCAACCTCCTGGTTGAACTGTTTGTAGAAGAGCTGCCCCCCAAAGCACTCAAGAAGCTGGGCGAGTCGTTCGCTACCGTGTTGGCCGACAGCCTCAAGGCCCAGGGCCTGGCCACTGCCGATGCCGTGGTGACGCCGTTTGCTTCGCCGCGCCGCTTGGCCGTCCATGTGACGTCGGTGGCCCCCAAGGCCGTCGATCAGGCCGTGCAGCAAAAGCTGATGCCCGTGTCCGTGGCGCTGGACGCCAACGGCCAAGCCACGCCGGCCTTGCTCAAGAAGCTCTCGGCCCTGGGCCTGGGTGCCGAAGTGGTGCCGCAACTCAAACGTGCCCCCGATGGCAAAGCCGAAGCCTTGTTCCTGGACAGCATCAAGCCCGGTGCCGTGCTGGCCGAGGGTCTGCAAAAGGCCCTGGAAGAGAGCTTGGCCAAGCTGCCCATCCCCAAGGTCATGACTTACCAGCTGGAGCAAGGCGAGGGCGCCGACTTCCAGCCAGGCTGGACCAGCGTGAATTTTGTGCGCCCGGCCCATGGTCTGGTCGCGCTGCATGGCGAACAGGAAGTGCCCTTGTCCGTGCTGGGCTTGAAGTCGGGCCGCGCCACGCAGGGCCATCGTTTTGAAGCCCGTGTCAGCCCGGTCATCCTGAAGACGGCCGATACCTACGCCGAGCAACTGCAACACGAAGGGGCCGTGATCCCCAGCTTTGCCGAGCGCCGTGCCGAGATCGTGCGCCAGCTCCATGCGGCGGCCGCCAAGGCCGGCAATGGCCTGCACCCGATCGAAGACGAGGCCCTGCTGGACGAGGTGACGGCTCTGGTCGAGCGCCCGAACGTGCTGACCGGTCGCTTCGAAGAGGCCTTCCTGGACGTCCCTCAGGAATGCCTGATCCTGACGATGAAGGCCAACCAGAAGTACTTCCCGCTGCTGGACGCATCGGGCATGTTGACCAACCAGTTTCTGATCGTCAGCAACATCAGCCCGCAAGACCCCAGCGCGGTGGTGGGCGGCAACGAGCGCGTGGTGCGTCCGCGCCTGGCCGACGCCAAGTTCTTCTTCGATCAAGATCGCAAGAAGACCCTGGAGTCCCGCGTGCCCGGCCTGAACAAGGTCGTTTACCACGGCAAGCTGGGCACCCAGGGCGAGCGCGCCGAGCGCGTGCGCGCCATTGCCCACGCCATCGTCAACCAGTTGCGCCTGGGCACGCTGCCGTACACGGTCGATGACAAGGACCACTTCGATGTGCTCGACAGCAAGGCGCAACAGGCCGCGCTGCTGGCCAAGACAGACCTGCTGACCGACATGGTCGGCGAGTTCCCGGAGCTGCAGGGCATCATGGGCGGTTACTACGCCCGCCACGAAGGCCTGCGTGACGGCGTGGCCATTGCCATCGAAGACCACTACAAGCCTCGCTTTGCGGGTGACAGCCTGCCGCGCAACCACACCGGCACCGTGGTTGCCCTGGCCGACAAGCTCGAAACCCTGGTGGGTCTGTTCGGCATTGGCCAGTTGCCCACGGGCGACAAGGACCCGTTCGCGCTGCGCCGCCATGCGCTGGGTGTGATCCGCATCCTCATTGAAAAGAACCTGCCGCTCGACCTGCCCGCCGTGATCGAAGCGGTCCTGCCGGCCTTCGGCGAGCTGATCAGCAACCCGGCTGAGCACCTGTTGGTGTTCTTCTCCGATCGCCTGGCCGTGTCGCTGCGTGAGCAAGGCTACAGCGCGCAGGAAGTCGATGCCGTGCTGGCGCTGCAACCGGCCCGCCTGGGCGAGGTGCCGCGTCGATTGGCTGCTGTGCGGGCGTTTGCCGCGCTACCCGAATCTACCGCGCTGGCGGCAGCCAACAAGCGCGTGGGCAACATCCTCAAGAAGGCTGAAGCCGCGGTGGAAGCCAAGGTCGATGCGGCCTTGCTGAAGGAAGCGGCCGAGCAGGCGCTGTATGCGGCACTGCAGACCGTGGCGCCTGCGGCCCAGACCGCGTTCGAGCAGGGCGACTACACAGCGTCCCTGCAGGCTCTGGCAGCCTTGCGCACGCCGGTGGACGCTTTCTTCGATAGCGTCATGGTCAATGCGGACGACGCGGCCCTCAAGGCCAACCGCCTGGGCTTGCTGGCCAGTTTGCATCAGGCCATGAACCAAGTCGCCGATCTTTCCAGACTGGCGGTTTGATCTGAGCGGTCGCAGTCACCATCACCCCGGAGAGGCTATGAAGCTTGTCATCCTCGACCGAGACGGCACGATCAACCACGAACGGGAGGACTACATCAAGTCGCCCGAGGAGTGGGTGCCGTTGCCTGGGGCGCTGGAGGCCATTGCACGCCTGAACCATGCCGGCTGGCATGTGGTCGTGGCGACCAACCAGTCTGGCATTGGCCGGGGTTTATTCGACATGGTGGCGCTCAACGCCATGCATGCCAAGATGAACCAGTTGCTGGCGAAGCTGGGCGGGCGAGTGGAGGCGGTGTTCTTTTGTCCGCACACGCCCGAGGATCATTGCACCTGCCGCAAACCCATGCCGGGCCTGTTCCAGACGATCGGCCAACGTTTCGGGCGTAGCCTCGATGGTGTGCCCATGGTGGGGGACCTGCCCCGGGACGTTCTGGCGGCGCAGTCCGTGGGCTGTGAGCCCCATCTGGTGCGCACCGGCCAGGCGGCCACCATGCCCGAAGCAGAATTGCACACTCTGCGCCAGCAGGTCGCGGGCCTGACCATTCATCCCAACCTGTCTGCCTTTGCCGACTACCTCATCTTGCGGGAGCAGCGGGTCCAGGGTGAAGACAGCCCCGTGTCCACGCACACCGGAGAGATCAGTTGACCCCCGGTCACCCCGCTCAACTGGGTTTGTGGGGTGACGGCGAGCCCCCGGAGCGGGCCGAAGACGCGGTGCCGCCCGGGTCATCCGGGTCGTCGCGTGAACAACTCGCGGTGGCGCAGTTCCGCCATCCGCAGGCTGAGCGTGAAATCGTGCTGGGCAAGGCGGTGGTGGCTTATGCGGTGCAGCGTGCGCGGCGGCGCAGCATCGGCATGGTGGTCGGTGTCGAAGGTTTGACGGTCCGGGTGCCACGCTGGGTGGCCTGGGCCGACATCGAAACGGCCTTGCGTGCCAAGGAACGCTGGATCTGCAAGAAGCTCGGTGAGCAGCGAGAGCGTGCGCATCGGCAGCAGGCCGCCCGCATCGACTGGTGTGAGGGAGCGAGCGTGCCCTTTCTGGGCGAGTCCATTGTTGTGGTGCTGGAGCCGGGCTTGAGGGCTCCCATCTTGAGAGACGGGCATGCCGCGCAAACAGGCTTGCCCGGCGTGGCACAGCGTGCCCTGCATGTGGGCTTGCCGCAGGAAGCCCCTCCCGAGAAGATCCGTGACGTGGTGCTGGCCTGGATGCGGCATCACGCGCGGGCCCATTTCAGTGCGCGGGTGCAGCACTACGCTGAGCGATTGCAGGTGAGCGTCACGCGCATCACCCTGTCATCGGCACGCACGCGTTGGGGCAGCGCCAGCGCCGATGGCTCCATTCGCCTGCACTGGCGTCTCGTCCACTTCAGTCCGGCCATCATCGACTACGTGGTCGCGCACGAATTGGCCCACCTTCACGAGATGAACCACAGCCCACGATTCTGGTCCGTGGTGCGTTCCGTCATGCCCGATTACGAAGGCGCGCGCGAGCAGTTGCGCCACGCCGTCCTGCCGGACTGAGCCGCCTCAGGGCTCAGACGGCTTCGAAGCGCCAGACGCCATGGGTGTCCCGCCCGCGCCGCAACTGGCCCAGATGCCAGAGGTGATTGAGGTGGGCCACCGCTTCGCCCATCGCGAACGTGGTCTGGTGCAAGTCCAGGCTGCGCTGGAACAGGATGGGCAGCATGTCGGCAGCGGAGCAAGGCTGGTCTCGGCACGCCGTCAGCACGTCATGCAGGCGGTCGCGATGGTGATCTTTGAGTTGCTGGATGCGGGTGTGGATGCCGGTGAAGGGCAAACCATGGGAGGGCAGGGCCAGCGTGTCAGCAGGCAGGGCCGTCATGCGATCCAGTGAGGCCAGGAACAGGCCCAGCGCATCGGCCTCGGGCTCCATGTCGGTCACGCTCACGTTGGTGGAGATGCGGGGCAGCAACATGTCGCCCGAAATTAGCAGGCCATCGCGTTCGTTGTACAGCGCCATGTGCTCGGGCGCATGTCCATAGCCTGCCAGGCATTGCCAACTGCGCTCACCCATCTGTACGCGCATGCCGTCCATCAGGCGGCGGTAGGCATAAGGCACGCTCGGCACCATCGAGGCGTAATAGCCACCGCGCTCGCGAATCTTGGCCATGCCTTCGGGGTGACTGAGACCATGACTCTGAAAATAATCGGCCGCTCGGTCGCCGCCGTAGCCGGTGGTCTCGCGGCAGGCGAGAGCGGCCGCCAGATGGTCGGCGGCGCTCATCCACAAGCGCGCGGGCTGAGCACCGCTGAAGTTGTCAATCAGCCACTGCGCGTTGCCCACGTGGTCTGGATGCATGTGGGTGACCAGCATGCGGCCCAGAGGCTTGGCTGCCAGCGGGCCAGCCCACAAGGTCTGCCACAGCTTCCGGATCGTCTCGGTCGCCACGCCCGCGTCCACCACGGTCCAACTGGGGTGCCCGTCATGGTCATCGTCGAGCGCCCACAGGTTGATGTGGTTCAGCGCAAACGGCAAAGGCATGCGCACCCAATGCAAGCCGGGCCGCAGGGTGAGGAGGCCCCCCGGGGCGGGCAGGGTGTCGCCCCACGGGTGGTTCATGGGCGGAAAGTCGATCGCAGAAGCAGCCATCAGGGATGTCGGCAAGTGGGTGGAGGGCATGCTTAGATTGTGAGGGCAGTGTTTGCCCCGGATGTCCGATAAATGGTCGGGGGTGTGATGCATTCCCATGCCGGCATGTCTACACTGTCGCCATGAGCCTTGACCATCTTTTTGACAGCAACCGTGCCTGGGCGCGCGATGTGGAACAACGCACGCCGGGCTTCTTCTCCCGCCTGCAGCAGCAGCAGTCACCCGAGTACCTGTGGATTGGCTGCAGTGACAGCCGCGTCCCGGCCAATGAAATTTGCGGCGTGCTGCCCGGCGAAATGTTCGTCCACCGCAACGTGGCGAACGTGGTGGCGCACTCCGACCTCAACTGCCTGTCGGTGATGGAGTTCGCCATCGACATGCTCAAGGTCAAGCACATCATGGTTGTGGGGCACTACGGCTGCGGTGGCGTGCGTGCGGCGATGGACGATCTGCGCATCGGCATCGTCGACAACTGGATCCGTCACGTCAAGGATGTGCGCAACAGCCACCTGGATTGGCTGAACACGGTGCCCGAAGGTCCCCTGCGCTACGACGCGCTGTGCGAGCTCAACGTGTTGCAGCAAAGCTTCAATGTGTGCCAGACCACCATGGTGGAAGACGCCTGGGCACGCGGGCAGGAGATCGTGGTACACGGCTGGGTCTACGGTATCCAGAACGGACTCATCAACGACCTGCGCATGTCGGTCAAGAGCAGCGCCGACGTTGTGCCCGCTTACGAAAAAGCCGTGGCGCAATTGCGTGAGCGCTACGCAGCGGCCGCTGCATCCCAGTCACCCCAGTGAGGTTGCCGATGGACCGCCACGCCATGTTTCCTCAACAGCTGACCGACTCGCGTGTGTTCGAGATCGCGCGGGCACTGCTGGATGGGTTTGATCGTCACTACAAGATCTTCAGTGAAACCAGCGCGCAGTCCAAACGACGCTTTGAAGAGGCCGACTGGCACGGGCAGCAGACCGCGCAGCGCGTCCGCATCGAGTTCTACGACCTGCGGGTCAAGGAAGCGGTCGAGCGGCTGGACAACGATTTCGGGGCCAGCACCCTCCCCATGGAGGTCTGGCACCAGATCAAGCTGTTCTACATCGGCCTGCTCACCGGTCACCGCCAGCCCGAGCTGGCCGAAACCTTCTTCAACTCGGTGACCATCAAGATCCTCGATCGCAAGTACTACCGCAACGATTTCATCTTCGTGCGGCCGGCGGTGTCCACCGAGTACATCGACGACGATGAGGCGGATGGTTACGGGACGTTTCGCGCGTACTACCCCACGCGTGAGAATCTGCTGGGCATGCTCAAGCAGATTGTGGTGAATTACGAGTTGAGCGTGCCGTTCGATGATCTGGAGCGAGACATCCAGCTCGTGTACGAGTCGCTCATCGAGCAGATCGGGCATGTTCGCCTGCGCACCAATTTTCAGATCCAGGTGCTGTCCTCGCTGTTCTACCGCAACAAGGGTGCGTACATCGTGGGCAAGATGGTCAATGGTTTTCGCAGCCTGCCGTTCGCCATCCCCATCCTGCACAACTCCAAGAACCGCCTCTACATCGACGCGGCCCTGTTCGGTGAGGATGACTTGCTGGCCCTGTTCAGCTTCGCACGGGCCTACTTCATGGTCCACATGCCCGTGCCCTCGGCCTATGTGCAGTTCCTGCGCTCGCTGATGCCTCGCAAGCCACGCGCCGAGTTGTACAACGCCATTGGTCTGCAAAAGCACGGCAAGAACCTGTTCTACCGCGACTTCCTGTTTCACCTGCGGCATTCCGGCGACAAGTTCCGCATTGCACCTGGCATCAAGGGTATGGTGATGCTGGTGTTCGATCTGCCGTCCTATCCCTTCGTCTTCAAGGTGATCAAGGACTACTTTCCGCCCCAGAAGGAAATCACACGTGAGGGCATCAAGGGCAAGTACCAGCTCGTGAAGCAGCACGACCGTGTGGGGCGCATGGCCGACTCGCTCGAATTCACGAATGTGGCTTTTCCGCTCCACCGCTTCGATGCAGAGTTGTTCGACGAGCTCAAGAAGTTCGCTCCCAGCGTCATGGAGGTCGATGACGAAGAGCAGACGCTGGTCATCAAGCACCTCTACATCGAGCGGCGCATGATTCCGCTCAACATCTACATCCAGGAAGCCACCGGCGAGTCACTGGAGCATGCCGTCATCGAATACGGCAACGCGCTCAAAGACTTGGTGGCGGCCAACATCTTCCCAGGCGACATGCTGTGGAAGAACTTCGGCGTGACCCGCAACGGCAAGGTCGTGTTCTACGACTATGACGAGATTGAGTACGTCACCGACTGCAACTTCCGCAAGGTGCCCACGCCTCGCAACGAGGAAGAGGAAATGTCAGGCGAGATTTGGTACTCGGTGGGGCCGCGCGACGTGTTTCCTGAAACGTTCGGGCCGTTTCTGCTGGGCGATCCGCGGGTGCGGGCGATTTTCATGCGCCACCACGCCGACCTGCTGGAGCCGGAGTTCTGGCAGCAGCACCAGCAACGCATCCGCGAAGGCTATGTGCACGACGTCTTTCCCTACGACCGGGGGCGTCGCTTCATCCATCGGATTCAAGACCTGCAGGGCCTCACCGAGCCTTCCGCCGAGGTTGCGCCGGTCGAGGAGCCCGTGGAGGTGCCCCCCTTGGGCAGCACCGTGCATGACCAAGGCACCTTGTCCGGGTTCCAGTCGGGCGGCACAAGTAGCGCGGACTGAGCTTGCACCGTTGGCACACCGTGTGCCAACGGGTGTCAGAGCCTTCTTACCAGAGCTGCCACCAGGGCTTGGTGGCAGCTTTCAGCGCGTCACCACTGAGGTAGCCGCTGTCGGGGAAGCTCTGCTTGAGCACGCGCACGGCATCGTCACGCAACTGGACCAGGCCCAACTGGTCGTAGGCACGCGACATGATGTAGAGCGCTTCTTCGATCGCGGGCGATTGCGGGTAGTCCTTGATGGCCTGCTGCGCACGGTTGGCCGCAGCCAGGTAGGCGCCGCGTCGCAGGTAGTAGCGCGCCACGTGCACCTCGCCCGCTGCCAGCGAGTTGACCACGTGGTTCATGCGCAGACGCGCATCTTCCGCGTACTTGGACTCGGGGAAGCGGTCGACGACCTGCTTGAACGATTCATAGGCGTCACGTGATGCCTGCTGGTCACGCTCGGACAGGTCCTGGCGTGCCAGGCGACCGAACAGCCCCAGGTCTTCATTGAAGTTGATCAGGCCTTGCAGATAGTAGGCGTAGTCCATCGCCGGGCTGGTGGGGTGCAGGCGAATGAAGCGCTCCAGCTTGGCCAGCGCCTGTGCCTTTTCGCCGCTGCGGTAGTAGGCATAGGCCAGATCCAGCTGCGCTTGCTGGGCCAGCAACGTGCCGGACGCACGGGCTTCCACCTTCTCCAGCATCTTGACGGCGGTCTCGAAATTGCCGTCTGCCTGCTCTTCCTTGGCGTCTGCGTACAATTTGTCGGAGTTGACGTTGGCGTACTCGTCCTGTGGCGCGGTACCGCAAGCCGCCAGGGCGGCACTCAAGGCCAGTGCCAGCAGCCCGGTGCGTTGGCCGGTCCAGAAGCGCGAGGATGGGTTCTTCAGCAGTTTCACGTTGAGTTTCTTGCGGATGAGTCCGCTCACAGTCACGCCATACGGCGCCACAATGCGCAGTATAGAAGCCCTGCGCCCCTAGTTTGCGCTCACCCTTGTTTTGATTGCCATATGGCCCGACCTCCTCGTTCTGCCGCCGCCTCTTCTCTTCCCGCCTCCGAGCCTGTCCAGCCGGATGTCAGCCCCGCGACATCACTGCCAGACGATGATTGGGGTGACGACGAATCGGGCGAAGACCTGGGTGTGATCGCTGCGGCGACGCCCCGTCCTGAGCCAGAGCAGCGCACGCTGGAGGTGCCGCTCTCGGCACAAGGTCAGCGTCTGGATGCGTTCCTGGCGGCCTGCGTGCCAGAGTATTCGCGCAGCCACCTTAAGACATTGATTGACGCCGGGTGTGTGCTGGTCAACGGTCAGCCTGCCACGTCGCCGTCTCGCAAAGTGCTGTTGGGCCAAGTGCTTAACGTACTGCTCAAGCCCACGGCCATGAGTCAGGCTTTCGTGCCGGAGCCCATGGACCTCGACGTGGTGTTCGAGGACGAGCACCTCATGGTGATCAACAAGCCGGCAGGTCTGGTGGTACACCCGGCTGCGGGCAACTGGAGCGGTACCTTGATGAACGGCCTGCTGGCGCATCACGCAGGGGCGGTCGACCTGCCACGCGCCGGCATCGTGCACCGTCTCGACAAGGACACCAGTGGGCTCATGGTGGTCGGCAAGTCGCTGGTGGCCATCACGGCGCTCAGCCGCGCCATTGCCGCACGCGAGGTCAGCCGCCAGTATCTGGCGCTGGTGCAAGGCGTGGTGCCCGAGGCTTTCACGGTCGAGTCGTCGATCGGGCGTGACCCCGTCACCCGCGTGCGCATGGCCGTGGTGCCGGCAGGTAAGGCGGCACGCACCGACGTGAAACGTGTGTTGTGGGGCGAGTGGGCACCTGATCAAAGCGGCGTGAAGGCCGACGACCGTCGTCCTGCGCGGGCCTACAGTGGCGTCCTGTGCACCCTGCACACCGGCCGCACTCACCAGATCCGGGTGCACCTGAGCAGCCGTCGCCATCCGCTGGTCGCCGATACGCTGTATGGCGGCTTGCCGGCCCTGGGCATGACGCGCCAGGCCTTGCACGCCGCGCGTCTGTCGTTCGTGCATCCGATCACCGGCAAAAACCTGCGATTTCAGGCCTCTTTGCCTGATGACATGGCCCAGGCCTGGGCGTTGCTGGAGGCCTCTGCGCACGAGGCCGCACAAAATTCGGCATCTGGTGCATAATGCAAACCCAGATGCAGGGCGAAAAGCCCTGACACCAGTGGCTTTGAGAAAAGCGCGACTGACTGGCCAGTAACTTGAAATGCTGCTGGCCATCGCCTCTGACGAGGCCCCCGTTCAGACTGATGCCCGTGTGCTCGCCAGATCAGGCAGTGCGCCAGACTTGAAACGAATGTCCTTCTGCGCCGGCCCATCAGCTGGTGTTTGAATTGGTTGGCGTCGCTCCAGGAGCGGGCGTCGTACACCTTCACGATTGAAGAGATGGAAGTCCTCAATCCTCAGGATGCCGAGCGCATCCTGGAAGCCGCACTGCTGTGTGCCAGTCAGCCCATGACGGTGCGGGACATGCGTCAGCTGTTTGACAACGCCGTGTCGGCCGACGCGGTGCGTGGCATGCTGGTTGCGCTGTCGTCGCAGTGGGAGGGGCGCGGGGTTGAGTTGCGCGAACTGGCGTCAGGCTGGCGGTTTCAAACCCGTGCCGACGTGCAGGCGCACCTGGACCGGCTCCATCCTGAAAAACCGCCCAAGTACACGCGGGCTACATTGGAAACACTGGCCATCATTGCCTACAAACAACCCGTCACGCGGGGTGACATCGAAGACATCCGCGGCGTGACTGTCAGCGCTAACATCATCAAGCAACTCGAAGACCGGGGCTGGGTCGAGGTGATCGGCCACCGCGATGCGCCGGGGCGCCCGGCCTTGTTCGCCACGACCCGTCACTTTCTGGACGATCTGGGCCTGGCGTCCCTGTCTCAGTTGCCCACCCTGGAAGGCTTGCCGGTCAGCCAGGGCTTGCTACCTGGCCTGGACGATGTCGGCGCCGAGGCTCCCTCTGATGATGCGGGCCCCAGCGTCGAGCAGACTTCCATCCTTGAATCCGAATCGGACGCCGCCCAAGCGCCCCGCGAAGCTGCTCCGGCAGACCCCATTGCAGATGCGCAGACCGAAGTGGTCGGCGCGTCCATGACATCTCCTGATGCGTCTGAATCGCCAGGCCCTGATGTCGCCTCATTTCCTACCGCATCATGACCACCGAAAACGTGCCCATGCAAGATCCTCAAGAACAGTCCCTGGTCACCGACGAGGTGGTCAAGCCTAAACGCGTGCGTCGCACCAAAGCGGCTGAGCCCGTCGAGGCGGTGGCGCCTGCTGCCGTCGAAGTCAGCGAGGCCGTGCCAGAAGTCAAGCCCAAGCGCGCACCCCGCAAGAAGGTCGCCGAGGCTTTGCCCGAGGATGCCGAGGTTGCGGCACCACGGGCACCTGAGGCCGCAGACGCGGGTGCTGACGTGGCGCCGGCCGTCAAGCCCAAGCGCGCTCCGCGCAAGAAGGCCGTCGAAGCGGTGAGTGACGTTGCAGTCGCACCCGTGGCAGACACGGTCGCCGCGTCGCAGGACGTGGCGGTAGCTGTTCCCGTGAACGTTCCGCAAGACGGCGAGCAGGTTGAGCGCGCACCGGTGGCCGCTGCGTCGGAAGGCGAAGGTGCACCCCGCAGTGAGCGTGGGCGTCGCGATCGTGGCGATCGAGGTGATCGCCGCGGCCCTCGCGCCGACCGTCCGCCGCGCGAAGAGCGTCGACCACAAGCAGCCGCTGGGGAGGTTGAAGAAGCTGCCTCCGAGTCAGGCGAAGAAGGCGGGGCTCAGATGGGTTCGCGCCGTGCCGTCATCGCCGCCGAGCAGGCCACCGAGGTGTTCGCCGAGCTCCTGTCGGGTGATTTCGACAAGGAGCGCGAAGAGGCTGAAGAAGCCGCGGCCGAAGAGGGGGGCGTCTACAAACGCGTGCTGCTGCCCGAGCCGGATGCTCCCAAGCTGCAGAAGGTGCTGGCGCAAGCCGGCGTCGGTTCGCGCCGCGATATCGAACAGATGATCGAGGACGGCCGCATTGAGGTCAACGACCAGGTGGCCCACATCGGTCAGCGCATCTCCTTTGGGGATCGCATCAAGGTGGCCGGTCGCCCGATCAAGGTTCGCATTGCACCGCCCGCTGCTCGCATTCTGGCCTATCACAAGCCCACGGGCGAAGTGGTCACGCACGACGATCCGCAGGGTCGCCCCACGGTGTTCCGTCGTTTGCCGCGACTGCACAACGGCAAGTGGATGTCGGTCGGTCGCCTTGACCTGAACACCGAAGGTCTGCTGCTGTTCACCAACTCCGGTGAGCTGGCCAACCAGTTGATGCACCCCCGCTTCGGCGTGGAGCGCGAGTACGCTGTGCGCGTGCTGGGCTCTTTGGGTGAAGATGCGCGCAACAAGCTGTTGTCAGGCGTCGAGATCGACGGCCAGACGGCGTCTTTCCTGTCCATCAGCAACGGTGGCGGTGAGGGCGTGAACCAGTGGTATCGCGTGGTCATCACCGAAGGCCGCAACCGCGAAGTGCGCAAGCTGTTCGATGCCGTGGGCCTGACGGTCAACCGTCTGATCCGCGTGCGCTACGGCGCCATCGTGCTGCCGCGCGGTCTCAAGCGTGGTGTTTGGGTGGAGCTCGGCGAGTCCGACGTGCGCGCCGTCAAGTCGCTGGCCGGCATGGACCGCCAGCCTGAGGCGGGTCAGGCTGCCCGTGGTGGTCGTGGCCCCAAGCCGCAGCCCGTCAAGGCGCGTCCAGCGCCCGTCGGCGGTCAGGGCCAGGGCACTCAAGGCCGTGGCGGTCAGCCAGGGCAGGGAGGTCGTCCGCAAGGCAAGCCCTTCAGTGAACCTGGCGCCTTCGGCAACAAGACCCGTCAAGAGCGTGAGCGCCAACCCGCCCCGCGCCACGATGGGGACGATGACGAGCACTTCGCCCGGATCCCGAACCCCCTGGAGCAGACCTTTGACCGTCGCTTCGTCAAGGGCTCTCAGCGCATCACGGCTGGTTTTGGTCGTCCCGATCAGAATCACGGCAAGGGGACGGGCGAGCCACAAAAGGGCCCGCGTCAGCCTGACCCACTGCAAACCTCGGTGGGCTACATCGGCGCCGATGCCTTTTTTGGCAAACCCGGTGGCGGTGGTGGTGGCCGTCGCGGTGGCGGCGGTGGCGGCGGTCGCGGTCGTCGTTGATCCCCGTCGTCGACTCTGTTTCCACACACCGAAAACATCATTCACAGACAGAGCCTGGTCATGTGCGCACAGTAGAATGTGCGGTTTTGTCCAGCTCACTGAATCAGGAGAATTCCATGGCTATTGAACGTACCCTCTCGATCATCAAACCCGACGCCGTTGCCAAGAACGTCATCGGCCAAATCGTCAGCCGCTTTGAAGGCGCTGGCCTGAAGGTTGCCGCTGCCAAGCTGGTGCAACTGTCGCGCGCTGAAGCCGAGCAGTTCTACGCTGTGCACGCTGCCCGTCCTTTCTTCAAGGACCTGGTTGAGTTCATGATCTCCGGCCCCGTTTTCGTGCAAGTGCTCGAAGGCGAAGGCGCGATCCTGAAGAACCGCGACCTGATGGGCGCCACCGACCCGAAGAAGGCCGAAAAGGGCACCATCCGCGCTGACTTCGCTGACAGCATCGATGCCAACGCCGTTCACGGTTCTGACGCTGCTGAAACCGCTGCCGTCGAAATCGCTTTCTTCTTCCCCGCTCTGAACGTCTACAGCCGCTGAGCTGTCGACCTCGCTGAGAGTTGAAGAAGTATGAGCGCCGTCAACCTGCTGGATTTCGACCTGGATGGGTTGACTGCGTTCTGCGAACAACTGGGTGAAAAGCGCTTCCGCGCCACCCAGCTGTTTCGCTGGATCCATCAAAAAGGTGCGACCGATTTCGACCAGATGTCGGATCTCGCCAAATCGCTGCGCAGCAAGCTCAAGGGTGCGGCCACCCTGCAAGACTTGTCAGTGATCAGCGAACACGTCTCATCCGACGGCACCATCAAGTGGCTGTTCGATGTGGGCGCAGGCAACGCTGTCGAGAGCGTTTACATCCCCGAGTCCGATCGCGGCACGCTGTGCGTGTCCTCGCAGGCCGGCTGTGCGGTGGGTTGTCGCTTCTGCTCGACCGGCCACCAAGGCTTCAGCCGCAATCTCACCACCGGTGAAATCGTCGCCCAGCTCTGGCATGCCGAGCATGCGCTGCGCAAGCGCCTGGGCACCACCGAGCGTGTCATCAGCAACGTCGTGATGATGGGCATGGGCGAGCCGCTGCAGAACTACAGCGCACTGGTCCCGGCCCTGAAGGTGATGCTGGACGACCATGGTTATGGTCTGTCGCGTCGCCGTGTGACGGTGTCGACCTCGGGCGTGGTGCCCATGATCGAGCGCCTCCAGAACGATTGTCCCGTGGCCTTGGCTGTGTCCTTGCACGCGCCCAACGATGCGCTGCGCGACGAGCTGGTGCCACTCAACCGCAAATACCCCATTGATGAGTTGCTCACCGCCTGTCAGGCCTACCTGACCGCGGCGCCGCGTGACTTCATCACCTTCGAATACTGCATGCTCGACGGTGTCAATGACACCGATGAGCATGCGCGTCAGTTGATCGCCCTCGTCAAGGGGCGCATCAACTGCAAGTTCAACCTGATCCCGTTCAATCCCTTCCCCGCATCGGGGCTGCTGCGCTCTAACAACGAGCGTGTGCAGGCCTTCGCGCGCATCCTGCTGGATGCCGGCATCGTGACCACGGTGCGCAAGACCCGTGGTGACGACATTGACGCCGCTTGCGGCCAACTGGCCGGCGAGGTGCAAGACCGTACCCGTGCGGCGGCACGCATGTTGCGTCAACCGGTGGCCGTGAAGGTGGCGCTGCCCAAAGCGGGTGAGCGTAACCGCCACACACATTGAGTGCGGGTCAGCAGCGTCTGACACCACACTACACTGGCGTTTTTGACATGGAGATTGCCGCATGAGGACGTTTCGCTCGTTGCTGACCTGTTGCTGGATGGCAGGCCTGGTGGGAAGCACCTTGAACCTGGCCGGTTGTGGCGCCACCATGCCGACCGCGACGGCCGGGAGCCGTGGCGACATTGCGACGGCCTCCGACGAAAGTGAAGTCCGCAAGCGTGCGCGCATTCGCATGGAACTGGCCGCGACGTATTTCAGTCAGGGGCAGTTCACGACTGCCCTCGATGAGTTGAAGCAGGCCGAGGCCCTTGACTCGTCCTTGCCCGACACGTACGAGATGCGCGCGTTGATCTACGACGCGATGGGGGACACCGCACGTACCGAAGCGAATTACCGCGTGGCCCTGGATCGTGACCCCAACAATGGCAGTGTGCTGCACAACTACGCCTGGTACCTGTGCCGAAAGGGGCAGTACCCGGCGGCCGATGCCATGTTCGAGCGTGCCTCCAATCTGCCGCAAACGGTGGCCACCAGCAAGACTTTGCTGGCTCGTGGTGTTTGCCAGGCGCGCGCTGGCTTGTATCCCGAAGCGCAGAAAACCTTGGCACGCTCGTATGAAATGGATCCCACCAACCCAGCGACGGCCTTCAATCTTGCTTCCGTGCTGCACCGACGTGGTGAGCTGGAGCGAGCTCGTTTCTACATAGCGCGCGTGAACAGCCGCGACGATCAGGTCACGGCCGATTCGCTGTGGCTGGCGACACGCATCGAGAAGCGCATCGGCAACCGTGACGGCGTACGTGAGTTCGGTGATCAGTTGCGTCGCCGCTTCCCCGCCTCACGTGAAACCAATCTGCTCGAGTTGGGACGATTTGATGACTGATCGCGCTTCCCTCAACCTTGTGGCACCAGATGCGGGTGCTCGCCATGCCGGTGAGCTGCTGCGTAGGGCGCGCGAGGCGCAGGGCCTCACCCTGGATCACCTCGCGAGCCAGATCAAGGTGTCACCGCTCAAATTGGAAGCCCTGGAGCAGGGTCGCTATGACAGCCTGGGTGACAGCAACTTCACGCGTGCGCTTGCCATGACTGTGTGCCGCACCTTGCGCATCGATGCCACCGAAATTTTGGCTGGGCTGCCGGCAGCACGTCTGCATGCGCTCAACCAGGGCAAGTCTCCCATCAACGAGCCCTTCCGTGATCACGGCAGCGTGCCGGCCTTGTTTGACCGTGGACATCGACTCAATCTGAAGGCCTTGCTGGCGCCGCAGTGGTTGGTTCCACTGGTTTTTTTGGCGGCCGCAGCCGTCATCTACGCACTTCCCGACACCATGACGTGGCCGTCGTGGTTCGGTAACTCGGTGGCCAGTATCGAGACACCCATGGCCTCCAGTGAAGAGGATGTGGCGCTTGCACCATCGTCCATGCAGGTGGCTGTTGACCCTGCAGTGCCTTTGTCGCCGCTCGACGCAGCCAGCGCGGTCGGGCTGGTCGAGCCGGCATCGGTGGCGTTGGCCAGTGCTGTGGCGCCGGCCGGTATCGCTGCCAGTGACGTGGTGGCGTCGGTGCCCGCGGTCACCGTGCCCGTCGCGGTGCTGCCGTCACCTGCTCCCGCGTCCGTGGCCGCGCCAGCTGTTGGCGCCGGGTCCGTGCGGATCGCGTTGACCGAGACTTCGTGGATTGAAGTGGTGGATGCATCGGGCTCGAAATTGTTCTCGCGGATTGCCCGTGCCGGCGAAGCCCTGGAGCTTCAGGGGCAGGCACCGTTCCGATTGCGCATCGGCAATGTCAGTGGCGTGCAAGTCAGCTTCAGGGGGCAGCCTGTGAGCCTGACCGACGTCACGCGCAACAATACCGCACGTGTCGAGTTGAAATGACCCTGGAAAACTTCTCCCTCATCGATGTCTCCCGCCCAGCTGCCCGACGTTCTCGGCAGGCGAGGGTGGTATGGGGCTCCCGCGTGGTCACGATCGGGGGCGACGCGCCTGTGCGCGTGCAGTCCATGACCAACACCGACACGGTCGACGTCATTGGCACCGCCATCCAGGTCAAGGAATTGGCGGTGGCTGGCTCCGAAATGGTCCGCATCACGGTCAACACACCGGAAGCGGCGGCGGCCGTTCCTCACATACGCGATCAACTCGACCGCATGGGTATTGACGTGCCCCTGGTTGGCGACTTCCACTACAACGGCCACCGACTCCTCACCGAGGTGCCAGCCTGCGCCGAGGCCTTGTCCAAGTACCGGATCAACCCCGGCAATGTGGGCAAGGGCGAGAAGGGCGACAAGCAGTTTGCACAGATGATCGACGTGGCCCTGCGCCACGACAAGCCCGTGCGCATCGGCGTCAACTGGGGTAGCCTTGATCAGGAACTGCTCGCGTCCATGATGGACGAGAACGCTCGCAGCGCCCAGCCGTGGGACGCCCAGCAGGTCATGTACCAGGCCCTGATCAGCTCGGCGCTGCAGTCGGCCCAGGCAGCGCAGGAGTTGGGCATGAAGCCCGAGCAGATCATCTTGTCCTGCAAGGTCAGTGGCGTGCAGGACCTCATCAGCGTTTACCGTGGTCTGGCCGCCCGTTGCGACTACCCCCTGCACCTCGGCTTGACCGAAGCCGGCATGGGTACCAAGGGCACCGTGGCCTCTGCCTCCGCCTTGTCCATCCTGTTGCAAGAGGGCATTGGCGACACGATCCGCGTGTCGCTCACGCCGCAACCCGGCGAGGCCCGCACACAAGAGGTCGCGGTCGCGCTTGAAATTTTGCAGGCCCTGGGACTGCGCACCTTTGTGCCCAGCGTCACCGCCTGCCCCGGTTGCGGCCGCACCACCAGCACCACCTTCCAGGAACTGGCCAAGCAGATCGACGATTTCCTGCGAGCGCAGATGCCGGTCTGGCGCAGCCAGTACCCCGGCGTCGAGAACCTCAGGGTGGCGGTGATGGGCTGTATCGTCAACGGTCCGGGCGAGAGCAAGCATGCCGACATCGGCATCAGCCTGCCCGGCACCGGCGAGGCCCCGGCAGCCCCGGTGTTCATCGACGGCGAAAAAGCCCTCACCCTGCGTGGCGAGCGCATTGCAGAAGAGTTCCAGCAACTCGTCCAGACCTACATTGATCGCCGTTTTGGCGGGGCCGCACAGGCCTGACCCTTTTCAAGAAAACAAGAAACTGACGCTCTCATGGCAGAAAAGCTGACCGCCATCAAAGGCATGAACGACATCCTGCCGCCGGAATCGGCGCGCTGGGAATGGCTCGAAGACAAGGTGCGACAACTGATGCGCCGCTACGGCTATCAGAACATGCGCACACCCATCGTCGAGCCAACCGCCTTGTTCGTGCGCGGCCTGGGCGAAGTCACCGACATCGTCGAAAAGGAGATGTACTCCTTTGAAGACAGCCTCAATGGTGACAAGCTGACCCTGCGCCCTGAAGGCACGGCCGGCTCGGTGCGCGCCATCAACGAGCACAACTTCCTGTACGAAGGCGGCAAGCGCCTGTACTACATCGGCCCGATGTTCCGTCACGAGCGGCCTCAGAAGGGGCGCTACCGTCAGTTCCATCAGGTGGGCGCTGAGGTGCTGGGTTTCGCAGGTCCTGATGTGGACGCCGAGCTCATCCTGATGACCGCCGCCCTGTGGCGCGATCTGGGGCTGACCATTGGTCAGGACGTGAGCCTGCAGATCAACAGCCTGGGCCAGCCTGATGAACGCAAGGCCCACCGCGCCGCCCTGATCACCTACCTCGAAGCCAACGCCGACCAGCTGGACGAAGAGGCGCGTCGCCGCCTGCACAGCAATCCGCTGCGCATTCTCGACACCAAAAATCCGGCCATGCAGGCCCTGGTTGAAGCCGCGCCCAAGCTGATCGACTTCCTGGGCGACGAATCGCTGGCCCATTTCGGTGCCGTGAAGTTCGCCCTGGAGGCGGCTGGCGTGCCTTACCAGGTCAACACCCGCCTGGTGCGTGGTATGGACTACTACAACCTCACCGTGTTCGAGTGGGTGACCGACAAGCTCGGCGCCCAGGGCACGGTGTGTGGCGGTGGTCGCTACGATGGCCTGATCGAACAATTGGGCGGCAAACCCGCACCGGCCGTTGGCTGGGGTTTGGGCATGGAGCGTCTGCTCCTGCTCCTGCAGGAAATCGGTGTCGAGGCCCCCTCGACGGCCCCCGACGCCTTTGCCATGGTTTTCGCCGGCACACCCATGCCCATCGTGCTGGCCACGCTGGAAGCCTTGCGTGCGCAGGGTGTGCGGGTTGTGCTCAACCCCGCTGGCAAGGACGGTCCGGCCAGCCCGAAGTCACAGTTCAAGAAGGCCGATGCCAGCGGCGCGCGCTTTGCTTTGGTTTTCGGCCCGGACGAAGTGGCTCAGGGTCTGGTGGCCGTCAAGCCTTTGCGTGACGGTGGCGAACAGACCTCTCTCAAGCTGGCCGACGCGACAGATTGGGCGCACACGCTCCTGACGCCAGCGACGGCTTCCTGACCGTCATAATCGACGGATTCCACCTACAACCCCTCACTTCGGCAAACATGGCGACCTACGACAACGAACAGCAGGAACAGCTGGATCAGTTCAAGCACTTCTGGAAGCAGTACGGCAACCTGATCACCTGGGTGTTGGTGCTGGTTCTGGGTGCCTATGCCGCCTGGACCGGTTACCAGTACTGGCAGCAAAAGCGGGGCCAGGCCGCAGCCGGCTTGTACGAAGAATTGGACCGTGCCGTGAGCGGCGGCAACGCCGACAAAGCTGCTCAGGCTTTCGCTGACCTCAAAAAGGACTACGCCGGCACCACATTTGCCGCGCAAGGTGCTTTGCTGGCCGCCAAGGTGGCGCTCGAGCAGCAAAAGACCGACGAGGCCAAGGCCGCCTTGCAATGGGCCGTCGATGAAGGCAAGAATCCCGATCTGGTGGCGATTGCCCGTCTGCGGCTGTCGGGCGTCCAGATGGACGCGAAGGCCTATGACGAAGCCCTCCAGACGCTGTCCGTGACGGTGCCTGCCGAGTTTGCGCCACTGGCCGATGACCGTCGGGGTGACATTCTGTCGGTTCAAGGCAAGAAGGACGAGGCCGTCAAGGCTTACCGCGCAGCCTGGGATGCCATGCCACCCGAAGTCGAGTACCGTCGCTTCATTGAGGGCAAACTGACTTCCTTGGGCCAGTCTCCGGTGCCTGCTGCAGCAGCATCCTCTGCCGCAGCCTCCTCTGCCGCAGCCTCCTCTGCTCCGTGATCCCTCACCCAAGAGTGACCTCATGACATTTATGCGTTTCATCCCGGTGTCCTTGTCTCAGCGTGCCACGCGGCTGCTCGGCGGAGCGCTGAGCGCCCTGGCCCTGGCCACGCTCGCCGCTTGTGGCTCCAGCAAGCCTTCGCCGGCGCCGCTGGAGTCCCTCAAGCCCGAAGCGAGCCTCACCACGGTGTGGTCGCAGCGCTTGGGCTCGGTGAGCGGCGCTCTTACCCTGGCCAGCAGCCAAGGCGTGATCACCACTGCCAGCACCGATGGCGAGATTGCCGCGTTTGACGCGGCCACTGGCGCACTGCGCTGGCGCGCCCAGGCCAAGGGCGACTTGTCCGCAGCGGTCGGCAGTGATGGCCGCCATGCAGCCGTCGTGACCACCGACAACGAGCTGCAGGTGTTCGACCAAGGCAAGTGGGTGTGGACCCAGCGCCTCCCAGGTCGCGTCATCACCGCGCCGCTGGTGGCCGGGGAGCGCGTCTTTGTGCAGGCGGTCGACCGCAGCGTGCGTGGCTACGATGCCCTCGATGGCCGCTGGCTGTGGCAGTACCAGCGTCCTGGCGGCGAGCCGCTGGCCCTGGCCACCTCGGGCGCCTTGGGCGCTTTCCGCGATACCTTGTTGGTGGGGCAGGGCTCACGCCTCGTCGGGCTTGACCCGATCAAGGGCGCCGTCCGCTTTGATGTCAATGTGGGCACTCCGCGTGGCACCAATGAAGTCGAGCGCTTGGCCGATCTGGTCGGCCCGATGGCCCGTGCTGATGACGAGGTCTGCGTACGTGCATTCCAGTTGTCGGTGGCCTGTCTGGAGCTGAACCGTGGCAGCCTGCGCTGGACTCGCCCTCAAGCGGGTTCGCACGCGGTGGCTGCCAACGAACGCCTGGTGGTGGGTGCCGACGGTGCCGACCGCCTGACCGCCTGGAAAGCCGAGAATGGCGATGTCCTGTGGCGTGCCGACCGTTTTACACACCGTGGGCTGAGTGCGCCTGCCATCATCGGTGAGCGCGTCGCGGTGGTCGATGCCCAGGGCTATCTGCATCTGCTGTCTGCCACCGATGGCCGTACGCTGGCACGCATCGAACTCGACAGCGCGGCTGCCTCGGCGCCCCTGGTTGCCAACCAGATCCTGTACGTATCCACACGCAAGGGTACCCTGTACGCCTTGCGTGCCAACTGATTTTTTTGCTGACTGAGAATTCATGAAACCTGTCATTGCGCTGGTCGGACGACCCAACGTCGGCAAGTCGACGTTGTTCAATCGCCTGACCAAGAGCCGCGATGCCATCGTGGCCGACTTCGCTGGCCTGACCCGCGACCGTCACTATGGTGAAGGCCGCATGGGCTCGCACGAGTTCATCGTCGTCGACACCGGCGGCTTCGAGCCTGACTGCGTGTCAGGCATCGTCAAGGAAATGGCCAAGCAGACCCGCCAGGCCGTGGCCGAGGCCGATGTCGTCATTTTCGTGGTGGATGCCCGCAATGGCTTGTCCGCCCAGGACCACGACATTGCCCGCTACCTGCGCACCACCAACAAGAAGGTGCTGCTGGCCGCCAACAAGTCCGAGGGCATGAAAGAGGGCGTGCAACTCGGCGAGTTCTACGAACTCGGCATGGGCGAGCCCATCCCCGTTTCCTCGGCGCACGGTCAGGGTATTCGCACGCTGCTGGATGAGGCTCTGGCCGAGTTCATCGAAGAGGACGACGACGAAGAAGAGGCGTTGGACGATCCGGATCGTCCCATTCGCCTGGCCGTGGCCGGGCGTCCCAATGTGGGCAAGTCCACCTTGATCAACACTTGGCTGGGTGAAGAGCGTCTGGTGGCCTTCGACATGCCGGGTACCACCCGCGACGCCATCAGCGTGCCGTTCGAGCGCGAGGGGCAGAAGTTCGAGCTCATCGACACCGCCGGCCTGCGTCGCAAGGGCAAGGTGTTCGAGGCCATCGAGAAGTTCTCGGTGGTCAAGACCTTGCAGGCCATTTCCGATGCCAACGTGGTGCTGCTGCTGATTGACGCCACCCAGGGCGTCACCGAGCAGGATGCCCACATCGCCGGCTTCGTCCTCGAAGCGGGTCGTGCGGTTGTCATCGCCGTCAACAAGTGGGACGCGGTCGACAGTTATCAGCGCGAATTGCTGATGCGATCCATTGAGCACCGCCTGTCCTTCCTGAAGTTTGCGCCGGTATTGCACATCTCGGCCATCAAGCGTCAAGGCTTGGGGCCGCTGTGGAAGTCCATTGCTGCCGCCTGGCGTTCCGCCGCCTGCAAGATGCCAACGCCGGTGCTCACGCGCCTGCTGCAGGAAGCCGTGCAGTTCCAGCAGCCCAAAAAGGCGGGCGCCTTCCGTCCCAAGTTGCGCTACGCCCACCAGGGTGGGCAGAACCCGCCGGTCATCGTGGTCCACGGCAACTCGCTGGAACACGTCACCGACGCCTACAAGCGCTTCCTCGAAGGGCGTTTTCGCGAGCACTTCAAGCTCACGGGCACCCCTTTGCGCATCGAAATGAAATCATCCTCGAACCCCTTCATCGGGGAGTGAGGCGCATCACCAATGACTCAGACCGTACGCGGCGTCAACCCAAGAGATCGGGGGGACTGTGTTAAGGTCTGAGCTCCAACATTCTTTCAACACGGAGCATATCGTGAGCAACAAAGGCCAACTCCTGCAAGACCCTTTCCTGAACCTGCTGCGTCGTGAACACGTGCCAGTCTCCATTTACTTGGTCAACGGCATCAAGCTGCAAGGTCACATCGAGTCTTTCGATCAGTACGTGGTCTTGCTGCGCAACACTGTCACCCAGATGGTTTACAAGCACGCCATCTCGACGGTCGTGCCTGGTCGTGCTGTGAACTTCCACACTGGCGACACGCCTGAGGCCTGATCCGTCTTGCAACGGATCACTGATCTCTTCACCCTGACTAGCCCATTCCTGACGCCTTGACATCTTCTTCGTCTGCGCCGAACCCGTCCAATGACCCACGGGTTGTGCTGGTGGGGGTCGATTTCGGCCCCGGTTCCTCCTTTGATCCCACCCTTGACGAGCTGGCCTTGCTGGCCGAATCGGCTGGTGATCAACCTGTTGCCAAGGTCACGGCCAAGCGCCGTGCGCCCGACGCAGCCTTGTTTGTCGGCTCGGGCAAAGCCGACGAGATCAAAGAGCTTGTTCAGCTCTACCAGGCACATGGGGTTCTCTTCGATCAGGCTTTGTCGCCCGCGCAGCAGCGCAATCTGGAGCGGCACCTGGGCGTCGAGGTGCTGGACCGTACCGGCCTGATCCTCGAAATCTTCGGGGCGCGTGCGCGCAGCCACGAAGGCAAGTTGCAGGTCGAACTGGCCCGGCTGCAGTACCTGTCGACACGCCTGGTGCGTCGCTGGTCCCACTTGGAGCGACAGCGTGGTGGCGTGGGTCACCGCGGTGGCCCTGGCGAAACCCAGATCGAGCTGGACCGTCGCATGATCGACCAGAAGATCAAGTCGCTCAAGCTGCAACTGGCCAAGGTCAAACGCCAACGGAACACCCAGCGGCGCTCGCGCGAGCGCACCGACACTTTCCGCATCTCCCTGGTAGGCTACACCAACGCCGGCAAGTCGACGCTGTTCAATGCGCTGACCAAGGCCGGAACTTATGCGGCCAACCAGCTGTTTGCCACACTCGACACCACCACGCGCCAGATGTTCCTGGCCCAGGCGCAGCGCAGTGTGACGCTGTCCGACACGGTCGGTTTCATCCGCGATCTGCCGCACACCCTGGTCGAGTCGTTCAAGGCGACCTTGCAGGAAGCTGCTGAGGCTGACGTCCTGCTGCATGTGGTGGATGCGGCCAGCCCGGTGGTTTTGGAGCAGATCGACGAGGTGCTGCGCGTGCTCGACAGCATCGACGCCGGTCAGTTGCCCCAGGTGCTGGTCTTCAACAAATGCGATTGCCTGCCTGAGCACCAACGCCCGCTGCACCAGCGCGATGTGTACGAGCTGCCCTCCGGGCGACGTTGCCATCGGGTTTTTGTCAGCGCGCTCAAGGGCGAGGGGCTGGACGTGCTGCGCGAAGTGTTGGCTGACGCCGCATTGCATGGTCTGCAAGGGGGGCTTGATGCGCCGCTTCAGCGAGATCCTCGTTTCGACATGCACAATGCAACCCATGAGCCGGTGCCCGATGCGGCACCTCCAGAAACTCCTACTGACCGATCATGAACATGCCATCTCTGGATGAGGGCCGAGGCCCCGCACCACACCGTCACTGGGTGATGAATGCCGTGTCCCTGGCAGCCAGTCTGCTGGTGGGTGCCGGACGCCGTCTCACCTGGTTGACCGCCAACGCTGTCAAGCAGGCCATCCCGGGCGTCGCCGGTGGCCAGGCCAGTTACAACGGCCGCCAGGATGGCCCGCCCGATCTGGACGAGCTCTGGCGCGACTTCAACCGCAAGCTCAGTGGTGTGTTCACCGGCAACAAGGGTGAGGGCAATGGGGGCAAGGGCGGTGGTTTCACACCCGACCCCAAAGGCGCCAGCATCGGTGCCGGGCTCATTGCCGGCTTGATTGCCCTGGTGTGGGCAGGCAGCGGCTTCTTCATCGTGCAAGAAGGTCAGCAAGCTGTCGTGATGTCCTTTGGCCGCTTCAGCCACACGGTGGACGCCGGCTTCCAGTGGCGCGGTCCTTATCCCTTCCAGTCGCACGAAATCGTCAACCTCACGCAGCTGCGCTCCATTGACGTGGGTAGCAGTTCGGTGATGCAGTCTACGGCCCTGCGTGACTCGTCCATGCTGACTCGCGACGAGAACATCGTCGACATCCGCTTCACCGTTCAATATCGACTGGCCGATGCGCGCGACTACCTGTTCGAAAACCGCAGTTCCGACGAAGCCGTGCAGCAGGCCGCAGAGTCAGCCGTGCGGGAGATCGTTGGCAACAGCACCATGGACTCGGTGCTCTACGAGCAGCGCGATGCCATCGCGACCGAACTGGTCAAGTCCATTCAGGCGCAGCTCAACAAGCTGAAGGCAGGTGTGACCGTGGTCAACGTCAACGTGCAGAGCGTTCAAGCGCCTGAGCAAGTTCAAGCGGCTTTTGACGACGCCTTCAAGGCCGGCGCTGACCGCGAACGACTGAAGAACGAAGGCCAGGCTTACGCCAACGATGTCATTCCCAAGGCGCAGGGTACTGCTGCGCGACTGCGTGAAGAGGCCGCTGGTTATGCCGCGCGCGTCGTTGCACAGGCCGAGGGTGATGCCGAGCGTTTCAAGTCCGTTTTGAACGAGTACAAGAAAGCACCGGGCGTGACGCGTGATCGTCTCTACACCGACACCATGGCGCAGGTCTACAGCAATGTCACCAAGGTGATGGTGGACAGCCGTCAAGGGTCCAATCTGCTGTATCTCCCGCTGGACAAGATCATGCAGATGTCGGGCGCCAATGGTGGCGCTGCACCGGCACCTGCGGCGGCAGCGTCCGAATCGATCGCCACACCCAACCCTGCCGCGGCATCAGCAGATGCCCGCTCGCGTGATGGCTCGCGCAGTCGCGATCGCGACGTGCGCTGAGTGCACCCCACAGGACAGGCAAGGAATCTGACATGAACCGTATTGGCACCATCCTGGTCGGCGCATTGCTGGCCCTCATCCTCGCGGCCTCCACGCTGTTTGTGGTCGACCAACGGCAATTTGCCGTGGTCTACGCGCTCGGCGAAATCAAGGAAGTCATCAGCGAACCCGGTCTCAAGGCCAAGATGCCTGCTCCCTTGCAGAACGTGGTGTTCCTGGATCGCCGCATCCAGACCCTCGACAGCACGGAGTCGCGCCCCATCTTCACGGCCGAAAAGAAGAGCCTGGTGATCGACTGGCTGGTCAAGTGGCGCATCACTGAGCCCCGGCAGTTCATCCGCAACAACGGCGTTGACATCCGCAATGCCGAAAACCGTTTGACGCCCATCGTGCAAGCTGCCTTGAACGAAGAGGTGACCAAGCGCACCGTCGGCGCCATGCTGTCGGCCGAGCGCGAGAAGGTCATGCAAGGGGTGATTCGTCGCCTGGCTGATGACGCCAAGTCCTTTGGCATTGAGATCGTCGACGTGCGCATCAAGCGTGTGGACTTCGTGGCCAACATCACCGAGTCGGTCTATCGCCGTATGGAGTCCGAGCGCAAGCGCGTCGCCAACGAACTGCGTTCGACCGGTGGCGCTGACGGTGAAAAAATCCGCGCCGATGCGGACCGTCAGCGTGAAATCATCGTGGCCGAGGCCTATCGCGACGCCCAGAAGATCAAGGGTGAGGGCGATGCCAAGGCATCCGCACTGTATGCCGAAGCCTTCGGCAAGGATCCGCAGTTCGCGCAGTTCTACCGCAGCCTCGAAGCTTATCGGGGAAGCTTCCGCAGCAAGTCGGACGTGATGGTGATTGACCAGAACAACGAGTTCTTCAAAACCATGCGCGGCAGTGGTGCCGGCGCTGCACGCTGATGGGTGCGTGCTGAATGCATGACGCATTCTGGATTGCGCTGGCCCTGCTGCTGGTGCTGGAAGGTCTGATGCCCGCCATCCATCCTCAAGGATGGCGGCGCATGTTCACCCAGTTGCTGGAGCTGGATGATCAGCAAATCCGCAAGGTTGGACTGCTGAGCATGGTGCTCGGACTGGTGCTGTTGTGGGTGCTTCAGGCGCTTTGATGAACTTGGACTGTCCAAGTTCCATCAGACACCGGTAGAATCTCGTTTTTAACCCCCCACACGTTTTCTTATGTCGTCTGCTTGGCTGTTGCCAGAGCACATCGCTGACGTTTTGCCTGCGCAGGCGCGTCGCGTTGAAGAGTTGCGTCGGGTCTGGCTCGATGTGGCTCGCTGCTACGGGTATGAACTCGTGATGCCTCCCATGCTGGAGCACCTGGAGTCCCTGCTGTCCGGAACCGGACACGCCCTGGGCCTCAAGACCTTCAAGCTGGTCGATCAACTCAGTGGCCGTACCCTCGGCCTGCGGGCTGACACCACGCCTCAGGTGGCGCGCATTGATGCGCACCTGCTGAACCGCGATGGTGTGACCCGTCTGTGCTATTGCGGTCCGGTGTTGCACACCCGCCCAGAAGGCCCCCATGCGACGCGTGAGCAGTTGCAGTTGGGCGCCGAGATCTATGGCCATGCCGGGCTGGAGGCCGACCTTGAAGCGGCGGAACTGGCGCTCGAGGGTTTGAAGGTGTCTGGCCTGCAGGGCTTGGTCGTCGACTTTGCCGACGTTCGGCTGGTGCAAGGCGTCTTGGCGGGGCTAGGGGTCACGAATCTGGAGCCCGCGCTGCACGATGCCTTGGTCGAGGCACTGACCAACAAGGACGTCGCCACCTTGCGTGAGCTGGCCGGGCAGGGCGCTTTGCGTCAGGCTCCTGATGCGGCCAAGGTGCTGGTCAGCCTGACCACCTTGTTTGGTGGCACCGAGGTCTTGGCGCGTGCCCGCGCGGTGTTGCCGGCGCATGAACTGATTCATCAGGCGCTTGCCGACCTGGGCTGGCTGGCTGAGCACCTGCAGACGTCCCACCCGGATGTCAACATCGGCTTTGACCTCTCCGATTTCAGTGGCTACGCCTACTACAGCGGCATTCGCTTCGCGGTGTACGGCGCAGGCCATGCCAACGCGCTGGTGCGCGGTGGGCGTTACGACGAGGTCGGTGCCGTGTTCGGCCGGCGTCGCCCGGCCGCCGGTTTCAGCCTGGATCTGAAGATCCTCGTTGACCTGTTGGCCAGCCACCAGGAGCAGGCCGCCCACACGGCCGTCTGCGCGCCCTGGGGCAGTGATCCTGCTTTGCGGCAGGCCATCCGCGAACTGAGAGGGCAGGGCCACACCGTGGTGTGCGTGCTGCCCGGACATGAACACGACGTCCAGGAATTTGATTGCGATCGCGAACTCGCGCTCGTCGATGGACGCTGGTCGGTGCGCGCGCTCTGAAGCGCGCCCGATCCATTTTTTGCGAAACAGGATTCCGCCATGCAAAGCACTTCCGCGTCGGCTCGCCCCGGCAACGCATCTGCCCGCAACGTTGTTGTCGTCGGTACCCAATGGGGTGACGAGGGCAAAGGCAAAGTTGTGGACTGGCTGACCGACCACGCGGCCGCAGTGGTCCGCTTCCAGGGCGGTCACAACGCCGGTCACACCTTGGTGATCAACGGCAAGAAAACAGCCCTGCAGCTCATCCCCTCGGGCATCATGCGCGAGGGCGTGGCCTGCTACATCGGCAACGGTGTGGTGGTCGACCCGACCCACTTGCTCTCTGAAATCGGACGTCTGGAGGCCGCTGGCCTGAACGTACGCTCGCGTCTGTTCATCAGCGAATCCTGCCCGATGATCCTGCCTTTCCACGTCGCCGTGGACAAGGCACGCGAGGCCCTGCGTGAGACCAGCGGTGGCGGCAAGATCGGCACGACCGGCAAGGGCATCGGCCCGGCTTATGAAGACAAGGTGGCACGTCGTGCCTTGCGCCTGCAAGACCTCAAGCATCCCGAGCGTTTTGCGGCCAAGCTGAAAGAGCTGCTCGAGCTGCACAACTTCGCACTCAAGGGTTACCTCAAGGGCGAAGAGCTGGCCTTCCAGCCGATCTATGACGAGGCCATGAAGGCCGCCGAGCAGATCTTGCCGATGCTGGCCGACGTGGGTGTGCGCATCCATGCCCACACCCTCGAAGGCGGAAGCGTGCTGTTCGAGGGCGCGCAAGGCACTTTGCTTGATGTCGACCATGGCACCTACCCCTATGTCACCTCCAGCAACTGCGTGGCCGGCAACGCCTCTGCAGGCTCTGGCGTTGGTCCCGACAAGCTGCACTACATCCTGGGCATCACCAAGGCCTACACCACCCGTGTCGGCAGCGGCCCATTCCCCACCGAACTTGACTGGGAAACTCCCGGCACGGTGGGCTGCCACCTGGCCACCGTCGGGCAGGAGCGTGGCACCGTCACGGGCCGCGCCCGCCGCTGCGGCTGGCTGGACGCCGCAGCGCTCAAGCGCTCGGTGTTGATCAACGGCATCACCGGCATCTGTCTGACCAAGCTCGACGTGCTCGACGGGCTGGACGAGATCAAGGTCTGCACGGGCTACATGCTGCGTGGTGAGCGCGTCAACATCCTGCCCCTGGATGCGGACGACATTGTGGCTTGCGAGCCCATCTACGAAAGCTTCCCGGGCTGGGAGGGTACGACCTTCGGCATCACCGAGTGGGACAAGCTGCCTGCCAATGCGCGCGCCTACCTGCAGCGCGTGGAGGCGTTCATCGGCGCCCCGATCGACATGGTGTCCACAGGCCCTGATCGCGACCACACCATTTTGCTGCGCCACCCCTACAAGGGTTGATGCACGGCTGCCACGATTCACACCGCCACCCGCCAAAGGATTCCCCATGCTTACCGACGACGGCAAACATCTGTATGTCTCCTGGGAGGAGTACCACCAACTGATCGAGCGCCTGGCTTTGAAGGTGCATGCATCGGGTTGGGAGTTTGATCAGATCCTCTGCCTGGCGCGCGGTGGTTTGCGCCCCGGCGACATGATTTCGCGCATTTTCAATGTGCCGCTGGGCATCATGTCCACAAGCTCCTACCGTGACGATGGTGGCACGCTGCAGGGACGACTGGACATGGCGAAGTACATCACCATGCCCAAAGGTGAACTGGCCGGCCGGGTTCTGCTGATCGATGACTTGGCTGACTCCGGCGTGACCTTGCGTGCGGTGGTGGACCGTTTGCGCGCCATGCCGGCCATCACCGAGCTGCGCTCGGCGGTCATCTGGGTGAAGGGGGTGTCGACCTACACACCTGACTACCATGTGGAGTCGCTGCCCACCAGCCCCTGGATTCACCAGCCTTTTGAAGAGTACGACACGCTGCGCCCTGAGGCGCTGCTTAAGCGCTACAAGGTTTGACCATTGGTTCTCTCTGCTCGCCTTCAGTGGCGCGAAAGCCAACAGCCAACAGCAAGCAGCCTTCGGGCTGCTTTTTTTGGACTCAACGCTGAGATAAGGCGGCCCGCCGGGTCAGTGTCGAGGTAGTTGCTGTTGTGCGACTGGGCGCGCAGTCGTCGCTCAGACAAAGAAAAAGCCGCTTGATCGGAGATCAAGCGGCTTTTCATTTGGTGCCCAGGAGAGGACTCGAACCTCCACGGAGTTACCCGCTAGTACCTGAAACTAGTGCGTCTACCAATTCCGCCACCTGGGCAGGTACTTTTTTGACTTGGCTTCGTTGCCGTCGCCGTGTCGAGAACGTAAATATAGCATTTATTTGGCGCTTGTGTCCAATGTCGGCAGCTTGGCGTCACGATGTCAGCTTTGTGCAACAACGGCGGCAAGTGCATGGGCCGTGTCGTCAAGGGTGCATGGTGTACTCTGTGACTGTGTACAGCATGTTGCGTTGGCCCCTCGCTCACCATTCATCGCCAAATGCGATCGATGTGCTGCGCAACTGCGTGTCAGGCGTCGTGTGCCGCTGCATCTGCAGCGCGCAAAGAAAAAGCCGCTTGACACGAGGTCAAGCGGCTTTTCAATTGGTGCCCAGGAGAGGACTCGAACCTCCACGGAGTTACCCGCTAGTACCTGAAACTAGTGCGTCTACCAATTCCGCCACCTGGGCAGGTACTTTTTACGCTGTCGTCGCTGCAACAAATATGTTGTTGCGTCATCAGCGAAGAATTCAATTCTAGCATCAAAATAAGACCCATGACAACATCTGCACCACAAATTTTGGGCCTCATGAGTGAAATCGTCGGCACGGTACAAGGCCACCGCGACGGGCATGGTTTCGTTCAGGCCGATGATGGGGACGCCAGCGTCTTCTTGCCCCCACAGGAGATGCGCGCAGTCATGCACCGGGACCGTGTGAAGGTGCGTGTGGTCCGTTATGACCGCCGCGGCCGACCCGAAGGACTGGTGCTGGACATCATCGAGCGTCGCAAAACGCCGATCATCGGTCGGTTGTTGCAGGAGGGCGGGGCGTGGTTGGTCGCGCCGGAGGATCGTCGCTTTGGTCAGGACATTTTGATCTCTCCCAAGGCTACGGCGAACGCCGAACCGGGACAGGTGGTGGCTGTTGAGCTGACTGAGGCGCCGTCTTTGCTGGCCAAGCCGGTGGGGCGTGTCGTCGAGGTGCTGGGTGGCATCGACGACCCCGGGATGGAGATCGAGATTGCGGTGCGCAAGTACGAGGTCCCGCACCGTTTCAGCGAGGCGACGCTGGCGCAAGCTGTCAAGCTGCCCGAGAAGGTGCGTGCCACCGACAAGAAACAGCGCATTGACCTGACGGATGTGTCGCTCGTGACCATTGACGGCGAGGACGCGCGTGACTTCGATGATGCGGTGTATTGCGAGCCCGCCGCCATCGGTCGCTCCAAGGCGCCCAACGGCTGGCGTCTGATCGTGGCGATCGCTGACGTGAGTCACTATGTCAAGCCAGGTGAGCCGCTGGATCTGGATGCTTACGAGCGCGCCACATCGGTGTACTTTCCGCGCCGCGTGATTCCCATGCTGCCGGAGAAGCTCTCAAATGGCCTGTGTTCGCTGAATCCTGATGTTGAGCGGCTCTCGATGGTGTGTGACATGCTCGTCACGGCAGAGGGCGAGGTGCACGCATATCAGTTCTTCCCCGCGGTGATCCGGTCTCACGCTCGGTTGACCTACACCGAAGTGGCGACGATCCTGGGCAACACCCGTGGGCCGGAGGCCTTGCGGCGACCTGAGTTGGTGCCGCACCTGTTGCACCTTCACGAGGTGTATCGCGCCTTGTTGAAGTCACGCTCCGGTCGCGGCGCAGTCGACTTTGACACGACGGAAACCCAGATCGTCTGTGACGACAATGGGCGCATCGCCAAGATCGTGCCGCGTGTGCGGACCGAGGCCCACCGGCTGATCGAGGAGTGCATGCTCGCGGCCAATGTGTGCTCGGCCGATTTCATCACCCGCGCCAAGCATCCTTCTTTGTTCCGTGTCCACGAAGGGCCGACGCCCGAGAAGCGCCAGTTGCTGAAGAACTACCTGAAAGCGCTGGGCTTGGGTTTGTCTTTGGGCGAAGAGCCGAAGCCGGGTGATTTTCAGGCGATCGCACAGGCCGTGAAAGACCGGCCTGACGTCACGCAGATTCACACGATGATGCTGCGGTCCATGCAGCAGGCCATCTACACCCCGACCAACAGCGGTCACTTTGGTTTGGCTTACGAGGCCTACACCCACTTCACCAGCCCCATCCGCCGCTATCCCGACTTGCTGGTGCATCGCGTGATCAAGGCCTTGCTGGGCCGTGGTCGCTATGATCTGAAGTTGCCAGCCGTGCAGCATCAAGTCGGCAATGTGAAGCGCAAGCCGGGCGCGCAGCGGGGGGCGCTCAGCAAGGGGCTGCCTGCGGCGCCGACCAAGGCGGTGGCGCGCCTCAAGTTGCCGCCCGCAGAGGCTGCCGCCTGGGAGACCGTCGGTATCCATTGCAGCGCGAATGAGCGCCGCGCCGATGAGGCGTCTCGTGATGTCGAGGCCTGGCTCAAGTGCATGTTCATGCGTGAGCGTCTGGGTGAGGAGTACGGTGGCACGGTGAGTGCGGTGACCAGTTTCGGTCTGTTCGTGCAACTGGATGAGTTGTATGTGGAAGGGCTGATCCACATCACCGAGCTTGGCGGCGAGTACTACCGGTTTGACGAAACGCGCCAGGAGCTCCGTGGGGAGCGCACCGGCACACGCTATGTCGTGGGCTCTCGGGTGCGCGTGCAGGTTAGTCGGGTTGATCTGGACACTCGCAAGATCGATTTCCGTCCCGTGCGTGAGGTCGGCGAGGAGCGTTCGTCGCCCGCGTCGGGGCGGAAGCGCAACCGTGGTTCGGACAAGGACTGGGTCGAACCAGGTGCTGCGCAGGAGGCGTTGGCCGAAGTGCGGCAGGCCGATCTCGAAGTCAAGCGCGCGAGCAAGGCCGCAAGAGGGGCTGGCAAGGGCCGCACACGCGTGTCGGTGGCGGCCACGGTGTCCGGCAAGACAGGCTCAACCAAGGGCTCTCGCGGCAAGCGCTGAGCGGGCTTGGACTGGGTGCCGATTGCGTGCTAGAATGCCAGAGTTTGCCCGAATCCCCGGGTAAATTTGATAATCACGAAATCGGCAATCCAAGGTGTTGCAGCTGGCTCGCAAGAGTGGGCTGCGATCGCTGTCGATTTCCAGATCCAACCTCTGGAGCAATTCATGTCCGTATCCATGCGCGAAATGCTGGAAGCCGGTGTCCACTTCGGTCACCAAACCCGCTTCTGGAACCCCAAGATGGCCCCGTATATCTTCGGCCATCGCAACAAGATTCACATCATCAACCTCGAGAAGACGCAGCCCGCCTTCGAAGAGGCTCTGAAGTTCATCAAGCAGCTGTCGGCTCGCCGTGGCACCGTGATGATGGTTGGCACCAAGCGTCAATCGCGTGACACCATCGCTCTGGAAGCCGCACGCGCTGACGTGCCTTTCGTCAACCAGCGCTGGTTGGGCGGCATGCTGACCAACTTCAAGACCGTCAAGGGTTCCTTGAAGAAGCTGAAGGACATGCAGGCTGTGGTCGAAACCGGCCTGGACAACCTGAAGAAGAAGGAAGGTCTGCTGTTCCAACGCGACCTGGCCAAGCTGGAAAAAGACATTGGCGGCATCCAGGACATGGCTGTGTTGCCTGACGCCATCTTCGTGATCGACGTCGGCTACCACAAGATTGCCATTGCTGAAGCCAAGAAGCTGGGCATCCCCGTCATCGGCGTGGTTGACACCAACCACTCGCCTGAAGGCATCGACTACGTCATTCCCGGTAACGACGACTCCTCCAAGGCTGTGGCGCTGTACGCCAAGGCCGTGGCTGACGCCATTCTGGAAGGCAAAGCCAACGCCGTGAACGAAGTCGTGGCAGCAGCTGCTTCCGGCGACGACGAGTTCGTGGAAGTCAACGAAGCCGCTTAAGGCTCCTTGATTTCACAAGAAGGGGCTGAGGATCAGCCCCTTTTTTTAACAAAATTTTTGTGTGGCGGCGATCTCGCCGCACCCCAACCAAACGGAGAAAGCTAATGGCTGCAATCACCGCCAGCATGGTCGCCGAACTGCGCGCCAAGACCGATGCTCCCATGATGGAGTGCAAGAAGGCTCTGACCGAGGCCGATGGCGACTTCGCCAAGGCTGAAGAGATCCTGCGCGTCAAGCTGGGCAGCAAGGCTTCCAAGGCTGCCTCGCGCGTAACCGCCGAAGGCGTGGTGTCTGCTTATGTCGACGGCTCGACCGGCGCATTGGTGGAAATCAACTGCGAAACCGACTTCGTCTCCAAGAACGATTCGTTCCTGGCTTTCGGTAAGTCTGTGGCCGAGCTGATCGCCAAGAACAATCCTGCCGACGTGGCCGCCATTGGCGAGCTGCCGCTGTCGCAAGACGGCTTCGGCCCGACCGTGGAAGAAGTTCGCAAGGGCCTGATCGGTAAGATCGGCGAGAACATGGCCATCCGCCGCTTCAAGCGTTACGCTGACGGTGGCAAGCTGGCCGCCTACCTGCACGGTGCGCGCATCGGTGTGGTCGTCGAATTTGAAGGCGACGACGTCGCTGCCAAGGACGTCGCCATGCACGTGGCCGCCATGAAGCCCGTGTCGCTGTCGTCGGCTGACGTGCCGGCTGCGTTGATCGAAACCGAGCGCAGCGTGGCCACGGCCAAGGCTGCCGAGGCCGGCAAGCCTGCTGACATCGCTGCCAAGATGATCGAAGGCGCTGTCCAGAAGTACCTGAAGGAAGTCTCCCTGTTCAACCAGGTCTTCGTGAAGGCCGCTGACGGCAAGCAAACCGTTGAGCAATACCTGAAGTCGACCAACACGACGGTCAAATCGTTCACCATGTTTGTGGTGGGCGAAGGCATCGAGAAGAAGCAGGACGACTTCGCAGCCGAAGTGGCGGCCACGATGGCCGCAGCCAAGGGTCAGTAACCCGAAGCAAAACAAGGGGGCTTCTGGCCCCCTTGTGCTATGTGCCCCGTCCACGACCGGGCCAGGCAAGCTGCCGGAGGGGAACCTCCGCGCCAGCATCCATTCAAAAAGCCTGACAAGGCTGGCGAAGACTGAAACTTGCGATAACCTTCAGTCTCGCTTCTCAAGAAGACCACCAAGGACATCTGCATGCCCGCCTACAAGCGCATCCTCTTGAAACTTTCCGGTGAGGCCCTGATGGGCGACGATGCCTACGGCATCAACCGGGCGACCATCGTGCGCATGGTCAAGGAAATCCAGGAGGTCACCGCCCTGGGTGTGCAGGTGGCGGTGGTCATCGGTGGCGGCAACATCTTCCGCGGCGTTGCGGGCGGCTCGGTCGGCATGGACCGAGCCACGGCTGACTACATGGGCATGCTGGCCACGGTGATGAATTCCCTGGCTTTGGCTGACACCATGCGTCAGGAGGGTATGACCGCTCGCGTGATGTCGGCGATCAGCATCGACCAGGTGGTGGAGCCTTACGTGCGCCCCAAGGCCTTGCAGTACCTCGAAGAGGGCAAGGTGGTGGTTTTCGCTGCTGGCACGGGCAATCCTTTCTTCACGACCGATACGGCCGCAGCGTTGCGCGGTGCTGAAATCGGCGCCGAGATCATGCTCAAGGCCACCAAGGTCGATGGCGTTTACACTGCCGATCCCAAGAAGGACCCTTCGGCCACGCGTTACGCCAGCATCACGTTTGATGAGGCCTTGATCAAGAACCTGCAGGTGCTGGATGCCACGGCCTTCGCGTTGTGTCGGGATCAGAATCTGCCCCTGAAGGTGTTTTCGATTTTCAAACCCGGCGCGCTCAAGCGCGTCGTGTTGGGTGAAGACGAAGGGACGCTGGTTCACGTCTGATCCGGCCCTTCTTTCCCCGTTTTTCAAGCGTCAGTCGGCCTCAGGCCTTCGTACGGAGCTTCCCATGAGCATTGCAGAGATCAAAAAGACCGCCGAGCAGAAAATGCTCAAGTCCATCGAGGCTTTCAAAGTCGAGTTGTCCAAGATTCGCACGGGCCGTGCACACCCCGGCATCCTGGATCAAGTGCAGGTTGAGTACTACGGTTCCCTGGTGCCCATCAGCCAGGTTGCCAACGTGACCTTGCAAGACGCGCGCACCATCAGTGTTCAGCCTTGGGAAAAGGGCATGGGGGCCAAGATCGAAAAGGCCATCCGCGAGTCGGACCTGGGGCTGAATCCGTCCTCCCAAGGCGACCTGATCCGCGTGCCGATGCCAGCACTCACAGAAGAGCGCCGCAAGGAGTTGACCAAGGTGGTGAAGGCGGCGGGTGAAGACACCAAGATTGCTGTGCGCAATCTGCGCCGTGATGCCAATGAACACGCCAAGCGCCTGCTCAAGGACAAGGAAATCACGGAAGACGACGACCGTCGTTCGCAAGACGAAATCCAGAAGCTGACTGACAAGACCATCGTTGATATCGACAAGCTGGTGCAGGCCAAGGAAGCCGAAGTGCTGGCCGTTTGAGGCTTTGCGCTTTGCCATAATGGCGACCACGTCCGAGGCGGTCTGACCGCCTCGTTCTGTTTGCGGACATGCGGGCTGCCATGGCGGCCCGCTCTCACATTCCCGGATTCAATCTTCGATGGCTTCACTTCCTTCCTCTTCCTCTGCGGCCATACCACGCCATGTCGCCATCGTGATGGATGGCAATGGTCGTTGGGCCCGGAAGCGTTTCATGCCACGGATACTGGGTCACAAGGCCGGCGTTGATTCATTGGTCGAGGTGATTCGGTCCGCATCCTCGCGTGGCATCGGATTTCTGACGGTGTTTGCGTTCTCTTCCGAGAACTGGAAGCGGCCCGAGGAGGAGGTGTCCGGCCTGATGGGCTTGTTGTTGGTGGCCCTGTCCAAGCACTTGGGCAAATTGAAGGAAGAGGGTGTGCGTTTCCGTGTTGCAGGTGACCTCACCACCGTGTCGGAGAACGTCCGCTCGGCGCTGCTGGAGGCTGAGGCCGCTTCTGTTGACAACGACAAACTGGTGTTGACCGTGGCGTTCAACTACGGGGGCCGCTGGGACATCGTGCAGGCTTGTCAGCGGGCGCTGGCTGCGGGCGTGGCGCCGGATGCGCTTGATGAGGCCACCTTGTCGCGTTTCATGACCATGAGTTACGCGCCGGATCCGGATCTGGTGATCCGTACCGGCGGCGAAGTGCGCTTGTCCAACTTCCTTTTGTGGCAAAGCGCCTATTCGGAGCTGTACTTCACCGATTGCCTGTGGCCTGATTTTGATGGGGTGGAACTCGACCGTGCCATCGAGAGCTATGCCGAGCGTGAGCGTCGGTTTGGTGACGTCGGGGCGTCCGGGGAGGGCGAGGGCGCCGTCGGCGGCCTCGATGATGTGCTGGCTGAACGGGAAGGACACTGAGCATGCTCAAGCAACGCGTCATCACCGCCTTGATTCTGGCGGCCATCTTGCTGGCCACCTTGGCGAGCGACGCCGCCTGGCCTTTCTCTGCGCTGACCCTGGTGTTCATCTCGGCCGCTGGCTGGGAGTGGTCCCGTCTGAATGAGGCACCAGGTTTGCGTGCCTGGCTCACGGGTGCGGCGGTGGCCGGTGGCTGCGTGTACGCCGCGCAGGTTGTGGGCCTGCCGGTCTGGGCGGTTGCCGCGGTGGACAACGGGTTGAACGTGCATCCCCATGTCCATGGTCTGGGCTTGCCCTTGGCGGGTTTCCACGTCGCCAGCGGCGTGTGGGCGTTTGCTGTCGGTCTCTGGGTGTTGGGTGGGGCAGCTGTGCTGCGCTACGGCAGCGTACATTGGCGGCAGGTGCCGGAATTCTGGCGGCGCCTCTTGGGCTTGCTGCTGTTGGTCATGGCCTGGCTGGCCTTGGTCGAAATCAAGGCGCAAGGCTTGAATTTCCTCTTGTCGGTGCTGTGCCTGGTCTGGGCCGCTGACATCGGGGCCTACTTTGGCGGCAAGGCATTTGGCCGCCGCAAGCTCGCCCCCAGCATCAGCCCAGGCAAGAGTTGGGAAGGCGTCTGGAGCGGGATGGTGGCCGTGTGCATCCTGGCTGCGCTGTGGATCTGGGCCGATGGTGATCTGGGTGTCGATTCTCCAAGTTTGTACAGTCGCATGTGGATGGGCCTCGGTCCTGTGGGCATGCTGGTCGCGCTCGCTTTTCTGGTGGGCATGAGCGTGGTCGGCGACCTGTTCGAGTCACTCGTCAAGCGTCAAGCTGGGGTGAAGGACAGCAGCCAGCTGTTGCCGGGACATGGCGGCGTGCTTGATCGTATCGACGCCCTCTTGCCTACCTTGCCTTTGACCTTGGCTGTGCTGACTTTGTGCCATGCTTGATCCCCAGTCTTCTTCCCGCCGCCAGCGCGTCTGCATCCTGGGTGCCACGGGTTCGATCGGGACCAATACGCTGGATGTGCTGTCGCGCCATCCCGACCAGTTTGAAGTGTGGGCACTGACAGGTGCCTCCCGCGTTGATGAACTGATGGCGCAGTGCCGCCAATGGCAGCCGCGTTACGCCGTGATGCCCGACGCGGCACTGGCCGCACGCTTGCGTGCGCACATCGTCAATGAGGGGTTGCGCACCGAGGTGCTCAGCGGCGCACAAGCCTTGATCGATGTGGCGTCTCACTCGGATGTGGATGTGGTGATGGGCGCCATCGTCGGTGCCGCTGGCTTGCCCCCTTGTCTGGCGGCCGCACGGGCCGGCAAACGTCTGCTGCTGGCCAACAAGGAGGCACTGGTTGTGGGTGGGGCCTTGTTCATGCGTGCCGTGGAGGAGGGCGGAGGATCGCTCTTGCCCATTGACAGCGAGCATTCGGCCATCTTTCAGTGTCTGCCCGAGGATCCATCGGCCTGGTCAGCGCGCATCGATCACATCGTGTTGACCGCGTCAGGCGGTCCTTTCCGGCAGCGTGATCCCGCCACGTTTGGTGACATTACACCCGATCAGGCTTGTGCGCATCCCAACTGGGTCATGGGTCGCAAGATCTCGGTCGACTCGGCAACGATGATGAACAAGGCGCTGGAAGTGATTGAGGCCCGCTGGTTGTTCAACCTGTCACCGGACCAGATCCGTGTGGTGTTGCATCCGCAAAGCATCATCCATTCGATGGTGGTGTGCCGTGACCGCTCGGTGTTGGCGCAACTGGGGACACCTGACATGCGCGTGCCGATTGCCTATGGCCTGTCGTGGCCGCAGCGCATCGAGTCGGGCGCAGACCTCCTGGACTTCACGCGCCTGAATGCCCTCACGTTCGAAGAGGCCGATGCGCACCGCTATCCTGGGCTGCAACTGGCCTGGGAGACACTCAAGGGCGAGGCCGGTAGCACCTGTGTGCTCAACGCAGCCAACGAGATCGCCGTGGAGGCCTTTCTGGCCCGTCGCATCCGTTTTGATCAGATCCACCAGGTCAATGTGCAGTCGCTGTCGGACTGCCGAATTGAACGCTCGGCCACCGACACGGTGGAAGGTTTGCTGGACCTCGACGGGCAGGCGCGCCGTGTGGCCAAGTCGGTTGTGGCAGGGCTCGCGGTTTGACGCGGGCACGGTGCATGTCGACACGCAGCGGTGACGCAGGAGGATGACGATGTTGATGACGGTGCTTTCCTTTCTGGTGACGATTGGCGTGCTGGTGGTGATCCATGAGTACGGTCACTACCGGGCTGCGGTGGCCTGCAATGTCAAGGTGCTGCGCTTTTCCGTCGGTTTCGGCCAGGTGTTATGGCGTCGCCAGCGCGGCGAAACCGAGTTCGTGATCTCGGCTCTGCCCCTGGGCGGCTACGTCAAGATGCTCGATGAGCGCGAAGGCCCTGTGGATGCGTCCGAGCAACATCGTGCTTTCAACCGCAAGCCCTTGCGGCACCGTGCCTTTGTCGTGGCTGCAGGTCCGCTGGCCAACCTGTTGCTGGCGGTGCTGCTGTATGCCGGCGTGAACTGGGCCGGCGTGCAGGAACTGCGCCCCTGGCTGTCTGCACCCCGTGCCGGGACGTTGGCGGCCGAAGCGGGCTTGCAGTCGCGGGACGAGGTGGTGGGGCTGGAAGTGCTGGGCACGGATGCGGTTGAGGTTGAGGCGCGCCAACATGTGGTGCGCTCCATGACGGATTTGCAGTGGCTGTTCATCCAGTCTGCGCTGGCAGGCCAGGATGTGCGCCTGCACGTCGAGTCGCGCGCGCAGCCGTCGGGACCTGCCACAGATCGCCGCAGTGTGATCTTGCACCTGAGTCGCATTCCCGCTGCCGATGTGGATGGACGCTTGCTGGACCGTGTGGGTTTGAGTGGCCCGTACGCAGAGCCCCTGATTGCCGAGGTGTTGCCAGGTGGCCCCGCAGAGAAGGCTGGCCTGCGCGCCGGTGACCGCGTTCTGCAGGTCAACGGCGTGGCACCTGCGGATGCAGGACAGTTGCGTCAAATGATCCGTGACAGCCAGGCCAGCGGTGAGTCGCGCGCGCTGTCGCTGCTGATCGAGCGGGCAGGGCAGGCCCTGTCACTGAATCTGTTGCCAGTGATGACCGAGGTGAAGGGGCAGCGTGTGCCTCGCATCGAGGCGGCGCTGGGCAGCATGCCGGCAACGGTCGAGGTCAGCTACGGCTTGGTAGAGGGCTTGACCAAGGCCGCCAGCAAGACCTGGGATGTCTCGGTGATGAGCCTGAGCATGCTCGGCAAGATGCTGATTGGCGAGGCTTCACTGCAGAACCTCAGTGGGCCGCTGACCATTGCCGACTATGCGGGGCGTTCCGCGCAGATGGGTTGGGTTTACTACATTGGCTTCCTGGCCTTGGTCAGTGTGAGCCTGGGGGTGCTCAACTTGCTGCCGCTGCCCGTCCTCGATGGCGGACACCTCATGTATTATCTTTTCGAAGGCGTCACGGGCCGGCCAGTTTCCGATATCTGGCTGGAACGACTGCAGCGGGGTGGCGTGGCCATCATGCTCGCGATGATGTCATTGGCCCTCTACAACGACTTGGCGCGTCTCTTTGGCGCGCACTGAGTTCTCCTGCATGCAAAGCCCTTTCATGACTGCTGTGCGGTTCAAACCGACCCTGCTCGCTGCCTTGCTGGCAACATCCCTGTTTCACTCCGCTTGGGCGGTTGAACCTTTTGTGCTGAAGGACATTCGTGTCGAGGGCCTGCAGCGTGCAGACGCTGGTACGGTGTTCGCCTCGCTGCCCTTCCGCGTCGGCGACACCTACACCGACGACAAGGGGTCCGCCGGTTTGCGCGCCTTGTTCTCCACCGGCCTGTTCAAGGATGTCCGCATCCAGGTCGACGGCAATGTGATCGTCGTCGTGGTCGAAGAGCGTCCCGTGATTTCGCGCGTCGAATTTGTCGGCACCAAAGAGTTCGACAAGGACATTCTGGTCAAAGCGCTCAAGGACATCGGTATCGGCGAGGGCCAGCCCTTTGACCGCGCCTTGGCCGACCGCGCCGAGCAGGAGCTCAAGCGCCAGTACCTCACCCGCAGCCTGTATGGCGTGGAAGTGGTCTCCACCATCACGCCAACCGAGCGCAACCGCGTCAACGTGACCTTCACGGTCACCGAAGGCGAGGTCACCAAGATCAAGAGCATCCGGATCACGGGCAATCAGGCTTTCTCGGAAAGCACCCTGATTTCGCAGATGGACCTGACCAAGGGTGGTTGGCTCACGTGGTACACCAAGTCCGACCAGTACGCGCGCGCCAAGCTGAACGCCGACCTGGAAACGATCAAGGCTTACTACCTGAATCGGGGTTACCTTGAATTCAAGATCGAGTCGGCACAGGTGATCATTTCGCCCGATAAGCAAGACATCTCGATCGCGATCAGCGTGAACGAAGGCCCGCGGTACGTGGTGACCGGCGTGCGCCTGGAAGGCGAGTACTTGGGTAAAGAAGCCGAGTTCCGCAAGCTGGTGACCATCGAGCCGGGTGAAGCCTATCGGGCCGACGCCGTGGCGGCCACCACCAAGGCCTTCACCGACCGCTTCGCGGCCTTTGGTTATGCCTTCGCCCGCGTCGAGTTTCGTCCTGAGCTGGACCGTTCCAAGGGGCAGGTGGTGGCCGTGCTGGTGGCGCAGCCTCAACGCCGCGTGTATGTGCGTCGCGTCAACGTGGCCGGTAACTCCCGCACGCGTGACGAAGTGATCCGCCGTGAATTCCGCCAGTTCGAGGCGGCCTGGTACGACGGTCAGAAGATCAAGCTGTCGCGTGACCGGGTCGACCGTCTGGGCTACTTCAAAGCCGTGGACATTGAAACCGTGGAAGTGCCGGGCACCGCAGATCAGGTGGACCTGACCATCACGGTGGAGGAAAAGCCGACAGGTAACTTGATGCTGGGCGCGGGTTTTTCCAGCGCAGAGAAGTTCACCCTGACGGCTTCGGTCAAGCAGGACAACGTGTTCGGAACCGGCAACTACCTGGGCATTGACCTGAACACCAGCAAGTACAACCGCACCATTGTGATCAGCACGGTGGACCCGTACTTCACCGACGAAGGTGTGTCCCGGTCTTACGACCTGTACTACCGCACGTCACGCCCGCTCAACACCCAAGGCGGGGACTACAAGATTGTGACGCCTGGTGGCGCGGTGCGTTTCGGTGTGCCTTTCACAGAGTTTGACACCGTGTTCTTCGGGGCCGGCGTGGAGCAAACGTCGATCAAGGGTGACACAGGTCTTCCGGTGAGCTATCGTCTGTATCGCGACACCTTTGGTGAGACCAGTCTGTCGGTGCCCCTGACGGTGGGTTGGTCGCGCGATGCGCGTGACAGCCTGATTGCGCCGACGCGTGGCCGCTACCAGCGGCTGAACCTGGAGTTGGGCGTGGCGGGGGATACGCGCTATGTGCGCGGCGACTACCAGTTCCAACAGTTCATTCCGCTGTCCAACCGCTTCACTTTGGGCCTCAACACCGAAGTCGGGTATGGCAAGGGTCTGTCAGGTCGGCCGTATCCTGTTTTCAAGAACTTCTACGGGGGTGGTTTGGGCACGGTGCGTGGCTTCGAGCAGAACTCTCTGGGTCCTCTGGACATTGAAGGTTCCTACGTGGGGGGTAACCGCCGCGTCAACGTGAATGCCGAGTTGTACGTTCCTTTCCCAGGAGCGGGTAATGATCGCACTTTGCGTCTGTTCGGTTACATGGACGCAGGCAACGTGTGGGGCGAGAAGGACTCTCTGAGCTTCAGCGACGTGCGCGCCTCAGTCGGGGTGGGCATCAGCTGGGTCTCTCCGGTGGGGCCGCTCAAGCTGAGCTACGGCAAACCCTTCCGCTTCCAGGACCAAGATAAAATCCAACGTCTTCAGTTCCAGATCGGGACGGCATTCTGACCATGACTTCGCAACTCAAGAAACTTCTGGTGGCCAGCCTGCTGTGTGGCTCGGCTCTGCTCGCGCACGGCCAGGAGCTCAAGATTGGTTACGTCAATCTCGACCGCGTGTTGCGTGATGCATCGCCGGCCAAGGCGGCACAGGCCAAGCTGGAAAGCGAGTTCACCCGACGTGAAAAGGACCTGAGCGACACGGCGACGCGTCTCAAGAGCGCGACCGACCGTTTCGAGAAGGACGCGCCCACCCTGGGAGAAGCTGAACGCAGCCGTCGCCAGCGCGATCTGGTGGAGCAGGACCGGGAGTTACAGCGCAAGCGCCGCGAGTTCCAGGAAGACCTGAACCAACGCAAGAACGAAGAGCTGGCCGCGGTGTTGGACCGTGCACAGCGTGTCGTCAAGCAAATCTTTGATCAGGAAAAATACGACCTGATCTTGCAGGAAGCGGTGTTTTTCAGCCCCCGCGTGGACATCACCGACAAGGTCATTCGGTCCATGAACGGTGGATCAGGCAAGTGACGACAATGCCTGTGCATGTGACGCTCGGCCAGTTGGTGGCTGAGCTGGGCGGAACTTTGATCGGTGACGCGAGCACCTTGATCGAGCAGATCGGCCCACTGGACAGCGACGCACCGCACGCCATCGCTTTCCTGTCAAACCCGAAATACCGCGCGCAACTGATCACGACGAAGGCCGCATGCGTCATCGTCAGCCCGGCTGTTCAGGACGAAGCCGCGGTGCGCGGGGCGGTCATCGTCACCGACGACCCCTACCTGTACTTTGCTCGCCTGACGCAGTGGTGGTCGCAGCAGGTGCGCCCGCGTCCATCAGCCGGTATCCACTCCTCCGCTGTGGTCGACCCGACCGCCGTGATCGGCCCCGACGTCACCATTGGCCCGTTGGCGGTGGTCGAGGCAGGAGCCATCGTGGAAGCTGGCGCCCTGATCGGCGCTCAGTGTTTCGTGGGCGCCCGAGCTCGCATTGGCGAGTACGCACGCCTTTCCCCACAGGTCACAGTGGGTTTCGACTGCGTGATCGGCGCGCGTTGCATTCTTCACAGCGGCGTGGTCATCGGGGCGGATGGCTTTGGCTTTGCGCCCAACCAGGGCCGATGGGAGAAAATCGAGCAGCTAGGCGCCGTGCGCATCGGCGATGACGTCGAGTTGGGTGCCAACACCTGCGTGGACCGCGGCGCGCTCGACGACACCGTGATCGACAACGGCGTCAAGCTCGACAACCTGGTTCAGATTGCCCACAACGTCCATATCGGCGAACATTCGGCCATGGCCGGCTGTGTCGGTGTGGCTGGCAGCGCTCGCATCGGTAAACACTGCACAGTGGGGGGCGCAGGCATGATCCTGGGCCACCTCACACTGGCTGACAACGTGCATGTGTCATCCGGCACCCTGATTTCTCGCTCTGTGCTCAAGCCTGGCTTGTACAGTGGCGCTTTCCCGTTCGATGAGAACGCATCGTGGGAGAAAAACGCAGCGACCCTGCGTCAACTCCATGCCCTGCGCGACCGTATCCGTACCCTAGAAAAGCAAGTGAAAAGCTGATGGACATCCATAAGATTCTTCAAAAGCTCCCGCACCGCTACCCGTTCCTGTTGGTAGACCGCGTGCTGGAAGTCGAAAAGAACGTTCGCATCCGTGCCTTGAAGAACGTGACGATCAATGAGCCTTTCTTCCAGGGCCACTTCCCCAACCGCCCGGTGATGCCGGGGGTGTTGATGCTCGAGGCGTTGGCCCAGACCGCCGCGTTGCTCGCTTTTGAGACCCAAGGTGAAGGCGTGGATGAGAATTCCGTTTATTACTTTGTCGGCATCGACGGCGCGCGCTTCAAGCGCCCGGTCGAGCCGGGGGATCAACTTTTCCTGGACGTGCAGATGGACCGCAACAAGGCAGGCATCTTCAAGTTCAATGCCCAGGCCTTCGTGGGTGAAGAGCTGGCCGTGTCGGCCCAGCTGATGTGCACTGTCCGCAAGGTGTCCTGAGGCACAGATGGCGAACATCCATCCCAGCGCCATCGTTGACCCTCAGGCGCAACTGGCTGACTCGGTCACGGTGGGTCCGTTCACCACCATCGGTCCGCATGTGCGCATCGGTGAGGGCAGCAGCGTCGGCGCGCATTGCGTGATCGAGGGTCACACCACCATTGGGCGTGACAACAAGATTTTCCAGTTTGCTTCGCTGGGGGCCGACCCGCAAGACAAGAAGTACAAGGGTGAGCCGACCCAGCTGATCATTGGCGACCGCAACACCATCCGTGAGTTCACCACGTTCAACACGGGTACCGTGCAGGACAAGGGTGTCACCCAGATCGGCCACGACAACTGGATCATGGCCTATGTGCATGTGGCCCACGACTGCGTCATCGGTGACCACAATGTGATCGCCAACTCGGTACAGTTTGCCGGCCACGTGACCGTGGGCAGCTACACCTTGATCGGTGGCATCAGTGGCATTCACCAGTTCGTGCGCATTGGCGACTTTGCCATGCTGGGCTTCCAGACACGCCTGTCGCAAGACCTGCCGCCTTTTGTGGTGGCCGCAGGCAACCCGGCTGAAGCACAGAATGTTCACCAGGAAGGACCACGTCGTCGGGGGTTTTCGCCTGAACGCCTGAGCATGCTCAAGCAAATGTATCGGTTGTTGTACCGCAAGGGGCTGACGCTGGAGGCCTCCAAGGCCGAAATCGCCGCGCTGCGAGGCCAGGCGCCAGAGGCCGATGCCGACATCGATCAGATGCTCGACTTCCTGGCGCAGGCCGATCGCGGCATCGTGCGCTGAGGGCATGGCGGACCATCTGGATCGGCCCTTGACTGCAACGGGTCGGGCACCTCATGTCGCCATGGTGGCGGGCGAGACCTCCGGGGATTTGCTCGCCGGCCTGCTGCTGGGTGGTTTGCACCAGCGCTGGCCAGGGCTGAGTTCGGCCGGGATTGGCGGACCACGCATGGCCGCGCACGGGTTCGAGCCGTGGTGGCCTTACGAGAAGTTGGCTGTCCATGGCTTCAACATGGAGGTGCTGCGCCGTTTCCGCGAGATCTGGACCATCCGCCGTGACCTCGGTGACCGGCTGGTGCGCGAACGTCCTGACGTCTTCGTGGGGGTGGATGCGCCAGATTTCAATTTGGGGTTGGAAGCACGCTTGAAGGCGGCTGGCATCAAGACGGTCCACTTCGTGAGTCCGTCGATCTGGGCCTGGCGCGGGGGGCGCATCAACAAGATCCATCGCTCGGTGGACCACATGCTCTGCCTTTTTCCGTTCGAGCCGGCGCTGTATCACGCCAAGGGCATTGCAGCCACTTTTGTGGGTCACCCTCTGGCTGACACCATCCCGATCGAGGTGCCGCGTGCGCAGGCTCGTGCCAGTTTGGGTATCAGTGACCCCACACCGCTGATTGCCGTTTTGCCCGGTAGCCGCAGAGGTGAGGTGCAGTACAACACGCCCGCGTTCCTGCAGGCCGTGGCATTGCTGAGTCGGCAGCGGCCGGATTTGCGCTTCGTGCTGCCCGTGGTGCCAGGATTGCGCGACATGGTGGAGCCGATGGTGCACGAGCACGCACCTGAAGCGCCGTTGACGCTGCTGGATGGTCGCTCGCACGAAGCCTTGGCGGCTTGTGATGTGACCTTGATCGCCAGCGGCACCGCCACACTGGAGGCGGCGCTGTTCAAGCGCCCCATGGTGATCGCTTACAAGATCAGCGCTCTGAGCTGGCAGATCATGAAGCGGATGGCCTATCTGCCCTGGGTGGGGCTGCCCAATATCCTGCTGTCGGACTCGGTGGTGCCGGAGCGCCTGCAGGACGAGGCCAATCCCGCTCAACTCGCTGCCGACGTGCTGGCGTGGTTGGATCAGCCAGCCCGTGCGGCGTCGGTGCAGCAGCGCTTCCTTGAACTTCACCACCAATTGAAACAGGATACGGCCCGTGCCGCCAGTGATGCCATTGCCCAAGTCCTCGAAACGCGTTGACACGGCGAAGCTGGCTGAGGCGCCGTTTCAGCTGGACCTGCTGTGGCCCGTGGATGCCGTGGGCTTGATGGCCGGTGTGGACGAGGCGGGGCGTGGTCCCTTGGCAGGCCCGGTGGTGGCCGCAGCGGTGATTCTGGATGACCTGCAGCCGATTGTGGGGCTGGCAGACTCCAAGAAGCTCACGGCCCGTCGGCGTGACAGCCTGTACGACGAGATCCGCGCCAAGGCGCTGTGCTGCTGTGTTGCCGAGGCCAGCGTTGAGGAAATCGACGCGCTCAACATCTTGCAGGCCACGATGCTCGCCATGCGCCGTGCGGTGGAGGGCTTGCGGCTCAAGCCTGCCATGGTGTTGGTGGATGGCAACCGCATTCCGGTGTTGAACGTGCCCGCGCAGGCCATTGTCAAGGGCGATGCCAAGGTGCAAGCGATTTCCGCGGCGTCCATCCTGGCCAAAGTGCACCGCGACCGCCTGTGCATGCAACTGCACGAGGCGTATCCTCAGTACGGGTTTGAGGTTCACAAGGGCTATCCCACTGCAGCTCATTTGAAGGCACTGCGCGAGAACGGCGCCACGCCTGCGCACCGACGCACCTTCGGACCCGTCAAGATGGTGTTGGCCAGCACGGCCGACCCATTGGCCGCGTTGGCGCGCTGACCCTGATCTTTCGTGACATGACCGACTCTCTTTTTCAACGTCCCGAGCGTCTGCGCAGCACCCAGTTGGTCACCTCGCGTGACAACCCTCTGGTGCAGCGTTTGCGTCGTCTCAGCCAGGACCCGGTGGCCTACCGAAAGCAAGGTGAGGTCTGGCTGGAGGGGGACCACTTGTGCGAAGCCTGCCTTCAGCGCAGCGTCGAAGTGGGCTTGGCCGTGGTGGCCGAGACGGCTTGGCTGGGCGAGCACGGCCAAGCGGCCGCCGGTGCCGACGCGCAGGCGGTGCGCTTGAGCGCTCTGGCGCGACAGGCGGAGAAGGTCGTGGTCGTGCCTGATGCCTTGTGGAAGATCTTCACCGGCTTGGAGTCCCCCGCCCGGATCGGGTTTGTGTTGACCCGCCCCGCCGCCGATGCAGCCGAGAGCGCGCTGCGTGCCGGTGTGCCCACCGTGGTGCTGGACCGGGTGCAGGACGCTGGCAATGTGGGCAGCATTTTGCGCAGTGCGTCGGCCATGGGGGTGGCGCAGGTGGTGGCGCTCAAGGGGACGGCCGGCTTGTGGTCGCCCAAGGTGCTGCGCGCCGGCATGGGGGCGCATTTCGCCTTGCATCTGGTGGAGCAGGTCTTGCCAGAGGCCTTGTCTGAACTGCAGGTTCCCCTGGTGGCCACGAGCTCCCACACAGAGCATCAATTGCCGACGGTGGCCCTGCCCGAACCCTGTGCCTGGGTCATGGGCCATGAAGGGCAGGGGGTGGGCGAGGCCGTCATGAGCCAGTGCGCCTTGAAGGTGGCCATACCCCAACCAGGTGGGGAGGAGTCGCTCAACGTGGCGGCCGCCGCAGCCGTCTGCCTTTATGAGTCGATGCGACGACGTCTGTGAACCCGCGGTGTCGAGCCAGAGTTGATGCCATGTGTACGGCATGGATTTGATGGGTGAGCGTTCCCGGCGCGCGCCCTACAATGTGGTGAAAACTGACACACCCTCTGCGTGACCCCATCGGGCGCGTCGGCATGGTGAACATGGAGGATGCATGGATCGTTCAATGAAACCCCTGGATGTGGTGTATGGCTCGGCTGCGGCCGGTGACCGTCAGCGCGTGCTGCGCAACACCTATGCGCTCTTGGCCTTGTCGATGCTGCCCACGGTGCTCGGCGCCTGGCTCGGTGTGGTCATGGGCTTCAGTTTTTTCGCGGGCAGCCCCTTCATCGGTCTGATGGTCTTCATGGGCGTGGCCTTTGGTTTCTTCTTTGCCATCGAGAAGTTCAAGAACTCTGGCTTGGGCGTGTTGTTGCTGTTGGGCTTCACCTTCTTCATGGGGCTGATGCTCTCGCGCATGCTGGGCCATGTGCTGGGGCTCTCCAACGGGGCCTCGCTCATCGCCACGGCGTTTGGCGGTACGGCGTTGGTGTTCGGTGGCATGGCCACCCTGGCATCGACCATGAAGCGGGACGTGTCCAGCATGGGCAAGTGGTTGTTCGTGGGCTTGGCTGTCATGATCGTGGCGGCCGTGGCCAATATCTGGCTGCAGATGCCAGCGCTCTACCTGGCCCTGTCGGCCATGGGCGTGGTGATCTTTTCTGCCTTCATCCTGTATGACCTCAAGCGCATCATCGACGGCGGAGAAACCAACTACGTGACGGCCACCCTGTCGGTCTATCTGAGTGTGTACAACCTGTTCTCGTCGCTGTTGCACCTGTTGACAGCCCTGGGCGGCAGCGGCGACTGACCCGCGCACCTCTGCTCTGCGCCCGCCCGCCCACCCGCCCAGACCTCGAGTCTCGGCGGGCTTGTTTTTGCGGGTTTGGATACCATGTGGGGTAGAACGCCCCATCAGGAGATCTCATGAGCGACTCTGTCGAACTGGTCTGTCCGCACTGTCAGGCCATCAACCGCGTACCGGCGACACGCCTGGGCGACGCGCCGCAATGCGGTCAGTGCCACCAGCCGGTCTTGCCGTCACACCCTGTGGAGCTCACACAGAGAAGTTTCGATCGTTTCATCTCGCGTAATCAGCTTCCCGTGCTGGTTGATTTTTGGGCCCCTTGGTGTGGGCCCTGCAAATCGTTTGCGCCGGTGTTTGCCCAGATGGCAGGCAGCTACGCCAGTCGGGTGCGCTTTGCCAAGGTCAACACCGAAGCAGAGCAGGGCCTTGCCTCCACTTACCAGATCCGCAGCATCCCCACTCTGGCTTTGTTCAAGCAGGGCAAGGAAGTGGACCGTGTGTCCGGCGCGTTGCCGCCGACCCAGCTACAGGCATGGTTGGCACGCCACGGCCTTTGACCCCCTTGGGTCAGTACTGGTCGCCTTCGCCGAGGTAGGTGCCGGGGGCCAGGTTTTCGAAGCGGGTGTTGGACTTCAAGAAGGCCAGGTGCAAGCTACCCACCGGGCCGTTACGCTGTTTACCGATGATGATCTCGGCGATGCCGGGCACCTTGGATTCCTTGTTGTAGTACTCGTCGCGGTAGATGAACATGATCACGTCCGCATCCTGCTCGATGGCGCCCGATTCCCGCAGGTCGGACATCATGGGGCGCTTGTCCGGTCGTGTTTCCACCGAACGGTTGAGCTGGGACAGGGCGATCACCGGGCACTGCAGCTCCTTGGCCAGGGCTTTCAGCCCCCGCGAGATTTCACCGATCACGGTGGCGCGGTTCTCTTCATTGCCGCCCGAGCCGCTCATCAGCTGCAGGTAGTCGATGATGATCAGGCCCAGGGTGCCGCCAAACTGGCGCGCCAGACGCCGTGCGCGCGCGCGCAGCTCGTTGGGTGACAGGCCGGGCGTTTCGTCGATGAAGACGTTGGCCGTCCGCAACTTCTCCACCGTCTCGCTCAGCCGGCCCCATTCGTCGTCGGTCAGGCGGCCGGTGCGCAGATTCTGCTGGTTGATGCGGCCGATCGAGCCGACCATCCGCAGCGCCAGTTGGGAGGCGCCCATTTCCATGGAGAACACCGCGACGGGCAAGCCTTCGTTGACCGCCACGTTCTCGCCAATGTTCAGCGCGAAAGCGGTTTTGCCCATGGAAGGGCGCGCGGCCAGAATGATCAGGTCGCCCTTTTGCAGGCCAGCCGTCATCTTGTCCATGTCGATGAAGCCGGTGCGCACCCCTGTCACGTCCTCGGCACCGTTGTCGGCCAGTTCGGTGACGCGGTCCAGCAGGTCAACCACCAGCCCGTCCATCGAGAAGAAGCCCTGCTTGTTGCGGCTGCCTTCCTCGCCGATCTTCATGATCTTGGCTTCGGCCTCGTCCAGCATGTCGGAGACGCTTCTGCCCTGAGGGTTGAAGGCGTTCGTGGCGATCTCGTTGCTGGCCGTGACCAGTTTGCGCAGCACGGCACGCTCGCGCACGATCTCGGCGTAGCGGCGCATATTGGCCGCGCTGGGCACCGACTGTGCCAAGGCGTTCAGATAACCCAGGCCGCCCACTTCTGCGCCCTTGCCCTGCATCTGCAACTGCTCGAACACCGTGATCACGTCGGCTGGTTTGGAGGCGCTGACCAGTTGCTCGATCGCCTTGAAAATCAGTTGGTGCTCGTGACGGTAGAAGTCACCATCGTGCAGCAGGTCTGAAGCGCGGTCCCAGGCGCTGTTGTCAAGCAGCAAGCCACCCAGCACGCTCTGCTCGGCCTCGATGGAGTGCGGAGGAACGCGGAGCTTGGCGACTTCGTCACTGCTGAGTGAGTCGGTCACGTCTCGGGCGGAGAAGGGAGTGGGGAATGCGGCAGCCATGGCTCAATGATAAAAGCGGAGCGGTGCTCAGCCTGTGGATAAGTCTGTGGGCAGCCTTGGGAAATGCTGGGGACTTTGCGGGATAAGTCCGGGCCACAAACGACAAAGCCGGCGGTGAGGCCGGCTTTGGGTGAACCCGGCCGAAACCGGATTCAGGCGATGGTGTGAATCGCGTGAAAGCTGAAGCCTTAAGCGGCTTCGCCAACCACGGCGACGGTCACGTCCACAACCACGTCGGTGTGCAGGGACACCGACACAGCGTGCTCGCCCGTGGTCTTCAGGGGACCGTGGGGCAGGCGGATCTGGTGCTTGGCCACTTCGAAGCCGGCAGCCTTCAGGCCATCAGCGATGTCGTGGTTGGTCACGGAACCGAACAGGCGGCCGTCAACGCCAGCCTTTTGGCTCACGGTGATGGTCTTGCCATTCAGCTTCTCGCCAACTGCTTGAGCAGCGGCCAGCTTCTCGGCTTGAGCCTTTTCCAGCTCGGCACGACGTGCTTCGAATTCGGCGATGGCCTTTTCGGTGGCACGACGAGCTTGACGGGTCGGGATCAGGAAGTTACGGGCGTAGCCGTCCTTGACCTTGACCACATCACCCAGGTTGCCCAGGTTGGCGACTTTTTCGAGGAGGATGATTTGCATGACGAGGACTCCTTAGACGCGATGCTGGTCGCTGTAAGGCAACAGGGCCAGGAAGCGAGCACGCTTGATGGCGTTGGTCAGCTGACGTTGGTAGATCGCGCGGGTGCCGGTCAGGCGTGCGGGGATGATCTTGCCGTTTTCAGCGATGAAGTCGCGCAGCGTGTCAACGTCCTTGTAGTCGATCTGTTCGACGTTGGCGACGGTGAAGCGGCAGAAGCGCTTGCGGCGGAACAGCAGGGATTGCGTGTTGCGCTTACCCTTGCGGTCTTTGGAGAACTTACCGTTCTTGGAGCGTGGAGCAGCCATGATGACCTCTCTTGTATCCGATTGGATGTGTTTAAACGATGTCGTTGAGTTCGGTGATGTGCAGAAGCACGCCACGTCCGGTGCGCGGAGCCCCGAGAAAACCAGCCAACCCGAAGGTCACGCCAGCCTCTTGCCGATTCAGCTTCTCGGCCATGGGGCCAAGGGCTACTGCCTTGATGTCCAGCTTGACCTTGCGGTTTTGCTGTGCCTCGGTCACCTCGGATTCGTGTTGAAGCACGAGGTCGAGGGCGGGCAGGCCGGCGGGGGTGTATCTCAGCGCTTTGCGTTCAATGATCTGTGCAGACAGCAGGACGCGGTTCATGCAGTCGATCGGTGAACGGTTGGACGCAGTGCCTGGACGCCTTGCGGCATCAATTAGGCAGCGGCTTGATCCTGCTGGGCCTTGCGGGCCTCTTCACGCTCAACTTGCTTCATCATCACGGAAGGAGTGGTCTCAGCCTTGTCCTTCAGCACGGTCAGGTGACGCAGCACGGCGTCATTGAACTTGAAGCCGGTTTCGATTTCAGCCAGGGTTTCCTTGCTGATTTCGACGTTCAGGCACAGGTAGTGGGCCTTGGCGAGCTTGTTGATCTGGTAAGCCAGTTGACGGCGGCCCCAGTCTTCAACACGGTGAACCTGGCCACCGGTGGTGGTGATCAGGGTCTTGTAGCGCTCGAGCATGGCCGGCACTTGTTCGCTTTGATCCGGGTGGATCAGTACGATGATTTCGTAGTGACGCATGGAAACTCCTTGTGGATTCCAGTTGATGGAAGCCGTCGCGAAGCGTCAAACCCGCAAACGGCAAGGGCTGCCCCTGGTTTTGAGTCCCTGGGCAACATTTAGGTAACCCGCGATTATAGCAATGAAAACGCCACCCGTGGGTGGCGTGCGTGTGAATCAGCTCAAATGGCGCCTCCCAATGGAAGGCGCCTTCGCGGATTCATGCCTTACTTGGCGGCCAGGCGCTTCCAGGTGTCGACCACGGTATCGGGGTTCAGCGAGATCGAGACGATGCCTTCGGCAGCCAGCCATTCGGCGAAGTCAGGATGGTCGCTGGGACCTTGACCGCAGATGCCGATGTACTTGCCTTGGGCGCGGCAGGCGGCGATGGCGCGCGAGATCATGGCCTTGACGGCCGGATCACGTTCGTCGAAGTCAGCAGCCAGCAATTCAAGCCCGGAGTCACGGTCCAGGCCCAGCGTCAACTGGGTGAGGTCGTTGGAGCCGATCGACATGCCGTCGAAGAACTCCAGGAACTGGTCAGCCAGGATCGCATTAGAAGGCACTTCGCACATCATGATGACGCGCAGGCCGTCCTTGCCGCCCTTGGAGGCGCGCAGCAGGCCATGGTCGGCCAGCATGTTGGTCACCCGCTCGGCTTGCTTGAGCGTGCGGACGAAGGGCACCATGATTTCGATGTTGGTCAGGCCCATGTCGTTGCGCACGCGCTTGAGCGCCTCGCATTCCATGGCAAAGGCCTCGCCGAACTCGGCGCTGATGTAGCGAGAGGCGCCACGAAAGCCCAGCATCGGGTTTTCTTCTTCCGGCTCGTAGCGCGAACCGCCGATCAGTTTCTTGTACTCGTTGGACTTGAAGTCCGACAGGCGCACGATGACCGGCTTGGGCCAGAAGGCGGCCGCAATGGTCGCGATGCCTTCGGCCAGCTTGTCGACGTAGAAAGCACGGGGTGAGGCATGGCCGCGCGCCACCGACTCGACGGCCTTTTTCAGGTCGTTGTCGATGTTCGGGTAGTCAAGGATCGCCTTCGGGTGGACGCCGATGTTGTTGTTGATGATGAACTCAAGGCGAGCCAGGCCCACGCCGTTGTTGGGCATCTGGGCGAAGTCAAATGCCAGCTGCGGGTTGCCGACGTTCATCATGATCTTCAGGCCGATGTGGGGCATCTCGCCGCGGGTCACTTCGGTGATTTCGGTTTCCAGCAGACCTTCGTAGATGTAGCCGGTGTCGCCTTCTGAGCAGGCCACCGTCACCAGGGTGCCGTCGGTCAGGCGCTCGGTGGCGTTGCCGCAGCCGACCACAGCGGGGATGCCCAGTTCACGCGCGATGATGGCGGCGTGGCAGGTGCGGCCGCCGCGGTTCGTCACGATGGCGCTGGCGCGCTTCATGACGGGTTCCCAGTTGGGGTCGGTCATGTCGGTGACGAGCACGTCGCCGGGCTTGACGGTGTCCATGTCGGCGATGTTGTGCACGATGCGCACAGGGCCGGTGCCGATCTTTTGACCGATGGCGCGGCCTTCGGCCAGCACGGTGCCGGTGCCCTTGAGCTTGTAGCGTTGCTCGGCCTTGCCTTGTTGCTGGCTCTTCACCGTTTCGGGGCGAGCCTGCAGGATGTAGAGCTTGCCGTCGGTGCCGTCCTTGCCCCACTCGATGTCCATTGGGCGACCGTAATGCTCTTCGATGATGACGGCGTAGCGACCCAGCTCGGTCACGTCCTCGTTGGTCAGGCTGTAGCGGTTGCGTGCTTCGGCGGTGGTGTCGACGGTGCGCACCAACTTGCCGGAGGCAGCCTTCTCTTCGGCCGAGGCGAACTCCATCTTGATCAGCTTGGAGCCCAGGTTGCGGCGGATGACGGCTTGCTTGCCGGCCTTCAGGGCAGGCTTGTGAACATAGAACTCGTCGGGGTTCACGGCGCCTTGCACCACGGTTTCACCCAAGCCGTAGCTGGAGGTGATGAAGACCACATCCTGAAAGCCCGATTCGGTGTCGATGGTGAACATCACGCCGGCAGCGCCCAGGTCAGAGCGCACCATGCGCTGCACGCCTGCAGACAGGGCGACCACGTCATGGGCGAAGCCCTTGTGCACGCGGTAGGAGATGGCGCGGTCGTTGTACAACGAGGCGAACACTTCCTTCATCTTGTGGAGGATGTCTTCGATGCCGACGACGTTCAGGAAAGTTTCCTGCTGACCGGCGAACGAGGCGTCGGGCAGGTCTTCGGCCGTGGCAGACGAGCGCACGGCGAACGAGGCGTCGGGGTTGTCGCCGGCCAGTTTGGCGTAGGCGGTGCGGATGGCCTGCTCCAGATCGGCAGGGAAGGGTTGGGCTTCGACCCAGCCGCGGATCTCGGCGCCGGCTTCGGCCAGGGCGCGCACGTCTTCGGTGTCGAGGGCGGCAAGGCGCTTACTGATGCGGTCAGCCAAGCCATCGTGCTGAAGGAACTGGCGGAAAGCGTGGGCCGTGGTGGCAAAACCGGTGGGGACGCGCACGCCGTTGGGCAGTTGCGAGATCATCTCGCCGAGGCTGGCGTTCTTGCCGCCGACGACTTCAACGTCCTCGTTGCGCAATTGCTCGAAAGGCACGACCAGGGCGGTCGGCTCAAAGCGGTTGGTCATAGAAAAGCTCCAGGATGGTGAAAAAATCTGGCGTTGCCTTGTCCGATGTCGCAAAGAGGCCTGGAGTTCTATTTGTATGGCCTGGGTGCGAGAGAGCTGGGGCAGGGCATCAATGTGCGACATTGTACGGTCAGGCCTATGATCCGGCTTTGTCTGTTTCCAATTCCAGGGCTCGCAACTCGGTGGTGACCTTGAGGTGTGTCTCGCACCTCGGTCACTGTTCAGTGCCCCACCAATTCATGTCCGATCGCACCGTTTTCTTCATCTCCGATGGCACCGGCATCACTGCCGAAACCATGGGCAACTCCATCCTGGCGCAGTTCGCCATCAAGCCGCGTCACATCCGTCGGCCCTTCATCGATTCGGTGGACAAGGCCTATCAGGTGGTGCGCGAGATCAATGCCACCGGTGTGCGCGAGGGCAAGCGGCCCATCGTGTTCATCACCATGGCCAATGACGACGTGATGCCCATCCTCAAGACCTGCGAGGGCAAGGTGTTCGACGTGATCCAGACCTTCGTGATCCCCCTCGAAGAAGAGTTCAACATGAAGTCCAACCACCGGGTGGGGCGTTTCAGCGATCCGAGCCAGGACCGGGGGTACAACGATCGCATCGAGGCGATCAACTTTGCCCTGGAGCACGATGACGGCCAGTCTGCGCGCAGCCTGGATACCGCCGATGTGGTGCTGGTGGGGGTGAGCCGTTGTGGCAAGACGCCTACGTCGCTCTACTTGGCCATGCAGCACGGGGTCAAGGCGGCCAACGTGCCCCTGATTCCCGAAGACTTTGACCGCGGCTTTCTGCCGACGATGCTCAAGCCCTACAAGAAGAAGTGCTTCGGTTTGACCATCGACCCGCAACGCTTGAGTCAGATCCGCAACGAACGGCGTCCGAACAGCAAATATGCCAGCTTGGAAAACTGCCGGTTCGAAGTGAATCAGGCGGAGGCGATGATGCGACGCGAGGGCATCGACTGGCTGTCGTCCACCCACAAGTCCATTGAAGAAATTGCAACCACCATTTTGCGTGACATTCGTCCAGATCGGTTGGTGTACTGATGAACCAAGCAAACAAACCGCCAGTGTCGGACACGGCCCTCCCATCCCCCGTCGTCGAGCAAGATGGGGATTCGGTGATCATGAGCTTTGATGAGGCCAGCATCCAGAGCCGCATGCGCCTGGATGACCCGACCGCGCTGGACCTGGATTACAGCCGGGTGATGATGGCATTTTTGCTGCTGCAACCCCAGCCAGAGTCCATCTTGATGATCGGCCTCGGTGGTGGGTCCTTGGCGAAGTATTGCCATCGGCATTTGCCGCAGGCGCGGATCACCGTGGTGGAAATCAACCCCGAAGTGATGGCTGCCCGTGAGACCTTCCAGGTGCCTGCCGATGGTGATCTGTTCTCCGTCGTTCAGGGTGACGGCGCTGTGTTTCTGGCGACGACCCCCCGTGATAGCTACGACGTCATCCTGGTCGATGGTTTCGGTCCCGATGGCGAGCAGCCCGAGGATTTGTGCAGCCTGGCTTTTTACAAAGCGTGCCGTGCCGCACTGCGCCCCTCAGGTGTCCTGATGGTGAATTTGCAGGACAAGGAGCCGCAATGCAGTCGCTTGATCGGACGGATCTGGCAAATGTTTGGGGAGCCGGTGGTGCCGCTGGAGGTGGCTTGCGGCGGGAACCTGGTGGTGCTGGCCGGAGACGATGCTGCTTTCAAGGCGTGCGCCGGAAGTCTGCGTCGGCGCTGGCGTGAGTTGGATACGGTCCACCAGGGTACGCTCGACGATGTGCTGTCAGGGCTGGAGGAAGAACTCAAGCCGTGGTGGACGGCGCCTGTCAGGGAGAAGAAGCCGGTAGCCGGTGATGTGGGGGCTGTCGCGGCCAAGCCTAAGGTGGCTTTGGCGCCCGTCGAGGCAAAGCGTGTCTCCAAGAAGACCCCCGTGAAGCCCAAGCGGTCTGGCGGTAAACGCTGAGGCCCACCGGTGCTCTGAAAGCACGTGTAACCAGAATTTGGACTGGGTTGCCGTCATCCCCCCCTGGGTAATCCTGCTTGAGCAGGGCTGGGGGGAGGACACGATCCGTTACAAGGGTGTCCCTCTTTGGTGGGACCATTCGTACAGCAGAACACCAACAGATGCGTTCTTATGTCTGTCAGCAACTGGGCTGTGTGCTTGGCGTTGGGGTGTTCATAGGATGGTTGACTGAGACCAATGAACGGATTGTGTGATGAGTCTTGATGTGATCGAGCGGGAGCACAGCCGGTCAGGCTTCGTCGCTCGCGAGTTGGAGCCCGCACGGGATGCTGCCTTGATGCGCAAGGTGCATGAGCTCAGGTTTCAGGTGTATTGCCTGGAGCAGGGTTTTCTCGATGCGATCGACTACCCCGATGGATGCGAGTCGGATGAGCACGATGGCCAGTCTTATCACATTGCCAGTTGGGATGCTGAGGGCGAACCGGCTGGATATGTGCGCCTGGTTTGCCCCGATCCGATCGGGTTGTTCCCATTCCAAAGCCATTGTCTGGCGCTAGAGGCGGGCACACATTTTCCTCCTGCAGACCAGTCTGCCGAGATCAGCCGCTTGATGGTGTCGGCTCATTACCGCCGACAGCCCGACCGGTCACCGGAAATCCTGTGCAACCTGTTTCGGCAACTGCATGCGTGCAGTGTGCGTCAGGGCGTTCGATACTGGTATGCCGCCATGGAGCGCTCGCTCGTTCGGGTTCTCCAGCGTATGCTGGGCGTCGAGTTCCGGCAGATAGGCCCTGTCGCCGATTACTACGGTCCTGTGGCGCCGTACCTCATCGATCTGCGTGAGGTAGAGGCAAGCATCATGCAGCAGCGGCCAGAGTTGCTCCAGTCTGTGCGGGTGCCAGAGTTGTGCTGAGCAAAAAAGTTTCGGTTTTGTTCGTGAGAAATTTGCTTTACATTGAGGCATGAACGTGTTTCACAGCCCGTTACACTTTTGTTATCAGTCGGGTGGAATGATCATTCGGGTGGTGCAGGTGTCTGGACATGTGGGAGGCGTTGTCCCCGGATAGCCAGTCGCCTGACGAATTCACTGGCCCACTTCACCTGAAAGCCGTTGTGTCATGAGTGCATCTACCGCAGAGCCCGTGAATTTCGCGCCTTATTTCACTGGCAGAGAGGTCCGCCGCATTGACGACGCTGACTTGATGGACAAGGCGTACCAACTGAGGCATCAGGTGTATTGCATCGAATGTCACTACTTGGACGCGGTCGATTACGTTGATGGCCGGGAGCGTGATGACTGCGATGACCATTCAGCCCATTTTGTGTCGCTGAACCTGCAAAACGAGATTGCAGGCTATGTGCGCTTGGTGCGTCCTGACGCCATTCACACCTTTCCGTTCCAGACCCATTGCGTGCAGTTGCTTGATGGCGTGTCTTTGCCTCCCTCTGATCAGTCGGCAGAGATCAGTCGCTTGATGGTGTCCTCGCGTTACCGCCGTCGTCATGGGGACAGGCTCGCTGGGGTGAATGTGGATGAGGATCACCTGTCTGACCATGAGCGCAGGGTCAGCTCGCCGCAGATTCTGCTGTGCATGTACCGGCAGATGTACCAGTACAGCCTGAAACACGACATTCGCTACTGGTACGCAGCCATGGAGCGTTATTTGGCTAAGGCACTCAAGGGCATGAACTTCGGGTTTGAGCAGATTGGGCCTTACACCGATTACTACGGTCCGGTCGCGCCGTTCCTTGGCGATTTGCGTCAGCTGGAAGATGGCTTGAGCCAGTCGGCACCTGCCTTGCTGGAGTGGATGCGTAGCGAGGCTTGAAGCATGAGTTGGTTGTCGCTGCTGCCTGAGGGGGCTGTGCGCGGGCTCCGTGGGCTCATCTTGAAGATGGGGCGCGGCATGGATCCGCAGAAGATGATGGATCAGTCGCAACGCAAGGCGACGCGGATGATTCCCTACGCAGCGAAGCACAGTGCCGCATACCGCACCTTGCTGCGTGAGCATGGCATGGGTGATGAGGCGTTGCGTGAGCCGTTGGCATGGAAGAACCTGCCCGTGCTGACGAAACAGAATACCTTCGGTCGCTTTGCGCTGAGTGAACTGGCGCGCGATGTGCCAACACAAGATTTGGCCGACGTGCTCACCAGCTCCGGTCGTGGCGGGCGCAGTTTCGGGTTTCGCCTGACTGTCCGCGACCAGCATGAAGAAGGCTGGTTTGACATCGACCTGGGTCTGCAGGATGTTTTTGACGTGGACCAGCGATCAACCTTGCTGGTGAACTGTTTGCCCATGGGGGTCGTGTTTCGATCCAGGGCGGTGACGGTGGCCAATGTCAGTGTGCGTGAGGACATGGCCTGTTCTATCTTGCGAGACGTTGGCCCGAGGTTTCAGCAAACAGTCCTTTGCACAGACCCCCTTTTTATTCGCGCCTTGCTGGATGAGGCGCAGGCCGCTGGCGTTGACTGGCGCGCGCTCCATACCAGTGTGATCATCGGTGAAGAAATTCTGGTGGAGTCGCAGCGTGACTACATCGCGGCACGCATGGGCATTGATCTGGATGGTGGTGGCACCCGTCTGATTGGCAGCTCTTTCGGCGTTGGTGAATTGGGTTTGAACCTGCTTTTCGAGACGCGCGAAACGATCCGCATACGCCGTGCGGCCTTGCGTCATGCCGAGATGGCGGCGATGCTGGGGCGGACGGATGGTGGGGAGGCCATGTCTTCTCTGTTTTGTTACAACCCCTTGCGCTCCTACATCGAGATCCTCGACCCCGACTCAGACGGCTACGGCGAGATGTGCGTGACGATGCTGGACAGGCAGGCGGTGATTCCTCTGCCGCGTTACACCACCGGCGATATGGCGCGCCTGCTGACGGCACAAGAGGTGAAGGCGTTGTCTGCGCAGACAGGAACCGCGCCGCCGTGGTTGCCGATGGTGGCAGTCAGGGGGCGGATCAAGGATCGTCCGGATGGCGTGCCATCAGTCGAGGGCGTCAAGGACTGTCTCTATCAGGATCACGCGCTGGCAGATCAGTTGACGGGGGCGTTCAAGATTCTTCCGCAAACGGGTGGTGTGGTTCGGGTGGTCTTTCAGGCACGCACAGATGCTGCGGCGGAGCAGGGGGATGTGCTTCGTGGCTTGCAGCGTCTGTTGCGGG
>MESA01000034.1:200774-227429 GCA_001770775.1 Burkholderiales bacterium RIFCSPHIGHO2_12_FULL_63_20
TGAGGTTTTGTCGCCCGCGACGTTTCCGTGGCACCCGATGCTTGATCATGAGCGCAAGTTTGCCTACTTGGAGTCCTCCCGCGTTTGAATGTCGATTTTCTTGACAGGCAGATTCAGTGTGTTGCAGTTGTGATTTTAAAGTCTTTAAAAATCAATAGCTTGGGATTATTTTTCTGGTTGGCATGAAGAGTGCTTATTGAAGCTTGTTGGAAGCGTTCTAATCACCCAGGAGGTCTCATGATCAAGTCCACTATCAAGCAAGCACTCACCGCCATCGCATTGGCTGCCGGTGCTGTCAGTTCGGCCAACGCTGCATTTGTCCTGCAGAGCGGCGATTTCAAGATGACCATCGATCTGTATGACTCGGCAACGACGTTCTACAGCGCGAATTGCGCATCAGTTGCTGGATGTAATGCCGTGTCGACCCCGGCGCCAGGCAGCATTGGCTCCGTGAATCCCAGTGCGGACACCATGGGCATCTTCTCGATCGCGTCCATCACCCGCCTGTCTGATGATTCGCAGTACTTCACGCGTGCGGTGGATGGTTATCTGACCGGTATCTTCGGTAACCTGTCCGACTACAACGTGACCGTGCAAGGCACCACCACTTCGGCTTTGGCTATCGGTGGCACCTTCAGCGTTTTCCAGAACGTGGCGAACTACAACTCGAACCTGGGCCCTGCAGTTGTTGCCGGCAGCAAGGATCTCAACGCTGATCTGTACCCTGGCATCAGTGGTGGCACTTTGGTTCTGACCGGTGCGTTCGTGCCTGGTGTGATCGCTGGCGACACGACCACGACTTTCTCCACCACGTACAACAACAGCTCCATCATCGGTGGCAGCGGTGGCTACCTCGATGTGACGGGTGGCTTGTGGCAAGATGACTTTGACACCAACGGCCAGACTGACTTGAACGGCGTGGGTCGCGATCTGTCTGCCAGCTTCACGTTCCAGCCGACAGCCAACGCGACCGGCAAGGGCTGGACGGTTCAGTCGACCGGCGACATCTACGGTGCAGTGCCCGAACCTGGTGCTTTGGCCCTGATCGCTTTGGCTCTGATCGGCGCGGGTGCTGCCACCCGTCGCAAGGTTTGATCAACTGACCTTCTTGGCTCCGTCACAAGCGGAGCACAGATAAACAAAAGGCCCCTTTTGGGGCCTTTTGTGCGTTCTGGAAGACGGGTTGAAGATCAGCTGTAATCGCTGACCGGCACACACGAACAGAACAGGTTCCGATCCCCGTACACGTTGTCCACGCGGCCCACGGGTGACCAGTACTTCTGCTTGCGCAGGCTGGCCACCGGGTAGGCGGCCAGCTCGCGGCTGTACGCATGGGGCCAATCGGCCTTGAGCAGGCTGGCGGCGGTGTGCGGTGCGTTCTTGAGCGGATTGTCGTCTTGAGGCAGCTTGCCTTGCTCGACCAGGCGAATTTCTTCTCGGATGGCGATCATGGCTTCGCAGAAACGGTCCAGCTCTGCTTGCGATTCGCTCTCGGTGGGCTCCACCATCAAGGTGCCGGCAACAGGGAAGCTCAGTGTGGGCGCGTGGAAGCCGTAGTCGATCAGGCGCTTGGCCACGTCTTCGGCCGACACACCGCTGGTTTCCTTGAGGGGACGCAGGTCCAGGATGCACTCGTGGGCCACGCCGCCACCCTTGATGGTGTCGCTGCCGCCACTGAAGTGGATGTCGTAGTGGTCGGCCAGGCGGGCGGCCACGTAGTTGGCGTTGAGGATGGCCACCTCGGTGGCAGCCTGGAGGCCTGCAGAGCCCATCATGCGGATGTACATCCAGCTGATGGGCAGCACCGCTGCGTTGCCCAGCGGGGCGGCCGATACGGCGCCCACTTGTGCATCGCTGCCGACACCGGCCGAGCGGTGGGCGGGCAGGAAGGGGGCGAGGTCTTCGACCACGCAGACGGGGCCGACGCCGGGGCCGCCACCGCCGTGGGGGATGCAGAAGGTCTTGTGCAGGTTCAGGTGGCTGACGTCGCCGCCAAACTGACCGGGGGCTGCCAGGCCGACCAGGGCGTTCATGTTGGCGCCGTCTACGTAGACGCGGCCACCATGCTCGTGAACCAGCTTGCACAGCTCGGTCACGCGGGTCTCGAACACGCCGTAGGTCGAGGGGTAGGTGATCATCACTGCGGCCAGGTTGGCGCTGTGCTGTTCACACTTGGCCTTGAGGTCGTCGAGGTCGACGTTGCCCTGGGCATCGCACTTGGTGACGACCACTTTCATGCCGACCATCTGTGCGCTGGCGGGGTTGGTGCCGTGGGCCGATTCGGGGATCAGGCAGATGTCGCGGTGGCCTTCGCCGCGCGACTCGTGATAAGCCTTGATGACCAGCAGGCCGGCGTATTCGCCTTGCGAGCCGGCATTGGGCTGCAGGCTGATGCCCGCATAACCGGTGGCTTGTGACAGCCAGGCGCACAGTTGCTCGTTGAGCAATTCGTAGCCCTTGAGTTGCTCTTGCGGTGCGAACGGGTGAATGTTCGCGAATTCCGGCCAGGTGATGGGGATCATCTCGCTGGTGGCGTTGAGCTTCATGGTGCACGAACCCAGCGGGATCATGGTGCGGTCCAGCGCCAGATCCTTGTCGGACAGCGCGCGGATGTAGCGCAGCATTTCCGTTTCGCTGTGGTGGGTGTTGAACACCGGGTGCGTCAGGTAGGCGCTGGTGCGGCGCAAGGCGGCGGGCAGGCCCAGGGGCATGCCGTGCTCGAAGGCGGCAAACGAGGGCAAGGCCTTGTCGCCTGCCAGCACCGTCCACAGGTCGATGATGTCGTCGCGGGTGGTGGTTTCGTCCAGCGAGATGCTGACGCTGTCGGCGCTGGCGTCACGCAGGTTGATGCCCATGGCCACCGCCTTGGCCATCACGGCCTCGCGGTCTTCGGCCAGCACATGGACGGTGTCGAAGTAGGTGTCGTGAACCAGCTTGCGGCCCAGGGCCTTGAGGCCTTCGGCCAGGATGGCAGTATAGGTGGCCACGCGCAGGGCGATGCGCTGCAGGCCGGCTGGGCCGTGGTAGACCGCGTACATGCTGGCGATCACGGCGGGCAGGACCTGCGCGGTGCAGATGTTCGAGGTGGCCTTTTCGCGGCGGATGTGCTGTTCGCGGGTCTGCAGGGCCAGGCGATAGGCGGTGTCACCGTGGCTGTCGACGCTCACGCCCACGAGGCGGCCAGGCATGGAGCGCTTGAACTCGTCCTTGGTGGCCAGGTAGGCGGCGTGCGGGCCACCGTTGCCCATAGGCATGCCCAGGCGCTGGGTGGTGCCCAGGGCGATGTCGGCGCCGAGTTCGCCCGGTGGCGTCAGCAGGGTCAGGGCCAGCAGGTCGGCGGCGACGATGGCCAGGGCGCCCTTGGCGTGCAGGGCGTCGATGAGCGGGCGCAGGTCGCGGATCTGGCCGTTGACGCCGGGGTATTGCAGCAGGGCGGCAAAGCAGTCGTTGGCTTCGAGGTGGGAGGTCAAGTTGCTGGCGTGCACCAGGTCCACGGTGATGCCCAGCGGCCTGGCGCGGGTCTGGATCACTTCCAGCGTTTGCGGGAAGACGTCGTGGCAGACGACGAAGCGGGTGGACTTGCTCTTGCCGCCACGCGCAGCCAAGGTCATGGCTTCGGCCGCTGCGGTGGCCTCGTCCAGCATGGAGGCGTTGGCGATGGCCATGCCGGTGAGGTCGGTCACCATGGTCTGGAAGTTGACCAGGGCTTCCATGCGGCCTTGCGAGATTTCAGCCTGGTAGGGCGTGTAGGCGGTGTACCAGGCGGGGTTCTCGAGGATGTTGCGCAGGATGACGCCGGGAATGTGCGTGCCGTAGTAGCCTTGACCGATGAAGTTGCGCATTACTTTGTTTTGCTGCGCAATGGTCTTGAGTTCCGCCAGTGCCTGTGCTTCGGTGATGGGCGCTGGCAGGTCCATCGGGGCTGTGCGGCGGATGCTGGCCGGCACGATGCCTTCCATGAGCGCCTCACGCGACGCCACGCCAATGACGTTGAGCATCTGGGCTTGTTCTTCATCCCAAGGGCCCAGATGGCGGGCCTGGAATTCGTTCGCGTTCTCAAGTTCGGCGAGGGTGGGCAGGGCGGTGTTCGGCATGGTGGGCAACGGCGTCAGGCAATGGATGCGGCACCGCGCGGGGCAGGGCGCGGTGCGGGGGCCATCAAAGCGATGGCGTCAGACAGGGCTCAAGCGCTCTTGAGCAGGTCGTCGTAGGCGGTGGCGTCCATCAGGGCGTCGAGTTCAGCGGCGTTGCTGAGTTTGACCTTGAAGAACCAGCCGGCGCCGGTGGGGTCTGTGTTGGCGAGCGAGGGGTCGTCGCGCAGGGCTTCGTTGACTTCGGTGATTTCGCCGGTAACGGGCATGTAGACGTCAGCAGCGGCCTTCACGGACTCGACCACACCGGCCACGTCATGAGGGTTGAAAGTGGTGCCCACGGCGGGCAGGTCGACGAACACCACGTCACCCAGGGCGTCCTGAGCGTGGTGGGTGATGCCAACGGTCGCGATGCCGTCAGCGTCGATTTGCAGCCATTCGTGGTCGGGCGTGTACTTGATGGTCATGGGAGACGTCCTGAAAATGGAAAAAGGTTGGTTTGCCGAACGGGCATGAGTATCTCAGCCCTTCGGAGGGTTTTTGGCGACAGAAGCGCGAACTTGCGAGGATGCTGTGCTCAACCGCGGTAGTAGCGGTTGGGCACGAAGGGCAGGGTGGTCACGGTCATGGCGACGCGCTTGTCGCGCACCAGGGCGAAGACCTCGGTGCCGATGGCTGCCTGCGCGGTGGTCAGGTAGGCCAAGGCGATGGGCTGGCCCAGGCTGGGGCTGGGCGAACCGCTGGTGACCACGCCGATTTCAGTGCCATCAAAGGTGACGACCTTGGCGCCTTCGCGCACGGGCATGCGTTCGGTACTGATCAGGCCAACCCGCTTGCGCGCGGCGCCGTTGGCCAGTTGCGCTTCAATCATGTGGGCGCCGGGGTAGCCACCGGCACGGGCGCCGCCAGCGCGGCGCACCTTCTGGATGGCCCAGGTGATGCTGCCTTCGACCGGTGTGGTGGTGGTGTCGATGTCGTGCCCGTACAGGCACAGGCCAGCTTCCAGGCGCAGCGTGTCGCGGGCGCCCAGGCCGATGGGTTTGACTTCGGGCTGCGCCAGCAGGGCACGCGCCAGTTGCTCGGCTTTGTCGGCCGGCACCGAAATCTCGAAGCCATCTTCGCCGGTGTAGCCGGAGCGGGTGACGAAGCAGTCGATGCCGTCCAGCACGACGTGCGCACCGGTCATGAACACCAGCTTTTGCACGTCGGCGTTGAGTCGGGCCAGGGCGGTGACGGCTTGCGGCCCTTGCAGCGCCAGCAGGGCCTGGTCGGGCAGGGGCTGCACGGTGCAGTGCGCGCCAATGTGCTGTTGCAGGTGGGCGATGTCCTGGTGCTTGCAGGCGGCGTTGACGACCACGAAGAGGTCGTTTTCGCGGCGGGTGACCATCAGGTCATCAAGGATGCCGCCCTGGTCGTTGGTGAACAGGGCGTAGCGCTGCTTGAATACCGGCAGGTCCACGATGTCGACCGGGACCAGGGTTTCGAGCGCAGCGTCGGCGCCCTCGCCCTTCAGCAATACCTGACCCATGTGGGAGACGTCAAACAGACCGGCGGCGGCGCGGGTGTGCTTGTGTTCGTTGAGGATGCCGGTGGCGTACTGCACGGGCATGTCGTAGCCCCCGAATGGGACCATCTTGGCGCCGAGTTCGATGTGCAGGGCATGCAGGGGCGTCTTGAGCAGGTCAGCGGACATGGCAATGTCTGGCGGCGAGGCCAGTGGAGGGCAATCTGAGTGGATCCGACATGCGCTGCGCTGGCTGGGCCAGTGTGTTGCCGGTCGGTGCTGCCCTCTCTGTCCGCTTTACCTGAGAGATTGACCCCTCGCGGCAACCTGGTTGCGGCGTTGTGGGCTTGCCCCTTCGGTGGCCCGACTCGCTGCCACGTGGTGCCAGCCTCCGGACTCTCTCCAGTGAGGATCATGGTGGCTCGAAAGCCGCCATGTCTGCCAGTCCTTTTGCCTGAGCGTTCGGGCCGTCAACTCACGTTGTGGGGTCCTGCGCCTTCGGCGGCCTCGCTCGGGGCGAAGGCTCTCTCCTGACAATCCGGCAGTGTAGCAGCGTCAGGTGGGCGCGAGGTGTGAAATCTCCCACGCCTGAGTGTGGGGTGCGCCGCTTTGTTGGGGTGCGAAGGGGCATCGAAGTCAAGGGTTGGATCATGTGGCGCGCCCGCGACGAGCCGATTTGCCGGACAATCACGCCCCATGAGTTCTGAACACAACACCCCCATGGCTGCGGGCTCGGCCGTGGCGCCCAAAATTGCCTTTGTTTCACTCGGTTGCCCCAAGGCCTTGACCGATTCCGAGTTGATCCTCACCCAACTGCGGGCGGAGGGTTACGAGACCAGCAAGACCTATGACGGGGCCGACATGGTCATCGTCAACACCTGCGGCTTCATCGACGATGCGGTCAGGGAGAGCCTGGACACGATTGGCGAGGCGCTGGCCGAGAACGGCAAGGTGATCGTCACCGGCTGTCTGGGTGCCAAGGCGGGCACCGACGGTGGCAACCTGATCAAGGAAGTGCACCCGAAGGTGCTGGCCGTGACCGGGCCGCACGCCACCCAGGAGGTGATGGACGCGGTGCACCTGCATGTGCCCAAGCCGCACGACCCCTTCCTGGACTTGGTGCCGGAGGCGCGGGGCGTGGCGGGCATCAAGCTCACGCCCCGGCACTATGCCTATTTGAAGATCAGCGAAGGGTGTAACCACCGCTGTGCCTTCTGCATCATCCCCAGCATGCGTGGCGACTTGGTGTCGCGACCGATCGGCGATGTGCTGAGCGAGGCCAAGGCCTTGTTCGCGTCGGGTGTGAAGGAACTGCTGGTGATCAGCCAGGACACCAGTGCGTATGGTGTGGATGTCAAGTACCGCACGGGGTTCTGGGACGGCAAGCCGGTCAAGACCCGCATGTATGACCTGGCCAAGGAGTTGGGCGAGATGGCGCGTGAGCATGGCGCCTGGGTGCGCTTGCACTACGTCTATCCCTATCCGCATGTGGACGAGATCGTGCCTTTGATGGCCGAAGGTCTGATCCTGCCGTACCTGGATGTGCCGTTCCAGCACGCCCATCCTGATGTGCTCAAGCGCATGAAGCGGCCGGCCAATGGCGAGAAGAACCTGGATCGCCTGCGCCGCTGGCGCGAGATCTGCCCGGAAATCGTGGTGCGTTCGACCTTCATTGCTGGTTTCCCTGGCGAGACGGAAGAGGAATTCCAGTACCTGCTGGACTTTCTTTGTGAGGCCGAGATCGACCGTGCCGGTTGTTTCGCTTACTCGCCGATCGAAGGGGCCCCGGCCAATGAGCTGGAAGGTGCCTTGCCGGACGAGGTGCGTGAAGAGCGTCGTGCGCGCTTCATGGCCGTGGCCGAAGAGGTGTCGATCGCCAAGCTGCAGCGCCGCGTCGGTGCCACCATGCAGGTGCTGGTGGACAGCGCGCCCGCGCTGGGTCGCAAGGGCGGTGTGGGCCGCACCTATGCCGATGCCCCGGAGATCGACGGTACCGTGCGCCTGCTGCCGCCGCAAAAGGCCAGCAAGACGCTGAAGGTGGGTGAGTTCACCAAGGCACGGATCGTGGCCGTCGAAGGGCACGATCTGATCGGTCTGCCCATTTGAGCTTTTGAGTTGGGGCTTTGGCCATGCGGTGGGTGCATTAGCATCCCCGCATGAGCACACGCGCGTCCACTTCCTCCCCGTTGAACTCGGGTGACCCGGCCAATCTGACCGATACGGCCACGGCCCTGATCCACCACCCCTATCAGCCCCCTGGCGGGTTCGAGACGGTTCAACCAGGGGTGCACAAAGCCTCCACCGTTCTGTTCGAGAACACCACGGCCCTGAAGACCCGGCAGTGGAAGGACAAGAGCGGCTACACCTACGGCCTGCACGGCACCCCCACCACCTTCACGCTGGAAGAGCGCCTGGCCACACTGGAGGGAGGGCTGCAGACCTTGCTGTCGCCCTCTGGTCTGGCGGCCATCGCTTTGGTGGACATGGCGCTGCTGCGTGCGGGAGATGAGGTGCTGATTCCGGACAATGCGTATGGTCCCGGCAAGGACTTTGCCCGCGGCGAGTTGGCGCATTGGGGCATCACGCACCGTGTTTATGACCCGCAGGACCCAGCGTCCCTGGCGGCTCAGATCAACGAGCGCACAAAGCTGGTCTGGCTGGAGGCGGCGGGCAGCGTGACGCTGGAGTTCCCGGATTTGCCGGGCCTGCTGGCGGTGGCCCGTGCGCACCCCAACATCGTGACCGTACTGGACAACACCTGGGGCGCAGGATTGGCCTTTGACGCGTTCCGCCTGGGACAGACACCGGACGGCGAGGCCTTCGGTGTGGACGTGACCATTCACGCGCTGACGAAGTACCCCTCGGGCGGCGGGGACGTGCTGATGGGGGCCGTGGTGACGCGCGATCCGACCTTGCACCATCGTTTGAAAATGACGCACATGCGCCTGGGGCTGGGTGTGGGCGCGAACGATGCCGAGCTGGTGTTACGGGGCTTGCCGAGCCTGGCGGTTCGCTATGCCGCTCACGACGCCTCCACTCGCCAGATTGCACAGTGGCTCACCCGGCAGCCTGAGATCTCACAGGTGCTGCACCCCGCTTTGCCGGATTCACCGGGGCACGCGTACTTTCTTCAGACTTGCCGCGCAGCAGGCGGGCTGGTGTCGATGGTGTTCGAGGCGCATCGCCATTCCAGTGCGCAGGTCGAGGCGTTTGTCGACGCGCTGAAGCTGTTCAAGATCGGCTATTCCTGGGGGGGGCCGCTCAGCCTGGTCATGCCGTACGAGTTGCAGGGCATGCGACAGTTCGGCCCTCTGGCGGGGCAGAAGGGCACTCTGGTACGTCTGGCGGTGGGCCTGGAGAGCGTGAACGACCTGATTGCCGACCTGGATCAGGCTTTCCGCGTGTTGCGCGGCTGAGGTTTCCTGCCGCCTCTGTCCGGCTTTCCTACGCCCATGGTGGGGTGGGCGCGATCGGGTGTGCTCGTTAGACTTCCGCCCTGACCATCAGCATCAGAAACGAGGCATGCACCCATGACCGTGACAAACCGCATCTGGCCACTGGGTTGGCGCACAGCCACGTCGCTCTTGCTGGTGGGATTGATGGCTTGGCCTGTGCAGGCGGCCTCGGTTCGACAGGCATCGCCGCAGGGCGAAGTGTCCCAGGTCCGCCAGATTCGGATCACCTTTGCGCAGTCGGTGATGCCTTTGGGGGATCTGCGCCACGATGATCCCTTCACCGTGCAGTGTCAGGGGTCGGTGCCTCCAGGAGGCGGGCGGTGGGCGACCGACAAGGTCTGGGTGTACGACTTTACGGAGGACCTCGGGCCCGGGGTGCGCTGCGCCGTCGAGCCGCGTGTGGCTTGGTCCCCCAAGCTGAAAGAGGCAGGTGCGCTACAGGCCAGTGCCTTCCGCTTCCAGACCGGCGGGCCGGCGGTGCGCCGCGTCGAGCCCAGTGGGGGCGAGATCGAAGAGGATGCGCATTTTCTGCTGCACTTGACCGGTCCGGTAGACGAAGCCAGTGTGGCCCAACACGCCCGTTGTGAGGTCGAGGGGCTGGGCGAGCGGCTGCCTGTGGTGGTGGAGAGGGGCGCCACCCTGGCCGCAGTCTTGCGAGAACAGGGCGTCTCGGGCGCTGAAGCGGCGCGCAGCGTGTTGCTGCGCTGTCAGCGCCCCTTGCCTGCAGGTGCGCACATGAAACTGGTGTGGGGCCAGGGCATCGCCTCGCGAGGTGCGCTCAGCATCGTCACCAGTCGGCCACAGGTGTTCGACTTCGAGGTTCGCAGCGCTTTCGTGGCCGAGTTCAGTTGTGAGCGCGAGCGTGCACAGAGCCCTTGTTTACCCCTGCGCCCGATGACGGTGAAGTTCTCGGCTCCGGTGGCCCGCAAGCTGGCCGCAGAGATCCGACTGAAGCCGGCTTCTGGCTCGGCCTTGACGCCGTTCTGGGACAAAGACGAGCGTGAGGAGATGGTGGACGTGGTGCGCTTTCAGCCCCCGTTGCCCGAGTCCAGCACGTTCACCGTGGTGTTGCCCGCTGGGTTCAGCGACGAGAGCGGCCGCCCGCTGGCCAACGCTGGCGCTTTTCCTTTGAAAGTGGCCACATCCAGCATGCCGCCACTCGCCAAGTTTGCGGCCGCGCCGTTTGGCGTGATCGAGCTGACCGGTGAGCCGGGGCAGCCCCCCTTGGTGCCAGTGACCGTGCGCCATGTGGAGAAGTCGCTGGCGATAAAGGGGCTGGACACCTCGCTGGGCGTGCGCACCCAGTCCGTTCAGAGTGATGCGGAGATCTTGCTCTGGATGGCGAAGGTGCGTCGCCACCACGAGTCCAGTTTCAGCGCCAAGGAGCTGGGTCGCCCAAAATCGGAGTGGACGGAGTGGGTGACCGAGCCAGACGAGGAGGGCGGCACGCGCCGCTATCAGCGTGAAAAACGCATCGGCACGCGGGAGCTGTCACTGCTCAGCGGGGTGAAAGAGGCCCGCAAGCTGACGGTGCCGGCGGCCCATGCCAACGATCCCCGTCCGTTCGAGGTGGTGGGCATCCCGCTGCCGGGGCCGGGTTACCACGTCATCGAGCTCAGCTCAGCCCGCCTGGGGGCCAGTTTGCTGGCCCGCAAGGCGCCGATGTATGTGCGCACCGGTGTGCTGGTGAGCAACATGGGCGTGCACGTCAAGCTGGGGCGTGACGGCGCGTCGGTGTGGGTCACGTCGCTGGACAAAGGCAAGCCTGTGGCCGAGGCCGACGTGGCGATCAACGACTGCCGTGGTGAGCCTTTGTGGCGCGGTCGCACCAACCGGGATGGCTTGGCACGCGTGCAGCAGGCCTTCAGTGTGTCGCGCGATGCACGCTGCCTGGTCTCCGATGGCCTGTTTGTCACGGCCCGCAAGGTGTTGCAAGACGGTCCGCACCAGGGCAAGACCGATCTGGCCTTCGTGTTCACCGATTGGCAAAAGGGCATCGAGCCTTGGCGGTTTCAGCATCCCACGGCCAGTCCGGAGCACGAGTCCGACGACAGCAGCGTGCGTACTCACACGGTTTTTGACCGTACTCTGCTGCGCGCGGGTGAAACCGTGTCGATGAAGCATGTCATCCGCACCGAGACCGGGCGGGGGCTGGGCGCTGTGCCGCGGGAGCATTTGCCCGACACGGTGAAGATCACCCATGTCGGCAGCGGCACCGAATACAGCCTTCCACTGGCCTGGTTGCCCCGGCAGCAAGCCTTGTCCTCGTGGGCGATTCCCAAGGAGGCCAAGCTGGGCGTGTATGACGTGAGCTTGGAGGGCAATGCCCCATTTGGCAGGCGCAGCCTCAGCAGTGGCCGTTTCCGGGTAGAAGAGTTCCGCCTCCCCTTGGTGGATGCTCGCTTGAGCGGACCGAAAGACGTGCAGCTGGCCCCGCGCGAGTTGACCTTGTCGGCGCAACTGCGCTATCTGTCGGGCGGGGGGGTGGCCCAGGCGCCGGCCCAGGTCACGGCGGTATGGCGTGAGCGCACACCGCGTTTCACCGGCTACGACGATTACAGCTTTGAGCCCCCCCATGAGGCGCAAGCAGACCCTCAGCGAAACGCCCAGGACGAGGGCGATGACGGCGTGAGCAGTGGCGCCGATCGGGTGGTCGCTGACAAGCTGCCACTCGTGACCGACCGCGAAGGGGCTGCCAAGGTGGTGTTGAAGGACCTGCCGCAACGGGCCCGCGCGGGGCTGGTGCATGCCGAGATGACCTTCACCGACCCCAACGGTGAAGTCCAGACGGTGGCCACGTCGGTGCCCGTGTGGCCGTCGTCGGTGGTGCTGGGCATCCGCAGTACGCGTTGGGCCGGTACAGGCGATGCGCAGGGTCGCACCCGCTTCCATGTGGTGGCGCTGGACACGCGCGGTCAGCCTGTGAAAGGCCAGGACGTGAGCGTGCAGGCCCGTCTCAGCCAGACCTTCAGCACCCGCAAGCGCATCGTGGGCGGTTTTTACGCTTACGACAACCGTACGGAGGTCAAGGACCTGGGATCGGTATGCCGCGGCACCACCGATGAGCGTGGCTTGCTGCTGTGCGAGACCACTTTGGATGAAGCCGGAGAGATCGAACTGATCGCCCAGGCGCAGGACAGTGCCAAACGCCAAGTGCAGGCGGCCACCACGGTGTGGGTCACGCGGCAAGGAGAGCTGTGGTTCAGCCAGGACAACGACGACCGGATGGACGTGCTGCCTGAGAAGCAACGCTATGAACCCGGCGAGACCGCCCGTTTGCAGGTGCGCATGCCCTTCCGTGAGGCCACGGTGCTGGTGTCGGTGGAGCGCGAAGGCGTCATCGAGCAGCGTGTGATGACCCTGACCGGCAAAGACCCGGTCATCGAGTTGCCCATCCCGAAGGCCAAGGTGGGACCGGACGGTGAACTGCAAAGCTGGGCGCCCAATGTCTACGTCAGTGTGATGGCGCTGCGAGGGCGCATCCGCGACGTACCCTGGTACAGCTTCTTCACCTGGGGCTGGCGTTCGCCGCTTGAGTGGGCGCGGGCCTTCTGGTACGAGGGGCGTGAATACCAGGCCCCCACGGCCATGGTCGATTTGTCCCGGCCCGCCTACAAACTGGGCGTGGCCGCCTTGCGCATCGGTACGGCCGAGCACGAACTGAACGTGGTCGTGACCCCCGACAAGGCGCAGTACGCCATCCGCCAGACGGCCAAGGTGCAGGTGCGTGTCACCCACCAAGGCAAACCGGTGCAGGGCGATTTTGCCTTCGCGGCCGTGGACGAGGCCTTGCTGGCGCTGTCGGACAACGGCTCATGGCAGTTGCTGGACGCCATGCTGCAGGAGCGAGCGTGGGGTGTGGAGACGAGCACCGCCCAGAACGAGATCGTGGGGCGTCGCCACTATGGGCGCAAAGCCGTTGCGGCCGGCGGAGGCGGGGGGACAGGCGCCACCCGTGAGCTGTTTGACACCCTCTTGTTATGGCAAGGCAGTGTGACGCTCGATGCCAAGGGCGAGGCCTGGGTGAACGTTCCGATCAACGATGCCCTGACCAGTTTCCGCCTGTTGGCGGTGGCCAGTTCCGGCCTGTCACGCTTCGGTACGGGCAGTGCCACCATCCGCGTGACCCAAGACCTGCAGATGCTGTCAGGCTTGCCACCGCTGGTGCGAGAAGGGGATCGCTTTGAAGCCATCTTCACGCTGCGCAACACCACCGCGCAGACCATGCGGGTTCAGGCCCGCTTGGCCGCGCAGGCCGAGCGTCTCGATGGCGCGGCGCCCGCAGCCCAGTTGAACCTGCCGACGCAGGACGTGGAACTGCCTCCGGACAGTGCCCGCGAGCTGCGCTGGCCGGTGGATGTGCCCGTCGGGGTCCGGAGCCTGAACTGGGAGGCTTCGGTGACGGCCTCAGGCAAAGCGGGGGTGAGCGATCGCCTCAAGCTGAGCCAGCTGGTGATGCCGGCCGTGCCTGTGCGGGTGATGCAGGCCACGCTCACCCAGTTGACAGCCCCCTACAGCCTTCAGGTGGCCCCGCCTGCCGATGCCCTGACCGATGTGGTGGGCACGGGGCGCCAGGCCCGCGGAGGCATCCATGTGGGCCTGCAGTCCACCCTGACCAGCCGACTGCCAGGCCTGCGTCGCTACTTCGAGCAGTACCCTTATGTGTGCCTGGAGCAGAAGGTGGCCAAGGCCGTGGGCCTGAACGATGCCACCCTGTGGGCCGACATCAGCCGTCAGCTGCCCAGCTACCTCGATGCCGACGGGCTGGCGGCCTACTTCCCGCCCATGGCCGGCAGGAGCGGGCAGGGCACCGACTATTTGACGGCCCACCTGCTCGCCGTGAGCCATGAGTCCGGCTTTGAGTTGCCAGCGCAGGCGCGTGAGGCCATGCTGCAGGGCCTGAGCGCCTATGTGCAAGGGCGGCTGCAACGCGAGGTCTGGTCGCCTGCTGGCCCGCAGCGTGGACTGATGAACGATGTCCGGCGCCTGGCCGCCATCGAGGCCTTGTCCCGCTATGGCCGCGCCGACGCGCGCATGCTCGACACGGTGTCGATCTCGCCCCAGCAGTGGCCCACGGCCGCGGTCATCAACTGGTTCAACATCCTGCAGCGGCTGTCGACCCTGCCAGCGCGCGAGCAGCGTCTGGCCGAGGCCGATCAGGTCCTGCGCAGCCGCCTGACCTTTGCCGGCACCACCTTGCGCTTCTCGACCGAAGCCGGTGACTTCTGGTGGTGGATGATGGACAGCCCTGACGCCAATGCGGCCCGGCTGATCCTGGCGGTGCTGTCCCGCCCTGACTGGCAGGAAGACCTACCCAGAATGCTGGTGGGCTCGCTGGCGCGCCAGCGTCAGGGTGCCTGGTTGAACACCCACGCCAACCTGTGGGCCACGCTGGCGCTGGACAAGTTTGCGCAGCGCTTCGAGAAGGTGCCGGTCAGTGGCGTCACCCGTGCCAGCTTGGGCGCACAGACCGCTGCCCACACCTGGGCGTCGTCACCCCAAGGCGGCGGGCTGAACCTGCCTTGGCCGGGTGTGCCTGCGACTGGCGCGGCGTCCGCCGCCACCCCCTTGCAGGTGCAGCACGACGGGGCAGGGCGCCCGTGGCTCACCGTGCATGCGCTGGCAGCCGTGCCCTTGAAGGCGCCGTTGCGGGCCGGTTACGCCATCCGCAAGTCGGTCACCGTGCAAGACGCCGGACCCCATGCCGCCACAACCGGGAAGGCGCATGGTCGCGGTGCCGTTCTGCGGGTGCGCCTGGAGATCGACGCCCAGTCCGACATGAGCTGGGTGGCCGTCAACGACCCGGTGCCCGGCGGCGCAACCCTCCTGGGCAGCGGCCTGGGGCGCGACAGCGCGCTGGCCACCGGGGGCGAGCAGAGCGAAGGCGCCTGGCCCATCTACATCGAGCGCGCGTTCGACGGCTACCGTGCCTACTTTGACTACCTGCCCAAGGGCAAGCATGTGGTCGAGTACACCGTGCGCCTGAACAACCCCGGCCGCTTCCAGATGCCGCCCACACGCGTCGAAGCGATGTACGCGCCGGAGACTTTTGGCGAGACCCCCAACGCCATGGTGGAGGTGGCACCTTGATGTGGCTCCGGCTGGCGCTGTCGGTCGTCGGGCTGACGCTGAGCCTGCTCACGCCGGAAGCCCACGGGGCCACCTTGCCCAGCTTCCAGAGCGTGCGCGCCACCCACCAACCCAGCGACCTGACTCTGCTGGACCGCCACGGCGAGCCACTCCAGACCGCACGGCGCGACATGACGGTGCGCCGTCTGCCCTGGGTGGCCCTGTCAGACATCTCCCCCGCCATGCGCACCGCCATTGTCCTGTCTGAGGACCAGCGCTTCTGGCAACACAGCGGGGTGGACTGGCAGTCCGTGGCGGGTAGCGCCTGGGCCAATCTCTGGAACCAGCGCACACGGGGCGCGTCCACGGTCACCATGCAGCTCGCCGGACTGCTCAGCGAGGCACCGTCCTCTGGTGCCTCCCGTCGCAACTGGTCGCAGAAGGTGAGCCAGGCCTGGCACGCCGGGCAACTCGAGCGGCAATGGCGCAAGAGCGACATTCTGGAGGCCTACCTCAACCTCGTGCCTTTTCGCGGTGAGACGGTAGGCCTGACGGCGATGAGCCAGACCCTGTTTCGCAAGCACCCGAGCGGCCTCGACGCGCAGGAGTCCGCCATCGCGGCCGCACTGGTCCGTGGGCCAAATGCACGTGCCGAGGTGGTGGCGCGCCGCGCCTGTCAGGTACTGACGCTGCAGCAGCGACCCTGCACGGGGATTGAGCTGCTCACCGCGGTGGCGCTGGCTCAAAAAGGGAGCGCCATGCTGGGAGAGCAACTGGCGCCCCATCTGGCCCGGATGGCAATTCAACAGACCCCTGCGGGCACGGTGCGGGTGCCCACGACGCTGGACATCCGTTGGCAACGTCTCGCGCGGGACTTGTTGCGGCAGCACCTGAGCGAGCTGTCCCTCCAGGGCGTCGAAGATGGTGCCGTCATCGTGCTCGATAACGCCTCCGGCGAGGTGCTGGCCTGGGTGGGCGGCAGTGGTGATCTGTCTCAGGCCGCCCATGTGGATGCCGTGCTGGCGCGTCGTCAGCCAGGCTCCACCTTGAAACCCTTCGTGTATGCACTGGCCTTCGAACGCCGCATCCTGACCCCCGCCAGCCTGCTGCACGACTCGCCGCTGCAGTTGCCCACGGGCGCGGGCCTCTACATCCCACAGAACTACGACCGGCGTTTCCGTGGCTGGGTGAGCGTGCGAACGGCCCTGGGTAACAGCCTGAATGTGCCGGCCGTGCGGGCCGGAGCCCTGCTGGGCCCCGATGTGCTCGCCCAACGCCTCAACGACCTGGGGCTGGACTTGCGTGAGCCCGGCGGTTACTACGGTCCGGGGCTGGCGCTGGGCAGCGCCGAAGTCACGCTGCGGGACCTGAGCAACGCCTACCGCGCCCTGGCCAATGGTGGCGTCTGGTCGCCATTGCGCTGGCAGGCGACGCCCGTGTCACGAGCGTCGCCTGTGGAGCCGCCGCGCCGCGTCACGTCCGTCGACGTCGCCTACCTGGTCAGCGACATCCTGGCCGACAACACGGCCCGAGCCCTGACCTTCGGACTGGACAGTGTGCTCGCCACACGCGGCTTTGCGGCCGTCAAGACCGGCACCAGCAAGGACATGCGAGACAACTGGTGCGTGGGTTACACCAGTCGCTACACGGTGGGGGTGTGGGTGGGCAATGCCAGCGGCAATCCCATGCGCAACGTCAGCGGCGTGTCGGGTGCGGCGCCCATCTGGGCCAGCCTCGTGCGTGAACTGCATCGCGCCCAACCCTCCGTGGCACCTTCGCCACCGGGCTCGGTGGTGCGCCAGCCCATCGCGTTCGAGGCCTCGGCCCCAGCGGATGCCGCGTCACCGTCGGACGTGGTGGATGCGCCACGCCAGGAGGTGTTCCTGGCCGGAACACAGCAGTCCGTCTGGACTTTGGGCCAGGGCCGTGAAGGGCCGGGGGCGGAGCGCGCCATCCAGTCACCGGCGCACGGTTCCATCTTTGCCGTCGACCCAGACATGCCACCCCGGGTGCAGCGCATTGCCTTGCGCACGGCACAGACAGGTGTCCAGTGGTGGCTCAACAACAAGCGATTGGGGCCAGCGACGCTCAGACACTGGCAACCCTGGCCTGGGCGGCACGTGCTCAGCTTGCGCAACAAGCAGGGCCAGGTGATCGATGAGGTGCGATTCGAGGTGCGCGGCGCTGGCGTGAAGGCAGGCGCGAAACGCTGATCGTGCTCACCTCAGTCCTTCGGACTGGATGAGACCTTGTGCCGCATCAAGCGACCTTTCTCCCGCTCCCAGTCACGGTCTTTGATGGTGTTGCGCTTGTCGTGCTCGGCCTTGCCCTTGGCCAGGGCAATGTCTGCTTTCACGCGGCCACCCTTCCAGTGCAGGTTCAGTGGCACGATGGTGAAGCCTTTTTGCTCCGTCTTGCCGATCAGACGCCGGATCTGCTCACGGTGCATCAGCAACTTCTTGGTGCGATCGGCCTCGGGCGTGATGTGGGTCGAGGCCGAGCGCAGGGCATTGATGCGCAGCCCGATCAGGTACAACTCACCATCCTTGATCACGACGTAGCCGTCGGTCATCTGCACCTGCCCCTCGCGGATGGCCTTCACTTCCCACCCTTCCAGCACCACGCCCGCCTCGAAGCGTTCCTCGATGTGGTAGTTGAAAAGGGCTTTTCTGTTTTCTGCGATGGACATGTTGTGGCGCGGCACAGTCGCCGGCGTCTCTAAAATATCGACATTCTATGAAGCACGTTCACAAATCCGTCTTGCTTTGGTACTCACCCCGTGAAATGTATGGGCTGGTGACTGGCGTTCAAGACTACTCCCAATTCCTGCCTTGGTGCGATCGCGCCGAGGTGATCGACACCCACGACGACGGGGTGACCGCCCGCGTGCACATTGCCATTGCCGGCGTGCGACAGGCTTTCACCACACGCAACGTCAACGACCCGGGGCACAGCGTGACCATGAAACTGGTGGACGGCCCCTTCTCGGAACTGGAAGGCGTCTGGCGTTTTCTGCCCTTGCAAAAACCGGGGCAGACGGGTGACCCCACAGTCGACCCGGCTGACGCTCCCGCCTGCAAAGTCGAGTTCTCGTTGAGCTACGCTTTTTCCAGCAAGGCACTGTCCCTGGTGGTCAGCCCGGTCTTCGATCGCATTGCCAACACCTTTGTCGAGTCCTTCGTCAAACGTGCCGAGCAGGTCTATGGCCCCCGCTGAGTCGACCGTCCCTGAGCCCGTCTCAGCCTTAACTGCAATGCTCACCGTCGAGGTGGCCGTCAGTGTTGCCCCCCGCCAGGTGCAGCGCGTGCGCCTGCAACTGCCCGCAGGTAGCACCGTGCGTGACGCCTTGCTGGCCTGCGGCCTGATGTCGCACGTGCCTGGTCTGAGTCTTGAAGCCGTCACCGCCGGGCAGTGGGCGGTGGGCGTCTGGGGGCGCAAGGAGCGCCCGGGTCATCCTCTGCGCGATCAGGATCGCATCGAAATCGTGCGGTCTCTGGTGGTGGACCCCAAAGAGGCTCGACGCCTGCGCTACCAGGACCATTTGAAGAAGTGGCCCAAAGGCAAAAAAACGACCCCGTCCAGCGGGGCCTGATGGGCAGTAAGCCTGAGTCAGGCTTACTTGCAGTTGGCCCGGATGGCGTCTTGAGTGAGTCGCAGCTCGTCGGCTCGGCCTTTGTCGTCCAGGATCTCGCGCTCCCCCTTGGCGTTGGTGCGTGAAATGCGGATGCCATCGTTCAGCGTACGTTGGTAGGTCTTGGCACGCTCGCAGTTTTCGGCGCGGGCCTTGGCCTGCAGGGCTTCCTCGGCCTGTTGTTTGGCCTTTTCTTCTTCTTCGAGCTTGCGGCGCTTGGCGTCGAGCTCATTCTCGCTGACCTTGGCCGCAGCGGGCGCTGCGCGGCTACCAGCCACAGGTGCAGAAGCCGCCTCGACAGGCTTGGTTACGATGCGCGCCGTGCTGGCGCGCGGTTTGGCCAGAATGGCCGACTCCGGCGTGCCTTGGGGTGGAGGGCGGTCGCTGTACTGAATCGAGCCATTGGCGTCCCGCCATTTCCACTGACCACTGGCCAAGGCCGGCGTGCACACGACCGCACCCGCGGACAGGATCAAAGCCAGAACGTGAGGAGCGTAATGCGCATTTTTCATGACAACCAGTTTAGCCAAGGAGTGAAAGATCATTCACGTGAATGAATGTAAAAGCACCGATATCTCCACCCTGGCGCGTAGGCCAGCGCTCCGCGTATAATCCGCTTTTGCGTCTGGAGCCTGTTCATGCGCCTGCTTGGTAAAGCCCTCACGTTTGACGACGTGTTGTTGGTGCCCGCGTACTCTCAAGTGTTGCCCCGCGACACATCGCTGGCCACCCGTCTCACCCGCAACATTCAGTTGAATTTGCCGCTCGTGTCCGCCGCGATGGACACGGTCACGGAAGCCCGTCTGGCGATCACGATCGCCCAGGAAGGCGGCATCGGGATCATCCACAAAAACATGACGGCCCGTCAGCAGGCCGCCGAAGTCGCGCGCGTCAAGCGTTACGAGTCCGGCATCCTGCGCGACCCGATCACCATCTCGTCGGGCGTCAAGGTCCGTGAAGTGATCGAGCTGTCTCAGCAACACGGTATCTCCGGCTTCCCCGTCGTGGACGAGGGCAAGGTCGTGGGCATCGTGACCGGCCGTGACCTGCGTTTCGAGACCCGTCTCGACGCCCCGGTGCGCGAGATCATGACCCCGCGTGAGCGTCTGATCTTCGTCAAAGATGGCTCCACTCAGGCTCAAGCCAAGGCGCTGATGCACCAGCACAAGCTGGAGCGTGTGTTGATGATCAACGACAGCAATGAGTTGACGGGCGTTTTCACCGTCAAGGACATCACCAAGCAGAACACCTTCCCCAACGCCGCACGCGATGCCCATGGCAAGCTGCGCGTGGGGGCGGCAGTGGGCGTGGGTGAGGGCACTGAAGAGCGTGTCGAGTTGCTGGTCAAGGCCGGCGTCGATGTGCTGGTGGTGGACACCGCCCACGGCCACAGCCAAGGCGTGATCGAGCGCGTGCGCTGGGTCAAGCAGAACTTCCCGCAAGTCGATGTGATCGGCGGCAACATCGCCACCGGCGCGGCTGCGCTGGCCCTGGTTGAGGCCGGCGCTGACGCGGTCAAGGTCGGCATCGGCCCAGGCTCCATCTGCACCACCCGTATCGTGGCCGGTGTGGGCGTGCCCCAAATCATGGCCATCGACAACGTGGCCACCGCGCTGCAAGGCACGGGCGTGCCCCTGATCGCCGACGGCGGCATCCGTTACTCCGGTGACATCGCCAAGGCCATTGCTGCCGGCGCCAGCACCGTGATGATGGGCGGCATGTTTGCCGGTACCGAAGAAGCACCGGGCGAGGTGATCCTGTTCCAGGGCCGCAGCTACAAGAGCTACCGCGGCATGGGCTCGATCGGCGCCATGAAAGACGGCTCGGCCGACCGCTACTTCCAGGAAAACGACGAAGGCGCCAACCCTAACGCCGACAAACTCGTGCCCGAAGGCATTGAAGGTCGCGTGCCTTACAAGGGCTCGGTCATCACGATCATCTACCAGATGGCAGGTGGGCTGCGCGCTTCCATGGGCTACTGCGGTTGCGGCACCATCGAAGACATGCGCAACAAGGCAGAGTTCGTCGAGATCACGGCTGCCGGTATCCGTGAAAGCCACGTCCACGACGTGCAGATCACCAAGGAAGCGCCCAACTACCGCATGGAATGATGGGCCTTGGCCCTTGCTGGCCGCCTTTCTGAACCACTGACAGGATATGCCAATGGGTTCGACAAGCGGCCGCCAGGCGGCCATGCCATTCATCATGGTGACGGTTCTGCTCGACATGATGTCGATCGGAATCATTGCGCCGGTGCTGCCCAAGCTCATCGGGTCCTTCATGGACTCGGGCGCGGGCACAGCGTTCGCATACGGGGCCGCGCAAGCGGCCTTTGCCATTGCCCAGTTCTTCAGCGCCCCGGTTCTGGGTGCGCTGTCCGACCGGTATGGTCGCCGCCCGGTGCTCTTGCTCGGGCTGGTGGGCATGGCGATCAACTTCTTCGTCACGGCCCTGGCCAACGCCTTCTGGATGCTGCTGGCCGTGCGCATCATGGGTGGCGCCATGTGCGCCAACATCGCGGTGGCCAACGCCTATGTGGCCGACATCACCGAACCCAAAGACCGCGCCAAGAACTACGGCCTGTTGGGTGCGATGTTCGGTCTGGGCTTCATCCTCGGACCGGTGCTGGGCGGTGTGCTCGGCGACATCGACGTGCACTGGCCCTTCTTCCTGGCGGGCAGCCTGACCCTGTTGAACGCCGTATACGGCTACTTCGTGTTGCCCGAATCCTTGCCGGTTGAAAACCGCCGTGGGTTTGAACTCTTGCGCGCCAACCCGTTCAGCTCGCTGGCGCGTCTGCGGCAGTTGAAGGGGGTCGACACCCTGATGTGGATCATGGGCCTGTCCATCCTGGCGCAGTTCTGCCTGCACACCATCTGGTTCCTCTACACCGAGTTCAAGTTCGGCTGGACCCCCAAGGACAACGGCTACTCGCTCTTTGCCGTCGGCCTGATGGCCGTGATCGTCCAGGGTGGCTTGCTGCGGCAGTTCCAGAAGCACATCCCGCTGCGCCGCCTGGTGAGCGTGGGCCTGATCTCGTCCACCTTGTGCTACTTCGCCTATGGCGCCGTGCCTCAGGGCTGGATGATGTACATCATCATCGTCGTCAACGTGTTTGGCTACATGGTGCAGCCTGGCTTGCAAAGCCTGGTCGCCAATGCCGTCGACCCGAACCGCCAGGGCGAGAGCATGGGCGCGGTGTCGTCCATCAACAGCGTGGCCGCCATGCTGGGCCCCATCCTGGCCGCCCCCTTGCTCGCTGTGGCGTCGGGTTACCCGCAGGGTGACTGGCGCATCGGCATCCCGTTTTACTTGTGCGCGGCCATTCAAGGTGCGGCCGCCATCATCGGTTTGCGTTATTTCAGCCGGACCCGCCATGCGCATGACGCTGCCCTGGCCGGGCGTGCCCAGGCCTGACGCGCCGGCCCGCGCACGATCAGCATCCACATTGCGTCAGATTGATTCCCCGAGATTTCACCATGCATGACAAGATCCTTATCCTCGACTTCGGCTCCCAGGTCACTCAGCTGATCGCACGCCGCGTGCGCGAAGCCCACGTCTACTGCGAGATCCACCCCAACGACGTGTCGGACGAGTTCATCAAGTCCTTTGCGCCCAAGGGCATCATCCTGTCGGGCAGCCACGCCAGCACCTACGAAGACCACCAACTGCGCGCGCCGCAGGCCGTGTGGGACGCCGGTGTGCCCGTGCTGGGCATCTGCTACGGCATGCAGACCATGGCCGTGCAACTGGGCGGTGAAGTCTCCTGGAGCGACACCCGCGAGTTCGGTTACGCCGAGGTGCGCGCCCACGGTCACACCACCTTGCTCGATGGCATCCAGGACTTCGCCACGGCCGAAGGCCACGGCATGCTCAAGGTGTGGATGAGCCACGGTGACAAGGTCACGGCACTGCCGCCGGGTTTCAAACTGATGGCCTCCACGCCCAGCTGCCCAATCGCCGGCATGGCCAACGAAGAGAAGCGCTACTACGCCGTGCAGTTCCACCCCGAGGTCACACACACCGTGCAGGGCCACGCCATGCTGACGCGCTTCGTGCGCGAGATCAGCGGTTGCAAGGGCGACTGGATCATGGGCGACTACATCGAAGAAGCCGTGGCCAAGATCCGTGAGCAGGTGGGTGACGAGGAAGTCATCCTCGGCCTGTCGGGTGGTGTGGACTCGTCTGTGGCGGCGGCCTTGATCCACCGCGCCATTGGCGACCAGCTGACCTGCGTGTTCGTGGACCACGGCCTGCTGCGCTTGAACGAAGGCGACATGGTCATGGAGATGTTCGAAGGCAAGCTGCACGCCAAAGTGATCCGTGTGGATGCCGCCGAGCTGTTCCTGGGGCAACTCGCCGGCGTGACCGACCCTGAGCGCAAGCGCAAGATCATCGGTGGCCTGTTTGTGGATGTCTTCAAGGCTGAAGCGGAAAAGCTTAAGGCGAGTGGCCAGGGCCACAAGGGCGCGACCTTCCTGGCGCAGGGCACCATTTACCCTGACGTGGTGGAGTCGGGTGGCACGCACACCAAGAAGGCCACCATCAAGAGCCACCACAACGTGGGCGGCCTGCCGGAAAAGCTGGGCCTGAAGCTGCTGGAGCCGTTGCGCGAACTGTTCAAGGACGAAGTGCGCGAACTCGGTGTGGCCCTGGGCCTGCCGCACGACATGGTCTACCGCCACCCCTTCCCGGGTCCCGGCCTGGGCGTGCGCATCCTGGGCGAGGTCAAGCCTGAGTTTGCCGACCTGCTCAAGCGTGCCGATGCCATCTTCATTGAAGAGTTGCGCAAGTGCATCGACCCGGAAACCGGCAAGAGCTGGTATGACCTGACCAGCCAGGCCTTCACTGTGTTCCTACCTGTCAAGAGCGTGGGCGTGATGGGCGACGGCCGCACCTATGAGTACGTGGTGTCCCTTCGTGCCGTGCAGACCAGTGACTTCATGACCGCCGACTGGGCCGAGCTGCCCTACAGCCTGCTCAAGAAGGTGTCGGGCCGGATCATCAACGAAGTGCGCGGCATCAACCGCGTGGCCTACGACGTCTCGAGCAAGCCGCCTGCCACGATCGAGTGGGAATAAATCAGGCTCGGTCTGATCATGACCGAGTTGCAAATGCCCTGCTGTGTCTTTGACGGAGCAGGGCATTTGCTTTAGTCGAACACCCGCTTTCAGGAACCAAAATTGAACCCCCCAAACGCAGCCGCATCGGACATGGGCAAAGGCCTGCTAGCCGCCTTGGCCGTGGTGTTCTTCTGGTCGGGCTTCAACATCGTGTCTCGACTTGGGGCGACCGCGTCGTTCACCCCGTATGACATCGCGGCCATCCGCTTTGCGGTGTCGGGCGCCATCGCCTTGCCCCTGTTCCTGCGTCACGTGCCTCGCGAGGACTGGCTCAAACATGCGGTGCTCGCCTTGCTGGGCGGTGTGGGCTATTGCACGCTCGCGTACGCAGGCTTTGTCTATGCACCGGTCTCGCATGCCGGGGTGTTTGTGAATGGCGGGATTGGTTTCTGGACCATCGTCATCATGGCGTTCATGACGGGCTTTCACATTCCCCGGCAAACCGTGGTGGCGCTTGTGTTAACGACCAGTGGGCTGTTGTTGATCGGCTACGAGAGCCTCGTTGCCAAGAGCGGTGGGGACGAGTGGTTGGGTGACCTCTTGTTTCTCGCCGCAGCCCTGACCTGGGCCGTTTTCGGTCTGGTCTTGAGGCGATGGCAGATCCGGCCTCAGTTGGGTGTTCTGGGGATCGCTGTTTTCTCAGCCCTGGTGTACCTGCCGGTTTATGCGTGGTGGCTGCCAAGCACACTGAGCGAGGCCACATGGGGGGCCATCACCCTGCAGGCGGTGTATCAGGGCGTCGTGATCGCGTTTCTGGGGGCAGGCCTGTACAGCTACGCGGTTCAGAAGATTGGTGCAGGCGAAGCCTCGTTGATGCTGGCCCTGGTGCCAGCAGTGTCTGCCGTGGGCGGGCTGCTGATCCTGGGTGAGCAGGTGGGGGCCACCGCAGTGGTCGGCATCGTCGTGGTCTCCATCGGTGCGGTGCTTGGATCCTTGCCGCCTGGCAAACTGAAGTTGGGGCGTTGGTTCAGGGCTCGGTGAGCCTCATGGCTGACCTTGCAGCCCTCCTTGCCCTGCGACCCAATCTGCGTAGGGCGCAAAGGCGTGCGTCACCGGTACGGCGTAGACAGCGGGTAGCTCATACGGGTGGTGTTCGCAGATGGCAGCCTCTACCGCTGCATAGCACTCTGACGTGGTCTTGAGCATCAACCGATGCTCCTGATCATGTTGGATGGTGCCATCCCAGTGGTAAACGCTGTCGACGGCGTCAATCTGCGCGCAGGCGACAAGCCCATGTTCCACCAGCATTCGAGCCATGTCACGGGCTGATTCGGCACTGGGCAGGGTGGTGAAAACGGCCAGCAGTGTCATGGTGTGGGGTGCAGGTGAACGGCCAGCCACAAGGCGCCGTCCGATACCTGCAAGACCGTGTGAGGAGTCTGGGCCGGCAGGAACAGATGGTCCCCTGATGTGAGCGCCACCTCGCGCCCGTCGACGTCCAGTACCGCCTGACCTTGCAGCAACACCACCCATTCGTCCTGTGCCTGCACATAGCGCTCGTGTGCAATGCGAGGCGAACTGACGATGCGCTCGATGGTCAGGCCCTTGTGGCGCAGAAGCACATCAAAGCGCTCACCTTCCAAGGGTGGGGTGAGGTCAGCAAACAGGTTGTCCATGAGGGAGAAGTGCCTGCCGGGCGTGTGAGCGCGACAGGCGGCAGATACCAAGTGGATCAGGTGGAGTAACGGGCGTCATCGACCACGCAGTCGTGGCCTAGAATCTCCGCGCCCAGATGACCCTCGGGCGGACGTCCAAAGAAGGGTGCTCCCGGTTCCTCAAACAGATAGACGTCGGCCTGTAGTGCCCCGCAATGGGCGCAATGGTTGGTCAGGCGCAGCTCGCCATCGGCGTCGGGTTCATCCACCCGCAGGTTGGGGGCCAGGAAGTGCAGGGTCTGGGTCAATTCCGCTGGCGGGTTGGCGATGCCATGCACGTAGGTGCGACATTGACCCGACTCGCCCAGGTCCACCACGTCGCTGGCCACCAGGGCATGAACCTGGGTCAGGCTCTGGCATTTCCAGCACGTGGCCGTGGAGGTACGCAAGTGGAGGGGGGCCACCAGGCGCATGCCCTGGTCTGCATTCGATGTAGGGGCGGCGCCCTGGCCGATGTTCTTCTGACTGTAGGAATGAGGCATGCCAACGTCCTTGAAAGGGGGGAGAACACACTGACACGTGCAGCGTAGCGCAGAAGTGGCGTCTGGCAAACCAAGTCTGTATCAGGCTTCCCCCCGGTTGTCCGGATTTTGTGTGGCCTTGTGCGAAACCGGGGAGGGTCAACGGTTGACCACGCGCTCCATGGCCTGGTCACGCAGGCGGGCGTTGCCATCGTCAGGTGACAGCACCTCACGGGCGTGCGGCAAGCGCCCACTGGGCAAGGCGGGAGCGTTCAGGGTGGATTGACCCGGCACCACCGTTACCGCGCCGCCTGTGACCGCGAATTCACGGCTGCCCGTCGGGCACTCCCCATCGGTATAGATCACCGTCTCACCCTGGCGGCACTTCCGTACGCCCGCGATGCCCTTTTTGGCTGCAGGTTGCTGCAACGAGCTGGAAACCGGTGCATCCCCTGGATCATCGTTGTCGAATTTGATCGCGGGGCGGGCTTGCGCGCGGTGTGGTGCCAACCACTCCTGCACCAGCGCGGCATCCTTGTATTTCCAACCCACACTCAGCACGATGAGCGCGGCCATTCCCTTGGCAATTGTTGTGATTCTCATTAGAGAATTGGAGCACGCCTGGATGACATTTTTACCGTTTGTCGCGACGACGCTTCAGTGGCG
>MESA01000034.1:227436-354334 GCA_001770775.1 Burkholderiales bacterium RIFCSPHIGHO2_12_FULL_63_20
CGTTTTCGGTGGCATGCCCAAGGCGCTTCGCGCAAGCGCATCAGCCTCCGTGTTCCGGTGGCGTGGTAGCCAGCGCACGATGCACGGGTCAAAGCGGGCCAGCATCTCCCGCGCCTCGTCAAACAGAGGTGCCAGTCGAGCAATGGGTCGGGCATTGGCTTGCATCAGTTGCGCGACCAACACACTGTTGTCGCTGTACACCTCCACGCCACAGCCTGTGGCCGGCAAGGTACGCAAGGCGGCCATCACCGCTCGCAACTCGGCTTCGTTGTTACAGCCGATGGTGTGCGTGGCTTGCGAGAGCGTTTGCCTTGTGCCATCGGGGGCGACGACCACGGCGCCCAGCCCCATGCGGCCGGGATTGGGCAGCGCACTGCCGTCGCTATGGATGACCCAGGCGGCGCCGGGCTGGCAATCAGAAGAAGGGGCAGGCATTGAGAAAAATGATCAGCATGGATGCGGGAGCACAATGCAGGACACAAGTGGTGCGCGCAGCGCGCCAATCGCTTCATTGTCCCCGATAGGATGCGCGCATGAGAATTTTCAGTCTCTTGTCCCTCGTGGTGGTCTTGCTCATCGTGGCCGTGGTGGCCAAGAAGCAGTTGGGCGTCACGCAAGCAACGGCCCCGGCGGCCTCTGCAGCGAGTGGTGAGGCGTCCGCGCCTGTCGCCAACAACCCACAGCAGGCGCGTCAGTTGACGCAGCAGGTGCAGCAAGATGTCAACCAGCTGATGCAAAGCCGTGGGGGGCAACTCGATCTGGACCTGGACAACAAGCAACCCTGAGCCCGGTCCCGCTACGATAATGGCGGGCCTTGAAGTCCGAAACTGAACTCGCCATGATCCTGTCCTCCGACGAAATCGCCATGCGCATTGCCCTTGACCAGGCGCACAACGCCTGGTTGGCGGGCGAGGTGCCGGTGGGAGCGGTCATCATGCGCCAGGGGCAGGTCATTGCAACGGGCTACAACCGCCCGATCACCACGCACGACCCCACTGCGCACGCCGAGATCGTAGCCCTGCGCCATGCGGCCCAGTTGCTGGAAAACTATCGCCTGCCGGAGTGTGAGCTGTTCGTGACGCTGGAGCCGTGCGCCATGTGCGCGATGGCGCTCATGCACGCGCGCTTCAAACGGGTGGTATTCGCCGCCACCGACCCCAAGACCGGCGTGGCCGGTTCGGTGCTCGATCTGTTTGCGCAGAAGCAGCTCAATCACCACACGCAGATCGTCGGCGGGGTGATGGCGGAGGCCAGCAGCCAGTTGCTCAAGCAGTTCTTCGCTGAACGTCGCGCGCAGATCAAGGCCGACCGGGATGCACGCCGCGCCGCGGCCGCACGTCAGGCGCTGCATGGCCTGGATGTGATCGAGCCGGAGTGGGGTGAGTTGCCCGCGGTGGAGATGTTGCCGGTGCCGCAGGTGATCGATTCAACCGTCAACGAGTAGGTTTCGCAGGCTGTAGCAAGGCGAAAAAAAAGGAGTCCCGAAGGACTCCTTTTTGCTGTGCATTACATGCCAGCGTAGTTCGGGCCGCCACCGCCTTCAGGCGTGACCCAGACGATGTTCTGAGTCGGGTCCTTGATGTCGCAGGTCTTGCAGTGCACGCAGTTCTGGGCGTTGATCACCAGGCGGTCGCTGTTGTCATCGTTTTTCACGAACTCGTACACGCCAGCCGGGCAGTAGCGCGACTCGGGACCGGCGAACTTGGCAAGGTTCACGTTCACGGGCACCGACGCATCCTTGAGCGTCAGGTGAGCAGGCTGGTGCTCTTCGTGGTTCGTGTTGGAGATGAACACCGAGCTCAGGCGATCGAAGGTGATCTTGCCATCGGGCTTCGGATATTCGATCTTGGGCATCGACGCGGCAGGCTGCAGATAGGTGTGATCGGCGGCGGTGCGGTGGATGGTCCAGGGTGGCGACTTGACGCCCAGCTTGGGCAGCAGCCAGTGCTCGATGCCGGTCATGATCATGCCGACGTACATGCCCTTCTTGAACCACTGCTTGAAGTTCTTGGACGTGTCCAGCTCTTCCTTCAGCCAGCTCTTCTCGAACGAAGCAGGGTAGGCGCTCAGCTCGTCGTGCTGACGCTCGGCGTTCAGGGCGTCGAAGATGGCGTCGGCGCACAGCATGCCGGTCTTCATGGCGGCGTGCGAGCCCTTGATGCGGGCGGCGTTCAGGTAACCGGCGTCACAGCCAACCAGGGCACCGCCCGGGAACACGGTCTTGGGCAGCGACAGGATGCCACCGGCCGTGATGGCGCGGGCACCGTAGCTCAGGCGCTTGGCGCCTTCCAGGATGGGCTTGATGCTGGGGTGGGTCTTCCAGCGCTGCATTTCCTCGAAGGGGCTCAGCCAGGGGTTCTTGTAGTCCAGGCCGGTCACAAAGCCGAGGGTGACCTTGTTGCCTTCCAGGTGGTACAGGAAGCCGCCGCCGTAGGTCTGCGTGTCCATGGGCCAACCGGCGGTGTGCACCACCAGGCCAGGCTGTGCCTTGGCCGGGTCGATTTCCCACAGTTCCTTGATGCCGATGGCGTAGCTCTGCGGATCCTTGCCAGCGTCCAGCTTGAACTTGGCGATCAGCTGCTTGCCCAGGTGGCCACGGGCGCCTTCGGCGAAGATGGTGTACTTGCCCAGCAGCTCCATGCCCAGCTGGAAGTTGTCGGTGGGCTCACCGGTCTTGTCGACGCCCATGTTGCCGGTGGCCACGCCCTTGACGGAGCCATCGTCGTTGTACAGCACTTCAGCGGCTGCGAAGCCGGGGAAGATTTCCACGCCCAGGCTCTCGGCCTGTTGCGCCAGCCAGCGGGTGACGGCACCCAGGCTGATCACGTAGTTGCCGTGGTTGTGGAAGTTGTTGGGGATCAGGGCCTGAGGCGTGGCCATGGCGCCCGTTTCGGTCAGCACCAGCACCTGGTCAGCTGTGACGGGCTGGTTCAGGGGCGCGCCCAGTTCCTTCCAGTTGGGGAACAACTCGCTCATGGCGATCGGGTCCATCACGGCGCCCGAGAGAATGTGTGCGCCAGGCTCGGAGCCCTTTTCCAGCACCACAACGTTGACTTCCTTGCCGGCTTTCTCGGCGAGTTGCTTCAGACGGATGGCGGTGGACAGGCCAGCAGGGCCAGCGCCAACGATCACGACGTCATATTCCATCGACTCGCGGGGGCCAAACTGCTCAAGGATTTCCTGGGGCGTCATCGTGATTCCTTCTGTTTTGACAAACAGCGTGCTGTTGTTATCGATCAAAACGTGGATTCTATTCTGCGGAAGTGCAAAAATTCCTTGCCAGTTAGGCAAGGCAGTTTTGCATTGTTGCAGTGCAACTCAGGGTAATCCCGCGTATTGTGTGATTCCGTATTTGACGCGTCAGACCGGCGAAGATGGCGTGCTAAGGTTTCCGCACCCATCACGAAGGATCTGTTCCCATGAGTTACACACTTGATCTATCGGGCCGCGTGGCCCTGATCACCGGCGCGTCCAGCGGCCTGGGGACACAGTTTGCGCGCACCCTGGCGGAAGCGGGCGCGGCGGTCGTGCTGGGTGGGCGGCGGATGGAGCGACTCAAGGACCTGCGCTCAGAGATTGAGGCGGCCGGTGGCGAGGCACATGTTGTCTCGCTGGACGTGACCAGCGTGGACAGCATCAAGTCGGCCGTGGCGCATGCCGAGACCGAAGTTGGTCCCATCGACATCCTGATCAACAACTCCGGGGTAAGCACCACGGAGCGTCTGGTAGACGTCACGGAGGACGGTTTCGATCATGTCTTTGGCACCAATACCCGCGGCGCCTTCTTCATGGCCCAGGAGGTGGCCAAACGCATGCTGGCACGTGCAAAGGGGGCGGCTCCAGGGGTCTTCGCCGGTGGACGCATCATCAACATCGCGTCGGCAGCCGGTTTGCGAACGCTGCCTCAGATTGGTGTGTATTGCATGAGCAAGGCTGCGGTCATTCACATGACCAAGGTGATGGCAGCCGAGTGGGGCCGCTTCGGCATCACCACCAATGCCGTGTGTCCGGGCTACATCGATACCGAGATCAACCACCACCATTGGGAGACCGAAGGCGGGCAGAAGCTGATCAAGATGCTACCGCGCCAGCGCGTGGGACGCCCTCAGGATCTCGATGCCTTGTTGGTGATGCTGTGTTCGGCGCAGAGTGATTTCATCAACGGCGCGATCATTTCGGCCGACGATGGTATGGCGGCGTCCTGAGCTTGAATACGCGTCGCACGCCCGCATCTGGGCAAGTTGCGCAGCAGCTTTGCTGAACCCCACTGAACCGACATCTGAACCGACACCATGCGATTGGACATTCCCGAACACAAGATCCTGGTCCATGAAACCGCCTTGCCCATTCTGTGGGGGGACATGGACAGCCTGGGTCACGTCAACAACACCATCTACTTCAAGTACATGGAGCAGGCCCGGGTGACCTGGATCGAGGCCATGACCGGTAGCCTCACCGAGGCCAAAGAGGGCCCGGTGATCGCCAATGCGTTTTTCAACTTCTACCAGCCGCTGGTGTTTCCTGGTGACCTGGTCGTGAAGCTGTATGTGGCCTCGCCGGGACGTACGAGCATCGACACCTTCGTGACCATTGAGCGGCGGGACGAACCGGGGCAGCACTATGCTGCCGGCGGCGCCACACTCGTCTGGGTGAGCAACGAAGACGGTCGGCCGGTGCCTCTGCCCGAGCCCATCCGAGCTTTGCAAGGCAAACTGCCGGCTTTGCCGAGTGCTGACAAACCACCTGCGTTGCCAAACCCTTGAAGGTTCGCCTTGAAGGTTCGGCATTTTCAAGGGATGTCTGGTTTTTTGTGACATCCCGGTGTACGCTTTCATTGCTGCAATGCAGCATAAACAACCCCCGTTGCCAAGGAGTGAGTGGATGAACAAGGTCTATCCCGACGCCGCCAGTGCGCTGGCTGGGATCGTCAAAGACGGGCAGTTGCTCGCAGTAGGGGGCTTCGGCCTGTGTGGGATCCCGGAAGCGCTGATCGATGCCTTGCAGGCATCTGGCGTCAAGGATCTGACCGTCATCTCCAACAACGCGGGCGTGGACGGCTTTGGCCTGGGCAAGTTGCTCAACACCCGCCAGATCAAGAAGATGATCTCCAGCTACGTGGGCGAGAACAAGGAGTTCGAGCGCCAGTACCTGGCCGGTGAGCTGGAACTCGAATTCACGCCCCAAGGCACGCTGGCCGAGAAGCTGCGCGCTGGGGGCGCTGGCATTCCCGCCTTCTTCACCAAGACCGGTGTGGGCACCCTGGTGGCCGAAGGCAAGGAAACCCGCGAGTTCGATGGCGAGGTCTATGTCATGGAGCGCGCACTGGTGCCCGAGGTGGCCCTGGTCAAAGCCTGGAAGGCCGACAAGTCGGGCAACCTGATCTTCCGCCGCACCGCACGCAACTTCAACCCGGCCGCCGCCATGGCGGGCAAGGTCACGATCGTGGAAGTGGAAGAAGTGGTCGAGACGGGCAGCTTCGACCCCGATGCCGTGCACCTGCCGGGCATCTACGTGCACCGCATCGTGCTCAACACCACCCCCGAGAAGCGCATTGAAAAGCGCACCCTTCGTGAAACTGCTGGAGCCTGACCATGCCCTGGACCCATGACGAAATGGCGGCGCGTGCCGCACAGGAACTGCAAGACGGCTTCTACGTGAACCTGGGCATCGGCCTGCCGACCTTGGTGGCCAACCATGTGGCCCCCGACATCGACGTGTGGCTGCAGTCTGAAAACGGCATGTTGGGCATCGGCCCCTTCCCGACCGAGGCCGAAGTGGACGCCGACCTGATCAACGCGGGCAAGCAGACCGTGACCGTGTTGCCGGGCTCGTCGATCTTCGGCTCGCACGAGAGCTTCGCGATGATCCGCGGTGGCAAGATCAACCTGTCCATCCTGGGGGCCATGCAGGTGTCCGAGAAGGGTGACCTGGCCAACTGGATGATCCCAGGCAAGATGGTCAAAGGCATGGGTGGTGCCATGGACCTGGTGGCTGGCGTCAAGCGCGTGGTGGTGCTGATGGAGCACAGCGCCAAGAACGGCGAGCACAAGTTGCTGCAGCAATGCTCGCTGCCGCTCACCGGTGTGGGCGTGGTCGATCGCATCATCACCGAGTTGTGCGTGCTCGACGTGACGCCCGAAGGTTTCAAGTGTGTGGAACTGGCACCGGGTGTGACGCCGGAAGAGATCCGCACCAAGACCGGGGCACACGTGCACCTGTCGCATCTCGAAGCCTGATGAGGCGCTGACAGCGCGGCGCCTTCGGGTGCCTGCCGTCGACACTGAGGCTGCCTGCGGGCAGCCTTTTTCATGCGCGTGCGTCTGACACAATCGCGGCCATGAACTGGATCAACCTTGCGCTCTTGCTGCTCAATCTGGCCCTGCTGTTGTGGCTGGCTCTGAGGCCCGCCCGCTCTGACGACGCTGCCCTTGTGAAACTGGGGGCCGATATGGATGCGCAATGGCGCCAGCGCTCGGAGCAGTTGAGCCGTGAGTTGCGCGACGAGGTTGCGCGCAGCGCCGTCGGCACCCGTCAGGAGCTGGGCGCGTCGCTCGCCCTGTTCCAGCAAACCTCGCTGGCCCAGCATGGCGACACCACCCGCACCCAGAACGAACAGCTCGACAGCTTCCGTGTCCAACTGGCAGGCTTTCAGCAATCCTTGGTGGACAGCCAGCGCGACAGCATGCAGCAGCAGTCACAGCAAGGCCTGGCCTTGCGAGAAGCTCAGGCCGTGAGCCTGGCGCGTTTCACCGAAGCCCAGGAGGCCGCTTTGCGCCGTCTGGGGGAGGGCGTGGCTGAGCAACTGCGCGTGCTATCGGACGCCAACGAGCGCCGTCTGAACGATGTGCGACTGACGGTCGAGACACGTTTGCAGGCACTGCAGGCCGACAACGAGAAAAAGCTGGAGCAGATGCGCCAGACCGTCGACGAGAAGCTCCATGCGACGCTGGAGGCCCGTCTGGGCGAGAGCTTCAAGCAGGTGGCCGAACGCCTGGAACAGGTGCACCGCGGCCTGGGCGACATGCAGCGTCTGGCCAGCGATGTGGGCTCGCTCAACCGCGTGCTCAACAACGTCAAGACCCGCGGCATTTTTGGCGAGGTGCAGTTGGCGGGCCTGCTGGAGCAGGTGTTCACGCCGGAGCAGTACGCGGTCAACGTCGAGACGGTGCCGGGCAGTGGCGCGAGGGTGGAGTTCGCCATTCGCCTGCCGGGGCAGGGCGGGGTAGACGGCGCACCGGTGTGGTTGCCCATCGACGCCAAGTTTCCTCGCGAAGACTACGAGCGTTTGCTGGAAGCGCACGACCGGGCTGATGCGCTCGGCGTCGAATCAGCCGCCAAGGCACTGGAGTTGCGCTTGCGTCAGGAGGCGCGGACGATTCGTGACAAATACCTGGCCCCACCGCACACGGCCGATTTCGCCATCTTGTTCGTGCCCACCGAGGGGCTGTACGCCGAGGCCTTGCGCCGCCCTGGGTTGGTCGAAGCCATGCAGCGCGAATGCCGCGTGATGTTGGCTGGCCCGACCACCTTGCTGGCCACGCTCAACAGCCTGCAGATGGGGTTTCGCACCCTGGCGCTGGAGAAGCGCTCGTCCGAGGTCTGGCAGGTGCTGGGTGCGGTCAAGACCGAGTTCGGCAAGTTTGGCGATGTGCTGGCCAAGACCCGCAAGAAACTGGACGAAGCCAGCAACACGATCTCGTCGGTGGAGACGCGCACTCGCGTCATGGGCCGGGCGCTCAAGCAGGTCGAAGCCATGCCGGATGCCCAGACGCAGGCCTTGTTGCCTGGCGAAACTGACCTCATTGACGAAGCACCTCAGGATTGAGGCGGCTGCGTGCAAGCCGTGATTGCTCAGTCTTTGGCGCCTGTCGCCAGCGCGCGGTCTCGCTGGCGGCTGAGCGTGTCGGCCGATGGGAGCTGTTCCTTGCGCGTGGGCCAGCCTTGCAGATGCTGCTCGACCAGTTGGCCCAAGGCACGCATCCAGTCCAGTTGATCGTTAAGGCAGGGAATGTAATGGAAGGTCTTGCCGCCGCTGCCCAGGAAGGCGGCCTGACCCTCCATGGCGATCTCTTCCAGGGTTTCAATGCAGTCTGAAACGAAGCCCGGGCAGATGACATCCACGCGCTCGGTGCCGGCCTTGGCCAAGGCGTGCAAGGTGGGCTCCGTGTAGGGCTCCAGCCACTTGGCCTTGCCAAAGCGGCTCTGAAACGTGACCACGTACTGATCAGCGCTCAGCCCCAGGCGTTCGGCCAGCAAGCGGCCCGTCTTGAGGCATTCACAGTGGTAAGGATCGCCCAGATCGAGCGTTCGTCGCGGCATGCCATGGAAGCTCATCACCAGCTTGCCGCCGGTGCCGTTTTCTTGCCAGTGGCGGCGCACGGATTTGGCCAGTGCGTCCAAATAACCGGGGTCGTCATGGAAACGGTTGATGTGACGCAGCTCAGGCAGCAGACGGGTTTCGCGTCCCCAGGCGAACACCTCATCCATCACACTGGCGGTGGTGGCACCTGAATACTGCGGGTACAAGGGCACGACCAAGATGCGGGTGGCACCCTCAGCCTTGAGGGCGCTCAGGGCTTTGCCAATGGCTGGCTCCCCGTAGCGCATCGCGTGGCGCACCAGCACCTGATGACCCATCTCGCCCAGAAAGCCCTGCAGCAGTTTGGTTTGCTTTTCGGTCCAGACGCGCAGTGGCGAACCGTCCGACGTCCAGATGCTGGCGTACTTTGCGGCAGATTTCCGTGGCCGCACGCGCAAGATGATGCCGTGCAGGATGGGCTTCCACAGCAAGCGTGGGATCTCGACGACACGCGAGTCGCTCAGAAACTGGCCCAGGTAGCGGCGTAGGGCTGGGGCCGTGGGGGCCTCCGGGGTGCCGAGATTGACGAGCAAGACGCCAGTGCGGGGGACTTGCCCGTGGCGAAAGGCGGGTTCTGGCTGGGTGCTCATGGCGGGGACTTCTTCTGATGTGCCAATTGGGTCAGCTCGGAGGTGATCTGACGGATGTCAATGGGTTTGGTCCAGTACCCGGTGAAGCCCGCAGCCTTCGCGCGGGCAATGTCCTCGGGCATGGCATCGGCCGAGCACATGTAGGCGGGTACCTCTGCCAGGCCCGGCAAGTCCCGCAGGGTCTTCAACAAGGCCAGCCCGTCCATGTCCGGCAGGTGTGCATCGAGCACCAGCACCTCCGGGGCACGCTGAGTTGCCACGTCGATGGCGGCCAGCCCGTCCTCGGCCACGGTCAGCGCAAGTTGGTCGTAGGGGCGCAAGGCCTCTTCGAACAGCATGGCATTGATCCGGTTGTCCTCGACATACAGGACCTGCAGGGGTGTTTGTTCTTGCACGTCTGAAGTGGGCTGCATGGGCTGTTGTGGTGACCTGTGTGCGGCCAGGCGCTCATCGGAGTCAAAAGCCGGTTGGGACGCCAGCGCAGGTACGCCGCGGTTCAAGGTGATGGTCACGCGGGTGCCCACACCCGGGCTGCTGTAAATCTGCAGTTGGCCACCCATGGCCTCGACCAACGACCGAGTGATGATAAGGCCAAGCCCTGATCCCTCGATGTTGGACATTTCTTTGCCCAGTCTTTCAAAGGGTTGAAACAGACGCATGAGTTGCGCGTCGCTCATGCCCGGCCCAGTGTCTTCAATGTGCAGTGCCAACTGCCCTGAGGTGGGTGTTTCGACTGTGAAACGCACCAGGCCGCCCGGGGCGTTGTACTTGATGGCGTTAGAGCCCAGGTTCATCACGACCTGGCTGAGGCGCTGGCGGTCGGCGCGCACGATGCAAACCGGCGCAACTTCGGACAGCAGGGTGACGCTGTGGCGTTGGGCCAAAGGTCCCAGCATGCAGATGCCTCGCTGGACGACGTCCGACAGATTCAGTTCTTCACTCAGGCACTGGAGGTATCCCGCCTCGATTTTCTGGAGGTCCAGCACATCGTTCACCAAGGCGGTCAGGTGCTCACTGGCGTCGAGAATGTGGCGAACATATCCCAGATGCCCCTCACTGCGGCCCGACTGCGGCAGTTGGTGCTGTAGCAACTGTGCGAATCCGCTGATGGCATTGAGTGGGGTGCGGATCTCGTGACTCATGCGCGAGACGAAGGCACTCTTGGCAGCGCTGGCGGCTTCGGCAGCTTGCTTGCCGCGCAGCGTTTGCTCGGCCGCCTTGAGGGGCGTGATGTCGCGCGCCACAAACAGAGTCTGTTTCTTGCCCATGGGCACCAGACGAGCTTCGAAATGGCGCACGACACCGTCGTTCGTCTGTAACTCGTATTCCAGACGCTGCGGCTGTCCGGTGTGACGCACCCGCTCCATGGCCGCCTGCTGTAGCGCTGCCACCTCAGCGGGCAGTTCATGGCCAAGGGTGTGGGTGCGCAGCTCTTCGATCGGGCGAATCAGGAGGGGGTGAGCGTCATGCCCGTCCACATAGGTGTTGGATTCATCGAGCACAAACCAGATGTCGGGCAGGGCGTGCAGGACCGCGCTCAGGCGGGCCTCGCTCTCACGCAGCTCGGCCTGTTGGCTGAGGAGTTGCTGCTGGGCGCGTCGCATCTCCATCTCGGTTTGAACCTGCCGGGTGACATCGCGGTTGGAGCCACGGTAGCCCATGAAAGTGCCCTGACGGTCGAAGACGGGCAAACCGCTGAGACTGATGATCACGCGGCCCCTTGGGGTGATGCGTTGGCCGAGCACGTTGCTGAAGGGCTCTTTGCGGGCGCGGGCTTCCCTGAATTGCGCCCATTGCTCGGCGTACTCCTCCCCCGGCAGGGGTTCGTAGAAATCCACACCCTTACAGCCAATTTCAAATTCCGGGTCCAGGCCCAGGTGCTGCACCATGCTGCTGGACACCCACACGAGACGGCTCTCTCGGTCGGTCTCCCACAGCCAGTCATGGCCGGCGAGGCTGGCCGTGCGCACCCGGGCATCCATGCGGCGGGCACGTTGTCGATTCAATTCGGCCGCCAACAACGCACTCGTCGCGCAGGCCACGTCCACCAGGCCAGCCATGTGCTCGGCACACCATTGGCGCGCCTCGGTGTCCATCACGCACAGGGCTCCCAGCGTGTGTCCCTCGACGACGAGGGGGTGTCCGGCATAGGCCGCTGGCCAGGCACCGGCGGGCAGGTGAGGGGGCGGTGTCAGTTCCCGGGTGTCGTGCGCCTGCCAGGGGCCATCGTGCTGAAGGGCTTGCGTGCTCAGTGCATGCTCACGGCTCTGCCGTCGGGGTAGAGGCCCCACGCCAGCCAACAGCTGAACACAGTGTGCATCGATCAGGTGGATGGCGGCGAGGGGGCTCGCCGTTTGCGCGGCAGCCAGTCGAGCCAAGGCTGCGAATGCGGGTGGCGCGTCTGATGCTTCCAGTAGGCGGGTGGCCTGCAGGAGCGCCACACGTGTGTGTTCGGGGGTGATGGGGCCGGACCAGCTCATGCCAGAGGACTCAGGGTCAGGCCAAGGCGTGAGAGCGAGTCGGGTACGTGATGCACGGTCAGTACTGCGGCAGGGTGTCGGAGAAGCTCAGCACGTCAAAGCGGATCTGTGTGCTGCTCGGGTCATTTGGTGGCGCGCCCAGCGCAATCACTCCACTACCGTGCAGTGTGCAGGTGCCACGCCGCAAGGTCATCACCTGGTCGTCGTGGTCGAACTTCACGTGGGTGCCGTTGTAGCTGAGGTCGCTGAGGTAGAGCTGACCGCTGTGCGACTCGATGCGCGCATGCGAGCGCGACACGCGGGCGTCACTCACACAGAATTGCGCCTGGGGACTACGACCCAGGATCACCGGCATGCTGGCCGTGGAGAACACTCGCTCCGCTCCCATCCAGACCAGGCGAATGCCGTCTGGCATGTCAGAGGGCAGGGTGTCGAACACCACGGTGGACATGGTGTCACCAAAGCGGCTGCGCTCCATGCGCACCACCGACACCGGTTCCTTGCGTCCACGCAGGTAGAGCTTGTCGATGCTGCGAAAGCGCTCAAGGTGGTCGGATGGCAGTTGGCGCAGCAGTTCGGCTGTGGTGAGGGTTTCGCTTTCACCGGCCAGATCGAGCAGACGAGCCGCCACATTGACCGCATCACCGAAACAATCGCCATCGACCGCGATGGTTTCACCCCAGGCAATGGCGACCTTCAGCTTCACCGCGCCTTCTTTCGAGACGCGTTCTCCTTCGCCTGGAACGATGCGCTCCAGGGACTCGTGCAGTGAGGTCGAGGCATCCACCGCACGTTCTGCGTTGTCGAACACGGCCATGAGGCCATCACCCAGGGTCTTGACCACACGTCCGCCCGCTCCCTCAATGATCTGCCCCAGCAGCGCAAGGCTGTGGGTCACGAGGCGAGCGGCTTCCTTGTTACCCAACTTGAGGTAGAGCGCCGTGCTGCTGCGCAGATCGGCAAACAGAATGGCACTTTCCGTCGTGTTACCCATGAGGTGTGGTCTCGGTCAAGCGGCTTGGTGTCGGGTGTGAAGAAAGCACGGTATCAAATGCGAATTTAGCAGCTCTGCATGAAAAAACCCGGCGCAAGGCCGGGTTTGTGGTGCGCTGGGCACAAGGGCTTCTGCCCAGAATCACAGATTGTCGAGATACGTTCGCAATTTATCCGACCGGCTGGGGTGCTTGAGCTTGCGGATGGCCTTGGCTTCGATCTGGCGGATGCGTTCGCGGGTGACGTCGAACTGCTTGCCGACTTCTTCCAACGTGTGGTCGGTCGACATTTCGATGCCGAAACGCATGCGCAGCACCTTGGCTTCGCGCGGCGTCAGGCTGTCGAGGATGTCCTTGACGACATCGCGCAGACCGGCCTGCATCGCAGCCTCGATCGGGGCGGTGTTGTTGGTGTCCTCGATGAAATCGCCCAGGTGGCTGTCGTCATCGTCACCGATCGGCGTTTCCATGGAGATCGGCTCTTTGGCGATCTTCATGATCTTGCGGACCTTGTCTTCCGGCATTTCCATCTTCTCGGCCAGCGTCGGAGCATCGGGTTCGAAGCCGAATTCCTGCAGGTGCTGACGCGAGATGCGGTTCATCTTGTTGATCGTTTCGATCATGTGAACCGGGATGCGGATGGTGCGGGCCTGGTCAGCGATCGAACGCGTGATGGCCTGACGGATCCACCAGGTGGCGTAGGTGGAGAACTTGTAGCCGCGACGGTATTCGAACTTGTCCACCGCCTTCATCAGGCCGATGTTGCCTTCCTGGATCAGATCCAGGAACTGCAGGCCACGGTTGGTGTACTTCTTCGCGATCGAGATCACCAGACGCAGGTTGGCCTCGATCATTTCCTTCTTGGCATCGCGCGAGGCCTTTTCGCCCTCGTTCATGCGTTTGTTGATCAGTTTCAGATCTTCAATGGGCACGACGGCCTTGGCCTGCAGGTCGATCAGCTTTTGCTGCAACTCTTGAATGGCAGGCAGGCTGCGACCCATGACGGCGCTGTAAGGCTTGTTGGCCTGCGATTCCTTGACCGCCCATTCCCGGTTCAGGATGTTGGGCGGGAAGGTCTTGATGAACTGCTCTTGCGACATGCCGCACTTGTCGACCACGATCTTGCGCAGTTCGCGCTCGGAGCGGCGCACGTCGTCCACCTGGCCGCGCAGCAAGCCGCACAGGCGCTCGATGATCTTGACGGTGAATCGGATGGTCATCAGTTCGTGGCTGATGGCTTCCTGGGCCTTGTTGTATGAGGCCGACTTGTAGCCGTCTTTCTCGAAGGCCTTGGCCATCTTTTCGAAGTTCGTGCGCAGGGCGTCGAACTTGACCAGAGCCTGGTTCTTCATTTCTTCCAGCTTCTTGGTCAGCGCCTTGGAGCCGCCATTGCCGTCGTCATCGTCTTCTTCATCGAATTCGTCGAAGTCTTCCTCGGCCACGTAGTCGTCGGCCTCGTCGGCGGCCACGAAACCATCGACCACTTCGGTGATGGGTGACTCACCCGCTCGGATCTTGTCGGCCAGCGACAAGATTTCTGCGATGGTGGTGGGCGAAGCGGAGATGGCCAGCATCATGGCTTGCAGGCCACCTTCGATGCGCTTGGCGATTTCGATTTCGCCTTCGCGCGTCAGCAGCTCGACCGTACCCATTTCGCGCATGTACATGCGGACGGGGTCGGTCGTGCGGCCGAATTCGGAGTCCACCGTGGACAGAGCGGCTTCGGCGGCCTCTTCGGCTTCCTCTTCGGTGGCCGTGGACTGCGCGCTGTTGGAGATCAGCAGCGTGGCCGCGTCAGGGGCCTGCTCGTACACCGCCACGCCCATGTCGTTCAACATGGAAATGATGGCTTCGAGGATTTCGGCCTCGACCAGCTTTTCGGGCAAGTGGTCGTTGATTTCCTGGTGGGTCAAGAAGCCACGGGTCTTGCCCAGCTTGATCAGGGTCTTGAGGTCCTGACGGCGCTTGTTGACTTCTTCTTCGGTCAGCGTGGTGTCGTCAATGCCGAACTCGCGCATCAGCGCGCGCTCCTTGGCGCGCGAGACCTTCATGCGCAGAGGCTTGGCCTTGGGCTTGTCCTCACTCGCCGGGACTTCGGCAGCCGCTTCGGCTTCGGTGGCGTCGAGTTCGACTTCGAGTTCGGTTTCGATGTCGCCGACATCATCCTCGTCAAAAGAGGTGGCCTTTTTGGCAGTTTTCTTGGCTGCAGGCGCATCTGCACCTGCCGCAGCCTTGGGCTTGCGACCACGCTTCTTGGGTTCAGCGGCGGCGGATTCAGCAGCGGCGGCGTCCACGGTCTTGGCGACACGCGCGACTTTGGAGACTTTTTTCTCTGGCACGTCGGTGTCTGGGGTGGCTGTCGTCACGGCGGATTTCGCGGCTTTTTTCGCGGTCATGCGCTTCCTCGGGAGAGATTGCAGGGGCTTGTCCAACCCTCCATTATCGCGCAAGCGATGGAGAGCGTCAAAAATTGGGGCGAGAACGAGGGGCGTCAAGCGGCGTCCGGCGATCCTCACCCAGATATGGGGCGATGCTGGCTGATTTCAAGCTTCAGCGCCAGCGTCAGTCTGACCAGTTCCATCTTGCGAGATTCGGCGATCTCCGAGAGCTCGCCGGACTGAGTCAGCAGGTCCAGCTCCTCTCTCAGGGCCACCAGTTCCAGGGGTTTGATCAGGTTGATCAGGCTGGTCACCGTGTCCTGATCGTCCGGCAGTTCATGAAAATGGGCAATGCGGCGTGCCAGGGCCTTGAAATGCGAGGCCTCGGCGTTGTGCCCGGCGTCGCTCGGCTCGGCTGTCATCTGGCGCGTCAGTTCTTCGCGGGGCACGGGGCCGTGGTTCAGCACGGTGTGGTCCAGCCAGCGGAAAAACTCACCGTAGGGGGCGGCCTGGTCGCACAGCAGGTCCTGGGTGGCGCTGGGCAGTTGCTCCCAAAAATCACTGTGCGAGATCAGGGCCCACACGATGCGGTCGAGCGGTGTGGCGGCCTGGGGCACGGGCCGTTGCACCACGGGGCTGCCCCGGCTTTGCCAGCGCGAACTGCCGCCACTCTTCCAGGGCTTCCAGGGTTGGCCGTCGCGGCGCCGGGCGGGCTCGGGCGGGGTGTAGGCGGCCTGGCCCTGCTCGGCGTAGACATCGGCCCAGGCCTCGTTGCCGCCATCGGGCTCGAAGGTGGGAATGTGCCGATCGTCCATCGGGCCGGCCGGTGCGCCTTCGTCTTGTTCGAACGGCGGCGGGCCACCGTCGACGCTGCGTGAGCGTTCGGCACCGGTGCGGGCTGACTGGCCAGTACTGCGGGAGCCAGGCAGTGGGTGCTCGGCGATGCGGCGGCGGACCTCTTCGGGCGCGGCGCGGGCCATTTGCGCCAGGTCGTCGGCGATCAGACCCTTGAGTGCGCCATCAGGGAACTGCGCGATCAATGGGATGGTCTGCACCAGCAGGCGGGCGCGGCCCTCGGCGCTGTCGAGGTCGCAGTCGGCGCTGGCATGCTCCAGCACTTGGCGCGACAGAGGGACGGCCTTCTTGATGCAGGCCTCGAATGCTTCGGGCCCGAACTCGCGGATGTAGCTGTCAGGGTCATGCTCGGCCGGCAGGAACAGGAAGCTGATACGGCGCGTGTCGGTGGCGTGGGGCAGTACCGCTTCCAGCGCACGCCCGGCCGCACGCCGTCCAGCCGCGTCACCGTCGAAGCTGAACACCACCTGGTCGGTGAAGCGGAACAGCTTTTGCGCGTGCTCGGCGGTGCAGGCGGTGCCCAGGGTGGCCACGGCGTTGCCATACCCCCACTGTGCCAGCGCCACCACGTCCATATAGCCTTCGGTGACGATGGCATAGCCCTTGTTGCGCAGGGCAGAACGGCCTTCGAACAGGCCATACAGCTCACGGCCCTTGACGAACACCGGGGTCTCGGGTGAGTTCAGGTACTTGGGCTCACCCTTGTCGAGCACACGTCCGCCAAAGCCGATGACCTGGCCTTGTGGGTTGCGGATCGGGAACATGATCCGATCACGGAAGCGGTCGTAGCGCTTGCCTTCGGTCTCACCGTCCTGCGGCTCGTGGCTGATGACCAGCCCGGATTCGACCAGCAGCGGATCATCGTATTTCGGGAATGCGCTGGCCAGCCCGCGCCAACTGTCGGGTGCGTAGCCAAGGGTAAAGCGGGCAGCGATCTGCCCACTCAGGCCGCGGGCCTTCAGGTAGTCGATCGCGCGCTGGCTTTTCTTGAGCTGCTGCTTCCAGTGTTGGGCCGCAGTGGCCATCACATCGGTCAGCGAGGTCTGTTTTTCTTTGACCTGCTTCTGCCGCTCACGCTCTTGCGGGCTGATGTCCTCGTCGGGCACCTGCATGCCCTGCATCTGGGCCAGGTCCTTGACGGCGTCGACAAAGCCCAGGCCGCTGAACTCCATCAGGAAGCCCAGCGCATTGCCATGCACCCCACAGCCGAAGCAGTGATAGGTCTGGCGCGAGGGGCTGACGATGAAGCTGGGGCTCTTTTCGCCGTGGAAGGGGCACAGGCCCTTGTAGTTGATGCCCGCCTTCTTCAAGGTGACGTAGCGGCCCACGATGTCGGCGACATCGGTGCGGGCGAGCAGGTCTTGAATGAAGGACTGAGGGATCACGGTGGCGACAGGAGTGACGACGACCCGGGGGCCAGAACGCAACGGCCCCGGCGCGACAGGGCGGCGGGGCCGTTGTGGTCAGCCTGCGAACAGGCTGAAGAGAAGCTTACTTGTTGAGCGCTTCGAGGGCACGCGCCGTGATCTCGTCGACCGAACCCAGGCCGGCAATCTTGCGGTACTGGGGGGCTTCAGTGTCGCCAGTGGCGGCCCATTCGCCATAGTATCCGACCAGCGGACGGGTTTGTTGATGGTACACGTCCAGGCGCTTGCGCACGGTTTCTTCCTGGTCGTCGTCACGCTGGATGAGGTCTTCACCGGTGACATCGTCCTTGCCAGCCACCTTGGGCGGGTTGAACACGACGTGGTACGTGCGGCCGGAGGCCACGTGCACACGGCGGCCACTCATGCGTTCGATGATGGAGCTGTCGGGCACGTCGATTTCGAGCACGAAATCGATCTTCACGCCGGCTGCCTTCATGGCCTCGGCTTGAGGAATGGTGCGGGGGAAGCCGTCGAACAGGAAGCCATTGGCGCAGTCGGCTTGCTGGATGCGTTCCTTGACCAGGCCGATGATGATGTCATCGCTGACCAGACCGCCAGCGTCCATCACCTTCTTCGCGGCGAGGCCCATCTCGGTGCCAGCCTTGACGGCGGCACGCAGCATGTCACCCGTCGAGATCTGCGGAATGCCAAATTTCTGGCACAGAAAGGCCGCTTGCGTGCCTTTGCCGGCGCCGGGCGCGCCCAACAGAATCAGTCTCATGTAAGTCCTCGGTGTCCGATGAAGCTGCGGCCCGAGGGGGATCGGGCTGCGTTAACAGCCTTGAAGGATATCACGCATGCCCCCTCGCTCAGGTGGGGCATGCGCGCGGTCTTGTACAAGACCTGGCCGTTCATGCACCAAAAAGGGCACGGACACGGGCCAGATCTTCTGGTGTGTCGACGCCAGCGCCAGGGGCGTGCGGGGTGACGTGCACCGCGATGCGTTCGCCGTGCCAAAGCACACGCAGTTGCTCCAGCGATTCCAGGCGCTCCAGGGGGCTCACCGGCAGCTGCGGGAACCGGCGCAGAAACCCCGCACGGTAGCCGTAGATGCCGATGTGCCGCAGCGGGGTGTCGGCGCCTGCAGCCGGCTGGCCCGCGACAGGGGCATCACGCCACCATGGGATCGGTGCACGCGAAAAGTACAGTGCCCGTCCTTGCGCATCGGTGACGACTTTGACCACATTCGGGTTGACGAAGTGAGCCGGGTCCTCGATGGGGTGGGCGGCCGTGCTGACCACGCAGTCCGGACGCTGCACCAGTTGCATGGCGCAGGCGTCGATCAGCGCAGGGTCAATGAGGGGTTCGTCGCCCTGGACGTTCACTACGGCGTCGTCGCCGTCCAGACCGAGCAACTCGCACGCCTCGGCCAGACGGTCGCTGCCGGTGGGATGGTCGGCACGGGTCATGACGCACCGGATGCCGTGGGCCTCACAGGCCGCGTGGATGCGGTCGTTGTCGGTGGCGACCACAACCTGGCTGGCCTGGCTTTGCGCGGCGCGCTGGGCCACACGAACCACCATGGGAAGCCCGGCGATGTCGGCCAGCGGCTTGTCGGGCAGGCGGGTGGAGGCCAGGCGAGCGGGAATCAGGACGGTGAAGCCCATCTTCAGGCCTCCGGCGTGGCGCTCGGCACGACTGGCATGTCCTGATCATCCAGGGGCAGGGCTTCGTTTTCGAGCATCACGGGGATGCCGTCATGGATGGGGAAGGCCAGGCGGTCGGCGCGGCAGATCAGGTAGTCGGTCTGCAGCGGGCGGTGCAGGGGGCCTTTGCAGATGGGGCAGACCAGCAAATCGATGAGGCGTGTGTCCATGACAGGGGCAGTCAGGTGAGGGGCGCTGCGAAAGGGCAGGCGCGCGTGGGACGGAGGGGGAGGCGGTTCAGGGCCGCATCCAATTGGGCCCAGAAGGCTTCTTCAGGGTGGAAGTCTAGCCCGGCGACCCAGACCCGTGTGAGGGGGCGCTCTTGTCGGAGTCTGGTCGGGTCGAGTTTGATGGCGTCTTTCTCGGTGACGATCAGGTCCAAGGCGGCATCCATCCACGGGAGGTGCGTGAAGTCGGCGTGGTCGGCCAAGGAGAGGCCTCGCACGGTGTAGCCAAGTTCTTGCAATGCGTGGAAAAAACGCTGGGGCTGCGCGATGCCGGCCAGGGCCAGCACGGTGTCGCCGGACCGTGGCGGGCGAGGTGTGGGGATGCTGCCCGCATCGGGCGATTGCCACCATTGCGCCAGGCTGATCAACGGGGCCATGCGACGCCGGGCGAGGAAGCCGGGCAGGGCGGTGCTGGCGTGCGCAGCGTTGTAAAGCACCATTGGCGGGGCCTGCAGGCCGGGCGTGTCGGGGCTGTCGATGGGCTCGCGCAGGGGGCCGGCGGGCAACAACCAGCCGTTGCCTTGCCCACGTTCGTCGAACACGATGACCTCGAGGTCGCGCTGCAGCTTCAGGTGCTGCAGGCCGTCGTCGCACACCAGGATGTCGATCTCGGGGTGCGCGGCGAGCAGGGCCAGTCCGCCTTGCGCACGGTCGCGGCCAATGGCCATGGGGGCGTGGGTGCGACGCCAGATCAGCAGGGGTTCATCGCCCGTCTCGGCGGCACTCAGCGATGCTTCGGTGGACGCATCGAGCAGACGGTGGGCCGGGGCGTCCTGCTTGGCCTTGTAGCCGCGTGTCAGCACACCGGGACGCAGTCCGCGCGCTTGCAGGTGTTGCAGGATGGCCAGGGTGGTGGGTGTCTTGCCAGCGCCGCCGACGATGCGGTTGCCCACCACCAGAACCGGCACAGGTAGCCGCACGGACGCCAACCACCCCTGCCTGAAGCCGAACCGACGCAGACGCACCAGCGTCGACATCAGCAATGAGATCGGCCACAGGGCACAGGCCAGAAGGCCGCGGCGCAGCCAGGCGCGGTTGAGATGCTCTGCGAGGCGGCTCATGGGCAAGAGGCACCCGTGGCGGGCACCAGGTGGTCAGGGCGCGGCAGTGCCAGCGCCGTCGTGCTGGCCTTGCGTCGCAAAGGTCAATTGCGTCAGGCCCACACGTCGCGCCGCATCCATCACGTTGATCACGCTCTGGTGCGAGGCTTGGGCGTCAGCGTTGATGATGATCACGGTGTCCTTGGCATTGCCGGCGACTTGGGCGAGGCTGGCGGCGAGCGTTTCGATGCCACGCCCCGCCAGCATGCGTTGGTTGACCATGTAGCGGCCATCGGCGGCCACCAGCACCACGATCTCGGCCGGGCGTGCCTTGCTGGCTTGCGCGTTGGCTGTCGGCAGGTTGATCTTGAGCTCGGTGACCTTCGAATAGGTGGTGGTCAGCATCAAAAAGATGAGGATGACCAACAAGACGTCGATGAACGGGATCAGGTTGATTTCGGGGTCTTCGGGCGGGCGCCGCTTGCGGAAATTCATCGCCATGGCTGAGGTGCCTCAGGCGCCGTTGCGCTTGCCAGGCAAGCGCATCACGTGTTGCAGCATGCGTTCGGCGGCCTCTTCCATCTCCATGGTGTAGCCGTCGATGCGGGTGCGGAAGTGGCGGTGACAGATCAAGGCCGGGATGGCGACGATCAAGCCAAAGGCCGTGTTGTAAAGCGCCACCGAAATGCCGTGGGCCAGCGCGGTGGGATCGGTGCCCACACTGCCGTTGGCGCCACCCGATGCGCCGAAAATCTCGATCATGCCGATCAGGGTGCCCAGCAGGCCCAGCAGCGGGGCCGCGCTGGCGATGGTGCCCAGGGCGTTGAGGTAGCGCTCCATCTGGTGAACCGCTTTGCGGCCGCCGGACTCGAAAGCCAGACGAAGTTTGTCTTCGGAAATACGCGGTTCGGCAGCGGCAGCGCTCAGGCCTTCGGCCAGCAACTGACCCATGACGGAGTTGTCGGCCAGTTTCTCGATGGTGTCGGCCGCAGGCAGGCCACCCCGGGTGACCGTGATCACTTCATCGACAAGGTTAGGGGGGGTGACGCGACTGGCCCTCAGGCTCAGGAAGCGTTCGACGATCAGGGCGAGGCCCACGATGGAGCAAAGGACCAGCGGAATGATGGGCCAGCCGGCAGCTTGTAAGATCGACAGCAACGAAAGACTCCCTGTGAACGCGTTCGTGGGCGGACTTGGTAAAGCGTTGATTATGGGCTTGAAAATCAGCCTGACGGGGCACGGTGACGCGCTGTTTCATCCCCTGGATTTCCCCGTGTGGCAGGTCCGAGTCATCCACTGATCCTGTGGATAACTTTGTGGGTAAGCCGTGGGGCATGGCGTCAGAGCCTCGAAAATACGTGCTAAACCTTGGTTTGCTTATTTTTTAAGCAACGCAAAACATATATGAATCAACAACTTATGACCTTGCTGGTGCCGTCTTCCCTGGGTGAGGGGTGCCTGCGGGGGTATGTGCCCGTCTGTGGACTTGTCCCGCTAGGGCGGGGCGCTGGGAGCTGGGCGTGAGCCGCTGGGGCGAGCCGGCAGAGCGGCCCCTGGCGAGGGTGTGGGGGGTGTCGGCTCTGGTGCAGGCCATCGGCGACAGTCTGGCCACGCGGTTTGCGGGGTGTGTGGTGCGAGGCGAAATCAGCGGCTTCACACGCGCGGCCAGTGGACATGGCTATTTCACGCTCAAGGACGAGTGCGGTCAGGCTTCGCTTCGGTGTGCGATGTTTCGGCGCGCCTTGTCTCAGGTGGACTTTCATCCCGCAGAAGGCATGTTGGTGGAGGCCCGCGGCAACCTGGCGGTGTACGAGGCGCGCGGTGAGTTGCAGTTGGTGGTCGAGGGTTTGCAGCGGGCGGGTGCGGGCGCCTTGTACGAGCAGTTCTTGCGGCTGAAGGCGAGGCTGGAGGCAGAGGGGCTGTTTGACGCAGCCCGCAAACGGCCAATCCCGGGTTATCCGCGTCGCATCGGCGTGGTGACCTCGCTGGCGGCCGCCGCCTTGCACGACGTGTTGACGGCGCTGGCGCGGCGTGTGCCACACGTCGAGGTGGTCGTCTCGCCGGCTGCGGTGCAGGGGGCAGAGGCACCAGCGCAACTGGTGCAGGCATTGGTGGCCTTGTCGCTGGCGCATCGGGATGGCGTGCCGCTGGACGCGGTGATCGTGTGCCGGGGCGGCGGCTCGATGGAGGACCTGTGGCCGTTCAACGACGAGCGGGTGGTGCGTGCGGTGGTGGGGTGTCCGGTCCCGGTGATCAGTGGTGTGGGGCACGAGACCGATGTCACCCTGGTGGACTTTGCGGCCGACCTGCGCGCGCCCACGCCGACTGCGGCGGCGGAGATGGTGGCGCGCGATCGCGGCGACGCATTGGCGCAGCTGGATGCGCTGGCGCAGCACCTGTCGCACCGGATGGGGCAACGCCTGGATGGCCAGGCTCAACGGCTGGACCAGATCGCGTTTCGCCTGACGCGCCCCTCCCAGCTGTTGGGACAGCAGGTGCAGCGGCTGCACATGGCAGAGCACCGCATGCTGGCGGCCTGTCAGCGACGTGTTCAAGGGGCAGGGCAGGCCTTGCCGGTGCTGCAGGCGCGCCTGATGCGCGCCACGGCCGGTCAGTTGGCTCAGGCGCAGGCACGCCTGGCGGCGCGTGGCGATCGGCTCGAGGCCTTGAGCCCGCAGCGTGTGCTGGAGCGCGGTTATGCCTGGCTGGCGGATGCGGGTGGCCACGCGATCACGGGCGTGGATCAGGTCCAGGTTGGTCAGGCGGTGTCAGCCACCCTGGCGGACGGCTTGTTGCACCTGCGCGTCATGGAAGCCGAGGCCAGTGGCGCGGCTGGAGCGACCATAAGCCCTGCGCCGTGACGGGCCATGCTTCCACATGCTGGAGTCTCCTTCAGCTGTGCCTACAATCGTGATCGATTTCACCACCCATCAATCAGGAACAGCACCATGGCACATACGCTTCCCCCACTGCCGTACGCACAAGACGCTCTGGCTCCGCACATCAGCGCCGAGACCTTCGAATACCACTACGGCAAGCACCATCAGGCTTACGTCACCAACCTGAACAACCTGATCCCCGGCACCGAGTTTGAAACGCTGTCGCTGGAAGAGATTGTCAAGAAGGCCAGCGGTGGCATCTACAACAATGCCGCCCAGGTCTGGAACCACACCTTCTTCTGGAGCTGCATGAAGCCCAATGGCGGCGGTGCGCCCACCGGCAAGCTGGCTGACGCCATCAACGCCAAGTTTGGCAGCTACGACGCGTTCAAGGAGGCCTTCACCAAGTCGGCTGTGGGCAACTTCGGTTCTGGCTGGACCTTCCTGGTCAAGAAGGCCGACGGTTCGGTGGACATTGCCAACTTTGGCCCCGCCGGCACCCCGCTGACCACCGGCGACACAGCCCTGATGACCATCGACGTGTGGGAACATGCCTACTACATCGACTACCGCAATGCCCGCCCGAAGTTCGTGGAAACCTTCCTGAACAGCCTGGTGAACTGGGACTTCGCCGCCAAGAACTTCGGTTGATTCCCGACGTTTTTCGCATCAAAGCCGGGCTCGTCCCGGCTTTTTCATGTCTTCTTTGTGAAAATTGTTCGCCCTTCGGACGGGGGTTGAAAAGTTTTGCCCGACGTGGCAGCACGGAATCTTCATCGGTGCTACATTGATTGGGTTCTTTACGGCCCTTCCCGTCGCCCTTGCTCGACCTGGTCTCCAGGCAGTCAGCAAGGCGGGTCGCAATCCGCCAACCGGTCAAGCCGTGTCGCGGAAGGTTTTATCAACCAGCCAATGTCTCAGGAAACCTGAGAGTGAGGTGAGCGAAATGATGCAGCAGTTCAGGTCGAACTCGTACCTGTTCGGGGGTAACGCCCCCTATGTCGAAGAGTTGTACGAGGCGTATCTCGACAACCCCGGTTCCGTGCCAGATAACTGGCGCTCCTACTTCGACGCCCTCCAGAACGTCCCTGCCGGCGACGGCACCGACCAGCGCGATGTGGCCCATGCCCCCGTGGTCGAGTCCTTCGCCCAGCGCGCCAAGGCCAATGCCTTCATGGTCAAGACCAGCTCCGCTGATCTTGCTGTGGCCCGCAAGCAGGTTCACGTACAGTCCCTGATTGCTGCCTATCGTTTCCTCGGTTCCCGCTGGGCGGATCTTGATCCGCTCAAGCGTCAGGAACGTCCGAACATCCCCGAGCTCGACCCGACCTTCTACGGCTTCGTCGAGTCCGACAAGGAAATTTCGTTCAGCGCCACGAACACCTACTTCACCAAGGCCGAGCACATGACCTTGCGCGAAATGGTGCAGGCCCTGCGTGAGACCTACTGCGGCAGCATCGGCGCCGAGTTCATGCACATCACCGACCCCGGTGAGAAACGCTGGTGGCAGGAAAAGCTCGAGAGCGTGCGCTCCAAGCCCACCTACACCGTTGAGAAGAAAAAGCACATCCTCGACCGCTTGACGGCAGCCGAGGGTCTGGAGCGTTTCCTCCACACCAAGTACGTAGGCCAGAAGCGCTTCTCGTTGGAAGGTGGTGAAAGCTTCATCGCCTCCATGGATGAGCTGATCCAGAGCGCCGGCGAAAAGGGCATTCAGGAAATCGTGATCGGCATGGCCCACCGTGGTCGCCTGAACGTGCTGGTCAACACCCTGGGCAAGCAGCCCAAGGAGCTGTTCTCCGAGTTCGATCACACCGCACCCGAAGACCTGCCTGCCGGTGACGTGAAGTACCACCAGGGTTTCAGCTCCGACGTGACCACCCGTGGCGGTCCGGTCCACCTGTCGTTGGCCTTCAACCCGTCTCACCTGGAGATCGTGAACCCGGTGGTCGAAGGTTCGGTGCGTGCCCGCATGGACCGTCGTGGCGACGCACGTGCCGATCAGGTGCTGCCCATTCTGGTGCACGGTGACGCCGCTTTCGCCGGTCAAGGCGTGAACCAGGAAACCCTGGCGCTGGCCCAGACGCGTGGTTACACCACCGGCGGCACGGTTCACATCATCATCAACAACCAGATCGGGTTCACCACCTCCGATCCGCGTGACCTGCGCTCCACCCTGTACTGCACGGACATCGTCAAGGGTGTGGAGTCGCCGGTGCTGCACGTCAATGGTGACGATCCGGAGGCCGTGGTCTTTGCGACCGAGTTGGCCCTGGAATACCGCATGGCCTTCCGCAAGGACGTGGTCGTCGACATCATCTGCTTCCGCAAGCTGGGCCACAACGAGCAAGACACGCCGAGCCTGACCCAGCCGCTGATGTACAAGAAGATTGCGGCTCACCCTGGCACGCGCAAGCTGTATGCCGACAAGCTGTCTGCCCAAGGCATGGGTGAGACGCTGGGTGACGACATGGCCAAAGCCTATCGCGCAGCGATGGACGAAGGCCGCCACACCATTGACCCGGTGCTGACCAACTACCAGCGCAAGCATGCGGTGGACTGGTCGCCTTACTTGGGCAAGAAGTGGACCGACGGTGGCGACACCGCCATCCCGCTCGCCGAGTGGAAGCGTCTGTCCGAGCGTCTGACCACGCTGCCGGACAGCATCTCGCCGCACCAACTGGTGAAGAAGGTGTACGCCGATCGCGCGGCGATGGGCCGTGGTGAGGTCAACGTGGACTGGGGCATGGGCGAGCACATGGCGTTCGCCTCGCTGGTGGCCTCGGGCTACCCGGTGCGTCTGTCGGGTGAGGACTGCGGTCGCGGCACCTTCACCCACCGCCATGCTGTCATCCACGATCAAAGCCGTGAGAAGTGGGACGAAGGCACCTACGTGCCGTTGCAGAACGTCGCCGACAACCAGGCTCCGTTCGTCGTCATCGACTCCATCCTGTCGGAAGAGGCCGTGCTGGCCTTCGAATACGGTTACGCCGGTTCGGATCCCAACAGCCTGGTGATCTGGGAAGCCCAGTTCGGCGACTTCGCCAACGGCGCGCAGGTGGTGATCGACCAGTTCATCGCCTCGGGTGAAGTGAAGTGGGGCCGTGCCAACGGCCTGACCATGATGCTGCCGCACGGCTACGAAGGCCAAGGCCCTGAGCACAGCTCGGCGCGCCTGGAGCGCTTCATGCAGCTGGCGGCCGACAACAACATGCAGATCGTGCAGCCGACCACGGCCAGCCAGATCTTCCACGTGTTGCGTCGTCAGATGGTGCGCATGTTCCGCAAGCCGCTGGTCATCATGACGCCCAAGTCGCTGCTGCGTAACAAGGATGCCACCTCGCCTCTGATCGAGTTCACGCGTGGCGAGTTCCGCACCGTGATCGGTGAGGTCGATGAGGCCATCGATGCATCGAAGGTCAAGCGCGTGATCTGCTGCTCGGGCAAGGTCTACTACGACCTGGTCAAGAAGCGGGCCGAGAAGAAGTCGTTCGACACGGCTATCGTCCGTGTGGAGCAGCTCTATCCGTTCCCGCACAAGGCTTTCGCCGCAGAACTGAAGAAGTATCCCAACCTGAGCGAGTTGGTGTGGTGCCAGGACGAGCCACAGAACCAGGGTGCCTGGTTCTTCGTGCAGCACTACATCCACGAGAACATGGCTGAAGGCCAGAAGCTGGGCTATGCAGGGCGTCCTGCCTCCGCTTCGCCGGCAGTGGGTTATGCCCACCTGCACCAGGAACAGCAGAAGTCGTTGCTGGACCAGGCATTCGCCAAGCTCAAGGGCTTCGTTCTCACCAAGTAAGGTTTTGGCGGTCCAGGCGTGCCTGTGACCCGGTCCGAGCGGTTGGCCCACGAAGGGCACCGGACGGGCAGGGCACGCCAAGAGTGACCGCAACAGGAGATACACATCATGGCAATCATTGAAGTCAAGGTTCCTCAGTTGTCCGAGTCGGTGGCAGAAGCCACCCTGTTGCAGTGGAAGAAAAAGGCCGGCGAAGCTGTCGCCGCCGATGAAATCCTGATCGAGATCGAGACCGACAAGGTCGTGCTGGAAGTGCCGGCTCCCGGCGCTGGCGTCTTGGTCGAGCTGGTCCGCAACGACGGCGACTCCGTCGCCAGCGACGAAGTCATAGCTCGCATCGATACCGAAGCCAGCGCTGGCGTCGTGGCGGCCCCGGCTGCTGCCTCTGCGGCTGCAGCATCGGCTCCGTCCGCTGCGGTGGCTGCCCCCGCTGCAGGTGGCAACAAGGGCGACGTGGCGATGCCCGCTGCCGCCAAGCTGTTGGCCGAAGCCGGCCTGAGCGCGTCTCAGGTGGCTGGTTCGGGCAAGGATGGCCGCGTCACCAAGGGTGACGCGCTGGCCGCGGTGGCCGGTGGTGCCAAGGCTGCTGCCGCTGCGCCTGCCGCTCCCGCTATCCCGACGGGCGTGCCCACCAAGGCACTACCACCGGTTCAGGCCCCGTCCTCTGGCCCGAGCCTGGGCGAGCGTCCTGAGCAGCGCGTGCCGATGAGCCGCCTGCGTGCCCGTGTGGCCGAGCGTCTGCTGCAGTCGCAAGCCACCAATGCCATCCTGACGACCTTCAACGAAGTGAACATGGCCCCGGTCATGGCCATGCGCAAGAAGTTCCAGGAGAAGTTCGAGAAGGAACACGGCGTCAAGCTGGGCTTCATGAGCTTCTTCGTCAAGGCCGCGGTGCACGCGCTCAAGAAGTACCCGGTGATCAACGCGTCGGTGGACGGCAGCGACATCGTCTACCACGGCTACTTCGACATCGGTGTGGCCGTGGGCTCGCCGCGTGGCTTGGTGGTGCCCGTGCTGCGCAACGCCGACCAGATGACCTTCGCGGAAATCGAGAAGAAGATTGCCGAGTTCGGCCAGAAGGCGCGTGACGGCAAGCTGGGGCTGGAAGAGCTGACCGGCGGCACGTTCTCGATCTCGAACGGCGGAACCTTCGGCTCCATGCTGTCGACCCCGATCATCAACCCGCCGCAATCGGCCATCCTGGGCGTGCACGCGACCAAGGACCGCGCAGTGGTGGAAGACGGTCAGGTCGTGGTCCGTCCGATCAACTATCTGGCCATGTCCTATGACCACCGCATCATCGACGGTCGCGAAGCCGTGCTGGGTCTGGTGGCCATGAAGGAAGCGTTGGAAGATCCGTCGCGCCTGCTGTTCGACATCTGATTTTGAGTTTTGCGGCCGGGCGGACCTCACAAGGGTCCGCTCGGAACCTGCATCCACCCACAGAGAGAGCCCACCATGTCCCAGGCTGATGAACTTGAACGGCTGGCCACATTGCGAGATCGCGGTGTGATCAGTGAAGAGGAGTTTCAGCAGTTGAAGACGCGCGTCATCCAGGGGGGCGTGACGCCCCCCGTGGGCGCACCGATGCTGTCGACCGTGAACCGCCTGCGGCGTTCGCGTGATGACCGATGGTTGGGTGGCGTGTGCGGCGGCGTGGCGCGTCTGACCGGGATGGAGTCCTGGGTCTGGCGCATGGCGTTTGCCTTGCTGTTTCTGTTCTGGGGTGCAGGCCTGCTGCTCTACATCCTGCTGTGGATCTTCGTTCCGGACGAATGATCCCGACTCAACCTGCTGAACACCACCACATCATGTCCAATCAATTCGACGTCATCGTCATCGGCGGCGGCCCCGGCGGCTACATCGCTGCCATCCGTGCGGCCCAACTGGGCAACAAGGTTGCCTGCATCGACGAGTGGAAGAATGCCAAAGGCGGCGCAGCCCCTGGCGGCACCTGCACGAACGTGGGTTGCATCCCCTCCAAGGCGCTGCTGCAATCGTCCGAACACTTCGACCACGCGTCGCACCACTTCGCTGACCACGGCATCACCGTGGGCGATCTGAAGATGGATGTGTCCAAGATGATTGCCCGCAAGGACACCGTCGTCAAACAGAACAACGACGGCATCCTCTACCTGTTCAAGAAGAACAAGGTCAGCTTCTTTCATGGCCGCGGCTCGTTCGTGAAGGCCGTTGAAGGCGGCTACGAAATCGCCGTCGCCGGCGAGAAGGCTGAGACCTTGGTGGGCAAGCACATCATCGTGGCCACCGGCTCGAACGCCCGTGCTTTGCCCGGCACGCCTTTCGATGAAAAGCAGATCCTGTCGAACGACGGCGCACTGGCCATTGGCGACGTGCCCAAGAAGCTGGGTGTGATCGGCTCGGGCGTGATCGGCCTGGAAATGGGTTCGGTCTGGCGCCGTCTGGGTGCGGAAGTGACTGTGCTTGAAGCCATGCCCACCTTCCTGGGTGCCGTGGACGAACAGGTGGCCAAGGAAGCGCAGAAGATCTTCACCAAGCAGGGCCTGAACCTGCAACTGGGCGTGAAGATTGGCGACATCAAGGCCGCCAAGAAGGGCGTGACCGTGGCCTACACGGACGCCAAGGGCGCCGAGCAGAAGCTGGAATGCGACAAGCTGATCATCTCGATCGGCCGCGTGCCCAACACCATCGGCCTGAACACCGAAGCCGTGGGTTTGCAACTCGATGAGCGTGGTGCCATCGTGGTCGACGACGACTGCCAGACCAACCTGCCCAATGTGTGGGCGGTGGGTGACGTGGTGCGTGGCCCGATGTTGGCACACAAGGCTGAAGAAGAAGGTGTGGCCGTGGCTGAGCGCATTGCCGGTCAGCATGGTCACGTCAACTTCAACACGATTCCCTGGGTGATTTACACCAGCCCGGAGATCGCCTGGGTCGGCAAGACCGAGCAGGCGCTGAAAGCGGAGGGCCGTGCCTACAAGGCCGGTTCCTTCCCCTTCTTGGCGAACGGCCGTGCCCGTGCGCTGGGTGACACCACCGGTTTCGTGAAGTTCCTGGCCGATGCCGCCACCGATGAAATCCTGGGCGTGCACATCATTGGCCCGATGGCCAGTGAGCTGATCTCCGAAGCTGTCGTGGCGATGGAGTTCAAGGCCAGCGCCGAAGACATCGCGCGCATCTGCCACGCGCACCCGAGCCTGAGCGAAGCGACCAAGGAAGCGGCCTTGGCCGTGGACAAGCGGACGCTGAACTTCTGATCTTGCTGCGGCAACATCATCGGAGGGGCGGCTTGGCTGCCCCTTTTTCTTGTCTCTTGACGTGTTGATCCATGACGAAGCCTGCCATTTCCGTGACCAAGCTGTATGAGCAGAGCCTGGTAGAACGGGGTTACAAAGCCGATGCCGCCCAGCTCAAGGGCATTGCCGCGCTGCAGCGTTGCCAGGACGAGTGGTCTGTCTACAAAGGCCAGCGCTCGAACGCCTTGACGAAGATGCTGCGTTATCCCGTTTTGCCCAAGGGGGTGTACCTGTACGGCGGGGTGGGGCGTGGCAAGAGCTTCATCATGGATTGCTTTTTCAACGCGGTGCCTCTGCAACGCAAGACGCGCCTGCACTTTCACGAGTTCATGCGCGAGGTGCACCGCCAGTTGCACGAACTCAAGGGTGTACAGGACCCGCTGGAGGTGCTGGCCAAACGCATGGCGCGCAAGCACCGTCTGATCTGCTTTGACGAGTTCCATGTGGCTGACGTGACAGATGCGATGATCCTTCACCGCTTGCTGGACGCCATGTTCCGCAACCGCATGAGCATCGTCACGACGTCGAACTTCCACCCGGATGAGCTGTACCCGAACGGGCTGCACCGTGACCGCATCCTGCCGGCCATCGAGCTGCTCAAGAGCCAGCTGGAGGTGGTGAATGTGGACAGCGGGACCGACTACCGTCGTCGCACGCTGGAGCTGGCCAATTTGTACCTCACGCCGCTCAACGACGACACCGAGCGTGAAATGAGCGAAGTTTTCGGCAAGCTGGCCGAGTCGGCCGACGAAGACCCCAAGCTGCACATCGAGCACCGCGTGCTGCAGGCCCATCGCAAGGCCGGTGGGGTGGTGTGGTTTGACTTCCACACGCTGTGTGGTGGGCCGCGTTCTCAGAATGACTATCTGGAGTTGGCCAACCAGTTCCACACCGTGATGCTGAGCAATGTGCCGCACATGCCTGTGCGTCTGGCGTCGGAAGCCCGGCGCTTCACCTGGCTGGTGGATGTGCTGTACGACCGTCGGGTCAAGCTGGTGATTTCGGCGGCCGTGCCGCCGGAGGAGCTGTACACCGAAGGTCCGATGTCGCACGAATTCCCCCGTACCGTGTCGCGCCTCAACGAGATGCAGTCGAAGGAATACCTGAGCGAAGAGCGCCGCCTGGTGGACACCTCGCTGACCTGAGCCAGGTCTGAGCAGGAGGCTCGTCGGGGATTCAGTCCTCGATGCGAACCAAGGCCAGTGAGAGGTTGTCACCGCCGCCTCGCGCACGGTGACGGGCCTTGGCCACCAGCATTTCGGCGGCTTCACGCGGCGGCAGGGTGTGCACGATGGCGCCCAGCTCCTTGGGGGTGAAGTAGTGCCACAGGCCGTCTGAGCAGGCCAGCAGGGTGTCACCCGAGTGCAGGCAGTTGATGTGCTTCATGCCCAACGGGGGCTCGGTCGGGCTGCCCAGGCACCCGGTCAGCAGGTTGGACTGCGGATGGGTGTTGGCTTCGTCTTCTGTGATCTGGCCTTCGTTGATCAGGCGTTGCACATAGGAGTGGTCGGTGGTGCGAAAAACCATGTCGGCACCACTGAAGTGGTAGACCCGGCTGTCGCCGATGTGCGCAATGCAGGCCGAGCGGTCCGGGTTGACGATGAAAGCCGCCAGGGTGCTGTGCGGCTCTTCCTCTGCCGAAATGGCCGTGAGCTTGATCATCAGGTGGGCTTCTTCGGCCAGTTGCTTGAGGAACTGCTCAGGCAAATCGTGGGTGGCCGAGTAGCGCTCGAACAGTTGTTTGGCCGTCAGGATGACCTGGTCGGCGGCTTTGCGCCCGCCACTTTTGCCGCCCATGCCATCGGCCACGACGGCCAGCAGGCATCCTGCCGTGCGGGCGTGGGGAAGGATCGCGACCTGATCTTGCTGATAGGCCCGGTCTCCGCGGTGGGTGCCTGTGGTGGCGACAAGGCGGAAACTGGTGGAAGAGGACATCATGGGGAAAACTATAATCCCTAAAAGCCCTGCTTCCGGCTCCCCGGTAGCAGGAACATCCCTCAGACACGCCCCCTGATCGGGGCCTGCAGCGCCTTCATGCAATCCAATCTGCATTCCCCGCAACGCCAGCTGATCGAGCTGCGCATGGAACATGCGGACCTGGACAACCTCATTGACCGTGCCGCCGACCAGGTGCCTTTCGATGAACTGAGCCTGCGGCGCCTCAAAAAGCGTCGCCTGATGCTGCGTGACGAGATCAGCCGGCTCGAACTCTCGCTCGACCCCAAAGAGCCGGCCTGACGTTCAGGAACGCTCAGGCCGCGAGCGCTTCGAGCAATTCGGTTTCCAGCGCCAGCTGTGCCTTGTCCCGCTTCAAGGACTCTCCGGTGACGAGGAAAGTGTCTTCCACCCGTTCGCCCAGGGTGCTCACCTTGGCAAGTTGCACATTGACCTCGTGTTTGGCCAGCGTGCGCGCGATGACATAGAGCAGGCCTGAGCGATCACTGGCTGAGACGCTCAAAAGCCAGCGTTGGCCGCGTTCGTCGGGTCGCAGGCTGACGCGCGGTGGCACGGGGAAGGACCTGACGCGACGCGACAGTCGCCCCCGTACGGGCTGATGCAAGGGGGCCTCGGAGGCCACCGCCTCGGCCAACTGGTTTTCCACCAAGGCGATCAGGTCACGGTAGTGGACGCCCTCGAATTTCAGCGGGTCGCTGGCGATGATCTGGAAGGTGTCGAGCACGTAGCCACTGGCCGTGGTGTGGATGCGCGCGTCCTGAATGTTGAAGCTGGCACGGTCGAAATAGCCGCAGATGCGTGCGAAGACGTCGGGGCGGTCGGGTGCATAGACCAGTACCTGCAAGCCCTCGCCGACCGAGGAAATGCGCGCAGCCACCACGGGCTTGTCGGCATGGAGATGGCGCAGGAGCATGCGCGTGTGCCAGGCGATGTCGCCCGCATCGTGGCGCGCAAAGTAGCTCATGTCGAGCGACTTCCACAATTGGGTTTCGATGCCCGTGGGGAGGTAGTAGAGAGCGAGGTTTTGTCGGGCCTGTTGCTTGCGGGCTTCAATCTCTGCGTCCATGTGCGGACGGGCACCGCCCAGAGCGCGCAGCGTGAGGCGATAGAGATCTTCCAGCAGCTTGCCCTTCCACGCATTCCAGACCTTGGGGCTGGTGCCGCGGATGTCGGCCACGCTCAACAGGTACATCCCGGTGAGCCGCCGCTCATTGCCCATGCGCTGGGCGAAGGCATGGATGACATCGGGGTCGGACAGGTCCTCCTTCTGAGCCACCCGCGACATGGTGAGGTGCTCGGCCACCAGGAACTCGACCAGCGCCGCGTCCTCACCGGTGATGTCGTGGTCTTTGCAGAAGCGGCGCACTTCGATGCCACCCAGCTCGGAGTGATCGCCGCCGCGCCCTTTGGCCACGTCGTGGAAGAGGGCTGCCACGTAGAGCAGCCAGGGCTTGTCCCATTCGGCGGCCAGCTGCGTGCAGAACGGGTACTCGTGCGCGTGCTCCGGAATGAAGAAGCGCCGCATGTTGCGAACGACCATGAGGATGTGCTGGTCGACCGTGTAGACGTGGAACAGGTCGTGCTGCATCTGGCCCACGATGCGGCGGAACACCCACAGGTAGCGGCCGAGCACCGAGGTCTGGTTGAGCAGGCGCAGCACGTGGGTCTGGCCCTGGCTTTCGCGCAGCATGGCCATGAAGGTGGCGCGGTTGACCGGGTCGCGGCGGAAGGACGCATCCATCAGCTTGCGGTCGTTGTAAAGCGCGCGCAGCGTACGGGCCGACAGGCCTTTGAGGCTCTTGTCCTGCTGCAGGGTCAGGAAGGTGGCGAGGATGGCGTGACGGTCGCGGCGGTAGAGGTCGTCGCTGACGATCTCCAGGAAACCGCCACGGTCGAGGAAGCGCTCGTTGATCACGCGCATCGGGGCGTCTTGCGAGCCCAGCACCCGCTCCTCAATGTTGAGCATGAGGATCTGGTTGAGCTGGGTGACCGCTTTGGCGGACCAGTAGTAGCGGCGCATCAGCACTTCGCTGGCACGCAGGGCGCGGGTGTTCTCGTAGCCAAAGGATTCGGCTACCGCCGCTTGCAGGTCGAACACCAGCCGATCCTCGCGGCGCCCGGCAATCTGGTGCAGTCGGGTTCGGATGAGCTTGAGCACGCCTTCGTTGCGCTGCAACTGGCGGGCCTCGAAAGGGGTGAGCAGGCCGTTTCGGGCCAGGTCTTGCCAGGTGCTACCCAGCCTCGCGGCGCGCGCCAGCCAGATCACCACTTGCAGGTCGCGCAGGCCACCGGGGCTTTCCTTGCAGTTGGGCTCCAGTGCGTAAGGGGTGTCTTCGTACTTGGTGTGCCGCTGGCGCATCTCCAGGGTCTTTGCCGTCATGAAGGCCCGCACGTCCATGTGGGACATGGCCTCTTGCTGCAGGGAATCGAAGCGGCTGCGGTCGCCGCACAGGTAGCGGGCTTCGAGCAGGGAGGTCTGTACCGTCACGTCGCGCTGAGCTTCTTCGATGCATTCGGCCACGGTCCGCACGCTGGAGCCAATTTCCAGACCGGTGTCCCAGCAGGCACTGATGAAGCCTTCGATGGCGCAGGTGGTCGTGTCGTTGCAACCCGGCTGCGGGGTGAGGGGCAGCAGCAACAGGACGTCGACGTCGGAGTGCGGGAACAGTTCGGCGCGGCCGTAGCCGCCCACGGCCACCAGTGCCGCATCGGCGGGCAGGGCGTGGGCTTGCCACAGGGTCGTGAGGGTGTCATCGACCAGTTGGGCCATGCGCTTCAAAAAGAGGCTGGCCGAAGAACTGGTCGGGCGGCTGTGCTGGAACTGGGTGAGCAGCTCGGATTTGGCGGCGCGAAATTGCTGACGCAGGGCGGCGATGTCCAGGGGCATGGTGTGCAAGGGGGTCAAGGGATCAAGGCCTGTGACGCAAGCAAGAAAAAGGCCCTGACGAGAAGTGTCGTCAGGGCCGGTGTGCATCAAGCGGCGGTGCCTTTGGCTGCCGGGATGAAATCAGGTGGTGGCGGGCTGCCGGCGGACAGGGTGAGCACCTCGTAGCCTGTCTCGGTGACGAGCACGGTGTGCTCCCACTGCGCCGACAGGGAGCGGTCCTTGGTCACGATGGTCCAGCCGTCGTAAGGGCCTTTGCCCTTGCGGCCTTCCTTGATTTCACGCTTACCCAGGTTGATCATGGGTTCGATGGTGAACATCATGCCGGGCACGAGCTCTTCGCGGGTGCCGGGGCGGCCGTAGTGCAGCACCTGCGGGTCTTCGTGGAACTTGCGGCCGATGCCGTGGCCGCAGTACTCGCGCACCACGGAGTAGCCGGCGTTCTCGGCAAAGGTCTGAATGGCGTGGCCGATGTCACCCAGGCGTGCACCGGGCTTGACCTGTTCAATGCCCTTCCACATGGCCTCGAAGGTGATCGAGCACAGGCGCTTTGCGGCAATCGTGCCTTCACCGATGACGAACATGCGACTGTTGTCGCCATACCAGCCCTCAGGGGTGATGATGGTGACATCCAGGTTGATGATGTCGCCATCCTTCAAGGGGATGTCGTTGGGGATGCCGTGGCAGACCACATCGTTGACCGAGGTGCACAGCGACGCGGGGTAGGGGATGTGCCCTGGCGGTGCATAGCCCAGGGTGGCCGACTTGGTGCCTTGGACGTTGACCATGTAGTCCAGGGACAGCTTGTCGATCTCGCGGGTGGTGATGCCCGGCTTGATGAAGGGGGTCAGGTAGTCGAGGACCTCGGAGGCCAATCGGCAGGCCAGGCGCATGGCGTCAATCTCGGCGCCTGTCTTGATGGTGATGCTCATGGATGCGAATTATCCGCAATTCCTGCGCTGCTTGCCGTCTCAAGGGCATCAGATTGAAGGCCCCGCAGCGGCATTCACGGCCTGGGGCCGGTAAAATTCTGGTTTTTCCTCACGACAGCTTGCGCGCGCACGATGCGGGCAAGTCAACCCAGGCCCCCTCGCCGTGACCGAACGCACCACCCCTGTGATGTCCTCCCTGATGCACTTTGAGGGCGGCAACGCCCTGGCTCCGCACCAAGTCCAGGCCCTGCTGCCCAAGCTGCAAGCCATCAACCCCCGCATTGCCAGCGTTCACGCGCGCTTTGTCCACTGGGTGGCCATGGATCAGTCGCTCGACCATGCCGAGCTGGACAAACTGTCGGCGCTGCTGACCTATGGTGACGCCTATGAAGGCCCGGCCGATGGCGACCTGATCGTCGTCGCCCCGCGTCTGGGCACCGTGTCGCCCTGGGCCTCGAAGGCCACCGACATTGCGCACAATTGTGGTCTGCCTGTTCGCCGTGTCGAGCGCGTGACCGAGTACAGTCTGACCGTGAAGGCCGGCGTGATCGGCACACTGATGGGCAACGCCAAGTCGCTGGCGCCGCAGGACCTGCAGGCTTGCGCCGCTTTGCTGCACGACCGCATGACCGAGAGCGTGATGGCCAGCCGCGAGGAGGCCCGTCACCTGTTCGACGAGAAGCAAGGCGCCCCGATGGCGCATGTGGACGTGCTGGGCCAAGGCCGCAAGGCGCTGGAAGAGGCCAACGTCACCTTTGGTCTGGCCCTGTCGGATGACGAAATCGAGTACCTGGTGACCGCGTTCACGGGCCTCAAGCGCAACCCGACCGACGTCGAGTTGACGATGTTCGCCCAGGCCAACAGCGAACACTGCCGCCACAAGATTTTCAACGCCGAGTTCACGATCGACGGCCAGGCGCAGGACCTGTCGATGTTCGGCATGATCCGCAACACCGAGAAGCTGAACCCCCAGCACACCGTGATCGCGTACAGCGACAATGCGTCGGTGATGGAAGGCCATCAGATCGAGCGCTGGATGCCGGCTGGCTACACCAATGCCCCGCAGTACCAGGCCCGTGAAGAGCTGGCCCATGTGCTGATGAAGGTGGAAACCCACAACCATCCGACTGCCATTTCGCCGTATCCCGGTGCCTCGACCGGCGCGGGCGGTGAGATCCGTGACGAAGGCGCCACCGGCCGTGGCTCGCGTCCCAAGTCGGGCCTGACGGGCTTCTCGGTGTCCAACCTGAACCTGCCGGGCACCAGCGAGCCTTGGGAAGCCGAGCAGTTCGGCAAGCCCGAGCACATCGCCAGCCCGCTGCAGATCATGATCGAAGGCCCGTTGGGTGGAGCCGCGTTCAACAACGAGTTCGGTCGCTCCAACCTGGGCGGCTACTTCCGCGTGTTCGAGCAGACCGTGGGCGAGGGCGCTGACGCGATCCGCCGTGGCTATCACAAGCCCATCATGATTGCCGGTGGCATTGGCACCATCAGCAGCGAGCAGACCAAGAAGATCAAGTTTGACGCGGGCACGCTGTTGATCCAGCTGGGCGGCCCGGGCATGCGCATCGGCATGGCCGGCGCGGCAGCGTCGTCCATGGCGGCGGGCACCAACTCGGCGGCCCTGGACTTTGACTCCGTTCAGCGTGGCAACCCGGAAATTGAGCGCCGTGCGCAAGAGGTGATCAACCACTGCTGGGGCCTGGGCGCGAACAACCCCATTTTGGCCATCCATGACGTGGGCGCGGGCGGCATTTCTAACGCGTTCCCCGAACTGGTGGACGGTGCCGAGAAGGGCGCCCGCTTCGATCTGAGCAAGGTGCCGCTGGAAGAGTCCGGCATGGCACCCAAGGAGATCTGGTGCAACGAGAGCCAGGAGCGCTATGTGCTGGCGATTGCGCCCGAGTCACTGCCCATCTTCACCGAGATGGCCAACCGCGAGCGCTGCCCGTTTGGCGTGATCGGTGTGGCCACCGAGGCCTGCGAGCTGATCCTGGAAGACACGACCCAGCCGCAAGCCGACAAGCCCGTCGACATGCCCATGGATGTGCTGCTGGGCAAGCCGCCCAAGATGCACCGTGATGTGAAGCGCGTGCAGTGGGATGGCGGCCAGATCGACCTGACGGGCGTGAGCCTGGACCAGGTGGCTGTGGACGTGCTGCGTCACCCCACCGTGGCCAGCAAGCGCTTTTTGATCACCATCGGTGACCGCACCGTGGGTGGCCTGAACCACCGCGACCAGATGGTGGGTCCTTGGCAGGTGCCGGTGGCCGACGTGGCCGTGACCCTGGCCGACTTCAAGGGCTTTGCCGGTGAAGCGATGGCCATGGGCGAGCGCACGCCGCTGGCCTCGGTCAACGCGCCCGCATCGGGCCGCATGGCGGTGGCCGAGGCCATCACCAACCTGCTGGCCGCGCCCATCGAATTGCCGCGCGTGAAGCTGTCGGCCAACTGGATGGCCGCTTGCGGCGAAGCCGGTGAAGATGCCGCTTTGTACGACACCGTCAAGGCCGTTGGCATGGAGCTGTGCCCCGCGCTGGGCGTGTCCATCCCGGTGGGCAAGGACTCGCTGTCCATGCGCACCAAGTGGTCCGACAACGGCGCCACCAAGCAGGTCACTGCACCGGTGTCGCTGATCGTGACGGCTTTTGCCTCGATCGCCGATGTGCGCTCGACCCTGACGCCGCAACTGGTGACGTCGGAAAACGGCCAGGCGCTGGACACCAGCCTGATCCTGATCGACCTGGGCGAAGGCAAGAAGCGCATGGGCGGCTCGATGCTGGCTCAGGTGCTGGGCCGGTTCGGCAACGAAGTGCCCGACTGCGACAACCCCGAGATGCTCAAGGCCACTGTCAATGCCGTGAACGCGCTGCGCGCCCAAGGCAAGCTGCTGGCTTATCACGACCGCGGTGACGGCGGCCTGTGGGCCACGGTGGCCGAGATGGGCTTTGCCGGCAACACCGGTGTGAGCCTGAACGTGGACATGCTGGTGACTGAGAGCACCGGTGTGGACGACAGCCGTGCCGACTTCGGGGATTCGAAGAACTGGGCCGGCCAGGTGGGCGAGCGCCGCAACGAGCTGACCCTGAAGGCGCTGTTCAACGAAGAACTGGGCGTGGTGCTGCAAGTGCGCACCGCCGACCGCGACGCCGCGCTGCAGACCCTGCGCGAGCATGGTTTGAGCCAGCACAGCCATGTCATTGGCAAGCCCAACACCAAGCACACGCTGGAAGTGTGGCGCGATGCCAAGGCCGTGTTTGCCGCCCCGGTGGAGCAGCTGCACAAGACATGGGACGAAGTGAGCTGGCGCATTGCCCAGCTGCGCGACAACCCCGCTTGTGCGAACAGCGAGCACGAAGCCATCGGCAAGGTCACGGACTCCGGCATGCACGTCAGCCTGACCTTCGACCCGAAGGAAGACGTTGCAGCGCCTTTCATCCACAAGGCGCGTCCCAGGGTGGCCATCCTGCGCGAGCAGGGTGTGAACTCACAGGTGGAAATGTCGTATGCCGTGGCACAAGGTGGCTTTGACACCTTCGACGTGCACATGAGCGACCTGCAGTCGGGCCGCGCCCGTCTGGATCAGTTCCAGGGCTTCATTGCCTGTGGCGGCTTCAGCTATGGCGACACCCTGGGTGCCGGCGAAGGCTGGGCGCGTTCGATCATGTTCAACCCGAAGCTGGCCGACCAGTTTGCGGCCTTCTTCGGCCGTGACGACACCTTTGCGCTGGGCGTGTGCAACGGCTGCCAGATGCTGGCCGCGCTGAGCCCGATCATTCCCGGAGCGCACGACTGGCCCAAGTTCACGCACAACCAGAGCACCCGCTTTGAGGCGCGTCTGAGCCTGGTCGAAGTGCTGGAGAGCCCGTCGCTGTTCTTCCAGGGCATGGCCGGCAGCCGCATGCCGATCGCCGTGTCGCACGGGGAAGGTTTTGCCAACTTCTCGCAGCGTGGTGACCTGGCCAAGGTCAAGCAGGCTCTGCGCTATGTGGACAACGCCGGTGCGCCGACCGAGGTGTATCCGTTCAACCCGAACGGCTCGCCGGGTGGCCTGACCGCGGTGACCACGGCCGATGGCCGCTTCACGGCCATGATGCCGCACCCCGAGCGCGTGTTCCGCAACGTGCAGATGAGCTGGACCAGCGGTGACAAGAGCGAAGCCAGCCCTTGGCTGCGCATGTTCCGCAACGCTCGCAAGTGGGTGGGCTGATGGCCGCGCGAGGGGCCTTGCGCAACAAGAGCCCCTGAGGTCTGTGGGTTTTGAGTGGCACCCCTTGGCGGCGCCCTCAAGCCACTGCAAACTGACATACCCGATCGCCCCCTCTTGGGGGCGTTTCTTTGTCCGGAACTCTTCTGAAAAGTCATGTCGCTCTCCATCGTGTTGATGTTCATCGGCGGGTTGGTCGCCCTGGTGCTGGGGGCCGGTTGGTTGGTGCGAGGCGCGGCCAAACTCGCGCTGTCGTTTGGCATTTCTCCGCTGGTGGTCGGGCTCACCGTCGTGGCGTTCGGCACCAGTGCGCCGGAGTTGGCGGTGTCTGCGGGAGCGGTGCTGGATGGCAAGGTCGACATCGCCATCGGCAATGTGGTGGGCAGCAACATCCTCAACGTGTTGTTCATCCTGGGCGCGTCCGCCGTGATTACGCCCTTGGTGGTCCACCTCCAGTTGATCCGCCAGGAGGTGCCGATCATGATCGCGGCCACCGCAGCCCTGTTGCTCATGATGCTGGACGGGGTTCTGGCGACCTGGGAGTCGGCCGTGCTGGTGGTGGCAATGGTCATCTACACCGTATTTCTGGTGTGGCAATCGCGTCGCCAGGGGGCTTCGGCCGATGCCGAATTCGAGGGCGAGGTCGACCTGAGCAGCACCTGGGACCGACATTGGTCGGCGCAGGTAGGGCTGATTCTGGCTGGCCTGGTTGCGCTGGTCGCCGGCAGCCACTTTCTGGTCGAAGCCGCCGTGACCACCGCCAAACAACTGGGCGTCAGCGACGTGGTGATTGCCTTGACCATCGTGGCACTGGGTACGTCTCTGCCTGAGGTTGCCACCTCGGTCACGGCGGCGCTGAAGGGCCAGCGCGACCTGGCCGTGGGCAATGTGGTGGGCAGCAACACCTTCAACATCCTGGGCTGTCTGGGAATCTCGGGCATGCTGTCGACATCCGGCTTGGCCGTGGCCGAATCGGTGATCTATTTCGATGCCTGGGTGATGCTGGCCGTGGCACTGGCCTGTCTGCCCATCTTCATCACCGGACGGGAGATCGCGCGCTGGGAGGGTGTCGTCTTCCTGCTGTACTACGCCGCCTACACCGCGTACCTGATTCTGGCTTCGCAGGCACATGACGTGTTGCCTCAGTTCAGCGCCGTGATGCTGTACTTCGTGGTACCCCTGACGGCCATCACGGTGGTGGTGTCCTTGCTCCAGCACCGCCGAGCCGGGCGGGAGGGCTGATCCTCCGGGCCGGACCTGTTGGCGCATGACAGGCGGCGACTCTGCGGAGCGCAGTCCGCCTGACGTGGCGTCAGCGTGGCGGTTGGCTGTTGTGTTCGTCAGGCCAATGCAAGGCGGCGTCGGCTTGTGCGCGTGCGAGCAAGGCCTGGTGATCGCGAGGCCGCAGGAATCCGCCGGCAAGCAAGGCGTTGGCAGCGCTCTGGTATGCCTGCACATACGCCGTACGGCTGGCGTAACGCGCTTGCAGGTCTGAGTCGTCCATGGGCACGGTGCTGCCGCCCGCAATACATGCGTATTGGCTGCGCACGGACATCGAACGCATGCTGAAGTTGCTGTACTGACCGTGGTGGGCCGTGGGTACGCGAATGTCAGGCAGGCGCAGCCCGCCCTCCGCATGTCCCGCCTCGTCGGTGCGGACGAAACCCAGGGCGTTACGCGTCATGCGCGGCGCGATGGGGGGCGCGACGCCTTCGGTGACCCAGCGCGTGAGCGCGTGCAGGGCGGCATGGTCCACCATGTAAGCGGGCAGCTCGTTGAGCGGGCGCAGGCAGCCGTGCGAGGTGGTCGGCTCGTGCAGTGGGGTGATGAGAGGCAGCTCGGCCTGCAGGTGCGCGTCGAGGTGGGCGGCACCGCTGATTTCCCAGTAGCGAATCCGATCCGTGTCTTGGGTGCGAGACAGCGGCCAACTGACCATGGCCTCGGCCTCGGTCTGAACCTGCATGATTGGCGTCTTCAGATCGTTGCGAAATGCTGGGGCCCATACGTCGTCACCGTCTTCCTCGACCGCCGGGGCCAGGGGGGCCGGTCCCCGCAGGTAGAAGCCATCGAACACTTGGTGACTGGGGTGGAAGGTGTTGATGTAGGTGTAGAGGTACAAGCCCGACTGGGAGTAGCCCATTGCCAGCAGGCGAGGGCTCACCGGAGGGGCGGAAGTCGCGGAGGGGGCCTCCTGGCCCAGCAGCCGATGCCACTGCGCGCGGATCGCTTGCCCGGCCTGCCCGAACACGGCGTGGGCACCCTCATTGCTGGCAAGGCGCAGCGCGGCGTAGCGCGGCGACTGGCGCTGCAGCGCCTGCAATCCTTCGGTCTGGTTGCTGACCCCGACCCAGGCGTAGCCTTGGGCCATCAGCTCTTCACGGGTGAGCACCCAGCCACCGTCCAGGTCGAAACCTGGGGTGGTGTTGAGCCACTCGACCACGATCACCCCATTGAAGCGCGTGAGGTCTGCCGGGCGCCGAACCAGCAGCCGGGCGACATAGGGGTGGGGTTCGCCGTGAGGCTGGACACCCCATTGGCCTGATTTGCCCCAACCGGGCTGTGGACGGTAGTGCTGGGCCTGGCCTTGAAGGAACACCTCCTGCTCGACATAGCCGTGGGCGCTCAGTTGCACCGCACGCGAGGTGGCAGGCGTACCTGGCGGGGCGGCCTGCAGGTGGGCGGCGGGCGCTACACGGGGCTGTGGGTCGGTCTGGGTGGTTGAGGCCGGCTCGGGTGAGGGCGCCCGCGGCGTTTGCGCCGGGACGGCTTGCAGCGTGAGCAGCGGCAGGCACACGCCGCACCACCAGAGGGCTCGCAGGCGGGGCTTCATGTCAGGAAAGGGGCCTGGAGGGCATGGGGCAAATCGAGGGTACAGCGTGATCGGTCATTGTGGCGTGCGCGGTGTGCGGCGCGGCATGGGGTTTGACGGGGGGTGTTTTGCGACGGCCTGGATGCTGGCCCCGCAGCGCGGCGCTCAGAATGGCCTCATGCAGTCTGTCCGTCATCCAGTCGTGTTCACGGGCGAAGCCCACACCTACCGCCCTTTGTGGCGACGCAATGTGCTGCTGCTGTGCCTCACGCTGGGCCTCTCCTTTCCCTGGGCGCTGACCAGCAAGCTGCGCTACCTGTATGGGCACACCCAGGTGGCGGGCCATGCGCTGGGCTACCACGCCAATCCTCTGCAGATGTTCCTGGGCAATCTGTTGGGCATGGTGCTGCTCAACGCGCTGTACTACGGCATTGCGCAGATGGGGTCGTATGCCTGGATGGGCGTGGCGACCCTGCAATTGCTGATGGCGGTGGCGCTGCCTTTCATGTTGCACGGCTTCCTGTCATTTCAGCTGACGCACACAAGTTGGCGGGGGCAGCGCTTGCACCTGGCGGCAGGGCCCCGTGATGCCTGGCATGCGATGGCGGTGCCGACGCTGATCTACATCGCCTCCGGGGTGATGGCGGTGTGGGCGGTCATGATGCTCCAGGCCGATCGGCGCGCGTTGGCGTGGCTGTATGGCGGCTTGGCCGTCACCGGTTTTTGTGTGGGCTTGCCGCTGCTGTATGTGCAGTTCAAGCGCTACCAGCATCGGTACGCCGCGTGGGGCAGCCTGCGCAACCAGTGCGAGCCGGACCTGAGTCATGGACAGTCGCTGGGGCTCAGCTTGCGGGTGGGTCTGTTGGCTTGGTTGGCCTGTGTGCTGCTGGTGTTGCCCCTGACCTGGCTCCTGTCTGACTGGACAGGCTGGGAGGTGCGTGCCTTGCTGGCACGTGCGGGGACGGATGGCTCGGCAGGTTTCAGCATGGCGCTGGTGCTGCTGCCCGGTTTGGCCATGGGCCTGGCCTGGATGATGGCGCTGCCGTATCCCTACCTGGGCGCCAGTTTGCAGAACCGCTTGTGGTCCAGCACGTCGCACGAGGCCATGCGTTTCGAAAGTCAGGTGCCACTGAACGCGCTCCTGCGATTGAGCGCGCGCAACTGGTTGTGGGTGGTGGTGACGTTGGGCTGGTATTTCCCGGTGGCCGCGATGGCCGAGGCCCGTCTGAGGCTGCAGTCGGTGGCGGTGTGGGTGCGTCCGGACCTGCTGGGCAGCGAGGGTGCGTCGGACACCCCTCAGGCTTCGGCCTGACCCCAGTAGTGATAGGACAGCGGCCGGGGCCCGGGGATGTAGCCAGACTGCATCTGGGTGCGAAACCCGGCGTCCTTGAGCAAGGCCGGGATGTCGCGGTCGAGGTGACAGCCGCCGGCCAGGGGTTTCCAGAAGGGTTGAATGCGGGCCTGCCAACGGGCCACGTTCGGGTCCGGGGCCACGCCGTGCTCTGAAAACAGCAAGCGGCCACCCGGCACCAACACACGTTTCATTTCGGCCAGGGCCGCCAAGGGGTCCGGGATGGTGCACAGCGTGTAGGTGCACACCACGGTGTCAAAGCTGGCATCTGCTGCGGGCAGCTTTTCGGCCGACAAGCCGATCAGCTCGACGTTCAGCCCGGAGCGTGCGATGCGCCGGTCGGCCAGGTGGTGCATGCGCAAGGCCGGATCCACCCCCACGATCTGGCTGACGCGGCTCGGGTCGTAATAGGGGATGTTGCGCCCGGTGCCCAGACCAATCTCCAGCACGCGGCCGCGGGCCTGAGGCACCACCTTCTCACGCTGGCGAGCGACCGGGCCGATGCCGCATGCGAGGTCGATCAGGTAGGGCAGGATGTGCCGGTCGTACCAGTTTTCTTTCACAGCAGATCCCTTGGGCAGCGTGGGTCACGTTATTCGGGGCACACCCGGCGCCTCGGCAGACGGTTCAGGCCGTGTCATGCAGAAAGCGCTGCACGCTGTCGGCCATCATGGGGGCCAGTGCCACCGCGTTGCTGGCATGGATCACGCTGTCGGTGCTCCAGATGTGCTCGACACCTGCGGCGAGGATCACGTCGAGGGCATCGGCGGCAAACAGGGCGTGGGTCACGGCCACGTCCACCGAACGTGCGCCGGCGGCACGCAGCAGTTTGCAGGCCTCCACCAGGGTGCGTCCGGAACTGGCCATGTCATCGAGCAGGACCACGTGGCGGTCTTGCACCACGACATCGTCAGGCAGGGTGATGCGCACATCGTGGTCGCCGTGGCGCACTTTGGTGCACACGCCATGGTCGAAGCCACAGACGGCCGCGGCCGAGGCCACCCACTGTGCCGATTCGCCATCTGGCCCCATCAGCATGGCCTGGGGGCGCTCTTTGGCGATCAGTTCTGCCAGCATGGGGGCACCGGACAGGGCGATGGCATAAGGCCCAGGGAAGGCTTCTTCCAGCTTGCTGATGCGGTGCAGGTGCGGATCGACCGTGATCAGCCCGTCCACCAGTTCGGACAGGAATCGGCCGATGATTTTCTGGCTGACGATCTCGCCCGGGTGAAAGGCGATGTCCTGGCGCATGTAGGCGAGGTAGGGCGCGACCAGCAAGATCTTCTGGGCGCCCAGCTTGCGCGCCTCCTCGCTCACCAGCAGCAGCTCGACCAGCTTGTCGTTGGGCTTGTCCAGACTGCGGTAGATGACCAGTTGGCTGGGCAGTTGTCCGTCGGCATTGACGGGCAGCTTCAGGCGCATCTCGGCGTCGGGGAAGCGGTGGCGCTCGACACAGGCGGACGCCAGACCGCAGGCTTCGGCCAGACGCAGGGCAGGCACCTGCTCGTCTTCAAAATACAGCAGCAAGGCAGACATCAGAACTCCACGAACTGGCGGGTTTCGGCACCGGCCTCGCCCAGGTAGTAGCCGGCGTTGCGCTCGCTGGCCTGGCGGGCAAATTCGAGGTCGGACGAGTAGGCGGCGTAGACGCGGTACAGCGGCTGGCCTTCCTTGACGGTGTCGCCGAGTTTGAACAGCAGGTCCACGCCGGCGCCTTGCACCTTGGGCGCACCGGCCAGACGCGCCAGACGCGCGATCTGCTGGTTGTCGATGCCCGAGACAATGCCGTCGCGCTTGGCCAGCACTTCGAAGCTCAGCGGCGCCAAGGCCGGCTGATCGGGGTCGAAGGGCTTGTGGCCTTGCGCGTCGATGATGGCGCGCATCTTGGCCATGGCGCGGCCCGATTCCAGGATGTCGCGGGCGATGGCATAGCCGTCGCCGCCACGCACATCGGGGTCGAATTCCAGGATGCGTCCGGCCAGGCGCAGCGATTTCTGGCGCAGGTCGTGTGGCGCGCGCGGGTCGTTGGCCAGCACCCACATCACGTCGCGCGCTTCCAGCACCGGTCCGATGCCGTTGCCGATGGGCTGGCGGCCGTCGGTGATCACCACATCAATGGTCAGGCCCATGCGCTTGGCCACGAACTCGAAGAGCTTGCGCAGGCGCTGCGCGTCGGGGATGGTGCGCACCTTGGCGGTGGCGCCCACGGGGATGTCGAGCAGCAGGTGGGTGGAGCCCGCTGCCACCTTCTTGGACAGGATGGAGGCGACCATCTGACCCGGAGAGTCAATGGACAGGGGGCGCTCGACCGAGATCAGCACGTCGTCGGCCGGTGACAGGTCGGACGTGCCGCCCCAGGCCAGGCAGCCGCGGTGTTCGCGCACGATTTCGCTGAGGCGCTCGAAACTGGGCTCGACGTTGGCCAGCACCTCCATGGTGTCGGCCGTGCCGGCGGGCGAGGTGATGGCCCGTGATGAGGTTTTGGGGCAGAGCATGCCGTGGGCGGCGACGATGGGCACCACCAGCATGGACGTGCGGTTGCCCGGGATGCCGCCGATGCAGTGCTTGTCGACCACGGGGTGCGCGTGCCAGTCGAGGCGACGGCCCATGGACGCCATGGCATCGGTGAGGCTGTAGACCTCTTCGCGGTCGAGTTCGCCCTGGTTGCAGGCCACCACGAAGGCCGTCAACTCGATCTTGGAGTAACGGTGTTCGGTGATGTCGCGGATGATGTCGTGATAGTCCTCGTGGCTCAGACGTTCGCCAGAGATCTTGCGATGCAGCGCTGGAATCGAGGAGGGCGGTTCGGCCTGGTTGACACGGGTCGGATGGCCTTCGGTCAGCCCCAGTTGGGCAAAGGCGTCTTCCGACAAACCGAGCTGATCGCGGTCGACGATGCAGGTGTCGTCGACCACGTTCAAGCTGGCCAGGATGCGCCGGCCATTGGCAGTGACCTCGACCTTGGAGAGCGCCTGAAAGCCTTCGGCCCGGTAGACCGCGCAATCGCGGTGCATGTAGGCTACGTTCTCGCGGTAGGTGTCGATGGCCACCCGCTTGAGGCTCAGTAGCGGTCGCGCAGGGTCGACGGCGGGGGAGGCAGGGGTGTCGGAGGCAGTGACTTCAGTGGTCGTCATGGGTGGTGGCGATGTCCTTTTTTTGACATCGTACTCCCATGACGCGCGGGGAATCAGGCCGCAATCAGCTTGCAGGTGAAACCCTGACCCGAGGCCAGAACGTCCAGCAGGCGGTCGATGTTGGGGTGCTTGCCGGGGTGGGCGCGGGCGTCGTCGGTGTGCTCGGCGAAGATGGCCAGACCTTCTTCTGCGGCGGCGGCATTGATGCTGCCGTGCTTGGCGGCCAAGGCGGCGTACACCGCCAGGGAGCCGGCCTTGCCCGGTTTGTTTTCGATGGTGGCGGCGACGGTGCCGGCCGTGTCGATCAGTTCGAGGGCGGCCAGGTGACCGATGGCGGGGAGTTGTTTGAGGTTGTCGGCGAAGGCCATGGGGAGCTCCAGCAAGGCGGCGGCCCGGTGGGCCGCGCGAAACGGGCGCTATTGTGCCCCAGTGAATGCCGCAGTCACTGCCGTCGTCAGGCGGCGGTCACCGTCTCAGCCGGCACCGTTGAGCTGGCAGCCATCGGTGCCGCCACAGATGTGGCTTTCGCCTCACTTGCTTCGGGTAAGCGGCAAGTCGACAAGGCCGCATCGTCACCGGCCATCACCTGGCCCCAGTGCACGATGTCCAGTCGGCCGTCGGGGTGTTCGACGAGGGCCGTGAGGCTTTCTACCCAGTCTCCGTCGTTGCAGTACAGGATGCCGTCGATGGTGCGGATTTCGGCGTGGTGGATGTGACCGCACACCACGCCGTGGGCGCCACGCTTGTGCGCCTCACGTGCCAGCGCCTGTTCAAAGTCGGCCACATAGCTGACCGCGCGCTTGACCTTGAGCTTGAGGTATTTGGACAGCGACCAGTAAGGCAGGCCGGCCCGCGCACGCCAGGAATTGAGGTGCCGGTTGAGCTTGAGGGTGAACTCATAGAGCGAGTCGCCCAGCAGCGCCAGCCAACGGGCACACTGGATCACGCCGTCATACAGGTCGCCGTGGGTGACCCAGAGCCGCCGGCCATCGGCGGTCGTGTGCAGGCATTCCTCGGCCAGTTCGACGCCACCGAAGGCGTGGTCGAGGTAGGTGCGGGCAAACTCGTCGTGGTTGCCAGGGATGTAGACCACGCGTGTGCCTTTGCGCGCCTTGCGCAGGATCTTCTGGATGACGTCGTTGTGCGCCTGCGGCCAGTACCAGGTGCGACGCAGTTGCCAGCCGTCGATGATGTCGCCCACCAGGTAGAGGGTGTCGCAGTCCACGCGGCGCAGGAAGTCGAGCACGGCATGGGCCTGGCAACCGGGGGTGCCGAGGTGAACGTCCGAGATCCACGCGGCCCGCACGCGGTAGCGCGGCTCCGGCCTGGGGCTGCTCGGGGGCGGTGACGAGGGTTCGAGCGCCGCACCGAGGCCGGTGCGGGGAGCGAGTTCTCGCAGCAGAGGGGCGTGGATCCAGGCGCGCATGCGAGCCATGGTGGGCGCCCTCTGTGACAGCGCCGCGACGCCTCAGTGAAGCATCCGTGACGTCTGGGTGACGCCGGGAGGCGTCTGGCTCAGGCCGTGGGGCGCGCCTTGTAGAACTGCACGGGCGTCGCCGGGATCTGGTTGAGCACCGACTTCTTGATCTTGCCGACCACGTGCATCTCGCAGGGCTTGCAGTCAAAGCGCAGGGTGAGTTTTTCCTTGCCGTTGATCAGTTGCAGCGGCTCGGCCCGCACCGTGCCCTGCACGCCGGTCACGCCCTTGGCCTGCTTGGGGCACAGGCTCAGCGAGAAGCGCACGCAGTGCTTGGTGATCATCAGGCTGACCTCGCCCAGCTCTTCCTGGCTTTCGTAGGCGGCCTCGATCACCTGCACGCCGTGCTTGGCGTAGAAGTCGCGAGCCTTGTGGTTGAAAACGTTGGCCAGGTAGCTCAGCGTGTCTTCCGGGTAGGCCACCGGGGGTTCCACGGGCGTGCCGGGCTGCGGGCGCTCGTAGGCGGCGGCGCGGGCGGCTTCCAGGGCCTCGACGGCATCGCGGCGCAGGTGCTTGATCACCGAGGCAGGCACGAACCAGGGCTGGGCGGTCGTCAGGCTGACGTCGTTCACCGAGAAAATCGTGTTGCCCAGTTTGCCCAGGTTCTCGCGCAGGCCGGCTTCGGCCTGGGTGGCATCCTGAGGGGCTTGCTTCTCGCAGCTCACCGAGGCGCTGCCCACGCAGCCGTCTTCGTCGGTCACGGACAGCGTCAGGCCGTCAGTGGTGTCGCTCAAGGCCAGCCAGACGCCGATGCGGCGCTCGGCCGATTTCTTGGACAGCAGGTTTTCCCAGGCGTGATCGCGGTTGCGGTTGATGGCCACGCCGGGCTTGAGGTCGGCCAGGGCGGCGATGTCTTCATTGGGGAAGACGCGCCACAGGCGACCGGCCTTGCCCACGGGCTCGGCGGTGTTGACCTGCACGCCCACGATGTCCTTGGTCAGGGTCAGGTAGTTCAGGCCATCGCCGTTGTGGATGCCGCCGGCTTCGCGCACGGCCTCGTCGTCAATGGCCACGTCAAACCACTTGTCGCCCACCTTGGCAATTTCGCCCACGGGCAAGCCCAGGTACTTGGGGCTTTCGAACGCGCCGATGTCTTCCTTGCGGCCCTTGACGAAGTAGTCGGTGCTGCCGCGGTTGAAGTTGCGCTCGGGGTCGGGCTGGAAGAAGAAGGTGTTCTCGCCCGACGAGGCGCGAGACAGCTCGGGGCGCGCCTCCAGGATCTCGTCGAGCAGCATGCGGTAATGGGCGGTGAGGTTCTTCACGTAGCCCATGTCCTTGTAGCGGCCCTCGATCTTGAAGGAACTCACGCCCGCGTCGATCAGGGCCTCCAGGTTGGCGCTCTGGTCGTTGTCCTTCATGGACAGCACGTGCTGTTCGAATGCGACCATCTGGCCGCTGCTGTCGGTCACGTTGTAGGGCAGGCGGCAGGCCTGCGAGCAGTCGCCGCGGTTGGCGCTGCGGCCGGTGTGGGCATGGCTGATGAAGCACTGGCCGCTGTAGGCCACGCACAGCGCGCCGTGGATGAAAAACTCGATGGGGCAGTGGGTGTTGACCGCGATGTCGCGGATCTGCTTGAGGTTGAGCTCACGCGCCAGCACGATCTGGCTGAAGCCCACGTCTTGCAGGAACTTGGCCTTTTCGACGGTACGGATGTCGGTCTGGGTGGAGGCGTGCAACTGGATCGGGGGCAGGTCCAGCTCCAGCAGGCCCATGTCCTGCACGATCAGCGCGTCCACCCCGGCGTCGTACAGCTCCCAGATCTGCTTGCGGGCGCCTTCCAGCTCGTCGTCGCGCAGGATGGTGTTGAGCGTGGCGAACACCTTTGCGTGGTAGCGGTGGGCGTGTTGTGTCAGGCGGGCAATGTCCTGCACCGAATTGCTGGCGTTGGCGCGTGCCCCGAACGACGGCCCACCGATGTAGATGGCATCGGCACCGTGGTTGATGGCCTCGATGCCGATGTCGGCGGTCTTGGCGGGTGCGAGCAATTCAAGGGGGTGGCGGGCGGCGAGGAGCATGGGTGACGCGATCCAAAGAGCAAACCGCCGATACTATCGCCATGCGCGCGCGAAAAGCTCATATCCCCACATCAACACCCCCTCACAGTCGGGATTCCGGCGCACCTTCTGCCCCTGTGGCAGGCCGTTTCGACCGGCTGGACGCCTTGCGCGGTTTTGCTCTGGTGTGGATGGCGGTGTTTCATTTCTGCTTTGACCTCAGCACCTACCGCCTGCTGGACGCCAATTTCTACCAGGATGCGCTGTGGACCACCCAGCGCACGCTGATCCTGTCGCTGTTTTTGCTGTGCGCCGGGGCCGGGCAGGCGGTGGCCACGTCGCAGGGGCAAAGCTGGGCGCGCTTTGGACGGCGCTGGGCCCAGGTGCTGGGCTGTGCGCTGCTGGTGAGCCTGGGCAGTTGGTTCATGTTCCCGCGCAGCTACATCTCGTTTGGCGTGCTGCACGGCATGGCGGTGATGCTGGTCGTGGCCCGCGTGAGCGCGCCGCTGCAGGGCTGGCTGTGGCCGCTGGGCCTGCTGGCGGTGTGTCTGCCGCAGCTCATCCAGCACCCGTTTTTCGACGCCCGACTGACCAACTGGGTGGGCCTGGTCACCCACAAGCCCATCACCGAAGACTACGTGCCGGTGCTGCCCTGGCTGGGCGTGATGTGGTGGGGCATGGCCGCCACGCAGTGTATCTTGTCACGCCGACCGGGGTGGATGGTGTCGCCGGTGGTGGCTTCGGGCGACAATATCGGCTTCGCGAACTGGTGGCTGCGCATCAGGCAGGGATTGAGCCTGCTGGGCCGCTGGAGCCTGACTTTTTACATGGTGCACCAACCGGTGCTGATCGGTGGCCTGCTGGCGTGGATGACGCTGACGGGCCGGCCTTGACCAACGAAACTCCCATGACCCAAGACGAACTGAAAACCCTGGTGGGCCGCGCGGCCCTGGATTACGTGAAGCCCGGCAGCATCGTGGGCGTGGGCACGGGCTCGACCGTTGACAAGTTCATCGACGCGCTGGGCGAGGCGCTGAAAGCCGACCCCCAGCGTGTGGCCGGTGCCGTGTCCAGCTCGGTGCGCAGCACGCAGCGCCTGGAAGCGCTGGGCATCCAGGTGCTGCCAGCCGAATCCGTGACCTCGCTGGGCGTCTACATCGACGGCGCCGACGAGATCGACCACGCCGGCCACATGATCAAGGGGGGCGGTGCCGCGCTGACCCGCGAGAAGATCGTGGCCGACCTGGCCGAGCAGTTTGTCTGCATCGCCGACGAGTCCAAGCTGGTCGATGCCCTGGGCAAGTTCCCGCTGCCCGTCGAAGTGATCCCGATGGCGGCCGCGCAGGTGATCCGTGCGTTTGCCAAGCTGGGTGGTGCCGGCAAGGTGCGCGAAGGCGTGACCACCGACAACGGCAACCTCATCGTTGACGTGACCGGGCTGCAGATCACCGCCCCGGCGCAGTTCGAGTCCGACATCAACCAGATCCCGGGCGTCGTGACCGTGGGCGTGTTCGCGCGCAACAAGGCAGGCGTGTGCCTGCTGGGTACCTCGCACGGCGTCAAGACCCTGACCTTCTGAGCTGGTCTCACACACAACAACAAGAACCCTCCAGGAGCAGCCGACATGGGCGCACAGTGGAAAGCAAAGCACAAGGACGTGGCCGCCAATGCCAAGGGCAGGCTGTTTGGCAAATTGGCCAAAGACATCATGGTGGCCGCCCGCCACGGTGCAGACCCCGCCGCCAACGCGCGCTTGCGCCTGGTGGTGGAGCAGGCTCGCAAGGTGTCCATGCCCAAGGACACCCTGGAGCGCGCGATCAAGAAGGGCGCAGGCCTCACGGGGGAGGCGGTGCATTTCGAGCATGTGGTCTACGAGGGCTTTGCCCCGCATCGCGTGCCGGTGATGGTGGAGTGCCTGACCGACAACGTGAACCGCGCCGCGTCCGACATGCGTGTGTTGTTCCGCAAGGGCCAACTGGGCACGTCCGGCTCGGTGGCATGGGACTTCGACCACGTGGGCATCATCGAAGCCGAGGCGGCCACGGCCGGTGCCGACGCCGAGTTGGCCGCCATCGAGGCGGGTGCGCAAGATGTGGAACAGGGCGATGAAGACGGCACCATGCTGTTCTGGACCGACCCCACGGATCTGGACCTGGTCAGCCGGGCGCTGCCGGCCCAGGGCTTTCGGGTGCTGACGGCCAAGCTGGGCTACCGGCCCAAGAACCCGGTCGATGCCGCCAGCCTGAGCGCCGAGGCCCTGGAAGAGGTCGAAGCCTTCTTGGCCGCGCTCGATGACAACGAGGACGTGCAGAACGTCTTCGCCGGCCTGAATGCTTGACCTCGACGCCCCGGCGGCGGCGCTCATCCTCGTCATCAACGTGTGCGCCAGCCTGTTCGGGCTGTATCGCTCGCCCCAGATGATCGAGCGCCACCTGTTTCGACCCTATTGGTTCTTCAGGCAGCGCCAGTATGTGACGGTGATCAGCAGCGGGTTTTTGCACGCCGACGTGCCCCACCTGCTGTTCAACATGTTCACGCTGTGGGCCTTTGCGTTCCCGCTGGAGCCCGTGATGGGCACAGCGAGCTTCGTGGCGCTCTATGCCTTCGGCTTGCTGGTCAGTGGCGCGGGCACCTATGTCCAACACCGAAATGACCCCGGCTATCGTTGCCTGGGCGCCTCGGGTGCGGTGCTGGCGGTGCTGTTTGCGTCCATTGTGTACTTCCTCACCGCCTCGCTCTTCATCATGCCCATCCCGGTGCCAATTCCGGCGCCACTGTTCGCGGTGGGTTACATCGCCTACAGCTGGTATGCCTCGAAGCAAAACCGGGGGCGCATCAACCATGACGCCCATCTGGCGGGCGCCGTGGCCGGGCTCGTGTTCGTGGCGCTTACCGAACCCGGCTTGTTCGGGTCGGCGTGGGAGCGCTTTGCGGGTTAAGCGGCCAGGAACGCGATCACACCCTGCGCCGCCTGGCGACCGGTCGCCATCGACGCCGTGAGCAGATAGCCCCCCGTGGGGGCTTCCCAGTCCAGCATCTCGCCGGCGCAGAACACGCCGGGCAGGTTGTTCAACATCAACTGAGCGTTCATGCCCTCGAAGCGCACGCCGCCGGCGGTGCTGATGGCCTCGTCGATGGGGCGCGGCGCTTTCAGGGTGATCGGCAGGGCTTTGAGGGCTTGCGCCAGTTGAGCTGGGTCGTTCAACTGCGCGGGGCTCAGCACCTCGTGCAGCAGCGCCATTTTCAGTCCCTGGATGCCCAGCCGGCTTTTCAGGTGGGTCGAGAGGCTGCGTGGTCCGCGGGCGCGCGAGGTCTCGGCAAGCACCTGCTCGGGCGTGTGCGAGGGCAGCAGGTCCAGGTAGACCGTGGCATGGCCGTGTGCCGCAATCTGGTCACGGATGGCAGCGGAGAACGCATAGATCAGGCTGCCTTCCACCCCCGTGTCGGTCAGCACGAACTCGCCTTGTTGGCGGTGGGTGTGGCCAGTTTGGTCGGTGAACTGCAGCGCCACGGGCTTGATGGGTTGCCCGGCAAACTTCTGGCGCAGGAAATCGCTCCAACCCGTGCGGTCTGGGCCGGTAGCGGCCACATCAAAGCCGCAATTGGCTGCTTGCAAGGGCGCCACGTCCACGCCCCGCGTCTGCAGCCAAGGCCACCAGGCGCCGTCCGAGCCCAGCCTTGACCAGCTGCCGCCACCCAGGGCCAGCACGGTGGCCCGCGGGCTCATAGTCTGCTCGCCGCTGGGCGTGTGGAAGCGCATTGCCCCCGACTCATCCCAGCCCAGCCAGCGATGGCGCATGTGAAAACGCACCCCGGCTTCACGCAGGCGATGCAACCAGGCGCGCAGAAGCGGCGCGGCCTTCATGTCGGTCGGAAAGACCCGTTGGGACGTGCCGACGAAGGTGCTGATGCCCAGGCCTTGCGCCCAGGCGCGCAGCGCGTCGGGCGTGAAGGCGTCGATCAGGGGGGCAAGCTGGGCCTCGCGCACGGCATAACGGCTGACAAAGCGCGGCAATGCCTCGGCGTGCGTCAGGTTCAGGCCACCGCGTCCGGCCAGCAGAAACTTGCGGCCTACCGAGGGCATGCTGTCGTACAGGTCGACCTGGATGCCATGCGAGGACAGGTCTTCGGCGGCCATCAGGCCGGCCGGGCCGCCGCCGACGATGGCGACGACCGGGTGAACGGCGTTGCCGTCACCAGAAAGGGTAGAAGAGCTCAAGGGTCAGAAACGGAAGCCGGGAGGCGCGGTGCCGCCTGGGCTGGCGGGCGCGGGTTCGGGAGATGACGTGGGGGCCGGATCGGCCGCTGGGGCCAACTGCGGTGGGTTGGCGGTGGGCGCCAGAGGCGTCGCAGCCGGATGGCGATAGGTGGGCGGCAGGGCCGACTGGCTGGGGTAGCCGGCAGCGTCGAGGTAAGACGTCCACTCACCTTGTTCATAGCCCGCGATCTGCTTGCTGCCAATGCGCACCACCGGGACCTGGTTGGTGCCCTCGCGGCTTTGCAGGACGCGGGCGTCGTCAGAGGTGGTCACCGTTTTCTCGGTGAAGGGCACGCCGCGCCCCTTGAGCAGGGTCCGGCCCGCGTCGCATGCAGCACAGGCCGAGCTGGTGTACAAGGTGACCGGGTAGCGTGCCACCACGTTGCGCAAGGCATAGGGCAGCGCCGCATTGTCAGCGACAGCGCCTGAAGGTTTGACCGCCTTGACAGGTCGGTCCACCGGTGGTCGGTCGGTGTAGGTGATGCGGCCATCGGGGCCGACCACCTTGTACTGCGCCAAGGCAGGCGACGAGACGCCTGCACAGAGCAATCCGCTGACCAATGCACTCACCACAACGCGGTTCATCTTCAACTCCCTCAGCCCCTTGGGGTACTCAACTCATGCCTTGGTGACGCAGCAAGGCGTCGATGCGCGGTTCGCGGCCCCGGAAGGCCTTGAAGTTCTCCATGGCCGAACGGCTGCCGCCCGCTTCGAGGATGGCCTCGCGGTAGCGACGACCGACTTCGGGGCTCAGCACCCCGGATTCGGCGGTCGCGGCTTCCTCGAAAGCGGCGTACGCATCCGCAGAGAGTACCTCAGCCCACTTGTAGCTGTAATAGCCTGCCGCGTAGCCGCCGGCAAAGATGTGTGAAAAGCTGTGCTGAAAGCGGTTGAAAGCGGGCGGGATGTTGACGGCCACTTCGGCGCGCACCTCGTCGACCACCTTCTGAACGTTCGCGTCCGACTCGGGTTCGGCGTGCAGGCGCATGTCGAACAGCGAGAACTCGATCTGGCGCACGGTCTGCATGCCGCTCTGGAAGTTCTTGGCGGCGACCATCTTGTCGAACAGGGCGCGGGGCAGGTGCGCGCCGGTGTCGACATGGCTGGTGAGTTGCTGAACCACATCCCACTCCCAGCAGAAGTTCTCCATGAACTGGCTGGGCAATTCGACCGCATCCCATTCCACACCGCTGATGCCGGACACGCCGATGTCGTTCACCTGGGTCAGCATGTGGTGCAGGCCGTGGCCGAACTCATGAAACAGGGTGGTGACGTCGTCGTGGGTGAGCAGGGCAGGCTTGTCGCCCACGCCCTTGGCGAAGTTGCACACGAGGTGCGCCACCGGCGTCTGAGTGCCCTGGGTGTCCGGGCGCGTCCAGCGACCGCGCACATCGTCCATCCAGGCGCCGGGGCGCTTGCCGACGCGGGCGTAGGGGTCGAGGTAGAACTGGCCGATCAGCTGGCCAGCCCGCTCAATGCGAAAGAAGCGCACCGATTCATGCCAGACGGGGGCGCTGTCGGGCTGAATCTGCACGTCGAACAGCTTTTCGATCAGGCCGAACAGGCCCTTGAGCACAGTGGGCTCGGTGAAGTACTGTTTGACTTCCTGATCGCTGAAGGCGTAGCGGGCTTCCTTGAGCTTCTCGCTCACGTAGGCCACGTCCCAGGCTTGCAGATCGGGCAAGTCGCACTCGTCGCGGGCAAAGTCGCGCAACTCTGCCATGTCCTTCTCGGCAAACGGACGGGCGCGCTGGGCCAGGTCACGCAGGAAATGCACGACTTGGTCTGGACTGTCGGCCATTTTGGGAACCAGCGACACCTCGGCATAGTTGGCGTAGCCCAGCAGGCGGGCTTCTTCCTGGCGCAGCGCCAACAGGTCGCTCATCAAGGCGGTGTTGTCGCGCTCTTCAGGTCCGAACTCGCTGGCGCGGGTCGCGTAAGCACGGTACATCGTTTCGCGCAGCGCGCGGTTGCTGGCGTACTGCATGACGGGCAGGTAGCACGGCATGTGCAAGGTCAGCTTGTGACCCTCTTTGCCTTCTGCTTCGGCTGCGGCACGGGTGGCGTGCAGCACATCCTCGGGCACGCCCGCCAGTTCATCGGCCCGCACGTAGCAGCTGTAGGCATCGGTGGCGTCCATCACGTGTTCGGAAAAGGCCTGCGACTTGGCCGCGTGCTCTTCCTGGATGGCCGCAAAGCGTGCCTTGGCTTCGCCTTGCAACTCGGCGCCACCCAGCACAAAACCGCGCAGCGCCAGGTCGAGGGCGCGTTGCCGTGCCGGGCTCAGGCGGCGCTCGGGGTCGAGCCCCTTTTGGGCTTCGTTGAGGGCCTTGTACTTGGCGTACAGGCGCTCGTCGGAGCCCAGGCGGGTGTAGAACTCGGTGACGCGCGGCAGGTTTTCGTTGTACGCGGCGCGGATCTCGGGCGTGTCGGCCACGCTGTTGAGGTGGCCCACCGCGCCCCAGGCACGGCCCAGGCGCTCGGTGCTCACATCCAGCAGCAGGGACAGGGCATCGTAGTCCGGCGGCACGTCTGGGCCAGTGACCTTGGTCAGCGCGGCTTCGGCATCGGCCAGCAGCACGTCCAGGGCCGGCGTCACATGTTCGGGCTTGATCTGATCAAACAGGGGCAAGCCGGTGGTGTCAAGCAGTGGGTTGGTGCTCATGGGGGATCCGGAAGAAGCGCAAAAGTGTCCTGTGCGGTACATGGGGTGCCACCGAGGAAATGCAAGGCCGACGCCGTGGAGGGCGTCAACCCGTGGCCCATCAGCCTTGGGCGGCAGCGCGCTCGGCAGCTTCCATGGTATTGACCAGCAACATGGTAATGGTCATCGGGCCGACCCCACCCGGCACGGGGGTGATGTAGCCCGCGACTTCCTTGCAGCCGTTGAAGTCCACGTCACCGCAGAGCTTGCCTTCGTCGTCGCGGTTCATGCCCACGTCGATCACCACGGCACCGGGCTTGAGCATGTCGGCGGTCAGCACATTGCGCTTGCCCACGGCGGCGACCACGATGTCGGCCTGACGCGTCATGGCGCCCAGATCGGCGGTGCCGCTGTGGGTGACGGTGACGGTGGCGTTGGCGGCCAGCAGCATCATGGCCATGGGCTTGCCGACGATGTTGGAGCGGCCAATCACCACGGCGTGCTTGCCGCGCAGGTCGGTCATGCCGATGGACTCGAGCATCTTCATGCAGCCGTAGGGCGTGCAGGCCTTGAAGCCGACCTCACCGACCATCAGGGCGCCGGCGCTGGCGACGTGGAAACCGTCCACGTCCTTGAGCGGCGAGATGGCTTCGATGACCTTGTGGTCGTCGATGTGCTTGGGCAGGGGAAGCTGCACCAGGATGCCGTGGATGCTCGGGTCGTTGTTCAGGGCTTCGACGCGGGCCAGCAGCTCAGCCTCGGTCATGGTGGCGTCGTACTTTTCCAGCACGGAATGCAAACCCGCCTCTTCGCAGGCCTTGACCTTGTTGCGAACGTAAACCTGGCTGGCAGGGTTCTCGCCCACCAGGACCACGGCCAAGCCGGGTTGAACGCCCTTGGCGGTGAGGGCGGCGGCGCGCTGGGCGACTTCGCCACGCAGTTGTTTGGACAGGGCGTTGCCGTCGATGAGTTGGGCTGTCATGGGCTGCTCCGGTAGGTGTGCAATCAAGGGGTCAATAGAAAAAGGCCGCCACAGCGGGTGGGCGGCCTTTCAGCGGGAGACGACCGTGTGGGCCGTGCTCCGATAGTTGGCTTACTTGGCAGCGGCTGCGTGGGCAGGGGCTGCATTGGCACCGAGGGCAATCTTCAGAAGGTCGGCCACGGTGTTGGCGTTGAGCTTCTCCATCACGTTGGCGCGGTGGGCTTCCACCGTCTTGATGCTGATACCCAGGTCGTCGGCAATCTGCTTGTTCAGACGGCCGGCAACGATGCGTTCGAGCACCTGTGCCTCGCGGGTGGTCAGGCGCGACAGCAGGGCATCGCGGCTGGCGGCTTCTTGCGACTGCGAGAAGGCGGTCCGGGCTTCGTCCAGCATGCGCTCGACCAAGGCGACCAGGGCGTCTTCCTTGAAGGGCTTCTCGATGAAGTCCATCGCGCCCTTTTTCATGGTGTTCACAGCCATGGGCACGTCGCCGTGACCAGTGATGAACACGATGGGCAGCGGCGACTTGCGCTCGAGCAGCTTGTCTTGCAGCTCCAGGCCGCTCATGCCGTCCATGCGGATGTCGGCGATCAGACAGGCGACTTCTCGGGGGTCGAAACGGGCCAGGAAGGATTCAGCCGAATCGAAACAACGGACGCGGTAGTCCTTGCCTTCCAGCAGCCACTGCAACGAGTCGCGCACGGCCTCGTCATCGTCGACCACATACACAGTGCCTTTTTTCGGGATCAAGCTCATGGTTGTTCGGCAAGTAAATCGATTGGAAAAGGAAGACCTGTGTCGGCCTCGTCGCTGTTGTCGATCGGGAGTGTGAAGGTGAACCGACACCCCGTGACCATCTGCCCATTGTAGATGTTCTCTGCCTTGATGCGGCCATGGTGCGATTCGATGATCGATCGGCACAGGCTCAAGCCAATGCCCAGTCCCTCGGCCTTGGTGGAGTGGAAGGCCTCAAACAGGCGAGCCAGGATGTCTTCGCTCATGCCCGGGCCACCATCCGAAACCGAGAACTCGACCACTGGGCCTTGGTCGTCAATGTGACGTTGTTGTACGCGCAGATCGATGTGGCGACGCGATTGGGGCGTCTGCGACGAGTCGATGGCCTCGGCGGCGTTTTTGAGCAGATTGAGCAGCACCTGTTCGATCAGGATGGGGTCGGCCATGATCGTGGGCAGGCGGTTGGCCACCGTCGAGTTGAGGGTGACACGGCGACGCTTCATCTCGAACACGGCCAGCTCCAGCACGGCATCGATGATGTCGCGTACACGAGCAGGCTGGCGTTGCGGCTCGCTGCGTTTCACGAACTGGCGGATGCGGTGGATGATCTGGCCGGCGCGCTGGGCCTGGCGCGAGGTTTTTTCCAAGGCGCCCACGAGTTGCTCGTTGTCGATGTTGCCGGACTGCACGCGGCTGATCATGCCGCTGCAGTAGTTGGAGATGGCGGCCAGCGGCTGATTGAGTTCGTGCGCCACGGTGGACGCCATTTCACCCATGGTGATGAGGCGGCTGGTGAACTGCGCTTTCTCGGCCTGGCGGGCCGCAGCGTCTTCGGCCTGCTTGCGCGCGGTGATGTCGGTGGCAATGAGCATCTGGGCGAGATTGCCGTCGGTCCATTGCACATAGCGGGCCCGCACGTCGAACCACTTTTGCACGTTGTCCATGTAGACCTCGTGAGTGTCGCTGCCGGCGTCTGTCAACTTCTGAGTGGGCAAGCCTCCGAAGTGGTCCACCGCCTCATCGCCGTCGATGACCTCGTCCGGCATGACCTTGCCACCGGTGAGTTGGACGTGGGCTTCGGGGTTGCCGCCAAACCAGATCCGGTAGGATCGGTTGGCAAACAGCATCTCGCCACGCTGCACCGACATCACCGACACGGCGGCATCCAGCCCCTCCAGCACGGTAGTGAAGCGCTCGTGGGCAGCGGTGAGCTGGTCGCGCACGCGCTTGGCTTCGGTGATGTTGGTGACCGAGGTCATCCAGCCGGTCTGGTTGCCCTCGGCATCGATCAGGGGTGAGACGTACATGCGGGCGTCGAACTGGCTGCCGTCACGACGTTCCATGTTGAGCTCGACGCCCCCCATGGGGCTGCGGCCCATCAGCTCTTGCTGAAACATGCGGTGGAATTCTTCGAGGCGGTCGCGCGGCCAGTAGGGGTAGGGCGGGCGGGCGCCGATCAGTTCGTGTTCTGCAAAACCGGTCATGGCGCAGAAGGCCGGGTTGACGTAGGTGATGCGGCCTTCCAGGTCGATGGTGCGCATGCCGGTCAGCATGGAGTTTTCCATCGCGCGGCGGAAATTGGTCTCTTGCACCAGCGTTTTCTGGATCTCGGCACGACGGCGCATGTGGCGCAGGGTGCCGACCAGGGTCCAGACCGTGAGCAGAGACAGGGCGACCACCATCCAGAACAGGGTGCTGCCGACCAGGCTGGACGAAGTTTTGAACCCCATGCCACGCAAGAGCAGTCCGTTGCCGACGGGGGTGACGATGACGTCGTGGACGAAGCTGGGCTTGGCCGAGTGGGAGGTGACCGCACCGACCGAGCTGGTCAGCAGGTCGCCGTCTGCACGCACCAGACTCATGGCGTGGCGCTGCACCACCTCTTGCGGCACTTGATGGCGCATCAGGGCCTCGAGGGAATATTCGGCGATGATCGCGCCTACAAAGCCCTGCCGATCCACCATGGGCAGATGCAACTGGATGACCTTGCTGCCTGAAGCGTTGAGAAAGGGGCGTGAGTAGGCGGGCTGGTTGCGCTCCCGCGCCTGGGCGAGAGCCTGACGGGGCTCGGGTGTCGTGTGCAGGGGGGTGTACAGGTCAGCCTGGTTTTCCAGCGGATCGCGGTCAACCGGGTGTCCCGATTCCAGGGACAAGGTCAGGGTGGTGCGCGCGGCTTTGACCTTGGCGTCAGCCTGCAGCCACGACACGCTCAAAATTTCCGGACGCGGCCGAACGAAGTCGCTGGCCTGCAACATGAACTGCTCGACAGAGAGCGCCTTGAAATTGACGTCGCGAGCCAGCCGCTGCAAGTGCTCCTGGTTTTCGATGAGACGCAGGCGCAGCTGTTGCTGCACGACTTCGGTGTCTCGCTTGACCGATTCCTGCTCCCGCTCCAGTTCCTCATTGCGCAAATACCAGAAGGCCGCAATGATCACGACCAGGAAAAGCAGCACCGACACCAGAGGCCCCAGGGTCGCATAGCGGTCCTGCTGACTGGGGCTTTGCTTGCGCCACCAGCGCCAGAACAGGCGGTTGGGCGTGTCGGCCTGTGTTGGGCTGGAGGGTGAAGTCGGGACGTGATGGGGTGACGGAAATGCCATGGGGTGATTATCAGTCGGCGAAGCACGCCCATGGAGAGCGCACTTATCGCTTATATTTTCGGAAGTTTCGCAATGCCACCCTGTTGCGCAAACGATTCGTAGTGTCGGGGCTTTGCCGTTTACCCACGGACCGAAGCCCTGGTGACCACCCTTAAGTGAGTGGCTCACCGCTATCAACAATCTGGAGACTCAACCCATGTCTGCTCAAGATCCCATGGCGTCCGGCCCTCAGGACCAGGATCCCCAAGAAACCCGTGAGTGGCTGGACGCCCTGTCCGCCGTCATCGACTCCGAGGGCCGCGACCGCGCCCACCAACTCCTTGAAAATGTGCTCGACCATGCCCGCCAGGCAGGGATCGACATGCCGTTTTCAGCCAACACGGCTTACGTCAACACCATTCCGGTCGAGGACGAGGCCCGTTGTCCGGGCAACATCGAGATCGAAGAGCGCCTGCGCTCTTATATGCGCTGGAACGCCATGGCGATGGTGGTCAAGGCCAATCGCCACAACCCCGAAGATGGCGGCGACCTGGGTGGTCACATTGGCTCGTTCGCTTCGCTGGCCCACATGTTCGGTGCCGGCTTCAACCATTTCTGGCATGCCGAGAGCGAAGGCCACGGCGGCGATTGCATCTACTTCCAGGGTCACGTGTCGCCCGGCGTGTACGCCCGCGCTTACCTGGAAGGCCGCCTGACCGAGGAGCAGTTGCTCAATTTCCGTCAGGAAGTCGATGGAAAGGGGCTGTCGAGCTACCCCCACCCCAAGCTGATGCCGGCTTTCTGGCAGTTTCCGACCGTGTCGATGGGCCTGGGCCCGCTGATGGCGATCTACCAGGCTCGTTTCCTGAAGTACCTGCACGCCCGTGGCATTGCCGACACCAGCAACCGCAAGGTCTGGGTGTTCTGCGGCGACGGCGAGATGGACGAACCCGAATCGCTGGGCGCGATCGGCTTGGCCGCACGTGAAAAGCTCGACAACCTGATCTTCGTGGTGAACTGCAACCTGCAGCGCCTGGATGGCCCGGTGCGCGGCAACGGCAAGATCGTTCAGGAACTCGAAGGTGAGTTCCGCGGCTCGGGCTGGAACGTGATCAAGCTGCTGTGGGGCAGTGAATGGGATGCGCTGCTGGCCAAGGACAAGGACGGCATCATGCGCAAGATCATGATGGACATCCCGGATGGTGACTATCAGGCCATGAAGGCCAATGACGGTGCCTTTGTCCGCAAGCACTTCTTCGAACGCGATCCGCGTGTGGCCGAACTGGTCGCGAAGATGACCGACGAGCAGATCTTCGCGCTCAAGCGTGGGGGCCATGATCCGCAGAAGGTGTACGCCGCCTACCACCGCGCCGTGAACCACAAGGGCCAGCCGACGGTGCTGTTGATCAAGACGGTCAAGGGCTATGGCATGGGCAAGGCCGGTGAAGGCAAGAACACCGTTCACCAGACCAAGAAGCTGACCGACGACGACATTCGCTACTTCCGCGATCGCTTCAACTTGCCGATTCCGGACAGCGAGCTGCCGAAGATCCCGTTCTTCAAGCCTTCGGAAGACTCGCCGGAGATGAAGTACCTGCACGAGCGCCGCAAGGCCTTGGGTGGCTACTTGCCACACCGCCGCGTGAAGGCGGATGAGCAGTTCACCATCCCGCCGCTGGACACGTTCAAAGCGGTGCTGGAGCCCACTGCCGAGGGCCGTGAGATTTCCACCACCCAGGCGTATGTGCGTTTCCTGACGCAGCTCCTGCGTGACCAGGCCATGGGCCCCCGCGTGGTGCCCATTCTGGTGGACGAGGCACGCACCTTCGGTATGGAAGGCCTGTTCCGTCAGATCGGGATCTACAACCCCGCAGGTCAGCTCTACACCCCGGTCGACAAGGACCAGGTGATGTACTACCGCGAGGACAAGGCCGGTCAGATCCTGCAAGAGGGCATCAACGAAGCCGGTGGCATGTCCAGCTGGATTGCGGCCGCGACGAGCTACAGCACGAGCAACCGGATCATGATCCCGTTCTACGTGTACTACTCGATGTTCGGCTTCCAGCGCATTGGTGACCTGGCCTGGGCGGCCGGTGACATGCAGGCGCGCGGCTTCTTGCTGGGCGGCACCTCGGGCCGGACCACGCTGAACGGCGAAGGTCTGCAGCACGAAGATGGTCACAGCCACATCCTGGCTGGCACCATCCCGAACTGCGTGTCGTATGACCCGACGTTTGCGCACGAAGTGGGCGTGATCCTGCACCATGGCCTCAAGCGCATGGTCGAGAACCAGGAAAACGTGTTCTTCTACCTGACGCTGCTCAACGAGAACTATGCGATGCCGGGCCTCAAGCAGGGCACTGAAGAGCAGATCCTCAAGGGCATGTACCTGCTGCAAGAAGGCGAAGCCGGCAAGACGTGCGTGAACCTGCTGGGTTCGGGCACGATCTTGCGTGAGTCGATCGCGGCCAAGGCGTTGCTGGAATCCGACTGGGGCCTGTCGGCCAATGTGTGGAGCTGCCCGAGCTTCAACGAGCTGACCCGCGATGGTCAGAATGCCGACCGCTTCAACCTGCTGCATCCGCTGGAGACGCCGAAGCTGCCGTTCGTGACGGCGCAGTTGCAGCCGTTCGACGGCCCGGTGGTGGCTTCGACCGACTACATGAAGGCCTACGCTGAGCAGATCCGTCCCTTCATCCCGAAGGGCCGCAGCTACAAGGTGCTGGGTACGGACGGTTTCGGTCGCAGCGACTTCCGCAGCAAGCTGCGCGAGCACTTCGAAATCAATCGCCATTACATCGTGGTTGCCGCCCTCAAGGCGCTGGCCGACGATGGCAAGTTGCCGCTGGCCAAGGTGGCCGAGGCCATTCAGAAGTACGGGATCAAGGCCGACAAGGTCAACCCGCTGTACGCCTGAGTCCCTCAGACACCGAACCGAGGCCGAAGCCCTGCGCCACCGATGTGCGCGGGCTGCGGCTGTCGAACCAACGTATGACGTCGTCCTGAATGGAGACACAAAATGGCATTGATTGAAGTGAAGGTCCCTGACATTGGGGACTTTGATGAAGTGGCGATCATCGAGGTGCTGGTGAAAGCCGGCGATACCGTGAAGGCCGAACAGAGCTTGATCACCGTGGAGTCTGACAAGGCTTCGATGGAAATCCCGTCTTCCCACGCGGGCGTGGTGAAGGAGTTGCGGGTGGCTTTGGGCGACAAGGTGAGCACAGGCTCCCTGGTCCTGATGCTGGAGACGGCTGACGTGGGGGCGGCTGCCTCTGCAACCGCTGTGCCGGTGGCCGCACCTGTCGCAACCCCGATTGCTGAACCTGCGGCAACCATGGCACCCGCGTCGGCTGCTGCGGCCGTTGTCGCGCCTGGCCCGATCGAGATCACGGTGCCCGACATCGGTGACTTCGATGAAGTGGCCGTGATCGAGTTGCTGGTCAAGGTGGGTGACACCGTGAAGGCCGAGCAGAGCCTGATCACCGTCGAGTCCGACAAGGCTTCGATGGAGATTCCGTCCTCGCATGCCGGCGTGGTCAAGAGCCTGCTGGTGAAGCTGGGTGACAAGGTGGCCAAGGGCACGCCGATTGCGGTGCTGGAAGGTGTGGGCGGGGCCGCTGTGGCACCGGCTGCTGCCCCTGCTTCGGCTCCCGTCAGCGCACCGGCGGTCGCGTCTGCTGAGGTGGCTGCACCGGTCGCCGCGGTCGCTGCGGCGGCCTTGCCGGCACACCAGCCGGGTACACCATCGGCGGCACTCCCGCACGCCTCGCCGAGCATCCGCAAGTTCGCGCGTGAACTGGGCGTGCCTCTGGCCGAGGTCAAGGGCAGCGGCTTCAAGGGCCGCATCACCCAGACCGACGTGCAGAACTTCGTGCGCACGGTGATGACGGGTAGCTTGCAGACGGTTGCTCAGCAGGCCAAGGCCCCGGCGGCGGGATCGGAAGGCGCGTTCCCGGGGCTGCTGCCCTGGCCGAAGGTGGACTTCGCCAAGTTTGGCCCGATCGAGCGCAAGGACATGTCGCGCATCAAGAAGATCTCGGGCGCCAACCTGCACCGCAATTGGGTGGTCATCCCGCACGTCACGAACCACGACGATGCGGACATCACCGAGCTGGAGGCTTTCCGCGTTCAGTTGAACAAGGAAAACGAGAAGTCGGGCGTGAAGGTCACGATGCTGGCTTTCATGATCAAGGCAGCTGTGGCGGCTTTGAAGAAGTTCCCCGAGTTCAACGCGTCGCTGGACGGCGATCAGCTGGTGATGAAGAACTACTTCCACATCGGCTTTGCGGCGGACACGCCCAATGGCCTGGTGGTGCCGGTGATCAAGGATGCCGACAAGAAGGGCATCTTCCAGATCAGCCAGGAGATGTCGGAGCTGGCCAAGAAGGCACGCGACGGCAAGCTGGGTCCGGCCGACATGTCCGGTGGCTGCTTCTCGATCTCGTCGCTGGGCGGGATCGGCGGCAAGTACTTCACGCCGATCATCAATGCGCCCGAGGTGGCAATCATGGGGGTGTGCAAGAGCACCATCGAGCCGAAGTGGGACGGCCAAGCTTTCCAGCCTCGCCTGATGCTGCCGCTGTCGCTGTCGTGGGATCACCGCGTCATCGACGGAGCGTCGGCTGCGCGCTTCAACGTGTACTTTGCGTCGCTGCTGGCGGACTTCCGCCGCATCGTGCTGTGATCGGGAGAACGACATGGCATTGATTGACGTACAAGTTCCCGACATTGGCGATTTCAAGGATGTGGCCATCATCGAGGTGCTGGTCAAGCCGGGCGACACGGTGAAGGCCGAGCAGAGCCTGGTCACCGTCGAGTCCGACAAGGCATCGATGGAGATTCCGTCATCCCACGCCGGTGTGGTGAAGGAGATCAAGGTGGCGCTGGGTGACAAGATCAACCAGGGCACGGTGATCCTGACGCTGGAAAGCGCGGATGCGGGGGCCACGGCTTCGACCGCTCCCGCAGCGGCTCCGGCGGCTGCACCGGCTGCACCGGCTGCGGCTCCTGTGGCTGCGACTTCGGCACCCGCCGTGGTGGCCCCGGCACCGGCAGGCAGTTACAGCGGCCCCGTGGACGTCGAGTGCGACGTCCTGGTACTGGGCGGCGGCCCTGGCGGTTACTCGGCGGCCTTCCGCGCAGCCGACCTGGGCTTGAGCACCGTCATCGTCGAGCGCTACGCCACCCTGGGTGGTGTGTGCCTGAACGTGGGCTGCATCCCGTCCAAGGCCCTGCTGCACGTGGCAGCGGTGATGGACGAAGTGCGCCACCTGGCGGATGCGGGCGTGGAGTTTGCCGAGCCCAGCGTTAACATCGACAAGCTGCGTGGCCACAAGGAAAAGGTCATTGGCAAGTTGACAGGGGGCCTGGCTGCCATGGCCAAGATGCGCAAGGTCACGACCGTGCGCGGCTATGGCGTCTTCATCGACCCGTATCACCTGAAGGTCGAAGAGACCTCGGGTGCCGGCCAGGAGAAGACCGGGGGGGCCAAGGTGGTGCGTTTCAAGCGCGCCATCATTGCCGCTGGCTCGCAGGCGGTGCGCCTGCCGTTCTTCCCACAAGACGATCGCATCGTGGACTCGACCGGGGCGCTCGCGCTCCAGGGAGTGCCCAAGAAGATGCTGATCGTGGGCGGCGGCATCATCGGCTTGGAAATGGGCACGGTGTACTCCACCCTGGGCTCCCGCCTGGACGTGGTCGAGATGATGGACGGCCTGATGCAGGGCGCTGACCGGGATCTGGTCAAGGTCTGGCAGAAGATGAACGCGCCGCGCTTTGACAACATCATGTTGAAGACCAAGACGGTGGGTGCCGAGGCCACGCCCGAAGGCATCAAGGTGAAGTTCGAGGGGGCCGATGGCACGCTGAGCGAGCAGACCTATGACCTGGTGCTGCAAGCCGTGGGTCGCACGCCCAACGGCAAGAAGATCGACGCGGACAAGGCCGGTGTGGCCGTGACCGACCGTGGCTTCATTCCGGTGGACGTGCAGATGCGCACCAACGTGCCGCACATCTTCGCCATTGGCGACTTGGTGGGTCAGCCCATGCTGGCGCACAAGGCGGTGCACGAGGCGCATGTGGCGGCCGAAGTGGTGGCGGGTGAGTTGCTGGGTGACGAGAAGCTGGCCAAGGCCCAGTTCGATGCCCGCGTGATCCCGAGCGTGGCCTACACCGATCCGGAAGTGGCCTGGGTGGGTCTGACCGAGGACCAGGCCAAGGCCCAGGGCATCAAGGTCAAGAAGGGCCTGTTCCCGTGGTCGGCGTCCGGTCGGGCGATTGCCAATGGCCGCGATGAAGGCTTCACCAAGCTGTTGTTCGATGACAGCCCCGAGGCCAACGGCCATGGCCGCATCCTGGGTGGCGGCATTGTCGGCACCCATGCAGGCGACATGATCGGTGAAATCGCGCTGGCCATCGAGATGGGGGCCGACGAGGTCGACATCGGCAAGACGATCCACCCGCATCCCACCTTGGGTGAAAGCATCGGCCTGTGTGCCGAAGCGGCCCACGGCAGTTGCACCGACTTGCCGCCGGCCCGCAAGCGCTGAGGCGCTGAAGCTGACGCACCCGTGTCAGTGAAAGTCCCGGCTGTGGGTGCTCAGGCGCCCCAGCAGGGGCGACAAGTCGCGCAGGCGGTGTGCCACCAGGTGGCGCACTTCGCCTTCGCGCTGCCACACCCCATAGACCGCCAGCAGCCGTGAGTGCACCAACTCGCGCCGCTGGCGTTCTTTCAAGGCCGGCCACACGATCACGTTGACCGTGCCGGTCTCGTCTTCCAGGGTCACGAAGACCACGCCCGAGGCGGTACCAGGCTGTTGTCGCACGGTGACGATGCCGCAGGCACGCGCCAGTCTCCCATTCGGAAAACCATGCAACTCGCTGGCACTGAGCAGGCGCTGGGCGTTCATCTGCGCGCGCAGCAAAGCCAGGGGGTGACGGCGCAGCGTCAGGCCTTGGGAGGCGTAGTCGAACACGATTTCCTCGCCTTCTGGGGCGGCGGGCAGGGCCAGCGGGACTTCGGCCACCGGGGCCTCACGCAACAGCGGCGGTGCGCGGTGCAGGGCTGAGGCCTCCCAGACCTGCTGGCGGCGGTGGCCTGAGAGGCTCATCAGCGCATCGCCGGCTGCCAGGGCGCGCAAGGTGCGTTGGTCGAGGTCCGCGCGGCGGGCCAGGTCGTCTACGTCGATGAAGGGAGCTTGCTGTCGGGCGACCGCGATGCGTTGGGCCACGTCGGGTGACAACCCAGCGAGCAGCCTCAAGCCGAGTCGAACGGCCGGGCCGGCGCGTGAATCGGCAGGTGGGCCGCTTTGTGGGGCGGCGGGTGTCGACGACGAACGAGCCTGCGCTGCGGGCAGGGAGGTAGGCGCTGAATGATATGAATGTGCGAAATGTTCGGAATAGGGCAGCTCCAGGCTGCAATCCCAAGTCGAACACATCACATCGGGCGGACGCACTTCCACGCCGTGCCGGCGCGCATCCTGAACCAGCTGACTGGGTGAGTAAAACCCCAGTGGCTGCGCATTGAGCAGTCCGGCCAAAAACGCGGCCGGCTCATGGCATTTGATCCAGGCGCTGGCATAGACCAACAGTGCAAAACTGGCCGCATGCGACTCGGGGAAGCCGTAGGAGCCAAAGCCCTCGATCTGCTGGCAGATCTGCTCGGCAAACTCCGCCGGATACTGGTTGGCGCGCATGCCAGCCTTGATGCGCTCTTTGAACTTGTGTACATCGCCTTTTCGACGCCAGGCGGCCATCGAGCGCCGCAGGTCATCGGCTTCGCCCGCGGTGAAACCCGCTGCGATCATCGCGATCTGCATGACCTGTTCCTGAAAAATCGGCACACCCAAGGTACGCTTCAAGGCCGCTTGTAGGCCACGTGGGTAATCAATGGGCTCCAGCCCCTGGCGTCGGCGCAGATAGGGGTGGACCATGCCGCCCTGAATCGGGCCGGGGCGCACCAGGGCCACTTCCACTACCAGGTCGTAGAACTCACGGGGCTTCAGGCGCGGCAGCATGCTCATCTGGGCCCGGCTTTCAATCTGGAAGACACCGATGGTGTCGGCGCGGCACATCATCTCGTAGCAAGCGGGATCTTCACGCGGGATGTCTTGCATCCCGAAGGGCTGTCCCCGCCATTGACCGATGAAGTCCATGGCCTTGCGCAAGGCCGTGAGCATGCCCAGCGCCAGCACGTCCACCTTGAGCAGGCCCAGCGCATCGAGGTCATCCTTGTCCCATTGGATGACGCTGCGCTCGGGCATGTTGGCGTTCTCGATGGGCACCATGCGACACAAGGCCCCTCGCGACAGGACGAAGCCCCCGGTGTGCTGGCTCAGGTGGCGCGGAAAACCCACCAGCGTGCGCGTGAGCTCCAGCCACTGCTGCACACGCCGTGTGCTGGGGTCGAGCCCGATCTCCTGCAACCGCTCAGCCAACGCCGCCTGGCTGTCCCACCATTGCAGGTTGCCGCTGGCGCGCTCGATCTCGTCCAGACCGAAACCCAGGGCCTTGCCCACATCGCGCAGGGCGCTGCGGGTGCGGTAGGTGATGACGGTGGCCGTGAGCGCGGCCCGGTCGCGTCCGTAGCGGGTGTACAGATACTGGATGACCTCTTCACGGCGCTCATGCTCGAAGTCCACGTCGATGTCGGGCGGCTCATTGCGCTCGCGTGAGATGAAGCGCTCGAACAGCAGGGTGCTCTGCTCGGGGTCCACCTCGGTGATGCCCAGGGCGTAGCAGACCACCGAATTGGCCGCACTGCCCCGTCCCTGACAGAGGATGTGACGCGAGCGCGCAAAGCAGACGATGTCGTACACCGTCAGGAAGTACTTTTCGTAGTCCAACTCGGTGATCAGCGCCAGCTCTGCCTCCATCTGTGCCTGCACCCGCGCGGGTACACCCTGGGGATAGCGCCGGACCAAACCCTCGGTACTGACGCGGCAAAGGAAGTTGCGGGCGGTTTCACCGGCGGGGACGATTTCATCAGGGTATTCGTAGCGCAACTCGTCCAGGCTGAAGGCGCAACGCGAGGCCACCTCTTGCGTGGCTTGCAACAGGTCGGCCGGATAGCGCTGGGCCAGTCGCAGCCGGCTGCGCAGATGGTGCTCGGCATGACGCGCCAGTTGCAACCCGCATTCGGCCAGTGGGCTGCCCACGCGCGTGGCCGTCAACACATCCTGCAAGGGTTTGCGTGAGCGCAGGTGCATGTGCACGTCACCCGTGGCTACCAGAGGTACCTGTTCGGTGTCGCCAATGTGGCGCAGGGTGCGCAGCCACACGGCGTCGTCCAGATGGTGGTGCAGGGCCACCCCCAGCCAGCATCGGTCGGCAAAGTGCTGCCGCAGCCAGCGCGTGTGCGCAGTGATGGCCTCGGTCGATGTGTGCCGTTGCGGGATCAACAGCACCAGGCAATCGCCCCAGGCAGCCGGGCGTATGTCATCGCGCTTCAGCGGGGCGAGCCCCTTGCCTGGGCTGCTGCGACGCAGGCGTGTGATGAACTCGCACAGCAATCCGTAGCCAATGCGGTGGCAGGCCAGTACGACCAGCTTGAAGGGCGTGGGGTCTGCCACCTCGAACTCGCTACCCAGTAGCAAATGGAAGGTGGCGGCGCCGGGCACGCCGGCTTCCCGCGCTTTGCGCAAAGCCAGATGGGCTCGCACCACGCCGGCCAGACTGGCCTCATCGGTCAAGGCCAGACCCCGGTAGCCCAGGGCCAGCGCCCGCTCGATCAATTCTTCTGGGTGCGAGCCACCGCGCAGGAACGAGTAATTTGAGACGGCGTGCAACTCGACGTAGTCCGGCAGATGCGTGGCGCGGTTCATGATCGGCCTCATCCTGCGTCAGGCAAACAGGCCGTGCAGAAACCAGGCTTGCGTGGCCATGTCACCAGCGTGTCGGGTACGGAACACCCACAGCAGCCCCGCGCCCGGGCTACTGGCCAGGTAATAGTCGCGTGTGCAGGCGCCGTCTGGCTGAGCGGTGTCCCACCAACCCGCTTCGACACGATGCGGGCCGGCCAGCCATTGCAAGCGCCCTTGGTAGTGCGGGTGTTCGTGCTGTCCCTGGGCATCGGTCACCAGGGACAAGGGCAATGGCTTGGGCAGCAACCAACTGGGCTGTGGCCAGGGGGGCAGGTCTATGCGAGTGTCGGCTGAAGGAACCCCAGCTGACGGATCCCGTGCGGCAGGTGGAGCGTGCAAGGCGGCCTGCCAGCGTTGGGCATGCTCCAGTCGGTGATCGGCATGCACCTGACCCGCCAGCACCCGCTCAGGCCCCAGTCGGGCGCTGAGGCGATCCAACAGCGTCCACAGTGCCTCTTTCTGGGCACGTCGGGCTGCGGGTGTCAGCAGCCCGTCCGGATGGGCCGTGAGCTGATCGCCCCCTTGCTCAGGAAACAGGCTGTGGCTGTGCGTCATCAGTGGCGCGATGTGCTCCGCCCTCAGGCTGATGTCTTCCACGGGGGCGGCCAGGGTCAGGCGCTGCAGATGCTCATGCAGCAATTGACTCAGCCGCTCGGGATCACGGGTCGGGTTGGACAGCCTCACGGTGTGTTGCCCCGCGTGGGCTTCCTGCCGCCGCAAACCATGGTGCCAGCGCAGGGTGAAAGACTCGACCCCGGCGTGCTGTCCGGCCAGCCAGGCGCACAGGGCCTGCAGCAGCGTGCGCGCGGCATGCAGCAAGGCCGGTGCTGTCTCCACCCGGCACGGCAACTCCAGCCGTTCATCGAACACGGCTGGCAGCGTCAGCCATGACAAGGGCAGGGGGCTGCGCGCATAAGCCTGGTCCAGAGCACGCAGCGAGTCCGCATCGAACCTTCGACTCAAGCCGCCTCGGGGCAGGGCGCTCACATCTCCCAGCGTGCGGCAACCCAGGCGTGCCAGCGTGCCCGCATGGGGCCGCAGCGCGCTCAGCGTCGTGAAAGGCAGGGCATGGAGCATCTGCTCTGTCGCGTAGGTGTCCGGTATGGCGTCGGCGTCATCGACCTGCGTGCCACCCTGGGTCAGGCGGTGACGTGCCACACACAGCGCCGCCAGGGCGTTCGATGCAAAAGCCCAGGCGGCCACACCTTGCGCCTGGGCACCCTTCACCAGGCGGCCACGCAAAGCCGCTCGTCCGCCGAACAAGCGTTCCGAGGCGTGGCACTCCAGCACCACCGCCTCCTCCAACTGCGCCACGCGGGGCGTGAACTGCAAGGCCCACCAGCCCAGAGGCCGCACGTCCAGCGGCTGCCAGATGGGGGCACTCGCATCGTCCGCCTCATGCTTCGAGGCGGGCAGCAAGGCCATCCAGTTCTGCATGGGGTACCGTCAGTGAGGTGTGAGGCCGCAAGGCGTGGCGGGGCACGGTGGCGGGCAAGGGTGACGACCTGGGTGGGCGTGTGGGCGATGCCGTACTGCTGCGCCACAGTTCGGCCAAGCCCGAAGGCCAGTGCGGCAGCACAATGGGCTCGGCCAATGAAGGCCCACGGCGCTTGATCACATGGATTTCAAGCGGGTGAGGGCAGCCCCCCAGCGTCAAGTGCAAGCGCAACGGTGCCGCCGATGATTCCTGCGCAACACGCGCCGGCCGAAAGGCAAAGAACAAGCCTGGATGCTGCCCAGCGAAGGCCTGAAGGCGTCGGATCTGCTCCGGCCGGGCCTGGGGCAACCAACTGAGCACGGCGGTCACGCAATGCGCCTTCAGCGCCTGCTCCGTGGCCCATAAACGCTCTGCGGCGCCTTCCACATCAATGCGGATCACGCGGTCGGCGCGCACCCCTTCGCGTGCCAGTGCTGGCAGGTAAGGCAACTGCGGTGCCCCTACCAGCAGCACCGAGCCGCCCTGGGCCACCAGTCGGGCCAAAGCCGGGGCCAGCAAGCGCCACTCACCCAAACCCGCCTGGGTCTGCAGGATTTCCGTCAGGCTCTGGCAAGGCCAGCCGCCATCGGGCAACACGGCATCCAGGGCAGCATGCCCGCTGGCCACGACAGGCGCCTGGTGGTGCCCCATGGCCTCCCCCCGCCACACCAGGGCAGCCAGATGCTGCGGCAGCACCGCAGGCGTGATCGCACTGCGGTCGGAGTGGACGAGGGATTGGAGGGCAGACATGGCGAGATACTGTGTATTTGTACAGTATATTACTGCGCACTGACGCCCACGTCCAGAGACGTTCAGACGAAATGGAAACCGGGTGACTCTGAGCGCTGCCCTGCAGCAGTCTCAGAGAAGGTGGCTCAGACAGCCAACTCAGAACGCCGGTTTGCCCGATTCCAGCGCAGCCGACTTCAGCATGTCCAGCGTGACGACCTCCAGGGCCTGTTCGTGGGTGGCCTCCAGCGACACGGGCGGTGCCACCCCCGCCTCCCAGGCTTCCCGCCAACGGTGTACGCACAGGCACCAACGGTCGCCGGGCTTCAGACCGGGAAAGCGCCACTCCGGGTGCGGGGTGCTCAGGTCATTGCCCCGGCTGCGCGAAAAGTCCAGAAAAGCCTGCGTCATGCGCGCGCACACCACATGTTGACCCGTGTCGTCTTCGCGCGTGCGGCAACACCCATCCCGAAAAAATCCGGTCACAGGGTCGTAAGAGCAGGCCCGCAGGGGGCCGCCCAACACATTGCGTCCGGGAGTCAGGGCCACGCTCATGGGATTCTCCAGCGTATCGAATCAGGCCTGACCCGGCTTCTTCAGCAAGGTCATGGCCGTGCCAATCAGTGCCGATACTTCGCTCATGTTGCCCGGCACGATCATCGTGTTGTTCTTCTGCGCCAGTTGCCCATAGGCCTCCACGGCCTTCTCGGCCACCTTCAGGTTCACGGCTTCCTGCCCACCCGGCTGACGAATGGCCGCGGCGATCTTGGCAATCGCATCGGCGGTGGCATCGGCCACGGCGGTGATGGCGGCGGCCTCACCCTGCGCCTTGTTGATCTCAGCCTGCTTCTCACCCTCCGATCGGGCGATGAACGCCTCACGCTCACCCGTGGCGATGTTGATTTGCTCCTGGCGACGACCTTCCGATGCCGCGATCAGCGCGCGCTTCTCACGTTCCGCCGTGATCTGTGCCTGCATCGAACGCAGGATCTCGGCGGGAGGGGTCAAGTCCTTGATCTCATAACGCAGCACCTTCACACCCCAGTTCAACGCAGCTTCGTCCAGCGCATTCACCACGGCGGCATTGATCAAGTCGCGTTCTTCAAACGTCTTGTCCAGCTCCATCTTGCCCACCACCGAACGCAGCGTGGTCTGGGCCAGTTGGGTAATGGCGACGATGTAGTTCGATGAGCCATAGCTCGCGCGCATCGCATCGGTCACCTGGAAGTACAGGATGCCGTCCACCTGCAACTGCGTGTTGTCCTTGGTGATACAGACCTGGCTGGGCACATCCAGCGGCACTTCCTTGAGCGAGTGCTTGTAGGCCACACGGTCAATGAAGGGCAGGACGACATTGAGGCCAGCCGTCAGCGTGCCGTGGTACTTGCCCAGACGCTCCAGCACCCAGGCGCTTTGCTGCGGCACCACCTTGACGGACTGAACCACAAAAACCACGGCGATGATGAGAAAGAGGATGGCGATTTCCATGGTGTCAGACCTTTTCAAGAAGAAGGAGATTGCCCTGCATGGCGCAGATGCGATAGGCGCCCGGCTCGGGCAAAGTGGTGCCCGAAGGCTGTTTCAAACGGGCACGCCAGGGGGCGCCACGGTAAGACACATGGGTCGTGCCATCGCTTTCCCAGTCACTCACCTGAACCACCTGGCCCAGGTCCAGTTCCAAATCTGGCGCCGATTGAGTGCCCAGTGGAAGGCTGCCTTGGCGCTGTTGGCGACGTCGCCGCCAGAAATACCAGCCTCCGGCCGTCAAGGCGGCCACCACCGCGGCCGCAACCAACTGAACCTCGGTCTGGAAGCCCGCATGTGCCGCCAAAGCGCCAGCCACGGCCCCCAGCGCAATCATCAACAGGTAAAACGTTCCGGTCGCCAGTTCAGCCACCACCAGCACGCCTGCCATCAACCACCACTGCGTACTTTCATCCACGAAGCGCTCCGTTTCTTTCTGGTTCTTGTTCGACGGCCCCACAGGGGGGCAGCAAAATCATCATATCGCGCGCTCAGGGTAGGCAGATGACATACAAGACGCCTACACTTCGCATTTTTCTGCACTTCTTGTTGGTGGGTAGCCCATGCTGCGATTTCACTTTCCCATCGTCATCATTGACGAGGACTTCCGTTCCGAAAACACTTCGGGTCTGGGCATTCGCGCGTTGGCCGACGCCATCACGAAGGAGGGTTTCGAAGTCCTGGGCGTGACCGGTTACGGTGACCTGTCCCAGTTCGCCCAACAGCAAAGCCGCGCCAGCGCCTTCATCCTGTCGATTGACGATGAAGAGTTCACCCCGGGCCCCGAGCTTGACCCGGCCGTACTGAACCTGCGCAAGTTCATTGAAGAGATCCGCTTCAAGAACAACGACATCCCCATCTACCTGTACGGCGAGACGCGCACCTCCGAGCACCTCCCCAACGACATCCTGCGCGAGCTGCACGGCTTCATCCACATGTTCGAGGACACGCCCGAGTTCGTGGCGCGTCACATCATCCGTGAAGCCAAGAGCTACCTCGACGGCCTGGCGCCCCCGTTCTTCAAGGCGCTGATGGACTACGCCCAGGACGGCTCCTACTCCTGGCACTGCCCCGGTCACTCCGGTGGCGTGGCCTTCTTGAAGAGCCCCGTCGGCCAGATGTTCCACCAGTTCTATGGCGAGAACATGCTGCGCGCCGACGTCTGCAACGCCGTGGAAGAACTCGGTCAGTTGCTCGACCACACCGGCCCGGTCTACGAGTCCGAGAAGAACGCCGCGCGCATCTTCAACGCCGATCACTGCTTCTTCGTCACGAACGGCACCTCCACCTCCAACAAGATGGTGTGGCACCACACCGTGGCTCCCGACGACATCGTCATCGTGGACCGCAACTGCCACAAGTCCATCCTGCACAGCATCATCATGACCGGGGCCATCCCCGTCTTCATGACGCCCACGCGCAACCACTTCGGCATCATCGGCCCGATCCCCAAGAGCGAGTTCGAGCCCTCGGCCATCCGCAAGAAAATCGCCAGCAATCCGTTGCTCAAGGGCGTGGACGCCAAGGCTGCCAAGCCGCGCATCATGACGCTCACGCAGAGCACCTACGATGGCGTGCTCTACAACACCGAGACCATCAAAGGCATGCTCGACGGCTGGGTGGACACCCTGCACTTCGACGAAGCCTGGCTGCCCCACGCCGCTTTCCACAAGTTCTATGGCGCCTACCACGCCATGGGCAAAAACCGCGCGCGCCCCAAAGAGGCCGTGGTGTACGCCACCCAGTCCATCCACAAGCTGCTGGCCGGCATCAGCCAGGCTTCGCAGGTGCTCGTGCAGGACTCGCAGCAGGTCAAGCTCGACCGCAACCTCTTCAACGAGGCCTACCTGATGCACACCTCCACCTCGCCGCAGTACGCCATCATCGCCTCGTGCGATGTGGCTGCGGCCATGATGGACCGCCCCGGTGGCACCGCCCTGGTGGAGGAGAGCATCAAGGAAGCGCTGGACTTCCGCCGCGCCATGCGCAAGGTCGACAAGGAATACGGCAAGGACTGGTGGTTCAAGGTCTGGGGGCCGGACAAGATCACGGCCGATGACATCGGCAAGCCGTCCGACTGGGTGCTCAAGGCCAACGAAAAGTGGCATGGCTTCGGTAACCTGGCCGACGGCTTCAACATGCTGGACCCGATCAAGTCCACCATCATCACTCCGGGCCTTGACGTGTCGGGTAAGTTCGCCAAGACCGGTCTCCCGGCGTCCATCGTCACCAAGTACCTGGCCGAGCACGGCGTGGTCGTCGAAAAGACCGGCCTTTACAGCTTCTTCATCATGTTCACCATCGGCATCACCAAGGGCCGCTGGAACACCATGCTGACTGCGCTGCAGCAGTTCAAGGACGACTACGACAAGAACCAGCCGCTGTGGCGCGTCGTGCCGGACTTCTGCAAGAAGTACCCGCGCTACGAGCGCATGGGCCTGCGTGACCTCTGCCAGAGCGTGCACGAAGCCTATGCCAGCGGCGACATCGCCCGCCTGACCACCGACGTGTACCTGTCGGGCCTGGAGCCGGCCATGAAGCCGTCGGACGCCTACGCCTGCATCGCCCGTCGCCAGACCGAACGCGTGGACATCGACCAACTGGAAGGTCGCATCACCACCGCGCTGCTGACCCCGTACCCGCCGGGCATCCCCCTGCTGATCCCGGGCGAGCGTTTCAACAAGAAGATCGTCGACTTCCTGAAGTTCACTCGCGACTTCAACGATGCCTTCCCCGGCTTTGCTACCGATGTGCACGGCCTCGTGGCTGAAGATCTGCCCGGCGGCGGAAAGCGTTACTACGTGGACTGCGTCAAGAGCGAAGTCTGATCAGGCGCGCAGCTTCAGGCCGCCGGCGTCGCGGCCTGCGCTTGCACCCAGTTGGACATGGGTGCTGAAACGGCAGAACTTGCTGCGCATGTCCTGCAGCATGTCGCCCATGCCTTCGGCATCGGCAATGTCGTGGCGGTGGCGGGTGAGCAGCATGTCTGCCAGGTCGAGCAGTTTGGCGTTTTTCGTCTGGGCACCGTGCATGACCAGCGCCTTGAGCGCCGCCGTGGGGTCGCCGGCACGCACATGGCCCAAGGCCTTCTCGGCCATTTCCAGGATAGTTTTGTAGGCCTGCTGCACCATGTCCGCATACGGCTGATACTGCCGTACGGTCATCGCCAGCATGTCGGTGGACGCCTTGGATGTGCAAAAACGCAAGGCGATTTTGTCGATCCACTCATCGGCTTCGGGTAGTTGCAACTCGTTCATCCGAAGTCGCAACAGAAGACTCAGCACATTGCCCGCTGCCTCGAAATCAAAGTCAGGTTGCTGGGCATCCAGCACCATGGTCTTGACGTTGTGCATGACGTCCCCCACCTGTCGCTGCAGCATCAACTCCAGCACATGAATCAGGCTGTGCATCCGCCTCAGACGTCCACTGTCGGGCATCTTTTCGCAGGCATGGGCGATGTTGCTCATGCAGCGCTGCACCCCCTTGGGATCTTTCTCATCAAAGCGGATTTGTGCGAGCAGGACCAAACTCTGGAAGTCGAACATCTTGGATGACACGCCCAGGCTGGCGGCTCGCTCCAGTGTGCGGGTGGCCTCATCGTTCTGCCCCAGATAGAAGGCCAGCATGCCCACTTTCTGAAGGCGTGCGATGGATGCTGGCGTGGCTTCGGCGGCTTGCTTGTAGGTTTGCAGTGCCTCCTCGAACTGCCCTGTTTGCAGCTGCGCCCGACCCATTACGTCATACGCGTCGATGAACGAGGGGTTGTCCGCGATCAGGCTTTCGAGGGTGTTGCGAGCGGGTTGAGGTTGCCCGCCATCCAATTGGGAGCGTGCGATGCCCAAGCGTGCCCAAGGCAACGCACGGGTTTGATCAATCGCCTGAAACAATTGGCGAGCTTCATCGAAGCGGCTCAGTCTCAGCAACAACTCGCCGCCAATGCGGGCCGCGTAGATCCAGTATTCGCCTCGTTGCTGGAAACGGATCAGGCACAGCTTGGCGGCCGTTTCAAAATCTTCAGCCTCAATGGCCTCAAAAATCGGGCCCAGCACCACCTTGCGGTGCCGCGCCAGGTGCAGTCGCTGCGCCAGCGCATTCGCGGTATGCGGCTTGAGCAGATAACAGTCCAGGGCTGATTCAGCCGCCTCGGCCACTTTGACGTACGAAGCCTCGCTGGTGACCATCACAAACACGGTCGAATAGGGCAGCAACTGCGCACGACGAAGATCGTCCAGCAAGTCAGATCCGGTCATGCCGCAATCATCGAAGTGGTAATCACACAGCACCACGTCAAATGCACGGGTTTCCAGTGCACGCCGCGCCTCGGCCATCTTTGACGCCTGGATGATGCCGCTCAAGCCCAGGTCTGCCAGCATGCTGCGAAGGATGCTGCGCGAAGTTTGGTTGGCATCGATGATCAGTGCTTTGCAACTGCGCAGATCACTGTCTGGCGCTTGCAACTCCACTGGCTTGGTCGTCAAGGGCAGCATACCTAAGATGGTATGCGATATCCGGACAATGAAAAAGGCACCCGAAGGTGCCTTTTTGCTTCAACCATCACGTCTCGTGAATTATTTGAAAATGTTCTTCACACGGTCTGTCCAGCTTTTGGACGTGGGGGAATGTTTTTCTCCCCCTTTGCGGAAGGATTCATCCAGTTCCTTGAGCAGCTTACGCTGGTGCTCGGTGAGCTTGACCGGCGTCTCGACCACGATGTGGCAGTACAGGTCGCCCGGGTAGCTGGAGCGGATGCCCTTGATGCCCTTGCCACGCAAGCGGAAGGTCTTGCCATGCTGCGTGCCTTCGGGGATGTCGATCTCCGCCTTGCCACCGAGCGTCGGCACTTCGATGCTGCCGCCCAGGGCTGCCGAGGTCAGCGGCACGGGCACGTTGCAGTGCAGGTCATCGCCATCGCGCTCGAAAATCTCATGCTGCTTGATGCGGATCTCGATGTACAGATCGCCTGCCGGGCCGCCATTCGTGCCGGGCTCGCCATTGCCCGCTGAACGGATGCGCATGCCTTCGTTGATGCCGGCCGGGATCTTGACCTCCAGCGTCTTGGTCTTTTTGACTTTGCCTTGGCCGTGGCACGAGGTGCAAGGCTCGGGAATGATCTTGCCGGTGCCTTGGCAGTGCGGACAGCTTTGCTGTACGCTGAAGAATCCCTGGCGCATGTGAACGTTGCCCGAGCCATTGCAGGTCGGGCAGGTCTTGGCGCTGGTGCCTGGCTTGGCGCCACTGCCGTGACAGACCTCGCACTCGTCCCACGAAGGGATGCGAATCTGCGTGTCTTTGCCGGCAGCGGCTTCTTCCAGCGTGATTTCCATCGCGTAGGACAGGTCACTGCCACGGTAGACCTGCGGGCCACCACCACGACGGCTTCCGCCCCCCTGGCCAAAGATGTCGCCAAAGATGTCACCGAAGGCGTCGGCAAACCCGGCACCGCCGCCGCCGAAACCACCTCCCGCACCGCCGCCCATGTTCGGGTCCACGCCCGCATGACCGTACTGGTCGTACGCGGCGCGCTTTTTGGGGTCGGAGAGCATCTCGTAGGCCTCTTTGACCTCCTTGAACTTCTCTTCGGCTTCCTTGGCCTTGTCACCCTGATTGCGGTCAGGGTGGAACTTCATGGCCAGCTTGCGGTAGGCCTTCTTGATGTCATCGTCGGACGCGCCTTTGGCGACGCCGAGGATTTCGTAAAAATCGCGTTTTGCCATGGTTTCGTGGGGCTGGGCGAAGGGGTTCGCTGATCGGGACTGGATTCGACAAAGGCACAGGGCGTGAGCAAGGTGCTCACACGGCCTGTGCCCTGTCGGCGTGAGTCAGACTCCGATCAGTCCTTCTTGACTTCCTTGAACTCGGCGTCGACCACGTTGTCGTCAGCGGGCTTGGCCTGTTCGCCAGCAGCAGCGGCACCTTCGGCACCCGCAGCGCCTTGGGCTGCCTGCATGTCAGCGTACATCTTCTCGCCCAGCTTCTGCGAAGCCGTCATCAGGGTGTTGGTCTTGGCCTCGATGTCGTCCTTGTCGTCGCCCTTGATGGCTTCTTCGACGTCCTTGATCGCGGCTTCGATCTTTTCCTTCTCTTCGGCTTCCAGCTTGTCGCCGTACTCGGTCAGGGACTTGCGCACGCTGTGGACCATGCCGTCCCCCTGGTTCTTGGCCTGCACCAGTTCCAGCTTCTTCTTGTCCTCGGCGGCGTTCAGCTCGGCGTCCTTCACCATCTTCTGGATCTCGTCTTCCGACAGACCCGAGTTGGCCTTGATGGTGATCTTGTTTTCCTTGCCGGTGCCCTTGTCCTTGGCGCTCACGTGCAGGATGCCGTTGGCGTCGATGTCAAAGCCCACTTCGATCTGAGGCACGCCACGCGGTGCGGGCGGGATGCCTTCGAGGTTGAACTCGCCCAGCATCTTGTTGCCGGCAGCGATTTCACGCTCGCCCTGGAACACCTTGATGGTCACAGCCGGTTGGTTGTCGTCGGCGGTCGAGAAGGTCTGAGCGAACTTCGTCGGGATCGTGGTGTTCTTGGAGATCATCTTGGTCATGACGCCGCCCATGGTCTCGATGCCCAGGGACAGCGGGGTCACGTCCAGCAGCAGCACGTCGGTGCGGTCACCGGCCAGCACCTGACCTTGCACGGCAGCGCCCACGGCCACGGCCTCGTCAGGGTTCACGTCCTTGCGGGGTTCCTTGCCGAAGAATTCCTTGACCTTCTCCTGCACCTTGGGCATGCGGGTCATGCCGCCGACCAGGATCACGTCGTCGATGTCACCCACAGCCACGCCGGCATCCTTGATGGCGGTGCGGCAAGGGGCGATCGTGCGCTCGATCAGCTCGTCCACCAGCGACTCCAGCTTGGCGCGGGTCAGCTTGACGTTCAGGTGCTTCGGACCGGTGGCGTCAGCGGTGATGTAGGGCAGGTTGACGTCGGTTTGAGCGGAGTTCGACAGCTCGATCTTGGCCTTCTCAGCGGCTTCCTTCAGACGCTGCAGAGCCAGCACGTCCTTGGTCAGGTCCACGCCGGAGTCCTTCTTGAACTCGGCAATGATGTAGTCGATGATGCGCTGGTCGAAGTCTTCGCCGCCCAGGAAGGTGTCGCCGTTGGTCGACAGCACTTCGAACTGCTTTTCGCCGTCCACGTCCGCGATTTCGATGATGGACACGTCGAACGTGCCGCCACCCAGGTCATACACGGCAATCTTGCGGTCACCCTTGCCGGTCTTGTCCAGGCCGAAAGCCAGGGCAGCTGCGGTGGGCTCGTTGATGATGCGCTTGACATCCAGACCGGCGATGCGGCCAGCGTCCTTGGTGGCTTGGCGTTGGGCGTCGTTGAAGTAAGCGGGCACGGTGATGACGGCCTCGGTGACTTCTTCACCCAGGTAGTCTTCGGCGGTCTTCTTCATCTTGCGCAGGATTTCAGCGGAGACCTGCTGGGGAGCCAGCTTCTTGCCGCGGATTTCCACCCAGGCGTCGCCGTTGTCGGCAGCCGCGATGGTGTAGGGCATCAGGTCGATGTCCTTCTGCACTTCTTTTTCCGTGAACTTGCGACCGATCAGGCGCTTGACGGCATAGACCGTGTTGCGGGGGTTGGTCACGGCCTGGCGCTTGGCCGAGGCACCCACCAGGATCTCGCCGTCTTCCTGGTACGCAATGATCGACGGGGTGGTGCGGGCGCCTTCACTGTTCTCGATCACCTTGGTGGTGTTGCCTTCCATGATGGAAACGCACGAGTTGGTGGTGCCCAGGTCGATGCCGATGATCTTGCCCATGATTGATAGCTCCAAGAGAATTTGTGGAGGAAGCGATCTGCTTCCGAATGCTTGTGTATCTGTGCTCGACCGTCTGGTTTTCAAGGGCCGGAATCAAAAAAACCGGCGGTCTTGGCTGACGGCGTCGCGATTCGGTTTACTTGGGCGCCGCAACGGTCACCAGCGCCGGGCGCAAGACGCGGTCGGCAATGGAGTAGCCCTTTTGCAGCACGCCCACGACCGTGTTGGCCTCTTGTTCGGCGGGCACCATGCTGATGGCCTGGTGCCGGTTGGGGTCAAACTTCTCGCCAGCGGCTGGGTTGATTTCCAGCACTTTGTTGCGTTCCAGCGCCGAAGTCAATTGGCGCAGGGTGATCTGAACACCTTCCAGCACGGTTTCGATCGGGGTGTCCGGCTTGGCAGCGTGAGACGCCAGGGCCGCCTCCAGGCTGTCGCGCACGGGCAGCATGCTGTCCGCGAACGATTCCACCGCAAACTTGCGCGCCTTGGCGACTTCATCCTCAGCACGACGGCGGATGTTCTCGGCCTCGGCCTTGGCGCGCAGGTACGCGTCAGACACTTCGGCGTGTTTGGCCAGCAACTCCGTCATGTCCTGCGCCACCGACTCGTTGGGCAGGGCTTCGATTTCGGGGGCGGGGCTGGCTGCCTGGTCGGGCGTGTTGCTCGTGTCGCTCATCTCTGATTCGGTGTGTTGATTGCGAAAACCCTGCATACATCAGGGTGGGTTGGCAGGCTTCAAGAGCCTGCCTCAAAAATATTTAGGCAGCGGGGGGGGGCGCGGTTCACTCGTCTGCGCTGGCTGACCAGCGCTGCCAGTCCACCAGTTGGCGGCGGTCGCGCTTGGTGGGGCGTCCCTGTTCGAGGCTTTCAGCGGGTTCCGCGCCCAGGCGCCGTGTCTCTGCGTGCTGGGCGCGACGCAGGATACTGTCCGGCGTCTCTTCGTACAACTGCTGAGCCTGGGGGGCGGGGCCACGCACGGTGCTCAGGGCCTTCACCATCACGGTGCGCGTCAGAGGGCCTTGCCGAATGTCGACGCGGTCACCCGCCTTGAGCTCTCGCGATGCCTTGGCGACTTGCTCGTTGACCTGGATGCGGCCTTTGTCGATGTCGTCCGCCGCCAGGCCGCGGGTCTTGTAAAAACGGGCCGCCCAGAGCCATTTGTCCAGACGCAGGCGGTCGGTCAGGCCGGGCAGGGGGCGATCTTCTGAGGGCATGGGTTCAGTGCCGATGTGCGCGAGACAGGAAACGGGCCGGATCCAGAGCGTCGCGCAGATCGCTCTCGATGGGGCAGGGGCTACCGGTCACCCAGTGGGCCAACAGGGCACCCGCCAGGGCGGTCCAGGTGATGCCACGCGACCCCAATCCTGACACGACGTAGAGGCCGCCTCGGTCGGTGCGCTCGCGAGGGATCAGGCGCACTTGGTCCAGTCTTGTCTTCGCGGGGACCTGTGTCAAGCGTTCGTCCGACCAGGGCAGGGCGCCGATCAGGGGCAACCGGTCGGGCGTGGTGGCACGCCAGCCGGTGCGGCCTTGCAGGGCCAACGGCAGGGGCGCGTCAGCGGGGTGGTCGGGGCAGGTGCCCAGCCGGGCCGCTTGCTTCAGGTTGTGGCGGTGGTCGGCCTCGCGCACGCTGGGGTCGTCATCGTGGTGCTGCGTGGTCGCGCCAAACAGCAGGCAGTCATCGCGCAAGGGCAGGACATAGCCACTGCCGGCCACCGGCACGCGCGGCAGGCTGACCTCGGCAGCCTGATCGTCAGGGCAAGGCCAGGCCGAGATCTGGCCGCGCACCCGCGACAAAGGCAAAGGTGCCACGGTGTGGTCTTGGGGCAGGGTGGCTAGCAAAGCCTGAGCCTGGTGGGCATTGGCCAGCACCAGGCTCGGCGCCTGGGCGATGCAGTGGCCCAGGGCGTCGTGAACTTCCCAGCCCTGTTCGGTGGGCACGATGCGCGCCACGGCCTGGTTCCACAAACAGGTCAATGAAGATGGGCCTTGCTTGTGCCACCTCTGGGCCTCTTGCAGCAGGCGGGCCGCATAGCCGGCCGGGTGCAACCAGCCCCCCTGCCGATACAGCCATCCCCCGCTGGGCACGGCCACACCCGCGACCGCGCGGGCCGCGTCCATGTCGAGCCACCGCACATGGTCTTCAGGCAGGCCCAGACGGGCCAACAGGTCTTGCGCATCGGCACGGTGGGTCTTGCCGTCCAGGCGCAGCAGCCCCTCACATTGGCCAGCCAACTCACCGTCAGCGATCCAGGGCTGTACCTGTCGCCAAGTGGCGAGGGCTGCGGCGCGGTGGGTGCGCGCATGGATGCCATCGTCGCCATGCAGCACGCTGTGGAACAGGCCGCCAGGGTTGCCCGAGCCTTCCTGGGCCGGGCCTTCATGCTGGTCCACCAAGGTCACGCGCCAGCCCTCGCGGCACACGGCCCAGGCTGCCGAGCAACCGGCCAGGCCCGCGCCCACCACGATCGCATGGCGGTCCGCGGGCGGCGCAGGTGCCCACAGTCCCCCAGGCTGAGGGGGCGGGGTATAACGCGGCGCGAAGGTGGCACGTGTGATGTGCAGCGATCCTTCAGCCTCCAGCGATGGCGCGACCTCAAAGCCCGCTTGCGTCAGACCATCTCGCAGCACATCGGCCAACGAACTGCTGCTGGCCGTTGCCTGCGGTGCCGCCAGACGGTTGAGTCGTGACAGCCAACCGGGGGCGCGCGGCTTCTCCTCCATGTTCTGGGTAGGCGACAAGCCATCCAGGTAAAAAGCGTCCACCTCGGCCATCAGGGTGGGCAGGATGTCGGCCACATTCCCCAGGCACAGCATCAGCGACACACCTTGCAAGCCGCCTTGCGGTCCCAGTGCTTCATCAAAGCTCAGGGTGTGGATGCCCGGCGTCAGGGTGGGCCAGGCATCTGCCATGCGCTGCGCCAAGATCGCGTCTGGCTGAGATGGCTGGGGAGTTTCTGCCAGCCGATGCGCCTCGCGCAGTGCCTGTCGTGACAGCGGGTGCGTCTCGATGGCGATGAACACCAGCCGGTTACAGCGGTGCGCATCGGCGCGCCAGGCAGACCAGGTCGACAGGAAGCGGCGCCCCTGCCCGAAACCCGTGTCCAGAATGACAAACCGCGTGCGACCTTGCCAGCGACCTGGCAGGCCGTTGCCCGCCATGAACACCCGCTGCGTCTGGTCAGGCATGCTTACTGAGCCACCCACCCACCGTCGACGTTCCAGGCCGCACCGCGCACATTGTCAGCACCGGGCGAGCACAGGAACACCGCCAGGTCACCCAATTGGGCGGGCGTGACGAACTGCAGGGAGGGCTGCTTCTCTCCCAACAGATCACGCTGCGCGGCTTCCGGCGAGACGCCTTCGCGCTCCGCCTTGGCATCGATCTGCTTTTGCACCAGAGGGGTCAGCACCCAACCCGGGCAAATCGCATTGACCGTGACGCCCGTGGTGGCTGTTTCCAGCGCCACGGATTTGGTCAGGCCAACCAGACCATGTTTCGCAGCCACGTAGGCCGACTTGCCTGCCGAGGCCACCAAGCCATGTGCCGAAGCCAGGTTGATGATGCGCCCCCAGTTCTTTGCACGCATGCCGGGCACGGCCAGGCGCGTGGTGTGGAAGGCCGAACTCAGGTTGATGGCGATGATGGCATCCCACTTCTCGACGGGAAAGTCCTCAATCTGGGCCACATGCTGGATGCCGGCGTTGTTCACCAGGATGTCCACCCCGCCAAACTCGGCTTGCGCATAGGCCATCAGGGCCTCGATTTCGGCAGGCTTGGACATGTCGGCACCGTGGTAGCCCACTTTGGTGCCAAAAGCCTTGCCCGCAGCCTCGACCACCGCCTTGGGTGCGTCGACCTCGCCAAATCCGTTCAGAATGACGTTGGCGCCTTGAGCGGCCAGCTTTTCGGCGATCCCCAGACCGATCCCACTGGTGGAACCTGTAACCAGGGCAGTCTTTCCTTTCAACATCTCGGGCCTCCTGTCGGCAAGAAGAAACACAATGTGCAGTGGCCCATTATCTGATGCCCTTTTGCGAATATGAGCAGCACCCCTTCCTCTTCCTCGCCGGCTCAACCGGTTCTGCACCACGTCACGTGCCCCGGCGCCAGCCAGACCGACGCAGCCACCCACCGCATGGCCTATTGGGCCTGGGGTGACCCTGAGAACGAGCGCATCCTCGTCTGCGTGCATGGCCTGAGCCGCCAAGGACGCGACTTTGACACCCTGGCACGCAGCCTGAGTGCGCACTACTACGTGGTCTGTCCTGATGTGGTCGGGCGTGGTAAGTCCGATTGGCTGGCCGATCCCAAGGGCTATCAGGTGTTCGGTTATGTGGCCGACATGGTCGCATTGCTGCAACACCTGCGCGCCCAACGCCAGGCCGCTGAGCCACTGGAGATCGACTGGGTCGGCACCTCGATGGGCGGTCTGATTGGTCTGGGCCTGTCCACCTTGCCGCCCGAGGTCTCGGGCGCGCGTCTGCGCAAGTTTGTGCTCAACGATGTTGGGCCTCGCCTGCACCACGACGCGCTGGTGCGCATTGGTGAGTACCTTGGCGCGCCGCGCCGCTTCAGCAGCGAGCAGGAAGCGGCCGACTACCTCTGGAGCATCTCACCGGGTTTTGGCCCGCACACGCCCCAGCAATGGCTGGCGTTGTCGCGCCCGCTGCTTCGCCCAGCACCGGATGGCAACGGCCTGGTCCTTCATTACGACCCCGCCATCGCCGAACCCTTCCGCGCCGTGTCGGCAGACAGCACCAGCAGCGGCGAGGCCGCGCTGTGGCAGATCTACGATGCCTTGCGTTGCGAGGTCTTGCTGCTGCGTGGGCAAGACTCTGATCTGCTCGATGCCGAGACTGCCCATGACATGACCCAGCGTGGCCCGAAAGCGCGTCTGACCGAGTTCCAGGGCGTCGGTCACGCGCCCACTTTGATCGCCCCTGACCAAGTGACTGCTGTTCAAGATTTCCTGCTGGCATGAAGACTGGACTGCTCAATCCGACACCGCTTACACCAGACGCGATGGGGCACGCCCCCATCGTGGACCTAGTGGACATGGTGCCGGGCCACGCCGAGTCTGCTGCGCTCCTGGCGAAGGCACGGGCTTTCGCCGAGCCGCTCTTGCAGACCGAGCGTTTCGAAACCGGAGAAGAAGCCCTGGCCCATGCCGACGGGGTCAGTCTCATCCTCCATGGCATCGGCGCGCCGCCCTCGCTGCGGGGCGTGGCTTACCTCGTCTACGCCAGCCAGTACCTCACCCAGCCCGAAGAGATCATCGGCCGAGCCTTTGGTGCCGACGAGGCCTCGCTGGTGGCCTACACGCGCAAACTGGTGCAAGTGCAGCGCAACACCCGCGATACCCTGGGGGACGACGCCGACGGGCCCCTGGCCGCTGAACAGATTGAGCGCATCCGCAAGATGCTGCTGGCCTTCTCGCGCGACCTGCGTGTGGTGCTGCTGCGTCTGGCCTCGCGACTGCAGACGCTGCGCTACTACGCCGAGAGCAAGCAACCCTGTCCCCGCTCGCTGGCCCGCGAGTCCATGCAGGTGTTTGCGCCCTTGGCCAACCGCCTGGGCATCTGGCAGATCAAGTGGGAGCTGGAAGACCTGTCTTTCCGCTTCCTCCAGCCTGATGTGTACCGCTCCATCGCCAAGGGGCTGGACGAAAAGCGCCTGGAGCGCGAACTGCACATCGAGCGCGTCCGCCAGCAACTGGCGCAGGCGCTGAATGAAGTCGGTCTGCAGGCTCAGGTTCAAGGGCGCCCCAAGCACCTCTACAGCATCTGGAAAAAGATGAAGGGCAAGCAGTTGACCCTGGACAAGGTGTTCGACGTGCGCGCCTTGCGGGTGATCGTGGACGATGTGCCGGCCTGCTATGCGGCCCTGAGCCGCGTGCACGAACTCTGGCAGCCCATGCCCGAAGAGTTCTCCGACTACATCGCCAAGCCCAAGCCCAACGGCTACCAGTCTCTGCACACCGTGGTGCGTGACGAACAAGGCCGCTCCATCGAAATCCAGATCCGCACCCAAGCCATGCACGAGCATGCCGAAAGCGGGGTGGCTGCCCACTGGGCTTACAAGGAGGCCGGCACCAAGGGCTACGGTGGCGTGCAGGCCGCAGGCGATTTTGAAAGTCGCGTGGCCGAAGCCCGCAAGACGGTGCTCAGGCAATTGCTGGCCTGGGAGCGCGACCTCGCTGCCGCCGACGACGCCGTGTCTGGCGAAGCACACCGTGGGCTGTTTGACGACCGCATCTACGTGTTCACGCCCGGCGGCGAAATCATCGACCTGCCGACGGGTGCGTCCCCCATCGATTTTGCGTACACCCTGCACACCAACCTGGGCCATCGCTGCCGTGGCGCCAGGGTGGACGGTGCCATGGTGCCGCTCAACACGCCCTTGCAGAGTGGGCAAACCGTTGAGATCGTATCCGTCAAAGAAGGCGGCCCGTCGCTGGACTGGTTGAACGCCGAGCTGGGCTATCTGCGCAGCCAGCGTGCGCGCGCCAAGGTGCGCGCCTGGTTCAACGCCCTGGCGCAACAGGCCACCATCGCCCGCGGCCGCGAGGCCGTGGAAAAGCTGCTTCAGCGCGAAGGCAAGACCGCAATCAAGCTGGAAGACTTGGCCAGCAACCTGGGGTTTCGTAACGCCGAAGCCCTGTTCGATGTAGTGGGCAAGGACGAATACTCCCTGCGCAACATCGAGCAGTTCCTTCGCCCGGCCGTGCCCGAGCAGGACCCCGACGAGTTGATCGCACAGAAACTCGCACGCAGCGACACCAGTCACCTGGGCGGCGAGGGCAAAGGCGTGCTGGTGGTGGGCATGGATTCCCTGCTGACCCAGTTGGCGCGCTGCTGCAAACCGGCGCCGCCCGATCCGATCGGGGGCTATGTCACACGCGGCAAGGGCGTCGCGGTGCACCGACTCGACTGCGTGAACTTCCGCCAGATGTCGGCCAAGAGCCCTGAGCGCGTCATTCCGGTCACATGGGGCCGTCAGGCCATGGCCGAGAGCGCTCACTACGCCGTCGATGTGCTCATCGAGGCCCATGACCGCTCCGGCCTGCTGCGCGACGTCTGTGACGTGCTGGCCCAAGGCAAGAGCCATGTGGTCTCCATGCACAGCCAGGCCTTGCGTGACAAGGTCACCATCACGCTGACCGTGCAAACCTCTGACTCTTCCCGGTTGCAGTCACTGTTGGCCAAGGTGTTGCAAATCAGCGGAGTTTTGCGGGCGAGAAGGAAATGATGCTATAGTAGCGGTCTTGCATTTGCAGGCGCGTAGCTCAGTTGGTTAGAGCACCACCTTGACATGGTGGGGGTCGTTGGTTCGAATCCAATCGCGCCTACCACGCTTTCCAGCGTGGTCGCAGCAAATGGCAAACGACTTCAGGCGCGTAGCTCAGTTGGTTAGAGCACCACCTTGACATGGTGGGGGTCGTTGGTTCGAATCCAATCGCGCCTACCAAATTTGGTAGACATCAAAGCCGGCCTGTCTTGTGACGCGTCGGCTTTGTTCATTTCTGCGCGCCAGGGTCGTTTAAGCGCTCGCCGATCCGTGCGTGGAGCCCGTGTGATCCGCCTGAGCGGTCATGTGCTCCTACAATGGGTCGATCCAACCGGAGTCGGAAATGAGCGCAGCCCCCAAACAAAAACGAACCGAATCACAGTCATCGCCGCAGCCCCATGAGGCGGTCGATCCAGTGGCGAGCGCTCCAGCAGACTCCGCACAAGGCGTGCGTGCCATCAAGAAGTACCCCAACCGCCGCCTGTACGACACCCAGACCAGCAGCTACATCACGCTGTCCGACGTGAAAGAAATGGTGATGGGCTGCGAGCAGTTCGTCATCGTGGATGCCAAAAGCGGCGAAGACCTCACGCGCAGCATCCTGCTCCAGATCATTCTGGAAGAAGAGTCTGCCGGCATGCCGATGTTCTCGACCCAGGCGCTGGCCCAGATCATCCGCCTGTATGGCAACACCATGCAGGGCCTGATGGGCAACTACCTCGAAAAGAACATCCAGTCCTTCATCGACCTGCAGGCCAGCCTCACCGAAAACTCGGTCAAGAGCCTGCAGAACCCGTTGATGCAGACTTTCATGGGCGGCTACATTGAGCAATCGCGCCAGATGTTCACCCAGATGCAAGAGCAGATGGGCAAACAGGCCGAATCCCTGATCGGCAATCTAGGCGCGGGACTGACGCCCAAGAAGTAAAGGCTTCAAAGCACCCCAGACGTTGTCCAGCATGATGGGGTGCGCCTTTTCCAGCGGATGGATGCCGTCTTGCTGAAACCAGTCTCGCGCGTCGGATCGGTCGGCCACGCCTTTCAGGAAAAACGGCACCCAGGCGCATTTCTGAGCTTTCGCCACGGTCTGGAACAGGCGCGCAAAATCTTCCGCATAGCGCTTGCCATAGTTCGGTGGCATCTGCATGCCCACCAGCACCACCTGAGCCCCCCCCTGGGCCTGCGCCGCCTCAATCATGGCGCTCAGGTTCTCGCGGCTGCTCTGCAAAGGCAGTCCTCGCAGGGCATCGTTGGCCCCCAGCTCGATCACCACATAGCGTGGCCGATGCTGTTTCAGCAAAGCAGGCAAGCGTGTGCGCCCCCCCGACGTGGTCTCGCCGCTGATGCTGGCATTGACCACCCTCGCAGATATGCGCTCACGCTGAAGGCGCTGCGTCAACAAGGCCACCCAGCCGCTGCCTCGTTGCAGCCCATACTCTGCCGACAGGCTGTCGCCCAGGATCAGGATGGCTGGCGCCTGGGCTGCAACCGTCTCGGCCGCACCCGCCGGCGACGCCCCCAGCCATGACCCTATGCCGGCGAGCATCAGCATCCGTCGCTTACAGTTGAACCGCATTCCAGCTACGACCTTTCCTACATGACCGACACCACACCCCGCCCGACCCCGGAAGCCGACTTGGCCATTCGGGTGCGTGCGTTGAGCAAGACCGTAGGGGATTCCTCCGGGCCTTTGACCATTTTGCACAACATCGATCTCGATGTGCCGCGTGGGGCTTCCCTGGCCATCGTGGGGGCGTCGGGCTCGGGCAAGAGCACCTTGTTGTCACTGCTGGCCGGCTTGGATGTGCCCAGCACCGGGCAGGTCTGGTTGTCGGGCCAATCGCTGTTTGAGCTCAATGAAGACCAGCGCGCCGCACACCGCGCGCGGCATGTGGGCTTCGTGTTCCAAAGCTTCCAGCTGATCGGTCACCTGACGGCGCTGGAGAACGTCATGCTGCCCATGGAGTTGCGCGGCGACCGGCAGGCCCGCAGCAAGGCCACCGCGATGCTGCAACGCGTGGGCCTGGGGGAGCGGTTGCAGCACAAGCCGGCGATTCTCTCGGGAGGCGAGCAACAGCGGGTCGCTTTGGCGCGCGCCTTCGTGATGCAGCCCGACATCCTCATGGCCGACGAGCCCACGGGCAGCCTTGACCACGCCACAGGTCAATCCATCATGGACCTGATGTTCGCGCTCAACAGCGAATCGGGCACCACCCTGATCCTGGTGACCCACGATAACCAGATCGCCGAGCGCTGCCAGCAGCGCATTCGCATCAGTGCGGGCCGCTTGAGCGGTTAGGATGCCGGCATGAGTCTGAAACTGCTATTTGGCTTCCATGCCGTGACCGTGCGCCTGAAAGTGGCGCCCAAATCCATCCGTGAATTGCACGTTGACGCGACCCGTCGCGACCAGCGCATGAAGCAGTTCCTCGCCAAGGCCGAAGAAGCGGGCTTGAAGGTCATCGAAAGCGACGACGACAAGCTGCAAAAGATGTGTGGCACCCACCGCCACCAGGGCGTGGTGGCCCGCGTCGAAGTGATCCAGCAGAACAATTCCCTGGACGACCTGCTCGACGGCCTGACCGAGCCGGCACTGTTGTTGGTGCTTGATGGCATCACCGATCCGCACAACCTGGGCGCCTGCCTGCGTGTGGCCGATGGCGCCGGCGTCCACGCCGTGATCGCCCCCAAAGACCACGCCGTGGGCATCAACGCCACGGTGGCCAAGGTGGCCAGCGGTGCGGCCGAAACCGTGCCTTACTTCATGGTGACCAATCTGGCGCGCACCCTGGCCGAGCTCAAGGAGCGCGACATCTGGGTCATCGGCACGTCCGACGACGCGCCCGCCAGCCTCTACCAGACCGACCTGCGTGTGCCGACTGCGTTGGTGCTGGGCGCCGAGGGTGAGGGCATGCGCCAGCTCACCCGCAAGAACTGTGATGCCCTGGTCAGCATCCCCATGATGGGTTCGGTCGACAGCCTTAACGTGTCGGTCGCCAGTGGCGTCTGCCTCTACGAAGCACGCCGCCAGCGTCTAGGCTGATCCTCAGTCTGCGGGCTGAAAGCGCGCCTCGTCACGCCGACGTTGCGCGCGCTGCGCCCAGGCGCTCAGGGCCCAGGCCACCAGCATCCAGACCAGGCCCAGCCAGTGCAACTGGCTGTAGCCCTGGTGGGTGAGCACCCAACCGCCCCCTGCGGCGCCCATGGCATGCCCCAGGTAGATGGCCGAGGTGTTCAGGGCCATCAAGGCGGGGGCCAGTCGCGGTGAGAGGCCGCCCAAGCGGGCCTGCTGCCCAGAGTTGGTGGCAAACCCACTCAAGGCCCAGGGGAGCATCACCAAGGCGAGTCCGACCAGGGTGGTCGCCAGCGGCCAGATGAGCAGGCTCAAGGCCATCATCCCCAGGGTCAGCGTCACAGCTGGGGCGGCGCCAATGCGGTCCACCGTGCGGTTCAGCACCAGGTTGCCTGCCAGCGCCAGGCCGCCAAACCAGGCAAACAGCAGGCTGATCTGCTCCGGGCTGGCGCCAAAATCGTGTTTGTAATACGGGGCCGCATAGGCCAGCACCGTGAACTGTCCGGCGCTCTGGGTGGCGGTGACCAGCACCACGGCCATCAACAGGGGGGACTTGAACACCTTGCGCCACGCACGCCACGACAGGGCAGGGGGGCGGATGCCCTTGGGCAGCGCGCGGTGCACCATCCAGGCCGCCGCCAGGGCCCCTACGGCCACCAGCATCATCACCACGCGCCAGCCCACGCGCTCACCAATCCAGGCCGCCAGTGGCATGCCCGCCACCGAGGCCACGGACCAGCCCATGAACACGAAGGTGATGTGCCGACCGCGGTGCGCGGGTGTGCTCATGAAGCCCATCACGGCCGCAGCCTGAGGCGTGAACACCGCCGCCGACAAGACCGTGAGCGCACGAATCGGCCACAGCCATTCATACGTCGGCGCCACGGCGCATAACGCAAAGCCCAGCGCATACCAGGCCATCGCCCAGCTGAGCAAGCGACGCCGATCGACCTTCGTGACTGCACCGGCCAGCAAAGGTGCCCCCACGCCCATCATCACGGCACCAATGGCAATCAGCTGCCCACCTTTGCTGACCGTGATGTTCAGATCGCGGGTGAGGTCATTGAGCACCCCGCCGATGGCCATCACACCACAGCCGATGATGAAGTTGCCAAACAGCAAAGCCCACAAGGCTCGGCTCATGGCCTTGCGGGGCAAGGCGCGTTCCAGTTCCACTACTTCAGCTCAGTCTCAATGTGGAACGCGCAGGGCTTCCGGGTTGACGATGTTCGTCGGCTGGCCAGCCATGAAGTTCAGCAAATTGTCGAAAGCGGAACTGAACAGGTATTCGTAGTTGCTTTGCTCGACAAAACCGATGTGGGGTGTACAGATGGCATTTTCCAGACGCAACAGCGGGTGCCCCTGCAAGATAGGTTCGCTCTCGAACACGTCCACGGCAGCCATGCCAGGGCGACCACGATTCAAGGCCGACACCAGTGCGCCCTCCTGAATCAGCTCCGCCCGCGCGGTGTTGACCAGCAAGGCGGTGGGTTTCATGTGAGCGAGGTCTTCTGCGGTGATCACCCCTTGGGTGGATTCGCCTAGGCGCAAATGCAGGCTCAACACGTCGCTGGCGGCAAAGAAGGCTTCGCGGCTGGGCGCTGGGATGTAGCCGTCGGCCACCGCGCGGGCACGGGCCTCGTTGCTGCCCCACACCGTCACGTGCATGCCAAAGGCCTCGCCATAGCCCGCCACCAGGCGACCCACACGGCCATAGCCCCAGATCCCGAGCGTCTTGCCTTTCAAGGACATGCCCAAGCTGAAGTTGGTCGGCATCGACGCCGCCTTCAGTCCGGACTGTTGCCACGCGCCATGTTTGAGGGTGCCGATGTACTGAGGCAGCCGGCGCATGGCCGACATGATGTGCGCCCAGGTGAGTTCTGCAGTGGCGACCGGGTCGCTCGGGGTTTCCGCCACAGCAATGCCCAGGCGGCTACAGGCTTCCAGGTCAATGTGGGTGCCCGCTGGGCCGGTCTGGCTGATCAGCCGCAACTTGGGCAGCTTTTCCAGCAAGGCTTTGGGGAAGTGCGTGCGTTCGCGAATCAACACCAGGGCTTCCGCGTCTCGCAGTCGCACGGCCAGCTGGCCTACGCCCTTGACAGTGTTGGTGAATACCTTGGCCGAAAGGCCGTCCAGCTTGGACGCGCAGGGAAGCTTGCGGACGGCGTCCTGGTAGTCGTCCAGAATGATGATGTTCATGGGGGCGTGTGCGATGCAGCCGCCCATTTTGCAACGCTTGAGGCGTTGCAAACACGGATCACAATGAAAAGTTCGTTACCACGTCGTCACTTTGGCCGACCGGTTCGACTCGCGGGGGCTGCGGGCGGGGCCCTCCGGGAAATGGTGGTTCAACGCAGCCACGCGGGCCTTGGCCTCACCCTCGCCCCGGTTCTCGGCCACGATCTCAAACACATCGGCACGCAGGTGCCACAGTTCTCGCAAGGAGCGCGACGCTTCGATCTGATAGCGCACCTGGTAAGCCTTGGCCGATTGCATGTCCATCAGCGCGGCATGGAACTCCGCACGGATCTTTCGGATTTCACCGATGGGCGCGAGCTTCGGTGCGGGCTCCTCCTGATCCCACAGCCAGCGCCAAGCCTGACTCACCCAGCGCAACGGTGACGGGGCTTGGGCAGCGAACCGGGAAGGCGGTGTGACCTCGGCCCGGGCCGGGCCCGGGCTCAAGGATTGGGCGGTCTGCGTGGTTTGCGTCGCCGTACGCGAATGGGGGTACAGAAAGAACGCCATCTTGTCCTCTTACTTCCTGCCACGAGAGGGAGCTCTCCAGCGTCCTACACAGGCTAAAGGAGATGAGGCAAGACGGGTTGACCAAGATGACCCCGGTCTGCGCACTAGTTGGCGCAATGGCGGGAAACCTGTCCTGACGCGAGGGCGTCAGGCGGCCATCGGCATGGCGGTTTCCACCATGCGAGCAAAATCGGCGCGGTGGGCCTTGCTGCGCTCTTCATGAAACACCTCGCGGGCACACGATTCGCAGCAACCGCAGCAGGTGGCCACACCCGTGTCCATTTGCAAGTCGTCAAAAGACATGCAGCCTTGCTGGGCGTGGCGCTTGATATCCCGGTCAGAAATCCGGTTGCAGACACAAACGATCATGGAGTGACTCGGCAGCGTTGATGTCATTATCATAAATAAGAATGATTCGCATGCAACATCTTTTTGAGTCACCCTGATCACGTCAAGGGGTTCAACCGGCCACGTCGCCCATCATCGACTGCAGATAGTTCTGCAGCCCCACCTTGTCGACCAACTCCATCTGGGTCTCCAGGAAGTCGATGTGCTCCTCGGTGTCATCGAGGATCATCTGCAGCAGGTCGCGGGAAACGTAATCGCGCACCGACTCGCAGTAGGCAATGCCGTCCTTGACCGTGCCTTGCGCAAACGACTCCAGCTTGTGGTCGCACGACAGGATCTCCGGCACGTCCTCGCCGATCATGATCTTGCCCAGATCCTGCAGGTTGGGCAGGCCGTCCAGGGTGAAAATGCGCTCCATCAGCTTGTCGGCGTGCTTCATCTCGCCAATGGACTCTTCGTACTCCTTCTTGGCCAGCTTGTCGAAACCCCAATGTTTCAGCATGCGGTAATGCAAAAAGTACTGGTTGGTGGCTGTCAGTTCATTCTTCAGTTGAGCGTTGAGGAACTCGATGACTTTGGGGTCGCCCTTCATGGTGAACCTTTCTGGTGAGCTGTCGGGAGGGTGTCTTGAGATTGTGTCTCAGATGACAGTGTCAATGGGCTGACAGGGGGCTGTCGAACCCCTGGCACACGGATCGGTTATACTCCTAAGGTTTACCCGCAACCATCCCCGCCTAGCGAAACCCCCTTCGTTTCCCTCACCGGACTCGTTTTGTCACGTCTGTTCAAGTCGGCGAAAGCCACGCAGAAGTCACAAGGGCTGAGCTGGGCGCGCACAACAAACGGAGAATGAACCCGTGCTGCCCGTACTGCCCCAAGCTCTTCTGGCCCTCGCAGACGGCACGGTCTTTCTAGGCACTTCGATCGGCGCTGCCGGTCACACAGTTGGTGAAGTGGTGTTCAACACCTCCATCACCGGCTACCAGGAAATCCTCACCGACCCCAGCTATTGCCGCCAGATCGTCACCCTGACGTATCCGCACATCGGCAACTACGGTGTCAACGGTGAAGACATCGAAGCCTCGAAAGTCCATGCCGCTGGTCTGATCATCAAAGACCTGCCCATCCGCGCATCCAACTTCCGCCAGACCCAGACGCTCTCGCAGTACCTGCAGGCTGAAGGCACGGTCGGGATCGCCAACATCGACACCCGCAAGCTGACCCGCCTGCTGCGCTCCAAGGGCGCTCAGAACGGCGCGATCATCGCCTTGCCGGTGGGCCAAGCCGTCACCGATGCGGTCATCGCCGACGCTGTCGCCAAGGCCCAGGCTGCCCCCAGCATGAACGGCCAGGACTTGGCCAAGGTCGTCAGCCAGACCGACGTGACCGTGTGGGACGAGACCGAGTGGAAGCTGGCCAACCCGCAACTGGGCGGCAAGCCTGGTTTCGGCAAGCAAACGGCTCCCAAGTTCCACGTGGTCGCTTATGACTTCGGCGTCAAGCGCAACATCCTGCGCATGCTGGCCGAGCGCGGCTGCAAGGTCACGGTGCTGCCCGCCCAGACGCCCGCTGCCGAGGCCCTGAAGTACAAGCCTGATGGCATCTTCCTGTCCAACGGCCCTGGCGACCCCGAGGCCTGCGACTACGCGATTGCCGCGGTCAAGGAACTGGTCGACACCGGCATCCCCACCTTCGGGATCTGCCTGGGGCACCAGATCATGGCCCTGGCTGCAGGCGCCAAGACCTTCAAGATGAGCCACGGCCACCACGGCGGCAACCACCCTGTGAAGGACCTGGACACCGGTCGCGTCAGCATCACCAGCCAGAACCACGGTTTTGCGGCGGACATCGATTCGCTGCCGGCCAACCTGCGTGCCACGCACATCTCGCTGTTTGACGGCACGCTCCAAGGCATGGCTTTCACCGACAAACCCGCTTTCAGCTTCCAGGGTCACCCGGAAGCCTCGCCCGGACCGCATGACATCGGCTACCTGTTCGACCGCTTCGTGGCATTGATGGAGAAGAAGAATGCCTAAGCGCACAGACATCAAGAGCATCCTCATCATCGGCGCCGGCCCGATCATCATCGGTCAGGCCTGCGAATTCGACTACTCCGGCGCTCAGGCCTGCAAGGCCCTGCGTGAAGAGGGTTACAAGGTCATCCTGGTCAACAGCAACCCTGCGACCATCATGACCGACCCGGCCACGGCCGACGTCACCTACATCGAGCCCATCACCTGGCAGGTGGTCGAGCGCATCATTGCCAAGGAGCGCCCTGACGCGATCCTGCCGACCATGGGTGGCCAGACTGCGTTGAACTGCGCGCTCGACCTGCACAAGCATGGCGTGCTGGACAAGTACAAGGTCGAAATGATCGGTGCCAACGAGCACGCGATCGAAAAGGCCGAAGACCGCCAGAAGTTCAAGGAAGCCATGACCAGCATTGGTCTGGACTCGGCGAAGTCGGGCATTGCCCACTCGATGGAAGAGGCCTGGGCGGTGCAAAAGCGCATCACGGCCGACATCGGTGGTGCGGGCTTCCCCATGGTGATCCGCCCCAGCTTCACGCTGGGTGGCACGGGGGGCGGCATTGCCTACAACCCTGAAGAATTCGAAGAGATCTGCAAGCGTGGCCTGGACCTGTCCCCGACCAAGGAATTGCTGATCGAAGAGTCGCTGATCGGCTGGAAAGAGTACGAAATGGAAGTGGTCCGCGACAAGGCGGACAACTGCATCATCGTGTGCTCGATCGAAAACCTGGACCCCATGGGCATCCACACCGGTGACTCCATCACCGTGGCCCCGGCTCAGACCCTGACCGACCGCGAATACCAGCTGCTGCGCAACGCCTCCATCGCCATCCTGCGCGAAATCGGCGTGGAAACCGGCGGCTCGAACGTGCAGTTCTCGATCAACCCGGACAACGGCCGGATGATCGTGATCGAAATGAACCCGCGTGTGTCGCGTTCGTCGGCGCTGGCCTCCAAGGCCACCGGCTTCCCGATCGCCAAGATCGCGGCCAAGCTGTCGGTCGGCTACACGCTCGACGAGCTCAAGAACGACATCACCGGTGGCGCGACCCCGGCATCGTTCGAGCCCTCGATCGACTATGTCGTCACCAAGATTCCTCGTTTTGCTTTCGAGAAGTTCCCCGCAGCCGACTCGCGTCTGACGACACAGATGAAGTCGGTGGGCGAAGTGATGGCCATGGGCCGCACCTTCCAGGAATCCTTCCAGAAGGCCCTGCGTGGCCTGGAAACCGGCATTGATGGCCTGAGCGAGATCAGCACCGACCGCGAAGAAATCGTGGAAGAGATCGGCACCCCGGGTCCGGATCGCATCCTGTTCCTGGGTGACGCCTTCCGCCTAGGCATGAGCCTGGATGAGATCTTCGAAGAGACGAAGATCGACCCCTGGTTCCTGGCGCAGATCGAAGACATCATCAAGACCGAAGGCCAGGTCAAGGGTCGCACGCTGGAGAGCCTGACGGCTGCCGAGCTGCGCTACCTGAAGCAAAAGGGCTTCTCGGACCGCCGTCTGGCCAAGCTGATGGGCACGAACCAGCACGAGGTCCGCAAGGTCCGCCATGCGCTCAATGTCCGTCCGGTCTACAAGCGCGTCGACACCTGCGCGGCCGAGTTCGCCACGCAAACCGCCTACCTGTACTCGTGCTACGAGACCGAAGGCGGCGAGTGCGAAGCCGAGCCGACGACCAACAAGAAGATCATGGTGCTGGGCGGTGGCCCGAACCGCATTGGTCAAGGCATTGAGTTCGACTACTGCTGCGTCCACGCCTCCCTCGCCATGCGCGAAGATGGCTACGAGACCATCATGGTCAACTGCAACCCCGAAACCGTTTCGACCGACTACGACACCTCCGATCGCCTGTACTTCGAGCCGGTGACGCTGGAAGACGTGCTGGAAATCGTCGAGAAGGAAAAGCCGGTGGGCGTGATCGTGCAGTACGGCGGTCAGACGCCGTTGAAGCTCGCGCTGGATCTAGAGCGCGCTGGCGTGCCCATCATCGGCACCTCGCCTGACAGCATCGACATCGCGGAAGACCGCGAGCGCTTCCAGGCTCTGCTGCACAAGCTGGGCCTCAAGCAGCCGCCCAACCGCACCGCGCGCACCGAAGAAGCCGCCCTGCAACTGGCACAAGAGATTGGCTACCCCCTGGTGGTGCGTCCTTCTTACGTGCTGGGTGGTCGCGCGATGGAAATCGTGCACGGTGACAAGGACCTGGAGCGCTACATGCGCGAAGCCGTCCGCGTTTCCGAGAAGTCGCCTGTGCTGCTGGACCGCTTCCTGAACGACGCGGTCGAAGTGGACGTGGACTGCATCTCCGATGGCACCGAAGTCATGATCGGCGGCATCATGGAGCACATCGAACAAGCCGGCGTTCACTCCGGTGACTCGGCCTGTTCGCTGCCTCCGTACACGCTGTCGGCTGTGATCCAGGACGAACTGCGTCGCCAGACCGCCTTGATGGCCAAGGCCCTCAACGTGGTGGGCCTGATGAACGTGCAGTTCGCCATCCAGGGCAATGTGACCCAGGGTCTGGACGCTGTCACGGTCTACGTGCTGGAAGTGAACCCCCGCGCTTCGCGCACCGTGCCTTACGTGTCCAAGGCCACCGGTCAGCAACTGGCCAAGATCGCCGCACGCTGCATGGCCGGTCAGAAGCTGTCGACGCAAAAGAGCGCCGACGGCAAGGCCCCGCGTGAAGTGGTGCCGCCTTACTTCACCGTCAAGGAAGCCGTTTTCCCGTTCAACAAGTTCCCAGGCGTGGACCCGGTCCTTGGCCCTGAAATGCGTTCGACCGGCGAAGTCATGGGTGTGGGCGCCACGTTCGGCGAAGCCATGCTCAAGAGCCAGCTGGGTGCCGGTTCGCGCCTGCCTGAAAAGGGCACGGTCTGCATCTCGGTGAAGGACGGTGACAAGGCGCGCGCCGTCAAGGTCGCCAAGGACCTGGTCGAGCTGGGCTTCAACGTGGTGGCCACCAAGGGCACCGCTGCCGCGATCGCTGCAGCCGGCGTGCCGGTCAAGCCGGTGAACAAGGTCAAGGATGGCCGTCCGCACATCTCCGACGCCATCAAGGCTGGTGAGATCCAGTTGGTGTTCACCACCGTGGACGAGACCCGCACCGCGATTGCCGACTCGCGCAGCATCCGCACCGCGGCCCTGGCCAACCGGGTGACCTACTACACGACCATGGCCGGCTGCGAAGCCGTCGTGCAGGCGCTCAAGCACCACGACGATCTGGTCGTGTACTCGCTGCAAGAGTTGCACGCCAAATTGCACTAAACTGTGTGCTCAGCCGCAGGTGCTCGTCGCCTGCGGCACAACAAGTCACCACCTCTGGGCCGCGCCCTTCCACCACCTTCGGGTCGGTCTGGGCTGCGGCTCAGTTCTTTTTTGCGAGACAAAGACATGTCCACCATTCCGATCACCACGCGCGGCGCCGAGAAGCTCAAGGAAGAGCTGCATCGTCTCAAGCACGTGGAGCGTCCTGCCGTGGTGCAGGCCATTGCCGAAGCGCGCGCTCAGGGCGACCTGTCTGAGAACGCCGAGTACGACGCGGCCAAGGACAAGCAGGGCTTCATCGAAGGCCGCATTGCGGAAATCGAAGGCAAGCTGTCGGCCGCGCAGATCATCCACCCGGCTGACTTGGATGCCGGTGGCCGCGTGGTCTTTGGTTCGACCATCGAGATGGAAATCGAAGCCACGGGTGATGTGGTGACCTACCAGATCGTCGGCGACGACGAGGCCGACCTCAAGCATGGTCTGATCTCCATCAGCTCGCCGATCGCGCGTGCGCTGATCGGCAAAGAAGCCGGCGATGTGGCCTCGGTGCAGGCGCCTGGTGGCGTGCGCAACTACGAAATCATCGAAGTTCGCTACATCTGATCGACATCGGAATGAAGCGATGAAGCTGCTGCGATTTCAGTCCTGGCTGGCCGGTGTCTGGGCCGGCGTCATCATCGCCGTGGGGGCCGTGGCGGCTCCCACGCTGTTCGCCACCCTGGCGCGTCAGGTGGCGGGGCAGGGCGCTGGTCACATCTTCGGGGTCGAGGCACGCTTGAGCCTGGCGTTCGCCGTGATCCTATTCGTCATCGAGCGGCGCCGGGTGCGCGATCTGCTGGAGGGGGGCGCCAAGATCAGCGTGGTGAGCCCCAACCTGTTGCTGACGCTGGGCGCGTTGTTTCTGACGGTGTTCGGTGAGTTCGCCTTGCACCCGATGATCGAGGCTACCAAGGCTGGGCAGGCGACGCTGTTGTCGTTTGGCGCGCTGCATGGCTTGTCGGCCACGCTGTACTGGCTCAAGGCCGTGCTGGTGGCCATTCTGGCTTGGCGTTTGACAGGCCAGCGCTGAGGCAGAGCCACCGCCTGAGCGGTGGTGTGCAGGTGGGAAGAGGGTGGCCGCCCCTCCCGGCCTTCCGGGTCAGGGCCGCCGAACCACCTCAGGCGGGTTTCTTGCTGGCCGTGCGCTTTTTGGCGCGCTTGATCAGGCCACCGGCCGTGACGCGCTGGTTGCCCATCACGGTGACCTTCTTGATCTCGGGGCGGCGCAGGCCGCTCTTCGAAAACTTCAGAATCTTGACCTCGCGCATGCCCGGGCCACGGCCTTCGCGCTCTTCCACGCTGACCTTTTCCGGCATCGGGCGCCACAGCACCAGCAACTTCCCGATATGCTGGATGGGTGCGGCGTTCAGTTGGTCGCACATCTGGGCGTACATTTCTTCGCGTACGGCGCGGTCGTCGCCCAGTACACGCACTTTGATGAGTCCATGCGCCTTGAGGGCAGCATCGGCTTCTTTGAGGACGGCAGGCGTCAGCCCGTCTCCGCCGATCATCACGACGGGGTCCAGGTGGTGTGCGTCGGCCCGCAGGGCACGACGTTCGGCGGTGGTCAATTCAATTGCAGGCATTCCTCTATTATCAAGCCATGAAAGTCCAAACGAAAAGCAAAAAGGTCAACAAGGCCTGGTTGAATGACCATATCCACGATCCTTATGTGAGATTGGCGCAAAAAGAGGGCTTCCGATCGCGTGCGGCCTACAAGCTCAAGGAAATTGACGAGACGCTGGGCTTGCTCAAGCCGGGACAACTGGTGGTCGATCTGGGCGCCTCGCCAGGGGCCTGGAGCCAGTATGTGCGGCGCAAATTTGCACCCAAGGACGCGGGCACGGGTGGTGCTGCGGTGGGTGAACTCAACGGCACCATCATCGCGCTCGACCTGCTGGACTTTGATCCGATCGAAGGGGTGCAGTTCATCCAGGGCGATTTCCGTGAAGAGGACGTGCTGCAGAAACTGCAGGCGAGCGTGGGCGATCGGCTCGTCGACGTGGTCATCTCGGACATGGCACCGAATCTGAGTGGCATCGGTGCGCACGACGCGGCACGGATCGAAAACCTGATCGAGTTGGCCATTGATTTTGCCCAGCATCACCTCAAAAAGGACGGGGCGTTGGTGTGCAAGGTGTTCCACGGATCGGGCTACACGCAGCTCGTGGACATGTTCAAGGCCAACTTCCGCATCGTGAAACCAATGAAGCCCAAGGCGTCGCGGGACAAGTCGTCCGAGACGTTTCTGGTCGGGATTGGCCTCAAGCCCCGATGAATTTTCTTGATCGGGTCGATCAGAGGGCCTAAAACCGTGGTCATGCTGTGGGTAGCTGACTGCAGGGTCACTCTTGACTCGTCTAGAATCATCCTCATATAGCTCGTACGCTCTGCTGTACCTTGTCAAGACAATGACAGGTAGGTCAGGTCGGAGCCCTGAACGGGTGTGGTGATGCATCCAGCATCAGCCGGTTCAGGTTGAATTGGAACAAGGAGCCTCGGTGAACAATCAATGGTTCTCGAAGATTGCAGTCTGGTTGGTGGTGGCATTGGTGTTGTTCACCGTGTTCAAACAGTTCGACCGCGTCAGCGCGGCCGGCGGTCAGATCGCCTATTCGGACTTCCTGGAGGAAGTTCGTGCCAAACGCATCAAGAGCGTGGTGCTGCAAGAGAACGGCGGCGGTGCCACTGAGATCATTGCGATCACCACCGACGACAAGCGTCTGCGCAGCACGGCTACCTACCTGGACCGTGGTCTGGTGGGCGACCTGCTGGCCAGCGGCGTCAAGTTTGACGTAAAGGCCCGTGAAGAGCCATCGTTGATCATGAGCCTGTTGGTGTCCTGGGGCCCGATGCTGCTGCTGATCGGCGTGTGGGTGTATTTCATGCGCCAGATGCAGGGCGGTGGTGGCAAGGGCGGGGCGTTCAGCTTCGGCAAGAGCCGCGCTCGCATGCTCGACGAGAGCAACAACACCGTCACTTTCGCTGACGTCGCCGGTTGCGACGAGGCCAAGGAAGAAGTGAAGGAGTTGGTCGACTTCCTGCGTGATCCGCAGAAGTTCCAGAAGCTCGGCGGCCGCATCCCCCGCGGTGTGCTGCTGGTCGGCCCTCCGGGTACGGGTAAGACGCTGCTGGCCAAGTCCATTGCAGGCGAAGCCAAGGTGCCGTTCTTCACCATTTCGGGTTCCGACTTCGTGGAAATGTTCGTCGGCGTGGGCGCATCGCGTGTGCGTGACATGTTCGAGCAAGCCAAGAAGAACGCCCCTTGCATCATCTTCATCGACGAAATCGATGCGGTGGGTCGTCACCGTGGCGCTGGCCTGGGTGGTGGCAACGACGAGCGCGAGCAGACCCTCAACCAGATGCTGGTCGAGATGGACGGCTTTGACACCAACGTGGGTGTGATCGTGGTGGCAGCCACCAACCGTCCTGACATTCTGGACCCGGCCTTGCTGCGTCCCGGTCGTTTCGACCGTCAGGTCTATGTGACCCTGCCGGACGTGCGTGGACGTGAGCAGATCTTGAACGTGCACGTGCGCAAGGTGCCGGTGGGGCAGGACGTGCGTGCCGACATTCTGGCGCGTGGTACTCCCGGTTTTTCGGGTGCTGACCTCGCCAACCTGGTCAACGAAGCCGCCTTGTTTGCCGCACGCCGCAATGGTCGCGTGGTGGAGATGCAGGACTTCGAGAAGGCCAAGGACAAGATCATGATGGGCCCCGAGCGCAAGTCCATGATCATGCCCGAGGAGGAGCGTCGCAACACGGCTTACCACGAGGCGGGTCACGCCCTGGTGGCGCGTCTGCTGCCCAAGACCGATCCGGTTCACAAGGTCACGATCATCCCCCGAGGTCGCGCGCTGGGTGTGACCATGCAGCTGCCTGTGGGCGACCGTTACAGCATGGACAAGAACCGCATGCTGGACACGATCTCGGTGCTGTTCGGTGGCCGCATTGCCGAAGAAGTCTTCATGAATCAGATGACGACCGGCGCGAGCAACGACTTCGAGCGTGCCACGGCCATCGCCCGGGACATGGTGACCCGCTACGGCATGACCGACGAGCTCGGCCCGGTGGTGTACGCCGAGAACGAGGGCGAGGTCTTCCTGGGTCGCTCCATCACCAAGACCACGCACATGTCTGAAGAGACCATGCAGAAGGTCGACAAGCAGATCCGCAAGATCATCGACGAGCAATACGCCTTGGCGCGCAAGCTCATCGAAGACAACCAGGACAAGATGCACGCGATGGCCAAGGCTTTGCTGGAATGGGAAACCATCGACGCTGAGCAGATCGAAGAGATCATGGCCGGCAAGGAGCCACATCCGCCCAAGGATTGGACGCCTTCGGTCAACCGCGCTGGTGGCGGTGATCCCAAGCCTCCGGTCAAGCCAGATGGGGCACCGGCTGCCGTCTGACCTCGGACACGTCACACACCAATCAACGGGGCTTCGGCCCCGTTGTGTATTTCAGCTTTGCTTCTCGCATCATGTTCACTTGGCACACCACCCGTTTTCAGATTGATTTGAGTCGCCCGCAGGTCATGGGCATCGTCAACGTCACCCCGGATTCGTTTTCAGACGGTGGGCAGCACGCGGACACCCGCCTGGCGCTCGCGCACTGCGAGCAATTGATCAAGGACGGGGTGGACATTCTGGATCTGGGTGGCGAGTCCACACGTCCTGGGGCACCCACCTTGACGGTGGAGGAAGAGTGGGCGCGGCTGAAGGGTGTGATTCGTGGCGCACTGTCGCTGGGCGTACCGCTGTCGATCGACACCTGCAAGGCCGAGGTGATGCGCCGTGCACTCGACATGGGCGTGGACATCATCAACGACATCCGAGGCCTGGAGGACGACGGGGCCGTGGAGGTGGTAGCCCGTCATGGCGCGTGCGGGGTGTGTCTGATGCACATGCAGGGCGACCCCGCGACCATGCAGTTACGCCCGCGCTACCCGGATGTGGTTGACGAGGTCAAGGGCTACCTGGCCCAGCGCGCCGATGTGGTGCGTGCTGCAGGCGTGGCGCATGCGCGCATCACGCTCGACCCCGGCATCGGATTTGGCAAGACCCCCGAGCACAATTTCCGTCTGCTTCGGGAGCAGGCGTCACTGCTGGAGTTGGGCTATCCGCTGTTGATTGGCTGGTCGCGTAAATCCAGCCTGGGCGCGCTCACGGGTCGGCCGGTCGGGGAGCGCCTGGCGGCCAGCCTGAGTGCCGCCTTGGCTGGGGTGCAGCGGGGCGCGCACATTGTTCGCGTGCACGATGTCGCGGAAACCGTGGACGCCTTGAAGGTGTGGTCTGCGGCAGGTTTGCCAGACCCGCTGGCGTGAGGGTGTTCCCGGTATGATTCCGCATCCATAAGTCAGCAGGGTTGCATCCACTCATGTCACGTCAATATTTCGGCACCGACGGCATCCGCGGCACGGTCGGTCAAACCCCCATAACCCCCGATTTCGTGTTGCGTCTGGGGCACGCAGTGGGCCAGGTCTTGCGCCGCACCGAAACGCGCCCCACCGTGTTGATCGGGAAAGACACGCGCATTTCGGGTTACATGCTGGAGTCGGCGCTGGAGGCGGGGTTCGCCTCGGCCGGGGTCGATGTGTTGTTGACCGGGCCGCTGCCCACCCCGGGCGTGGCCTACCTGACCCGTGCGCTGCGCCAGAGTCTGGGCGTCGTGATCAGCGCGTCGCACAACCCGTTTCAAGACAACGGCATCAAGTTCTTCTCGGCCAATGGCGAAAAGCTGCCTGACGAGTGGGAGCTGGACGTGGAGGCGGCGCTGACGCAGGCTCCCCAGTGGGTGGATTCCAGAAACCTTGGTCGGGCGCGTCGGCTGGAAGACGCCCGTGGCCGCTACATCGAGTTCTGCAAGTCAACCTTTGACACGAGCCTGTCGCTCAAGGGATTGAAACTGGTCGTGGACGGGGCCAACGGCGCCGCCTATCAAATTGCCCCGGCGGTGCTGCACGAACTTGGTGCCGAGGTGATCTCCATCGGTTGCGCACCGGATGGCTTGAACATCAATGACGGCGTGGGCGCCACCCACCCGGAGGCCCTGGTGGCGGCTGTGGCAGCGCACGGCGCCGACTACGGCATTGCGCTTGACGGTGATGCCGACCGCCTGCAACTGGTCGACGCGCAAGGGCGACTCTACAACGGCGACGAGTTGTTGTATGTGCTGGTGGCCGATCGTCTGGCCCAAGGTGAGAAAGTGCCGGGGGCGGTGGGCACACTGATGACCAATATGGCGGTGGAGTTGGCCCTGCAGAGTCGTGGCGTCGATTTTGTCCGCGCCAAGGTGGGGGACCGCTATGTGCTGGAGGAGTTGGTCTGCCGAGGCTGGCACCTGGGTGGTGAAGGATCCGGGCATTTGCTGGCCCTGGACCGGCATACCACTGGCGATGGCATGGTCAGTGCGCTGCAGGTGTTGCAGGCCGTGGTGCGCAGCGGGCGCAGCTTGGCGCAATGGCTGGACGGGGTGACCTTGTTCCCGCAGCGGCTGATCAATGTTCGGCTGCAGCCAGGACAAGATTGGCGAAACAGCCCCAGGCTGGTGGCCGTGCAGAAGGACGTTGATGGGATGCTGGTGGGGCAGGGGCGTGTGCTCATTCGTCCCTCCGGGACCGAACCCCTGTTGCGCGTGATGGTGGAGGCGCGTGATCAGGTCTTGGCCGATCAATGTGCGCAGATGTTGGTCGATGCCGTGAGTTCGTAAGCGTCTGACGCTTGAAGACCAAGCCGGCGCCCCAAGGGTGGCCGGCTTTTTCTTGGGTGGACGGCAAGCGCGGGTAGCATGACAATATGACGTCGCGTTTGTGACAACCCCTCACCCAAGGTTAACGCTGTGCTGTCGCTGCATTTATGACAGTCTTGCTTTTGTATGTCACATACGTGTCATACGAGGTGCTTACATTGAGCGCTGTCGATATTCATCTGTCAATAGACAGGAAAGGCGTACACATGAGCTTCAAAATGATTCGCACTGCCGCAGGCGTGGCATTGTCCGTGGCTTCTTTTGGCGTTTTGGCCAATGACGTGACCGGTGCGGGCGCGACCTTCCCCGCGCCCGTTTATGCCAAGTGGGCTGCTGCCTACAACACCGCCACCGGCGTGCGCATCAACTACCAGTCGGTGGGTTCTGGTGCTGGCATCCGTCAAATCAAGGCCAAGACCGTCGATTTCGGTGCTTCTGACATGCCTCTGACGGACGAAGAGCTGGCCAAGGACGGCCTGATGCAGTTCCCCACCGTGATCGGTGGCGTGGTGCCCGTGGTCAACATCAAGGGTGTCAAGCCCGGTCAAATGAAGCTGACCGGCGAAGTGCTGGGCAACATCTACCTGGGCAAGATCGCCAAGTGGAATGATCCCGCCATCGTGGCGCTGAACCCCGGAGTCGCGCTGCCTGACGCAGCCATTGCGCCGGTCCGTCGCGCTGACGGTTCGGGCACCACCTTCGTGTTCACCAACTATCTGTCCAAGGTCAATGCCGAGTGGAAGCAGACCGTGGGTGAAGGCACGGCTGTGAAGTGGCCAGCTGGTGCCGGTGGCAAGGGCAACGAAGGCGTGTCGGCTTTCGTCGGCCGTCTGCCCAACTCGATCGGTTACGTCGAGTACGCCTACGCCAAGACCAACAACCTGTCTCACGTGGCCATGAAGAACGTGTCGGGCGAGTATGTGCAGCCTGATGACAGCGCTTTCAAGGCTTCGGCTGCCGGTGCTGACTGGAACAAGTCGTTCTACCAAGTTCTGACCAACCAGCCTGGCAAGACCGCCTGGCCGATGAGCAGCGCCACCTTCATCCTGCTGCACAAGACTCCTCAAAAGGCAGAGCAATCGGCTGCTGCCTTGAAGTTCTTTGACTGGGTTTACGTCAACGGCGACAAGACCGCTGCTGAGCTGGACTACGTGCCCCTGCCTGCTTCGGTGAAGGACATCGTTCGCAAGTCATGGGCCCAGGTGAAAGATGCCTCTGGCAAGGCCGTTTCTTATAAGTAAATATCTGCCTTAGCAGATCTGGCCGGTCACCTGGGATGGGGTGATCGGCCTCTTGTCGTACCTTGCAGACCCATGTCGAATGACTCACACCACGGAGGCTGTCGATGACTGCCATTCTTCCTGCTGACAGACTTCCCGGCGCTCCGGCCTCCAAGGGTGCCAAGCGTGAACCTATGACCAATCCTCCTCGTCGACGCGTCAGCGCCCCCTGGGCAGATGCCTTGTTTGCCAATCTGGCTCGTCTGGCAGCGTTGCTGACCTTGTCCCTGTTGCTCGGCATCATGGTCTCGCTGTTCATTGGCGCCTGGCCTGCTATCAAGGAGTATGGGCTCAGCTTCCTGTGGCGTACCGATTGGGATCCGGTTCAGGATTCCTACGGTGGCCTTGTGATGATCTATGGCACCGTGATGACCTCGTTCATCGCGCTGTTGATTGCCGTGCCGGTGAGCTTCGGTATCGCGATGTTCCTGACCGAACTCTCGCCCAACTGGCTGCGTCGTCCGCTGGGTGTGGCCGTGGAGTTGCTGGCTGCTGTGCCATCCATCGTGTACGGGATGTGGGGTCTGCTTGTGTTTGGCCCGATTCTGTCCACCTACGTGCAACAACCCCTTCAGTCGTGGACCGAAGGCATCCCTTATCTGGGCGCGTTTTTCTCTGGCCCACCCGTGGGTATCGGCATCCTGTCTGCCGGCATCATCCTGGCCATCATGATCATCCCGTTCATTGCCTCGGTGATGCGTGATGTGTTTGAAGTGACGCCTCCGCTGCTCAAGGAGTCGGCTTATGCGCTGGGCTCGACCACCTGGGAGGTGGTCTGGAAGGTGGTGCTGCCGTTCACCAAGACGGGGGTCATGGGCGGGATCATGTTGGGCCTGGGACGTGCCTTGGGTGAAACCATGGCGGTGACCTTCGTCATCGGCAACATGAACCAGCTGGATTCGTTGTCGCTGTTCGAAGCGGCCAACAGCATCACCTCGGCCCTCGCCAATGAGTTTGCGGAAGCCAACGAGGGCCTGCATCAGGCCTCGTTGATTTATCTGGGCTTGGTCCTGTTCTTCATCACCTTCGTGGTGCTGGCGTTCTCGCGGATCCTCTTGTCCCGTCTCAAGCGTAATGAAGGAGCTGCATCATGAGTGCAGAGTTGAAAGCCTTGCGCCTGCGGCGCTACAAGTCGCGCAAGCTGGTGAACATGTTGGCCTTGTTGCTGTCGCTGATGGCGATGGCCTTCGGACTGGTGTGGTTGATCTGGATTCTGGCCGAAACCGTGCGCTTGGGAATCGGTGGGCTCACGTGGGCGACCCTGACTCAGATGACGCCCGCGCCGGGTGATGAGGGGGGGCTAGCCAACGCGATCATGGGATCGTTCTTGATGGTGGGCGTGGCGACGTTGATCGGCACACCCGTGGGCGTGATGGCGGGGATTTACCTCGGCGAGTATGGCCAGCGCGGCGCGTTGGGCAGTATCACGCGCTTCATCAACGACATCTTGCTCTCCGCACCGTCGATCGTGGTGGGGTTGTTCATCTACTCGGTGGTCGTGACCCGCATGCACTCCTTCTCTGCCTGGGCTGGTGTGCTGGCTCTGGCGTTGATCGTGATACCGGTGGTGATCCGTACGACCGAGAACATGCTGACGCTGGTGCCTCAGGCCCTGCGTGAAGCGGCCTATGCGTTGGGCACGCCGAAGTGGCGTGTCATTGCCACCATCACGCTGAAAGCGGCCCGTGCAGGCGTGGTGACCGGTGTGCTGCTGGCTGTGGCGCGCATTTCCGGTGAAACGGCGCCACTGCTGTTCACGGCGCTGTCCAACCAGTTCTGGTCGTCCGACATGTCTTCGCCCATGGCCAGCCTGCCGGTGACGATCTTCAAGTTTGCAATGAGCCCGTATGAGAACTGGCAGAAGCTGGCGTGGGCAGGCGTGTTCCTGATCACCCTGGGCGTGCTGGCACTCAACATCATTGCCCGAGTCCTTTTCCGTCAGCGCTGATGCGCCTGGCCCCCTGATTTGATGGAGTTCCAGACCATGGATACCAAGGTAAACACTGCACAGACGGAGCGCATCAAGCTGGCCGTCAACAATCTGAACTTCTATTACGGGAAGTTTCACGCGCTCAAGAACATCAACCTGACCCTGCCAGAGAACAAGGTCACTGCCTTCATCGGCCCGTCGGGTTGCGGCAAGTCGACCCTGCTGCGCACCTTTAACCGCATGTTCGAGCTGTACCCGGAGCAGCGCGCCGAAGGCGAGATCCTGCTCGATGGGGAGAACATCCTCAAGAGCAAGGAAGATGTGTCCTTGATCCGTGCCCGTGTGGGCATGGTGTTCCAGAAGCCAACGCCATTCCCGATGTCGATCTACGAGAACATCGCCTATGGTGTTCGCCTGTTCGAGACCTTGTCTCGCACCGAGATGGACGAGCGTGTGGAGTGGGCGCTGAAGAAGGCAGCGCTGTGGAACGAAGTGAAGGACAAGCTCAACCAGAGTGGCTCCGGCCTGTCGGGGGGGCAGCAGCAGCGTCTGTGTATCGCTCGCGGTATTGCCATCAAGCCTGAGGTGCTGCTGCTCGACGAGCCGTGCTCTGCGCTGGACCCGATCTCGACTGGCAAGATCGAGGAGTTGATCCACGAACTCAAGAGCGACTACACCGTGCTGATCGTGACTCACAACATGCAGCAGGCTGCGCGTTGCTCTGACTACACGGCCTATATGTACTTGGGCGAGTTGATCGAAGTGGGACCGACCACCGACATCTTCATGAAGCCCAAGCGCAATGAGACCGAGGATTACATCACCGGCCGTTTCGGCTGATGACGCAGCCCCTGACCACGCTGAACAACAAATACTGAAGGAGTTGCCTCATGACCGATAAGCACATGTCCAGCCAATTCGACTCGGAACTCGGCAGCATTTCCACGCGCGTGCTGGAAATGGGTGGCCTGGTGGAGTCGCAGGTGGCGCAAGCTGTTGCGGCGCTGACCACGTTCAATGGCGATGAAGCCACGCTGGTGCTGAATCAGGAAATCCTGGTCAACCAGATGGAGGTGAACATCGACGCCGACCTGTCGACCATCATTGCCCGTCGCCAACCCACGGCCCGTGACCTGCGCCTGTTGATCGCGATCTCCAAGACCATCGGCAATCTGGAGCGCGTGGGTGACGAGGCCGCACGCGTGGCCCGCACGGTTCAGCGCTTGATCAACACGGGTGTGTCCACCCGTTTGCGTCTGCCTGTGAGCGATCTGCAGTTTGCTTCGCAACTGGCCACGGCCTCCCTGCGGCGTGCGCTGGACGCTTTTGCCCGCCTGGATACCCAGACGGCCATGGACGTGATTCGCGCGGACAACGAGATTGACTCCGAATTCGACGGCCTGATGCGCAAGCTCATCACCTACATGATGGAAGACCCGCGCACCATCTCGGCCGCCATTGACTTGGTGTTCGTGGCCAAGGCCATTGAGCGCGTGGGCGATCACGCCAAGAACCTTGCCGAGCAGGTGATCTACATCGTCAAGGGCACCGACGTTCGTCACAACTCGCCCGATGCGGTCGAGTCCATCATCAAGTAAACAGCGATTCAGGAGCAACGCATGAGCCGTGTTCTGGTGGTGGAAGACGAAATGGCGATCGCAGAACTGATCGCCCTGAACCTGCGTCATGCCGGTTTTGAAGTAACGGTGGTTGACAACGGCGAGGATGCCCAAACGCAGATCGACAAGGTCATGCCCGATCTGGTTCTGCTCGATTGGATGCTGCCTGGCCAGTCGGGCCTGACGCTGGCCAAGCGCTGGCGTGGCGCCACCCGCACCCGCGACATTCCCATCATCATGCTGACGGCGCGCGCCGAAGAGGCGGACAAGGTGGCGGGGCTGGACGCTGGCGCAGACGACTATCTGACCAAGCCCTTTTCGCCTCAAGAGTTGATGGCACGCGTGCGTGCCGTGTTGCGTCGCAAGGCGCCTCAGGCGCTCGACTCGGCGGTGGAAATTGCCGGCTTGCGCCTGGATCCGTCCACCCGCCGTGTGGCGCGTGGTGAGCAGGAAGTCAAGATCGGCCCGACTGAGTTCAAGCTGCTGCATTTCTTCATGACGCATCCCGAGCGCGTGCACAGTCGCGCACAGTTGCTCGACCGGGTCTGGGGCGACCATGTGTTCATCGAAGAACGCACCGTTGACGTACATGTGAAGCGTCTGCGTGAGGCCTTGTCGCCTGTGCAGCGCTCACAGTTGATTGAGACCGTGCGCGGGGCGGGCTATCGCTTGACGCAGCAGTTGGCCGAAGCTGCGGCCTGACCTGACCGACCAGGACGAGTGTGGATTCAAACCAATCTTGGTTGCTGGTACGGGTCTCGTCCCGCATTGGCTATGCCAGTGTCGGCTCGTTGGCGGGTTGGGTGGTTGGGCACTACACCAGTTTCCCTGTCACTTTAGCGGTGGTGGGCTGTGCAGCAGCCTTGATCATCCAGTCGACGGTAGATACCTGGCGTGGGCAACTGCTGCTGGAGTGGCTGCGTGCGCCAGACATGACGCCTCCTTCAATCTCCAGCATCTGGGGGGAGATTGCTTATCGCGTGCAGCGTTTGCTGCAATTGCGAGAGCATGCGGTCGAACTGGAACGTGCCAGGTTGGCCGATTTTTTGTCGGCCATTGAGGTCTCGCCCAATGGCGTCATGTTGCTGGATGCGGCTGATCACATCAGTTGGGTGAGCGCCAGTGCCGCAAACCATTTCGGGCTTGATCCCCAGCGTGACCTGCAGCAGCGGGTGACCAACCTTATACGACAGCCCGCCTTTGTTCAGTACCTCAGCGCGGGCGACTTCCGGGATGGGGTGAAGTGCCCCATGACCACGGGTGCGCAAAGCTGGCTGCAGATCCACATCAAGCGATATGGCGATGGGCTCAAACTGGTCTTATCTCAGGACATCACCGAGCGTGAGCGGGCCGATCACATGCGCCGGGACTTCGTGGCGAACGTCTCCCACGAGATTCGCACGCCGCTGACGGTGCTCAGTGGTTTCATCGAAACCATGGGCTCCTTGCCTTTGACTGAGATCGAGCGACAACGGGTCATTGGCCTGATGTCTCAGCAAGCCGAGCGCATGCAGACGCTGGTGGCAGATTTGCTGACCCTGGCTCAGATTGAAGGCAGCCCAAGCCCGGCGCCAGATCGGTGGTTGAGGGTGGATGAACTGATGCAGCGCATCGATAACGATCTTCGCGGTCTGTCGCGAGGGCGTCATCCCGTCACGGTGACCATCGATTCACAGGACAAGTGCTGCGAAATCGCTGTGGTGGAGTCGGAGTGGCTGAGCGCGATGGGCAACCTGGTGTCCAACGCCGTGCGCTACACACCAGATGGGCAACCCATTGATGTGCGCTGGCAGATGCTGCGTGATGGTCGGGCCGAGTTCAGCGTAAAGGATGGCGGTGTGGGCATCGCGTCCGAACATATCCCTCGGTTGACCGAGCGCTTTTATCGTGCGGACAGCAGCCGGTCACGCAATACGGGCGGCACGGGCCTGGGCCTGTCGATCGTCAAGCACGTGGTACAGCGCCATGGCGGCGATTTCAAGGTGTCGAGCGAACTGGGGCGGGGCTCGACCTTCAGCCTGACACTGCCAGCGGTGCGTGTTCGCCTGGTCTGAGCGCATTTGCATGCCCGACATCAGGTTTGGGTTTGGGGCTTCAGCGGCGGTAGATCACGATCTGTTCGGAGTTGCGTGTGCGCTGGTTGTGCCTTGCCCGCGGTTGCCATCCTTCGACCTTCGGTATGGCAGCACGCCCGGGCAGTTGAACAATGAGCACCTCGCAGTGACGCGCACCCTCTCCCGAGGTCGGCGCAAGGCCATCGACCCGGTACTGACCAAAATACTCCAGTCCGGTCAACAACGCGACCGAGGCACGAGGGGCGCAGACCATCGTGTCGGGCGGCACATCTGGTCGCATGCGTTCAACCAGGGCGCGGTAGCTGCGAGCTTGGTCCAGGATGGGCAGCCACAAGGTCATGAAGAGCAGCCAGCACAAGGCCACGCCGCCGGCAGGCAGCACCAGGCTCTTCCACAAGGCGTGAGACACCCGGGCCGTGCGCCAGCGCACCAGCCCCAGCCACAACAGCGTCCCGATCACGGCAGCGATGAGGGCAAGCCAGGAGAAATCGGCCTGGGTACCTGGTACCAGCTTGGCGATTCGCTCTGCCGTTCGGGCGGGCGCGCCTGTGTGCAAAGCGACGTAGCCCAACCAGATCAGGATGCTGCACACGGTGAAGAAAAACACCGAGAACCAGTCTATGGCCGAGCCGAGGCTGCGCTGCAAGATGGGCAGGGCAAAGGCGGCCAGCACGGCCAGGGAGGGCAGGGCGGCGAGCAGGGCGCGTTCGTTGGCACCCATGCATAGCGAGGCCAGCAAACCGACCAGAGCTGTGAGCAAGGGGGCCGCAATGTGGCGGTGCGTGACCTGTCGCCGCCAGTGCCAGATGGTCAGCACAGCCAGAGGCAGAGTGGGCCAGGTGAACCACACCAGCAGGCGCAGGAATTCACTCGGCGTGTCGGGCCATGACAGGCGCCATGACCAGCCGGGCAGCCCCAGGGCAGACAAGCCACTTGCCAGGGCCATGGCGAGAGCCATGGAGGCCAGTACCCAGCGCAGGTACTGACGAAGCTCGGCTTGACGCGAGAGCAGGCAGATCAAGCTGCCCGCCGCACCCAGCAACAGGGCCACAGCAGGGCTGCCGCTGGCCGCCATGACGGGCAGGCTCAGCAGCGCAGCCCAACGCGCCTTGACTGCTCGCGTCTCGGCCACGGCGAGGCCATAGAGGAAGAGTGTGCTGCCAGCCAGTTGCACCAGCTCCGGGGTCGTTTCATGACCCAGTTGCAGCAGCCCCAGGGAGGCAATCAAGGCCAGCACACCACCATCGGCCACGGCACGGGCGTAATCGGCTGGCGCCGCCTCGCCCCCGAAGGCCAGGGGCAGCGGTTGGGCGGCCTTGGTGCGTGCCAGGTGATAGGTGGCGTACCAGGTGAGCACCAGAATGATCGCCAGCAGCACAGCGAACGGCAGGCGGGCAGCCAAAGCGGGATCGACCCAAGGGCTCAGTACATTGATGAAGGCGCCGCCCAGCCAGTAAGGCAGCACCCCACCCGAGGTTGGCAGCACTCCCCCCACATTCGGATGCAGCCAGGGTGCTTGACCCAGCGCCAGGCTCCACATGTGGCCGAAGGAGGCGATGTCCTCGTTCTTCCAGGGATCACGTCCAAACAGTCCGGGCAGCACGTAGGCGGCGCAGAACAGCAGCAAGGCCCAGCGCGGCAGTCGTTGCACCGCTTTCTGGGTGACCAGGGCAGGGGAGACGCGGGATTCCTGAAGGCGAGCGTTCATGCGGTGCGGGCGGAAGCAAGGCAGAAATGAAAAAGGGCAGCCGGAGCCACCCTTTTGAGTATCGCGGAAACGGGCGCAGCGTGAGCAGGCCCGAATACCGAATTACTTGCGGAACTGCGCAAACTTGTTGCGGAACTTTTCGACGCGGCCACCCAGGGTGTCCACGCTCTTTTGCTGGCCCGTGTAGAAGGCGTGCGATTCGGAAGAGGTTTCCAGCTTGAACAGGGGCAGTTCACGACCGTCTTCCAGCTTGATGCTTTCCTTGGTAGGAGCGCACGAGCGGGTGACAAATTGGAAGCCGTTGGACTGGTCAACGAAGACGACGTCGCGGTAGTTGGGGTGAATACCTTGCTTAGGCATAGGGGAACCTCTTGCTGTTTGCATCATCGGTAGCCACCAGGCACCATGCCTGGCACTTTCCGACAGCCGGAAAACCCGAGATTATAACGGGTTTCGGGGTGGATTAGCCACCACGCCTCATCATGTCGAAGAAGTCGTGGTTGTTTTTGGTGGAGCGCATTTTGTCGAGCACGAACTCCATCGCCTCAATCTCGTCCATCGGGTAGAGCAGCTTGCGCAAGATCCAGCTCTTTTGCAGGATTTCGGCCTTGAGCAGCAGTTCTTCGCGACGGGTGCCCGACTTGTTGATCAAGATGGAAGGGTAGACGCGCTTTTCGGCCATGCGACGATCCAGGTGGATTTCGCAGTTGCCGGTGCCCTTGAACTCTTCGTAGATCACTTCGTCCATGCGGCTGCCGGTGTCGACCAGCGCGGTGCCGATGATGGTGAGCGAGCCACCTTCTTCGATGTTGCGCGCGGCGCCAAAAAAGCGCTTGGGACGTTGCAGGGCGTTGGAGTCCACACCGCCCGACAGCACCTTGCCCGACGAGGGCAGCACGTTGTTGTAGGCGCGGGCCAGACGGGTGATCGAGTCCAGCAGGATGACCACGTCCTTGCCCAGTTCGACCAGGCGCTTGGCGCGTTCGATCACCATTTCGGCGACCTGAACGTGGCGCTGAGCGGGTTCGTCAAACGTGGAGCTGATGACCTCACCGCGCACGGTGCGCTGCATTTCGGTCACTTCTTCAGGGCGCTCGTCCACCAGCAGCACGATCAGGTGCACGTCTGGGTGGTTGGCGACCAGGGCGTGAGCCAAGCTCTTGAGCAACACGGTCTTGCCGCTCTTGGGCGGGGCGACGATCAGGGCGCGCTGACCTTTGCCGATGGGGGCGATCAGGTCGATGATGCGGCTGCTGACGTTGTCGTCGCTGCGCAGGCCGTCGCTCTCAAGCTTGAACTGCTCTGTCGGGAACAGTGGCGTGAGGTTCTCGAACATCAACTTGTTCTTGTTGACCTCGGGCGACATGCCGTTGACGCGGTCGACCTTGACCAGGGCAAAGTAGCGCTCACCATCTTTGGGCACGCGCACTTCGCCTTCGATCAGGTCGCCGGTGTGCAGGTTGAAGCGGCGCACCTGGCTGGGCGACAGGTAGATGTCGTCCGTGCTGGCCAGGAAGCTCATGTCGAGGGCGCGCAGGAAGCCGAAGCCGTCAGGCAACACTTCGAGGACGCCATCGCCAAAGACCTGTTCGCCGGCCTTGGCGCGCTTTTTCATGATGGCAAACATCAACTCCTGCTTGCGCATGCGAGCGATGTTTTCGATTTCAAGACCTTCTGCCATCTCGACCAATTTGGAGATGTGCAGCGCCTTCAGTTCTGACAGATGCATGTAGGGGTACCCTGAACGGAACCCGCAGGCACCTCAACGTTGCAGCAACGTCGGGCCGAGCAGGTGAAAAACGCGTGGGTGAAAGGATGGATTGAGGCGAACGCCTCGGCTCGCTCGGGTGACCGGATTCGGGCGGGTGAGGGTGACTCACGCTCCGGGACCTGCACCCACACTGCCGGCTGGGACACCGGTCAGGCAGACGAACACCGACTGCGGTCAGGCAGCCGGTGAGCACATTATAGGGACGAAATGCCCCCAAGTATCACAGGTTGCCGTCGATGAAGGCGGTGAGCTGTGCCTTGGACAGGGCGCCGACCTTGGTGGCGGCCAGTTGGCCGCCCTTGAAGATCATCAGCGTGGGGATGCCGCGGATGCCGAACTTGGCGGGCACGTCACGGTTCTGGTCGACGTTCATCTTGGCCACGTTCAGGCGACCGGCGTAGTCCTTGGCGACTTCGTCGAGGATGGGGGCGATCATCTTGCAGGGGCCACACCATTCGGCCCAGTAGTCCACGAGCACGGGCTGGGTCGATTGCAGCACGTCTGCGTCGAAGGATGCGTCGGAAATGTGTTTGATCAGGTCGCTGCTCATGAAACTGTCCTTGAGGGTGCAGGAAAAAGGAGCGAGCCAAAGCCTTGACATCGCTCCTGTCCAGATATGTGAAGATTTTGACACAGAAGAGGTCGATGTCAGGGTCTGACCTGAGAGACCTTGTCGATGGCCTCCATAGCCACAAACTGTTGCGCAACGGTCGCAGTCATCCGCTGAAATGGGGAGTTTCTGCCCCCTACGCTAAAGTATCAACTTGTATGAATTTGTCGTGAAATGGAGGGGCTGCTGTCTTTCTGACGCGGCCGCTCCCTTTTCGATGACGCACTCCATGACGCGTGCTACGCCCACACCTTCTGCGGCCCCACGGTATTTCGGGCGTTTCGAGTTGCGTCAGCAGCTCGGACGGTCAAGTGCGTCTCAGATGTGGGTGGTGCTCGACAGTCACCTCCAGCAGGAGTCAACACTGTGTGTGCCGCGGGTGCAGCCTCTTAGTGAGGCTGAGCGCGAGGTGTGGATGCAAGACGTGCAACTGGGCGCGCGCTTGAAGCACCCACATCTGGCGCAGGTGCTGGAGGTGGGCGTTCACGAGGGCTGGCCTTTTGTCATTCTGGAGCGGGGCGATCTGCTCACGCTCGGTGAACGGTTGGCTGAGGGGGCACCACTGACCGCGCAAGAAGCGGCGGGCATCGTGGTGGATGTGCTGGATGGTTTGGCCTACGCCCATGAGGCGGGGTTGGTGCACCAGGACATTGGACTGCACAGCGTGCTGCTGGACCGTTCTGGGCGTGCTCGTCTGGCCGCCTTGGGCGTGGGCTTGCGGGCCGGTGCAGCCGGTCAACCCCGTAGACCGCTTCTGGATTTGTATGGGTTGCGCCTGGCGTGCGAGCGGGACGTGTTGATGGTCGGCCTGTTGCTGCATCGGCTGTTGGCCAATCAGCCCGCCCTGGACGAGCCGGATCTGGGCAACGCGGTCGTGCGCGTGGGCAACGAGATCGTGCGTCTTCCCTGGAGCACGCCCCAAGCGGTACCAGACCCTTTGCGTGCGATCGCCAATCGCGCCACGGACCGCCAGCAACGCCAGCGTTACCTCAGTGCGCGTACGCTGTTGAGCGCCCTGCAGCGTTGGATCAAGACGCATGCCGAGGACTCTGGTGGTCCGCTGGTCTTGTTGTTGGACCGTCTTAACACCGTTGGCACGCTGCCTGGGCGCCCCGGCACCGAGCGGGCGCTGGTGTCCACGCTGTCAGTCGAGACCTTGCGCGTGGACGACCTGGTCGAGGTGGTGTTGAAGAACCCGGCCATGGCCTGGGAAATGCTGCGCTCCGTCAACACGGCTTCGTTCCAGAGCCCGGGGGGGGGCGAAGGTGTGACCACCTTGTCGCGGGCGGTCGTGATGCTCGGTCAGCAGGGCATTCGCCGGGTGGCGTCGAGCATCCGTGCCTGGCCCGGTGCGCTGGCCGCGCAGGCCAGCCTGAATCCGGACGAGGGGAGTATGGCCGTGTCTGTGCTGGCCAGCGAGTTGCGGCGTCACTGCATTGCCGGGCACGTTGCCCGCTTGATGGCACCATTTTCCATTCAGGACGAAGAGGCGGCGCTGGCGGCGATGGCGCAGTCCCTGGGTTCGGTCCTGATTGCTTACCACTTTCCCGATGAGGCTGCGCAGATCATCCGGCTGATGCAAGAGCTGCCCGCCAACGAGCCCGAAGGTCGGCCGACACCCGGCATGCAGCCAGAGGGAGCGGTGAGCGCCGTGCTGGGCGTGGAGATGGACGAGTTGACGGTAGCCGTGCTGCGCCATTGGGGGCTGGACGAACGCTTGCTGGCGGCTGCGCGGCCGTTGAGCCGCAGCAACCCGGTGCGCAGGCCTGCCACGCGTGAGGAAACCTTGCGCACCGTCGCCAGTCTGGCCAATGAGATGGCAGCGACCGTGCTGTTGGAGGTGGAGAAGCAGCCCTCAGCCGTGCATCAGGTGTACATGCGCTACACGCGGGCACTGGACCTGACACCGAAGGAGTGCATTCAGACGCTGGATCTGGCCACCCGCCTGGTGGATGGCCGGCGGCGTCCGGAGCCGGTCAACCCAGTTTGAGGGCCTGGGCGCAGGCCTTGACCAGTTCGGGGCCCTGGTAGATCAGGCCGGTGTAGATCTGGACAAGGTCGGCGCCAGCGTCGCACTTGGAGCGTGCATCGGCGGCACTCATGACCCCCCCCACTCCGATGATGGGGTAGCGCGGGCCCAGGGCGGCACGCAGCTGACGGATCACCTGGTTGCTGGCCTCCAGCACGGGCGCGCCACTCAAGCCGCCCGTTTCTTCGGCGTGGGGCAGGCCCTTGACGGCCTCGCGCGAGATCGTGGTGTTGGTGGCGATGACGCCGTCGATCTCGTTCTTCTGCAGCGTGGCCGCAATCACGCCCACCTGGGTCTCGTCCAGGTCAGGGGCGATCTTCACGAACATGGGCACGGTGCGGCCATGGCGCTTGATGAGGTCCTGGCGGCGCTCTTGAAGCTGGGCCAGCAGGGCGTCGAGGGCCTCGTCGCTTTGCAGCGCGCGCAGGTTCTTGGTGTTGGGCGACGAGATGTTGACCGTGACGTAGTCCGCGTGCGGGTACACGCCTTCCAGGCAGATCAGGTAGTCATCGACCGCATTTTCAATGGGGGTGACGGCGTTCTTGCCAATGTTCAGGCCCAGGATGCCGCCGTTCTGGCGAAAGCGCGCGCGCTTGACGTTGGTCAGGAAGGCGTCGAGCCCGTCGTTGTTGAAGCCGAGGCGGTTGATGAGCGCGTTGGCCTCGGGCAGGCGGAACATGCGCGGCTTGGGGTTGCCGGGCTGGGCCTTGGGCGTGACGGTGCCCACTTCCACAAAGCCGAAGCCCATGGCGCCCAGGCCATCGATGACGCGGCCGTTCTTGTCCAGACCTGCGGCCATGCCCACCCGGTTGGGAAAGGTGATGCCAGCGATTTCGACCGGGTCACTGACCCGCTCGGCGCCCCACAGGCAGGCGAGGGGAGTGTTCTGAAAACGGGCCAGACCAGCCATGGTCAGCTCGTGCGCGGCCTCCGGGTCCATTTTGAACAGCACGGATTTCGGCAGGGAGTAGGGAAGTAAGGCCATGAGGTGGCAGCAAGGGCACACGTGTCAAACAAGCCGCTATTGTCCCCGATCTCGGGGCAGGGGTCGCCATGAGCCTGGATTGTCGTGGGTGGGGCGGTCGGTATGGCAAACTGCGCCCCCTGAACCAGGGCAGGGCGTGAGCGTTGTTGGCCATGCGCACCTGCCCGTGTGAGCGTTTCTGAATGAGGCCCAGCTTGGACAAGATCCTGATGCAATTGGCGGCGGAACTCCATGTTCGCCCCGCGCAAGTCAACGCTGCCGTGCAACTGCTGGATGGCGGTGCGACGGTGCCCTTCATTGCCCGTTATCGCAAGGAGGCCACCGATGGCCTCGACGACACGCAACTGCGTGATCTGGAGGCCCGCCTGGGCTATTTGCGTGAGCTGGAAGACCGCCGCGCGGCCGTGCTCAAGAGCATCGAGGAGCAGGGCAAGCTGACGCCTGAGCTGCGTGCCGCCATTGAGGCGGTGCCGACCAAGCAGGAGCTGGAAGACCTGTACCTGCCGTACAAGCAAAAGCGCCGCACCAAGGGCATGATCGCCCGCGAGGCGGGCATCGAGCCACTGGCCGACAAGCTGTTTGCCGACCCGACGCTGGACCCGCAGGCCGAGGCGGTCGCGTTTGTGAATGCCGATGCCGGCTTTGCCGACACGTTTGCGGTGTTGGACGGTGTGCGCGACATCCTGTCGGAGCGCTGGGCCGAAGATGCGACGCTGATCGGCAAGATGCGCGACTGGCTGTGGTCGGAGGGGCTGTTCAAGGCCAAGCTGATGGCGGGCAAGGACGAGCACAACCCGGACGTGGCCAAGTTCCGCGATTATTTTGACTACGACGAGCCGATCCGCACTGTACCCTCGCACCGCGCGCTGGCGGTGTTCCGTGGCCGTACGCTGGAGATTCTGGACGCCAAGCTGGTGCTGGACGAGGAGGTGGTACCGGGCAAGCCGACGCTGGCCGAAGGCCGCATTGCCGTGCATCTGGGCTGGAGCCACGGCAAGCGCCTGGCGGATGACCTGATCCGCAAGTCGATCGCCTGGACCTGGAAGGTCAAGCTGTCGCTGAGCCTGGAGCGCGACCTGTTTTCGCGGCTGCGCGAATCGGCCGAAGCGACCGCCATCAAGGTGTTTGCCGAGAACCTGCGCGACCTGCTGCTGGCCGCACCGGCTGGCAAGCGCGTGGTGATGGGGCTGGACCCGGGCATCCGCACCGGTGTGAAAGTGGCGGTGGTGAGCGACACGGGCAAGGTGCTGGGCACCTCGACGGTGTATCCGCACGAGCCGCGCAAGGACTGGGAAGGCTCGATCCACACGCTGGCCAAGCTGTGCGCGGCGCATGGGGTGAACCTGATCGCCATTGGCAATGGCACGGCCAGCCGGGAGACCGACAAGCTGGCGGCTGACTTGATCAAGCGCATTCAGCAGCTGGCACCGGGCACCCCGATTGAGAAGGTGGTGGTGTCGGAAGCGGGGGCGTCGGTGTATTCGGCTTCGGAGTTCGCGTCGAAGGAGTTGCCCGAGCTGGACGTGAGCCTGCGCGGCGCGGTGTCGATTGCCCGCCGTCTGCAAGACCCGTTGGCCGAGCTGGTGAAGATCGACCCCAAGAGCATTGGAGTGGGCCAGTACCAGCACGATGTCAACCAGAGCGAGCTGGCGCGCACGCTGGACACGGTGGTGGAAGACTGCGTGAACTCGGTGGGTGTGGACCTGAACACGGCGTCGGCGCCTCTGCTGGCGCGGGTGTCGGGCTTGAGCTCGGCGGTGGCCAACAGCATCGTGCGCTGGCGTGATGCGAACGGCGCGTTCCGCAACCGCAAGCAGCTGATGGATGTGGCGGGTCTGGGGGCCAAGACCTTTGAGCAGTCGGCAGGCTTTTTGCGGATTCGCGATGGCGACAACCCGCTGGACGTGACCGGGGTGCACCCGGAAACCTATCCGGTGGTAGAAAAAATGCTGAAGACGACCGGCAAGCAGATTGGCGAGGTGATGGGCAAGAGCGATGTGCTGCGCACCCTCAAGCCCGAGCTGTTTGCCGACGACAAGTTTGGTGTGATCACGGTGAAGGACATTCTGGGCGAGCTGGAAAAACCGGGACGCGATCCGCGCCCGGACTTCAAGGTGGCGCGCTTCAACGACGGGGTGGAAGACCTCAAGGACCTCAAGGAAGGCATGGTGCTGGAGGGCACGGTCAGCAACGTGGCGCAGTTTGGCGCGTTCGTCGACCTGGGGGTGCACCAGGACGGTTTGGTGCATGTGAGCCAGTTGTCGAACAAGTTCGTCACCGATGCCCGCGAGGTGGTCAAGACGGGCGACATCGTCAAGGTGAAGGTGCTGGAGGTGGACTTGTCGCGCCAGCGGATTTCGTTGACGATGAAGTTGGATGCGGCCACGGGCCCGAAGGCGACCGGTGCGGGGCGCGACAGCGGTTTCAAGCCGGCGGCGCGCAATGAGCGGGTGCAGGGGGGCGGCCGGGGTGCCAGCGGTGGTGCTGCGGGTGGCGCCAGCCAGGGACAGTCTGCGATGGCGGCTGCGTTTGCCAAGTTGCAGACCAAGCGCTGAGTGGCTGCGCGCGTGGGGCTCTGTCTTTGGCCTGCACTGACATGAAAAACGCCCGGTGGATGCCGGGCGTTTTGCTGTGGGTCTGCGTGAGTGTGGCGTTACCGGCGCCCTTGACGTCAGTCCTTGAAGCGCAAGAGCCGCAGCCCATTGAAGACCACGATCAGGCTGGCACCCATGTCGGCAAAGACCGCCATCCACAGAGTGGCGTGACCAGTCAACGCCAAGGCAAAGAACACGATCTTGATGCCCAGCGCCAGGGCGATGTTCTGCTTGAGGATGGCTGCGGTGCGGTGACTGAGTCGCACGAAGGTGCCGATCTTGCGCGGGTCGTCGTCCATGATGGCGACGTCGGCGGCTTCCAGCGCCGTGGCTGTGCCGGCGGCACCCATGGCCAGGCCGATGTGGGCACGAGCCAGGGCCGGACCGTCGTTGACGCCGTCGCCCACCATGCCGACCTGGCCGTGTTCACGGATGAGGTCTTCGATGGCCTTGAGCTTGTCCTCGGGCAGCAGGTTGCCTCGCGCATCGTCGATGCCCGCTTGCTGGGCCACGTGACGCGCCGCCAAGGCGTTGTCGCCGCTGAGCATGACGGGGTGAATGCCCAGGGCCTTGAGCTGGCGCACGGCTTCGATGGATTCCGGGCGCAGCGTGTCGGAGACGGCCAGCAGGGCTTGTGGGCCGGCGGGGTTGCTGAGGATGAGGGCGGTCTGGCCGGTTCGCTCGATTTGGGCCAGTTGCGCTTCCAATTGGGGCGAGCACAGGCCGAGGTCTTCGAGCAGGCGGTGGTTGCCCATGTGCCAGGTCTGCTGGTCGATGTCGCCGCGCACACCCAGCCCGTGCAGGCTGTGGAAGGCGGTGACCTCCGACAAGGGTGGCTGGCCCTCAGCGCGCGCTTGCCAGGCCTGGACCACGGCTTGCGCCACCGGGTGGGCGCTGTGGTGATCGAGGCTGGCGGCGAGGCGCAGGGCTTCGGTGTCGCTCAAGGCGCCCAGGGAGCGCACGAGCGTCAAGGCGGGTTTGCCGTGGGTAAGGGTGCCGGTTTTGTCGAGGGCGATGGCCTTGAGCAGGCGGCCCCCTTCAAGGTGCGCGCCGCCTTTGACGAGGATGCCGCGTCGGGCCGCTGCCGCAAGGCCGCTGACCACGGTGACCGGGGTGGAGACCACCAGCGCACAGGGGCAGGCAATCACCAGCATCACCAGGGCCTGATAGACCCAGTGCAGCCAGCCCTGTGAGCTGAACATGGGCCCCAGCAGGGCCGTGGCCAAGGCCAGCAGCACGACGATGGGGGTGTAGTAGCGCGCGAACTGATCCACAAAACGCTGTGTGGGGGCGCGTTGGGATTGGGCCTCCTGAATGGCGCGGGCCACACGGGCCAGGGTGCTGTCGTTGGCGGCGGCCGTGACGGTGGCCTCCAGCACGCCGTTGGTGACGATGGTGCCGGCGTACAAGGTGTCGCCGGGCTGCTTGTCCACCGGCAGGCTCTCGCCGGTGATGGGGGCCTCATCCAACGCGGCCTGACCTTGGGTG
>MESA01000034.1:354346-369591 GCA_001770775.1 Burkholderiales bacterium RIFCSPHIGHO2_12_FULL_63_20
TTGACCTGTTCGACCGGCTGGCTGACCCAGTTGCTGCCGCGCCAGACCTGGGCGGTGTCGGGCGCGAGGGCGGACAGGGACTGGATGGCATGGCGGGCGCGTTCCAGCGACAGGGCTTCAATGGCCTCGGCCAGCGCGAACAGGAAGACCACCATGGCGGCTTCCGACCAGCGGCCGATGAGCAGGGCACCGCCCACCGCCAGCGTCATCAGGAAGTAGATGTTGAGCGTGAAGTGCCGCAGGGCGATCCAGCCCTTTTTCAGGGTGGGCAGGCCGCTGGTGAGAATGGCCACCACGGCGAGCAATGCGCCCAGGGGATGGTGCTCATTTCCCGTGATCCAGGCGGAAGCTTCGGCGGCCACGGCGGCCACGCCTGAAACGCCCAGCCACAGACGGGCGCGCATCGGCAGGGCGGGGGGGAAGGCAGTGGGGCGTTGACCGGCTTCCAACAGGCGCGGGGCCATGCCCACGGCCGTCAGGGCCTCTTCCACGGGCTGAGGGTCACTCAGGCGGTGGTAGACGGTCAGCTCGCGCCCGATGAGGTTGAAATCCAGCCGCACGATGCCGGGCATGGGCTCCAGCTTGTTGCGGATGAGCCGCTCCTCGGTCGGGCAGTCCATCTGCTCGATGCGGTAGCGCACCTTGGCGGCGTCAACCGGTGTTTCAGGGGGGGGGGCGACGGAGGCGGAGACAACCTGCGCGGCCTGGGTGGCAGGTCCGCAGCAGGCGTCAATGTGTCCCTCCTCGTGGCCGTGGTCGGCGTCGGAAGGGGGGGCACAACAAGGCGCTTGTGGCGCGATGTGGATCGGGATGATCTTGCGTGGGTCAGGCGTTTGAGGCGACTTCTGGGTCATGTCTCATTCTGGCACGCAGGTATCATCCCTGCTGTCAGGCAGGACCTGTCAGCGCATGCTGCCGGTCTTCTGAAAGCGGGTGTGCCAGGCAAAAGCCTGCTCCATCAGATGGGGCGTGTGGCCGCCGCGCTGGTTGGCTTCCTTGACGTAGTCCTGCAGCATGCCGCGGTAGCTCGGATCCACGCAGTTGGCGATGATCACAGCCGCGCGCTCACGCGGAGCGAGGCCGCGCAGGTCGGCCAGGCCGTGCTCGGTGACGATCACGTCCACATCGTGCTCGGTGTGGTCCACGTGGGTGACCATGGGCACGATGGACGAGATGGCACCATGCTTGGCCATCGACTTGGTCACGAAGACCGACAGGTGGGCGTTGCGGGCAAAGTCGCCCGAGCCGCCGATGCCGTTCATCATGTGCGTGCCGTTGACGTGCGTCGAGTTGATGTTGCCGTAGATGTCGCACTCGAGCGCCGTGTTGATGGCGATCAGGCCCAGGCGGCGGATGACCTCGGGGTGGTTGGACACCTCTTGCGGACGCAGCACCAGACGCGATTTGTAGTTCTGGATGTTGCCCAGCACGCGCTCGTAGGTGGGCTTGGTGAGGGTGATGGACGAGGCCGAGGCGAAGCTCAGGCGGCCGCTGTCGAGCAACTCGATGGCGCTGTCTTGCAGCACCTCGGAATACATCTTGAGGTCGTGGAAGGGCGAGTCGATCAGGCCGGTCAGCACGGCGTTGGAGATGGTGCCGATGCCCGATTGCAGCGGCTGCAGCGAGGCCGAGAGGCGGCCCATTTTCACCTCGTGGCGCAGGAACTGATCCAAGTGGCCAGCGATGGCATTGGTTTCCTCATCGGCCGGCAGGATGTTGGAGGGGCTGTCGTCCTTTTCCGTGATGACGATGGCCGCGATCTTGGCCGGGTCAATGGGGATGAAGGGCACGCCGATACGCTGTTCCGGATTGATCAGCGGGATGGGCTGGCGGTACGGGCGGTAGGTGGGGATGAAGATGTCGTGCAGGCCTTCAAGCTCGACCGGCATCTTCAGGTTGATCTCGATGATCACCTTCTTGGCCAGGATGGCGAAGCTGGCCGAGTTGCCCACCGAGGTCGTCGGCACGATGGCGCCGGTTTCGGTGATGGACGAGGCTTCGATGACGGCAATGTCGACCGGGGCCAGTTGGCCCGAGCGCAGCTGCTCGACGGTCTCGGACAAATGCTGGTCGAGGAACATCACCTCGCCGTTGTTGATCTTCTTGCGCAGGGTGGCATCGACCTGGAAGGGCAGGCGGCGCGAGATCGCGTTGGCTTCGGCCAGGATCTTGTCGGTGTCGTTGCCCAGCGAGGCGCCGGTCATCAGGGTGATCTGGAGGTGTTCCTGGCGGGAGCGGTCGGCCAGCGCCAGCGGCACGGCCTTGCAGTCACCGGCGCGGGTGAAGCCGCTCATGCCCACGGTCATGCCGTTTTCAAACAGGGTGGCGGCGTCATGCGCGGACATGATCATGTCGCGCAGGCGGGCCAGACGGATGCGGTCTTCGTACATGGAGTCTCCAGTGGGGGCGAACGCGTCGATACATTGCCGACGCGCAATATGGAAATCAGTATAAAAACGGACACGCATGCGTGTTGCGACTTATATTCATAGAATTAAGTCGTAAAACGAATGGTGTTGACCGCCGACCATCATGGATCTCCGAGCCCTGCGTTATTTCGTCGAAACCGTGCGCCACAGCAGCTTCACTCAGGCGGCGGAGCACCTGTGCGTGACCCAGTCCACTGTCAGCAAGATGGTGCGGCTGCTGGAAGAGGAGGTGGGGCAGCCTCTGCTGATCCGAGAAGGGCGGGGCGTGCGCCTGACCGATGCCGGGCGCATCGTCTTCGAGGGCGGGCAGGAGGCCCTGGGTGTGGTCAAGCGCCTGATGCAGGACGTGGCCGATCTGAGCGACCTGGTGCGGGGCGAGGTGACGGTGGGCATCCCGCCCATGGTCAATCTGTTTTTCCCACCTCTGATCAAGCGTTTCAAGGAGCGCTACCCGCAGATCAAGCTCATCGCGCAGGAGGCCGGGGGGCAGGTGATCGAGCAGCGGGTGCTGGCGGGCGAGCTGGAGGTGGGGGTGACGGTGTTGCCCGTCCCGCCGGAGAGTGGGCTGGCGAGCATGGAGCTGGGGCGTTTCCCCATCTGCCTGGTGGGAACGAAGGCGTCGTCTTGGTATGGGCTGCCGCAGCCCAGCCTGGCTTCGCTGGACCAAGAGCCCTTGCTGATGTTCAGCGAGGATTACGCCCTGACCAAGCGCCTGCGTGAGGGGTTTGCCAGAGCCGGGGTGTCGCCCGTGGTGGTCGGGCAGAGCGGGCAGTGGGACTTCTTGCTGTCGCTGGCGATGGCGGGCTTGGGGACGGCGCTGATGCCCGAGCCCCTGCTCAAGCGCCTGAACCTGCCCGATGACGTGGTGATTCGCCCTTTGTGCGAACCCGACGTGAGCTGGCGGGTGGGGCAGGTGTGGGTGCCCGAGCGCCACATGTCACACGCAGCCCGGGCCTGGCTGGCGGTGTGTGACGAGGGCGCCGCCTTGCCCTTGTTCTGAGGGCTGAGGGAGGTACAGCGCTGCGCTATCCTTGCCGCCCATGAAGGCCTTGCACATCCACGTGGGCGAACGCGCCCGTCGCCACATCGAGGCCCACGGCCTCCAGCCGCAGGACATCCGTGTGGTGCCGGCGGCAGCCGGTGGTCCCAAGGGCCTCATCCTCAGTCACCTCGATCGCCATTTGTTCGGGCAATGGCTGCCGCAAGGCGGGCACACCGTGCACCTGGTGGGGGCGTCGATTGGCGCCTGGCGCATGGCCACGGCGGGCATGGCCGATCCGGTGCGCTCATTTGCCGATCTCGCGCAGGGCTACATCGCGCAGCACATCGAGCCGGAGACCGGACGCAAGATGCCTTCGCCACGCCGCGTGACGCAGGGCTTCACCGACACCCTGCAAGGCTTCTTCGGGGATGAGATCGAGGGCATCCTGAGCCACCCCCGCTACCGATTGCATGTGTTGACCTCCCGAGGGCGACAGGTGCTGCGTCAGGCCACGCCGTCGCGCACCCTGCTGGGCTTCACCGGGCTGGCCCTGGGCAATGCGGTGTCGCGCCGGGCGGTGGGGCTGTTCCTGGAGCGCACGGTGTTTTCCACGCCCGGCGAGGCCTTGCCCGTGCCTTTGCGTGATCTGCCCACGGGGCGGGTCGAGTTGAACCGGGGCAACTTCATCCCGGCCATGCTGGCCTCGTGCTCCATCCCGTTCATGCTGGACGCGGTGCATGACATTCCGGGCGCTGTGACGGGCGCGCACTGGGATGGCGGCATCGTCGACTACCACTTTCACTGGCATTACGCGGCCATGCAGCCGGGCCTGGTGCTGTATCCCCATTTTCAGCAGCAGGTGGTGCCGGGCTGGCTGGACAAGGCCTGGAAGTGGCGGCACGGTGCCACGCCCTGGCTGGACAACATGGTGCTGCTGACCCCCAACCCGGCGTGGGTGGCCACCTTGCCCGGCGGCAAGCTGCCGGATCGCAAGGATTTCACCGGCTTGGGCCGCGAAGCGCGTGTGCGTGCCTGGACGGACGCCGTGCTGCAGGCCACGCAACTGGCCGATGAATGGCAGGACTGGCTGCGTGGCGGCTGCCCGGTGAGCGAGTTGCGGCCCCTGTGAGGTGGCGCCGACGACGCTTTGACGTCGACGTCGCTGGGCGTTGGTGATGCCGTGCTGATTGACGTTCGGCCTCGTTACACTTGAGGTCATGGACCCTCTCAGCAGCCTGTTTCTCATTGTCGCCCTGATCGCCGCGAGTGCTTTTTTCGCCATTGCCGAGCTCTCGGTGGCAGCTTCCCGGCGTCTGCGTTTGCGCCAGATGCTGGAGCAAGGCGATCGGCGCGCGGCGCATGTCCTGGCCGTGCAGGATGAGCCGGGCGACTTCTTCACCGCCATCCAGATCGGGGTCAACACAGTCGCTATTTTGGGCGGGGTCGTGGGGGAGGGGGCTTTTGCGCCCTTGGTTCAGCCGCTGCTGGCAGCTTTGCCGTTGTCCGAGAGCCAGGTGAGCACCGCGTCCGCCGTGGTGTCCTTCGTGATCGTCACCAGCTTGTTCATCTTGCTGGCCGACCTGTTTCCCAAGCGCCTGGGCATGTCGGCGCCCGAGCAGGTGGCCATCCATGTGGTCGGCCCCATGGACCTGTTCCAACGCCTGGTGCGCCCTTTGGTGTGGCTGTTCAAACGCTTGACGGAGGGGCTGTTTCGCCTGCTGGGCCTGCCGGATCGCCGCGACGAAGGTGTGACTTCGGAAGACATCCTGGCGATGGCCGCGGCAGGTGCGGAAGCCGGGGTGCTGGCCGCGCAAGAGCACCGCGTCATCGAAAACGTGATCGAGCTCGACACCCGCCTGGTGACCAGCTCCATGACCGCGCGCGACAGCATCGTGCACCTGATGGTGGACGACAGCGAGGCGCTGATTCGTGCGCGCATCGACCAGTATCCTCACTCCACCTACCTGGTCTGCAACGGCGACATCGACCATGTGGTGGGCTATGTCGACTCCAAAGACCTGCTGAGCTTGGCCTTCAAAGGTCAGGCCATCAGCCTGCAGGGCAACGACGGCCTGGTCAAGAAGGTGTTGACCGTGCCCGACCGACTCACCCTGTCCGAGGTGCTGATGCAGTTCCGCCAGGCCTATGTCGACTTCGCGGTCATCATCAACGAGTACAGCCTGGTGGTCGGCATCATCACCATCAACGACGTGATGAGCACGGTGATGGGCGGGCTGGTGGGTCCTCAGGATGAGGATCAGATCGTGCAGCGTGACGCCCACTCGTGGCTGATCGACGGCGTAACCCCGATTGAGGATGTGCTGCGCGCGCTCGACCTCGACAGTTTGCCCAGCCAGGAAGAGTACGAAACGCTGGCGGGTTTCATCATGGTGATGCTGCGCCGTGTGCCGCGCCGCACCGACAAGGTCACCTGCGAAGGCTATCAGTTCGAGGTGCTCGACGTGGACAGCTACCGCATCGACCAGGTGATGGTCAGTCGCATCACGCCTGAGGAAGGTCGCGGCGACGCGTGAGCACCCTGGCGTGCCAGGGGCTCACATCCTGAGCGTCACATCGACGCTTCGAGGATGTCGCGGTATTCCTCGGCCGTGGCCACGCGCGGATTGGTCTTGTGGCAGTGGTCGGCCATGGCGCCACTGATGATGCGCTCAAACCACTCGCGCTGAACCCCCATGACGCCCAGACCCTTGGGCAGACCCAGGCGCGCGTTCATGTCGCGAATCGCCTGAGGGATGTCGCCTTCGGACGCCAGGCCCATGGCGTGCGCCATGCGTGCCAGCCGGCGCTCTTTCTGGATGGATTCGGCACCGGCGTTGAACTGGATGACGGCCGGCAGGAACATGGCGTTGAGGGTGCCATGGTGCAACTTGGGGTTGACGCCGCCCAGGCTGTGGCTGAGGCTGTGCACGGCGCCCAGCCCCTTCTGGAAGGCCATGGCGCCTTGCATGGAGGCGCTCATCATGTTGAGGCGGGCCTCGCGGTCGCTGCCGTCACGCGTGGCGCGCTCGATGTGGGCCCAGGCGCGCTCGAGCCCGTCCAGGGCAATGCCGTCCGCCGGTGGGTTGAACGCCGGCGCCATGAAGGTTTCCATGCAGTGGGCGATGGCGTCCATGCCCGTGGCAGCCGTCAGGGCAGGGGGCAGGCCCAGGGTCAGTTCCGGATCGCAGATGGCGGCCTTGGGCATCAGGTTCCAGGAATGGAAGCCCAGCTTGCGCCCGTCGTCCACGATGACGATGGCGCCCCGGGCCACTTCGCTGCCTGTGCCTGCCGTGGTCGGCACAGCGATCAACGGTGCGGCGGCCGCGGTGATTTTTGGAGAGCCGCCTTCGATGGTGGCGTAGGTGGTGAGGGGGCCGGGGTGGGTGGCCATGATGGCGAGGCCCTTGGCCAGGTCGATGCTGGAGCCACCGCCCACCGCAATCAGGCCGTCACAGCCTGCCGCTTGCCAGACTGCGTGGGCGGCTCGCACGGCAGCTTCGGTGGGGTTGGGCGGGGTCTGGTCGAACACGGTCACCGGCAGGTCGACCAGTGCATCCAGGGCTTTTTGCAGCACGCCTGCAGCACGCACCCCCGCATCGGTGACGACCAGGGGACGACGGATGCCGATGCGTTCGCACTCGGCGGCAAGCTGGCGGATCGCGCCGAACTCGAACTGGATCTGGGTGAGGTACAGGATGGTGGCCATGGCGCTGTAGATGTGTGAAGGGTCGTCCAGATGAAGAACAGACGGCCGATTCTCCCCTCAAAGCAGGGGGGTCGATGCAAAAAGTGCCTTCGTGTTTGCCCCATGTTCAAAGCTGTGTCATACGATACGCTTCATGGATGAAACGGGCGTTTGAAACGTCTGTATCTCGGAGATCACCTGACCATGACACTGGCCACCCCTCGACTGACGCCTGCCGACACCAAGACCCGCATCCTCGATGCGGCGGAGGCGCTGTTCGTGGCCGGCGGCTTTGATGCGATGTCGATGCGTCAGATCACGACCACGGCCAGCGTCAACCTGGCAGCCGTCAACTATCACTTCGGAAGCAAGGACGCCTTGATCCAGGCCGTGCTGGCCCGCCAACTCGATCCGCTCAATGAGGCGCGCCTGGCGGTGCTCGGCGCCCTGGAAGCGGACTTGGCCGAGCGCATGACCTGCGAGCATGTGCTGGTGGCGATGTTCCTGCCTGCGGTGCGCATGTCACGCAGCGGGGCACCCAACGCCGAGCGCTTCCTGCACTTTCTGGGGCGCGCCTACACCGACCCCTCTCCCGTGGTGCGGGAGTTCATCGACACGCATTACCTCGAAACCCTGGGCCGCTTCTTCTTTGCGTTTCAGCGCACGCTGCCCGAGTTGAGCCGCGACGACCTGGGTTTCCGCCTTAATTTCGCCATGGGGGCCCTGTCCGGCATCCTGGCCGGTGGCAACACCCAGCGCCTGATCCACGACTTCACCCAAGGTCAGGGCGACCAGGAAGTCACGCTGCTGTCCCGTTTGATTTCTCTGATGGTGGCGGCGCTCAAGGCACCGCTGCCGGGACCAGACGACACCACGGTGCTGGACGCCATCGTCCGGATGCCGGCCGTGGGCAGCCTGGCGCCAGAGGTTTGATTCAACTGTTGCAGCGGCCCCCCGGCTGCCTGTTCTCCAACCGGTCTGATGCCCGTGAATGCGGGCGCAAACCACTTTCTCTGCGAGTGTTTTGATGAGTGACGGATACATTGACTTCGCCAATTCGGGCCTGGGCGCCAAGCTGGTCAACATGCTGGGGCTACCCAAGCCGCTGCCGCTGGAGCGCTTCCAGCTCGGCCAGCCTGTGATCCAGGGCCCCGTGCTGATGGGCGGTGGTGCGCAGGCCCCCTTGTTGCCGGCACTGGCCAAGGTCTTCAAGGCCATTGGTGCGCAGACCCTGGCCCATGAACGCCTGCCGCAATGGGTGAGCGTCGCCAATCAGGCTGGTCTGACCACGGGCCGCTGGGGTGGCGCCGGCAAGGGGGGCGAAAAGGTCAAGGCGCTGGTGTTCGACGCCACGGGCCTCACCGACAGCACCCAGTCTGATTCGCTGTACTGGTTCTTCCACGACGCGGCGCGCTCGCTGCTGCCCTGTGGCCGTGTGATCGTGCTGGGGCGCCCGCCTGAAGGCTGTGCCTCGCCACGCCAGGCCACAGTGCAGCGCGCTCTCGAAGGGCTGACCCGTTCGCTGGGCAAGGAACTCAAGAAGGGCAGCAACGCCCAACTGGTGTACGTGGCCGAAGGCGCCGACGACCAGATCGAGTCCACGCTGCGCTTCCTGCTGTCGCCGCGCTCGGCCTATGTCTCGGCCCAGGTCATCCGCATTGGTCAGGTGGTGGGCACACAGCAAGCCCCGGCCGACTGGCAGCAAGCGCTGGCCGGCAAGAAGGTGCTGGTGACGGGGGCTTCGCGCGGCATCGGTGCCGCCATTGCCGAGGTCATGGCCCGTGACGGCGCCCAGGTGATCTGCCTGGATGTGCCGCAGGCGCAGGCCGGGCTGGACGAGGTCGCCAAGAAGATCGGCGGCACCTCGCTGGCCCTGGACATTGGCGCACCCGAGGCGCCGCAAAAGCTGGTGGATGCGGCCAAGGCACAGGGCGGCTGGGATGTGATCGTCCACAACGCCGGCATCACCCGCGACAAGACCATTGCCAACATGAAGCCCGAAATCTGGCAGTTGGTGGTCAACGTCAACCTCTCTACGCAAGAGCGCATCAACGAGGCCATGGTCGAGTCGGGCGCCCTCAAGTCGGGCGGCCGCATCGTGTGTGTCTCGTCCATCTCGGGCATTGCCGGCAACATGGGGCAGACCAACTATGCCGTTTCCAAAGCGGGCGTGATCGGCATGGTGGAAAGCACGGCGCCCTTGTTTGCCAAGCATGGCATCACCATCAATGCGGTGGCCCCCGGGTTCATTGAAACGCAGATGACCGCGGCCATCCCGTTTGCCATCCGCGAAGCCGGTCGGCGCATGAACTCCATGAGCCAGGGCGGCCTGCCGGTCGATGTGGCCGAGGCGATTGGCTGGTTTGCCAGCCCGGCGTCCAGCGGCATCACGGGCAATGTGGTCCGTGTGTGCGGCCAGAGCCTGATTGGCGCTTGATCCCTTGGCCACCACGAGTCGCACGACCATGAAGATCATCGAAGTCGACAAGCTGCCCAGTCCCTTGAGTCTGAACTTCGGGGCCTTGCGCTCCAGCGCGAAGCGACCGGGCCTGGTCGAAGCCTTGCCTCAGGTGACGTACGTGCGCCCTCATGTGGTCGTAGACGGCAAGAAAGCGGCCTCCTACGCCAAGGTGTGTGGCTTCAGTCCGGCCCATGGCGTGCCCATGCTGTTTTTGCATACCGAGGCGTTTCCGTTGGCCATGATGCTGTTCGGCAGCCGGCGTTTTCCGTGGCCGGCCATGGGCATCGTGCACCTGGCCAACAGCGCCACCTTGCACCAGCGTGTGCACGCGGGCGATGTGGTGCGCATCGAAATGCAGACCGGTGAGCTGTTCCAGCATGAAAAGGGGCAGGTGTTCACCTTGCACGCCCGTGCCCTGCGCGATGGGCAACTGGTGTGGGACAGCACCTGGACCCTGCTGCGCATGGGCGTGAAGCGGCCGCAAGGCGCACCTTATGTTAGTGCACTGGGCGACCTCCCCCCGCTGTCGCGTCAGGCTGATTTTTATGCCGAGTCGGGCATCGGGCGGCGCTATGGCCTGGCTTCGGGCGACATCAACCCCATCCACCTGTCGGCCATCACGGCCAAGTTCCTGGGCTTTCGCCGCGCCGTAGCGCACGGCATGTGGACCAAGGCCAAAGTCTTGAGCACCTTGCTGCCGCGTGAAGACGTGGCTTACGCCTCGGTGCAGGTCGAATTCAAAACGCCGCTGTTCCTGCCCGCGCGGGCCTCCTTGTGGGTCGCGCGCGACCAAAACGGGGCGGACTTCGAGGTACGCAACGCCCGTGGCGACAAACCTCATCTGCGCGGCCGGGTCTCTTACTGACGACGCACGGCGACATCCATCCATTTGTTTCAAGGACTTTCACGCATGAGCACCAACATCCGTCGCGTCGCCATCCTGGGCGGCAACCGCATCCCCTTCGCCCGTTCCAACACGGTCTACGCCAATGTGTCCAACCAGGAGATGCTGACGGCGACCCTGCAAGGGCTGGTTGACCGCTTTCACCTGCATGGCGAACGCCTGGGGGACGTGGCTGCCGGCGCCGTGATGAAGCACAGCCGCGACTTCAACCTGGTGCGCGAGTCGGTGCTGTCCACCACCTTGGCGCCTGAAACCCCGGCCTACGACCTGCAGCAGGCCTGCGGCACCGGCCTGGAAGCGGCCATGCTGGTGGCCAACAAGATCGCGCTGGGCCACATCGAGTCGGGCATTGCCGGTGGCGTGGACACCACGTCGGACGCGCCCATTGGCATCAACGAGAAGATGCGCAAGATCCTGATGGAAGCCAACCGTGCCAAGGGCACCGTGGCCCAGCTGAAGGTGCTGACCCAGATTCGTCCGAGCATGCTGGTCAAGCCGGCCATTCCGCGCAACGGCGAGCCACGCACCGGCCTGTCGATGGGGGAACATGCCGAGTTGATGGCCCGTGAGTGGAGCATTCCCCGTGAAGAGCAGGACGCCTTGACCTGCGCCAGCCACGCCAACCTGGCACGCGCCTACAACGACGGCTTCCTGGCCGACCTCATCACCCCCTTCAAGGGCGTGAGCAAGGACAACAACCTGCGCGAGGGCCTGACCATCGAGAAGCTGCGCTCGCTCAAGCCCTGCTTTGACAAGAAGGTGGCACCCGGCCAGGGCACGCTGACCCCCGGCAACTCCACCCCCTTGACCGACGGGGCTTCGGCCGTGCTGCTGGCCAGCGAAGAGTGGGCAGCAGCACGCAAGCTGCCCGTGCAGGCCTACATCACGCACAGCGAAGTGGCTGCGGTGGACTTCTTCAACAAGAAGGAAGGCCTGCTGATGGCGCCGGCCTATGCCGTGCCGCGCATGCTGCAACGTGCCGGTTTGACCCTGCAGGACTTCGACTTCTATGAAATCCACGAGGCCTTCGCTGCCCAGGTGCTGTGCACCCTCAAGGCCTGGGAAGACCCCAAGTATTGCAAGGAGCGCCTGGGTCTGGACAAGCCGCTGGGCGCCATCGACCGCAGCAAGCTCAACGTGAATGGCAGCTCGCTGGCCGCCGGCCACCCGTTTGCCGCCACCGGTGGTCGCATCGTCGCCTCGCTGGCCAAGATGCTGGCGCAAAAGGGTTCGGGCCGTGGCCTGATCTCGATCTGTGCCGCAGGCGGCCAGGGCGTGGTCGCCATCCTGGAGCGCTGAGCCGCGCCGACCCGCAGCCGTCCGCACCCCGCCGTACTAGAGGAAAACAGCATGAACGCCAGCGTTGCCGCAGCCGTCCGCCCCACGGGCCAGTCCATCGTCAACCCCGACGGGTCGACCAACCGCATCTGGTTGTCGTCCTATGTGAAGGGGGTGCCGCATGACATCGACGTCAACAAGTACCAGTCTCTGGGGCAGTACTTCGATGAGTGCATCAACAAGTACCGGCAGCGTCCCGGCTTCGTGAGCATTGGCACCGAGATGAGCTTTGACCGGCTCGACCGCCTGGTCACCGCCTTTGCCGGCTGGATGCAGAGTCAGGGCGTCAAGAAGGGTGACCGGGTGGCCATCATGCTGCCCAACACCTTCCAGTACCCGGTCTGCCTGTTCGCGGTGCTCAAGCTGGGCGCGGTGGTGGTCAACATCAACCCGCTCTACACCTCGCGCGAGCTGGCCCATGCGCTCAACGACAGTGGGGCGGAAACCATCATCGTGATGGAGACCTTTGCCAAGACCTTGCAAGACGCCATGCCCGGCACGAAGCTCAAGCGCATCGTGCTGACGCAGATCGGCGATCTGCTGTCCGACGGTGTCATCAACGCCAAGGGACGGTTGCTGAACTTCGTGCTGCGCCGTGTGCAGAAAATGGTGCCTGAGTACAGCTTGCCGAACGCCCGCTGGATGCGCGATGTGCTCAAGGAAGGGGGCAAGGTCAAGTTCAAGCCCGTTGATGTGCGCGCCGATGACCTGGGCTTTTTGCAGTACACCGGGGGCACCACGGGCGTGTCCAAAGGGGCGATGCTGACGCACCGCAATGTGCTGGCCAACTGTCAGCAGGCCCTGGCCTTTGCGGAAGGCCAACTGACGGATGAGACAGAGACTGTCGTCACGCTCATCCCGATGTATCACATCTTCTCGCTGACGGTGAACGGCCTGATTTTCATGGCTCTGGGTGGGCGCAACATCCTGGTGGCCAACCCCCGCGACACCAAGCGGGTGATGATGATCCTCAAGAACGAGAAGTTCTCGGGTATCACGGGGGTGAGCACCTTGTTCTCCTCCTTCCTGGACGACCCCGATTTTGCCAAGCTCGATTTCTCCAAGCTCAAGCTGCCGATTGCGGGCGGCATGGCCTTGATGCGCAACACCGCCGAGCGCTGGAATCAGGTCACGAAGTGCCCCATCGTAGAGGGCTATGGTCTGACCGAGTGCTCGCCCATCGTCACCCAGGCTCCCGTTGACCTGAGCCAGCCGCGCCCGGTGTTCACCGGGTCGATCGGTGTGCCCGTGCCCTCGACCGAGGTGCGTTGCCGTCGAGACGATGGCAGCTGGGCCGACATCGGTGAGGCAGGCGAGCTGTGCGTGCGCGGCCCGCAGGTCATGAAGGGTTACTGGAACCGCCCGGAAGAGACCGCCAAGGTCATCGACAGCGAGGGCTGGCTGGCCACGGGCGACGTGGCCGTGATGGACGAAAAGGGTTACCTGAAAATCGTGGACCGCAAGAAGGACATGATCCTGGTGTCGGGCTTCAACGTGTACCCGAACGAGATCGAAGACGTGATTGCCATGCACCCCGATGTCAAGGAAGTCGCCGCGGTGGGCATGCCTGACGAGGTGGCGGGCGAGCGCGTCAAGGTCATCATCGTGCCGCGTACGCCCACGCTGACCAAGGAGGCCGTGATCGAACACTGCCGCAAGAGCCTGACAGGGTACAAGATTCCGCGCGTGGTGGAATTCCGCGACACCGAGCTGCCCAAGACGCCCGTGGGTAAGATCCTGCGACGAGAACTTCGCTGAACCACCCGACCAGGGGTGTGGCGGACCCGCAGCGGGCGGTTGCGGTGCGGGGGATACATTCTCTTGCAAAATGCCAACATGCACCGCTTGACTGCTTCCCTGGAGTTCAAGGCGCTTGGGGAGTTCTTTGTCCACTCTCTACGGCATCTTGAAGAGAGCCCGACTGTGGTTGTGGTGGGGCGCCACAACCTCAAAAAGCGCTCGGCGTCCATCGAGGCATTGCTGGACGAGTTGCACAAGGAAGGATTTTCGGTGTGCTGGTACGAGTGTATGGGCGCTCGTTATGCGAGGCTGAGGCAACGCGCACTCGAAGAAATCGGGAATGCTTGGCTCGACTCGTTCGTCATACGCCATCCGGTGATGGGGATTCTGGCGACAAAAGCGGTCAGGTTGCGCCTCAAGATCAAATACCCCAAAAGACGCTGTTTCTTGCTCAACAAGTGGGACACAGATTCCTTTTCCGCGAAAAACCTGCGCCGCTTCCTGGGTGAACTCTCCGCGCCCGAGGTCTTGCTTATGTCTCATTCGGCCGGCGGTATTGCTGCCTCCCTGGTCGCATCAGAGAAGTCGATCAAAAAGCTGGTTTGTTTTGGATATCCATTCAAGCATCCCGAAAAGGCGGACGAGGATGACAGGACTGCACACCTTGCGTGCGTGAGTAAACCTTTCCTCATCGTTCAGGGGAGCAGGGATGAATACGGCACCGTGCAAGACGCTCAGCGTTATGCACTGTCCCCGCATATTGTGCTGAGCGCCATCGAGGCTGATCACGATTACGATTCGCTCGACAAACCGGTCCTTGATCAGGTGCTGCAATTGGTCTTGCAGTTTCTGCGTTCAAAACAAGGTGTTTGAACGCTTGCTGGAGAACCGACGATCCATGACATGGATCGATATTTTTGGGCGCGGTCAGGGTTCTTGAGGCTATTCTCTGTGGTTCTGAGATCGCCCGAGACGTGCAAGATGCATACATCCGAGTTCCGATTTTTTCACCGCCTGCGAGTGCGTTGGGCTGAGGTGGATGGTCAGCAGGTGGTGTTCAACGGTCACTACCTGACCTATCTGGATGTGGCCATCACGGAGTTCTGGCGACATGCCGGGCTGCCGTTTCCGGCGGCCTTGGCGTTCCATCAGGGCGACATGTTCGTGCGTCGCAACCTGATCGAGTACCACGCGCCGGCACGCATGGACGACTGGCTCGACATTGGCCTGCGCTGTGATCGCATCGGCCACTCCTCCATCACGGTGGCCTGGGCCATCTGGACGCAAGGCCGGCTACTGGTGACCGGAGAAGTCGTCAACGTTTACGTGAACGTGCACACCCGCGTGCCGCAGGCCGTGCCGCAGGGGATGCGCGATCAGCTGGACGCCTTTGCCCGTGGGGATGCGCTCTACCGCGTCGAGGTGGGCAACTGGGCCACCTTGCAGGCCGGGGCTTCGGCCGTGCGCCAGGCCGTGTTCATTGACGAGCAAGGCATCCCCGAATCCGAAGAGTGGGACGCCGACGATGCCGAGGCGGTACACGCCGTGGTCAGCAACCTCGCGGGCTTGCCGCTGGCCACGGGGCGACTCATCCATGCCGGGCTGGAGCCCGAGCACGCCAAGATTGGCCGGATGGCCGTCTTGCGCTGCAGCCGCGGCACTGGATTGGGCGGGCGGGTCTTGCGCGCGTTGATGGACGAGGCCCG
>MESA01000034.1:369625-384884 GCA_001770775.1 Burkholderiales bacterium RIFCSPHIGHO2_12_FULL_63_20
GAGGTGGGCATGCCCCACCAGCGCATGGTCATTCGCCTGTGAGGGCACCTGGGTTGCTCTTGATCAGGCTACGCGCCCGTGTCTTGCGCTCAGGCGTGTCTGTGGACAGCACATGGTTGTCCTGCTCCTGAACCTCGCTGCTCTCGAAGTTGTCGTCCTTGCGGGCGGACGGTGGAGGCAGGCTGGCACTGAGGCGTGCCACCTCGGCGCTGTCCATGGTGTGGCGCGGCGGCCAGTTCTTCAAGGACACGCGGCGCATCAGCGCCACCGATGAGTGGCCACTGAAGCTGCGCTCCAGCACATGGGTCACGACCCGCTTGTTCACACGCTCGGTGATGATGACGGTCGATGCGCGCGTGCCATAGCGCAACTCTGGGGCCTTGATGAACGCGGAAGACAACATCTTTTCCCACTCGGCGGGCACGCCGGTGTGAGGCAGGGCCTCATCGGGCGCCAGCGTGGGATCTGACAAGGCGGCAAAGAGGCGGTTGGCCAGGTCATCGGCATGGACCGCTGCGGGTATGGCCGCCTTCAACTGCGCCTTGAGGGCCACCACCTTGGGCCAGGGCGTGTTCAACTCGGCGTTCGACAGGCCGAACACGCCCTTGTGCAGGCGCTCCGGGTAGAGCCGCTCGTTGTTCAGCCAGAAGCACTCGCCTTCGGCGAAGTCCAGCGCAATCATGTTGAAGCCGTTGTAGCCACTCATGGCCAGGCGAGGCCACAGGTGGCTCATGTCCCTGTCGCCCTGCAGCCATTGCGTGACCAGGTGGCCTCGTGAGGGTGCCTTGGGGTCGATCTTCGCGGGGTTGCGTACATTGGTCACCAGGCCCAGGCGTCCCGGAGCTGTCAGTCCGAGCCAGGTACCGCCTTCCGACAGGTCTCGTCCGCCCAGGATGGTGGGCCCGCCAACGCCGGCCTCCCACCACGCCAGACGGGCCGCAGGCCGGTCGTAGAACTCGTCGCGATTGCTTGCCAGTACGAAGGGGAAGCGGCTGCTTTGATCCAGCGCGAAAGCCACCAGACACATGGTTCAGGCCTCCGGCGTGAGAAAAGGGGGGGGCACGTCGCCCAGCGGCTCAAAGGCCTCGGTGTGCCGTGGCCCGATCAGGCCAGCGGGCAGCGCCTGTACCTGCTCACGGAGCACCTGCTCGCACAGCGCATCCACGCCTTCAGGATGTTCGTAGACTTCCATCCAGGTCTGCTCGACCGCATCGCTGGCCTGCTCATCTGACCGGCACCACAGGCGGGCTTGCACACCGGGCAAACGACGCATCAAGCCCTGTTGTAAGGCTGTGATGGCCACGAAGGCGTCGGCACGGCGTGCCTGGGACACACGGTAGTAAATGAAGAGGGCGCGCGGGCCGGCAAGCGAGGGCATGGGTCCGATCGAGAGTCAGCAATACTCTGCAGACTAGCGCATGGACCCTCTCTTCCGAGCCGCTGATGCACGCCCGCACCATATCTGTGCGAGCCTCCCGTTAACTAATTGACACATCTTCAGATCGTTGCAACAGTCAGAGCGGTCCGCCTGGGACTGTGGCTGTTTCACTCGCTGGCGTCGTCGGTAGGCAGGCCGTAAGGTAGGGAGCCCAGATGGACGGCCCCCCCCTCGGCGCTGCCTGCTCGCAAAGGTGTGCCGCGCGCGGCCAGCTTGAGCTCGACCAGTGCGCTGCCTTGGGGCGCAGCCCCCGGGATGGTGGCCGCATTGATGACCACGCCTGCAGGCTGTCCGGGGTCGGCTTCGCTGAACAACTCCTGCCCGGGGGTGAGGGCCTGATCGGCGTGCACGATGAAGGCGCGGCGCTTGGTGGTGCCGCGGTACTGGCTGCGCGCCACCACCTCCTGTCCGGGGTAGCAACCCTTCTGGAAGTTCACCCCGCCGATCAGCTCGTAGTTGATCATCTGCGGCACGAACTGGTCGACCGTGGCCTGCTGCACACGTGGGATGCCGCTCATCACGTCCAGCCATTGCCATTGCTCTGCGGGCAGTGCGGGCAACTGGCCGAGGCACGTTTGCGCGGCTGCAGTGTCACCCACCCACAACCAGCGGGGCACGCCCAGCACGTCGGGCAGGCGCGCCAACTGGCCCCCCGCCAGCGGCTGGACGGACCAGGGGGCCGCGTCCATGGCAGCGCCGAGGGACGTCCCGGCCGCGGCACCCACGACGCCCAGCACCGCCACGGTCTCCGAGGCATCCGTCAGCTTGGCTTTGGCGCGCAACACGAACATGGACAGGCGCTTGACCAGGGCGGGCACGGTGTCCCGATCCGCAATCAGCCACAGCAAGTCAGGCTGCGGACGCAGGTTCAGCAAGCTGCCCAGCATCCGGCCCTTGGCCGAACAATAGGCGGCCAGGCGGGCCTGGTTGGCCGCCTGGCTGTTGACGTCCTGGCTGAGTTGGCCGTGCAGAAAGGTGGCAGCCTCGTCGCCTTGGGCCTGAATGACGCCCAGATCGGACACCAACAAGGCGCCGGACCAGGAAGTTGGGTCGGGAAGATGGATCTCGCTCATAGGCTCATTATCATCACGGTCGCCATGAAACATTCCACCGCCTTGCCCTATCCCCCACGCTTTGTGCGCCAACACGGGGGCGTCCTTACCCGTTTGCTGACGCTGCTGGTCATGTTGACGGCGCTGGCCGCTGCGGCAGGCTGGTGGTGGGTGAGCCAACCCTTGCCTTTGAACGCACCCACCGCCGAGTTTTCGGTGGAGGCTGGCAGCAGCCCCCGCGAGGTGGCACGCGGCTGGAGCGAAGCCGGGGTGCAGACCTCGCCCGAGGTGCTGTACCAGTGGTTTCGCTGGTCGGGTCAATCGAGGCAGATCCGGGCCGGCAGCTACGAAATCCAGCAGGGCGCCAGTGCGCGCGATCTGCTGCGCATGATGGTGCAAGGCGACGAGAGCCTGGCGCGCGTCAAGCTGATCGAGGGCTGGACCTTCCAACGCTGGCGCGAGGAACTGGCCAAGGCCGATGGCCTGCAGCCCACCACGCGCGACTGGACCCCGCAGCAGATCATGGCCGAGCTGGGGCAGCCCGGGGTGGCGGCGGAGGGCCGTTTTTTCCCTGACACCTACGCCTACGCCAAAGGCAATACGGATCTGGCCGTGATGCGTCGCGCCCAGCACGCCATGCAGAAGCATCTGGATGCCGCGTGGGCACAACGCGACAGCCAGACGCCGTTGAAGAGCGCCGATGAGGCGCTGATCTTGGCGTCCATCGTCGAAAAAGAAACGGGCCAGGATGCCGACCGCCCCTTGATTGCTGGGGTGTTCGCCAACCGCCTGCGCATTGGCATGCCCTTGCAGACCGACCCGACCGTGATCTATGGCCTGGGCGAGAGGTTCGATGGCAACCTGCGGCGCAACGATCTGCGCACCGACACCCCGTTCAACACCTACACGCGCCGCGGCCTGCCGCCATCACCCATCGCGATGCCGGGCAAGGCCGCCTTGATGGCTGCGGTGCGCCCGGCGCAGACCCAGGCGCTGTACTTCGTGGCGCGTGGCGATGGCAGCAGCGCCTTCAGCGCCACATTGGACGAACATAATCGTGCGGTGAACCAGTATCAACGCACGCCCAGGAAGAACCCATGAACACAGGTCGTTTCATCACGTTCGAGGGCATTGACGGCGCGGGCAAGACCACCCACCTCGATGCCCTGGAGCGCGCCTGGCGCGAGGCGGGTCACGAAGTGGTGCGCACGCGTGAACCGGGGGGGACACCGCTGGCCGAGCAGCTGCGGGGCCTGTTCCTGCACGAGCCCATGGACTCGCTGACCGAGGCCTTGCTGGTGTTTGCCGCACGCCGCGATCACCTGACCCAGGTCATGGAGCCGGCCCTGGCGCGTGGTGCCTGGGTGCTGTGCGACCGCTTCACCGATGCCACCTTTGCCTACCAGGGGGGGGGCCGTGGGTTTGACCTGAAGGTGCTGTCCACGCTGGAGAGCTGGGTGCAGGGCACCCGTCAGCCCGACCTGACCTTTCTGTTTGATTTGCCTCCTGCGGTGGCCGCTGCGCGACTGGCTGGCGCACGTCAGCCGGACCGCTTCGAGGCGCAGGATCAGGTCTTCTTCGAACGGGTTCGCGAGATGTACCTGACCCGCATGGCTCAGCACCCCGAGCGCTTTGTGCTGATCCAGGCTGACCAGCCGCAGGAGACCGTGGCGCGGGCCATCGGCTTGGCGCTGGCCGCCCGAGGTGTGGCATGAGTGAGGGATCGCGCGCGCCGCTGTGGCCCTGGTTGCACGAACCCTTGCAAGCGGCCTTGCAGCAACTCAGTGGCCACCATGCTGTGTTGCTGCACGGCCCGCAAGGCGTGGGGCAGTTCGAGTTTGCGCTGGCTTTGGCGCGCAGCTGGTTGTGCGAGGCGAAGCCGGTCGGCTCCGCCTTTCACGTTGCATGCGGCCAGTGCCCGAGTTGCCGCCTGATTGAGGCCGGCTCTCACCCTGATCTGCAGGTCATCCTGCCCGAGGCCTTGCAAGCTTCGCTGGGCTGGCAGTCCAGTGGGGCTGACGATGGCGGGGACAAGGCGACTGAGAAAGCCGAAGGCAAGAGCAAGAAGCTCAGCCAGGAAATCAAGGTCGATGCCATCCGGGCCGTGGTGCAGTTTTCGCAGCACACGGCCTCGCGTGGGCGGGCCAAGGTGGTGTTGATTCACCCGGCCGAGCGCATGAACCTGATCGCGTCCAACACGTTGCTCAAGACGCTGGAGGAGCCCCCAGGGCAGGTGCGCTTCGTGCTCAGTGGCGCCACGCTCGATCAGCTGCTGCCGACCATCCGCAGCCGCTGTCAGGCTTGGCGCTTGCCCATGCCCGATGCCTTGCCGGCCGCCCAATGGCTGCAGGCTCAGACTGAGGGCATGAGCCTGGACGACGCCCAGGTGCTGCTGGCTGCTGCCGGTGGTCAACCTCTGACCGCGCGTGACCGTCAGCAACTGGGCCTGGATGCGCGTTACTGGCCCCAGCTGCCTCAGGCCTTGATGCAAGGGGCGGCCACAGCCTTGAACCAATGGCCTTTGCCGTTGGTGGTCGAGACCCTTCAGAAGCTCTGCCACGACCTGGCGTGTGCGGCGCAGGGTGCGGCGCCACGCTACTTCCCGGCCGGCAGCCTGCCCACAGCGCCTGACCTGAGCCTGCTCACCACCTGGTCACAGGAGCTGGGCAAGGTCGCTCGCCATGCCGAGCACCCCTGGAATCAGAACCTGAAGATCGAGACCTTGCTTCTGCAAGCGAGGGCCATCATGCGCCCACGCCCGGCACGGGCGGTGCTACGGTGAAATACGTGTAGACCTCCTTCTGCGCAGCGTTACACTTCTCATACGATGAGCGAGTTCCAAAGCACCTCCATGCCCTCCGCCTTCGCGCCCAGCGCGATGGGCAAACTTGGCCCTGCTACAGGCTCGCCCGCCGTAGGCACGCCGGGTCGCCCCAGCGTCATCCAACTGGTGTTCCGTGAAAAGGGTGCGCTGTACGCCGCCTACATCCCGGCATTCACCGATGGCGGGCTGTTCGTGCCCACCACGCGCGATTACGTGCTGGGTGATGACGTCTACCTTTTGCTGAGTCTGCCCGACGACAACCAACGGTATCCGGTGGCCGGTAAAGTGGCGTGGATCACCCCGCCCAACGCCTCAGGTGGCCGTACGCAAGGCGTGGGCGTGCGCTTCCCGGCTGACGAGAAAACCCGTCTGCTGCGCCTGAAGATCGAAGAGATCCTCGGCACCAACATCTCTTCCAGCAAGCCCACGCAAACACTGTGAGCCGCTTTGAGGCAAGATCTCGGGTTTGCTGACCCGTTTTTGCCCTGCGCACCATGTTTGTCGATTCGCACTGCCACCTCAATTTCCCGCAATACGCCGACGCGCTCGACGCCATCCGTGCCGAGATGAGCGAGGCGGGCGTGGACCGTGCCCTGTGCATCAGCACCACGCTGGAAGAGTTTCCTCAGGTGCATGCCCTGGCCACGCGCTACGACAACTTCTGGGCCACCGTGGGGGTCCATCCAGACAATGAAGGCGTGCAGGAGCCCACGCTCGAAGACCTCGTGAGCCGCGCCAGCTTGCCCCGTGTTGTCGGCATCGGCGAGACCGGGCTGGACTATTACCGCCTCGGCGAGCGCAGTGTGGACGAGATGGCCTGGCAACGTGATCGTTTCCGCGTCCACATTCGCGCCGCGCGTCAGACCGGTTTGCCGTTGGTGATTCACACCCGCATGGCCAGTGACGACACCCTCGCCATTCTCAAAGAGGAAGGGCAGGGCGAGGTGCGTGGCGTGTTCCATTGCTTCACCGAAAGCGAAGCGGTGGCCCGTGCCGCACTGGACCTGGGCTTCATGATCTCCTTCTCGGGCATCCTGACCTTCAAGAACGCGAGCGATCTGCGCGATGTGGCGCGCTTCGTGCCCATCGAGCGCTGCCTGATCGAGACCGACAGCCCGTATCTGGCGCCCGCACCGCATCGCGGCAAAACCAATTCGCCGGCTTACGTGCCTTTTGTGGCGCGTCAACTGGCTGAGTTAAAAGGGCTGGACGTCAATGAGGTGGGGCGCATCACATCGGCCAACTTTGAGGATTTGTTCTCACTCGTTCGCGCGCACCGAGGGTTAGCCCACGTCCGTTTCACAGCGATTGGCAGAGAATTTCCTACAGGCGGAACGGTTTTTTGAACCGGCCTCCGCCACGGTTCACCACACAGGAGGTTCCATGCAGAACATCAGTCTTCACGCCAATCCTTTCGCCTTGATGATGGATCCCGAGGCGGTGCTGGCAGCCATGGAGCGCTCCGAGCGTCTCAATCACCTGCAAAGCCGTGTGTGTCGTCCGCTGGACAAGCAGGAGGAGGCCGCCGAGAAGGCGACGCCGTTCTCACACATGAGAGACGATGTGGTCGAGCAGGAAGAGGCTCTGACCAGTTGAACGGGTTTGTGTTGCTTGCCGCGAGAGCGTTTGATGCCCGTCCATGAGACGGGCTTTTTTTCGACCGTCGTCTGGGTGACGAAGATCAGACCGAGACCAGCACGTCGGCCTGTGACTCGACCAGCACCTGCTTGGTGACGCTGCCGAGCAGCAGGTTCTCCAGGGCGTTTTCGCCATGCTTGCCCAGAACGATGAGATCGCTGTCCTGCTCCATTTCCTGCTCGAGGATGCGGGTGGCGGGGTCACCTTGGATGACGACTTGCCGGCTGTCGGCCGCGCTCAGGCCAGCGTCTTGGCACAGCGTCTGCAGACGTTGGGAGGCCTCTTGCAGCGCCGCGACACGATAGCGGTTGATGGTGTCTTCGTCGACATTGGCGTAACGCAGGTGGCCTTCAAAGGGGACTTCAAAGACGTGCAGGACCACCAGTTGAGACTGCGGTGCCACCATGCGTGCCTGACGAATGGCACGGATGGATGAGGCCGAGAAGTCGACCGGGACCAGCACGGTCTTGTAGGCTTGGTGAGGGGCTTGCTTCACCACCAACAAGGGCCGCGTGGTGTTGCTGAGCATGCGCTCCGCCGTGGAGCCCAGCAGCATGTGTCGCAACAGGCTTTCGCCGCGGGCGCCACACACCAGCAGACCGGTGGCGAGTTCATCGGCCACAGTGCGAATTTCAGTGATCAAGGCGCCGATGACCAACCGGTCGTCGACATTGACACCGTAGCGCGCGTGCAAGGCATCGGCCTCGGTTTGCAGGCGTTCGCGGGCGGTGGCCAGCACCCTTTGCTCGACCGATTCATGGCTGCTGGTGAGCATTTGGCGCAAACGCTGCAAGGGGGCCAGATTGGCCACGTGCAACAGGCACAGCGGCACGCTGCTTTGCTGGCTGATCTGCGCCGCACGCTCTGCCGCATGGCGGGCCGGTGTCGACAGGTCAGTGGCGGCGAGGATGCTGTGGAGCTTGCTCATGGTTCAGTGTAGTGCGGGATGGGTGAATTGACCCCTTTACCGTTATAGCCATTATGATTGGTTTGGGCAAATGTACTGGCAAGGTTGAAACAAGATGGCAGAGTTTTCCCGGGCAGCGAGCCCGCGCGAGGGGCAAAAGGGTGACTGGCACACACTGACGCAGGCCGAGGTGGAGCAGGTCTTGTCCAGCCGTGCCAAGGGCCTGAGTGGGGCAGAGGCCGCGCAGCGCCTGACGCAGTACGGACCCAACCGTTTGGCGGTTGCGCACAAGCGCTCGGCCTGGATGCGGCTGCTGCTGCAGTTCCACAACATCTTGCTGTACGTGATGATGGGCTCGGCCGTCATCACCGCCTTCCTGGGCCATTGGGTTGACACGGGCGTCTTGATGGCCGCGGTGGTCATCAATGCCGTCATTGGCTTCATCCAGGAGGGCAAGGCCGAATCTGCGCTGGATGCGATTCGGGGGATGCTTTCGCCGCATGCGATGGTGCTGCGCGATGGCCGGCCGCAGGAGATCGATGCGGCGGACCTGGTGCCAGGTGATGTCGTGCAACTGGTCTCGGGCGACCGCGTGCCCGCCGATCTGCGTCTCATCCAGGTCCGGGAGTTGCGGGTCGAGGAGGCCGCGCTGACAGGCGAGTCCTTGCCGGTGGAAAAGAGCACGGAGGTCGTGGCCGCCGATGCGCCCTTGGGCGATCGTGACGGCATGGCTTACTCCGGTACCGTGGTGGTGTACGGCCAGGCCACAGGCGTGGTGGTGGAAACGGGCACCCGCACTGAGCTGGGCAAGATCAACCAGATGCTCTCGGGCATTGAGCACATGCAGACGCCTTTGCTGCGCCAGGTGGACCGCTTTGGGCGCATCCTGGCCTTGGTGATCCTGGTGCTGTCGGCGGCGACGTTTGTGCTGGGTGTGTGGCTGCGCGGGCATCCGCCGTCCGAGATGTTCATGATGGTGGTGGCTCTGGCGGCTTCGGCCATCCCGGAAGGGCTGCCGGCCATCATGACGGTGACGCTGGCCCTGGGCGTGCAGCGCATGGCGCGTCGCCATGCCATTGTGCGGCGCTTGCCTGCGGTGGAAACGCTCGGCTCGGTCACCGTGGTGTGCTCCGACAAGACCGGCACCCTGACGCGCAACGAGATGACGGTGCAGCGCGTGGTGTGCGCAGGACATGCCTTCAATGTGGGCGGGGTGGGCTATGCCCCGGTGGGCGATGTGAGCATCGACGGACGCATCATCGATGTGGCTCACTATCCGGCGCTGGCCCTGGCGGTTCGCACGGGCGTGCTGTGCAACGACGCCCGCATGCGGGTGGACGATGACCTGTGGCGGGTGGAGGGCGACCCCACCGAAGGGGCGCTGCTGGTGCTGGGTGGCAAGGCAGGCTTCACGCAGGAGTCGGGCGAGCTGACCTGGCCCCGCATCGACTCGATCCCGTTCGAGTCGGAACACCGTTTCATGGCCACCTACCACCGCGATGCCGATGGCGCGCCGTGGATCTTCGTGAAGGGCGCGCCCGAGGTCATTCTGGGCATGTGCGCGCGTCAGCTGAACCACGATGGCGAGCATCCGCTGGACGTGGATTACTGGCGTCGCATGGCCACCGACACGGCCGCCCAGGGCTTGCGGCTGCTGGCCCTGGCCTGCAAGCGCGAGGCCCCGGCCGATGAACGCCTGCGCTTCAGTGACGTGACCGAGGGCTACACCTTGCTGGCCCTGGTCGGCATCATCGACCCGCCCCGCGAGGAGGCCATTGCGGCGGTGGGCGAGTGCCACCATGCCGGCATCCGGGTGAAGATGATCACCGGGGACCATGTGGAGACCGCTCGCGCGATCGGGGCGCAGCTGGCCATCGGGGTGGGCAAGCCGGCCATGACCGGCGCCGAGGTCTCCTTGATCAGCGATGCCGATTTGCGCCGCGTGGTGATGGAGGTGGATGTGTTCGCGCGGGCCAGCCCCGAGCACAAGCTGCGTCTGGTGCAGGCCCTGCAGGACGATGGGCAGGTGGTGGCCATGACGGGGGACGGGGTGAACGATGCGCCGGCGCTCAAGCGGGCGGATGTGGGTGTGTCGATGGGCCTGAAGGGCACCGAGGCGGCCAAGGAGGCCTCGGACGTGGTGCTTGCCAACGACAACTTCGCGACCATTGCGGCGGCGGTGCGCGAAGGCCGTGTGGTCTACGACAACCTCAAGAAGTTCATCCTGTTCATGCTGCCCACCAACGGCGGCGAGGCGCTGGTGGTGATTGCCGCCATCTTGTTCGAGCTGGCCTTGCCCTTGACGGCGGCGCAGGTGCTGTGGATCAACCTGGTGACGTCGAGCACCTTGGGGATGGCGTTGGCCTTCGAGCCCGCCGAAAAGGGCATCATGCGTCGCCGGCCCCGACCGCCGGGTGAGCCCTTGCTGTCAGGCTTTTTTGTCTGGCGCGTGCTGATGGTGTCGGTGCTGATGATGACGGGCGCTTTGGGTCTGTTTCTGTGGGAGCTGCAGCAAGGCAGCAGCGTGGAAACCGCGCGCACCATGGCCGTGAACGCGGTGGTGATGGCCGAGATGTTCTACCTGTTCAACAGCCGTTTCATCCTGGCCGCGGTCACCAGCCTGAGGGGGCTGTTCGGCAACCGCTATGTGCTGATGGCCGTGGGGGTGTGCGTGATTCTGCAGCTGGTGTTCACGCACACGGCAGTCATGCACCGCATTTTCGAGTCCACCCATCTGACGCCGCTGGAGTGGCTCAAGGTGCTGGGTGCCGGTCTGCTGGTGTTCACTGTGGCAGAGTTGGAGAAGTTCGTGATCCGGCGCACCCCGCTGGCATCGCGTGTGGTGCAGGCCTGATCAGGCTGAAGGGAGCGAGGATCCATGACTGAATCTGCGCAAGGGGCCACAGAGGCTGGTTTGCCGAAGCGCCTGTTGCTGGCGACCGATCTGAGCGCGCGCTGCGACCGGGCGCTGGACCGGGCCGCGCAACTGGCCGAGGCCTGGCTGGCGGAGATCGTGGCGGTCAATGTGCTCGATCTGGGCAGTACGCCGGATCAGATCCTGGCGTGGGCTTCGGGGGCAACCGAGCAGGACCTGTCCCAGATCGCCTTGCAAGAGTTGCGTCGCAACACGGCGGGCGTGAACGTCCCCATCTCCTTGCGTGTTGAACGTGGCAACGATGCCGCCGACGTCATCTGCAAGGTGGCCGGTGAGGTGAGGGCGGATCTGGTGGTATCGAGCGTGGCGCGCAACGAGGTGCTGGGGCGCTTCCTGCTGGGCTCGACGGTAGAGCAACTGGCTCGCTCGGTGACGCAGCCCTTGCTGGTGGTGCGCCAGCGCGCCCTTCAGCCATATCGGCGCATTGTGGTGGCCACGGACCTGTCACCGGGCGCGCATGGTGGGCTGCAGGCAGCCGCGCGCTTGTTCCCGGGGCAGGCGCTGCAGCTGTATCACGCGCATGAGGCGCCGCTGGCGGGCTTGTCTGACCGGCTGGATGCGACGCAATCGACCAGCGTGGCGGCCCAACAAGCCTGTGAAGCCCTGCTGGAACAGGCGTCCTTGCCGCCCGACACCGAAGTGAACATTCATTGCGAGCGGGGGGCGGTCACGTCCACGCTGCCGGCGTTCGCGCGCGAGCATGACGTAGACCTGGTGGTGCTGGGCATCGAGGCTGCCCCCAGCCTGGTCAGTGCCCTGCTGGGCAGCACTGCCCTGCGTTTGCTGCAGTGGCTGCCTTGCGACGTGTTGCTGGTGCGATCGGGCTGAGGCTTGCTGTCAGACCAGATCAGCCCTCACAGGTGTCCGTTGCGTGAGGCGCCGGGCTGAGGCCCGAAACGCTCCACCACGTAGTGGGTCATGCCCTTGGCGAGTTCTTCCTCGCCAAAGAACACCATGCCCATGTTCTCCTTGCGTAGCATCCGCGATTCCTCGTCGCTGTGGGTGCGCAAGACGATTTCGATGCCGGGGTTGAGCGTGCGTGCGGTGTCCACCATCTGGCGCACATTGAGCGGGTCGGGCGTGGCCACGACGAGCAGGGCGGCCTCTGCAATGTGGGCCTGGATCAACACGGCCGGATCGGTGGCATTGCCGTAGACGGCCGCCTTGCCTTGGTTGCGCAGGTCTTCGACCAGTTCACGGTTCTGTTCGGCCACCACGTAGGGGATGCTGTTGGCCTCCAGCGCCTGGGCAATGCGTCGGCCAACGCGGCCATAGCCCACCAACACCACCTGGCCGGCGAGGTACCGGCGCTCGGTGCTCATGGGCAGTTCGGCATAGGGGTCATCGCGGCTTTCCAGGCGACGCGCAAACTCGGAGCGGGCTAGCACCCAGCGCTGGATGGGCTGGGACGAGGCAAAGATGAGCGGGTTGAGGGCGATGGAGATCAGCGCGGCGGCCAACACAAGGCTCATGCCTTCGGCAGGCATCAGGCCCAGGCTCACCCCTAGTCCGCCCAGAATGAAGGAGAACTCACCGATTTGCGCCAGGCTGGCGGCCACCGTGATGGCGGTGTTGAGCGGGTAGCGAAAGGCCAGCACCAGCACCAGCGCGGCCAGCGATTTGCCCAGAATGATGATGGCCACCGCCACCGCCACATGCGCCGGTTGTTCGAGCAGGATGGCCGGCTGGAACAGCATGCCGACCGAGACAAAGAAGAGCACCGAAAAGGCATCGCGCAAGGGCAGGGACTCTTCCGCGGCGCGGTGGCTGAACTCGGACTCTCGCATCACCATACCGGCAAAGAAGGCCCCCAGTGCGAAGGACACGTGGAACAGCACGGACGCGCCGTAGGCAATGCTGATGGCCATGGCGACCACGGACAGCGTGAACAGCTCGCGAGAGCCCGTGCGGGCCACTTGCCACAGCACCCAGGGCAAGACCTTGCGCCCGGCCACCAACATCACCACGATGAAGGCGGCCACCTGCAGCAGGGTCTGGCCAATGGTCCACCACAGCTCGGCGCTGCTGGTGCTGGCCTGATGGAGTACCGTGCCGCCGAGCACCCCGGCCAGCGGAGGCAGGAGCACCAGCACCAGCACGGTGGCGAGGTCTTCCACCACCAGCCAGCCCACGGCAATGCGGCCATTCATGGTGTCGAGCAAGCCACGCGACTCCAGTGCCTTGAGCAAGACCACCGTGCTCGCGCACGACAGCGACAGGCCGAACACGAGGCCGGCGCCCCAGTTCCAGCCCCAGAACCAAGCAGCGCCCATGCCCAGCAAGGTCGCCAAGGTCATCTGCACCACGGCTCCCGGCACGGCAATGCGTTTGACGGCCAGCAGGTCTTTCAAGGAAAAATGCAGGCCCACGCCGAACATCAGCAACATCACCCCGATCTCGGACAATTGCGAGGCAATGCCAATGTCGGCCACAAAGCCCGGCGTGCCCGGCCCCAGCACGATGCCGGCCAGCAGGTAGCCCACCAAGGCAGGCACCTTGAGTCGCTCGGCAATGAAGCCGAGGACCAGCGCCATGCCAAAGCCGGCAGCAATGGTGGAGATGAGGGTGACGTTATGGTCCATGCAGGCGGGAACAATCGGGGAAAGTAGGGTGGCGATTCATTATCTCTGACGCCCCGTCGTCCTGCGTGCAGATGGCGTTCACTGCGGCGCTGCGAGCCAGTGACGCTCCAGCCATCGTCCCAGGAAAGACAGGCCCCAGCACATCAGCGCGTAGACCAGGCCGACGAAGAGATAGGCCTCGAAGTAATAAGGTCGCCAGACCGGATCGCCCCCCAGGCTGAGTGACAGGCCGCCGGTGAGTTCGTGCAGGCCGATCACCATGACCAGGGAGCTGTCTTTGAGCAGGCCGATGGCGTGTCCCGTGAGCGCGGGCAAGACGGCGCGGACGGCTTGCGGCAGCACGATGCGCCGCTGGATGCCGGGCCAGGACAGGCCCAGGATGGCCGCCGCTTCGCTCTGTTCGGCGGGCACGGTCTGCAAGCCGCCCCGCAGCACTTCGGCCAAATAGACGGCCGAGAACAGGGTGAGGGCCACGCCCGCGCGCCAGGCCAGGCTCACTTGCCAGGCCTCAGGCAGGACCAGCGGCAGGATGAAGGCAGCAACAAACAGCAAGGTGACCAGCGGCACGCCCCGGATGAGCTCAATGAAAGCGATGGCGGGCGCCTTGAGCCAGACCGGGCCGCTGTGGCGCGCCAAAGCCAGCGCCAGGCCCAAGGGCCAGGACGCGAGCAGGCTGCCGCCAAACAGCACGAGCGTCAGCGGCAGGCCGCTCAGACCGGTGTCGGCGGGGTGCCCCATCAGCATGGGCCAGCCCTTCTCGGCGATCACGCCCCAGCAGGCGCCCTCGTGGGCCAAGGCGCGACAGGCCTCGGCATTGGGGGCCCACACCGCATCGCGGATGCCCCAGGCATACAGGTGCCACAGCACGGTGGCGGCCACCAGTAACCCCAGGACGGTGGGAACGTGCCGCAGCCAGCGCCACAGGGACGGTGTTTGCTGCCCCCTCATGCCACGCCTTTCAGTCCCTGGCGTGCGTTGAACCAGTTCATCAGCACCGATACCAACAAAGACAAGGCCAGGTACACCGCCATCATCACCGTCAGACATTCGATGGCGCGACCGGTCTGGTTCAAGGCGGTGTTGCTCACCGACACCAGGTCCGGGTAGCCAATGGCCACCGCCAGCGAGGAGTTCTTGATGAGGTTGAGATACTGGTTGGTGGTGGCCGGGATGATGGTGCGCAGCGCCTGCGGAATCAGCACCAGCCGGACCTGCTGCCAGCGGGTGGCGCCCAGGGTGCTGGCCGCCTCCATCAGGCTGTGCGGCACGGCCTCCAGGCCACTGCGGATGACCTCGGACAGGAACGCGCTGGTGTAGACGCTCAGCGCCAGGGTCAGGGCCAGAAATTCCGGTGTGACTGCCGCGCCGCCGTGGACATTGAACACATCCTGAACTGGCACGTCCCAGCGCCACACGCCCAGGTCGTCCGGCATCAGCCAGGGAAACGCCAAGCCGCCTTTGCTCAACCAGACACCGGGCACCAGCGACAGCGCCTCGGTAGAATCCGGCAGCCACTCCACCAGCAGGAAGTACCAGACCAGTACCTGCAGCAGCAGGGGCACATTGCGGATCAGCTCCACATAGCCGGTGGCCAGTTGCGACCAACCCGGTGTGCGAGAGCGCCTCAGCAAGGCCATGGTCAACGCGAGTGCGGTGCCCAGCAGCAGGGCCGGCAGGCTCACCCGCAGCGTGTTGCCCAGCCCGACCACGATGGCCCACCACAAAGGCTGGCTCGCGTCAAAGGCCAGCAGCCCGGTCTCGCCAATGTCGAAGCCGGCGGGTTGGGTGAAGAAAGACAGCATCGGCTTGCGCCCGCCTCAGCGAACCGGCGGGGCGTAGATGAGGCCGCCCTGGTTCCATAACCGGTTGGGGCCGCGTGGCAG
>MESA01000034.1:384906-448193 GCA_001770775.1 Burkholderiales bacterium RIFCSPHIGHO2_12_FULL_63_20
ACATTGCGCTCGAAGATTTCACCGTAGTTGCCCACGGCTTGGATGGCGCGGTAGGCCCAGTCCTTTTTCAGGCCCAGCATGGCACCCGTGTCTTCGCCGGTGCCCAGTAGCCGCTGGATGGCCGGGTCGGTCGAGGTCTTGCGCAATTGTTCGATGTTGGCCCGCGTGATGCCCAGCTCTTCCGCTTCTTGCAAGGCAAACACCGTCCATTTGACGATGGCGAACCATTCGTCGTCACCCCGGCGCACCAGCGGGCCGAGGGGCTCTTTTGAGATCAGATCCGGCAGGATCAGGTAGTCGTCAGGGCGCGGCGCTTCCTTGTTGCGCACGCTGGACAGACCGGAGGCATCGGCCGTGTAGGCCTGGCATCGGCCACTGAACAGGGCCTTGAAGGCCGCCTCGAAGCTGTCAAACACCACGGGCTTGATGTTGAGCTTGTGGGTGCGCGAGAAATCGGCCAGGTTCTTCTCGTTGGTCGTGCCGGCCTGCACACACACCTGGGCATTCTTGAGCTGATTGGCCTGCGTGACCTTGTACTTCTTGTTGACCAGGAAGCCTTGGCCGTCAAAAAAGGTAATGGCGGTGAAGTGAAAGCCGAGCGAGGCATCGCGGCTCAGCGTCCACGAGGTGTTGCGCGACAGCAGGTCCACCTGGTTGGATTTCAGCGCGGCGAAACGCTGCTGGGCGTTGAGCGGCACGTAGCGCACCTTGTTGGCGTCGCCCAGGGTGCTGGCGGCCACGGCCCTGCAGATGTCCACGTCCAGGCCTTGCCATTGCCCCTTGGCATCGGGCGCGGAAAAGCCGGCCACGCCGGTGCTGACCCCACACAGGATCTGGCCGCGTTGCTGGAGGGTGCTCAAGGTCTTGCCCGCGCTGGCGAGTCCGGGCCACAGGGCGGCACACAGGAGCAGGGCAGGCACGAGCCGTTGGCGAGAGAGGAGATGCGTCATGGCTTGAGCATAAAGGATGAGGCTAAACCCGCACAGCAAGATGCGGGCCGACGGTGGAAAGAATCTGCCCTGCGGGCCGGGGCGGGCTCATCGGGTGAGCCGATCCCTTGTTAGAGTGCCGTTCAGCCGCACGGGCAAAACCCATCGATACGAGAGTTGGCATGCGCTTCATTCACGCTGCAGATCTGCACATTGACAGCCCCTTGCGCGGGCTCAACCGCTTTGAGGGCGCCCCGGTGGCGCGCCTGCGCAGTGCCACCCGGCAGGCCCTGACGCGCCTGGTGGACCTGGCCATCGACGAACAAGTGGATTTTGTGCTGATCGCCGGCGACCTGTACGACCGCGACTGGCAGGATTTTCACACCGGGCTGTTTGTGCGCGAACAGATGGTGCGCCTGGGGCGCGCGGGTGTGAAGGTGTTCATCGTGCAGGGCAACCACGATGCGCAGGGTGTGATCTCACGCCAGTTGCCCTGGCCGGACAATGTGAAGGTGTTCTCCAGCCGCTCGGCCGAGACCATCAAGCTCGACGACCTGCGCGTGGCCATCCACGGCCACAGCTTTCCCGACCGCGAGGTGCCTGAAGACCTGGTGCCGGGCTACCCGATGGCGGTGCCGGGCTACGTCAACATTGGGCTGCTGCACACCAGCCTGACCGGCGCCGAAGGCCACGACACCTACGCGCCCACGTCGCTGGACACGCTGCGCAGCAAGGGCTACGACTACTGGGCGCTGGGCCATGTGCATGCCCGCCAGGTGGTGTGCGACGAGCCGCGGGTGGTGTATCCCGGCAACCTGCAGGGCCGCCACGCCCGCGAAACCGGCCCCAAGGGCTGCGAGCTGGTGAGCGTGGCCGGCGGCAGGCTGGACGCCACCTTTGTGCCGCTGGACGTGGTGCGCTGGCATCAGGTCGACGTGGTGCTGAACCCTTCGCACAGCCTGGACGCCTTGCCACGGGTGGTGGGCGAGGCCCTGCAGGCAGCGGTCGCGGCTGCGGGCGGTGAGCGGCTGCACGCGATGCGCATCCGTTTGACGGGCGAGACACCCTTGCACACGCACGAGGCCCGTCAGCCGGGCACCCTGGCCGCTGCGGTGCAGGCTGCGGCCCAAGACCTGGCCGATGCCGACGTGTGGATCGAGAAGGTGCAACTGGCCTTGCGCTCACCGGTCGACCGGGCGCAGTTGGCACAGCGCACCGACGCCCTGGGAGAGCTGGTGCGTTGGGTGGACGACCTGGCCGCTGAGCCGCAGGCCCTGGCATCCTTTGGTCAACCGGTGCTGGCCGAGGTGCTGGACAAGTTGCCCGCCGAGCTGCGGCAGGCCTTGACGCGCGAGGCGGCCGACGATGTGCCCCAGTGGGAGGATGCCGGTGCCATGCTGGCCCTGCTGAAAGACGCCGAAGCCACGCTGCTGGCCCACCTGAACGTTGGCGAGGAGCAGCCATGAAGATCCGTCAGCTGTTCTTGAAGGCCTTCGGCCCCTTCACCGATGCCACGCTGGACTTTTCCGGCCCGGCGCGCATCCACCTGATCTACGGCCCCAATGAGGCGGGCAAGTCGTCGGCCCTGCGCGCCTTGGGGGACCTGCGCTATGGCATCCACGCTCGCAGCACCGATGATTTCATCCACGCCTTCAAGGACATGCTGCTGGCGGGCACCTTTGAAGACGCCGCCGGACAGGTGCATGCGCTGGCCCGCCGCAAGGGGACCAAGAACACGCTGATGTTGGCCGACCCGGCCACGGGCCTGCCGATTGCGAACAGCACCGTGCCGCCCGATGTGCAACTGGCCTTGACCGGTGGCGTGCAGCGTGAGCAGTTCGAGACCATGTACGGGCTGAACTCCGCCCATCTGCGCGAGGGTGGGCAGCAGTTGATCCGAGGGGAGGGCGAGTTGGGTGCGGCCTTGTTCGAGGCCAGCACCGGTTCAGCGGGCATCAAGGCCCTGCAGGGTTTGTTGGAGGCCGAGGCGAAGCGCTACTTCCTGGCCCGTGGCCGCAATGCCTTGCTCAATCAGGCTGCCGATGAACTGGACGATGCCCGCAAACGCTACAAGCAGGCGATCACCAAGCCCGATCAGTGGAAGGCGCTCAAGCGCGCCCACGATGAGGCCGTTCAGCAGGTGCAGACGCAGCGTGAACAGCTGGCCCGCCATCGCCGGCGCCAGAACGAGGTGACCGAACTGCGGGCGGTGGCCCCGCTGATCCGTGAGCTGGACCGCCTGGAAGCGGAATGGGCGACGGTCGAGGCCGAGGTGCAATTGCCGCACGATGCCCGCGAACGCCGCCTGGGCGCACAGCAACAGCAAGCACAGGCCCGCCGAGACCTGGCGGACTCGCTGGCTCGTGAGGCCCAGTGTCAACAGGCGCTCTCGGGCCTGGTGGTCGAGCCCGCCTTGTTGCGCGAGGGCGCCGCCGTGGAGCGCTTGCAGGCCAACCTGGCCCAGGTGCGCCGCGACCGTGACCGCCTCGCCAGGTTGCGCGCCACGGTGGAGGAGGGCGCACAAGGTCTGTGGGGACAGATGCGGCGCTTGCTGCCCGAGTCGCTTCACACGCTGAGCATCGACGGCGGTGTGGCCCACATGCCCTCACAGGCTGACCAGACTGCATGGCGGGCGGCCGCCTCCGAGAGCCTGGACCAGGCTCGGGACCTGGGTGGGGCACGCCAACAACTGGAGACGGCCCGTCGCAAGCTCACGCAGTTGAACGAGCAGTGGCGCGCGCAGTCGCTGGAGGTGCCGGATGCGGTCTTGCAGGCCACGCTCAGTGAGCGTCTGCAGCGGGCGCAGGCCTTGGGCGACGTCAGCCAGCGCATCGCCACGCTGGAGCAGGCGCATCGCACGGCACAGCGTCAACTGGAGCGCGATCTGGAGGCCCTGGGCTTGAGCACGGTGGCGCAACTGACCACCGTCCGGGGGCTGAGCCTGGTCGACATCGATGCGCACGAACGTGCCCACGCCGAGTTACGCCAGGAGTTGGCAGCGCTGATGGCCCGTCGCGAGAGCACCGAGGGGGATCTGCGCGTGCAAACGGAGCGCCATCATAAGCTGAGCGCCGTGGGCGAGGTCGTGAGCGCTGACACCCTGCGGCAAGCCCGCGCTCAGCGCGACACGCTCTGGCTCAGTGTGCGCGCCGTGCTGGAAGAGGGCGCAGAAGCCGCCCCCGACCGTGCGACCTTGTCACAACGCTACGCCCAGGCCAGCACCGAAGCCGACCGGCAGGCCGACCTGCTGCGCGAGGGCGCAAAGCGCGCCGCTGAAATGGCCGAGTGCACCCAGCGCATGACCGACATGCAGCAGACCCTGAACGGGCTGCTCGTGGCAGAGGAGGGCTTGCAGTCCTCGCTGGCGGACCTGGAGAGCCGCTGGCAAGTGCGCCTGAGTGAGCAAGGCCTGCCTCTCATGGGCACCGGGGCTGCGCGCGAATGGCTGACGCTGCGTCAAAGCGCCCTGACGCAGCGCGACCGCGTGTCCGAGTTGGGCGATGAGTTGGCGCAGTGCCGCGCCCAGGAGCGTGAGGCCGCTGTCGAGCTGGCTGCGGCGGTGCAGGCGCTGCTGCCGTCGGCCCATGCTGCACATCATGCAGGGCAGGGCCTCGCCGCGGGGATCAGCCAGGCGCAGCAGCTGGAGCGCGACCTGGTGGCCCGCCAAGCCGCCGCCTTGCAACACACCCAGGCCCTGCAGACGCTGCAGCGGGAGATCGCCGAAGCCGAACACGCCGAGCGGGCGTTGCTGTCGGCAGCGCAACCGGTGCGGGAGCGCCTGCAGGCCGCGTGCACGCGCCTGCACCTGCCTGCGGATGCGACGCCCGAAGTGATCAACGCCCGACTGGCGGAGTGGCAAGACTGGGGTGAGGCGCATCGGCGTCACGCCGAACAGGCCTTGCAGCTCAAGCAAGGCCAGGCCTCAGAGCAAGCCGTCGTGGACGAGGCGCAGGCCTTGGCCGCGCTCCTGGGTGAGGCCCTGGGCACGCACCTGGATGCGTGGGTAGATGGTGTGGTGGATCGCTTGCAAGCCAGCCGCGAAGCCCACCGACAGCAGGCCGAGCTCACCCGCCAGGGGCAGGACGAGGCTCGTCGCTGCGCCCGCATCCAGTCCGACCTGGACGCGGCCATCACCGAACTCGCCGCCCTGGTGCAGCAAGCCGGCGTGAGCACCGAGGACGGACTGGTCGACGCCGAAGCCCGCTCCGAGCACCGACGCGCCATGGCCGATCGCCTGCAGCACCAGCGGTCGCAACTGGCGGGCGCGAGTGAAAAAGACCTGAACGCGTTGCGCCAGCAACTGTTGGACCAGGACAGCCTGGCCCTCGACGTGGAGCGCCAGACCTTGAACGATGAGGTCCAGCGCCTGGAGGGGCTGGAACAAGCCGCCATCAGTGCAGAACACCTGGCCGCGTCGAACCTGGCCGCCATTGACACCTCCGACGAGGCGGCCCGCGCGCGGGAAGAGATGGAGTCGGCCCTGGCGCGTTACCGTTCCGGTGTGCGGCCTTGGGCCCAGCTCAAGCTGGCCGAGGCGCTGTTGAGCGAGGTGCTCAGGCGGCACCGCGAAAAGGCCCAGGGTCCGGTCGTGGCCTTGGCCGGGCGCTATTTCGAGATGATGACGGCCGGGCGCTTTGTACGTTTGGTGGTGGACGCCGATGGTGACAAGCCCATGCTATTGGCCCAGCCCGCGCAGGGTCAGCCGGTCGGCATCGCGGGCTTGAGCGAAGGCACAGCCGACCAGCTTTACCTGGCCTTGAGGTTGGCCGCGTTGGAGGTGCAACGCACGCCGGACCGGCTCATGCCGCTGGTGCTGGACGATGTGCTGATGACGGCAGACGATCAACGGGCCGCGTGCATGCTTCAGGCGCTGGAGGCGTTTTCGCTCGGGGGCCAGGTGCTGCTGTTCAGCCACCATCAACACCTGACCGACATCGCGCGCCGCGTACTGGGTGCCGATGTGCTGCAGGTTCACAGCCTCTGACTTATCCCCGCATCTTGTGGATAAGCTTGTTGGCAAGGTCGGGGTAAAGCGGTTCCTCCCAGGGAAGTCCCTTGGAGTGCATCAAAAACAGGCAGACCCACGGATTCGACGATCTGCTGGGTCCTATGAACACACTGTCTACGATGTATATTATGTTAACTAACTAAGACACAGACGAGAAAGCAAGGAACCCGGATCCATCGGGGCCATGCCACTCATTCCTTGCCACCCTTCACGATGGGCATCGTCAGCGAAGCCTCGAAGCCCGCATCCTGCCCCGTCCCCGGCGACTTCAGCACCAGCTCACCGCCGATACGCTGGGCCACCGCATGGACAATCGCCAGGCCAAGTCCACTGCCGTCCGTACTCCGCCCCGCACGCTCAAACCGGTCCATCAATCGCGACAGGACTTCGCTCGGCACGACCGGTCCCTCATTGGCAACCGTCAGCACGCCCTCGTTGGACAGCGACACCAGAACTGGCGCGTCATCCGGTCCGTGGCGCAGCGCATTCTCGACCAGGTTGCGATACAAAATGGCGAACACGTCTGGGTCGAGGTCAGACATCACCGCATCGCTCGGCAGCACCAGAGAAATCCGTCCCGCGCCCGTCATCCGGGACAGCTCATCCGTCAGGATGCGCGCCACGGGCCGCAGGTCGGACGTGTGATCCAGGCGCAGCCGCCCTCCTTCGGCCCGGGCCAGCTGCATCAGGCGCTCGGAAAGTCGTGTCAGGCGCTTGAGCGTCGACTCGATATCGCCTGCGCGGGCCTTGGCGGCCGGGTCACTCGATTCCGCCTGCAAGCGCTGAGCCTGCGCGATGGCCCCCGCCAGCGGCGTGCGCAGTTCGTGGGCGGCATTGGCGGCGAAGCTGCGCTCGGCCTCGAAAGCCGCAGAGAGGCGGCCGAGCAAGGCGTTCAGGGTGTCCGCCACCGGCGCGATCTCGGTCGGCAGCTCGTCCGTCGGCACCAGGGACAGATCACGCGCTCCCCGTGCGGCCAGCCGTTCGCGGAAACGACGCAAGGGCGCCAAGCTGGCCCTCACCGCCAGCACGATGGCCAACAGTGCCACAGGCAGGAAAATCAGCAAGGGCAGCCCCAACCCCATCTGAATGTCACGCGCCGCCGCCGTGCGATGGGCCAGCGGTTCGGCCACCGTGAGTCGAATCGAGCCTTGCAGCGCTGCTTCGTTGTAGAACCGATGGGTGGCAGACTGGCTGAATCCAGTCCGGTCCCAAGGGAGAAAGACCGCGAGATCGGCGTCATGCGACAGCAGCAAGAAGCGCCCTTGCCCATCGCGCACGGCATACGTCAGGAACTCGTCATGCGCGCGGATTTCACCCTGGCGCTGGGTCACCCCCTCTTCCTCGCGACCGAGGACATCGGCCACAGCAAGCGGCAAAATGCGCTGGGCGGTTTCCTGCAGGGCGGAGTCGAAAACCTCGTCCATGGCATGACGCGCCAGGATCGCGGTCACCGAGGCCGCGCCGATCCAGATCACGGTCAGCAGCAGCCCCAGCGTCAGGCCCAAGCGCCTCTGCAGGCTGCGCGGCAGCCTCATGCCTGCCCCAGCCGGTAGCCCAGGCCCCGTTCGGTCTCGATGACCTCGGCGCCCAGTTTCTTGCGCAGGCGGCTGACATGCACCTCAATGGTGTTGCTCTCCACTTCGGCATCGAAGGCATAAAGCTTTTCCTCCAGCTGCGCTTTCGAGAGCAACTGACCGGGTCGGGACAGGAAGGCCTCGAGCAAGGCCCATTCGCGCGCCGTCAGTGGCACCAGGCGGCCGTTACGGTGGATGCTGCGCGCGGCCAGGTCGATCTGGAGCGGCCCATGGGTGACGATGGGGTTGGGGTTGCCGCAGTATCGGCGCGCGACCGATCCGATCCGCGCTGACAGTTCGTGCAGGTCAAAGGGCTTGACGAGATAGTCATCGGCGCCCGCATTGAGCCCCTCGATCCGGTCTGACACCTGATCGAGTGCGGTCAGGATGATGACCGGTGTGCCCTCCCCCCGCACACGCAGGCGTCGCAGGAATGGAATCCCCCGGCCATCGGGCAGCATGAGATCCAGCAGAACGAGGTCGTACGGCACGCCTGCGATTGCGCTGTCTGCGGCATCCAGGCGCTGCACCCAGTCCACCGAATGGCCGTCGCTGGCAATCTGATCGCGCACGGCCGCGCCCAACACCGCATCGTCTTCAATCAACAGGATACGCATGGAACCTTTCCTTGTGATGAGACCCGCGTCACGCCGAACCTGACGACAAGCTGAAGCCCTTTCCGCTCTGGGTTCAGGCTGCGGTCACCTTGGCAGCGCATCCTCAAAGCATCAAGGATAAAGGAGCACTGCCATGAAATCACTCTTGCCCGTCGCCATCGTGATCGCGCTGACCAGTTCAGGCGCGGCATGGGCCAGTGACGATTGCCGCCGACCGATGGCCGAGTGGCAGTCGCGCGATGCCGTCACCGTCCGGGCCACGGAGCTGGGCCTGACAACAGAGCGCTTGCGCATCGACGATGGTTGTTACGAACTCCGCGGCCGCGATGGAGATGGCAATCGGGTCGAGCTGACGCTCGAACCCGCCACGCTGGCGATCCTGGAGTTGGAGGTGCGCTTCCGCCCCGGCGCCGACGCGTCGCGCTACCTGCCCGGCGCCCGCGCTCAATCGGGTAAGGCGACCAAGCCCTCGACCGGTAAGTCGCCGAGCACGCCCACCACGACGGTGCCCAACCCCGTCCACTGAGGACGGCGCGTTGAACTTCATCCACCAAGGAACAATCATGAAAAATCTCATCTCTTGCCTGGCCGTGTCCACGGCGCTGGCACTCCCCGGCCTCGCCATGGCACGCCCGGTCACACTGACCACCACGCTCAAGAACTATGGCGGCGATGGCGCCTATCTGGCGGTCTATGTGACCGATCCTTCTGGTGCCTACGTGCGTACCCTGTGGGTCGCGGGCAAGAAGTCGAAGTACTACAAGCACCTGACCGACTGGCACCGCGCCACCGGCGGTAGCCCGTCCCAGATCAACGGGATCACCGGCGCCAGCGTCGGCGAGGGCCGAAGCCTGAAGGTCACGGCGGACTTGGCCGATGCCTTGTTCGATGCGGGCTACAAGTTGAACATCGATGCCGCCGCCGAAGACATGCGTGACAGTCCGCGTGACATCTCCGTGCCGCTGACGAAGGCCGGTGCCGGCAAGCCCGTGGCGGGGCGCAGCTATGTCGCCGGCTTCACCTACGGCCTCTGATCCGAGCCGGAGCCCACTGCCATGATGCGCATCCTGCACCGCTGGCCCGGCCTGGTGCTGGCCGCCCTGCTCTTCGTGACCGCGCTGAGCGGCGCGGCCCTGTCGATCTTTCCGACACTGGAAGCCGTTCAAACGCCGCAGGCCGGTGCCACGCTGATGGTCGCCGAATTGGCCGCGCGGGTGCAGGCGAGCCATCCCGGCCTTGAACAGATCAAGCGCGCCCCCACGGGGCAGATCAGCGCCTGGTGGTTCGATGGCAGCCAACCCGGCTCGGCGGTCATCGACCCGGCCACCGGTCACGACGTGGCCTCCGCCGACCCGGACCCGGTACGGCGCTGGCTGACCACCTTGCACCGCTCGCTCTTCCTGGGCGATGGCGGACGGCTGACGGCCACCGCCGGCGCGCTGGCGATGCTGGTGCTGGCCCTATCGGGCGCGGTGCTGGTGGCGCGGCGCACGGGCGGCTGGCAGCGCTGGTTTGCGCGCCTGCGCGGCCCATTGGCTGGGCGGCTGCACACCGAGATCGCGCGTGTCGCGGTGCTGGGCCTGCTGCTGTCCTCGGTGACGGCGCTGTGGATGTCGGCCGAGACGTTCGAGATCGTCACGGTCGAAGCTGCGAGCCTGGAGCCACCCGCTCAGGTCAGTGGCCGAGGCGGCCTTGCGCTGGCCAAGATGGTCGCGCTGAACGCTACGCCGGTCGCGGAACTGCGCGAGCTGAGCTTTCCTGCGCCTGGCGATCCGCAAGACCTTTTCACCCTCCGAACCGACCGGGGGATGGGTTATGTCGACCCAGGGACCGGCACCTTGCTGGCGTGGCAAGACCTGAGCTTCGGGCAGCACCTGTCGGAGACGATCTACATGTTGCACTCCGGCCAGGGCGCGGCGGTGCTCGGGCTCATCCTGGGGCTGATGGCGCTGGGCGTTCCGGTGCTGGCCGTGACGGGTGTCCTGACCTGGCTGGCTGGGCAGCGCGCTCGCCCCCAACTGAAGGACAACGCACCGGCCGCGCAGGCCGAGACCGTGGTGCTGGTGGGCTCCGAAGGTGGCACCACCTGGGGCTTTGCCGCGACGCTGGCCAGCGCTTTGCGCGACGCGGGGCAGACGGTGCATGTGGCCCCGATGACCGGATTCGCACCTGCGCGCTATCGCAAGGCGCAACGCTTTCTGATCCTCGCGGCCACCTATGGCGAGGGCGATGCGCCTGCCTCGGCCAAGAGCTTCCTCAACCAGCTTCAAGCCCTGCGAGAGCCTCCCGCCGCGCCCATGGCGGTGCTGGGCTTTGGCGACCGCAGCTTCCCGGCCTTTTGTGCCTTTGCCGCAGCGGTGGACGGTGCCGCCCGTGCCAAGGGTTGGTCTGCACTGCTGCCCTTCGAGACCATCGATCGCCAGTCATCCCAGGACTTCGCCCGCTGGGGCCGCACCCTGGGACGCGTGCTGGGGATCGAGCTTGAACTCAGTCACCAGCCGGTTCTGCCTGCCACGCAGACGCTGACCCTGCTTGATCGCCGCGACTACGGCGCCGCGGTGCAGGTGCCGATGGCGATCCTGCGCTTTGCCCTGCCGACGGCGTCGGTCTGGCAGCGCCTGACGGGTCAAGGCTTTGTGCGTTTCCAACCTGGCGACCTGCTGGGCATCCTGCCCGAAGGCTCAGCGGTCCCGCGCCTCTACTCCCTGGCTTCAGGATCAAAGGACGGCTTCATCGAGATCGTCGTGCGCCAGCACCCGAGTGGTCTGTCTTCAGGCCAACTGACGAGGCTGCAGCCCGGCCAGACGGTGCGTGGCTTCTTGCGTCGCCATCCAGGCTTCCATGTTGCGAGAGACCGTGCACCCCTGATCCTGATTGGTGCCGGCACAGGCGTGGGGCCCCTGGCAGGCTTCATCCGCCGCAATGAGCCGCACCGTCCAATCCACCTGTTCTTTGGGCTGCGCAACCCCGACAGCGATTTTTTGTATCGTGAGGAGTTGTCGAGCTGGCAGGCCGAGGGCAAGCTGGTCCAACTGTCCCTCGCGGTTTCGCGCGGAGACGGTCCGCCTCGCCATGTGCAGGATGCCCTTCGGCAGGAAGCGCCACAGGTCGCTGAGGCCATCCGCCAGGGGGCCAAGGTCATGGTCTGCGGGGGGCGTGAGATGGCGCGCGGCGTGAGCGAAGCGCTGACCGACATCCTCCAACCCACAGGGCTGACACCTGCCATGCTGAAAGCCGGAGACCGCTATGTCGAAGACGTCTACTGAGCCGATCCGCCACGCTTTGAGTGGCCCCACCATGGGCACGCGCTGGTCTGCGCTGTTCTTCACCCCACCTGGGGTTGACCCTGGCCCGGTGCAGGCCGCGCTGCAGAAGGCGGTGGATGACGTGGATGCGCACATGTCCACCTGGAAGCCCGACAGCGATCTGATGCGCCTGAACCGAGCCCCGGTGGGTGAGCCGGTCGAGGTGCCGGCCGATCTGGCCCGCGTGCTGGCCCTGGGCCTGCGCATCGGCCGCGCCTCAGGCGGGGCCTTCGACATCGGCATGGGCGATGCCGTGCACGCCTGGGGCTTCGGCCCGGATGCCGCAGACGTGCAAGGCATCCGGGCCGCGATGGCCGCACCGCGCCGCCCGGCGCACGAGGTGCTGGAACTGCAAGGCACCCTGGTGCGCAAGCGGGGGCCGATCGCGCTCGACCTCAACGGCATCGCCAAGGGCTATGGCGTCGACCGGCTGGCGGAAACACTGCGCACCTTCGGCATTGAGGCAGCATTGGTCGGCATCGACGGCGAGATGCGCGCGCTGGGCCTGCGCCCCGATGGCGAGGCCTGGACGATCGCCGTCGAAGCGCCTGACACCGACCGCCGCGCGCCCCACGCCATCTTGAATCTGCAGGATGCCGCCGTCGCCACCTCCGGCGATTACCGGCATTGGGTGAGCGTGGAGGGGCGCCACCTGTCGCACACGATGGACCCGCAACGGGGTGCGCCCCTGCTGTCCTCGCCCGCTTCGGTCACCGTGATTGCCCCCACCTGTGTCGAGGCAGACGCCTGGGCCACCGCCCTCATGGTGGTCGGGCCCGAAGCCGGGGCGGTACTCGCAGCACGACAAGGGCTGAGTGCGCTGTTCCTGTTGCGCGATGAGGCGGGCGGCGTACGCTCCCAGGGCTGCGGGCACCTGTTTACCGATACGGCTTCAAGCCGTTCTGTCGACTGAACTGAGGACAGCCCTGCGCCACGTCATGTCTCCCCGGTATCCCATGCCTCCGGCTACAGCATGACTCGTCAGGGTCACGGGTCCGTGATAAAAGCACAGACAGCTGTTCACCCACTCAATATTCAGGAGACGTGCCATGTCAGCCATGATGAAAGCAGCAGTGTTTGTCGAACCCGGACGCATCGAGGTCATTGACAAGCGCATCCCCGACGTCGGCCCCAATGACGCGCTGATCCGCATCACCACGACCACCATCTGCGGCACCGACGTCCACATCCTCAAGGGTGAATATCCGGTGGCCAAGGGCCTGACGATTGGCCACGAACCCGTAGGCGTGATCGAAAAGCTTGGCAGTGCCGTGCAGGGCTACACCGAAGGCCAGCGCGTCATCGCCGGTGCCATCTGCCCCAATTTCAACTCTTACGCGGCCCAAGATGGCGTGGCTTCGCAAGACGGCAGCTACCTCGTCCCACAAGGCCTGTGCGGCTGCCACGGCTACAAGGCCACAGCCGGTTGGCGCTTCGGCAACCTGATCGACGGCACCCAGGCCGAGTACGTGCTGGTGCCCGACGCCCAGGCCAACCTCGCCCCCATCCCCGATGGCCTCACCGATGAACAGGTTCTGATGTGTCCGGACATCATGTCCACCGGCTTCAAGGGCGCTGAAAACGCCAACATCCGCATCGGTGACACCGTCGTCGTGTTCGCCCAAGGCCCCATCGGCCTGTGTGCCACTGCCGGTGCTCGCCTGCTGGGCGCTTCCACCATCATCGCGGTCGATGGCAACGACCACCGCCTGGGCATCGCCAAGAAACTGGGCGCCGACCTCACGCTGAACTTCAAGAACTGCGATGTGGTCGATGAAATCATGAAGATCACCGGCGGGCGCGGCGCCGACTCGTCCATCGAGGCCCTGGGCACCCAACAGACGTTCGAGTCGGCCCTGCGCGTGCTCAAACCCGGCGGCACCCTTTCCAGCCTGGGCGTGTACTCCAGCGACCTGACGATCCCCCTGTCGGCCTTTGCCGCCGGCCTGGGCGATCACAAGATCAACACCGCCCTGTGCCCCGGTGGCAAGGAGCGCATGCGCCGCCTCATGAACGTGGTGGCGTCTGGCCGTATCGATCTGGGGGTGATGGTCACTCACCAATACAAGCTGGAAGACATCGTCGCAGCCTATGACCTGTTCGCCCATCAACGCGACGGCGTGCTGAAGATCGCCATCAAGCCGTGAGGTTGTAAAAAAGCCCTCTGAAACCCAAAGTCTCAGAGGGCGGATGGTGCGCCACACCTGCGGTGCACCGAATGCACCGCGGGTGATGGTTTAGCCGAGGTCGCGGCAAATGGTGTAGCTTTGCGCCTCGTTGTAAGCGGCGGCAGCGGCGCCCGGTGCTGCGTTGTTGGCACCTTGCGTGGCACGCAGCGTGCCGTTGTTGGGTTGACCATCGTCCAACTGGACATCCAAGGCCGCAGCGGCCTTGCCCGGCACGCTGCCCAGACACGTCAGCAAGCGTGCTGCAGGACGGCCTTGCACGGCCACGTTGGTCACGCCAAGACGACCGCCCCAGGCATTGACCGGCAGAGCGTTGGCACCGACATCGCCAGGGTTTCCGGTGATGAAGCCGGAGGCGCGCAAGTGCTGGAAGAAAGCCGTGCCTTCAACGGCAGCACCCGTGAAAGTTTGTGCGGCGGTGATGGCCACCACGCCGTTGTTCGTTCCTGCCGTGATGCCAGCAGTGGCCCAGCTGCCGCCACGTGCGGTCAGGGTTGCGATCGGGCCATCGTCACCCGGCAATTTGCGATAGCGGTCGAGATAGCTGTTGTACGCAGCAGAAATGCCATTCATGTCGTTGGCGGCATTCTTAACGCGACCGTTCTCGATCAACTCCTGGCCCTTGAGCACACCGCCCAGCAGCAGACCAATGATGACCAGAACGATGGCGATTTCCACCAGCGTGAAGCCCGACTGTGCTTTGCGGCTGGAAAGACGTGTGGGTAGTGATTTCATGTGCGGCACTCCTGTGAACCAGACACCAGACAACCCCATTGGCTGCCTTTCAAATCATTGTGCAGAGACAAGGCCGCACGTCACAGTCAAATTTCTTGACGCTGCGGGGTGGACAGCGGCACAACGATGGAAAAAATCACACCTTGCGGTTCATCGCTGGCTTGCAGGTCACCTTGTGCGTCGCGCAGACTGCGTCGGGCCTGGTACAAACCCATGCCCGAACCCGTGGCCGATTTGAGTGGCTCGAATGCACGGCGTGGCCAAGGCGTGGCCAGCTTGGGGGTGTGCATGCGTGCGTGCAGCGCTCCGTCTTGCACTCTGCACTCGCAAGACATCGGGGCGATGGCGTGGCGTGCGATGCTGTCGCGTGCAATGTTCGAGAAAATGTTGTCGAGTGCTCGCTCCAGCGCCTCTGCCTGGGGGCCGTCCAGCGGCAAGGCTGGCAGGTTCGGTGCCCCTTGAGGGGCGTGAACATTCAAAGCCAGTCCAGCCAGTTCGGCGGCATTTTCCAGCAGGTGGCGCGCATCGGCCAGGGGGGTGCCTTTGGCCTGGGTTGCTGCGGGAGCTTCGGTGGCCGCCAGCAGTTTTTGCGCGCGCGCCTGCAGCAACGGTGCCTGGCGCTGCAGCCTTTGGGCCAAGCGTGGCAGCTGCTCGGCCGTGGCCGTGCTGAACTCTTCGGCCAGCAAACCCACCCACTGGGCCAGGTTGCGCATGTCGTGCTGCCAGTACAGTTGCACATGGGCACGCTGGGCCAAGGCCACCGCCACAGCCTGTGTTCGCTCGCGCATCCGTGACAACCACGTCTGTGCAAACACGTCCACCACGGCCAGTGTCAGCGCCCTCGCCTCATCGGTCCGTGCCACGTCCGCCCAACGCAATTCAATCTGGCAATCCGGCCCGGCATGCAGGGTCTGACAGGGCCAGTTGGCCTCCGTCGGTGGCCCCCAGTGACCGCTCACGGCATCACCAAACCACACACCGTCCCAGTCAATGCCTGCCACGCCTGCGCTCGCCAGAATCGGGTGCGCCTTTTCGGGCCATCGCAAAGGGTGCATGTCGGCTGGCAAGGCCAGTAACTCTGCAATGCAGCGGCGAATGCGCTGCCCGCGATGCCACACCGCCCATGCCGCCAGCAGCAGCATCAGGCCCACCGACACCAGCAACCAAGCCAGAAAACTCATGCCGATGCGTCCGGTTGGGTGTCGATGCCTGCAGAGCGCTGAATGCCGAATTTCTTCATGTGATAGTAGAGCTGCTCGCGCTCCAAACCCAGCGTGCGTGCAGCAGCCGTGACGTTGAATCCGTTGCAGCTGAGTACGTGGCGAATGAGCTGTTCGGCCACCTGATCGCTGGCCTCGCGCACCCCTTCCGACAGCTGTGCCGACACGGACAGGTGCAATCGCCCCTGAGCCAGTAACTCCTGCTGACGCAGCGCAAACCACGCGGCTCTTTGCAGCGATTGGCGCAACACCGCCAACGCCACCGGCTTGGTTAGAAAGTCAAAAGCGCCCGCATGCACGGCCTGCTGGCCCACGGCCTTCTCGTTTTGCCCGGTCAGCACAATGGCGTGCATCAACGGCCACTGCGTCACCAATTGCGACAGCAGCAGCAAACCCTCATCAGGGCGACTGGGGCGCGGCGGCAGGCCCATGTCCAAAATGGCGACGCAGGCCTGCCCCTTGGGCACTTCGCGCTCCAGCGTCTGCAGTGCTTGCGTGCGGTCGTGCGCCACCAGCACGCGCCAGCCGTCTTCCTGCAACGATTGCGCAATCCAGTCCGACAAGATCGGGTCGTCCTCCACCCACAGCACCGGACAACGCCCCAGCTCGGGGTCGCCTGGCGCACCGCCCTCCATCAGCCCAGGTGTGTGCCTGTGTTCAGTCATGGTGTCCCAGCAGCGCCGTCACCGTTGGGCCGATCGCCACGGCAAAGCCCACAAAAAGCAGCACAAAGCCGCCCACCACACGCAGCAGCAACCATTCACTTGGGGTCTCTGCAGGCACCGCCAGGCAGACGTAACCAACCAGCAGCAGCAACAGCCCCACCATTTGCTGCATGCGTTTGCGTGCGGCGCGCGAGCGCAGCGAGCGGGCCTGTCTGTCACGCAGGTGTGACGAGTCGTCAAAGTCCGTGGGCATCAGTTGCATACCTCGGCAGACGCACAAAAGCGGATGGTGGCAATGAACAAGTGTGATGTGCCCTGTGGGCGCACCACCACCTCGTCAAACTGCGCGGCGGGAGTGGGGGCGAGGTTGGCGAACACTCTGATCGTTCCCGATGAGGCAGAGACCAGCGGGGACACATACACCCCGCCCGGCAGATCAATGCCATTGAGGCGGAAGGTGACAGAGATGGCCACCGTGGGGTCCACACTCAACACCCCGACTGCAAACTTGCCGGCGGTCTTGTTCTGTAGTTTGAAACTGAGGGCCTCGGTTCCGCTCATGCTGGAATTGTTGTCATTGCCACAGCCACTGCTGCACACGCCAATGGCGCTGCCCGTCGGGACGCCGTTGCGCGTGATGTTCCCGCCCGTGGCGCTGATGGTGACCTCGCCGACATCGGCGCCCGCGTTGATGTTGAGGTTGGCGACGTTGGTGTCGCGCCCTGAATAGCTGACCGGCGTGACCGAGTTGAGCATGCTGGTGTTGAGGTTGATGCCCGCGGGAGCCCCCACGATCGGTGTGACGGACGGTGGCGGCGGCGGTGGAGGCGGGCCGCCATCGGGCCAGTCTCTGGCCTGACGTCCGGCCGCGCGAATCAGGGTGTCAATGCGTTCAAACATCAACAGGTCGTCGAAGTGCGTGGGCGCACTGGCGGGGTCCAGATTCACCACGTTTTCTTCGCGCTGCACATAGAAATGGGTGGCGGCAGGAGGCGTAGATGGCGCTTGCGTGTTCGCCAACTCGTCAGGACTGACGGGAATGGCCATGCGGTTGCCGCCCGTCAGCCATGCACCATGACCACTGACACCATGACTGACCAGCACCCAGGCCATTTGATTTTGATTGACGGCCCCCACTCGCACCGTGATTCCTGGGCGATGGGTGGGGTCAAGATAGGCGTTCACACCCGGCCCGGGCATCACGTCGTGCCCTGCTGTGCATTGAAAATCTGGCCCGACGGGGGCCACGGGGGCTGCCTCCACCGTGTCGCAGTCGGTCATGCTGGCACCTTGGAGGGGCGTCATGCCCGCAGCGCCGTCGTACACGCGATACGATATTTTCCTACCCCAGGCATCCAGGGCGTCGTCCGGACTCAGACCCAGTGTGGCCCAGGGAACCGTGCCATCGCGGGACGTGCACAGCGTCGTGGCGGCGTTCGGTGCAGCCGCCCCGGTATCGAGCGCGCCATTGGCCGGACACGGCAGGCGCCCGTGACTGGCTGCAAAGGCATGCAATGACAGTCTGATGCGCTGCATGTGCGACTGAGTCTGAACAAAGCGCTCTGTGCGGTCTCCCACCTGAGCGGCCATGCGAATCGCCAGCGTGGCGGATGCCGCAACCAGCAGTGTGGCCACCATCGCCAGCAAAGCCCCCCCCAACTGCCTGAGACGCCGCGCTCGGCAAGAAGTCAGGGGACGGAGGATGGGGTGCATGGCGTTGCTTTCAACAAGCAGCTCAAGGGGCCTGGCGAGGGCCCAGATTCGCCCCCTGCACGACCGACATCACCGTTGGCCGAAGCACGATGTCATCAAAATAGGCAGCCGGGTTTTCGGCGTAATTGGCCTCGATGTAGAAATCGGTGGGGGTGGCGGTACGGGGGGCCAAGGCGTTGAAGTTGATGTTTTCCAATGGGCCTGGGCCCGGCCCGTTGGCGGTGCCCAGGTACACCCCATCGGCAGAGAAGCCCCCTACCCTGTTGGCACCGTGGCTGATCAGCACGTAGGCGGCACCCGTCATGCCGGTGCGTGATGCCAGTTCTGCTGCTGCGCCAGCGGCGCAAGGGTTGGTCGTGCAGATTCTGAAGCCACGCGCCTGCAAAAAGGTCTGGATCTGTGCGCTCTGTGTGGCCGGGTCCAGGTTGGACATGTTCATGCCGTCTGGCTGCGTCAAGGAAGATGCGGCCACTGCGGCACCGGCCCAGACCCGATAGCTGATCATCGTGTTCCAGGCGTCGGTCACATCATCTTGCGCCAGGCCCAGCGTGCGCCAAGGCACCACGCCGTTGGTCAGCGCCGCAGCCGTGCACACGTCAGTGCCGGGGTGAGGTTGCTCCAGCCCTTGTTCGACGTTGCCTGCCGCCAGTGCCCCGTTGGCCGGGCAAGGCAGTCGCCCATTGACCACCACGAAGCGCACCATCGCTTGTTCCACCGCCTCCAGCGTGGCGCGGGTTTCCTTGCGGCGACTGTTGTCGAGCATGGTGTTGGTGGCAGGCAGAAACACCGAGGCCAGCAAACCCACGATGAGCAGCACCAACGCCATTTCAACCAAAGAAAAACCGCGAACCCGCGCAGGAGCCAGCAGCACCGTGCCTGACGAGGAAGGGTCAAATGCGTGGTGGTTCATGGTTCAAGCCGGCGATGAAAAGATCGCTGCGGCGCCAACTTCTGGCGAACGGTGCCAGCGGGCACCACATCTTGCGGCATCTCGCCCGCTTCAGTCGCTCGTTGACCGGGACGCAGCACGATGTCAGCCTTGCCCGCACGACGCAGGATTACCACGTCAGGGCCGATGTGCACGGTGCGGCCTCCGGCATGGCTCTCGCCCTGGCGCAGCATCTGGCCATTGATCCACGCCGTGGCACCCTTGCGCCCCTGGGCCACGCCTTCCAGGCTATAACTCTGGACCAACGGTACAGCGACTGCTGGCGCACCGGCAGGCGCGGCCTCGTCACCCGATGCGCGTCTGCGGGCCTCGATGCGGGCGCGCTCGTCCGCTTGGTAAAAAACGCGTGGCCACAGACGGGCTGTCGCCGGGTCATTGAGGGAAGGCGCGGTTTGTGCGGCCACGCCCTGCCCTGCCGCTGCCACGCAACTAACCAGTATCGCCAACAGGCGAACAGGGAAGGCAGTCGTGAAAGCATGTGGCATGGCGAACCTGTGTGACCTACTCAACGGCATTGTTATCAGCTGCGGGGGTGGGGTCAATGTGCAGGAAGTTGACACGGCACTGGGCTGTGAGGCCATCTGGGTTGGGCTGAGCAAACAGGCAGGCCGCCATCCGTGTCACCTGAGCATGGCGGGCCTGCAGTTGCTGAATCAGCCTCAGCGCCTCGAGTTCGTGAACCTGTGTCATTTGAATTTCAAGCACATGCCGCTGCACGCTCGCCTGCGCCAGTTCGGCCTGCGGTAGCTCGACAGGCTCGGGCACAGCCAGCGAAAAACTGACCTGGTCCTTCAGGTCCAACTCGTTGGCTGTGCACAGCAGGTCTTCGACCCAGATGGCGCGCGGCTCACCGCCCACCAGACCGGCCGCAACCAGTTGCTTGTAGCGGGGCCAATGGGTTTGCACATCGGATTGCTCTAGGCGTGCCTCATCAAGCTGCGCCTGCGCCGTCTGCAGGCTCGCCTCGGCCTGCAGCCAACCCGGCGATAAGAAGTACTTCACTCCCCACAGGGATGCCGACACCAGCACCAAGCCAATCACCACCTTTGCCAACAGCATCACGGTGGGCCTGACGAGCGGAAAAACCACGGGCCAGAACTGATTCATGGTGTGCCCTCCGTGGCTGGCGTGCGAGGCACCAGGCACCACCGCCAGTCTGTTGCGGCGCGGTCGATGGCCGAGCCTTGGCCACCCGTCAACGCCGTGGCACTTTCCTGACGCTCTGGATTCGTTTTCAACTGCCACTGAGGCCATGCCGCCACGGATTTCGCCAAGGCTTCCAGCAAGGCCTGGCGCTGGCGTGGCAGCAGATCCGAACTGGGGCGAACATCGAACTGCCACTCCGTCTGCAGCGCTGTGGATTCAGGCACCACCACCGCGGCCACTTCGGCTTCGGCATTGGCTTGCAGGCTGGCGCAGGCCTGCTCGCGTAGCGCCTGTTCGGTGCGCACCAGTTGTGCCTGTGGATGGCCTTTCATGAGTTGCCCTAACAGCCACAATTGCTGAACCGGATCAATGCCCTTTTGCAGCTCTTGCTGCTGCACCTCCATCGCCAGGCGCAGCAGCGGCACATTGATGTTGCGCCGTGCCAGGTCGTCACGAATGCTCTGGGCCGATTCGGTCATCTGCGCGGCCTGCTGTTGCTGCACACGGCTTTGATCGACGCCCTGCAGCAAGGCCTGGCCCTGCATCACCAAACCCGCAGCGCCCGCCACCGCCACGACACCTGTGAGCAGGCGCAAACCCTGGCGCGTGCGGTGCGCAAGATGGTGGCGACGCAATGCGATGCTGGCCAGATTGCCGGGAGCGCGTGAACCGGCCAGTGTCATCACCTCGGCCAGCATGCCGTTCGCATGGCGGGGTGCCATCGAGGGCAGCATATTGAGGCCCAGATCCTGCAGACCCTGACGCAAAGCGGGTGCCGGATCCAACGGCAAGATGGCTGGCCGCACGTCGCGTTCGATGATGCGATTGTCGGTCAGGTACTTCAGCGTCTGGCCCACCTCTTGTGCCTGCATGCCGGGGTCATCCGCCAGCAGCAACCGCGAAAACACCGGCACCTGGTCGTGCAGCAGCACCATGCGCATGCCATAGGGCAGCCCCAGGCACAGCAGCAACCAACTCTGGCCTGACAGCGCAGTCTGTCGCACAGCCCAGTGAGCCATGAGATAGCTCAGGGTCCAGACCCCTTCGATGGGATGACCTGCCTTGGTCAGCTCATCGAGCTGTCCGGTCAAGGTGGGTGAGGCCACACCCACCGCATGCAGGCCAAACGGGCGTGGCAGCAAGGGTTGGGCCGACGCCCGCTCCCACGAACCGCGCAAGGCCACATCAGGCAGCAAGGCCTGATACTGGGCCTCAATGAAGCTCTGACGGTCACGCCCGACAATGCCCGGCACGCTGATGCGGACATGGTTTTCCTCAACCAGATCAGCCACCACACGCACGCCTATGGGCAGTGATTCGGGCGGCGCCATGGCATCGCCTTTGCCAGTGAACCATTGCCTCTGCAGGGGGTTGACCAACAGCAGGCCGGATTGTGAAGAGGTGAGAGCCGTCATGCCCGAATCTTGGAAATGGTGTCGTAGATGGGACCCAGAACGGCCAGCATGATCCAACCCAGAATCAGGCCAAGCACCACGGTGAGCACGGGTTCGATGAGTGCCTGCACGCGTTCGATGGACTCTTCGATGTCGCGCGTGAAGAAGTAGCTCACATTGGCCAACGCCTCATCAAGTGCCCCGGTGGACTCGCCCACACGCAGCATGCGGACCACCAGCGACGGAAAGAGACTCTCGGCTGCAAAGGCATCGCTGATGGATGTGCCGTTGGCGATGCGCTCGCGGGTGCGGATCAGGGCTTGCTGAACGGGCAGGTTGGTGGTGATCTTTTCGCAGTAGCTCAAGGCCTCGATCACCGGGATGCCGGTGCGGTACATCAGTGCGAAGCTGTCCGTCATTCGCGCCAGAATGATCTTCTTGATGACCGGGCCTACGACCGGGATCGCCAACATGGCTTGGTGCAGCTTGAAGCGAAACTGCACGTTGGCCCGCGAGGCCGCCGCCACCCCCAGAATCAATGCAACCGGGGTGGGCAGGATGAGCCACCAGTAGTTGACGAAGGCGCTAGAGAGCCAGATCAGCATGCGGGTTTGCAGGGGAACCTCTTGCCCCATGTTGCGAATGAAGCCCACCAGTTGCGGCACCAGGTACACCATGAGGAACACCACGACGCCGGTGATGGTGATGGTGACGAATGCGGGATACATGAGCAGTTTTTTCGTCTGGGACGCCAGCTCGGATTGCCACTTCAGCGAACGCACCAGATCGCCCAGCACCTCGGACAGCTGCCCGGTGACTTCGCCCGAGCGCACCAGATGCACCATGACGTCGCTGAAAATGCCTGGGTCGGCCGCCATGGCGTCGGCCAGCGTGCTGCCGTTTTGAATGCGGTCGATCAGGCTGGCTGCCACCTGGCGCAACTCCAGACTGTCTGCGCCATCGCGAAGGTCCTGCAGCGCACCAATCAGCGGCACACCAGCGCGCAACAGCATCTGCATGTGAAACAGCAGGTTGATGAGCTCGCGCGTAGGCAGGCTGGCCTGCCGCATGCCACCACTTCGCGTGGTCGTGAACCGTAGCAACGACAGGCCTGAGGCCGTCAACTGCGCGCGCAGGTCGGCATCGTGCAGGGCGGTGATCTCGCCCTTCACGATGTTTCCGCCCTCGTTGATGGCGCGGTAGCGGTAGCGCGGCATGGTCGGCGGTCTCCCTACAGACGGGTGGTCAGGTCCACCACGCGACCGACCTCTTCGACCGTGGTGATGCCTTCGAGCACGCGACGCAATCCGTCGTCGGCCATCGGCGCAAACCCAATCTTCAAGGCATGCGCGGTCAGCTCGGCCAGGCTGGCATTGCGGGTGATGAGCTCGTCAAGCTCGCTGTCCATGCGCAGCAGCTCCATGATGGCCAGTCGGCCCTTGTAGCTGCGAAAGCCGCATGCCTCACACCCACCCTGGTGGGCGCGGTACACCGTCCGTCCGATGGCGTGATCGCCAATCAGGGTGGCCTCAACGCTGCCATCGGTCACCACAACGGCCTCGCGGCAGTGCGGACACAAACGACGCACCAGGCGCTGCGCAACGATGCCGATGATGTTGCCCGCCATCACCTCGGGTGACACCCCCAGATCCTTGATGCGCTGAAAACTGCGCAAGGCCGAATTGGTGTGCAAGGTCGAAAAGACCTGGTGCCCCGTCATGGCCGCGCGGAAGGCCATTTCGGCCGTGTCCTTGTCGCGCACTTCCCCGACCAGGATGATGTCCGGATCCTGGCGCATCATCGAGCGCACGCCGTCTGAGAAGTTGATCTTGCTGCCGTCCGAGATGGAAGTCTGGCGGATCCGCGTGATCGGGTATTCAACCGGATCTTCCAGCGTCATGATGTTGACGCTTTCATCGTTCATGTGACTGAGCACCGAGTACAGCGTCGTCGTCTTGCCCGACCCGGTCGGCCCGGTCACCAGGATGATGCCCTCTGGGCGCGCCAGCATGAGGTTGAGCAGATGGTACTGATCGTCGGTCAGGCCGAGCTTGTCGTAGTCAACGATGCCACGCTTGGCATCGAGCACGCGCAGCACGAAGTTCTCACCGTGGATGGTCGGTTGCACGGCCGCACGGAAATCCACATTGCGCCCCGCAATCGACAGCGATACGCGGCCATCTTGAGGTGCCCGGCTTTCGGCAATGTTCATGCCCGCGACCAGCTTCAGGCGCACGAGCATGGCGCTCCAGTAGCGTCCGTGCAGCACGCGGACCTGGCGTAGCACACCGTCAATGCGGTAACGAATACGCAGGAACTGGCCTTCGGGCTCGAAGTGGATGTCGGAGGCGAACTTGTGTACCCCGTCCGACAACAGCGCGTCCACCAGGCGCACCACTGGGTGGCTGTACCCACCCTGCCCTTGCGCCAGCGAGGTCATGTCCATCTGACCCGTTTCGATCTCGTGGATGATGCCGTCGATGGACAGCTCATAGCCGTAGAACTGGTCGATGGCAGCCAGCACGTCGGCCGCACCGGCCAGTCGCCACTCAATCGACACGCCCAGCCCGACGTGGGCACGAATCTGGTCGCCCGCAATGATGTCGTTAGGCTTGGGACTGGCGAGCACGAGCTTTTGCGTCTCGGGCTGGTAGGACACCGGGAATGCCTGAAAGCGCAAGGCCATCGCCTTGGGTAACCTTGCCAGGGCTTCTGGATCGGCCAGCACGGACTGCAGCTGGATGGTCTGCTGCCCGAGGGTCTGGCCCAGCGCTTCGCGCATGGCCTCTTCGGTGACGAAGCCCAGGGCGATCAGCGCATCGCCCAGTTGCTTGCCGGTTTTCTTTTGCTCCAGCAAGCCGATCTGGATCTGATCGGAGGACACCAGCCCCATTTGCAGGAGCCGGTCCCCCAGTCGAACGGGCGGCTTGCCAGCCGGTGTGGCTGAGGTTGCGGTGGGTGCTGCGTTCATCGTGCCGCCACCCCTTGCAATTCTGCAATGCGGCGCTCGAGGGCTTGCGCTGACACACCTGCTGCCCCCAACTGCAGGGTGTAGCGGTACATCTGCAAGGCATCGTCGTAGCGGCGCGCCTGATCGAGGGCCACGGCCAGGTTGTAAGCATGGGGCGCACTGTCGGGGGCCAGAGATTGGGCCAGCGTCAACGGCCCCAGGGCTTGAGCCCAACGTCCCTGTCTGCCCAGCAAGTTACCGAGGGCGGCCTGAGCGGCTGCATCACGCGGGCGAGACTGTACCCACTCCTGCAGACGGCTTTCGGCCGTGTCCGGATCAGACTCGGACAGAATCGCCAACATCCCGGTGCGCGCGGTTTCATTGTCGGGCCACATCTGAAGGCTGCGCTGATAGGCCAGCCAGGCGGCTTCGAGTTGCCGCTGGCGGTGCAAGGACACGGCCAGCCCCAGCGTGGCGTCTGGGTCGTCAGGCCGGCTTGCAAGCACCTGCTGATACAGCGTTTGCGCACGTGCGGCCTCACCTTGCCGCAAAGCAGACCAGGCGATTTGCAACTGCGACTGTGTTTGCGAACGAACCAGTTGCGCGGGGCGGTCGCCGGTTTCAAGCTGTCGTGCGGGTGCGGGTGCGGGTGCGGGTGCTGGTGCTGGTGCGGCACGAGCCACTGACGGGGCAGGTGTGGATGTGGATGTGGTCGATGATGTCGGCGTGCGTTGCGAGGCGCGCTTGGCGGCCGTTGCTGTCGGTGATGCCGCGGCGACAGGCGTGACCGAACCGATGTCAGACGGGCGTGCGGCAGTTGCCACCGTGTCAGCAGGCGCCTCAGTTTCCACCATGGTCTCGCCAGGCACGGCCGCTGACGCACTTTCCTGCATCATGGCCACCTCGTCTTGACCCGCTGCGGCAGAAGGCTGTGCTTCTGCGGCCGGGGTGAGTCCGGGTGTTTGTGTGGCCTGCCAGTATTGCCAGGCCATCGACGTCAAACCAGCCAGAGCCACACCAATCACCAAGCTCCACAGCAGGCGACGTCCCCGACTGCCCTCGCCCTGCGCTTGTGGCAGGCGCTGAGTGGCCGCGGCACCTGCCCCACCCAGCATGGCCTGTGCGGCCTCGCGAGCGGTGACCTGCGATCTGGGCTCTCCCCCTGTGCCCAATGGCATGGCAGGGATGGATGGCGCCGGCGAAGCGGCGGCCGCAGTGGCCTGACCCGCAGTAGTCGCGGCGGTGAAGGACGCAGATGGCTGCGGGGATGCAGATGGCTTCAGCGGTTCAGTCGGAGCCGGGGGCTCAGCTGGCACAGAGGGCGGTGCCTGCGTGACGGTCACGGGCGCAGGCGTTGCGACAGGCTCGGCAAGAGGCTCGGGTGAACGGGCCGGCTCAGGGGGGGCGTCACAAATGGGGTCGAGCGTCAGCTCCAGCGGCGGGCTGTCCTGTGCCTGCGTGGGGGCGTCGGGCAGCGGCGCATCAAGGGGCGTCACGTCGAGCGGCGGTAGGTCGGTCGGGACCGACGCCTGCGCCTTGGACTTGTTCTGACTGCGCTGCAGGGCATCCAACAAAAGACTCATGGCTGACCTCCGCCAGAGGTGTCAGATGCTGCGGGGGCAAGGCGCATGCGATCGGGCATGGGACGCAGGGCTTCGCTGAGGTGAGGCTCAAAAGATTGGAGATCACCCGTCAGGCTGGCGCTGGTCACCACCGTTGGACGCAGGAAAATCACCAGCTCGCTCTTGTTGCTCGACTTCTTCTTGTACTTGAACAACTCGCCCAGCCCCGGCACATTGCCTACGCCCGGTGTCTGATCCGTGCTCCCTGATACGTCGTCACGCATCAAACCGCCGAGCACCGCGGTGTCACCCGAGCGAACCTTGATGACCGACTCCATCTCGCGTGTCTGGATCTGGGGAATACGGCTGGAAATCTCAGAGAGATTGACCCCATCGTTGCGGGCCTGGGACAGGAAGATCGGCACAGCTGGATCTTCCACATAGCTCACCACGCGCGACAGCGTGGGCCGCAGAATCAGCGTGACCTCATCGCCCTCACCTACCTGGGGCATCACGCTCATGACCAGTCCGACCGACACATTGTTGGGTGTGGACGTGATGGTGAACGTGGGCGGCGAGCCTGACGTGCCGGGCGTGTAATTACCCGTCAGCGTGAAATACACCAGATCCTCGGTGACCTTGAGCATCGCCGCCTGGTTGTTGAGGGCGCTGATCTTGGGGCTGGAGAGCACTTTGGTGTTGCCGAACGACTCCAGCAGCCGCAAGGCCGCAAAAATCTGTGTGGTGACATTGCCCACGCGCGATGGTGTGTAGTTCAGCATGCTGGGAATGACACCGCTGACAGGCACGCCCGAAGGCATCGCGGTGCCAGCCGGTCCAATCTGCAGCAATGGCACGCCCTTGCGGACGATGGACCAGTTGATGCCCTGCTGATACTCGTCAGAGAGGTTGACCTCGACGATGGTCGCTTCGATCATCACCTGGCGCCCCGCACTCTTCATGACACGGTCGATGAACTCACGCACCCGCATGTGCTGACGGAACGTGGCACGCACTGACACGACGCCAGACTCCGGGTTGGCAATCACCGAGGCCGACTCCCGAAAACGCACAGGGGCCGCCGTCGGGGCAACAGGGACTGGGGCCGCACCGCCAGGCGTGACTGCGGAAACCAGCACCTGCGCAACTTGAGCTGCGGCAGCTGAGGCGGGTGCAGCAACGGCAGGCGTGGCTGCTTGTGCCCCCTCCTCTGGCATGACCTTATCGGTCTCGCGCAGCAGGTCGCGGAGATTCTGGGTCAGAGTCTCCCAGAAACGGTTGCTGGAGGTGTTGCTCAGTGCGGTGCTGGAGCTGTTGCTGGTGCCGCCCCGACTTGACTGGGAGATGCTGGTGCTGGCCCCGATTTCGCTGCGCGCCTCGCGCGCCACGTTGAGGTAGTCAATCCGATAGTGCTTGAGCACAGGCGCATCCGGCATGACAAACAGGTTGCGGCCCTCCATCTCATAGCGCATGTTGGCCTGCACGGCTGCGCGGTCGAGAATCTCGGTCACCGTCTGGTCAATCGCGTTCATGCTGACCGTGCCGGTCAGGTCAGGGTGGATGTCGAGATTGAGCCGGGCATCGCGAGCGATGGCAAACAGCAAACTGCGGATGTCGACGTTGTGCACGCTGACGGAGAACACTTCGGCCTTGGCCCGTCCACTGCTGGGCGGGGGCGGCAGCAGCGGTGTGTTGACCAGCGCGGGCGGCGTACCAGGCGCAGCTGTGGGTGGCCGCAGATGCCCGGCGTTGGGTTCGGGCTGCCTGATTGCGCAAGCACCCAAGCCAACGGCCAGAAGCAGCACCAGGGGTTTGCATCGGGCCATCGAGAACATGTTGGTGGTCTGGGTCAAACGCATCATGACGGCACCCGCTCCGGGTAAGCCTCTGTACGCAGGCGAACCAGGGATCGCGGCAGAGGTTTGTAGGTTTTAAGTGAGGCAGGCCATTCTTGCAGGCTTTGCATGGCCGATGAGCTGTCCGTGTACCGTCCTGCATACACGGCCCAGATGTTCACCGCAATTCCCGTTGATTTGGCAAGATAAACCCGGTCTTGCAACCAGACTTCAACACCCGCATCTTTGATCTGCTGCGCCAGACGCCGCGCACCTGCTGCGTTGTCAGCCAATGCCACCTGCACCACCCAGAAGTTCTGCGCGGGGTCGTCAAACACTGCGCGGGTGCGCAGCAAGGTGTCGCGCAAATCGGGCGACACCGCTTCATAACGGCGCTGCAGATCGGACGTGACCGGGACACGGTCTGGGTCAGCTCGGAGGGCCGACGGCACAGGGTGGCTTGCAGTCGCAGACAGAGTGGCAAATGTGGGTGCCGATGTGGGTGCAGCGATGGCACGCTCAGCAGCGGTGGCCGTGCGCTGGCCCAGCCCGTAGCCGACTGCCCCGCCAACGCCCAAGCCCAGGGTCGCCAGGGCACCCAGCGCCAACCAGAACGACGGGTGATGCCTTGCGTTATTCATGGCACCCGCCCGCTTCATCCCCGCACCTTGAAACTCTGCCACTGCCAGGCGCACATGCTCTCGTCCGATCTGTCGAGAGCCTTGTGCAAACGCTGCCAGCAAGGCCTTGTCGGCCAGCAGGTGGAGGGCGCGGATACGTCCCCCCGAAGCATCGGTGAGTTGCTTCATGGCGCGCGGCTCAAACAAAGCGCCCCCCTGCCACCCCGCGCGACGCAAGCGATGTTCGATGTAGGCTGCCGCATCAGGGCCATTGAGGGGCTGCAACTCGAAACGGTGCACCACGCGGTCGCGCACCTGACGCAACTTCGGCAAGGCCAGAAGCTCATCGAGTTCGGGCTGACCGAACAGCACGATTTGCAGCAGTTTGTGCTGAGCCGTTTCGAGGTTGGACAGCAGTTTGATCTCTTCGAGCGACTCTGGCGGCATCGCCTGTGCCTCGTCAATCAGCACCACAGCCCGACGGCCTTGGGCGTGACGCTCCAGCAAGGCCTGTTGAATGGTCAGCACCAATGGCTGCCCATCGACAGGAGGCTGCAGCCCCCAATCCGCAATCAATGACTGCAAGATCTCGCGCGGACCAAACGAGGGGTTGGCCAGGTAGACCAGATCGACCTGTTCACGCGGCAAGCGCTCTGCCAGCATGCGACACAACATGGTCTTGCCGCTGCCCACCTCTCCCACGACCACAACGATGCCGTCCTCGTCCAGAACGGCATGTTGCAAGGCATCCAGGATGGCGCCTCTGGCCTGCCCCTCGAAAAAGAACTTCCCGTTGGGCGTGATCCCGAACGGTGCATCTGTCAATCGAAAGTGTTCAAGATAGAGAGAGGACAAGTCAACTTCTTTTGTTGTCGATAAAGAAAAATGTAACCGTTTAAAAGCATATGTCATCGCACGTCGTCTGCGATAGAGGTTTAGCCCCTTGCATGTTCGAATATGGCAACACCGTGCCAGAGGTGCCAGAGGTGCCGTGAATTTGGCACGCCTGTCTTGGAAGCGTGCCGCCTATAGGGGAAAGCCTCCACGCCCACGCAGACTGAGGCCGACATGGGCACGTTACGATCCGGCGCATTGACCGATGTCTTGCGTCAGTTGTGATGACCGCCCTTACCGCCTCTTTGCTCCAGTCGACTGCTCTTACTCCTTCCGGGTTTGGCGTCACCGTGCCTGGGCCTGTCGAGGAGACGCCGATCGAGGCGGAGGAAGTTGAGCGGCTGTTGAACAATGGCAAACCGGCATTGCGCTTGCCGGAGCCCTTGGAAAAAGCCTTCCTTGCCGACGCCGGCCCTCAGCGCCTGCGCACCATGGTCATCTGCGGCATTCTGGTGGCCGTCATTTTCAATTTTTTGCTGGTCTCAGACTGGCTGCTGTTGCCCGATCAATTCGATCTCGCCCTGCGCTTGCGTCTGTTCCTCTTCACGCCTGGCATCATCGTCGGCGTGTTCCTGCTTTCTCGAATGGCTTCGCCTTCGATGCGGGAGTGGCTGCTGATCATCCCCGCCGCAGCCGCCTGCGCCATGAACGCATGGCTGTGCATGTCGAGCACCGATCCTCTTGCCGTGCCCTACCTGAGCAGTTTGGCCACCATTGCCATGTTTGCCAACAGCGTGGTGCGGATGCGTTTCGCCCCTGCCGCGGTGCTGGATGCGATCATCATGCTGTTGTACGTGGTGGCAGCTATCAACATGCCGACTTCGCAGGCGCCGATCCTGATCCCAGGTTGCCTTCTGCTGGCCTGCACCATGGTCTTCACACTCTACGGCTGTTATTGCCAGGAGCGCGACGATCGTCTGAACTGGTTGCTGCACTTGCGCGAGCGCCTGCTCCTCCAAGACCTGGAAGTCGCCAATCAAGAACTGCATGACGCCTCTCGCAGCGACATGCTGACCGAAGTGGCCAACCGCCGTCACTTTGACGAACACCTCGCTGAAGTTTGGGAGCGGAACAAGCGCGACGGTGGTGAAGTGGCCCTGATCATGATCGACGTCGATCACTTCAAGGCCTACAACGACCGATACGGTCACCCCGTGGGCGATGCCTGCCTCAAAGCCGTGGCGAGCGCACTGAAAAGACGCCTGCGTGGACCCGGCGATCTGATTGCGCGTTATGGCGGCGAGGAGTTCATTGCCGTTCTCTCTGGCACCTCCTTGCACACGGTACAAGGCGCTGCAGAACGCATTCGGCGAGGCATTGAGGGCCTCAATATCTTGCATGCCACATCCAGCACGCACGCAGTCGTGACGGTCAGCATCGGCGTGACCACCATGAGGCCGTTGGCACCCGGCGCCACAACGACACGCCTGATCTCTGCGGCTGACGAGGCCCTGTATCAGGCCAAGAAAGGTGGTCGCAACCGTGTGGTCGCCTTGGGGATGGACCTGGATGAGATGAACGAATGCGCACCCTGACTGCCCCCCTGCCGCAGGACGCCGCGCCTGACCTCGACCCCCAGCGTGATACCGCTCGCACCGTGATGATCGACGGCCTGCTGCAGCGTGGTTTCCCTCTCATGATGTTTCCGCGCGAACTGGAGCGTGAGTTTCAGTTCGCCGGTCTACCGGCCAGACGAGCTCACATTCTCAAAAGTGGCTTCATCTCGCTGCTGATCTTCAATGTGTTTCTGGTGGCCGACTACTTGATGCTGCCCGACGTGTTCAACCTGGCGCTGACCTTGCGGCTGCTGGTGTTCACCCCCATCGCCCTGCTCTTCTTGTTGACGTTTCAGCAGGGTCGGGTCCGCGTTTTGGCCGATGCATCGCCGTTGGTGCTGGAGTCCATCGCCATGGTCAGTGGGCTCTCTGCAGCGGCGGTGCTGGCGTTCATCCTCGCGAGCAGCAACAGTCCATTGGCCTACCTGTACCATATCGGGTTCATGGTGGTCATCACCTACGGCAACATCGTGCAGCGCATGCGCTTTTGGTATGCCGTGGCGTTTTCTCTGGCCTTGATCACCTTGCATGTGGGGGGGGTCTATGCCCTGCCATCCTTTCCGGAACGCATGGTGCTGCCGTTGGTGTCCATGGTGCTGGCCAGCGCCGCCTTCACCCTGACCGCCAATTACGCGCTTGAGAACGACGAGCGTCGTCGCTTTTTGCTGACTGAGCGCGAGCGTGGGCTGATCCGCTCGCTCACCCAAACGCAAGTCCGCTTGCGTGAACTATCACGCGTCGACGAGCTCACGGGGCTCTACAACCGTCGCCATTTTGAAGCGTCCATGCAGACCCTGTGGCAGCGTGTCAGCTTCGGACGCATCCCCATGGCCATCCTGATGATCGACGTGGACCACTTCAAAAAGTTCAACGATCACTACGGCCATCCTGCCGGTGACGCCTGCCTCAGGCAAGTCTGTCAGGTGCTGAAGCAGACCTTGAGTGGTCAAGGCGTGATCGTGGCGCGCTACGGTGGAGAGGAGTTCATCGCGGCCATTCCCAATCTGGATGAGGCCGCCACGCTGGCCCTGGCCGAGCAGGTGCGTGCCAACGTCGAACGCTGCCAGATCCTGCATGAACGCTCCAGTACCTCGAGCGTGGTCACAGTCAGCCTGGGGCTGGCCTGGTGTGAGGCACGCCCGGAAATGAAGGTAGAGCACCTGCTGGCCCTCGCCGATGGCGCCCTGTACGACGCCAAACACCAAGGACGTAACCGCGTTTGCAGTCAATCCACCTGATTGCGTGAGCCTCAGGCGTGCTCGGTGTGCGCTACCGGGTCCAGATGGGTCATCACGTCGAGCACCGGCAGCGAAGCCATCACCCGCTCGCGGGCAGCAAACGCGATGTCATGCCCCTGCCGCACGGTCAGTTCACCGTCCACTTCCAGGTGCGCGTCCACCACGATCATGTCGCCCATCTTGCGCGTGCGCACGTCGTGTACCCCCGCCACGCCAGGCGTCTCGCGCAACAGCGTGTGAATCTGATCGATCTGTTCCTGGGTGGCAGAGCGGTCCATCAGGTCGCTCAGGGCATTCCAGGCAAACTCCCAGCCCATCTTGCCCACCATGAAGCCCACGATGAGCGCGGCCACCGGGTCGAGCAAGGGGTAGCCCATCAGGTTGCCCACAATGCCCAGTGCCACCACCAGCGACGAAGCCGCATCCGAGCGCGCATGCCAGGCATTGGCCACCAGCATGCTGGAGCGCACGCGCTCGGCGGCATGCAGCATGTAGCGGAACAGGAACTCCTTGGATAGCAGCGTGAACACGGCCACGTACAGCGCAATCGGCTTGACGTCGGGAATGCTCTCGGGCGTACTCAGCTTGCCCACGGCACTCCACAGCATGCCCACGCCCACGCTCAACAGCAGCACGCCCAGCACCATCGAGGCCGCGGTCTCATACCGATGATGACCGTAGTGGTGATCGGCATCCGGGCCCTTTCGGCTGTGCCGACTGGCCAGCAACACCACAAAGTCGGCGACGAGGTCGGACAGGGAGTGGATGCCGTCGGCGATCAAGGCCTGTGAATGGGCGAAGAAGCCCACCACCACCTGCAGCACCGTCAACACCAGGTTGACGCCCACGCTCACCCAGGTGGTGCGCTGAGCGACGCGGTGCCGCTCTGGGGTGTCCTCTTCCCCGCTGTCGATCAGGCCGGGCGTGTCCATGACCGGATCAACCCAGCCAGTCGATGTGGTGTCCCAGCTTGCGCGCCTTGGTGCCGAGGTAACGCTCGTTCTCGGCCTGCACCTCGCTGCGCACCGGTACCCGCTCTTCGACCCTGACCCCGTGCTTGCTGAGGGTGTCGACCTTGCGTGGGTTGTTGGTCATCAGCTTGACCGATGACACGCCCAAAAAGTCCAGAATCTGTGCGGCCACGTCGAAGTTGCGCAGGTCGGCGGCAAAGCCCAGGTGTTCGTTGGCCTCGACGGTGTCCATGCCCTGGTCCTGCAACTGGTAGGCCCGCAGCTTGTTGGCCAGACCAATGCCACGCCCTTCCTGGCGCAGGTACACCACCACGCCACTGCCCTTCTTGCCGATTTCGCTCATGGCGAACTGGAGTTGCGGGCCGCAATCGCAGCGCAACGAGCCAAACACGTCGCCCGTCATGCATTCGGAGTGCACACGCACCAATGCACTGCCTTTCACATCTCCCATGACCATGGCGATGTGCTCTCGCCCGGTGCCATGCTCACGGAACAGCTTCATCGTGAAGCTGCCATGCTCGGTCGGAACGCGTGCTTCAGCCTGAAACTCGACCAGGGCGGCGCTCACCGGGGTCAGGGCGTCAATCGGGGACTTCTTGTCGGAATCAGGGGTGGACATTCATTTTCCTCAGGGGCCTGCCATTTTGCCAAATGCCTGGGTGGGTCCGGGTCCGGGTCGCAAAAAGACCCGAATCCGACCTCACTCTTGCGTCGGCACCTCTGGTGGGGTCGCGCCAGCCGTGGTCAACAGCGCTTGCAAGCCCGCTTCATCCAGCACGGGCACACCCAGCGCCTGGGCCTTCTCCAGCTTGGAGCCCGCTTCTTCGCCGGCCACCACGTAGTGGGTCTTCTTGGACACCGATCCCGCCACCTTGCCCCCTGCCTCTTCGATCAGGGCCTTGGCCTCTTCGCGCGACAAGGTGGGTAGCGTGCCGGTCAGCACCAGGGTCTTGCCAAACAGCGGCAGGTTGGCGGCGTCGGCGGCGGCCGAAGGTTCATGTTCGGTCCAGGTCACGCCGGCTGCACGCAACTGCTCCACCACCTCGCGGTTGTGGGGCTGGTCAAAGAAGGTGCGGATGCTGCGCGCCACCACCGGCCCCACGTCACGCACGGCCAGCAACTGCTCTTCGGGCGCGTCCATGATGCGGTCGATCTGGCCAAAGTGGCGTGCCAGGTCCTTGGCCGTGGCCTCGCCCACATGGCGAATGCCCAGGCCAAACAGGAAGCGTGGCAAGGTCGTCTGCTTGCTCTTTTCCAGCGCGACCACGATGTTCTGCGCGCTTTTGTCGGCCATGCGGTCGAGGGCGGCGAGCTTCATCACGCCCAGCTTGTACAGGTCCGGCAAGGTGCGCACCAGGCCACTGTCCACCAGTTGGTCCACCAGCTTGTCGCCCAGGCCTTCGACTTCCACGGCGCGACGTTGCGCAAAGTGCAGCAGCGCTTGCTTGCGCTGGGCCGCGCAGAACAGCCCGCCCGTGCAGCGGTGATCGACCTCACCGGGTTCACGCACCACCGTGCTGCCACACACCGGGCAATGCGCGGGCATGCGGAAATTGGGCACATAGGCTGGCCGCTCGCCCGCCACCACGCCTACCACTTCGGGAATGACATCGCCCGCACGGCGCACGATGACGGTGTCCCCGATCCGCACGCGCTTGCGCCTCAGCTCGAAGAGATTGTGCAAGGTCGCGTTCGTCACGGTCACGCCGCCCACAAACACGGGCTTGAGGCGCGCCACAGGGGTGAGCTTGCCGGTGCGGCCCACCTGGATGTCGATGCCATCCACCTGAGTGAGTTGCTCTTGCGCCGGGTATTTGTGGGCCACGGCCCAACGTGGCTCGCGGCTGACAAAGCCCAGCCGCTCCTGAAGCTCACGGCTGTCTACCTTGTAGACGATGCCGTCAATGTCAAAGGGCAATGTATCGCGCAGGGCCCCCATGCGCTGGTGAAACGCCACCAGGCCTTGTGGCCCCGTGGCACCCAGGGCCACCGTGCGGTGCGCGCACACGGGCATCCCCATCGCCTGCAAGGCGTCCAGCATCGCGCTGTGCGTGGCGGGCACGTCCCAGCCCTTGACCTCGCCCAGCCCGTAGGCGAAGAAGCTCAAGGGCCGCTGCGCGGCAATGGCCGGGTCGAGCTGGCGCACGGCACCGGCGGCCGCATTACGCGGGTTCACGAAGGTCTTCTCGCCCTTGGCGCGTTGACGCTCGTTGAGGGCCTCGAAGTCGTCGCGGCGCATGTAGACCTCGCCGCGCACCTCCAGCACCTCGGGGGTCGCGCCATGCAGTCGCAAGGGAATCTGACCGACGGTGCGGATGTTCTGGGTCACCTCTTCGCCCTGCTCGCCATCGCCCCGCGTCGCGGCCGTCACCAGCACGCCGTGTTCATAGCGCAGGTTGATGGCCAGGCCGTCGAACTTCAGCTCGGCCGCATAGGCCACGGGCGCATCGGCTTCGGTCAGGCCCAGCTCGCGGCGAATGCGCGCATCGAAGGCTTCGGCGCCCGAGGCTTCGGTGTCCGTCTCGGTGCGGATGGACAGCATGGGCACGGCGTGGCGCACGGGCGTGAAGCCGTCCAGCACCTTGCCCAGCACACGCTGTGTGGGCGAATCGGGGGTTAGCAGCTCCGGTTGGGCGGCTTCGATGGCCTGCAGCTCGGCAAACAGCTTGTCGTACTCGGCATCCGGGATGCTCGGGTCGTCCAGCACATAGTAGCGGTGGGCGTGCGCATGCAGCAGCTCACGCAGTTGGGCTGCGCGCTCGGGCGCCGACAGCTCGGCCGCGGCCGGTGCCGGGGCGGCACCGCCAAACAGATCAGGTTGGGACATGGGCTGTCGCGTCAGCTGAACAGGCGTCGTGTCGAGGGCGCGCCGGCGGCCAGATCACGGGCCGCCAGAGATTCGTACAGGCGGCTCAGCTCGGTTTCGATAGAGGCAAAGGCGGCGGCGTTGAAGGGCTGCCCCTGGTCGTCGGCCATCAGGCCATCCATGCTCAAGGCCAAGGCCTCACCTGCGGCGCACCAAGCTTTGAACGGTGCATGTTCCGAAGACGTCTGCGGCACGTCGAACGACAGCATCAACTCGCGCAGCGTGGCCTGATCCGGGTCTTCGGCAAAGGCGGCCTGGGCGTCGTACTGCAGGGTCAGCATGGGCGGTGCGCCCTCTTCCATTCCCGGCAACACCATGCGGCCAGGCAAAGCGCCTTGCACAAAGCCATGACGGGCTGCCTGCTGCTGCACATAGCCAATCGACCAGGCGCTGCCACGGGCATGCAGGCGCATGGCCAGCTGGGCATCATGGGCGCCGGCGAAAGCATCCAGCTCCTTGGCTCGGGCCACCACATCCAGCATGTCCGGGAACTCGACCGAGGCGCCGAGGGTATCGGCCATGGTCTGAATCTTCTGCACGAACTCGGAGTACTCGATCTCGTTGAGGCCGCCCGTGCGGTTGGCCAGCAGCACACCCGCTTGCAGCTCCTTGTACAGCACGCCGGCTTGCGGGGCTTCCCACTCGTCGCAGTCCATGCGCAGCCCTTCGATCAGCACCGGCTTGCTGCCCGCACGACGGGTGGGGGGCAGGTGCATCAGGATGTTGTCGCCGCTGAGCAGGCCTTCGGGCGTCAGCGTGGCAATCGCGTCCACCAGCGCATCCAGACGCGGGCCTGTGCGCTTGACCGGCGGCGGCACCACGGCCGAGGCGGCCAGCGCTGCAGCATCGGCAATCATTGGGCGGGTCGGCTCATGCTCCATCGTGGAGGTGGTGCTGAACGGGTCGTGCTGGCTGTCGCCATCGACGGGTTCGACCTCCGCACGCTTGGGGTGGCGTGCGGCAGCCTTGCGAGCGGTCCAGGCGCCGTGCGCCAGCATCCCGATCAGCACCACGCCGCCCAGAATGACCAGATAGGAAGTCAGCGAATCGTTCATGTGTGTGTCCTCAAGCAGTATGGGCCATGCCCAGTGCCGCCTCCATGTCCACCGCCACAATGCGGGAGACACCTTGTTCTTGCATCGTCACGCCCACCAGTTGCTCGGCCATTTCCATCGCAATTTTGTTGTGCGAGATGAACAGGAACTGGGTGCCGCTGGACATGCTCTTGACCAGGCGCGCATAGCGCTCGGTGTTGGCGTCGTCCAGGGGCGCGTCCACCTCGTCGAGCAGGCAGAACGGCGCGGGGTTGAGTTGAAAAATCGCAAACACCAGCGCGATGGCGGTCAGCGCCTTTTCCCCACCCGACAACAGGTGGATCGTGCTGTTTTTCTTGCCCGGCGGGTGGGCCATCACCTGCACGCCCGCGTCCAGAATTTCGTCGCCCGTCATCACCAGGCGCGCACTGCCGCCGCCAAACAGGCTGGGGAACATGCGCCCGAAATGCTCGTTGACGGTGTTGAAGGTGGCGCCCAGCAGGTCGCGCGTTTCCAGGTCGATCTTGTGGATCGCGTCTTCCAGCGTCCCGATGGCGTCGCTCAGGTCGGCCATTTGCGAGTCCAGGAAGCCCTTGCGCTCGCGGGCGGCGGTCAGCTCTTCCAGCGCGGCCAGGTTCACCGCGCCCAGGGCATTGATCTCACGCTGGATGCGGTCGATTTCGGTCTGCAGGCCATACAGCTTGATGCCGTCACGCTCGATGACTTCGGCCAGAGCGGTCAGGTCCACCTCGGCGGCGGTGAGTTGTTCCAGGAACTGGGCGCCCCCCAGCGTGGCGGCCTGCTGCTCCAGTTGCAGCTTGGTGATCTCGTCGCGCAGTGGTTGCAGGCTGCGTTCGAAGCCCATGCGCTGCTCGTCGGCCCGGCGCAGTTGTGCTGACAGGTCGTCGTAGTGCGTGCGGGCCTGGGCCAGCAGGCCTTCTTTCTCGACGCGCACCGCCAAGGCCTCGTCCAGTCCGGTGTGGGCCGAGGCATCGCTCAAACGCTCCTGCTCTTCGTGCAATTGCGCGACCGAGGCCTCGTTGAGCTGGATCTGCTGGGCCGAGGTTTCGATGCTGCGCTGCAACTCGCCCCGGCGCGAGGCCATGGCGCGGGCGCTGAACTGCGCTTCCTGGGCCTGACGCTCTTGCGCACGCGCCTGCTCGCGGGCCTGGTTGAGTTTGCGCTCGGCCTCCATCACGCCCTCTTCGAGCTGGGCGTGCTGCTCCTGCGCATCGGCGAGACTCAGGTCCAGCTCTTCAAAGCGGGCCTCACCGGTGGCGCGGCGCTCCTGCAGCTCATCCAGCTGCGCATCGATCTCGGCCAGCTCCTCGGCGATCTGCCCGTGACGGGCCTGGGCCTGTTCGGCCTGTTGGGCCAGGCGCAAAACCTCCACCTGCAACTGGTGGGCGCGCTGCTGCACCTCGCTGGTCTGGCGACGCGTCGTGGCCAGGCGCTGTGAGGCATCGGTGTAATGCGCCTCGGCGCGGATCAGGCTGGCGCGGGCGTCTTCGGCGATCAGGGCCTGTGCCCTCACCTGCTTGTCCAGGCTCTCGATTTCCTGCGCGCGGGCCAGCATGCCCGCCTGTTCCGAGTCCGGCGCATAGAAGCTCACCGCGAACTGGCTGACGGTGTGCCCGGCGCGGGTCATGATGACCTCGCCATGCGTGAGGCGCTGCCGGTTGGCCAGGGCTTCTTCGAGGTTGGCGGCGGTGTAAACGCCTTCAAGCCAGTCGTTCATCAGCGCCTTCAGGCTCGCGTCCTGCAGTCGCAACTGATCGGACAAGCGTGGCAGCGTGGTGTGGGTGTTTTGGATGCCAGCTTGCGGCAGGCTGTAGAACGCCAGCTTGGCCGGCGGCGCATCTTGCTCGAAGGCGCGCACGGTTTCGACGCGGCCCACTTCCAGCGCCGACAAGCGCTCACGCAAAGCCGACTCCAGCGCGTTTTCCCAGCCCGGCTCGATGTGTACCTTGCGCCATAGGCCCTGCAAGCTGTCCAGGCCATGCTTGGCCAGCCAGGGCTTGAGCTTGCCTTCGGTCTGTACCTTTTCCTGCAAGGCGCGCAATGCCTCCAGGCGCGCCGTCAGCTCGGCCTGTTTGGCCGCCTGAGCCTGGCTTTCCTGTTGCTGCGCCTTGCGGGCCTCGTCCAGCTCGGGCACCTGTTCGGTCAACTCACCCAACTGGGCTTCCGACAGGGCCAGCTCTTCCTGCACCCCTTCAAGCTGACGCTTCAGGTCCGTCAAACGGGCCTCATCGGGCGTGCCCAGCGCATGCTTTTCACTGCTCAGGCGCTCGCGGCGCAGCGTGAACTGGCGAGACTGGTCGTCGATGTTGCGCGACTCGGCGGCCAGCAACTGAATCTGTTGCTGAACCTGGCCGGCCACGCCGCGCTGGGCGTTGGCGCGCTGGGTGGCGCTGCGCACCGCATCTTCAAAGCTGGGCAGGTTGCCGGCCAGCTCTTCCGACTGCGCCGCCAGGATCTCGGCCTGCTCTTCGGCAGCCAGCATCTTCTCGGCCAGCTCTTCCAGCTCGAACTCCGCCGCCGCACGGCGTTCCAGCCACTGCTCGTTCTGCTCTTTCAGCTCGGCCAGGCGCTGCTCCACCTTCTGGCGGCCCTCAACCACATAGCGGATGCGCTCTTCCAAACGGCTGACGGCCAGGTTGGCCTCCGCCAGCTCACCCTGGGCCAGGTGCAGGGCGTCGCTGGCGGCGTAGTGGTCTTGTCGCACCTGCTCCAGCTGCGCCTCCACGCCACGCAGTTCCGCCAGGCGGGCTTCCAGCGCGTTGGTCGCCTCGGCCACCGCCACACGGATGCGGGTCTCTTCGGTGGCCGCATCGCGGTGCTTCAAGAACCACAGCTGGTGCAGCTTGAGCGTGCCCTGCTCCTGCAGCGCGTGATAGCGGGTCGCCACCTCGGCCTGCTTCTCCAGCTTGTCGAGGTTGTTGTTCAGCTCCCGCAGGATGTCTTCCACGCGGGTGAGGTTCTCGCGGGTATCCTTGAGGCGGTTTTCCGTCTCACGGCGGCGCTCCTTGTACTTGGAGACGCCTGCGGCCTCTTCCAGGAACAGGCGCAGCTCTTCGGGCTTGGACTCGATGATCCGGCTGATCGTGCCCTGGCCGATGATGGCGTAGGCGCGCGGCCCCAGGCCCGTGCCCAGGAACACATCCTGCACGTCGCGGCGGCGCACCGGCTGGTTGTTGATGAAGTAGCTGGAGGTGCCATCGCGCGTCAGCACCCGTTTGACGGCGATCTCGGCAAACTGGTTCCACTGGCCGCCCGCGCGCGCATCTTCGTTGCTGAACACCAACTCCACGCTGGAGCGGCTGGCCGGCTTGCGGTTGCCTGAGCCATTGAAGATCACGTCCTGCATGGACTCGCCACGCAATTCCGACGCCTTGGACTCGCCCAGCACCCAGCGCACGGCGTCCATGATGTTGGACTTGCCGCAGCCGTTCGGCCCCACCACGCCCACCAGTTGCCCGGGCAGTTGGAAGTGGGTCGGTTCAGCGAATGACTTGAAGCCAGACAGCTTGATCGAATTCAGGCGCATGCTCGGGGCGTTCGCAGGGCAAAAGATAGACGGCTAAGTCCTTGATTTGCTTGGTAAAAGCCGCTTCGTTACGGGTAAAGACTAACCAAAGATGATAACATCGGCGTTTTGCTGGCATCCCATTTACTGCAGAGTTGTTCACCATGGCCAAGAAAGCCCCCGCCTCCACCGCCCCGACCACCCCAGCCAAGGGCAAGGCCCTCGAGGTGGGTGAACGCGCCAAGCCGGTCAACCCGCCGTCTGCGCCGTCCCGCCACCTGGACGTCTTCCCCAATCCGGCGCCCCAGCGCGACTACGTGATCCAGTTCCAGGTGCCCGAGTTCACCTGCTTCTGCCCGCTTACCGGCCAGCCTGACTTCGCGCACTTCACCATCGACTGCATCGCCGACGAGCTGTGCATCGAGCTGAAAAGCCTGAAGATGTACATGTGGAGCTACCGCAATGACGGGGCATTCCACGAAAAGGTCACCAACTCCATCCTCGACGACATGGTCAAGGCCATTGAGCCTCGCTATCTGCGCATCACCGCCAAGTGGTATGTGCGTGGTGGCATCTACACCAACGTCGTCGTCGAACACCGCAAGAAGGGCTGGAAGCCTGCGCCCAAGGTGGACCTGCCCCAGCACAACGCCGAAACCGGTCTGTTGGGCTGAGTCTCCGCGTTATCCCAGACAGCCTCCGAGCTGTCTTTTTTTCTGTAGCCTTTACTGACAAGCAGGACACGCCATGGACTGGGTGTTGCCCGCCGGGTTCGAGACCGCCACGATGTTCGGCGTGCTGGCCGTGGCCTTGCTGTTCAAGCCTTGGCTGCCGCTCACGCACCGCCCCCTGCAAAGCCCCTGGCTGGGCTGTGTGGCGCTGCTGCCCTTCGTCTGGTGGACCGAGCACCTGCTGCCCAACGGCATGGCCCTGCACGTGACCGGCGCTTGCCTGCTGGTGCTCATGTTCGGCTGGCCGCTCGCCATGTGGAGCTTGCTGCCCATTGCCTTGGGCGCCAATTACATCGAGCGGCCCGTGTGGCCGGACCTGGACACCCTGGCCATCCATGTGGTGTGGATGGGCATGCTGCCGGCCACCCTGGCCCTCGGCCTGGGGTTGCTGATCCGTCGCTTGCTCCCCCACCACCTGTTCGTCTACATCCTGGGGCGGGGGTTTTTCACCACGGCGGTGTCGGTGACCCTCAGCGGTGCCCTGGCCTTGGCTTTTGGGCACAAGCCAGACACATTGCGCGGCGACGAATGGATGCTCGCCTATTGGCTGCTCGGTTGGGGAGAAGCCGTCAGTACGGGAATGTTGACCGCCATTTTTGTGGCATTTTTGCCGGATTGGCTGCTCACTTACTCGGATGGCAGGTACTTACCCGGCGCGTCAAGCAAGGGCAAATGATGTACCTTTCAGCACGTTGATGGGGCACCTTGTGATGTGGCCTGTCGGATATCTCGCAACCGCATGAAAGCATTGAACTGGTTCCACGCCATCTCAGGCCCCCTGCTGGGTCGAGATTTGCGTGTGCGCCGCCATACGCTGCTGGTTCTGACGTCCTTACCCACCTACCTGGCCAGTCTTGGCATGATTTGGTATCTGGTTCACCTGAACGAGGTGAGCCATGACGTGGCCCGGGGGTTGACACTGGCCAGCATGCTCTCCTTTTTTGGGTTCATTCTGGTCGTCCGCAGCGGCTTGACCCAAGCCTGGTCCGACCCTGTTCTCACACTGCCCCACGCCATGGTGTCCTTGTTTTTGTGCGGCGCCGCATATGTGCTGCTCGGGGAACACCGGGTCAATGTGCTGGTGTTGATGGCGCAAACCATTGTGGTCGCCATGCTGCGCTTGCGACCTCGACAGGTCCTGGGACTGGGCGTGGCAGCGGCGCTCATGCTCGTGGCGGCCTTCTCTTTGGTGAACTGGCTGGACACGGGCGGCGGCGTCCTCTCCAGGGGGGCGCCCCATCTGGTGGTCGGCTGTGCGAGCTTGCTGCTGCTCTCACTGGTGGCCAAGTGGGTCAGCGACATTCGGATCGAAATCAGCCTGCAAGCCAAAGACTTGCGCAAAGCAGTGCTCACGGTGCGTCAGATGGCCACCCTGGACCAATTGACCGGCTTGCTGAACCGGCGCGTCATGCTCGACACGCTTGAATCCGAGCGTCAACTCGCTGAACGGCACGGCACGCAGTGGTGCGTCGCCCTCATTGATCTGGACCATTTCAAGCAGGTCAACGACCGTCACGGGCACCCCACTGGCGACGCCGTCCTTAAAGGGTTTGCCGAACTGGCACGAGCGCATCTGCGCGCGGTGGACCAAGTCGGCCGCTGGGGCGGAGAGGAATTTCTGGTGATGTTCCCCAAGACCCAACTGAACGAAGCCCACGCCTCATTGGAGCGCTTGCGCAAAGCCCTGAACGCCTGGCGGCTGCCTGACCACCCTATGTTGCAGATGAGTTTTTCTGCCGGGCTGGTGCAGGCCGAACCCGATGAGACGCTGGACCACATGGTCGAGCGCGCCGACAAGACGATGTACCAGGCCAAGGCATCAGGGCGCAATCGATCGGTGTGGGCGCCCTTGTTCTCACCGGGTGCGGATGGCTTGGGCATCATGCCACCAGCCCTGCCGTCTTGAGGAGGTCGAATGAGTGACTTGACTGTCGCCGAAAATGGCCCGGACCCTCTGTTGGACGCGCTGCAGCGCTGGGCGCTCGCCGTCCTGGGCCCTGATCGGCACACCCGCGGGCACACCAGCATCATCTTGCTGTGCGCCCTCATGTACGCGATCTGTTGCGGCGCGGCAGCCCATTCGGCGGCGGTGGGCATGATGCTGCCCATCGGTCCGACGTTGCTGACAGCGGTGACCTTCCCGGCACACCTCACTTTTTACATTCTGGTGCGCAGTGGTGTCACCCGACATTGGAGGGACCCCGGCCTCATGGTGCTGCAGAATCTGTATGCGCTGCTGGCCATCTCCTTTGCATATGTCACGCTAGGCCCCTCTGAGCGCGGCATGGTGCTGGTGCTCATTGCCCTGGTGATCGTGTTCGGGATGTACACGCACACGCCGAGGCTGTCGGTCATCCATGGCGTGCTGGCCATGGTGTTGCTGGGGGCCGCCATGGGCGTGTTGTCCAGTGTGGACCCGGGCTACTACCCGCCGGAACTGGAGCTGCTGCGCTTTGGGGTGATGCTAGGCAGTCTGCCCGCACTGATCTTCACAGCGTACTTGATTTCCAGCTGGCGCAATCGTCTGTCCAGTCAGCGGCGCGAACTGAAACAGGCACTCGATCAAGTCCAGCAACTGGCGACCCGAGACGCCCTGACCGGCCTTTACAACCGCCGCCACATTCAGGAAAAGCTGGCCTACGCCGCACAACGCTACAAGCGTTATGGTGAGCGTTTCACCGTGGCTTTGATCGATTTGGATCACTTCAAGCGCATCAACGACGCGCATGGGCACCAGGTGGGCGATCAGGCTTTGATGGCCTTCGCGTCGGCAGCGTCCATGGTATTGCGTGACACCGACACTCTGGCGCGCTGGGGGGGCGAGGAGTTTCTGTTTCTCATGCCCAACACCAGCCCCCAAAAGGCCACGATTGCGCTGGACCGCGTGCGGGACGCTCTGGTGAGCATCGTGGTGTCCGAGGTCGCTCCGCAATTGAGGCTGCGTTTTTCCGCAGGACTGGCGCTGCATCAGGGCGACGAAGGGACCGAGGGCACTCTGGAGCGTGCGGACCAGGCGCTCTACCAGGCCAAGAGTGAGGGCCGGCATCGGTCGGTGGTGGCCGCCGGTCGCGAAACGGATGGGTGAACATGCCCACATGGCGTCCATCTGCCACCCTGGGCTGGGATAATGCCTGCCCATGAATCCCCTGCTGACCAAACTCCAGCCCTATCCCTTCGAGCGCCTGCGTCGCCTGACCGCTGGCGTGACGCCGAGTGCGGCCCATCGCCCCATCAGTCTGGGCATTGGCGAGCCCAAGCATGCCACCCCTGAATTCATCAAAGAGGCGCTGGTCGCCGGGCTGGAGGGCCTGGCCAACTATCCGGCCACTGCAGGTGAGCCTGCGCTCCGCACTGCCTGCGCCGACTGGATGACGCGGCGCTATGGCCTGAAACTGGACCCGGCGACGCAGCTGCTACCCGTCAACGGCTCACGCGAAGCGCTGTTCGCGCTGGCGCAAACGGTGATCGACCCCTCGCAGCACCGTGAGGCGGGTGGCCCGGCCGTGGTCAGCCCCAACCCCTTCTATCAAATTTACGAGGGTGCCGCCCTGTTGGCCGGCGCCCGCGTGGTGTTCGCCAACTCCGACCCGGCTCGCAACTTCGCGGCCGACTGGTCCAGCATCTCGCAAGAGACCTGGGCCACCACGCAACTGATGTTCGTGTGCTCGCCGGGCAACCCCACCGGAGCCGTCATGCCGCTCGAAGAGTGGGAGCGCCTGTTTGCCCTGAGCGACCGCTACGGTTTCGTGATCGCCTCTGACGAGTGCTACTCCGAAATCTATTTCCGTGAAGGCGCCGATGCCGCACCGCTGGGTGGCTTGGAAGCCGCCGTCAAGCTTGGCCGCACCGACTACAAGAACCTGATCGCGCTCACCAGCCTGTCCAAGCGCTCCAACGTGCCGGGCCTGCGTTCCGGCTTCGTGGCCGGTGACGCCGCCATCATCAAGTCCTTCCTGCTCTACCGCACCTACCACGGCAGCGCCATGGGCCCCGCCGTGCAACGCGCGAGCATCGCGGCCTGGAACGACGAATCCCACGTCGTTGAAAACCGCGCCTTGTACCGCCAGAAGTTCGAGCGCGTCACGCCCATCCTGGCCTCGGTCATGAACGTGGCCTTGCCGGACGCCGGTTTCTACCTGTGGGCCGAGGTGCCCGAGCACATTTGTGGTGGCAGCGACGAAGCGTTCACCTGCGAGCTGCTGGCTCAATACAATGTGGCCGTTCTGCCCGGCAGCTACCTGGCCCGCGAGGCCAACGGCATCAACCCGGGCGCGGGCCGTGTCCGCATGGCGCTGGTGGCCGGTGTCGACGAATGCGTCGAAGCCGCCGAGCGCATCAAGGCCTTCATCCAATCCCAATCTGTCTGATTTCCTGAAAGATTCACATGTCTCAAGCTCTGCAAACCGTCATCGACAACGCCTGGGAACAGCGCACCACCCTGTCCGCTGCCGCCGCGCCTGCCGAAGTGCGTGACGCCGTCAACCACATCATCGACCAACTGGACAGCGGCAAGTTGCGCGTGGCCGAGAAGATCAACGGCCAGTGGGAAACCCACCAGTGGATCAAAAAGGCTGTGCTGCTGAGCTTCCGCCTGAACGACAACGTGCCCATGGGCCAAGGCGACCTGCAGTTCTATGACAAGGTCCCCACCAAGTACACCGGTTGGAGTGCTGAACAGCTGGCCGCCTCCGGCGTGCGCGTGGTGCCGCCCGCCGTGGCGCGTCGTGGCAGCTTCCAGGCCAAGAACGTGATCCTGATGCCGTCCTACGTCAACATCGGCGCCTACGTCGATGAAGGCACCATGGTCGACACCTGGGCCACAGTCGGCTCCTGCGCCCAGATCGGCAAGAACGTGCACCTGTCTGGCGGCGTCGGCATCGGTGGCGTGCTCGAGCCCCTGCAGGCCAACCCCACCATCATCGAAGACAACTGCTTCATCGGCGCCCGCTCGGAAGTCGTCGAAGGCGTCATCGTGGAAGAGAACTCGGTGATCTCGATGGGCGTGTACCTGGGCCAGTCCACCAAGATCTACGACCGCGCCACCGGCGAGGTCAGCTATGGCCGCATCCCGGCCGGTTCGGTGGTGGTCAGCGGCAACCTGCCCTCGGCCGATGGCAAGTACTCGCTGTACTGTGCGGTCATCGTCAAGCGCGTTGACGCCCAGACCCGCTCCAAGACCAGCATCAACGACCTGCTGCGCGGCGCCTGATCGGCGTGGCATCCTGTCTGTCCATTGACAACCCATCACGGGAGAGCATTTGATGAGCGGTGGCAATCTTGAAAAGATCCTGCGCCTGATGACCGAGAAAAAGGCATCGGACGTCTTCCTGTCTGCCAAGACACCCATCCTCATCAAGATCAATGGACAGATCCTGCAGCTCACGGACCAAATCCTGACGCCGTCTCAGCCGCGTCAACTGCTGTCCGAGCTGATCACGCCGCAGCAGCTCGAAGAGCTCGACGAAACCGGCGAGCTCAACCTGGGCATCACGATCCCCAATGTGGGCATCTACCGTCTGAGCGCGTTCAAACAGCGTGGCTCCGTGGCGGCTGTGTTTCGCTACATCCCCAGCGACATCCCTGCGCTGGAGTCTCTCAATGTGCCCATGTCGCTGTCCGATCTGGTGCTCGAAAAGCGTGGGCTGATCATGGTGGTGGGCGCTACGGGCGCGGGTAAGAGCACCACGCTGGCCTCCATGCTCGAATACCGCAACCAGCGCATGACGGGCCACATCCTCACGATTGAAGATCCTCTGGAGTTCCTGTTCTCGAACAAGAAGTCCGTGGTGAACCAGCGTGAGGTGGGGCGCGACACCCAGTCGCTGCAAGTGGGTCTGAAGAACGCCCTGCGTCAGGCCCCCGACTGCATCCTGATCGGCGAAATCCGCGACCGCGAAACCATGACGGCCGCACTATCGTACGCGCTGTCTGGTCACCTGGTGCTGTCGACGCTGCACGCCAACAACAGCTATCACGCACTGGGGCGGATTCTGTCGTTCTACACGCCCGAAGCGCGCCCAGCCCTGTTGGGCGATCTGGCATCGGGCCTCAAGGCCATCGTGTCTCAGCGCCTGTTGCAAAACACCTCGGGCGGTCGCGTGCCGGCCGTTGAGGTGCTGCTCAACACCCAGCTGGTGTCCGAAATGATCATTCGCGGTGACTTCAACGAGGTCAAGGAAGCGCTGCAAAAGTCCATGTCGCAAGGCTCTCAAACCTTCGAGCAGGACATTGCCCGTCTCATTCGCGAAGGCCTGGTCACCCGAGAAGAAGGCTTGCGCTACGCCGACTCACCGACCGACCTCATGTGGCGTCTGCAAAACGACACGACCATCCCGGCCAAGCAGGCAGCCAAGCCCGAAGAACACGACGACGGCCCGACCTTCACTGAAATCACCCTGGATGTGCACCCGGAAGAAGAAGCCCGGGCGCCCTTCCCTGCCTCCCGCTGAGACCCTGACATGACCGCCACCGTGCGCCTCACTGAGGCGCTGATCGCCCGTCCCTCCGTGACCCCCGTTGACGAGGGTTGCCAAGCCCTGATGGCCGAGCGCTTGCAGGCCATTGGTTTTGAATGCCAGACTCTGGTGTTCGGACCGGCCGATGCCCCCGTCACCAACCTGTGGGCCATCAAGCGCGGCCGTGGCCATGCCACTGGCGCGCCCACCCTGGCGTTTGCTGGCCACACCGATGTGGTGCCCACGGGCCCGCTCGACCAATGGGCTAGTCCGCCATTCGTGCCCAGCTACCGCGATGGTTGCCTCTACGGCCGTGGCGCCGCCGACATGAAAACTTCCTTGGCGGCCATGGTGGTGGCCAGCGAGGAGTTCGTGGCCCAGCACCCCGATCACGCTGGCAGCATTGCCTTTCTGATCACCAGCGACGAGGAAGGCCCGTCCGTTGACGGCACGGTCAAAGTCTGCGAATGGCTCACCGCGCAAGGCGAGCGCCTGGACGCCTGCATCGTCGGTGAGCCCACCTCAGTCAAGCAGGTTGGCGACATGATCAAGAATGGCCGTCGCGGCTCGCTCTCGGGCAAGTTGCGCGTGCAGGGCATCCAGGGCCACATCGCCTACCCGCACCTCGCGAGCAACCCCATTCATCAGGCCGCTCCGGCCCTGGCCGAGCTGGCCGCCATCGTGTGGGATCAGGGCAACGACCATTTCCCGCCCACCAGCTGGCAGATGTCCAACATCCACGCGGGCACCGGGGCCAACAACGTCATCCCTGGCGAGCTGGTCATCGACTTCAACTTCCGCTTCTCCACCGAGTCGACCCCGGAAGGTCTACAGACCCGTCTGGAAGACGTCCTGCGCCAGCACGGCCTGACGTTCCACATCGACTGGACGCTGGGCGGGCGACCCTTCCTGACCCGTCGCGGCCCCCTGGTCGACGCCATGGCTGCCGCCATCCAGAACGTCACGGGTCTGGAGACCGAGCTGTCCACCACCGGCGGCACCTCGGACGGCCGCTTCATCGCGCAGATTTGCCCGCAGGTGGTCGAGTTCGGGCCGGTCAACGCCAGCATCCACAAGATCGACGAGCACGTCGTCGTGGCTGACATCGAACCCTTGAAAAACATCTACCGGCAGACGCTGGAAAGACTGCTGAAGTGACCGTCCTCGAACTGATAGAACTGGCGGCCGCCCGGCTCACCGAGGCTCAAGTCGGCTTCGGCCATGGCACCACCAACGCCTTTGACGAAGCCGTCTGGCTGGTGTTGTGGCGCCTGGGCCATCCGTTGGACGCGCTGGACGATGTGGCGGACACGGCGGTCAGCGACGCACAACAGAGCCAGGTCCACGCCTTGATCGACGAGCGCATCCAGACGCGCAAGCCCGCCGCCTACCTGACGCATCAGGCCTGGCTGCAGGGCGTGCCGTTCTATGTGGACGAACGGGTCATCGTGCCCCGCTCCTTCATCGCCGAGGTACTGGCTGATGGCAGCATCGACCCCTGGTTGAGCGAGCAGACCCGACGTGTGCTGGACCTGTGCACTGGCAACGGCAGCCTGGCTGTGCTGGCGGCCATGGCCTACCCCGATGTCACGGTCGATGGCGCCGACATCAGCGAGGACGCACTCGCCGTGGCCCGCATCAATGTGGACCAACACGGGCTGGCCGACCGCATCACCCTGCTGCGCAGCGATGGCCTGCAGTCCGTGCAAGGGCCTTACGACCTGATCCTGTGCAACCCCCCCTACGTCAACGCGCAGTCCATGAAGGCACTGCCCGCCGAGTACCTGGCCGAGCCTGAGCTGGCCCTGGCCTCGGGCGAAGACGGCATGGACTTCACCCGCGCCCTGTTCGCCAGTCTGCGCGCCGACCCCGACCGCTACATGACGCCCGATGCGGTGCTCGTGCTGGAAATCGGCAACGAGCGACCGAACTTCGAACGCGCTTTCCCTGATCTGGCCGTGACCTGGCTGGACACCACCTCTGGCGCCGATCAGCTCTTGCTGATCACCCGTGACGCCCTGCTGCTTGAATCCGAATCGGCCTGACCCATGATTGTTCTGAAAAACGTCTCTCTTCTGCGAGGCGTCAAGCCTGTTCTGGATAAAGCCAGTGCCACGATCCACCCCGGCGAGAAAGTCGGCCTGATTGGCCGCAACGGCGCCGGCAAGTCGTCCTTGTTCTCCCTGCTGGCCGGGCGACTGCCCGCCGATGGCGGCGACGTCGAGATCCCGCCCAGCTGGCTGCTGCCTGGCGGCATGGCCGAGGTCGCCCAGGAAATGCCCGAAACCGACGACCCCGCCACCGAGTTCGTGCTGCAGGGCGATGGCCGCCTGATGAAGGCACGCCAGGACCTGATCGACGCCGAAGCCGCCGACGATGGCAACGCCATGGCCGAGGCCCACATGGCCCTGGCCGAAGCCGGCCACTTTGACGCGCCGGCGCGCGCCCAGGCGCTGCTGCTGGGCCTGGGCTTCAAGCTGGAGCAGACGCAAGCCCCGGTCAACAGCTTCTCGGGCGGCTGGCGCATGCGCTTGCAACTGGCGCGCGCCCTGATGTGCCCTGCCAAGCTGCTGCTGCTGGACGAGCCCACCAACCACTTGGACCTGGACGCCCTGGTCTGGCTGGAAGCCTGGCTGCAACGCTATGAAGGCACCTTGCTGATCATCAGCCACGACCGCGAGTTCCTGGACGCGATCACCAAGGTCACCTTGCACCTGGAAGACGCCAAGCTCACCCGCTACACCGGTGGCTACACCGCTTTCGAGTCCATGCGCGCCGAGCGTATGAGCCAGCATCAGGCCGCGTTCAGCAAGCAACAAGACAAGATCGCACACCTGTCCAAGTTCATCGCCCGCTTCAAGGCTCAGGCCAGCAAGGCCAAGCAGGCGCAAAGCCGGGTCAAGGCGCTGGAGCGCATGGAAAAGCTGGCCCCGGTCCTCACCGCCAGCGACTTCCAGTTCACCTTCCCGGAACCCGCCAGCCTACCCAACCCCATGCTGGCGATCAAGGACCTGGCCTGTGGCTACTTCACCGAAGACGGCACGCCCCTGACCATCGTCTCCGACATCAACCGCTCGGTTCTGCCGGGGCAGCGTATCGGCATCCTGGGCGCCAACGGCCAAGGCAAATCCACGGTAGTCAAGACGCTGGCGCACATGAACCGTGCCGTCAGTGGCGAGATCACCGAAGGCAAGGGCCTGAGCATTGGCTACTTCGCCCAGCAGGAGCTGGACGTGTTGCGCCCTGACGAGGGGCCCATGCAGCACATGATCCGCCTGGCACGCGAGGTCGGTCCGCAGGGGCGCGAGCAAGAGCTGCGCGACTTCTTGGGCCGCTTCCAGTTCACGGGCGACATGGTCAATCAGCCGGTCGGTCAGTTCAGCGGTGGCGAAAAAGCACGCCTGGTGCTGGCCCTCGTGGTGTGGCAACGCCCCAACCTGCTGCTGCTGGACGAACCCACCAACCACCTGGACCTGACCACCCGCGAAGCCCTGTCCATGGCGCTCAACGAGTTCGAGGGCTCCGTGATGCTCGTCAGCCACGACCGCGCCCTGTTGCGCGAAGTCTGTGACGAATTCTGGTTGGTGGCCCACGGCGAGGTCACCACCTTTGACGGTGACCTGGACGACTATCAGCGCTGGCTTCAGGCTCAGGCCCGTGAGGTGACGGCAGCGGCCAAAGCTGCCCGCGATGCCGACCGCGTCACGCCGGCCCGCAGCGCCCCCGTTCAGATCACCGCTGAAGCCGCGTCGACGCCCAGCCGCGACGATCGCAAGGCCCAGGCACACGCGCGCCAGAAGCTGGCCGAGCAGGCCAAACCGCTCAAAGCCGAGCTCAAGAAGCTGGACGAGCGACTGGCCAAGGCCCACGCCGAGCAGGCCACCTTGACCGAGTCGCTGGCCAACCCTGGCTTGCCTGCTTCAAACCGAGCAGAACAGGGCAAACGTCTCAAATCTCTGAGCGACGAGGTCGAGTCGCTGGAGTCTCGGTGGCTTGAACTCACCGAGAAAATCGAGCAAATGAGCGCCTGAGACCGATGCCTCAGGCCATCTCCACCTGTCAGTGACCCGGGTGGCGTTCGGCCGCCTCTTGGCAGTCGATACAGTGACTGGCCTCGGGCACGATGTCCAACCGGGGCTGTCCAATGGGTGCGCCGCATTCGGTGCACAAGCCGTATTCACCTGCGGCGATCCGGTCCAGTGCTGCCTGGATGGCGTCCATTTCCTGCCGTTCATGCTGGATCTGCGTGATCACCTCCAGGTTAGCCTCCACGCTCAAAGCGCCTTCCGCGCCATCGACCACGGCGTGCTCGGTCGCGACCTCGTCGCTGGCGAGTTGTTGCCGCAACGCCTGATCCTCATGAGACAAATTCTTGAGCTCAGCTTGCAGACGCACCTGGAAACCGCGCACCAGCGCCTCATTGAGACCCGAGTCCGGTGCAACCGTCAGTGTGTTCTCTCTTGAAGATGCCGACATGTGTGTCTCCTTGTGATCTGGCCATGTGTCTGTCATTTCAGCATAAGCGAAAGCGTCAGCAATCAAAATTGCGGCACATCAAGTCTGGTCGCTTGTGTGGGATCGCTTCAGATCACTCCACATCATGCAACGTGCCCCGACATGTGGACGACTTCACACGCCTGTCACGGTCACCCCTTAAAAACGGAGGTTTATCCTTATTTCGGTGACTTGACGCGTTCGTCAACTCGCTTTACATTCGTCCCCATGTTTTCTCCAGACCGACACCCAGGTCGCATCCAATGCAGTTGAGCGATCATGCTTGCCGGAACCACGTACGCGCTGCGTCATTGAGCTCCGTGCGCACTCTGCTGGCCATCGGCGCCCTGAGCGTCGGGCTTTGGGTGCCCGCTCATGCGCAAAACGTGGCCAACCCGGTCCCAGCCACTTCGGCTGATGCCGATGACCCTGTGAGCCGCTTCCTGACCGAAAAGGGCCTGATGCCATCGGCCAAGCCCGTGGTCGAGATGGCACAACAGGTGCGCTCTAAGGCGTCGGACATGGCTTCCGGCTTGGTGACATCGGCCATGAACTTCCTGGGCGTACCTTACAAGCTGGGGGGGAACAGCCGCGAAACCGGTTTCGACTGCAGTGGCTTTACCCGTCACGTGTTTGAAAACAGTGTGGGCCTTGTCCTACCCCGGCGCTCCGCCGAGCAGGCCAATTCCCCTGACCTCGTCCCGGTCACGCAAAGTGAACTGAAGCCCGGTGACCTGGTGTTCTTCAATACCCTGCGTCGCACCTTCTCGCATGTTGGCATCTACATCGGTGACAACAAGTTCATCCACTCGCCACGCACCGGGGCATCCGTTCGGGTCGAAGACATTCGCGTCGGCTACTGGCAGCAGCGGTTCGACGGCGCCCGTCGCGCCCCTGCCATCAATGCCGCGGCGGCCGTGCAGGCGTCCACTGGCGAGCGCTGACAGCGCACTCCGGGCTCGGTGAATGAGCTCGCCATGATTTTTCCATGACCGCGTCTTCCTGGTCACAGGTCACTGGCTGCCTGCTTGCCGGCGGCGAGGGGCGACGCATGGGTGGTCGTGACAAAGGCCTGGTGCCGTACCAGGGCCGCCCTCTGTCCGCCTGGGTGCTCGATCGCCTGGTGGCGCAAACAGCGACGCAGTTCGCCATTGCCAATCGCAACCAGCCCGATTACGCCAGCCTTCTGCAGCAGGCCCACGCCACAATCACACCGGGTGTGCCTGCCGTCTTGCCCGACGCACCAGACCTCCCCCTTGCCAGCGGCCCTTTGGCGGGCATCGTCACCGCACTGAGGCACACCACCACGCTGTGGCTCATGGTGACCCCTTGTGACACCCCCCATCTGCCCTCCGACCTCGTTGCGCGCCTCTTGGACGAGGCCGAACGCTGTGGCGCCGAGGCCGTGGTGCCCGCCACGGTCGACTCGGATGGCAAGCAGCGACTCCACTGGGTATGCGTGCTGTTGCGCAAGGGTGTTTCCGCGAAGGTGGAAGCCATGTTCGCGCAAGATGAACGTAAACTTAGGGTTTGTATCCAGGCGCTGAACTGGACGAGCGTATCCTTCGCGGATGCGAATGGATTTGACAACATCAATAGCCTGGAGACACTGAATGGTCGAGACTGACTCATCCGTGCGCATTGCGCGGATCGCGGCGGCTGACTTGAGTGCCTACAAGAATCTGCGTGATGAAGCGCTGCGCCTCTACCCGGATGCGTTTGATGCTGACCTCGACAGTGAACGTGCCCGTCCTCCCGAGAGCTATCTGGGCCGCCTGGGGCTGAGTGAAACGCTCGGCGGCAGCTTTCTCATGGGCGCCTGGGTCGGCTCCGAGTTGGTCGGCATGATCGGGCTGGAGCGCCAGTCCCAGCAAAAATTGCGACACAGCGCCGAACTCAACAGCATGATGGTCCACCCCCGGCACACCGGGAAAGGCATCGGCATCCGTCTGGTGGAGGCGGCCATTGCGCAGGCCCGTCAGGCCATCGGGCTCGAACAGGTTGTGCTGCGGGTCAGTGCGTCCAGCGAGTCTGCCATCCGCCTGTATGAGCGGGCCGGCTTTCAAGGTTGCGGGGTGGTGCCGCACGCGATCAAGCTGGTGGACGGCCCCGGTCAGGTGCGCTACTTCGACAAGCTGACCATGGTCCTCATCCTCTGAGGACCTGAGGTGGCTGAGGGGACTCAGCGCACCTCGGCCGCGCCGCGGTTGGCCAGACCGTCGGCTCTCTCGTTGCCCGGGTCACCGGCGTGACCGCGTACCCAGCGCCAGTCCACATCGTGCTGGGCGGCCATGGTCTCCAGCGTACGCCACAGATCATCGTTCTTGACGGGCTTGTTGTCCGCAGTCTTCCAGCCTCGCCGCTTCCAGCCACCGATCCACTCAGTGATGCCCTTGCGCACGTACTCGCTGTCGGTGTAGATCACCACCTTGCAGCGGCGCTTGAGCACCTTCAGCGCTTCAATCACCGCGGTCAACTCCATGCGGTTGTTCGTGGTCAGGGCTTCACCGCCCCACATCTCGCGCTCGTGAGCGCCACTGACCATCCACACGCCCCACCCACCCCGGCCGGGGTTGCCTTTGCACGCACCGTCGGTGTACATCACCACGGTTGGCATCGCCGAATCACTCATCCATTCACATCCTGTTGAACGTGGCCGTCACGTTGGTGACGTTGTGCCACAACCGCCGGGGCAGCGGCAGGTGCCGCCCGGTTCATTTTCAGCTTGCCCACCAGGCGCATCCCGCGCGCCCGCTTCACCGCCACCACAAAGTAGACCGCCCCCAGCACCGGCCACCAGCGGTCGCCCGCATGCTCCATCCAGCGCAATCGCTCCCAGGTGCTTGTGTGGTGACTCATCGGGCGGTAGCACCCAAAGCCACCGGCCTCGACCTCCAGGCCGAGCAGGCGCAGCCAGTCACGCAGCCGCCAATAGGCGATGAAGTCGCCTTTCGGCAAGACCAGCGCCGAATCAATCCCCCACAGCCCCAGGCGCTGCGACACGCCCCATAGACTCGCGGGATTGAACCCGGCAATCACCACACGCCCATCGGGCACCAGGACGCGCTCTACCTCTCGCAAGGTGGCGTGCGGGTCGTGGGCCATCTCGAGTGCGTGGGGCAACACCACCAGGTCCAGGCTGTTGCTGGCCACCGGCAGGGCCTCGAATTCGCAACGCAAGCCCAGCGGGGCCCCGTGCATCAGCCCCTCAGGGAGCACCAGCGGTTCGTGGATCAAAGGCGCACGGTCGGCGGGCGGCTGCCACGCAGCGTAACGGCTGTCGAGTGCCAGCCATTTGTGCGGCATACGGTTGCAGCGCAGTCCGTCCAGTTCAGGCAGACCCAACTGCAGGGCGTGGAAGCCAAACACATCACCCACCAGGCGGTCCACTTGCGCCTGTTCCCAGTCAAGTAAAGCCTGGCCAGATGGCAGGGCCAGCCAGGGATGCAACTCTATAATGGGTCCGACTTTGCTCATGAATCTACTCGCCCTACCCGCCTTCGCTGACAACTACATCTGGATGATCCACAACGGCGCTGAAGCCCTGGTGGTCGATCCGGGGGATGCTGCGCCGGTGAGCGACGCACTCAAGCGATACGGGCTCAAGCTGACCGCCATTCTAGTGACCCATCACCATGGCGATCACGTTGGGGGACTCCCGGCCTTACAAAGAAGTGATCTGCCAATCTATGGCCCAGGTGCGGAGACCATTGACGGCGTGACCCATGCGGTGGCCGACGGCGATACCGTGACCTGGAACGGCTTGCGTTTTGGCGTCCACGACGTCTCGGGGCATACACGGGGGCACATCGCCTATTTCGCCCCCGATGGCTTGGGCGAGCTCGACCCTGCCCCGCTGGCCTTCGTCGGCGACACCCTGTTCAGTGGCGGATGTGGGCGCGTTTTCGAGGGCACGATGGACCAGATGTACCGCAGCCTGAACCAGATCGCACAATGGCCAGCCAGCACGCGCTTGTGTGCGGCCCACGAGTACACCTTGAGCAACCTGCGCTTTGCGCAGGCGGTCGAGCCCGGCAATGCCGTGCTGGTGCAGCATGTGGCGCACTGTGAATCGCTGCGCGCCGCAGGACTGCCGACCCTACCCACTACGCTGGCCACCGAGTTGGCCATCAACCCATTCTTACGCTGTACCGAACCTGCGGTTCAGTCTGCAGCCCTTGTGCATGACGCGTCTGACACCGCTCCCGCGTCGGTTTTTGCAGCGCTTCGCCTATGGAAGAACACGTTTTGAACACGACCCATCGTCCTAGCTTGCCCCGTCCCCTGCTCCTTGGTGCCGCGGCCCTCTTTACCCTGCTCTTGTCGGCTTGCGGCACCGTGACGCCGCCCGCCAGCACGGCGGGCACCGACATGGACAGGTTGCTGAAAACACAGTCCAGCCGTCCCTCAGCCGTCACCAAGTCCATCGCGCGTCGCGCGACCCGTGAAGACCCCAGCTCCGGTCTGCGTGTGGACCTGGGTCCTGCGGCCGTCCTGGCGGCCGACGACGAAGACCGCGCCGCCGCCAACAATCGTGAAGCCCGGCTGGCAGCGGGCAGCCCGACTGATCCCTTGCGTCCTGACGCCACACTGAACCTCGACGACAGCGACGCCACCAAGGACCTGTGGGTGCGTGTGCGCCAGGGCTTCCAGCTACCGGCGCTCGAAGACGAGTTGGTGGGGCAGCATGAGCGCTACTACGCCAGCCGCCCCGAGTACGTGCAGCGCATGACGGGACGCGCCAACCGCTACCTCTTCCATGTGGTTGAAGAGATCGAGCGCCGCGGCATGCCCGCCGAGCTGGCACTGCTGCCTTTCATCGAAAGCGCCTTCAACCCACAGGCCACCTCGTCGGCACGAGCCTCGGGTATCTGGCAATTCATGCCGGCCACGGGCAAGGACTTCGACCTCACACAGAACATTTTCCGCGATGAGCGTCGCGATGTGCTGGCTTCCACCCGCGCTGCTCTGGACTACCTGCAGCGCCTCCACCGCATGTTCGGTGACTGGCATCTGGCGCTGGCGGCCTACAACTGGGGCGAAGGCAATGTACAGCGCGCCATCAAGCGCAACCTGAGTCAGGGCTTGCCGACCGACTACCTCAGCTTGAACATGCCGGCGGAAACCCGCCACTACGTACCCAAACTGCACGCCGTTCGCAACATCGTCGCCCAGCCGCAGGCCTACAACCTCGCACTCACACGGATCGAGAATCACCCCTATTTTGTCAGCGTGCCCATTCAGCGTGACATGGATGTGGCCTTGGCAGCCCGTCTGGCAGCGTTGCCGGTAGACGAGTTCAAGGCGCTGAACCCCTCACAGAACAAGCCTGTCATCCTGGCTGCAGGCACTCCCCAGGTGCTGCTTCCCTACGACAATGCTCACTTGTTTGTCCACAATCTCACCAAGCACAAGGGGCCGCTCGCGACCTGGACAGCTTGGCAGGTTCCCAAGACCATGCGACCGGCCGACGTGGCCAAACAATTGGGAATGCCCGAGTCCACGCTACGCGAGGTGAATCGGATTCCGCCCAAGATGCTGGTCAAGGCCGGCTCGACCCTGTTGGTGCATCGCTCCGAGCAGCGCGAGCGCGATGTGTCCGAAGCCATGGCCGACAACGCCATGATGGCCCTGGCCCCCGATGTACCGCCCCTGCGCCGCATGGCGCTGAAGGCGGGCAAGCGCGATACCGTGCGCACGGTGGCCAAGCGTTATGGGGTGAGCGCAGACCAAGTGGCGTCGTGGAACAAGGTGGGTACTTCAGCCCGCTTCAAGCGCGGCGAGCAGATCGTGGTCTATGTCCCCCACAAGGGCAAGGCGCAGGCTTCACGCTCGCTGGCCTCTGCCAAGCAGGGGCGTGCGACCCGCGAGGCCAAGTTGGACAGCAAAGTCAAGGCTCGCAAGGGCAAGACCGTGGTGGCAAGCGCCAAGAAGGGCAGCTCGAAGTCTCGCGCCGGGGCCTCAAGCCGCAATGCCCGGGTCCGCGTGGCCAGCGCACGCTGACGCTGAGCAACGGGGTTGGGGCTGAGCCGGGTGCTCAGCCCGCCAGCGACATGATGTAGATGCACACAGCCACGCCGGCCGTCCAGATCAGGCTGCGCAGTGCGGCCTTGTCCATCAGGTAGCTTGCGGTATAGGCCAGGCGGATGCCGATGAACGCCAAGGCCCACTGATCGATCACGCCCTGATCTGCTTGCGCTTGTTGGGCCATCAGCACCGCCGCGACGAACAGTGGCAAGGCCTCGAAGCCATTGGCCTGGGCCGCGTTGGCCCGTTGCTGCCAACCTGCCAGCCCTGCTTCCCACTGGCGAGGGTTGTGGTTGTCATAGCCGCCTTTGCGGGGCGATTTCATGCCCGCGCTGGCCTTGGCGGCCCCCACTGTGACCACTGGCAGCAGGCAGGCTGCCAACACACACCAATTCGCAATGCTCATGTTTGTCTCCGTGGCCTGAGTCGGCCTGTCTTTGTTTGAAAAACGTTCAGCGTCGGTCCATGAAGGCATGGGCAATGGTGCCCAGATCGACGTATTCCAGCTCGCTGCCTACAGGCACACCGCGCGCCAGGCGCGTGACCTTCAGGCCACGGGCCTTGAGTTGCTCAGCCAAGACGTGGGCCGTGGCCTCGCCTTCGGCATTGAAGTTGGTGGCCAGGATCACCTCGCGCACCTGTCGGTCGGTGGCTCGCTCGATCAGGGCTGACAGCCCGATGTCGCGCGCACCCAGGCCGTCGAGCGGGCTCAGGCGTCCCAGCAGCACAAAGTACTGCCCTTTGTAGCTGCCCGTGCGCTCCAGCGCCGCCTGGTCGGCCGGTGTCTCGACCACGCACAACAGATGCGGGTCGCGGGTGGCGTCCAGGCAGACATCACACACCTCGGCGCGGCTGAAGGTGTGGCAACGCTGGCAGTGCCCGATTTCGGACACGGCTGTGTCCAGCGCCCGAGCCAGCTTCACGGCGCCCGGGCGGTCGTGCTGCAGCAGGTGAAAGGCCATGCGCTGCGCCGACTTCTGGCCGACACCGGGCAGGCAGCGCAGCGCATCGATCAGCGCGTCGAGTGCGGGGTCCGCCATGACGCGCCGCCGATCAGAAGGGGAACTTCATGCCGGGAGGCATGGGCATGCCGGCCGTCAGCTTGCCCATCTTTTCGGCGCTGGTGGCTTCGGCACGGCGCACGGCGTCGTTGAACGCGGCAGCCACGAGGTCTTCCAGCATGTCCTTGTCATCGGCCAGCAGGCTGGGGTCGATGGTCACGCGCTTGACGTCGTTCTTGCAGGTCATGACGACCTTCACCAGACCTGCGCCCGATTGGCCTTCCACCTCAACGTTGGCCAGCTCGTCCTGGGCCTTCTTGAGGTTGTCCTGCATTTGCTGGGCTTGTTTCATCAAGCCTGCGAGTTGTCCTTTGAGCATGGCTCATCCTTTCGTGTGCAAAGCGTGATTGTGACCGGATCACGCACCGGTCTCATCCGCCAGGGGGTGAATGGAGCCTGGTACCAGACGGGCGCCAGGGTACTGTTTCATGAGTTGCTGGACCAGCGGGTCGCCGCTGATCAACTGCTCGGCCCGATGTTGCCGCAGCTCGCGGGCCACCTGATCGCGTTGCGCAGGTGTGTTGAACGCCACGCCGCGCTCCAGCTCCAGTCTGGCTTCGTGCCCGATCAGCTCGGACAGGGCCTGGGCCAGACGGTCACGCAGGTTGTCGCTGCGCAGGCTTTCGCGCTCGACGCGCAAGTGCCACAGGCTGTGGGCGCCGCCGTCTTCGTGCGCGATGCACTGCGCCTGGATGGCCAGTTCGCGCACCAGGGCAGCGATCAGGCCACGGGCTTGGAGTTGCCCCACGAGCTCGGCCCAACGGTCCGACAGCGGATCGCTGCCCGGAGGCGGCAGGTCCAGCGATGGTCCGGCGCTGACTGTGGGCCGCGATGGCGTTGCAGGTCGAGGTGACGCGTCCTGCTCGTCGGGCGGCTCTGGTCGATCGAACTCGGACGGCGGCGCGCAGTCGTCTTCACGCTCGGCCTGGGATGGCGCGTCCGCATCGGCCAGTGATGGGTCGGCCTCAGGCGGGAGCTCGTCCCAGGGCGCCACGCCTTGGCTGGCGCGGGCGGGCTCGGTCGCACTTCGAGCCGATGGCGCGACAGGGGCCGGCGCCGCTGGGGCCTGCTCGGCAGGCGCGGGACGCGGCATGGCCACCGGTGCGGTGGGCGCAGCAGGCGTCGAGGGTGAGGTCTGCGGAGAAAGTGCGGCTGAGGCAGGTGCCGGCTGAGTCACGGACGCCAGGGGTGCCAAGGGTGTGGGCGAGCCTGCGGTTGAACTTGCTGGCGAGGCAGAAGCCGCGGGAGCCGAGGCCGCCGTTGGAGCAGAGGCAGACTGCGAGGCGGGCTGCGCGATGGGCTGTGCGGCTGGCTCGGTCTGCGCCGTGCGCGCAACCGAGCCTTCAGCTTTTGGGGGCGGTGGGCTCCCCGCAGCACCGTAGCTGTGTCCAGGCTTGAAGGCCAGCAGGCGCAGCAGCAACATCAACAAGCCGTTGTACTCGTCAGGAGCCAGCGCCAACTCGGCACGGCCCTGCAGGCACAGGCTGTAGAACAACTGGGTTTCATCCGGGGCCAGCAAGGGCGCCAGACGATGCCAGGTGGCTTCGTCGGGGTCTTCCGAGGCCACGGCTTGCGGCACAGCCTGGCACACGGCCATGCGCTGCAAGGCGGTGGCCAGTTCTTCCAGCGTGCCTGCCGCTGACAGGCCCAGCTCACGCAAGGTGTCCACGGCGGCCACCAGCCCGGCGCCGTCTCCGGCGGCCACGGCTTCGATGATGCGCTGCACGTGCTGTCGATCGACCGCGCCCAGCATCAGGCGCACGGCGCCCTCTTCCAGCTTGCCGCTGCCAAAGGCAATCGCCTGGTCGGCCAGTGACATGGCATCGCGCATGGAGCCGCGTGCGGCGCGGGCCAGCAGGCGCAAGGAGCCCGCGTCAAAGCCGATCTGCTCAATGTCGAGCACATGGGCCAGGTGCTCCTGCATGGTTTGCACGGCCATCGGGCGCAGGTTGAACTGCAGGCAGCGCGACAGCACGGTGACCGGCACTTTTTGCGGGTCCGTGGTGGCCAGCACGAATTTCAGATAGTCGGGCGGCTCCTCCAGCGTCTTCAGCATGGCGTTGAACGCGGTGGTCGAGAGCATGTGAACTTCGTCGATCATGTAGACCTTGAAGCGCCCCAGCACCGGCTTGTAGACGGCCTGCTCCAGCAACTGCGAGATCTCGTCCACGCCCCGGTTGGAGGCGGCATCGAGCTCGACATAATCGACAAAGCGACCCGCGTCGATGTCCCGGCAGGGCTGACACTGCCCGCAGGGCGAGGCTGTGATGGTCCCCTGCCCGTCCGGCCCGACGCAGTTGAGCGATTTGGCCAGAATGCGCGACACCGTGGTCTTGCCCACGCCCCGCGTCCCGGTGAACAGGTAGGCATGGTGCAGACGTTGTTGGGTGAGCGCGTTGCCCAGGGCCTGGACCACGTGACCCTGGCCAACCATGCTGTCAAAGCCTCTGGGACGGTATTTGCGGGCGAGAACCATTGAATTCATGCGGAGATTCTAGGTGCTCCCGGCCCCAAAGTTCGGGCTCACGGGGTATCATGAAGGTCAGGTCTGGAAACGACGGACAACAGGGCCATTCCCTCCACCCGTTCCGCTCGTTCTCTGCCATGCATCGCGCTGGCTCCAACCTGCATCTGCCGGCTTGCGGTGGTTTTGTCCCCGCACCGCGGCGTTTGACTCCTTCCACCCCCGCATTGCCAATTGGTTGACTCGCCGCGTCCTGGCCCGGACCACGCGAGTGCAGTCGCCTTGTCACCCTATTAAGGGCAAAGATCTCATGTCGTTTGAAAGTCTGGGGCTCATCGAGCCTCTGTTGAAAGCCGTTGCTGAAACCGGTTACACCACCCCTACCCCCATTCAGGCCCAGGCCATCCCGGCGGTCATCGCTGGTGGTGACCTGCTGGCTGGCGCCCAGACCGGCACCGGCAAGACCGCCGGGTTCACCCTGCCGCTGCTGCACAAGCTGAGCACCACGCCAGCCCCGGCCACGCAGGGCAAGCGCCCCATCCGCGCCCTGATCCTCACCCCCACGCGTGAGCTGGCCGCCCAGGTCGAAGAAAGCGTGCGCGTCTACGGCAAGTACCTGCCCATCAAGTCCATGGTCATGTTCGGTGGCGTGGGCATGGGCCCGCAGCTGTCGGGCTTGCGCAATGGCATCGATATCCTGGTCGCCACGCCCGGCCGCCTGCTGGACCACCACCAGCAAGGCAACCTCGACCTGAGCAAGGTCGAGTTCTTCGTGCTGGACGAGGCCGACCGCATGCTGGACATGGGCTTTGTGCATGACATCAAGCGCGTGCTGGCCATTCTCCCGGCCAAGAAGCAGAGCCTGTTGTTCTCGGCCACGTTCTCCGACGAGATCAAGTCCCTGGCCGACCGCCTGCTGAACGCCCCTCAGGTGATCGAGGTCGCCCGTCGCAATGCCACGGCCGAGACCATTGCCCAGAAGGTGCACCCGGTCGGTCGCGAGCAGAAGAAAGACCTGCTGGCCCACCTGATCAAGTCCAACAACTGGCATCAGGTGCTGGTGTTCACGCGCATGAAGCACGGCGCCAACCGCCTGGTCGAGTACCTGGAAAAGCAGGGCATCTCGGCCATGGCCATCCACGGTAACAAGAGCCAGAGCGCCCGCACAAAGGCCCTGAGCGAGTTCAAGACCGGCGACCTGCAGGTGCTGGTGGCCACAGACATCGCCGCCCGTGGCATCGACATCGACATGTTGCCCCACGTGGTGAACTACGAGCTGCCCAATGTGCCCGAAGACTACGTGCACCGCATTGGCCGCACCGGTCGTGCAGGCGCCGAAGGCGAAGCCGTCTCCCTGGTGTGTGTGGACGAAAACAGCTTCCTGGCCGACATCGAAAAGCTGATCAAGCGCAGCATCCCGAAGGAAGTTGTGCCTGGCTTCGAGCCGGACCCCAATGAGCGTGCCGAGCCAATCCTGTTGGGTCGCCGTACCATTGGAGCCCCCGGTGCCCGTTCGGGTGGCGGTGGTGGTCGCTCGGGCGGTTCGGGCCGCCCAGGTGGTG
>MESA01000035.1 GCA_001770775.1 Burkholderiales bacterium RIFCSPHIGHO2_12_FULL_63_20
GCGCACCGCGCCCACAGCATGAAAAATCGGCCCCTCGGGGCCGATTTGTTTTTCACGCCTCCAGCCGACGGCGGAACACCAGTCGATCGGGCTCGGACACCGCGGCGTCGTAGGCGTAGCCTTCCACATCGAAGCGCAGCAGGTCGGCCGGCGTCTTGGCGCGGTGCGTGATGGCATAGCGGGCCATCAGGCCCCGGGCGCGCTTGGCATGAAAGCTGATGATCTTCCATTTGCCGCCCTTCCAGTCCTCGAAAACACACTCCACGACGCGCGCCTTCAGCGCCTTGCGCTTGACCGACTTGAAATACTCTTGCGACGCCAGGTTGACGATCACGTTGTCGCCCTGCTCCGCCAGTTGCCCATTCAGATGCTCGGCCAGGGTGTCACCCCACCAGGCGTACAGGTCCTTGCCGCGCGGATTGGGCAACTTCGTGCCCATCTCCAGGCGATAAGGCTGCATCCAGTCCAGTGGCCTCAGGATGCCGTACAGGCCGCTGAGGATGCCCACGTGGGTCTGGGCCCAGTCCAGATCGGCTTGCGAAAGGCTGCCCGCATCCAGGCCTTCGTACACGTCGCCGTTGAAGGCCAGCACGGCCTGCTTGCTGTTGTCGGCGCTGAAGGTGGGGCTCCAGGCCCCGTAGCGGGCCACGTTCAGCGAGGCCAGCGCATCGCTCAGGTCCATCAAGGACGCGATCTGGGCCGGTGTGTAGGGTTGCAGTACCTCGATCAACGCGGCAGACTCGTCGATGAACTGCGGCAGGGTGTGGCGCTTCGTGGTGGCCGGGGTGTCGTAATCGAGGCTCTTGGCCGGGGACAGCAGGAACAGCATCTTGGCAAAAATGGGTCAAAGGGTGGCAAGCCGTTCTCACTATGACACAAACGGTTGAACTGCCTGTCGGCGTCCGGTGAAAGGCCGCAGGCAGCACAAAAGACGTCAAGGCTCTTAAAATCCAGACTTTCCACTGCCGACAGGCGGGCCTGGGCGCCCGGAATCAAGATGGCCATTTATCGGATCAAGGACAAGGCACCGCAGATTCACCCCAGCGCTTATGTGGCCGAATCGGCAGATGTGATCGGTGAGGTGTTTCTGGCCGAAGGAAGCAGTGTGTGGTCGCATGTGACGCTGCGTGGTGACAACGAGCCCATCGTGGTGGGCACGAACTCCAATGTGCAGGAGTCTTCGGTGCTGCACACCGATTTCGGCTTTCCCCTCTCCATTGGCGCCAACGTCACCGTCGGGCATCAGGCCATGCTGCATGGTTGCACCATCGGCGACGGGTCGTTGATCGGCATTCAGGCTGTGGTGCTCAACGGCGCCGTCATTGGCAAGAACTGCCTGGTGGCAGCCGGTGCCCTGGTGACCGAAGGCAAGGTGTTCGAAGACGGCATGCTGATCATGGGCTCGCCCGCCAAAGCCGTGCGCCCCTTGAGCGACGCCGACATCACACGGATGCAGATGGGTACCGCCTTGTATGTGAGCAAATCGGCCCAATATCGGACCGACATGGTGCGAATCGACGCACCGAAAGAATGAGTTTTCATGAGTGAATTGCACAAGTTTCTGTTCGAAGGCCTGCCGGTGCGCGGCATGCTGGTACGCCTGACTGACGGGTGGCAAGAGCTGCTGCGTCGGCGCGAAACCGCAGGGCCGTTCGAAGCACCGCTGCGCCGCCTGCTGGGCGAGATGAGCGCGGCCGGTGTGCTGCTGCAATCCAACATCAAGTTCAACGGTGCGGTGGTGATGCAGATTTTCGGTGAAGGCCCCGTCAAGCTGGCCGTCACCGAAGTGCAACCTGACCTGGCTTTCCGCACCACCGCCAAGCTGGTAGGCGAGCTGCCTGCCACCGACACCGGTCGCCTGCCCCTGGAGGTGATGGTCAACGTGAACGGCCGTGGGCGCTGCGCCATCACGCTCGACCCGAAAGACCGCCTGCCGGGGCAGACCCCTTATCAAGGCGTGGTGCCCCTCAACGACGAGCGCAACCACCCGCTGCACAGCCTGAGCGAGGTACTGGAGCATTACATGCGCCAGTCGGAGCAGCTCGATGCCAAGCTGGTGCTGGCCGCCAACGACGAAGTGGCGGCCGGCCTGCTGATTCAGCGTCTGCCGGTCGAGGGCGAAGCCAACTTGGCTCAGGGCTCGCGCGGTGCCGAGGACCTGGAGCTGGACGATGCCTTCAACCGCATCGCCCACTTGGCGTCCACGCTCAAGCAGGAAGAGTTGCTGACGCTGGACGCCGACACGATCTTGCGCCGCCTGTTCTGGGAAGAAGATGTGCGCCGTTTCGAGCCTCAACAAGGCGCAACCGGTCCGCGTTTTGCCTGCACCTGCTCACGCGAACGCGTGGCCGGCATGCTGCGCAGTCTGGGGCAGGAAGAAGTCGAGTCCATCATCGCCGAACAGGGGCAGGTCGAAATTGGCTGCGACTTCTGCGGCGAGCACTACCACTTCGACCCGATCGACGCCGGTGAGTTGTTCACCGAGGGTGTGGTCACGCCGCCGGGTTCGACCCGTCTGCAATGACCTGCGGTGCCGTCGCGTCGGCCTCGTCGGTGCGCGTCGGGTCGAACTGCCAGGGCCAGTCGCGCTGAAGCTGGCACCAGTCGGCATTCAGTGTCGGGTCGCGCCAGTCGGACGTGATGTCCACGTTCTGGCTTGAAAACGGGTGCACAAAAGCCAGGCGGCTGGCGTGCAACCACAGGCGCTGTTGCCCCAGTTGTTCGGCCCACCAGCGGTTGTGGGCGCCCTTGCCGTGGGTGGCGTCCCCGATGATCGGGTGAGCCAAGTGCTTGAGATGACGGCGAATCTGATGACGACGGCCGGTTTCGGGCTGCGCCTGCACCAGGGCCACGCGCGTGGTCGGGTAGCGGTCCACCGGCACGTCCAGTTGCAGCGTCGCCAGGCGCCGAAAGCGGGTCACCGCATCCTGTGGCAGGGCATCGTCCGGGGCATCGTCGGGTTTCAGGGCGTGGTCCACCCTCACCTCTGGCGCCGGCCAACCGCGCACCAGGGCCACATAGTCTTTGCTCGTCTGGCGGGTTTCGAACAGCTGCGTCATGGCGCGCGCCGCGTCCGGGTCCAACGCCATGAGCAGCACCCCCGAGGTCCCTTTGTCCAGTCGGTGTACCGGGTAGACATGGCGTCCCAGTTGGTTCCGCAGGGTCTGCATCACAAAGCGGGTTTCCTGGGCATCCAGCCAGGTGCGGTGCACCAGCCAGCCGGCAGGCTTGTGCACGGCCACCAGGCGCTCGTCCTGCCACAGCACCCGCAGGGGCGCGGCGGGTGCCTGGGTCGTGGCCTCAGCCTTGGACATCACCCAGCCCGTGCTGCTCGCACTCACCGTCGTCGCAGTGGTCACAGTACCAGCGCCAACGGGGGCTGGTGGCAGCTCGCAACTGGCGTTGAGGGGCATCCATCAGGTGCTCGATGGCCGACAGCGCATGCTGCACCCGGGCCACACCCCGCCCGGCCACCACGTTGTAAGGCAGCTTGTGGTGCTGCAAGGCCTGGCGGATGAGCTGGTCCACGGGCTCGCGCACATGCGGGCCGTCGCGCTGCAGGCCGTCCGCCGTCCACGCCAGGTCGAGTGAGGTCAACAAGGTCAGGTCGGTCCGCGCATGGTCGCGCAGTGCCGTCTCATACAGGCTGCGATCGTCGAAGATGAACTCGCTGTAGATGGCGGTCATCAGCGCCGTCGTGTCGGCCAGGACCACACTGTGACCTTGTGCGGCTTCGTGGATGCGCCGAGTCTGCTCTGCAGCGATGGCGGCCTGCTCGTGCTGCAGGGGTGTGCGGTCGTGCTGAAGGCAGAACTCCCGCAAGGCTTCGGGCACCATCACGGCGTCCACCCCTCGCCCGGCCAGCACCCGCGCCACTTCGCGCGCCAGCGTGGTCTTGCCGGTGCTCTCGGCGCCCAACAGGGCAATCACATGGCTGCTCATGCGCGCGCCTTGCCCTGTGCCGCCAGGCTCAGCCATTGACGCCAACCCACCGCTGACAGCAAGGCGAAGATGCCATAGAGGATGACGGTGAGCCACAGCTCCTTGTACGCGAACAGGCCCATGCTGATGACGTTGACGGCCAGCCAGCACGGCCAGTTGTCCACCCATTTGCGCCCCAAAAGCCACTGACCGATCAGGCTGCCGGCGGTGGGCAAGGCATCCCAATAGGGCACGGTGGAATCGGTGATGTGATCGAGCAGCCCACCCAGCACAGGCCACAGCATCACCAGCGCACCCATGCTGACCAGTCTGCCCTGGGTGCTCAGCGGGCGCACGGTGAGCGCCTGCTGTTGCGCATCGACGCCCCGCAGCCACTGCCACCAGCCCCACAAGGACATGGCCACGAACACCAACTGCAGACCGGCTTCACCATAGAGGCCGAAATGGGCAAACAAGATGCCGTACAGCAGCGAACTGGCAATCGCCAAGGGCCAGCCCAAGGGGTTGACGCGCAGATTGCAGGCCACCATCCAGAGCGAGAGCACAAAGGCCAGGGCGTCCAGATAGCTGACCGGCACGCCCCAGGCCGTCCACCAGGGCGCCAGCAAAGGCTGCGCCCAGGCCAGCCACCCGCTGAGGATCTCGGACGTGAGCATCAGGGTTGGGAGGCGACCGGCGCGGGCGAGAGTTGCGGCAACTGGCTGGTCATCTGGACGTAGATTTCGTCTGGCTTGACCATGCCCAGTTCGGTGCGCGCTTTCTCTTCGACCATTTCCAGGCCTTCCTGCAGATCGCGCACCTCGGCGGCCAGTTGCTGGTTGCGCGCCAGGGCCGTCGCATTGGCCTTTTGCTGCGCTTCCAACTCGGTGCGCAGGGTCATGACGCGCGGCACGCTGCCCTTGCCGAACCACAGTTCGGCATGCACCACGGCCAACAGGGCCAGCAAGATCAAGGTCGCGACACGCATCCCGCCATTATCCATGCAGCGCCCATGAAATACGGGGCCCGAAGGCCCCGTGTGTCGTTGATGCCCCTATGAGGGGGCACCATCCTCAGCTGAAAGCAATCAGCGCAGGTTGTAGAAAGCGCTGCGGCCCGGATACACGGCCACGTCGCCCAGGTCTTCTTCGATGCGCAGGAGCTGGTTGTACTTGCTCATGCGGTCGGAGCGGCTCATCGAACCGGTCTTGATCTGGCCAGCGTTCAGGCCGACGGCGATGTCGGAGATGGTGTTGTCTTCGGTTTCGCCCGAGCGGTGCGAGATCACGGCGGTGTAGCCAGCGCGCTTGGCCATTTCGATGGCAGCAAACGTTTCGGTCAGGGTGCCGATCTGGTTGATCTTGATGAGGATCGAGTTGGCGATGTTCTTCTCGATGCCTTCCTTCAGGATCTTGGTGTTGGTCACGAACAGGTCGTCACCCACCAGCTGAACCTTCTTGCCCAGACGCTCGGTCAGGTGCTTCCAGCCGTCCCAGTCGCCTTCGCCCATGGCATCTTCGATCGAGATGATGGGGTACTTGTCGACCCAGGTGGCCAGCATGTCGGTCCACTGCTCGGCGGTCAGGCTCAGGCCCTCGCCTTCCAGGTGGTACTTGCCGTCCTTGAAGAACTCGGACGCAGCGCAGTCCAGGCCCAGGGCGATCTGTTCGCCGGCGGTGTAGCCAGCGGCTTCGATGGCTTGCAGGATCAGCTGGATGGCTTCTTCGTGGCTGGCCACGGACGGTGCGAAACCGCCTTCGTCGCCCACAGCGGTGCTGATGCCCTTGTCGTGCAGGATCTTCTTCAGCGCGTGGAAGACCTCGGCGCCGTAACGCAGGGCTTCACGGAAGGTCGGAGCGCCCACCGGCAAGATCATGAATTCCTGGATGTCCAGGTTGTTGTTGGCGTGTGCGCCACCGTTGATGACGTTCATCATCGGCACGGGTAGCTGCACGGCACCCATGCCGCCGAAGTAGCGGTACAGGGGCAGGCCAGCTTCCTCGGCAGCGGCACGGGCGACGGCCATCGACACGGCCAGCATGGCGTTGGCGCCCAAGCGGCCCTTGTTGTCGGTGCCGTCGAGGTCGATCAGGGTCTTGTCCAGGAAGGCTTGCTCGGAAGCGTCCAGGCCCAGTACGGCTTCGGCGATTTCGGTGTTGATGTGCTCAACAGCCTTCAGCACGCCCTTGCCCAGGTAACGGCTCTTGTCGCCATCACGCAGCTCGATGGCTTCACGCGAACCGGTGGAGGCGCCCGACGGCACTGCCGCACGGCCCATGACGCCGCTTTCCAGCAGCACGTCGCATTCGACGGTGGGGTTTCCGCGGCTGTCGATGATCTCGCGGCCGATGATGTCAACGATGGCACTCATCTGGGTTTCCTCAAGAGAAGAGATGGTTTGAAAATGGAAAAGGCGATTTGCGCAAGGCAAACCGCCGATTTTATGGGGTCAGTTGAAGTTGGCTTCCAGGAAGCCGTTCTTCTTGGTGACGCGGTCCAGCTCGACCAGGGTCGAGAGCAGCGCCTTCATGTGCTTGAGCGGCACGGCGTTGGGGCCATCGGACAAGGCACAGGCCGGATCCGGGTGGGTCTCCATGAACAAGCCCGCCACACCCACGGCCACGCCCGCACGGGCCAGCACCGGCACGAACTCGCGCTGACCACCCGACGAGGTGCCCTGCCCGCCCGGCAGTTGCACCGAGTGGGTCACGTCGAACACGACGGGTGCGTTGGTTTCGCGCATGATCGCCAGCGAGCGCATGTCCGACACGAGGTTGTTGTAGCCGAAGCTGGCGCCGCGCTCGCAGGCCATGAAGTTGTCGTCGTTCAGGCCTGCTGCACGGGCGGCAGCGCGGGCCTTGTCGATGACGTTCTTCATGTCGCCCGGGGCCAGGAACTGGCCCTTCTTGATGTTCACCGGCTTGCCGCACTGCGCGACCGCGTGGATGAAATCGGTCTGGCGGCACAGGAAGGCCGGCGTCTGCAGCACGTCCACCACGGCGGCCACGGCAGCGATTTCGCTTTCGCTGTGGACGTCGGTCAGGATGGGCACATGGAGCTCGCGCTTGACCTTGGCCAGGATCTCCAGGCCCTTTTCCATGCCCGGGCCACGGAAGGATGTGCCGCTGGAGCGGTTGGCCTTGTCGTAGCTCGACTTGAAGATGAACGGAATGCCCAGCTCGGTGGTGATTTCCTTGAGCGTGCCGGCGGTGTCCATCTGCAGCTGCTCGGACTCGACCACGCAGGGGCCGGCGATCAGGAAGAAGGGATGGTTCAGGCCAACGTCAAAGCCGCAGAGTTTCATGGTGTGCCTCTTGAGTGTGACGGCCGATCAGGCCTTCTGGCCAGCGGCCTGGTGTTCCAGAGCGGCCTTGATGTACGCGATGAACAGCGGGTGACCGTCCCAGGGCGTCGACTTGAACTCGGGGTGGAACTGCACGCCCACGTACCACGGGTGCACGGTCTTGGGCAGCTCGACCATCTCGGTCAGCTTTTCGCGCTGGGTGATCGCGGAGATGACCAGGCCGGCTTCACGCAGCTTGTCGAGGTAGCGCTCGTTGGCTTCGTAACGGTGGCGGTGACGCTCGGTCACGACGGGACCATAGATTTCGTGGGCAATGGTGCCCGGTGCCACGTCGGAGCTTTGCGCGCCCAGGCGCATCGTGCCACCCAGGTCGGACGAAGCATCGCGCTTTTGCACGGTGCCGTCGGCGTCCAGCCACTCGTCGATCAGGGCGATGACGGGGTACGGGGTGTTCGGCTCGAACTCGGTGGAGTTGGCATCGGTCAAACCAGCCTTGTGGCGGGCGTACTCGATCGTGGCCACCTGCATGCCCAGGCAGATGCCCAGGTAAGGGATGCCGTTTTCACGGGCAAACTGGGCCGCGCAGATCTTGCCTTCCACGCCGCGCTTGCCAAAGCCGCCCGGCACCAGGATGGCGTCGAACTGTGCCAGCTGGCTGACGGTCTCGGACGTGAGCGTCTCGGAGTCGACATACTCGATGTTGACCCGCACGTGGTTGTGGATGCCGGCGTGGCGCAAGGCCTCGTTGAGCGACTTGTACGAATCCGACAGGTCGGTGTACTTGCCGCACATGGCGATGGTGACGGCGCCCTTCGGGTGTTCGACCTCGTTGACCAGATGGTCCCAGCGCGACAGGTCGGCCGGTTTGGTCTGGAGCTGCAGCTTGTTGCAGATCAGGTCGTCCAGGTGCTGCTCGTGCAGCATGCGGGGCACCTTGTAGATGGTGTCCACATCCCACATCGAGATCACGCCGGTCTCGGCCACGTTGGTGAACAGCGAGATCTTTTCGCGTTCATCGGACGGGATCGCGCGGTCAGCACGGCACAGCAGCGCATCGGGCTGGATACCGATTTCGCGCATCTTCTGCACGGTGTGCTGGGTCGGCTTGGTCTTGAGCTCGCCGGCGGCCGCGATGAAGGGCACGTAGGTCAGGTGCACGAAGGCGGCGTTGCTAGGGCCGGCCTTGAGGCTGAGCTGACGCGCCGCTTCCATGAACGGCAGGGACTCGATGTCACCCACGGTGCCGCCGATCTCGACGATCGCGACATCCACGGCATCGGGCGTGCCCTCGCCTGCCCCACGGCGGACGTAGTCCTGGATCTCGTTGGTGATGTGCGGGATGACCTGAACGGTCTTGCCCAGGTAATCACCACGGCGTTCTTTTTCAAGAACGCTCATGTAGATCTGGCCGGTGGTGAAGTTGTTGGGCTTCTTCATCCGCGTGGTGATGAAGCGCTCGTAGTGGCCCAGATCGAGGTCGGTTTCCGCACCGTCCTCGGTCACGAAAACTTCGCCATGTTGAAATGGCGACATCGTGCCCGGATCGACGTTGATGTACGGATCCAGCTTGATCAGGGTGACTTTGAGGCCCCGTGATTCGAGGATGGCGGCCAGTGACGCAGCGGCGATGCCCTTACCGAGTGAGGACACCACACCGCCGGTGACGAAGACAAACTTGGTCATGTGCGCATAAGCGTTCGTCTTGACGAGGAACGCTGCGGTGGTAAAGCGGCATTATAGGTGGTTTGGGCTGGGCTCCGACGTGGATTGATGCACAGAATCTGTCCGCGACGCTCGTGCGGGACGGCGCATAATCGCCGCGAATCGCGGGGCCCCCATGGCTCCAGACAGGAGTTGGGGTGTTGTTTTTCTTGCGCATGTTGTTGCTGGCCGTGCACTTTGTGATCGCCAGCGTGGTGGGTTTGTTGATCGGTCTGTGTCGCCCTTTCAACCCGGACAACAGCCGCTGGTGCGCCCGGGTCTATGGCGTTCCCGCCATGCGAATTCTCGGGCTGCAGGTGAAGCTCGAAGACGACACGGTGCGCGACCACCAGCGTTCGGCCGTGATCGTGGCCAACCACATCTCCAACTACGACCTGATGGTGTTCGGCCTGACGGTGCCCAAGCGGACGGTGAGCCTGGGCAAGAAGAGCCTGAAGTGGATTCCCCTGTTCGGCCAGCTTTACTGGCTGGCGGGCAATGTGCTGGTGGACCGTGGCAATGCGGTGAAGGCCAAGAGGGCCATGCTGACCACGACCGATACCCTGCAGCACAAGGACATCTCGCTGTGGGTGTTTGCCGAAGGCACCCGCGGGCACGGCAAGGGCCTGCAGCCGCTCAAGAAGGGGGCCTTCCTGATGGCCATCAACGCCGGTGTCCCCATCATCCCGATCTGCAGCAACAACTATGTGCGGGGCATGCGTTTGAACCGCTGGCACAGCGGCAACGTCATCATCCGTTCGCTGCCGCCCATCCCCACCACGGGGATGACCACGGCGGACGTGCCCGCCTTGATGGCCGACTGCCAGGCGCGCATAGCCGCCTGCATTGACGAGCTCGACCGCGAGGCCGGTACCACCTTGGCGCGCTGAAGTCCGGTGCGCCAAGATCCGGCGCGCTGACGACGTTCAGGCGTCGGGCCCGGCGATCTTGTTGATCGGGTTCATCGCCTGGGATTGTTGTGCGCCCGTATGGGCCTGCACGCTGCTGGCCGCCTGGTCCCAGCTGGGGTCGGGAATCGAGTCGAAAACGTCACGCAGCCGCTGCCCCCAGCTCGAGCGAATCATGCGGAAATAGGCATTGGACTCGTCGATGTTGATGAGCTGTGTGGCCTGAAGCGAGTCGGCTTCGTACACCAGCAAATCCAGCGGCAGACCCACTGACAGGTTGGACTTGAGTGTCGAGTCCATCGAGATCAGCGCGCACTTGGCCGCTTCCTGCAGCGGCGTGTCGGGCGTGACGACGCGGTCAATCACCGGTTTGCCGTACTTGGACTCGCCGATCTGGAAGTAGCAGACCCCGTCGATGCCGGCTTCGACAAAGTTACCCGCGGCGTAGACGTTGAACAGGCGCAGGGTCTCGCCCTGGATCTGCCCGCCGATGATCAGACTACAGTTGAATTCAATGCCGTGCTTCTTGAGCGCGTCCGCGTCCCGTGCATGCACCTTGCGCACGGCGCTGCCCACGATGCGGGCCACGTCGAACATGCTTTTCGCGGTCCAGATCGTGATGGGCTTGCCATCGCCACCGTCGATGGTCTCGCTGCTCAGCACCTGCTTGACGGCCTGGGTGATGGCCAGGTTGCCTGCCGACAGCATGACCAGCACGCGATCGCCTTCGCGCTCGTAAATGGTCATTTTGCGGAAGGTGCTGATCTGGTCGAGCCCCGCATTGGTGCGGGAATCGGACAGGAACACGAGTCCGGCATTGAGCCGCATGGCCACGCAGTAGGTCATGACGAAATCACCGATTTGAGTTTGTAGAGCGCATCCAGCGCTTCGCGGGGCGTCAGGGTATCCGGGTCGATGCCCGCCAGCAAGGACAGGGTTTGTGCCTCGGCAGCGGTCATCGCCTCGCCCGCGTTGTCAGCAAGGAGCGGGCCACCCTGGGTTGCCAGCGCATCCAGATCCAGGCCGGGCGCCTCCACCTGGGCGAACAGGTCGATCTGGTCGTCCGACTGGCGCTGATGTGCTTCCAGCGACTCCAGGGTCGAGCGCGCCTGGCGGATCACCGAATGCGGCATGCCGGCCAGGCGGGCCACCTGAACGCCATAGCTGCGACTGGCCGGGCCGTGCTGCAACTCATGCAGGAAGATGATGTCGTCGCCCGACTCGGCCACACCCACGTGCATGTTCAGCGCGCGCGGGAGCTTTTCGGGCAAGGCGGTCAGCTCGAAATAGTGCGTGGCAAACAGGGTGAACGACTTGTTCTTGTCGTGCAGGTGGCCGGCGATGGCGCCGGCCAGGGCCAGGCCGTCGAAGGTGGAGGTGCCACGCCCCACTTCGTCCATCAACACCAGCGACTGTTCGGTGGCGGCGTGCACGATGGCGGCGGCTTCGGTCATCTCCACCATGAAGGTGGACTGGGCGTTGGCCAAGTCGTCGGCGGCACCGATGCGGGTGTGGATGGCGTCGATGGGCCCGAGGCGGCACGACGCAGCGGGCACGTAGGAGCCCACCGCGGCCAGCAGCACGATCAGGGCCACCTGACGCATGAAGGTCGATTTACCGCCCATGTTCGGGCCGGTCACGATCATCATGCGGCGGTTGACGTCAAAGCGGCAGTCGTTGGGGATGAAGGCCGCGCCGCCGGTTTCCATCAGGCGTGCCTCCACGACAGGATGGCGGCCTTTTTCGATCTCGATGCCAGGGTGGATGCTGAACTCGGGACGGCTCCAGCCCAGCGTGGCCGCACGCTCGGCCAAGGCGGCCAGGGCGTCGAGCGACGACAGCGCCCGGCCCAAGGCACCCAGGACGGCAATGTGCGCCTGAAGGAAATCGATCAGCTGTTCGAACAGGAACTTCTCGCGGGCCAGCGCGCGTTCTTGCGCAGACAAGGCCTTGTCTTCAAAGGCCTTGAGTTCGGGCGTGATGAAGCGTTCGGCGTTTTTGAGGGTCTGGCGGCGCTGGTAGTCGAGCGGCACCTTGTCGACCTGGCCCTGCGTGACCTCGATGTAGAAACCATGCACCTTGTTGAACTGCACGCGCAGGTTCGGGATGCCGGTGCGGGTGCGTTCGCGGGCCTCTAACTCCAGCAGGAAGGCGTCGCAGTTCTCGGAGATAGCGCGCAGCTCGTCCAGATCGGGGTCGAAGCCGTTGGCGATGACGCCGCCGTCGCGCACCAGCACCGCAGGCGTCTCCATGATCATGGCCTGCAGTTGCCGAGCGATGGCCGGATCGGGCTGCAGCGCGTCGTGCAACTGACCGAGCAGAGGCGCGCCATCGGGCACGCGCTCTCGCAGCACGGGCAGGCCCAGCAAGGTGTCGCGCAGGCCGGCCAGCTCGCGCGGGCGCACCTGTCGCAAGGCGATGCGGGCGGTGATGCGCTCCACGTCGCTCATCTGGCGCAAAGCGTCCCGCAGGGCGTCGTAGCCTTGGTCGTGCTGCGTTGGCGCCAGCAGGCAGGCGATGGCGTCATGGCGCGCGGTGGCCGTGGCGCGGTCACGCTGCGGTTGGGTGAGCCATTGGCGCAGGGCACGGCTGCCCATGCCGGTGCGGCAGGTGTCCAGCAGCGAGAGCAAGGTGGGCGAATCCTCGCCCCGGAGGGTCTGGGTCAGCTCCAGATTGCGCAGTGTGGCGGGTGGCAGGTCCAGCAACTCGGAGCTGTGAGGCACCTCCAGCGAGCTGACGTGCGACAGCGCCCTGCCCTGCGTGTGCTCGGCGTAACTCAGCAAGGCGGCTGCGGCCGAATGAGCCAGGGTCAGGTCTTGTGCGCCATAGCCTTGCAGGGTGCTGACCTGCAGCTGCTCGCACAGCTTGCGCAGGCCCAGACCGCTGTCAAACTGCCAGGTCGGCCGGCTGGTCATGGCGACGCTGCGCGTGCTCTGGGTCAGCAGCGGCTGCAGCGTGGCGGGCACCCGTTCGCGGTCGAACAGGATTTCTGCCGGCTGCAGACGCGCCAGCCAGCTGGCCAGTTCACGCTCGGTGCACTCGGTGGCGCCCAGCTTGCCGCTGGACAGGCCCAGCCAGGCCAGACCACAAGGCACGGCATGCTCGGCATGGCGACCGCGCTTGCTCATCACCACGGCCAGAAGCAAGGCATCGGCGCGTTCGTTGAGCAACTCGGTGTCGGTGAGTGTGCCCGGCGTGACCACGCGCACCACCTTGCGCTCAACCGGCCCCTTGGTCGCCCCCACCTCGCCCACTTGCTCGGCAATGGCCACAGACTCGCCCAGCTTGATCAGCTTGGACAGATAGGTGTCGAGCGCATGGAAAGGCACGCCCGCCATCACGATCGGCTCACCGGCTGACTGACCTCGCACGGTCAGCGTGATGTCGATCAGACGGTTGACCTTGCGAGCATCGTCGTAGAACAGTTCGTAAAAGTCACCCATGCGGTAGAACACCAGGGTGTCCGGGTGCTCGGCCTTGATGCGCAGGTACTGCGCCATCATGGGGGTGTGGCCAGAGAAGTCCTGCGCGGGGGAAACGGTGCGTGCTTGGTCCATGGGGCGATCAGTGGCGCGCCGATGCGCCTGGGCCGAAAGTGTATGTCAGCGCTGGCAACAAAAAAGGGCCTTGCGGCCCTGGGTGACGAAACAGGCCGCGCGCCTCAGAAGGGGGCAGCGTCCTTGTCGCCACGGTCTTCAGCAGCCTTGGCGGCGGCCGTGATGCGGGTGCGCTTGGGCTTGTCTTCGCCATTGGCGGCGGCCAGCTTGGCAGCTTGCGCGGCGTCTTCGACTTCCTGCAGCGACGCGATCAGGGCGTCGTCTTCGGCGTCGCTTTCACCTTCGTCATCGGCGCCAGCACCGTCCAGGGAGCTCGCCTCATCCGTGATCACACGGGTGTAGGGCGCCAGGGTCTTGACCAGCTGGCCGTAGATGCGGGGCGTGCCAGCCACGATTTCGCGCTGGTACATGAAATCGGGCTCGCCGGTGAAGTTGCCCACCAGGCCACCGGCTTCGGTGATGATCAGCGAGCCTGCGGCGATGTCCCAGGGGCTCAGGCCGGTTTCAAAGAAACCGTCGTAGAAGCCGGCAGCCACGTAGCACAGGTCGAGCGAGGCGGCGCCCGGGCGGCGCAGGCCGGCGCACTGCACCATGACGTCCTCGAACATCTTCATGTAGCGCTGGAAGTTGTCACCCTTGCGGAAGGGGAAACCGGTGCCGATCAGGGCTTCGAGCATGCGTGTGCGCTTGGACACACGGATGCGGCGGTCGTTCATGTAGGCGCCCTTGCCACGCGAGGCGTAGAACAGGTCGTTGCGGCTGGGGTCGTACACGACCGCTTGCTGCACCTGGCCACGGAAGGCCAAGGCGATGGACACCGCGTAAACGGGCAGTCCGTGGATGAAGTTGGTGGTGCCGTCGAGGGGATCGATGATCCAGACGAAATCGCTGTCCTTGGCCCCGTGGGTGCGCCCCGATTCTTCGGCCAGGATGCCGTGGCCGGGATAGGCATCGAGCACGGTGGCGATGATCACGTCTTCTGCTGCCTTGTCCACCTCGGTCACAAAGTCGTTGTGCGACTTGGACACCACTGTGAGGCGCTCGATGTCGAGCGATGCCCGGTTGATGATCGCCCCGGCTGCGCGTGCAGCTTTGATGGCGATGTTGAGCATGGGGTGCAGGGTTTGCGACATGGTTTAACCTTGGAAACCGGCCAATGAACCGGACCGGAAAAGCGGATGACCACCGCGCACAGCAAGGCTGTTCGCGGACAGGGAAAGGGCGCAGCGGTGATCAAAGAGCGAGGGGAAACGATAATTCTATAGAAACCCCGCTTTTTTTGCATCCCCTTTTTCACGGATTCCCCTGCGTCATGACCGTTTCCACCACAGGCTCAGCCGGGCTCGGCACCGATCCCACCCGCTTCATCCTGATCGGCACCAGCCATCCGGGCAATGTGGGGGCGACCGCGCGGGCCATGAAGGTGATGGGTTTCTCGGATCTGGTGCTGGTACGCCCTCGCTTCGCCGACGTGCTGAGCCAGGAAGAGACGGTGGCCCTGGCCAGCGGCGCCGCCGACATCCTGGTGCGCGCCCGCATTGTCGACACCCTGGCAGAAGCCCTGGACGGTGTCACCTATGCCATTGGGACCGCGATGACCCCCCGCGATTTCGGTCCACCCACCCTCACACCGCGCGAAGGCTTGGCGGCGCTGGCCAGGCAGGAGCCTGCGCAGCGCGTGGGCTTCGTGTTCGGCAGTGAACGCTACGGCATGGCCAATGAAGACGTGTACCGCTGCCATGCCGTCATCAGCATCCCCACCAACCCCCACTATGGCTCGCTGAACCTGTCGCAGGCTGTGCAGCTGCTGTCCTATGAGTGGCGCCAGGCGCTGGGAGGCTTTCCGGTGCAAGCCCGCACGCCCTCCCCTGATCTGGCTGATGGTCAGGCGGTGCAAGGCGCGCTGAGCCACTGGGAGCAGGCGCTGGTCGCGCTGGGCTTCCTGGACCCCAAGGCGCCCAAGAAGCTCATGCCGCGCCTTAACCAGTTGCTCAACCGGGCCGAGCTGCGCCAGGAAGAGATCCACGTGCTGCGCGGCATCGCCAAGGCCATTCTGGACCGTTGTAAACAGTGAGCTTTGGGCCGTGCAAGGTACCTTTTGATGCGCGGCAAGGAAGCGCTCCCCGGACGCCCGTTCGCCATGCGGGTTTTCTGCCGCCCGCTACACTGGCAGACCCTGATACGAAAAACAAATAAGCCACTCCATGCTCTTCGCCAGACTGCGAGAAGACGTCGCCTGCATCCTGGAACGTGACCCTGCGGCACGCACCGCATGGGAGGTGCTGACCTGCTACCCCGGCCTGCACGCCCTCACCTTCCACCGTGGCGCACACTGGTGCTGGACGCATGGTTTGAAATGGCTGGGGCGCTGGATTTCGCACTGGTCCCGTTTTTTCACGGGCATCGAGATCCACCCTGGCGCACAGATCGGACACCGCGTGTTCATCGACCACGGCATGGGCGTGGTGGTGGGCGAAACGGCCATCGTCGGTGATGACTGCACCATCTACCAGGGCGTGACCCTGGGTGGGACGTCTTTGAGCAAAGGCACCAAGCGCCATCCCACCTTGGGCAAAGGCGTGATCGTGGGCGCCAATGCGCAGGTGCTGGGCGGGTTCACGGTGGGCGATGGCGCGCGTGTGGGCTCCAACGCCGTGGTGACCAAAGAAGTGCCTCCGGGTGCCACCGCCGTGGGCAACCCGGCACGCATCATCGTCAAGCAAGCCGCCGTCGACGCCAAGCAGGCCGAGCGCGAGGCGGTTGCGGCCCGCATGGGCTTTTCTGCTTACGGCGTGACCGGGGGCGACGACCCCTTGTCGCAAGCCCTCAAGGGGCTGATCGACCACGCCGCCGGCCACGAGCACCAGATCACGCAGTTGTGGCGCGCCATCGAGAAGCTGGCCGACTGTGCGCAGACCCAGACCGGGCGCGACTGCATGCCCGACGATGCGCAAAAGACCGAAAGCTTTGACGCGGACGGCCTCAACAAGCTGGTCTGAGCCCGCGCGTCAGGTCGTTCAGGCCAACAGGTAGCCGCCGTCCACGTTCAGGCAGGTGCCGGTGGTGTAGCTGGCCGCATCCGACGCCAGGTACAGCGCCGCGCCGGCCATCTCCGACGGCTCGGCCACACGGTTCATCGGCGTGTGGGCCATCACCATCTTCAAAATCATCTCATTGCTGGTGAGGGCCGACGCGAACTTGGTGTCGGTGGCGCCCGGAAGGATGGCATTCACGCGCACCTTCATCGGGGCGCACTCCTTGGCAAACGCGTGCGTCATCGAGATCACGGCTGCCTTGGTGATGGAGTAAATGCCCTGGGCCATGCCGGGGATCACGCCGTTGACCGACGCGATGTTGATGATCGAGCCGCCACCGTTCTTGTGCATCAGCTTGGCACCACCCGAGCACATGAAGAAGTAACCGCGGATGTTGACATCCACCGTCTTCTGGAAAGCGCCCAGATCGGTGTCGGTGATGTGGCCAAAGTAGGGATTGGCCGCGGCGTTGTTGACCAGGATGTCCAGGCGACCGAACTGCTGCTCGATGGCCTTGAAGGTGGCATCAATCTGGTCCATCTCACCCACGTGGCAGGCCAGCACCGAGGCCTTGCCGCCGGCTTCGCGAATGGACGCGGCCACGGCTTCGCAGGGCTCGGCCTTGCGGCTGGAGATGATGACGTGGGCGCCGTGGGCGGCCAGCAGGCGGGCGATAGCTTCGCCAATGCCACGGCTGGAGCCTGTGACCAGGGCGATCTTGCCGGTCAGATCGAAGGTGTTGGGGATGCTCATGTGGGGGATCTCAGAATGCGATGAAATGGCAAGGCACGGGGTCACAGCGCCGACTTGGCGATGATGCTCAGGCAGCGTTGCTCCAGGTACTTCACAAAGGGGCCAAAGGTGGCAAACACCGGGTTGCGGGCATTGCCTTCCTTGAAGCGCTTGTAGATCTGCTGGGCGATGCCCGCCAGACGGAACAGGCCGTACACCGTGTAGAAGTCGAAGTTCGCCACGCTGAAGCCGGTCTTCTCGCCGTAGTAGCGCACCACCTCGTCACGTGTCAGCATGCCGGGCGCATTGGTCGGCTGGCGACGCGAGCCCTGCATGAACTTGTCGTCATCGGCCTGCACCCAGTAGGCCAGCGCGCTGCCAAGGTCCATCAGCGGATCGCCCAATGTGGCCATTTCCCAGTCCAGCACGCCGATCACCTTGAGCGGATCGTTCACGTCCAGCACGACGTTGTCAAAGCGGAAGTCGTTGTGGATCAGGCTGATCGCCACTTCCTGCTGGGGCTGCTTGTCATGCAGCCATTGCATGACCACCTCGAAGTCGCCCACGTCGTCTGTGCGGGCGGCGCGATAGCGCTTGGTCCAACCTTCAACCTGTCGCGCGACATAGCCCTCGCCCTTGCCCAGGCTGTCCATGCCGACGGCCTTGGGGTCGAGCTTGTGCAGGTCGATCAGGGTGTCGAGCACGTTGAGGCACAGCTGGCGGGTCTTGGCCTCATCCAGACCCAGCTCGGGCTGCAGGTTCTGGCGGGGAATGACGCCCACCAGGCGCTCCATCACGTAGAACGGTGCGCCGATGACCTCGTTGTCTTCGCAGATGGCGAAGATCTCGGGCACCTTGGGGTAGACAGGCTTGAGTTGGCGCATGACCACCGCCTCGCGCACCACGTCGTGGGCGGACTTGGCGATATGGCCGAACGGCGGACGGCGCAAGATGAGATCCCGGTTGGCGTAGCGCACCAGGTAGGTCAGGTTGGACGCGCCCCCCGGGAACTGTTGCAGCTCGGGCTCGCCCTGCAGGTCCAGGCCCTGCGCCTTCAGGTAGGCCGTGACTTTTGCCAGGTCCACCTCTTCGCCGGCGCGTACCTGGCCGGCGTGGTCGATCAGTGTGTCGTTCTTGACGTCGCTCATGGGCGGGTGTCTCCTCTTTGGATCAAGGAGTGTAGAAAGCCGCCCCGAATGAATCAAATGAATTATCTGAATCTGACACCATTCGTCACAAGAATGACCACAGCGTGCGCGGACAGGCTGCGAGCGACTTAGACCTTGAAGGCGCTGACCAGCGCTGTCAATTGCCCAGCCTGCTGATGGAGACTCTCAGCCGCAGCGCCGGCCTCCTCCACCAGCGCAGCATTTTGCTGGGTCGCCTCGTCAAGCAGAGAGACCGCCTGACTGACCTGCCGCAAACCATCGCTCTGTTCACCCGTGGCATTGGCGATCTCCCGAATCAAGCCGCTAACACGACCGATCTGCGCAACCACGTCATGCATGGTGTCTCCGGCAGACTGCACTTGAGCGGCGCCCTGCTCAACTTTGTTGACGTTCTCGCCAATGAGCCCATTGATCTCTTTGGCTGCTTGCGCACTGCGCTGCGCAAGCAGCCGCACTTCACTGGCCACCACGGCAAAACCTCGCCCCTGCTCTCCGGCCCGAGCAGCCTCCACCGCTGCGTTCAGCGCCAGGATGTTTGTCTGAAAGGCGATACCATCGATCACGTTGGTGATCTCGGCAATCTTTTGACTCTGAGCGCTGATGCCTGACATCGTGTCCACCACGGCTTGTACCGCTGCGCCACCCTTGATGGCAATGTCGTTGGCTTCACTTGAGAGCGTGGTCGCCTGCCGTGCAGATTCGGTGTTGTGATCGACAGCACTGCCGAGCTCTTCCATGGACGCGGCCACCTGCTGGAGGCTGCTGGCCTGACGCTCGGTTCGCGCCGAGAGGTCCAGGTTGCCTCCGGCGATCTCCCCCGTCGCAGTACCGATGGAGTGTGCTGCCTGGTTGATCTCTGCGACGAGGCTGCGCATTGCGGCCTGCATGCGCCCGATCGCCGCCATCAAACTTTGCGTGTCCCCGCCCCTCACGGGAACACGACACAGCAAGTCACCGGACTCCACCAGCGCCAGAGCATGACGCGCATCGCTGGGATCTCCGCCGAGCTCAAGCTCCAATCGGCGACGCAGCGCCCACAAGCTGTATGCGCAACCCAAGACGCACAGTACCGCCAGAGAGAGAGCAAGGGCGCTGGCCGAGTTCAGAGCCTTCTCGGCCGACTGACGCGCCGCCGTCTTGTTGCTGGCAGCGGTTTGCTTGAGTTCAAGCAGCCTCTCCCGCAGCGCTCTCCAGCGTGGTGTTTCGTCACGCTTGAGCATGGCAATGGCAGCAGATTGGTCTCCTGCGGCCAGATCCAACACGGCCGTTTGCTTCTCACGCCAAGCACTGCGCAACGATTCGATCTGGGCGAGAGATGCTCTGTTTTCATCCGTGGCTGCCACGCGCGCCTTGTCGTGTGCGGCCGCAAATGCCTGATCTGCGGATTGCAGGTTGTCGCGCGCCTTCTGATCCGTGGGATCAATTACGACGTTTCGCAGTGCCTGCCCCATCTGAAGCCCTTGGGAGTACATCTCCACCGCTGCCTCAGCCATTGCATCATCGTGTTCGAAGTAACCTTGTAGACCTCGATTCAAGACGAACACACCACCGCCAACCCCGATGCCGCATGCGACCACTGCCAAGGCAGGCAAGCCCATGGAAAGCACCACTCGTGTCATGAACTTCATCGCACACTCTCAGTTTTCGATGCTGGACCACATCGCCAGCTGAATCGTGCCTAGCTGGAAATCGGGCGTTTGGCCGATTTCGGACGAAACGCCGCGCACACTTCAGGGCGGGTCTCGATGTAGGGCCCACCAATCAGATCAATGCAATACGGCATCGCCGCAAAAATGCCGGGCACCAGCGACTGCCCTGCTGCGTCTTTCAGGCCTTCCAGCGTTTCGGCAATCGACTTGGGCTGGCCTGGCAGGTTCAGGATCAAAGCCTGCTTGCGGATCACCGCCGTCTGGCGCGACAAAATGGCGGTGGGCACAAAGCGCAGGCTGATCTGGCGCATTTGCTCGCCAAACCCCGGCATTTCCTTGTCGGCCACGTCCAGGGTGGCTTCGGGCGTCACATCGCGTGGCGAGGGGCCGGTGCCGCCGGTGGTCAGCACGAGATGGCAGCCGGCCTGGTCTACCAGGTCGCGCAAGGTGTCGGCAATGACGTCGCGCTCGTCGGCGATCAGGCGGGGCACCCATTCAATGGGATTGCACACTGCGCGACCCAGCCAGTCCTTCAAGGCTGGCAGGCCCTTGTCTTCGTAGACACCACTGCTGGCGCGGTCGCTGATGGACACGACGCCAATGCGGACGGTATCGAGCTCTGGCGACGGTGTGGCACTCATGCGCTCGTGCCTTGATCCGGTGGCGCTTCGTCCTTGCCCTGCGCCTCCATGGTGCGCTTGATGAACTGGAACAGTTCGCGGAAGGCCCGGCCGCTGCGCTTTTCTGGCTCGAGCGCTGCATCCTTGCGGGCGTTGCGGATCAGGGTGCGCAACTGTTGCACGTCGGTGTCCGGGAAGTCGGCCACCCAGCGGGTGACGGCATCCGTGTCATCGGCGATCAGCTCAGCGCGCCAGCGCTCGGCCTGGTGCAGAGCCAAGGCATTGTGGGCATGCCCCAGTTGGTACTGGGCCACGGCTTCACGCAAAGGCTCAGCATCGATCGTGCGCATCACCTTGCCAATGAACTGGATCTGGCGGCGTTTGCCTTCGAACGAGCGCGTCGTCTTGTAACCGTCCAGCGCGTCGCGCAGGCGCTCGGGCATGTCGATTTCAGCCAGACGGCTCGCAGGCATGTCCAGCAGTTGCTGACCCAGCTCCTGCAAGGCCAAGCTGGCACGCTTGAGCATGCTCCGGCTGGGCGGACGGTCGTCCAGGTCGTCTTCGGGATCGAACCCGTCGTGGTTGGGGGAATGTTTCGAATTCATGTCCTCGCTATGATACGGGTGCTCTCATTCACAAACCACAACATGGCCGTCAAATCCAGCAAGTCCTCCGAAAAGCCCAATGGCTTTGCCTACAGCCGCGAGCAATTCCAACAATTGATTGAAGACACCCTGGGCCTGGCCCGGAAGGTGGGTGCCACCGATGCCGCCGCCGAAGTCTCCGAAGGCATGGGCCTGTCGGTGTCGGTGCGCAAGGGCAAGCTGGAAAACGTCGAGCGCAACCGAGACAAGACCATTGGCGTGACGGTGTACGTGGGGCAGCGCCGCGGCAACGCCACCACTTCTGACTTTTCTCCCAAGGCGCTGGAGCAGACGGTGCGTGCCGCCTACGACATCGCCCGCTACACCGCCGAGGACCCTGCGGCCGGCCTGCCCGACGCCGAAGACCTGGCCACCCCGCGCCAGGCCAAGCGCGATCTGGACCTGTTCCACCCCTGGGCGATTGATGCCGAAGGCGCCGCCGAGCTGTCGCGCCGCTGCGAGGAAGCCGCGCTGTCGGTGGACCCGCGCATCACCAACTCCGAGGGAGCAGGCGTGTCGGCTCAACAGTCGCACTTCTGGGCAGGCAACAGCCGTGGTTTTCGCGGTGGCTATGCCAGCTCGCGCCACTCGCTGTCGGTCTCGCCCATTGCCGGGCGTGGCAACGACATGCAGCGCGACTTCTGGTACACGTCCGAGCGCGATGCGCGTGACATGGCCAAGCCCGAAGCCGTAGGCCGCTATGCCGCCGAGCGCGCCTTGTCGCGCCTGAAGTCCCGCAAAATTGCCACCTGCGAGGTGCCGGTGCTGTTCGAGAACACGCTGGCCGCCGGCCTGCTGGGTGGTTTCGTGCAGGCGGTCAGCGGTGGTGCGCTGTACCGCAAGGCCACCTTCCTGGTCGACAGCCTGGGCAAGCCCGTTTTCCCCAAGCACATCGACATCCTTGAAGACCCGTTCCTGCTCAAGGCCAAAGGCAGCGCGCCCTTCGATGACGAGGGTGTGTTGACCCACAAGCGCAAGATCGTCAAGAGCGGTGTGGTGCAGAGCTACTTCCTGTCGAGCTACTCGGCACGCAAGCTGGGCATGCGCACCACCGGCCACGCTGGCGGCTCGCAGAACCTGATCATGAGCAGCAAGCTGACCGACCCGAAGGACAACCTCAAGGCCATGCTCAAGAAGCTGGGCACCGGCTTGTTCGTGACCGAGCTGATGGGCCAGGGCGTGAACTACGTGACCGGCGACTACTCGCGTGGCGCAGCGGGCTACTGGGTGGAGAACGGCAAGATTGCCTACCCGGTGCACGAGATCACCATTGCAGGCCACCTGGGCGAGATGTTCCAGCAGATTGTGGCCGTGGGCGCCGACGCCTACACGTACGGCAGCAAGACGGTGGGCTCGGTCTTGATCGAGAAAATGAAGATCGCTGGCCACTGAGGGGCCTCTTCGAGGGCTGTCCCGCACGCCAGTCGCGTGCAAATCACGCAGAAAGGGGCCCCTGAGGCCCTTTTCTGCTTTTCAAGCCAACACAAGAGGATGACAATGGAATGACGATGGCGCAATGCCATTGAGACGGGAGTTCAGCCCATGATTCAGCGTTCTTTGCACAGCATGCCGACCGATGCCGGTCATGGCATTCGGCCGCTGCCTTCCTCCGGTGCGCAATCGGACTGGGGTGAACGTGCGCTGCAGCGCACGTGGCGCTCCCTGGGCGGTTTGTGTGTGCTGATCGGGCTGGTCAATGCCTTTGTCCCGGTCTTGCCGACCACAGTGTTCCTGCTGATCGGGGCCTGGGCTTATGGCAAAGGCGATCCAGCTTTGCGCGAGCGCCTGTTGAACCATCCTCGCTTCGGACGTAGCCTGCGGCTGTGGGCAGACAAACGCCAAATCACCCGACGCGGCAAGGTGGCCGCCATTGCGGGGATTTCAGTGAGCGGCGCCATCACGGCGGCCGCGCTGGGGTCACGTCCCTTGACCTGGGGCATTGGCGCAGGCCTGTTGGGCCTGTGCGCCTACCTGATCACACGCACCGAGCCCGCCCCGTCCTGCTGAAGCCCTCACGAGCCTCGCATGGGCCGATGGGGTTCAGTCGTCAAGCGAGATCGCCTGTTGGTACAACTTGGTCGAGCGTGCGCCGCTGCGGCAGAACATGAGCAGCGGGCGCGGCAAGGACTTCAACAAGGCTGCGCATTGCGCAATCTCTTCAGGCGACTGGTAGCCGCCTTGCACGGGCAAGTGGGCGTATGCCAGGCCGGCCGCCTGAGCTGCGGCCTCCATGGCGGCGCTGGTGGGCTGCTCCGGGCCCCCTTCAAAATCAGGCCGGTTGTTCAACACCGCCTTGAAACCCGCTTCGGCCGCTGAGGCCATGGCCTCGGGGGTCAATTGAGGGGCGGTGTACACGTCTTCGGCAATGGCTTGCAGGGGCACGGAATCGCTCATGGTCTGGCTTTCAAACGGGAAGGCTTGTCATTGTGCCTTTGTTCGGCACCGCGATCAGCCGGCGAGTGCGGCCTTCACTGCGGCAGACACCACCCCCATGTCGGCTTGACCAGCCAGGCGCTGCTTGACCGCGCCCATGACCTTGCCCATGTCGCCAGGGCCGCAGGCGCCCAGCTCGGCCACGATGGCCTTGACGGCTGCCGTCACCTCATCAGCGCTCAGGCGTTGCGGCAGGTAGGCCTCGAGCACAACGATCTCGCTCTTTTCCTTGTCGGCCAGGTCCTGGCGACCACCGCCTTCGAATTGCTGCGCGGCATCCTTGCGCTGCTTGATGAGCTTGTCGACGATGGCGACGATCAGGGTGTCATCGAGCTCGACGCGCTCGTCCACTTCCTTTTGCTTCATGGCGGCCAGCAGCATGCGGATGGTGTTCAGGCGCTCGGCTTCCTTGGCGCGCATGGCGGCCTTCATGTCGTCGGTGATGCGTTGCTTGAGGCTCATGGTGAAGTCCTGTGTCAAAAATTCGAGTCAGAAAAAGCAAAAGCCCGCATGGGCGTCCCCGCGCGGGCTTTGGTCTTGACCTGCATGCCTGTTGCGTGAACGCAAGAGGCGAAAGTCAGACAAGCAAAGAAGCGATCAGTACAGCTTCTTGGGCAGCTGCA
>MESA01000036.1 GCA_001770775.1 Burkholderiales bacterium RIFCSPHIGHO2_12_FULL_63_20
GGCCACACAGGCCGGGCGTGCCATGCCATCCCCAGGCGATCAACTCGCGGTGCATCTTGGTGGTCAGGCGCTGGGCCAGCAGAACGGCCGTGCGAACACCGCCCAAGTGGTAGGGCACTTGGCCATCCAGCGGGTAGATGCCGCCCTGGCATCCTGCGCACCAGAACAATTCCTTGATGCCAAAGCCCTGTGAGGCGGCCACGCAATCGGCGGCGCAGGCGGCAATCGCGATGGGGTTGGCGAACAACACCGCATCCGGGTTGAGGATCAGGGTCAACTCGTCGTCGTTCCACAGCGGATCGACCTCGGTGAGATAGGCCAGATCGAAGCTGCCCTTTTCCAGGCAGGGAAAGTCGGTCACGACCTCCAGCCAGTACAGCATCGGGTTCACGTAGAAATGGGCCTGGTAGAAACTGCCGCCATCGCCGTCGCCTTCAGCGTGGGTGAAGCGGGCGGCTTCCGGGGCGGGCAGGCCCGGGTTCAGGTCGATGCCGCCCAGTGAGGTCAGGCAGAACGGCTTGCGCACGACTTCGACATGGCGAGCCGGTTCCCAAAAGCCGATAGACAGACCGATGACCGGGTTCACGCCGCAACTGCACACAGGGCTGCCTGGGTTGGCAATGTCTTCCTGGCCGCCGAAGTTGGCGATGGGGATGCTGCCCAGGCTGATGGGCAGGATGCAGCTCCAGCAGATGTCGGTGACGGGGTTGGGGAACTTGCCTGTGCAGGTGGCGATGCCCGCCGCGTGGCTGTGCTGGCTGGTCATGGCCAGCAAGCAAATCAACAGGATCGCCGCGATGTGATCCCACGATTGACGCCATCTTGCTTTTGGGGTGGATCGGGTCATGGTGTCACCTCCAACTCATCCACGCGCAGGCGCTTGCCTTCCTGCGAGACCAGAGCGGGCACCTGTGCGATGCCCAGGCGCCGGGTCAGCACACCTTGCTGGTCGTAGTAAACCGGCGTGCGCCAGGCTTTCATCAGGTCCAGGTAGGAGCCAGCTGTCAGGATCGCCTTGAGCTGGCCCTGGTAGCGCTGGATCAACTCCCGAGCGCGGCTCACCTGCCGTGCATCACGGGCGTCGAAGAACAGCAGGTGTCTGGACAGGGACACCACGTCCAGCGGGTTGTGGCGCGAGCCAGCGGCAAACATCAGGTGCCCCTGGGGATCCAGGATGTTGCGATCCAGCGTGAAGCTGGGGTCGAAGTAGAAGGTGCGCGGCTGTTGCGTGGTGCGCAGCCCGGCCACAGGCTGTGGCTGGCGCACGGCCTGAATGCCGCGCTCACGGGCTTGGTCCTGCAGTCGAGCCAGTTCGCCATTGGCTTGCTTTTCTCGCAGGCGTTGCGCAATGAACTCCAGCAGGTTGGCTTCGCTGATCGGATAGGTCGGACCGATGCTGCCCAGGTCCACGCCCCAAGCGCATGAGCCCGCACCTGTGCATGCCATGGTCAGCAGGCAGGCCATCACCATCAACTGTGGGCTCTTGGGCTTCATGGCTGACCCCGAGCGTCGCAACGGATGCGTTGAGCGAGTTGGCTCAGCAGGGCATCACGCTGCGCCAGTTGGCTGGGGTGGCTGGCGCTGACCATGCCCATGAGGACCGGGTCACCGCTGCCCTGGGCAATGGCCTTGCGCAACGCCAGCGCGGTGAGGGGCCGCCCGCAGCGTTGCGCGAACGCACGCAAGTAGGCTTGAGCGCCGTCGCGCGCGGCAGGCGAGATTTGCGCCAGCAGTGCCAGGTAGTCCTCCAGAGGCACATCGTCTGGCGTGGACGCAGGCGTGCTGGCGCTTTGAGTGACTGGGCTGCTGTGGGCGCGACTTTCGGCCAGTTGCTGGGCCGGCCGCTTGGGCGTGGTCTGGGCCTGAGCGTGGGCTGCAGATGCCAAACCAGCGATCCAGATGCACAGGATCAAGCGAGGCGCCGAGTGGCGCACGTCATTGCGGCCATTGCGGCACTTGCGGTGTTGCTGGAGGTGGCATGGACAGGCTTGCATGTCATGTTCCTCAGAACAGGGGCCGCACGAGCCCGATGACCTGCTCGGCGCGGACCAGACCGCTGCTGCGGTAGCGCGAGTCAAAGCTGTCGGGGCTGCTGCCCTGGACGTAGTAGCTGCCCGGTGGGATCACCGTGGGCTGAATGGGATCGAGCCCACGGTGGTCGAAGGTCTGAGCCTTGGCATGCCCCACCGACTCGCCGTTGATCAACACCATGCGGTCTTGGACGGTGATGGTGTCACCGGGCAGGCCCCTGACCATCTTGAAGAAGGGCTGACCGCGCAGGCCCGGGTAGTGCTGCTGTGCATCGCCAGCGAAGGCGAACAGGATGTAGTCACCACGGTGCAAGGCGGGCGGAACAGTCTGTTTCCAGCTCACGCGATAGGCGACACGGTAGGGCAGGCTGGGCGTCCAGTTGAAGACAATGGGCAGGCGTGGGGTGGGATCCAGGAACAACCGGACGTAGGCCAGCGCCCAGATGGCGAACACCGGAAGGTAGAGATGCCAGCGGCGACGCATGTGGGCCAGTTGGTCGCAAAAGGATTGCCGGGCTTGGCGATAGCTGCGCACATGCCAGGGCACGGGCGGCGGGATGCGGACGATCTGCAAGGTCATGGCATCCCCACTTTCTGGCGCAACTGAGCGGTCAAGTCCACGGTGTGCGGTGTGGGCCCGGCCACAGCGCCTTTGAGTACCACCAGGCATGCGCAGTCGCGGGGCAATTCCTCCAGCGCAATGGGCAGGCGTTGGGCGAAGGTGCGCGCCATCAGCATGGCGTTTTGCCGATCGTCTTCCGAGCCGGCCTTGGTGAGCAGTTGCGTGAACTCGGCTTCCTTTTGCCGGTACACCTCGGCCACATCGACCATGCCGATGCGCAGCGCTGGGCGCACCACAGTGCGGTCATAGAGCAGCAAGGCGGCAGCGACCACGATCAGGGTGAGCAGCGACTGCACCAGGGCAGGGATGAGGCTGATCGCTTTCATACGGTGTGCCCCCGGCGCCGCAGCAGTTCGGTGATGGCTGCATCGATGCTCAGACCTTGCGCGCGCAGCTCGTCGATGGGCGCGTTGTCCTCCAGCTTGTTGGAAAACAGCAGGTGCGTGGCCGGATCCAGGATGTTGCGCGCCACCCCTTCGCCCACCGGGGAGGAGATGTACAGCTCGGAGTACACGCCCGCCTCGGTCCTGAGCGAGTTCAACAAGCGCTTCTTGGGCTCGTCCATGGTCAGCCTGCCCTTGCGGTCCAGCATCTCGATGGATTCGGGCTTCTGGCGCAGCAGGAACACCCAGTCCGAACAGTTGAACGCGGCTTCCATCTGGGCCGAGCCATAGAAGTCGTCGGCGCTCTGGGTTGCCGTGCCCAAGGCTCCGCCGTATTTGCGGGCGCGCCGGGCCGCTTCCTCGATCACGGCGGCCTTGACGGGGTCATCGGCCCCGATATCGCCGAGCTGCTGCTTGAGCTCGTCAATGAACAGCACCTTGCGCCGGTTGCGGCTGAGGTACATCTCGCCGGTGATCTGGTGCAGCAACAGGATGTTGACAACGGCGTGCAGGTCGGGGCGACGCTTGAGTTCCTCGTTTTCGATGACGATGAAATCGTTGCTGAAATCGACGTTGCTGGGCCCCTCGAAGAAGCGCTCGTACTGGCCGCCTCGGGTGTAGGGGTTGAGCATCACGGCCAGGTCCTTGATGCGCTGGTCGTTAACCAGGCCCAGGGCTTCGATGTTGCCGGTCTTGAAGGCCTCGCGCAGGGCCGTGATGGTCAGGTCGTTGCCGTGCTCGGCGAAGAGCTTGAGCACCATGGCCGATATGGCCTTGTACTGGACCTCTTCCAGCGTGTGCTGCATGGAGCACATCTTGGAGATGGCCGGCACCAGCATGTCGATGTCTTCGTGGATGTCAACGATGTTGGTGAAGGGGTTCAGGCAAATGTCCACATCGGGGCGGAACTCGATGTAGGTGCCCTTGGCCTTGCGGCACAGCTTCTCGAAAGAGCGGCCCAGGTCCAGCATCCAGACCTTGGCGTCGATGGCCCGGTAGGACCAGGCCATCTCGTTCATCAGCACCGACTTGCCCGAACCCGGTGCGCCGATGATGGCGAAGTTGTAGTTGCCCAGGTCATTGTCGAAGATGTCCAGGGTCATCAACTGCCCACGGCGCCCGCCGAAGACCAGGGCGGGGGTGCGTGTGCCGCGCCACTCCGCGATCAGGGGCGCCAGGTGGATCGCGTTGGCCATGGTCTTGCGCGAGACGCGGCGCATCTTGGCCAGATCGCCATGAAAGCGTGGCGTGAGGGTCATGGGCAGGCTGGCCAGCAGCGCCTGGCGGTGCATGTACACGTCGGCATTGAGCTGAAAGCCCCGGCCACGCCAGATGGCGTTGGCCGCTTCGTGGGCCGCCACCGCCTTGCGCGGTGGCGAGAAGATGGCCAACTGGTGGTACAGGCTGACCAGGCTGCCACCGGTGTCGATGGCCTGCGCGGCGGCCGTCCAGTCCTGCAGCTTCTTGCCCACGTCCGGCATCACGTCGGCCATCTTGCTTTTGGCGTTCTGCGTGGCGCGCACATGGTTGGCGGTGACCGTGGCCTTGGTGGCATTGGGGTCGAGCACATGCACGCCCATGGTCAGCAAGAAGGGCGCGCTGTACTGCAGGGCGGGTTGCATCAGGTCGCCGATCAGCGAGCCCATTTGCCAAAGGGCGAAGCGCTCAGGGAAGGACTTGATGGAGTAAAAGCGCGCCTCCAGTTCGTCCGATCCGGTGTCCTTCCACAGGCGCAGGCCGCTGGGGGTGGGATCCTGGATGGTGTCGAAGTCGATGATCTGGTCGCGCAGTTCGCGCCCGTCGTCGTAGTGCAGGTCTGGCGCGTCGGTCTGCGAGATGCGGTCAGGGTTGGTGAACAGTGCGCACCAGTTGATCAGGTCAGCGGCATCGCAGACGCGGTTGGGCAGGGAGGCCGAACGCAGCGTGGAGGCCATGGACTCGCGCTGGGCCATCACCTCTTCGCGCCTGGTCATGTCCTGAGCGTCACCTGGCAGGGTGACGCTGAGCATCAGGCGGAAGTCCCGGATCGTGTAGTGAAAGCCAGAGGTCAGCGAGGATTGCGCGCCGCGCAGCAGGTGGCCTACGCGTTGGCGGGCCAGGGTGTGGAAGAGGTTGTCGTTGCGGGCAGGTCGCCCCCAATGCTTGGCCTTATCAGCCTGGTCCTCGTCTTCGACTCGCAAGTTGGCATAGCGGCGCAACTGACCGCGCACGTGAGGTGAGGCGAACAGGTGGAACTGGATGCCCGCACCCGTCGGGCAGTTTGCGTACAGCGAGATCAGCACCTCGGCCATGCGTTCATCCGCGCCCGACTGCGGCATGACCTCCAGCATGAAGCCCAGGCCATCGCGGTTGACGAAGATTTTTTCATCGGCGAGGTAGGCGGAGTAGGGCAGCCACGCTGCGAATTGCTCTGCCGGTGTGTCAGGCGGTGCGCCAAGGCCCATGGCTTCGAACAGGCCTTGGCGTGCGGGCCTGCGCACGGTGCGAGCCGCGTCCATGGAGACACTGGCTGCTGAAGTGACAGTTGAAGTGGCTGTGGCTGAGGGGGTAGGCATGGCGCAACCTTTGAGGGTGTTTCAGTTGCTGGGGGCAAGGCCGTCGGTGGGCGGCAGCAAGGGGCCGATGTCAGGGCTTTCCGAGTTGTCCGGGGTGTATGGAGACGGGCGCTGCTGGTCTGCGGGCCGCACGGGCGAGGTGCTCTGTTCTGGCGTGGCGGGTTTGACGGGGGCTCCGATCGGAGGTCGTATGGGCGCATAGGCGTCACGGATCTGGCGCTGTGCGTGGTCGATCAGCCACTGACCCGCATCGATCTGGACGTAGACATAGCCCTGGTCGTAGAGGTCTCGGTCTGCGTCTTCCCAGGGCTTGAACCACAGCCTCAGGATCCGGGCCGATGAGCGCAGGGGCAGCGCCAGGCTGGGAGACTGCGCCACGGGCGGG
>MESA01000037.1:0-15905 GCA_001770775.1 Burkholderiales bacterium RIFCSPHIGHO2_12_FULL_63_20
GACCTACCAGGCTGCATCCGGCGGCGGCGCCCAGCACATGCGTGAGTTGCTGACCCAGTTCGGCACCCTGAATGCCGAGGTCAAGGCCTTGCTGGACGACCCTAAGAGCGCCATTCTGGAGATCGATCGCAAGATCATCACCAAGCAACGCGCCCTGACCGCGGCCGAGACCGCCAACTTTGGCGCGCCCCTGGGTGGCTCGCTCATCCCCTGGATCGACAAGGATCTGGGCAATGGCCAGTCCAAGGAAGAGTGGAAGGGCATGGCCGAAACGAACAAGATCCTGGGGCAGGGCGAAGGGTTTGGTTCGCCGGCCGTGCCAGTGGATGGCTTCTGCGTGCGCATCGGCGCCATGCGCTGCCACAGCCAGGCTCTGACCTTCAAGCTCAAGAAGGACGTGTCGATCGAGGAGATCGAGGCCATGATCGCGGCCGACAATCCCTGGGCCAAGGTGGTGCCCAACACCCGCGAGGCCACCATCAAGGACCTGACCCCGGTGGCTGTGACCGGCACCCTGACGATCCCGGTGGGTCGCATCCGCAAACTGGCCATGGGGCCGGAATACGTCGGCGCGTTCACCATTGGCGACCAGTTGCTGTGGGGCGCCGCCGAGCCTCTGCGCCGCATGCTGCGCATCCTGATCGAGCGCTGATACTGTCGCATCGAGATCACACGGGGCCTGTGGGCCCCGTTTTTATTGGGTTTTGAAACCTTTTGTCACATGGTGGCGCAGAAAACCCTGTTGTGACCCGGCGACAATCTGGCAAATGAAAGTCGCGCAGGTATCTGGGTAACCCTGTGACTTACAGCGCGATCAGTATTTGCATGAGCTTGTCACGATATGTGCATGCTGCTATTGTGTTTTCGCTGCGTACAGTCCGCAGGTGTGATGTATCTTGGGACCTCGTTCAGGTCCGGATACCTCCGAGGTCAACAGACCGCCGCGTGACGAGTTGGGAGACGCCTTGAAAGATCATTCGTTGTCCGTGGGGCGTTTCGCCCTGAATCGGGTTGCTGTTGCAGCCGCTGTGGCAGTTCTGTCTGCCTTGCCCATCTCTGCTTCGGCCCTCGGCCTCGGCAAGCTGAGCGTGAAGTCGGCTTTGGGCGAGCCTTTGCGCGCCGAAATCGATATCAACAGCCTCAATCCAGAGGAGAGTGCCACCCTGCAGGTGCGCGTGGCTTCACCTGAAACCTATCGCGCTGCGGGGGTGGATTACAACGCGGTGCTGTCCGGTGCCAACATCGTGTTGCAGCGCCGTGCCGATGGCCGGCCATATTTGCGCATTTCCAGCGATCGTCCCGTTCAGGAACCTTTTGTTGACGTGATCCTCGATCTGGGTTGGTCGGCCGGGCGTCTGGTGCGCGAGTACACGCTCTTGTTTGATCCGCCTTCCATGCGCTCGGTGGCCCAGCCCACTGCGCCGATGATGAGTGTGCCACCTGCGCCGATGGCGGCAACCCCGTCGCCTGCCTTGAGGCCATCGCGTCCGAGCCCAGAGCGCCAGCCTGAGGCTCAAGCGCCCGTGGCCCGCGCCACGCCGGCGCCGCGTCCGGCACCGGTGGCCAAGGCCGCTGACAGAGACTCTGTGGCGGTGCGTCGCGGGGACACGCTCTCCAGCATTGCCAGCCGGAATTTGCCCAGTGGCGTGTCCCTTGACCAGATGCTGGTTGGGCTGTACCGCCAGAACCCGGGTGCCTTCCAGGGCAACAACATGAACCGCCTGCGCTCTGGCGCAGTGCTCACCTTGCCGTCCAACGAGCAGGTGAAAGCGGTGTCCCCTAACGAGGCACGCCAGTTCATCGTGGCTCAGAGCGCTGATTTCGCCACCTATCGCCAGCGACTCGCCGGTGCCGTGGGCGTTGAGGCCACCACGCAAGTTCAGCGTCAGGCCAAGGGCAAGGTCGAGGCCGAGGTGCAGGATCGCAAGCAAGCCGCAGCTCCGACGCCCGATAAGCTCACGCTGAGCAAAGGCTCGGTGAGCTCTGCAGCTTCGGCGGCCGAAGATCGTCTGGCCAAGGCCCGTGCGACTCAGGACAGCAGCACCCGTGTGGCCGAGCTGTCCAAAAACCTCGATGAGTTGCGCAAGCTCAAGGAGCAAGCATCCACCGTGGCTGCGGCCAGTCAACCGGTTGCACCCGCGCTCCCGACGGTCGCTTCGCAGGCTGCTGCCGCTGCTTCGGCGGCGGCGTCTGCCGCCAGTGCGGCCGACCTGGCGGCCAGCGCTGCAGCACTCGTGGCCAGCGCGGCTTCTGACGCTGCGTCGGTGGCCGAAGCGGCCTCTGAGGTCATGGCCCCCGTGGCCGTTGCTTCGCAGCCGGACGTCGCACCGGTGCCGCCTGCCGTGGTGCAAGACGAGCCAGGTTTCCTGGCGTCGCTCAACCCCATGTGGCTTGCCGCGGGTGGGGCCGGTTTGGCACTGCTCGCCGGTGCAGCCATGTTCTTGCGTTCGCGCCGTCGCGCCGATACGGGCGAGACATCCTTCCTCGAAAGCCGTCTGCAACCGGACTCGTTCTTCGGTGCCAGTGGTGGTCAGCGCGTGGACACCCGCGATGCCACGGCCGGTCCGTCGTCAATGAGCTACTCGCTCAGCCAACTCGATGCCATCGGTGACGTCGATCCCGTGGCCGAAGCCGACGTGTACCTGGCCTATGGCCGCGACCTTCAAGCTGAGGAGATCCTCAAAGAAGCGTTGCGCAGCACGCCGGATCGCTTGGCAGTGCGTGTGAAGCTGCTGGAGGTGTATGCCAAGCGCCGTGACACCAAGGGCTATGAGTCGCTTGCCACGCAGTTGTTCGCTCTGACGAATGGCGTGGGTGAGGAGTGGCTCAAGACCCAGGAGCTGGGTCTGAGCATCGATCCTGAGAACCCACTGTATCAGCCGGGTGGGCAGCCTGGCGGTGGTGCCGCAGTGGAAGCTGCTACGCCTGATTTCCTGGGTGCCAGCACCGTGCCGCACTCGATCGCACCTGGACTGGGTGACACCGAGTCTGCACCCGCAGACGCGTTGATTGACCTTGACCTTGATGCCAACGGCCGCAACTCGCACCAGGATGGCGTGTCTGATTCGGTCTCACCGCAGGTTCAAAATGGCGATCACCTGTCTGACCTGGAACTTCCGGATCTCGACTCCTTGCCCAGTGGCGAGATCGCCCAGCCCGCAGCGCAGGCCGACAAGGGTGACATCGACTTCGACCTGTCGATCGACGATCTGCCCGAGGTCCCGGCTGTCTCCTCTGCACCAGCACCTGCGCAGGTGAGCGAACCGACGCCGTCTGGCAGCATGCCGTTCGATCTGGGTGACATCACACTGGATCTGGATGCACCTTCGCCGGCCAAGTCCACGTTGGTCACCGACGAAGAGCTGGACCAGTTGCCAATCGCCGATGCGCCCCTGAGCGCCGATCCGATGGCCCGCAAGTTCGATCTGGCCCAGGAGTTCCGACAGATCGGTGACGTTGACGGTGCCCGCGAGTTGCTGCAGGAAGTCGTCGACAACGCGCAAGATGGCAGCCTCAAGAGCCGTGCCCAAACCATGCTGGACAGTCTGGGTTGATGTGCAATGTCTGATGTGACCCCGGCAGGCGGCGCCCACGCGCTACCTGCCGTTGACAGCCCTGAGCTGACAGGGGCGACCCGGCGGGTCGCCCTTGGCGTTTCTTACCTCGGCTGCGCCTACAAGGGATGGCAAAGCCAGCCCGGTGGCGGCACGGTGCAGGATATGCTGGAGGGGGCGCTCTCGAAGTTCGCCGTGCGTCCTATCAAGGTGATGTGCGCGGGCCGCACTGACGCAGGTGTGCATGGCATCAACCAGGTCGTGCACCTCGACACCGACCTGTCCCGTGAGCCATTCTCGTGGGTGCGTGGCACCAACACCTTCCTGCCGCCCGATGTATCGGTGCAATGGGCGGTGGAGGTCTCCAAAGTATTCCATGCCCGCAACAGCGCCCGGGGGCGTCGTTACACCTACATCGTGCTCGAAGCGCCGGTTCGTCCGGCGCTCGAGTCGGGCCGGGTGGGCTGGGTGTTTCGCCCTCTCGATCTGTCGACCATGCAGGCCGCTGCGGCCCACTTGCTTGGCGAGCACGATTTCAGCTCGTTCCGATCTTCCATGTGCCAGTCGCCCACGCCGGTCAAGCACCTGCGAGACATCCAGATTCGTCGCTGCCAGGTGCCCGGCCGGACCTCGGCCTATTGGCGCTTTGATTTCGAGGGGCAGGCCTTTCTGCACCACATGATCCGCAACATCATGGGTTGTCTGATCATGGTGGGCACCGGCGTTCAGCCGCCGGACTGGGTTCGCGTGGTGCGAGAGGCCCGCGACCGCAAGGTGGCCGCCCCGACGTTCTCGGCCGACGGCTTGTATTTCATGGGTCCTCGCTACGATCCTGAGTGGAACTTGCCCGAGCACGTGCCGGCCATGGACTGGTTGCCAGTCTGATCTCTCGGGTTTGAGGACAAGGGCTGGGCGGCGGAACGCTTTTTTGCGACAATCCAGACTTCGACACCGATGGGTCGCCGCTGGCCCTTGCTTCCTGGATGTCTCCTTCTTCTGTCCACCGCACGCGCATCAAGATTTGTGGCTTGACCCGCGAGGCCGATGTCGATGCCGCCGTCGAGGCCGGAACCGATGCCATTGGCCTGGTGCTCTATGACAAAAGCCCCCGGTATGTGGATGCCGTGCGCGCAGGCGTGCTGGCGCGCCGTTTGCCCCCCTTCGTGACGCCGGTGGTGTTGCTGGTGAATGCGTCGCCTTCGCTGGTGCAGGCGGCCCTGGACGCGGTGCCCCACGCCTTGTTGCAGTTTCACGGTGATGAGACGCCCGCCCAGTGCGAATCGGTGGGGCGGCCCTATGTCCGCGCTGCCCGCATGGCGCCCGGTTTCGATTTGTTAGACTTCACGCTGTCGTTCGCTTCTGCCCAGGCCATGTTGGTCGATGCCCATGTCGAGGGCTATGGTGGAGGCGGGCGGGTCTTTGATTGGTCTTTGCTGCCGCGTCAGCTCTCTCGGCCCATGATCCTCTCGGGTGGTTTGCACCCGGGCAATGTGGCGGAGGGGGTGAGGGCAGTGCGGCCGTGGGCCGTGGATGTCAGTTCGGGGGTCGAGGTCGGCAAGGGCCTCAAGGACGCCGGGCTGATGCGCCAGTTCTGTCAGGCCGTGCGGGAGGCCGATCGGTCATGAGCCGAAGCCGCATGAGCGCGGAAAGGCCTGGGGCGACCCAGGTTTTCCGCATGGTGAGTTCTTTGAGAGTGACATGCTGAATTATCAACAGCCCGACGCCCGCGGCCACTTTGGCCCTTATGGCGGCACCTTTGTGTCCGAGACACTGATCCATGCGCTCAATGAGCTCAAGGATGTGTACGAACACTATCGCCATGACGATGCCTTCAAGGCCGAGTTCCGCCGTGAACTGGCCAACTTCGTGGGCCGTCCCAGCCCCATTTATCACGCCGATCGACTGAGCCGTGAACTGGGTGGCGCGCAGATCCACCTCAAGCGCGAAGACCTCAACCACACCGGCGCGCACAAGATCAACAACACCATCGGCCAGGCCTTGCTGGCCAAGCGCATGGGCAAGCCCCGTGTCATCGCCGAAACCGGTGCCGGCCAGCACGGTGTGGCCACGGCCACCATCTGTGCCCGCTACGGCATGGAGTGCGTGGTGTACATGGGCGCGGAAGACGTCAAGCGCCAGTCCCCCAACGTCTACCGCATGCACCTGCTGGGTGCCAAGGTGGTGCCGGTGGAGTCCGGCAGCAAGACCCTGAAGGATGCGCTCAACGAAGCGATGCGCGACTGGGTCACCAACGTCGAAAGCACGTTCTACATCATCGGCACGGTGGCAGGCCCCCATCCGTATCCGGCCATGGTGCGTGATTTCCAGGCTGTCATTGGCGAAGAATGTCTGCAGCAGATGCCTCTGGCCATTGGCCGTCAGCCTGACGCCGTGATCGCTTGTGTGGGCGGTGGCAGCAATGCCATGGGTATTTTCTATCCCTACATCGAGCATGAGTCCGTTCGTCTGATCGGCGTGGAAGCGGCGGGCGAGGGCGCGGCCAGCGGCAAGCACTCCATGTCGCTGCAAATGGGCGTGCCGGGCGTGCTGCATGGCAACCGCACCTACCTGCTTCAGGACGACAACGGCCAGATCACCGAGACGCACTCGATCTCGGCGGGCTTGGACTACCCCGGCGTCGGCCCCGAGCATGCCTACCTCAAGGACATCGGTCGGGCCGAGTACGTGGGCATCACCGACAAGGAAGCGCTCGAAGCCTTCCACCGTCTGTGCCGCACCGAGGGCATCATCCCCGCGCTGGAGTCCAGCCACGCCGTCGCTTATGCCATGAAGCTGGCCGCCACCATGCGTCCCGATCAGCACATCCTGGTCAACCTGTCCGGTCGTGGCGACAAGGACATCGGTACCGTGGCCGACCTGACCGGCGCCGAGTTCTACTGCCGCCCTTCGTGCCGTGGTCAGTCCGTCAAGGGAGGTCAGGCATGAGCACCGTGACCCGTCTCGACCAGACCTTTGCCGATCTGAAGGCGCAAGGTCGCAAGGCCCTGATCCCCTTCATCACCTGCGGTGACCCGTATCCGGAGAAGACCGTCGATCTGATGCTGGCCATGGCCGAAGCCGGCGCCGACGTGATCGAGCTGGGCGTGCCGTTTTCTGACCCCATGGCCGATGGCCCGGTGATCCAGAAGGCCGCCGAGCGTGCGCTGACCAAGGGCATCTCGTTGACCCACGTGCTGGCCGATGTGAAGGCCTTCCGTGCCCGCAACGCCATCACGCCGGTGGTGCTGATGGGCTATGCCAACCCCATTGAAGCCTACGACCAGCATCATGGTGTGGGCGGCTTCGTGCGCGATGCCAAGGCTTCGGGCGTGGATGGCGTGCTGGTGGTGGACTATCCGCCCGAAGAGTGCGAAACCTTTGCCGCCCAGATGAAGGCGGCCGACTTGGCCCCGATTTTCCTGCTGGCCCCCACCTCGACCGAGGAGCGCATGGCCGCGGTCGGTCGCATTGCTGCCGGTTATGTGTATTACGTGTCGCTCAAGGGCGTGACCGGTGCTGGGCACCTGGACACCGCCGCAGTGGCCGACATGGTGCCCCGCATCAAGGCGCACGTGAACGTGCCTGTGGGTGTGGGTTTTGGTATCCGTGACGCAGAGACCGCCAAAGCGGTGGCCGCTGTGTCTGACGCCGTGGTGATCGGTTCGCGCATCGTCCAGTTGCTGGAGACGCAGACGCCCGAGACCGTGGTGGCTGCCGGACGCGATTTCATTGCCGAGATCCGTGCGGCCCTCGATTCCCTGAAAGGAGCCTGAGCATGAGCTGGCTTGAAAAACTGTTGCCCCCCAAGATCCATCCGACCGATCCGTCCGAGCGACGTTCGGTGCCGGAAGGCTTGTGGATCAAGTGCCCATCCTGCGAGACCGTTCTGTACAAGAACGACTTGGAAGCCAATGTGAACGTGTGTCCCAAGTGCGGGCATCACCACCGCATCGGTGCCCGCGCTCGCCTGGATGCCTTCCTGGATGCCGAAGGTCGCTATGAGCTGGGACAGGAAGTGTTGCCCATCGACGCCCTGAAGTTCAAGGACAGCCGCAAGTACCCCGAGCGTCTGAAGCAGGGCATGGAAGCCACAGGCGAGACCGATGCCCTGATCGTGATGGGCGGCTCGGTGCACAGCATCCCGTTGATCGCGGCTTGCTTCGAGTTCGATTTCATGGGCGGCTCGATGGGCTCCGTGGTGGGTGAGCGCTTCGTGCGCGGCGTGGAAGCGGCCGTGGACCAGAAGGTGCCGTTCATTTCCTTCACCGCCACCGGTGGCGCGCGGATGCAGGAAGGCCTGCTGAGCCTGATGCAGATGGCCAAGACCAACGCGGCCCTGACCCGTCTGGCCAAGGCCAAACTGCCTTACATCAGCGTGCTGACCGACCCGACCATGGGTGGCGTGTCGGCCTCGTTTGCTTTCGTGGGTGACATCGTGATCGCCGAGCCCAAGGCTCTGATCGGCTTTGCCGGTCCACGCGTGATCGAGAACACTGTGCGCGAGAAACTGCCTGAAGGCTTCCAGCGCGCCGAGTTTCTGATGCAAAAGGGCGCGGTCGACATGATCATGGACCGCCGCGAACTGCGTGCGAACATCGCCCGTCAGCTGGCCATGTTGCAGCGTTTGCCGACCGATGCCGTGTCGGCGTGAGCGTGATGCGTTGATGATCCCCAGCCCGGGCACGCCACACAGGCGGCCGGGCTTTGACAGGCGGGCTGCGGTGATTGCAGCCCGTTTTGTTTCCGACTGAGCTGTGTGCCCCATGACCCCGAACCTGCCTGATTCATCTTCTGCTTTGCGCACGCTGGACGACTGGTTGTCGCATTGCGAGCGCCTGCATCCTGCTGGCATCGACCTGACCCTGGTGCGTGTGGCCGAGGTGTGGGCACGGGCCGGGGTGGTGCTGGGCACGCCGCTGGGTCAGGAAGACGAGGGGCGCACCGCGCCGGTGGTGTTCACGGTGGCGGGAACCAACGGCAAGGGCTCGACCTGCGCCATGCTCGAAGGCATCTTGCTCAAGGCGGGGTTCCGGGTGGGGGTGTACGGATCGCCCCACCTGGTCCACTTCGAAGAGCGCTGCCGCATCATGGGCGAGTTGGTCAAGGCCGATGACCTGGTGCCGAACTTTGCTGCCATCGAAGCGGCGCGGGGTGATGCGGCCCTGACGTATTTCGAGTTCACCACCCTGGCGATCTTGCGCCTGCTGGCGTCCAGCGAGCTGGATGCGGTGATCTTGGAAGTGGGGCTGGGCGGTCGCCTGGATGCCGTCAACGTCATCGATACCGACTGCGCCATCATCACCAGCATCGATCTGGACCACATGGACTACCTGGGGCCGGACCGTGAGGCCATTGGCCGCGAGAAAGCCGGCATCATGCGTGCGGGTCGCCCGGTGGTGGTGTCGGACCCCCAGCCGCCGCAGAGCGTCATCGAGCAGGCCCAGCAACTGGGCGCCGACCTGTGGTTGTTTGGCCGTGATCACAACTATGCGGGCGACCGTCAGCAGTGGTCGTGGAGTGGTCGTGGCAAGCGTTTCAACAGCATGGCCTACCCGGCGCTTCGGGGGGCCAATCAGTTGCTCAATGCCTCGGGCGTGCTGGCGGCCCTGGAGGCGGTGCGCAACCGCTTGCCGGTGTCGGCGCAGGCCGTGCGCACGGGCCTGGCCACGGTGGAATTGCCGGGGCGCTTCCAGATCATTCCGGGGCAGCCCACTTTGATCCTGGATGTGGCGCACAACCCGCATGCGGCGGCGACCCTGGCGGCCAACCTGGATCAGATGGGTTTCTTCCCGCGCACCCATGTGGTGTGGGGAGCGATGGCCGACAAGGACCTGACCGGCATGGTCACCCGTCTGCGGCCCCTGGTGGACGCCTGGTATTGCTGTGACCTGCCCACCGACCGGGCGGCGACGGCGGCCCAGTTGCAGCAGGTGATCGAAGCGGACATGGCGGCGCGTCCGCTGGTCACTGCCCCGAAAGCCACTGTGAGCACCCATGCCGATCCCATGGCGGCACTGACCGCGGCCCTGGCAGGTGCAGACCCGACGGATAGAATCGTGGTTTTCGGCTCTTTCTACACCGTGGGTGGGGTGCTGCACGAAGGCTTGCCCAAGCTCAACGCGCCGCATCTGCAGGCATAACCCAACGAGCCTGCGCGCCATTCATCCAGCCTGACCCAACCATCAGCATGCCTTTGCCTTCCTTCCTCCAGCGCTTGCGTGGCAAGGCCGCTTCGGCTTTGCCTGAGGCGGAGCAACCCCCTTTGTCCGCTTCGGATGTCGAGGCCACCCGGGTGCGAGCTCGCCGTCGTCTGATTGGCATGGTGGTGCTGGTAGGGGCTGGAATCATCGGATTCCCCTGGTTGTTCGAGACGCAACCTCGTCCCATGTCCCATGACGTTCAGATGGTGCGGGCTGGTGACGCGGGTGAGGGGCGTGCTGAGGTCGGTGCCACCGGCAAGGTGGCCATGATTCAGGTGCCGGTCGAGGTGCCTGCGCCTGAGGATGTTCGGCCTGCGCCTGAAGAGGTAGAAGAAGAGATTGTCAGCACGGCACCGCCCGTGCGTTCGACGCCCGCGGCACCGCAGTCGGACAAGCCCGTACCGAAGCCTGAGCCCAAGGCCGAGCCCAAAGCCGAACCTAAGCCCGAACCCAAAGCCAAGCCGGAACCGAAAGCCGAACCTAAGCCCGAACCCAAGCCTGAACCCAAGGTGGAGGCCAAGGCCAGCAAAGTAGTGGATGCCGACGGGACCCGTTTTGTGGTGCAGGTCGGTGCGTTTTCGGACGGGATCACGGCGCACGAGGCGCGCATGAAGGTGGAGCGCTTGGGCCTCAAGACCTACACGCAGGAAGTCAAGACGCCCCAGGGGACGCGCATCCGGGTGCGCCTGGGCCCCTATGCCGACCGTGCGGACGCCGAGAAGGTGTTGGCCAACGTGCGCAAGGCGGGCCTGGGCGGCGCGGTACTGACGCTGTGAATCCGTCGACATCGAATCCCGAATGGACAGCGTGAACACGGTGACGTCAGGCGAGTGGTCGTTGATTGACCTCATGTTGTTGATCGGCTTGGGCCTGTCCACCCTGGTGGGCATCTGGCGCGGCCTGATCAAGGAAGTGATGGCGCTGTTGGGGTGGGCGGTGGCCTACTTCATGGCGCAGTGGTTCGGACCGCAAGCGGGCGCCTGGGTGCCCGTGGGCGCCGCTGGTTCCAAAATGAACGCGGCGGCCGGCATGGTGGTGGTGTTCGTCGCCACCTGGTTGGGCTGGGCGGTGCTGACCTGGGCAGTGACCCAGGTGATCAAGGAATCCGGCCTCGGAGGGGCGGATCGCTTTTTTGGCGGCGCGTTTGGCCTGCTGCGTGGGGTGCTGGTGGCCCTGGTTGTCGTGACGGTCGTGCGGGCGACCCCTCTGGCGCAGTGGGAGCCCTGGCTGGCCTCCTCTGGGGTTCAGTGGCTGGAAATGGTGTTTCAGGGGCTTCGCCCCGTCTTGCCCGAGCAGGTGATCGAGTTCCTGCCCGCGCAATCTTGATACGACTTGAGTTTTTGTTTTTTTCGGAAGAGGTGAACCATGTGCGGCATCGTTGGTGTGATTTCCAAGGCGCCCGTCAACCAGTTGATCTATGACGCGCTGTTGCTGCTGCAACATCGCGGTCAGGATGCAGCGGGCATCGTGACGGCCGGACCGGATGCGCACGGTCGCAAGTTCTTCATGCACAAGGCCCGTGGCATGGTGAAGGACGTGTTCCGCACCCGCAACATGCGTGCGCTGCCAGGCACGGTGGGCCTGGGTCAGGTGCGTTACCCGACGGCCGGCAATGCCTTCAACGAGGAAGAGGCGCAGCCCTTCTACGTGAACGCGCCGTTCGGCCTGGTGCTGGTGCACAACGGCAACCTGACCAATGCCCACGCCCTGCGCGAGGACCTGTTCGCCATCGACCGCCGTCACCTCAACACCGACAGCGACACCGAGGTGCTGCTCAACGTGTTCGCGCACGAGCTGGAACTGGCGGGCCGCGAACTGCCCCTGACTCCTGCGGCCGTTTTTCAGGCGGTGCGTGCTGTCAACCGTCGCATCAAGGGCTCGTATGCGGTGATCTGCCTGATCGCCGGCTACGGCATGGTCGCCTTCCGCGATCCCTATGGCATCCGCCCGCTGTGCTACGGCGAGGCCGAGCTGCCCGATGGTCGCGAAGTCATGCTGGCCAGCGAGTCCGTGGCCCTGGAAGGCACCAGCCACCGCTTCGTGCGCGACGTGGCGCCGGGCGAGGCCTTGTTCATCGACCTGGACGGCGTGGTGCACGCCGAGCAGTGTGCCGACCATGCCGTGCTCAACCCCTGCATGTTCGAGTACGTGTACCTGGCGCGTCCTGATTCGGTCATGGATGGCGTCTCGGTCTACCAGGCTCGCCTGGAAATGGGTGAGACGCTGGCACAGCGTGTGATTTCGACCATGCCGCCGTCTGAAATCGATGTGGTCATTCCCATCCCTGAATCCAGCCGTCCTTCGGCGATGCAGCTGGCGCAGAAGCTGGGCAAGCCCTATCGCGAAGGTTTCGTGAAGAACCGCTACGTGGGCCGCACCTTCATCATGCCGGGGCAGGGCGTGCGCAAGAAGTCGGTGCGCCAGAAGCTCAATGCCATCGGCATGGAGTTCAAGGGCCGCAATGTCTTGCTGGTCGACGACTCCATCGTGCGTGGCACCACGTCCAAGGAAATCGTGCAGATGGCCCGCGAGGCCGGCGCCAACAAGGTTTACCTGGCCTCGGCAGCTCCCCCGGTGCGCTTCCCCAATGTGTACGGCATCGACATGCCCACCTCGGCCGAGCTGGTGGCCCATGGCCGCACGACGGAAGAGATCCGCCAGATCATTGGTTGTGATGCCCTGATTTACCAGGATGTGGATGCGATGAAGCGGGTCGTGGGCAAGCTCAACCCCGCCATCAAGGGCTTCGAAGCCTCGTGCTTCGATGGCGTGTACGTCACCGGCGACGTGAGTGTCGAAGACTTTGCGGCCATCCAGTCGCAACGCCTGTCGCAAAAGGGTGAGGACGATGCCAGCAACTCGCGTCTGGCCCTGCAAAGCCAGCAGGAAGAATGAGTTGAGCGGAGTGTGCCGATGACCTCGTCTGATACCAAGAAGAAGCTGCCCCGCAAGGAACTGCCGGCCGATGCGCGCATCGAGACGCTGGCGGTGCGTGAGGGCCTGCCCGCGACGCAATGGGGCGAGAACTCCGAAGCACTGTTCCTGACCAGCAGCTTCAATCACCCCGATGCCGCCACGGCCGCGGCGCGTTTTGCCAACGAAGAAGAAGCTTTCGTCTACTCGCGCTTCACCAACCCGACGACGATGATGTTCGAGCGTCGGCTGGCGGCGCTGGAAGGCACGGAAGCGGCCATCGCCACCGCCAGTGGCATGAGCGCCATCTTGTTGCTGCTGATGGGTTTGCTCAAGTCGGGCGACCATGTGGTGTGCTCGCACAGCGTGTTCGGCTCCACCATCTCGCTGCTGCAGAACCAGTTCGGCAAGTTCGGCGTGCAGGTGACCTTCGTGTCGCAGACCGATGTGCAACAGTGGCGCGATGCCATGCAGCCCAACACCAAGCTGCTGTTTGCCGAGACGCCGAGCAACCCGCTCACCGAGGTCTGCGATATCCGCGCCTTGGCAGACATTGCCCATGCGGCGGGTGCCTTGCTGGCCGTGGACAACTGCTTTTGCACGCCGGCCTTGCAACAGCCCATCAAGCTGGGTGCCGACCTGATCGTGCACTCGGGCACCAAATACCTCGATGGGCAGGGGCGTGTGCTGGCCGGAGCCGTCTGCGGCACGGATGCCATCGTCAACGGTCCGCTGATGGCCGCCTTGCGCGGTGCTGGCATGTCCCTGTCGCCGTTCAATGCCTGGGTGGTGCTCAAGGGGCTGGAAACCCTGTCCATCCGCATGGCCGCGCAAAGCGCCAATGCCCTGCAACTGGCCCAGTGGCTGGAGCAGCAACCTGGTGTTGACACCGTGTACTACCCCGGTTTGCCCAGCCATCCACAGCACGAGCTGGCCATGGCGCAGCAAAACGGCTGCGGCGGTGCCGTGGTGTCCTTCACCACCAAGCCCGCGACTGGGCCCATCACCGTCACCGGCCCGGCGGGTCTGGACGACGCCTCGCTGCGTCTGCGTCAGGCCGCGTTCCATGCGATCGACCAGACCCGTCTGTGCTCGATCACCTCGAACCTGGGCGACACCAAGACCCTCATCACCCATCCGGCCAGCACCTCGCACGGTCGCCTGAGCGAAGCCCAGCGCCTGGCCGCTGGCATCACGCAAGGCATGATCCGCGTGGCCGTGGGCCTCGAACACATTGACGACCTCAAGGCCGATCTGGCCCGGGGTCTGGACACATTGAACGTATGAGCCAAGTTCGCACCCGCTTTGCCCCGTCTCCCACGGGCTTCATCCACCTGGGCAACATCCGTTCGGCCCTGTATCCCTGGGCCTTTGCGCGCGCCAACCAGGGCGTGTTCATCCTGCGCATCGAAGACACCGATGTCGAGCGCTCGTCGCAGGAAGCCGTGGACGTCATCCTCGAAGGCATGGCCTGGCTGGGCCTGAACCACGACGAGGGCCCGTACTACCAGATGCAGCGCATGGACCGCTACAAGGTCGTGCTGCAGGAGATGCAGGACAAGGGCCTGGTCTATTCCTGCTACATGTCCACCGCCGAGCTGGACGCCCTGCGTGAGCGTCAGATGGCCAACAAGGAAAAGCCGCGTTACGACGGCACCTGGCGGCCTGAAGCAGGCAAGACCTTGCCGCCCGTGCCCGAAGGCGTCAAGCCCGTGCTGCGCTTCAAGAACCCGCAAGGCGGTTCGGTCGTGTGGGACGACAAGGTCAAGGGCCGCATCGAGATCAGCAACGACGAGCTGGATGACCTCGTGATTGCCCGCCCCGACGGCACGCCCACCTACAATTTCTGTGTGGTGGTCGACGACATGGACATGGGCATCACCCATGTGATCCGCGGCGACGACCACGTCAACAACACCCCGCGCCAGATCAACATCCTGCGCGCCTTGGGGCAGGAACCCCCGGTGTACGCCCACCTGCCCACCGTGCTCAACGAGCAGGGCGAGAAGATGAGCAAGCGCCACGGCGCCAAAGCCGTCACGCAGTACCGCGATGAAGGCTATCTGGCCGATGCCATCGTGAACTACCTGGCCCGCCTGGGCTGGAGCCACGGCGACGACGAGATCTTCTCGCGCCAGCAACTGGTCGAGTGGTTCAACCTGGACCACTTGGGCAAGAGCGCTGGCCAGTTCGACGAGGCCAAGCTGCGCTGGGTGGCACAACAGCACATGAAGACCGCCGACGACACGATGCTGGCGGGCCTGGTGCGCGAGCAGTTCGCCCGTCATGGCGTGACCCTGCCGGCCGCGTTGCAATCTGGCGACAAGCTGACGGCCCTGTGCGCGCTGTTCAAGGACCGCTGCGCCACCACCATCGAGCTGATGGAGTGGCTGACGATGTATGTGCAGCACCTTCATGCGCCGGCCGAGGAGCTGGCCGCGCAACTGACCGAGGTGACTCGGCCGGCCGTGCTGGCGCTGGCCAAGCGCCTGGAGAGCGTGGCGTGGGAGAAAGAGGCCATCAGCCAGGCCATCAAGGACACCTTGAAAGAGGCTGGCCTGAAGATGCCGCAGTTGGCCATCCCTGTGCGCCTGCTGGTGTGTGGTCGCTCGCAGACGCCTTCGGTGGACGCTGTGCTGGCGCTGTTTGACCGAGACGACGTGCTGGCGCGTCTGGCCCGCGCTGCGGCCTGAGTGAGGCTCCATTCGTGCTGCGCCCGGGGCAGGGCGTGGCACGTGGGTGTCGCATCGCTTCGACAGCCCCAAGTTTTTTGCGGGGCCTTGATGACGGTAAAATTTTCGGTATATACTCTCAGTCTCGCTTGAACGACGCTTTGTTTGAATGAACGAAGCAGCCGGGCAGCCCTGAAGGACGCGAATCCAGACGGGGGTATAGCTCAGCTGGGAGAGCGCTTGCATGGCATGCAAGAGGTCAGCGGTTCGATCCCGCTTACCTCCACCATCACAGGTGGTCAGGTTGCTGAAGTTGCCAGGTAAAGCGTCGATCAGGTTGTATGAAGGATTCAGTCCCCTTCGTCTAGAGGCCTAGGACACCACCCTTTCACGGTGACTACAGGGGTTCGAATCCCCTAGGGGACGCCAAGTTTTGACGGCACTTGGCTTGCGCAAGCAAGCACAGACGTCAGCCACTGCGGAGTGGTAGTTCAGTTGGTTAGAATACCGGCCTGTCACGCCGGGGGTCGCGGGTTCGAGTCCCGTCCACTCCGCCAAGGTATTTC
>MESA01000037.1:15930-16117 GCA_001770775.1 Burkholderiales bacterium RIFCSPHIGHO2_12_FULL_63_20
TGCAAGAGGTCAGCGGTTCGATCCCGCTTACCTCCACCAAAGATGCCGACAGGTTGGTGCCTGTCGTGATGGTGGCGACAGGCGGTGACGGGTTGAATCATCAGCAGACAATTTGTTTTGACGGAGTCCCCTTCGTCTAGAGGCCTAGGACACCACCCTTTCACGGTGACTACAGGGGTTCGAATCC
>MESA01000038.1:0-34940 GCA_001770775.1 Burkholderiales bacterium RIFCSPHIGHO2_12_FULL_63_20
TCAGGCCGCCGTCCGGCAGCGCCGTGGCGCCAGGCGAGAGAACCGGTCCCACGCGCTCAGCCTCCCGTGGTGCGCACCGACAGGCCCACGCGCGCCACGCCCGCCTTCTTCAGGCGGTCCATCACCTTGATGACGGCTTCATAGCGCACGTCCTTGCGCGCACTGATGATGACCGGCACGCCATCCGGGCCATTGGGGTTGTCGACCTGCAAGGCCTTGACCCGCTCGGACAGCTCGCTGACTGCGAGCGTGTCCAGGTCCTTGTTGTCCACGCGCAGCTTCACGCGGTCTTCTTCCTCCAGCACGACCTCGATCACGCGGTCCGGCGCCTTCTTGGCGCTGCCCACGCTGGGCAGATCGACCACGCCGGTCGGCAGCAGGGGCGCGCTCACCATGAAGATGATGAGCAGCACCAGCATCACGTCGATGAACGGGACCATGTTGATCTCGTTGCGCGTGCGGCGGCGGCGTCCCCCGCCCCGGGCGTTGAGCTCGGCCACGGTTCAGCGCCCCGGCTGGGTGGCAGCCCGAGCGGCTTCGGCCGCCAGCGGCGTGGCGTTGCGCGCCAGGATGTTGGAGAACTCTTCGATGAAGGACTCCATCTGGATCGCGATGCGGTCGATGTCGCGCGCGAAGCGGTTGTAGGCCAGCACCGCGGGAATGGCGGCAAACAGGCCGATGGCCGTGGCCACCAGCGCCTCGGCAATGCCGGGGGCCACCGTGGCCAGCGTCACCTGCTGCAGGTTGGACAGGCCGGTGAAGGCGTGCATGATCCCCCAGACGGTGCCGAACAGGCCGATGTAGGGCGACACCGAGCCCACCGAGCCCAGGAAGTCCAGACGGGACTCGATGGCGTCCATCTCACGCTGGTAGCTGGCGCGCATCGCGCGGCGCGCCCCGTCGAGCAAGGTGCCGACCTCGGCCACGCGGCGCTCACGCAGCTTCATGAACTCACGCATGCCAGCCGCAAAAATGCGCTCCTGCGGCGCGCTGGGGCCACTCTTGCCGCTGGTGGCGTCCTGATACAGCTCCTGCAAAGTGCGGCCCGCCCAGAACTCACGGTCGAACTCATCGTTGTCCTGACGCACCCGCTTAAGGCTGCTCACCTTGCTGAAAATCACACTCCAGCTGGCCACCGACACCAGCAAGAGCAGCAACATCACAATCTGCACCACCGTGCTGGCGTGCAGCACAAGGGTCAAGATGGACATGTCTTGGTTCATGAATCAACCTTTGGAAGCAGAAATCGGAGTGGGCAAAATGGCCAGAATGCGTGCCGGAATGCGGGCGGGGCGGAAGCTGTCTTCGCCCGAGGCCTCGTCGCCTGCTTGCGCCACAGACGCGCCGCGCGGCGTCACGGGCTGCACCCAGCCGATGCGCACCATGCCTTGGGTCAGCAAGGCGTCTCCACGCCAGACCTCCTGCGCGAAGGTCACACTGGCGCGGCCCACTTCGGTCACGGCCACGGTCACGGTCAGTTGGTCGTCCAGGCGCGCGGGCTTGAGGTAACGCAGCTGCGTTTCGGCCACGATGAACATGCCCTCGCCGGCGCGCCGCATGCTCTCTTGCCCGAAGCCCAGAGTCGAGAGCCACTCGGTACGGGCCCGTTCCATGAACTTGAGGTAGTTGCCGTAGAAGACGATGCCGCCGGCATCGGTGTCTTCCCAATACACCCGCACCGGGTGCCGGTGGTGATACCGGCTCGATTCAGGGGACACAGACGAGACTGGAGAAACACTCATAAGCGCGCATTATCGCGCCTCGCACCCACCCTCACAGGAAGTCGGGTGCTTGGACGGCGTGCAAGGTCACCTGGGTCTGCCCGTCGCGCTCGCGCGAACGCAGCCACCACACCCCGCCTTTTTTGACCGACCAGGCCAGATCCTGCCCCGTCAGCAAGCGGGCGGCCAGCATGCCCAGGGTCGGCTGGTGCCCCACGATCAGCACCGGCTCCTTGGCACGAGGCCAACGCGCGGCCGCCAGCAAATCGTCCACCGACGCCTGCGGGTCGATGGTGGCCACGGTTTTGAACGGACGCTGCAAGGCCTGGGCGGTTTGCTGCGTCCGCTGCGCCGGGCTGACCAGCACGCGCGTCGACTCTGACAGGCGCTGGTTGAGCCACGCCGCCATGCGCTCGGCCTGGCGCTCGCCCTTGCTCGTCAAGCGACGGGCCAGGTCGGCCTGGAAGTCGATGTGCACTTCGATGGGTTCGCCCGCCGCACGTTGCGCGAGCAAGATCTCATCGTCCAAAGGCAGGTCTTCGGCCTGCGCATGTCGCCACAAGATCAGGTCCATGACCCCTCCCTTTGCATCATCGTGTCATCCTAGGCTGCCATCATGCGGCCCGCCTGCGTCGTTCAGATGACAGAACCGTGCAATGCCATCAGGGCCTGCTGGGCACTGTGTCCGGTTTGCGGCACGCGCTCGTAGTGCCCGTCGCTGAACTGGATCCAGGCATCCTTGCCATCAAGCAGATACGGCACCAGGCACTCGTCGATCACGCGCTGGCGCAGGGCCGGGTCGCGCACCGGCCAGGCCACCTCGATGCGCCGCGTCATGTTGCGGTTCATCCAGTCGGCACTCGACAGGTAGAGCACCTCGTCGTGCTCGGCTTCACCCCAACGGAAGTACAGCACCCGCGTGTGCTCCAGCATGCGCCCCACCACGGAGCGCACCCGGATGTTGTTGGTCTGACCCGGCACGCCCGGCGGCAGGATGCAGGCACCGCGCACGATCAGGTCGATCTGGGCCCCCGCCTGGCCCGCGGCGATCAACGCCCGCACCAACGGCTCGTCGGTCAGCGAGTTGACCTTGACGACGATGCGCGCCGGGCCACCCGCGCGGGCGGAATCGGCCACCCGCTCGATGCAGCGCAGCATCTGGGTGTGCATGCTCGACGGCGCCAGCAGCAACTGCCGGCTGGAGCGCATCTGCGTCAGGCTGGAGAGCTGCTGGAACACACGGTCCACATCGGCCGTCAAGTCGGGCTGGCTGGTCAGGTAGCCCACGTCGGTGTAGAGCCGCGCGGTCTTGGGGTTGTAGTTGCCCGTCGACAGGTGGGCGTAGCGACGCAGGCGACCGCCCTCACGGCGCGTCACCAACATCATCTTGCCGTGGGTTTTGAGCCCCACGATGCCGTACACCACCTGCGCGCCCAACGCCTCCAGACGCTCGGCCCAGTTGATGTTGGCCTCTTCGTCAAAACGGGCCTTCAGCTCCACCACGGCCAGCACTTCCTTGCCGCGGCGCACCGCCTCCAGCAGCAACTCCATCAGCACCGACTCGTTGCCCGTGCGGTAGATGGTCTGCTTGATGGCCAGCACATCGGGGTCGTAGACCGCCTCGCGCAGAAAGCTCACCACTGCATCAAACGACTCGAAAGGATGGTGCAGCAGGCAGTCGTGGTGACGCAGGTGCTCGAACATGCTGCCCCCACGCGGCAGGCTGTCGGGCCAGCCCGGCTGGTAGGGGCGGAAATGCAGATCTTGGCCGTCGGCCTGGTCGATCAACTGCGTCAGGCGCACCAGGTTTACCGGGCCGTTGACCTGGAAGAGCGCCTGGTGGTTCAGCCCGAACTGCTCGAGCAAGAAGTCCGACAGATCCTGATGGCAGCTGCGCACCACCTCCAGACGGATGGCCTGACCGAACTGGCGCGTGCTCATCTTGGAGCGCAGCGCCAGTCGCAAGTCGGTCACATCGTCTTCGTCCACATCCAGATCGGAATCCCGCGTGAGACGGAACTGCGAGAAGGCCTGGATCTCACGCCCCGGGAACAGCTCGTCCAGGTGGGCCCGGATCACGCTGGAGAGCAGCACAAAGGCCTGCGTGCCTGGCTCCACCAAATTGGCCGGCAGCTTGATGACGCGCGGCAGCACGCGCGGGATGCGCACGATGGCGATGTCGTTGTCACGGCCGAAGGCATCGTGCCCGCCCAGGCGCACGATGAAGTTCAGCGTCTTGTTGGCGACCTGCGGGAACGGGTGCGAGGGGTCCAACCCGATCGGCACCAGCAGCGGCTGCACCTGCTTGCGAAAGAACCCTGCCACCCACTCACGCTGCTCGGCGGAGCGATCGGCGTGGTTGAGGATGAAGATGCCCGCCTGGCGCAAAGCCGGCCCGACGTCTTCATTGAAGATCTGATACTGGTCTTCGACCAACTGGTGTGACTGCTTCACCACCTCGGCGATGTACTGCCGATCGATGTCGCCGGCCCCGGCGCGCGAGGCCTCCAGCACGTCGGCATAGCGCACCTCGAAAAACTCGTCGAGGTTGGACGACACGATGCAGATGTAACGCAGACGCTCCAGCAGCGGCACATCATTGCGCTGGGCCTGCGCCAGGACCCGACGGTTGAACGCCAGGATGGCCTGCTCACGACTCAACAAACTCAAACGTGTGTTCTCTGACACCTGACAACATCCTCTCTGAAAGCACTGGCTCACCTGCGCGTCGCGTCACATCCAGCGCACGGATATGGCGCGACCGCTTTGAGTTTAGAGCCAGTCAGTCATTAATTTGATGACAGTTTCGTGTCAGTGCGCCGCTTCCCAGTTGAGGCCCTCGCCCACCTCGGCCAACAGCGGCACGCGCAAGTCCGCCACCGACGCCATGATGCGGGGCACCTCGGTTTTGACCCAATCGCGCTCGGCCTCGGGCACCTGGAACACCAGTTCGTCGTGCACCTGCATGATCATCAAGGTGGCCTTGCCTTGCGCGTCCAGCGCGTCCTGCACTGCCACCATCGACAGCTTGATCAAGTCGGCCGCCGTACCCTGCATCGGCGCATTGATAGCGGCGCGCTCGGCACCGGCGCGGCTGGGGCCGTTGGGGCTGTTGATCTCGGGCAGCCACAGGCGGCGGCCGAACACGGTCTCGACATAGCCCTGGGCCTTGGCCTGGGCACGGGTCTCGTCCATGTAGCGCTTCACGCCGGGGTAACGCATGAAGTAGCGGTCGATGTAGGCGGCGGCCGCGCTGCGCTCGATGCCCAGGTTGGACGCCAGACCAAACGCACTCATGCCGTAGATCAGCCCGAAGTTGATCACCTTGGCATAGCGGCGCTGCTCGCTGCTGACTTCGTCGGGGCTGACGCCGAAAATCTCGCTGGCGGTGGCCCGGTGCACGTCCAGCCCTTGGTCAAAGGCGCGCAGCAGGTTCTCGTCTTGCGAGATGTGCGCCATGATGCGCAACTCGATCTGCGAGTAGTCGGCACTGACAATGACATGGCCCGGCGGCGCGATGAAGGCCTCGCGGATGCGGCGGCCCTCGGCGGTGCGCACGGGGATGTTCTGCAGGTTCGGCTCGTTGCTGGACAGCCGGCCGGTCACGGCCACCGCCTGCGCATAGTTGGTGTGCACGCGCCCGGTGGCCGGATTGATCATCAAGGGCAGCTTGTCCGTGTAGGTGGACTTGAGCTTGGCCATGCCACGGTATTCGAGGATACGGGCGGGCAGCGGGTAGTCCTCTGCCAGTTTTTCCAGCACCTCTTCGTTGGTCGAGGGAGCCCCCGTGGCGGTCTTCTTGACGATGGGCAGCTTGAGCTGGTTGAACAGGATCTCGCCAATCTGCTTGGGCGAGCCCAGGTTGAACGGCTGGCCCGCCAGCGTGTGGGCTTCCTGCTCCAGCGTGAGGATGCGCTGGCCCAGTTCATGGCTTTGCTGCTGCAACAAGGCCTTGTCGATCAGCACGCCATTGCGCTCGATGCGCTGCAGCACGCGCGAGGTGGGCAGCTCGAAGCGCTCGTAGATGTCACGCAAGGCGGGCTCGGCCTGCAGGCGCGGCCACAGGGTCTGGTGCACATGCAGGGTCAAGTCGCTGTCTTCACATGAATACTGCGCTGCCTTGTCCACCGCCACCTGCGCAAACGGGATCTGCTGTGCGCCCTTGCCGGCCACGTCTTCGTAGCTCAGGCCGCTGCGGTGCACATGCCGCTGGGCCAGGTCGCCCAGGTTGTGCTTGCGGTGGGCTTCGAGCACATAGCTTTCCAGCATGGTGTCGTGCGCATAGCCGCGAATGGCAATGCCATGGTTGGCCAGCACATGGGTGTCGTACTTGATGTGCTGCCCCAGCTTGGGCCGACTGGCGTCTTCCAGCCAGGGCTGGAGGCGTGCCAGCACCTCGTCCAGCGGCAGCTGAGCTGGCGCATCCACGCCTTCGTGACGCAGCGGGATGTAGCAGGCCTCGCCCACCTTGTCGCTGAAGGACAGGCCCACGATGCGCGCCTGCATGGCGTCCAACGAGTCGGTTTCGGTGTCGAAAGCCACCAGCTCGGCCGCCTGCAGGCGCGCCAGCCAGCGATCGAAGGTCGCCCAGTCCAGCACGGTGTCGTACTGCGTGGCGGCCACCGTCACGGGCGACGCCTCGGCGTCGATGCCCATGTCGTCCGATGCGCCCTGATCGAACAGGTCGGCGGTGGCGCTCGGCTTGGCTTTGGGCCTAGCCGACGGCGTCGATGCAGGTGCCGGTGCCGCACCGCCGCGCAGTTTGGCCGCCTCGGTGCGAAAGCCAAAGCGCGTGAAGAAGTCAAGCAAGGACGCGGTATCCGGCTCACGCAAGGCCAGGGCCTCCAGCTCGGGCCACTGCGGCACGTGCGCACTCAGGTCGCAGTCGGTCTTGATGGTGATGAGGCGGCGGCCCTGGGGCAACCAGTCCAGGGCTTTGCGCAGGTTCTCACCCGCCACACCCTTGATGGAAGCCGCGGCAGCCATCACCCCGTCGAGCGAGCCGTGCTCGCCGATCCACTTCACTGCGGTTTTGGGCCCCACCTTCTCCACGCCGGGCACGTTGTCCACGGCGTCACCGATCAGAGTCAGGTAGTCGATGATGAGATGCGGCGGCACCCCGAACTTGGCGGCCACGCCCGCCATGTCCAGCTTCTCGTTGGTCATGGTGTTGACCAGGGTGACGTGCTCGGTCACCAATTGCGCCATGTCCTTGTCGCCGGTGGACACCACCACACGGTGACCGGCCTCAGCGCCCACCTTGGCGAGCGTGCCGATGGCGTCATCGGCTTCGATGCCAGGCACTTCCAGGATGGGCCAGCCCATCAGGCGCACCACCTCGTGGATGGGCTCGATCTGGGCGCGCAGGTCGTCGGGCATGGGCGGACGGTGCCCCTTGTACGCGGGGTACCACTCGTCACGGAAGGTCGGGCCCTTGGCGTCGAACACGCACACGGCGTGCTCGCAGGGCACCTCGTCACGCAGGCGGCGCAGCATGTTGACCATGCCATGCATCGCACCGGTGGGCTCGCCCTGCGGCCCGCGCAGGTCGGGCATGGCGTGGAAAGCACGGTAGAGGTAGCTGGAGCCGTCGACCAACAACAGGGTCGGCCGGGTGTCAGCAGAGGAAGAAGAGGACATGTCCGGGGTGTTCATGCCCCGGATTGTGGGGCCTAGGGGCCGCCCAATCAGAACTCGGCCGACGCGCCCACCGTGAACAGGTACAGGCTTTCTTGGCCGTCGATGATGTAGTCGAAGCTCTGCAGCAGGCGAACGTTGCGGCTGATGTTCATGGCCAGGCCGACGCCAAAGTAAGGGGCCTGACGGTAGTCGCGCACACTGCTGTCACCACCGCCTCGCAGGGCCAGGTCGCTGTCGATGCGCTTGAAGGCCCAGCCGACACGGATCTGGTTGGTGAAGCCTTCGAGCAGCTCGACTTCCCAGTTGATGCCGGCCGTGAGGGCACGCACCTGGCGACGCTCGACGTTGATACCCGTGACGATGGCGCGAGGAGTGTCATTGGCACGCTCCATGCCACCAAAGACCATGTAGTTCACCTCGGCTGCCAAGCCGGGCGTCAGGCGCTTGCCGCCAAAAATCTTGCCACTCAAGCGGGCGCGATCGCACCCTGCATCGCAATCCCATTGGGCCGCGCCCACCCCCAGGTTGCCGCCCACATAGACACCCCAAGGACGCGCGGCGGGCTTCAACTCTTCGTCGGCCATGGCGGAGCTGCCAAGCACGGACAAGGCGGCCACAGCCAGCGTGGACAGAGTGCGGGAGATCTTGCGCGATGCGATGGTGATCATGATGCGGGACCGGTTCCTCAGAAGGGGTAGATCGACATCCCTGACGCCCAAGCGCGGGGATGTCTTCACAATGTTGAAAAGTCTGCCAGATCGGCGTGCGCAGACTTCTACAATCACGCTCTTCGACACCCCTGCAGCCTGGGGGTTTTCGCTCAAGCCCACCCGTCAGGCCCCCACCTGCGGCCCGGGCTTTCCCTAGACCGTGCCCTTGGCGCGACTTCACCTCTCTTTGTTTCGACTGTCTCATGGCCGTTTTCACCGAAGTCTCCCCACAGGAAGCAGCCGGTCTGCTGTCCACCCTGGGTCTGGGCACCTTGCAGTCCCTGCAGGGCTGCGCTTCCGGCATCGAAAACACGAACTACTTTGTCAGCACCGACCAAGGTGATTACGTGCTGACGCTGTTCGAGCGCCTGAGCTTTGAACAACTGCCCTTCTATCTGAACCTGATGCACCACTTGGCGCAGCGCGGCATCCCCGTGCCGGCGCCGCAGGCCAATGCCCAAGGCGAGATCCTGCACACGCTCAAGGGCAAGCCCGCCGCCGTGGTGACGCGCCTGAAAGGGCGCAATCAGCTCAGCCCCCAGGTGGCTGACTGCGCCCAGGTGGGCGCGATGCTGGCGCGCATGCACCAAGCCGGCAGCGACTACCCACATCAGCAGCCCAATCTGCGGGGCCTGTCCTGGTGGACGGAGACCATCCCCGTCGTCCGTCCGCACCTCAACAGCGAGCAGACCGCGCTGATCGAGTCCGAGTTGCAGTTCCAGCAGGAGCTGGCCCGCACCGAGGCCTACCAGTCGCTGCCGCACGGACCCATCCACGCCGATCTGTTCCGTGACAACGTGATGTTCGATGGGCCCACCCTGTCGGGCTTCTTCGACTTCTACTTTGCCGGCTGCGACACCTTCGTTTTCGACATCGCCGTGTGTCTGAACGACTGGTGCATCGACCTGACCACGGGCGCCCTGGATGAGGCGCGTGCGCAGGCCTTTGTGGCCGCCTACGACGCCGAGCGCCGCCTGACCGACGCCGAGCTGGCCTTGCTGCCAGCCCTGTTGCGCGCCGCTGCGCTGCGCTTTTGGACCTCGCGCCTGTGGGACTTCTACCTGCCGCGTGACGCGGCCATGCTGCAACCGCACGACCCCACCCACTTCGAGCGCGTGCTCACCCTGCGTCGCCAACAACCCTGGTCCTACAGCCGCCAGGCCCCCACCGCATGAAGCTGCGCATCGTCAAAGCCTCACAAGGCTACGTTTGGCTGCGGCAAGGCCTGCAGGTGAGCCTGCGCCAGCCTTTCCAGTTTGTCGGGCTGCTGGGCCTGTGCGTGTCAGCAGCCCTGTTGCTGATCGGCCTGCCCGTGGTTGGGCCTCTGCTGGTGGTGGGCTGCATGCCCCTGATGTGGCTGGGTTTCATGCAGGCCACGCGCAAGGTCCTTCAAGGTGAGCGCTTTCACCCAGGCGTGCTGTTCGATGCCTTCAAAGGGGCAGACAGCCCACGCCGCGTCCTGGCGCAACTGGCGGGCGGCTATGTCATGGCCACGCTGCTGGTCATGCAACTGGCCCAACTGCTGGGCCCAGGGGCCGACGAGGTCGCGGCCGTGTTCGAGACCGCCGAGAGCGCGGCCGAACTGGTCAACAACCCGCTGATCCAGCAAGACATCCTGTGGCGCGTGCTGCTGACGCTGCCGATCTCGCTGCTGTTCTGGCACGCCCCGGCGCTGATCCTGTGGGCACGCCTGTCGGTGAGCAAGGCGCTGTTCTTCAGCATCGTGGCGTGCTGGCGCAACCTGGGCGCCTTTGCCGTGTATGGGCTGTGCTGGTTTGGCGTCGTGCTGGCCCTGGGCCTGTTCGACCGCCTCATCCTCAGCCAGATTCCCGTGCCCCTGCTGGGCAATGTACTGGCCATTGCCGGAGGCATGTGGGTGGCCTCGGCGTTCTACGCCTCGCTGTACTTCACGGTGGTGGACTGCTTCGAGTCGCCCGTGTCACCCGACGCGGCAACCCCCACCACCGAGCCCGAGTCGCCACCAGGCGTCTGAATCGGCGCCAAGGCTACCCTCCCCGCGACGCTTCAGTCCGTCAGACGCTGCGCGCCCTCCAGCGGGCAGGCGTAGATGGCATTGCGCAAGGCGGCAATCGCCTCATAGCGGGTGAAGCTACGGCGCCAGGCCAGCACGACGCGACGCGTGGGGGGCTCGCCCTCAAAAGGCACGTACACCACATGCGGATGCGGCTCAACCGGCACCGACAGGCGCGGCACCACGGTCACGCCCATGCCGGCGGCCACCATGTGCTTGATGGTTTCCAGTGAGGAGCCCTCGAAGCTCTTGCGGATGCCCTCGGTGGCACTGGAGAAACGCGCAAACTCCGGGCAGACCTCCAGCACATGGTCGCGGAAGCAGTGGCCAGCACCCAGCAACAGCATGGTCTCGCGCTTGAGCTCTTCGGCGCTGATGGATGCGCGCTGCGCCAGCGGATGGCTGCGCGGCACGGCCACCAGGAAGGGCTCGTCGTAAAGCGGGGCCACGGCCAGGTTGGTGTCGGGGAAAGGCTCGGCCAGGATGGCGCAGTCCAGCTCGCCGGCGCGCAGCATCTCCAGCAGCTTGGCCGTGAAGTTCTCCTGCAGCATCAGGGGCATCTGCGGCACGCGGCTGATGGCCGAGCGCACCAGCTCGGGCAGCAGGTAGGGCCCGATGGTGTAGATGACGCCCAGGCGCAGCGGGCCGGCCAGCGGGTCCTTGCCCCGCTTGGCGATTTCCTTGATGGCCTGAGCCTGCTCCAGCACCGCCTGGGCCTGGCGCACGATCTCTTCGCCCAGCGGGGTGACGGTGATCTCGGCACTGCCGCGCTCGAACAGCTTGACGTCAAGTTCGTCTTCCAGCTTTTTCACGGCCACCGACAAGGTGGGCTGGGAGACGAAGCAGGCCTCGGCCGCACGCCCGAAATGGCGCTCGCGGGCGACGGCAACGATGTAGCGAAGTTCGGTCAGGGTCATGGTGGTTACATTGTGGCGCATCCCGCCCGCCACAACCCGGATCAGCGCGGGATCAGGCCTTGAGATACTCGGACTTGTGGCCCAGCCAACGGCCCACGTGGCGCTGCGCCGCCTGCGGATGCTCACGCAACAACACCTCGGCCACCTGACGGGCCCGTGCCACCAGGGCCTCGTCTTCATGCAGGTCCGCGAAACGCAGCAAGGCCGCCCCCGACTGACGCGCGCCCATGAACTCGCCGGGGCCGCGAATCTCCAGGTCACGACGTGCGATCTCGAAGCCATCGGTGGTCTCGGCCATGGCCTTGAGGCGCTGCTTGCCCGAGTCCGACAAGGGCGAGGCATACAACAGCACGCAAACGCTGGCCACCGCCCCGCGCCCCACCCGCCCGCGCAGTTGGTGCAACTGGCTCAGGCCAAAGCGCTCGGCGTGCTCGATCACCATCAGGCTGGCATTGGGCACGTCCACGCCCACTTCGATCACGGTGGTGGCCACCAGCACCGACAGCTCGCCCGAGGAGAACTTCGCCATCACGTCGGCCTTCTCAGCCGTTGGCAAACGCCCATGCAGCAGGCCTACCCCAAAGCCGGGCAAGGCCTCGCTCAGGTCCTGATGGGTCTGGGTGACGTTGCTCAGGTCCAGCGGCGGGCGCTTGTTGCTGTCGCGGCCGGCCACCTCATCGGCCGCCTGGTCACTGTCTTCGGTTTCGTCGATCAGCGGGCAGACCCAGTACACCTGGCTGCCCTTGGCCACCTCATCGCGGATGCGCTCGATCACGTCTTCTCGGCGGCTGTCGGCAAAGACGCGGGTGACGATGGGCGTGCGCCCCGGCGGCAACTCGTCAATGGTGCTGACCTCCAGGTCAGCCAGGTAGGTCATCGCCAGGGTACGGGGGATGGGCGTGGCGCTCATCATCAGCAGGTGCGGCTCCAGTTCGCGGCTCTGCAGCTTGCTGCGCAACTGCAGGCGCTGGGCCACGCCGAAGCGGTGCTGCTCGTCGATCAGCGCCAGCCCCAGTCTCGCAAACTCGACCTGATCCTGGATGACCGCGTGGGTGCCCACCACCAACTGCGCCTCGCCCGACGCGACGGCGGCGAGCTGTTCACGCTTGACCTTGGCCTTGAGGCTGCCGGTCAGCCAGGCGACTTTGATGCCCAGCGGCGCCAGCCAGTCCACCAGCTTGCGGAAATGCTGCTCGGCCAGGATCTCGGTGGGAGCCATCAGGGCGCACTGCCAGCCCGCGTCCATGGCCACGGCGGCGGCCAGGGCGGCCACCACCGTCTTGCCCGAGCCCACATCGCCTTGCAGCAGGCGGTGCATGGGCACGGGGCGGGCCAAGTCGGCGGCAATCTCGGCGCACACCCGCTGCTGCGCGCCCGTCAGCGCAAAGGGCAGCACGGCCAACAGGCGCTCAGGCAGCCCCTGGGCGTGCGCTTTGAGCACCGGCGCCTTGAGGTGCGCGCGCTCGGCGCGGGCCTGCATTTGCGAAACCTGCTGCGCCAGCAACTCCTCGAACTTGAGGCGCTGCCAGGCCGGGTGACTGTGATCTTCCAGCGCCACCAGCGAGGTGTCCGGGCTGGGGTGGTGCAGGAAATGCAGCGACTCGCGCAGCGTTGGCAGGCGCGGCGGTAGCAAGGTGGGCGGGATCAGTTCGTCCAGCGGCGCCCGCGCCAGGCCGGCAGCCACCGCCTTGCGCAGATACGCCTGCGGCAGGCCCGCCGTGGTCGGGTAGACCGGCGTGAGGGCCTGGGCCAGGGGGGCGCCTTCCTGAACGATCCGCACCTGGGGGTGGACCATTTCCCGGCCGAAAAAGCCGTTGCGCAACTCGCCCCGCACCCGCAAACGCACACCGGCGCCCCAGCTCTTTTGCTGCGAACCGTAAAAATTCAGGAAGCGCAGCAGCACCTCACCCGAGCCATCGTGCAGGCGCACGATGAGCTGGCGGCGCCCGCGGGCCTCGATGCGGTTGTCGCGCACCACGCCTTCCACCTGCACAGTTTCGCCATCGCGCGCCTCGCGCAGAAGGGTCAGGCGGGTTTCGTCTTCGTAGCGCAGGGGCAGGTGCAGAGCCAGGTCGATGTCACGCGTCAGGCCCAGGCGCTCCATCGCCTTCTGAGGCGGCGAACGCTTGTCGGCGGGCGCAGACTTGCCCGTGCCGCTCTGGCCACGTGCAGAAGATGAAGAAGATGGGGCTGCCGCCTCTTGCGTCACGCTGTGATCGTCGGATGAATGAGCTGTCACCATTGTGCCCGCCCCGGCGCGCCATCGCCCCCTTGTCTGGGCGGGCCAACCGCTCACCACGGCACCCTGGCGGAGGTCAGATGAAGGACAATACCTGGTTTCCTTGGCACGGGACCCGTCCGTCCCTCAATGGCATGACCGCTTCTGCTTCCGGCTACACCCTCAGTGATTTCGACTTCGAGCTGCCGCCCGAACTGATCGCCCAACACCCCGCTGCCGAGCGCAGCGCCTCACGCCTGCTCGATGGCCGTGGCCTCACGCCGGTGGACCGCGTGTTCCGCGAGCTGCCCGACCTCCTGCAGGCGGGCGACCTGCTGGTCTTCAACAACACCCGGGTCATCAAGGCGCGGCTGTACGGCGCCAAGCAGTCCGGCGGCGCGGTCGAAGCCTTGGTCGAGCGCGTGTTGCCCAACCACGAGGTGCTGGCCCACATGCGCGCCAGCAAATCGCCCAAACCGGGCAGCATCGTGCGCTTTGCCGAGGCCTTTGATGCCGAGGTGCTGGGCCGCAGCGGACCCGACGGCGGGCTGTTTCACCTGAAACTATCGGGCGACCCGTTCGAGCTGCTGGAGCGCCACGGACACGTGCCCCTGCCGCCCTACATCACCCACGCCGACGAAGCCGATGACGTGCGCCGCTACCAGACGGTGTTCGCCAAGGCCCCGGGCGCCGTGGCCGCGCCGACCGCGGCCCTGCATTTCGACGAGGCGCTGCTGGACGCCCTGCGCGAGCGTGGCATCCGCACCGCCGAAGTAACGCTGCACGTCGGCGCGGGCACCTTCCAGCCGGTGCGCACCGACAACCTGGCCGAGCACAAGATGCACAGCGAGTGGTTTGAAGTGCCCGCCGGCACCGTGGCCGCCATCGAAGCCACCAAGGCGGCAGGCGGACGCGTCGTCTCGGTGGGCACCACCACCTTGCGCGCGCTCGAATCGGCTGCGCTGCACGCCCCCGCCGGGCAGATCCTGCAAGCCGGCAGCCGCGACACCGACATCTTCATCACCCCGGGCTTCCAGTTCAAAGTGGTGGACCTGTTGATCACCAACTTCCACTTGCCCAAGAGCACGCTGATGATGCTGGTGAGCGCCCTGGCAGGCTACGCGCACATCCGGTCGCTCTACCAGCACGCCATCGCGCAGGGCTACCGTTTCTTCAGCTATGGCGACGCCATGCTGATCGAGCGACGCGCGCCATGACCGCCCTGCTGCGCCTGGCCTGCTGGTGCCTGCTGTGGTTGGCGGGTGCGGTCGCGGCCGCGCCCAAACTGGTGATCGATGCGCTCACCCTCGCGCCGGGTGCGTGCTCGGAGCAGCGTCTGGGAAGGGGCGTGACGCTGCCCGATGACTGGCGACAGTTGGGCATCCATCCGCCGGCAGTGTATTGCTACCGTGCCCAGCTGACCTTGCCTGCGGTGCCGCACGAGCCTTGGGCCTTGCGCGTCGATCGCTTGCCCGGCAACCACCGCATCACCGTCAACGGACAGGTCCTGTCCACGCGACACATGGAAGGCGAGGCCATTACCAGCATGGCCCCCCTGCCTTACCTTACCGAACTGCCCGTCAACGTCCTGCACGCCGGTCACAACGACATTGCCATCGACGTGCGGATGAACCCTTTCCGCAAGCCTGGCATCGCGCCACTGGAGTTGGGCGTTCTGAGCGAGCTGCGGGACGACTTCGACCGCACCATGCTGTTGACCGTCGATCTGCCTCAGATGCTGAACATGAGCGTGGCCGGCATGGCCCTGTTCGTGCTGTTCGCCTGGCGTGCCCGCCCGCGTGACGTGATCTTTGCCTACTTCGGCTGGATGATGCTCATCATGTGCGGGCGCAACGGCCTGTACTTCATCGAAACGATCAGCTGGCCCACGCACGTGGTCGACTGGCTGTTCTTCTCGACGCACTCCGTGACCACCTACTTCCAGGTCATGTTCGGGCTGGCTTACTCCAACACCCGGATCAAGAGCCTGATCAACCCGCTGAGAATGGTGGGCTTCGGTGTGCCCTTGATGGGCCTGTTCGCAATGGGCACGCCCTACCTGGACGTCCTGCGCCTGATCGCCTACCCGCTGATGATGGCCGGCGGCGTGCTGGTGGTCTACAAGATCCTCCAGACGGCCTGGACGCGCCACTGGATGGAGGCCTCGGCCATGACCCTGGGGCCGTTGGGCACGCTGGTCAGCATGGCCCACGACTACCTGTTCCTGACCCCTTACCTCGACGTCACCGACCTCTACTGGACCCCCTACTTCGCACCCATCATCTTCCTGGGCTTTGCCCTGACGTTGATGAGCAAGTTCATCGAAGCGATGAACCTGTCCGAGCGCATGAACATCACCCTCGAAGAACGCGTGGCCGAGCGCACCCGCGCCCTCGAGGTAGCGAACCAGTCCAAGACCCGCTTCCTGGCTGCTGCCAGTCACGACCTGCGCCAACCCACGGCCGCCATCGGTCTGCTGGTGAGCCTGCTGCGCAAACAGGCCACCGAGCCCGAGGTCAAAGACTTGACCAACATGCTCGACGAGGCGGTCACCTCGATGGAATCGCTGCTGGTGGGGCTGCTGGACATCTCCCGTCTGGACGCCGGCGCCGTCAAACCAGAGTTCCAGTCGGTGCGCATGCACGACGTGTTTCAGGAAGTGAAGATCCACGAAGCCAGTGCGGCCGCTGCCAAGGGACTGGACTTGCGCTTCCGATTGCCCACGAAAAACGATGGCAAGCAGCTGATGGTGCTGACCGACCCCATGCTGCTGCACAGCGTCTTGCGCAATCTGGTCGCCAATGCCATCCGCTACACCGAGCGTGGCGGCGTGCTGGTGGCTGCCCGCCGGCGCGGCAAGCACCGCCTTCGCATCGAAGTCTGGGACACCGGCATCGGCATCGCCCCGGAGCAACGCGAGCGCATCTTCGACGAGTTCTACCAGGTGGGCAACAGTGCCCGCGACCGCACCCGTGGGATCGGCCTGGGCCTGGCCATCGTGCGGCGCACGGCCTCCATCCTGGGTGAGCAGATCAGTGTGCGCTCGGTGCCCGGCAAAGGCTCCTGCTTCGCCATCGAGCTGCCGCTCAACCTGGTGCTCCCGACCCAGACTCAGGTCCAGCAAGGCGTGGATCACCCCCTGTCTGATCGGGTGATCTGGTTGGTCGAAGACGATGTGCTGTTGCGGCGCGCCCTGGGCGAGATGCTGCATAGCTGGGGTGCCCATGTACGCACCTGGTCCGATGGAGAGGCACTGCTGGACGAACTGCCTCATCTGCTCTCCCATGTCGATCCCGAACAACTGCCCGACACCCTGATCACCGACTACCGCCTGCCCGGCATGGACGGCCTGCAACTGGCGCAACACGTGAGCCTGCAACTGCGCGCGCACGATCAACCTGCCAAGCCCCTGCAGACCCTCGTCATCTCGGGCGACACCAACCCGACCGAACTGGCCCGCTTCGACGAATCGGGCCTGGCTGTGCTGGCCAAGCCTTTCCGCAGCGAACGCCTGCTGGAACATCTGAATGCCCGTCGCCACGCGGCCGCCAAGACCTGACGCCTCTTTCGCGCGACACCCCCACAAGATACGTCCCCATGCTAAATTTTGAACTGCTCAAGACCGAAGGCGAAGCCCGCCGCGGCCGCCTCACCCTCAACCACGGCGTCATCCAGACCCCCATCTTCATGCCGGTGGGCACCTACGGCACCGTCAAGGGCGTGATGCCCCGCTCTCTGGAAGAGATGGGGGCCCAGATCATCCTGGGCAACACCTTCCACCTGTGGATGCGCCCGGGGCTGGACATCATGAAGCAGTTCGGCGGCCTGCATAAGTTCGAAAACTGGCACAAGCCCATCCTGACGGACTCGGGTGGCTTTCAGGTCTGGTCACTGGGCGAGATGCGCAAGATCAGCGAAGAAGGTGTGCGCTTTGCCTCGCCGGTCAATGGCGACAAGCTGTTCCTCACGCCCGAGATCAGCATGCAGATCCAGACCATCCTGAACTCGGACATCGTCATGCAGTTCGACGAGTGCACGCCTTACTGGAAGGGTGACAAGTCGCTGGGCCACATCACCACCGAGAAAGAAGCCCGCGCCTCGATGGAGCTGAGCCTGCGCTGGGCCAAGCGCTGCATCACCGAGTTCACGAACCTGGAGAACCCCAACGCCCTGTTCGGCATCGTGCAAGGCGGCATGTTCGAAAACCTGCGCGAAGAGTCGCTGGCCGGCCTGGTCGACCTGAACCTGCCGGGCTACGCGATCGGCGGCGTCAGCGTGGGTGAGCCCAAGGATGAGATGCTGCGCGTGATGAACCACATCACGCCCAAGCTGCCCGCCAACAAGCCCCGCTACCTGATGGGCGTGGGCACCCCGGAAGACCTGGTGGCTGGTGTGGCCACTGGCGTGGACATGTTCGACTGCGTGATGCCCACGCGCAATGCGCGCAACGGCCACCTGTTCACCCGTTTTGGCGACCTGCGCCTGCGCAACGCGCGCAACAAGTCCGACGAGCGCCCGATCGACGAAACCTGCAGCTGCTACACCTGCCAGAACTTCAGCCGCGCCTACCTGCACCACCTGGACCGCTGTGGCGAGATGCTCGGCCCGATGCTGACCACCATCCACAACCTGCACTACTACCTGAACCTGATGCAGGAAGTGCGCGATGCGCTGGACGTCGGCCGCTTTGCCGCCTTCCAGCAACAGTTTGCGGCCGACCGCGCACGCGGCGTCTGAACCGCTGGAACGTCCGGGTTCAGGCCCGGACCATGCTCACCAGAACTGCCAGTTACCGAACACCACCACCCAGACGCCCAGGACGCCGTTGGTCACAGCATGCGCCAGGATCGGCGCCCACAGCGTGCGGGTGGTGCGGTACAGCCAGGCGTAAGCCATGCCGGCCACCAGCGCGGCCAGCCACTGGTTGTGCGCCAGCATGAACACCAGCGAGGACAGCAGCATCGCCCGCAGCGTCACCGCGCCTGGGTCTTGCGCTTCGAAGTCGGGCTTGTCCACCCAGCGCATCAGGTAGGAGCGCCAGAACAGTTCCTCCATCACCGGCACCAGCATGGCCGCGCCGATCCAGCGCACGATCACCAAACCCCACAGCAACTGGCCTTCGTCGTCCACCGGCCGAAAGCTGGCACTGGGCTCGCCCAACAGCATCCAAGGCTCGGTGAGCCACACCCACAGCACGAACACGACGACACCCACCGCCATCGCCAGCAAGGCGTGCCAAAACGACAAGGCCGAGCCGCGCCCCAGCTCACCGTAGCGCCGCCAGAAGTACACCAGGCTGCCGCCCACAACCAGCACCGACACGCCGTAGAGCCAGCGCGGATCGAGTGCGCCACCGTCACCCGCAGGCCAGTTCGCCCGCAAGGCCAGCAAGGCCATGAACAGGGCAAAGGGAATGACGCGCGCCCAGGCGGCGGGAGAAAGCAAGGATTTCATCAAGTCCGGCGTGCGATGTCAGAGGTTGCCGCGATTCTGCCATTCACCCCGTTCTGTTTCAGGGGCTGGGCTCGTCCAACAGGCTCTGCACCCGTACCTGAAGGGCTTCGGGCGTGACGGCTTCGGGCGGGATGGGCTCGCCCACCACCAGGCCAATGCGGTTGAACAGCCCGCGTCGCAGCGGACGCGCCATCGCTGCGCCCTCGATGCGCGAAAAGCTCGAACCCCACAGGTTGTGCAGCGCCGCAGGGATCACCGGAACCGGGTCCGACGCCAGGATCTTCATGATGCCGGCCTTGAATGGCTGCATGCGCCCATCCTTGGTGATGGCCCCTTCCGGGAACAGGCACAGCAGGTCGCCATCGCGCAGCACCTGGCGCGCGCGCTCGAAGGCCTGCTCATACGCCTGTGGGTCTTCCTTTTGCGGCGCAATCGGGATGGCCTTGACCGCGCGGAAGAACCAGCCGATGCCCGGCGTCTTGAAAATCCGGTGGTCCATCAGGAAGACCATCGGGCGCGGGCTACACACGCCCAGGATCACGGCATCGATGAAGCTGACATGGTTGCACACCAGGATGGCAGCGCCATCGGTAGGCAAGTGCTCGTCACCGCGCACCTTGAGGCGGTACACCACGCGCGTCACCACCAGCATCACCAGGCGCACGATGTACTCGGGCATCAGCCAGAACACATAGCCCACCACCAAGATGTTGAGCACGGCCGTGGCGCCGAACACCTGCGGGATGCTGAAGCCCGCACCCAGCATCGCGCCGGCCAGCAGGCTGCTGACGATCATGAACAGCGCGTTGAGGATGTTGTTGGCGGCGATGATGCGCGCACGGTGGCTGGGCTGAGCCCGCAGCTGGATCAACGCATACATCGGCACGCTGTAGAGGCCCGCGCTGAAGGCCAGCAGCGCCAGATCGGCCATGACGCGCCAGTGCGCCGGCTGGGCCACAAACTCGCCCACCGACAGCAAGGCCCCGGTGGCTGCGGGCACGGCTTGCGAAGCCAGGTACAGGTCAAAGGCAAACACCGTCATGCCCAGCGCCCCGATGGGCACCAGGCCGATCTCCACGTGGCGGTGCGAAAAGGTTTCGCACAAGAGCGAGCCCACGGCGATGCCCACCGAGAACACCACCAGCAGCAGGGAGGCCACCTGCTCATTGCCGCCCAGCACATCGCGGGCGAACGAGGGAAACTGTGCCAGGAACACCGCCCCGAAGAACCACATCCACGAGATGCCCAACAGCGAGCGGAACACACTCGGGTACTGGCGGGCCAGTTGCAGATTGCGCCAGGTTTCGCTGAAGGGGTTCCAGTTCAGCTGCAAGCCCGGGTCGGACGCGGGCGAGACCGGAATGCGCGCCGAGGTCAGCCAGCCCAACACGGCCACGCCCAGACAGGCCATCGCGACCCAATGCGCGCCAGTCTGCGGGATGCTCATCAACAGCCCGCCGCCCACATTGCCCAGCAAGATGGCCACAAAGGTGCCCATCTCGACCAGGCCATTGCCGCCGGTGAGCTCGCGCTCGCTGAGGTGCTGGGGCAGGTAGGCGTACTTCACCGGCCCGAAAAAGGTGGAGTGCAGACCCATCAGCAACACGCAGGCCAGCAGCAGCGGCACCAGTTGGAACCAGAAGCCCAGACCGGCCAGGGTCATGATGCCGATCTCCAGCAACTTGACCGCCCGCATGATGCGCGCCTTGTCGTACTTGTCAGCCCACTGGCCGGCCGTGGCCGACAGCAGCACAAAAGGCAGGATGAACAGCGCCCCGATCACCAGGCCGGCCATCTGCGCCGGCAGCCAGCTCACCTGCAACTGGTAGGTCACCAGCACGGTCAAGGCAAACTTGAACAGGTTGTCGTTGGCGGCCCCCAGAAACTGGGTGAAAAAGAACGGCGCAAACCGCCCCTGCTTCAACAGGGCAAACTGACCGGCGTGGGCCGCAGACACTTCTTTCACAACGACATCCTCTTTATCTGTTTCGGGCACTGTAAAGGCAAGTCATGAACGCTGAACCCACCTTGCGCCTCTTCCTGGCCCTGTGGCCCGATGACGACACCCGCGCCGCCTTGCTGGCCAGGCAACAAGCGCAGACTTGGCCCGCCACTGCGCGCCTCACCCGCGGAGATGACCTGCACCTGACGCTGCATTTCCTAGGCCAAGTGCCTCAGACGCTACTGCCTGCGTTGAAGCAGGCCCTGCCGGCGCCCTGTGCGCCCGTGGCCCTGACCTTGGATCGCGTGGAGGTGTGGCCCAACGGTGTGGCCGTGCTGCTGCCCGACGCCACGCCCCCCGCCCTGCTGGCGTTGCATCGGCAACTGGGCGACACGCTCACGCAACTGGGACTGCTGCTGGAATCCCGGCCATATCAGCCCCATGTCACGCTGGCGCGCCGCGCACGGGGCTTGATCCCCCAAGCGGCGCTGCCACTGCGCTGGACGGCGCAGCACTACGTGCTCGTCCACTCCGATCACGGCTACCACCCACTCCAGCACTACGGCCGACACCAGCGCTGAGATCAGGTCTGAAGTCGGGACAGCACCGCCTCAGTGTCTTCGCCCAACTCGGGGGCGCGGCGCGTGATGGCGCCCGGTGTACGCGACAGCTTGGGCACGATGCCCGGCACCTGCACGGTCAGGCCATCGGGGGTCGTGACCGGCAGGATCATCTCGCGCGCCTGGAAGTGCGGATCGGCCGCGATGTCGGCAGCCGTGTAGATGCGCCCCACCGGCACGCTGGCCGCGTTGAGCACCGCCAGCACCTGCTCCACCCGGCGGGCCTGAGTCCACAGCCCAATGGCGGCGTCGATCTCGGCCACGCGCGCCACCCGGCCGGGGTTGCTGGCCAGCTGTGGATCGGTGGCCAGGTCGTCACGCCCGATGGCGATCATCAGCCGCTTGAAAATCGAATCCCCATTGCCACCGATGACCACCATGCCATCGACGCAGGGGTAGGCGTTGCTCGGCGCGATGCCCGGCAAGGCAGACCCGGCAGGTTGCCGCACGGCCCCGAAGGCGCTGTACTCAGGCAGCAGGCTTTCCATGCAATTGAACACCGACTCGTACAAGGCCACGTCCACCACCTGCCCCAGCCCCTTGGGCGCATCACGGTTGACACTGGCGTGACGTGCCTGCAAGGCCAGGAGCACGCCGATGACGCCATGCAGGGCCGCCAGCGTGTCGCCCAGGCTGACGCCAGCGCGCACCGGCGCACGGCCCGGCTCGCCATTGAGGTAGCGCATGCCACCCATGGCCTCGGCCACCACGGCAAAGCCGGGACGGTCGCGATAAGGCCCGGTCTGCCCGTAGCCACTGACCCGCAACATGATCAGGCCCGGGTTGCTGCGGCTGAGCACCTCGTAGCCCATGCCCCACTTTTCCAGCGTACCGGGCTTGAAGTTCTCGATGAGCACGTCGGCCTCGTCGATGAGGCGGCGCACCGTGTCCCGACCTTCATCGGTGCGCAGGTCCAACACCACACTTTGCTTGTTGCGGCTTTGCACCTGCCACCACACGCTGGTGCCGTTGTGCAGCATGCGCCATTGGCGCAAGGGGTCGCCTCCCGCCCCTCCCTCGGCGGCCGGAGGTTCGATCTTGATGACCTCGGCCCCGAAATCGGCCAGGGTCTTGCCCGCGAAGGGGCCGGCAATCAGCTGGCCCAGCTCAATGACCTTCAGGCCCGCCAGGGCCTGCGGTGGGATGCCCGAAGGCGTGGCAGAGGAGGCGGTGGTGTTCATGAGCCAGCATGGTAGCGGCTCAACGACGACGGCGCACCACCCCGATTGCCGCTAGGCCCAGGCCCATGAGCACATAGCTGGAAGGCTCTGGCACCGGGCTCACCGATGCGGCCGTCAGAGCGCCACCAAAATCCACCGTCCAGTAAGTGCCATAGGTCCCACCCGTGGCCAGGGCCACTCCGGCCACCTTGAACGCATCATTGAGAATGTTGGCGCGATGGCCCGGGCTGTTCATCCAGCCATCCACCACCGCTTCAGGCGTGGTGTAGCCCGCAGCGATGATCTCGCCCAACGAGGTCGGCACGCTGTAGTAATTGCGAACGCGGTCGGCCCAGTTGGAGCCGTCGCAGCTGGCATGCTGAAAACAAGGCGTGGAGGCCATGTCCAGCGAGTGTGCTTCGGCCGCAGCGTCCAGATACAGGTCCAGCACGACCGGCGCCAGACCGGCGACCTCGCGTTGCACATTGATCAGTGCCAGCACGTTGTCTTCGGTCACCCCGTTGAGATCGCTGGCCGCGCTCTGCGCCTGTGCCATCCCGACACACGCGGACAAGGCCGCGGCCCACACGCTGACACGCACCCACGACCGACGGGCGCGCTGCTCCACATTCACCATTTTCAACTCCCTTTTTGTGTCTTGATCCGTCACCCTGGTGAGCACGAGGCCCGGGCGCGGCAGGGAGTCTAGCCGCCTCACGGCCAGCCAGGTGTCAAGGCGTAACGGCAGGTGCGTCCGGCAGGGTCACGAAGCCGATCTTGCTCAAACCGGCCTTGGACGCGTCGGCCAGAGTTTCGGCCACGGCGCCATAGGGAACGGTCTTGTCGGCCCGCAGATGGATTTCGGGCTGGGTCGTCTTCTGGCCTTCGGTCATGAAACGCGCGGCCGCTTCCTCGCGACTCAGGGCCGCACCGTTCCAGTACCGCACCCCGTTGGCATCGATGGACAGGTTGATCTTCTCGGCCTGGGCCGACATCACCTGCGCGCTGGCCTTGGGCAGGTCCAACTTCACGGAATGGCTCAGCAACGGCGCGGTCACGATGAAGATCACCAGCAACACCAACATCACATCGATGAGCGGCACCATGTTGATCTCGGACACCGGGGCGTTGTTGCTCTTGCTGTCAAAACTGGCGAAGGCCATGGCTCAATCCTCGGAAAGACGACATCAGGCGGCGTTGCCTTGCTTGACCACCCGCACCGGCGCGGCCGGCGCCGCGGGCGCATCGTGCTCGACACTGGTCTTGAGCGTCTGCCCGGTCGACAGGAAGGTGAACAACTCGAACGCGAAGGCATCCAGACGCGCACCCCAAACCCGGTTGCTGCGCGCCAGCCAGTTGTAGCCCATCACGGCCGGGATGGCCACGGCCAGGCCCACGCCCGTCATGATCAGCGCTTCACCCACCGGGCCGGCGACCTTGTCGAGCGTGCCCGCACCGGTGGCGCCGATGGCCAACAGCGCGTGGTACACGCCCCAGACCGTGCCGAACAGGCCCACGAACGGGGCGGTGGCGCCGATGGTGGCCAGCACGCTCAGGCCGCTTTCCATGCGCATGGTTTCCTCATCGAGCACTTTCTTGATGGTGCGGGTCAGGAAGTCCTGGGCGCTGCCGGCCTCTTCCAGCTTGGCCGCACCGAAACGGGCGTGGTGCGCCTGGGCGTGCATGGCATGGGCCGTCAGGTGTGCGAAGGGCTCGCTCACCCCATGGGTGGCAATCTCGTTTTGCACCGCCTCCAGCGACGTCGCGTTCCAGAAAAAGCTCAAGAAGGCCTGGCTGCGACGCTGGCGGCGGAACAAGCCCACACCCTTGGTCACGATCAGCGCCCAGGACACCAGGGACATGATCACCAGGATGACAAACAGACCCTGCCCCACCAGGTCGGTCTGGGCAATGAAGTGTGTGAAACCCAGTTGAGGGGCCGCAGGCACGGCAGCAGCAAGTTCGGTCATGTTCAGTCTTCCAGATTGAATGTCAGGGGGGCCAGCACCCACACCGAGCGGGCTTGCCCGTCTTCCAGGTGCGGCTGAAAGCGCGCTTTCTTCATCGCCTGCACCGCTTGCTGGTCCAGGCGTGGGTAACCCGAAGACCGGGCCACCTCGATGTCTCGGGGGCGTCCTTGTTCGTCCACCAGCACCTTCAGGCGCACCACGCCTTGCTCACCCAGTTCGCGCGAGACACGGGGATAGCTCAGCACCGGCTCGACCAAGTAGCGCACGGCCGACGAGGGCAAGACCTTGGGCTGGGTTGAGGCACGCCCGGCTTGGGCGGCGGGGGCGGCCGTCGTCGGGCCGGTGGGAGCCGCCTGGGTCGCGGGCGCGGCCTGAGCGACTGGCGGCAGCTCGGCCGGCGCCAGCGGTGCGGGTGGGGCCGGCGGGGCGACCGGCACCTGCATTTCCTGCGCGGCGGCCGGACGGGGCGAAGCCAACACGGGCGGCGTAGGGCGTGGGATGGGCGGGGTCGGGCGCGGTTGCACCACCGGCACCGGCTTGACCGGGGTGGGCTGTGCCACCGGCGGTTGAACCGCCTGGGTCTGCGGCTCGTCGGCGATCAAGGCCACCGTGATCGGTGCGGACTCGGCCACCAGCACCGGCTCGGGCGCCAGACGCCAGAGCAAGGCCGCGGCCCCGGCGTGGACCGCCAGGACCACACCCGTCAGGCCAACACGCTGCACCCACGTCAACTCGACCGGCGGCTGCAAGAGCTGGCGTTGAAGGGAGAACGCAAACGAAGTCATGGAGCTCAGTCTATCACATCAGTTGCAATTGCGAATCACTCTCATTTGATGAATTCACAACAACTTACCTTTGCCCCCGTTTCGGGTGATCGCCACCGCGTGGGCATCGTGAAATGATCCCGGAACTACCGCCTGCCCACCTGCCTCACTTCGCGCAGGCAGGTGACGAACACACAGGGATGTCATGGAAATGGAAGTCTTGCTGACGCCGCTGGCCGCACACACGCCTTGCGGCGACGATCTGTCATTCTCTTCGGAGTTTGACACCATCAACGAAATGCGGCGTGCCGATGATGCCACCCTCAACCAGGGTGAATGGGTCACCAGCCTCAAGGTGGCCGACTGGCCGGGCGTGGCCCGCACCTGCGAAACCCTGCTGGGCACCCGCACCAAAGACCTGCGCCTCGCCATGTGGCTGACCGAAGCCTGGGCCCTGACCCAAGGCTACAGCGGCCTGGCGCGCGGCCTGCAGGTCTGCACCGAACTGTGCGAGCGCTACTGGGCGCCCCTGCACCCGATGGCCGACGACGGCGACCACGAACAGCGCATCGGCAACATCCGCTGGCTGCTGCAACGCGTGGTCAGCCTGGCCACCTCCCTGCCCGTCGCCCAGTCGCGCAAGGGCACGGTCTACAGCTTGCACGACCTCACCCTGGCGCGCCAATACGCTGCGCAGCTGGAGCGAGAGCCCGATGAGGCGGCGCGCAGCGCCAGCGACAAGCTCACCCCCGAGCAGTTCCAGCGCGCCTTGCGTGACACCCCTGCTGACACCTTGCAAGGCAACTTGGCTGCCGCTCGCCAATGCGAACAGGCCCTCCTGGCGTGGCAGACCGTGGTGGATGCCGAACTGGGCGCCGACGGCCCCAGCTTTGTCGCCGCCAAGGAAGCCCTGTCGCAGGCCGTGCACGACATCGAGCGCCTCGCACGCGAGGTGGGCGCCCTGCACGACACGGGGGGTGCGACGCCGGCACCCGTGACGGCCACGGCCGACACGGCTACGCTGCCGAGCAGCCCGCAAGGTGCTCCCGTCGCGACCGGTCCCTTGCAAACCCGTGCACAGGCCTTGCAACAACTGCGCGACGTGGCCAGCTTCTTCCGCCGCACCGAGCCGCACAGCCCCGTGGCCTATCTGGCCGAGAAGGCCGTCAAATGGGGCGAGATGCCGCTGCACGAATGGCTCAGCCAGGTCATCAAGGACCAGGGGGCCATGTCGCACCTGGAAGAGTTACTGGGCCTGGACAAGCCAGCGCACGATCACGGCTGACCGGGCGGCACGCCGCTCACTCGCGGCGTGGGGTTCCGGCCTGATCCAGGATCGACCCGTTTCGAACCGGCTCAACCGCCCACGCGGAACTCGATGCGGCGGTTGCGGGCACGCCCGTCCTCGGTGGCGTTGCTGGCCACCGGCTGATCTGGCCCCAGACCCGAGGTGCTCAGGCTGTCGGCACGCAAGCCTTTGCTGACCAGATACGTCTTGACCGCTTGCGCCCGCGCGAGCGACAGACTCACGTTCGACGCATGGCTGCCCTGCGCATCGGTGTGCCCGATGACCTCGAAGCGCCGGCCTGGCAGACGCGCCATCGCCGCGGCCATCTCGTCCAAGATCAGCAAGCCCGCCGGCCGCAAGACCGCACTGCCCGGCTCGAACTCGACGATGCGATTGGCCAGCGCCTGGTCCACCACCGCCTGCTCCTGCACGGCCACACGCAGGCCGTTGCGCACGGTGTAGGTCGGGTTGAGCGACTGTGCCATCTCGCTGGCCAGTTGCTGCCGCACGGCTTCGTTGCCCACCTCCCCCTTGAGGTCCACCGTCTGTCCCTGCACGCTGAGCTGGCCATGGCTGACCTGTTTCAACGAGGGCGACAGCAACTTTTGCACATGCTGTGACCACTGCGGCGGCGCCACCACCGAGCCCAACGCCAGTTGGTCCACCACCCGCTCGGCGCCGTACAACTCACGCAGTCGCGTGATCACCGCCACCCGCGTGGCCTCGTCCGGCACGGTCCCAGCCACCACCACCTGGCCCGGCCCTTGAATCTGCGCGCCCCCCGCGGTTTGCGCGGTTTGGGCGCTCACCCCGTTTGAGACGAGCCACAGCCCGGCGAGCACGCCCAGGCGCACCGTGTGCATCCATTTCACCGCTTGCATCACATCAGACTCCGAGAAACACTTCCTGGTAGGTGGCCAGCGCCTGCGACAGGGACAGGCCCGGGTCTCGCAGGTAATTGGACAGCTTGCGCAGACCGTAGTCGGCCTGCACCTCGTCTTCGACCCAGTCTGCCTGGTTGACGCTGACCGCCTCCTGCGCCAGCGTATGGGGGTCGATCAAGGTGCTCAAGGTGGCGGCAGACGCCCCCTGAAAACCCAGCACCAGCCAGGTCTGGCCTTCGTGGCCGACCAGGTACAGGCCCAACTCCACGTCGTGACGGCGGAAGAAGCCCAGCACCAGCGACAGCCAGAACGCCGCCACCGGCCCGCGCAAGCTGGCATCGTTCACCAGCGGCAGGCACAAGGCCTTGGTCAGGCGCGCGGCACCCTGGCTCATCACCGGCTGCAACAGCAGGCCCAGCGCCAGCGTGGCCTGACGCAGCGACACCTTGACGCCACTGGCCGCCAGCATCTGCTCCAGGCTGGCGACGGTGTGCGTGTCGAGAAACTCCTGCAGGGCATTGCGGGCGGCAGGCTCCTGCACCTCGTGGGGCACGGGTGCCTGCAGACTCGCCTGAGCGTGGACCAGATCGGTTGCCGCATGGGCCACCCCCGCCACCTGATCCAGCCGGTTCCAGACCCGGGACAGCGCGACGGGCGCCACATCCGGGAACGCGCGCGGCGCGTCGACATCGAAAGAACAAGCTGTCACGAAAGGAAAGCGGCGTCCAGATGCATCCTGGCTGGCACGCCAGTGACCCGCCAGACCGACACGGCTGGCCGTGCCCAGGATGGCAAACTGCACGGTGGGTGCGGCGTCATAGCGCAGCTTCCAGCGTGGGTCGGTGGCCAGGCGCTCCATGGTCTGCGACTGCCAGCGATCGAGGTGCTCGATCAAGGCGCTGTGGTGGGCGCTGCGCACAAAATCGCCGCGCGAGGGCAGCTTGCCAAAGTACACCAGGTCGTGGCTGGCCGAGGGCATGGTGCTCACAGCGTGCCCCCCGCAGCCGCCGGCTCGACCGGGCCGGCAATGATGGCCGGCAAGGCGCCCAGGCTGGCCGATGGCGCCGTCCCGCTGGCCGTGGCTTGCGCGGCGGCCTGCGATGTGGGCGTGTCGGCGTTGGAGATGATGCGCAACTGCACCGCCACCGAGGCGCCAGCCTGGGTCCATCGCAGCTCGAACACCCCGTCATCGATGCGTCGACGTTGGGCCGAATTGATCATCTTCTCCAGACCGAAACGCCCCGGCTCCTGGAAGAAGGTGACCGGTGTGCCGTCGTAGCGCACGCCCGCGATCTTCACGCCCGGCGTGCCCGGCCCCGGCCAGACGAAGTGCGCCCAGCTGGCCTTGCCATTGCGATAGCGCAGCACCTGCCCATCGACCTCGATGGTGTACTCGGTCAGGCCCGGCACCGCCTGCGGCAGCATCTGAAACACGGTCTGCACCTCGGGTGCCGCACCGCCGCTGGCGGCGCCACCGGACGACGCCGACTGGCCACCCAAGGGCGCCATCCACGCCCCCACCCCACCGACGAACTCGGGGCGCAGGCGCACACCCATGTCGGCCCAGGTACGGGGCGTGATGCTGTCGCCGCGCTTGAGCACCAGGGCGCCCAGCGACTGTTCGACGAACTTGCTCACCGCGCCTTCGGCGCCGAACACCTTGGCCACCTCGACGGGGCTGGCCTCGATGCGGGCATTGCGGTCAAAGGGGTACTTGCTGGCCAGCGTGCGCTGATAGGGCTCGAACACCTGCGCCATCCACACGCGGTTGAGCTCGGCCTCGGCAGGCTTGACGATCACGCCATAGGCCTGCATCAGCGGGCGCACCAGGATCGGACGCAGGGCGTTGCGCGCCGACTCGTTCAGGCCATTGAGCAGCTGCTCGTCCACCAGTTTGAGCGCCTCGGCCAGCTCGCCGCTGCCCTCCAGTGTCTGCACCATGAACTGGCGCGAAGCCGGGCCGGCATCGCCCTGGGTCTTCATCTGGTTGAAGCGCGAGCGGATCTTGGACAGCGCGCCCAGGTAATGACGGATCAGCGGCTCCTGGCCTTCGCGCGGCATCATCAGGCGGTTGAGGCTGGCGAACTCCTGACCGATCGGGCCCATGGGGATCTGGGCATCCTGGCCCAGCGTGAGGTTCAGGTTCACCGGCGTGGGGCTGGGCGTCACACTGAGGATGCGTTGCTTGAACCACTCCACGAAGCTCTTTTGCCCCTTGGCCAGTCGCTCGTTGACCAGCGAAGGGTTGTCCCAGGAGGTTTGCTCATACAAGGTGTGCAACAGCACGCCCACCGGCGAGTTGCTCGGGTCACCCAGGCGGTTCATGTGCACCACGGCCTGATCGAAGCTGGCAAAGTCGTGCACGGTGATGCCCTGCATGAACTTCTGCCACTCGCGCACGTACTCGGTCTTGTAGAGCGTGGTGAGAGCCTTCTGGATCTGCTCCGGGCTGCCCTCCAGGGTCAGGTCATCGGCCGCCGCCGTCTTGAGCACCCAGTCGCTGGTCTGCAGCTCCTTGTGCGCGGCATTCTGGATGGCCTCCTTGACGTACTGCTCCCAGGCTTCACGCGTGAACGCGCCCGAGACGGCATGGCTGCCGGCCACGATCTGGCGGTCGTTCTCGGTGACGAAGCGCGTGACCGTGACCGGCGCAAAGCGGGTGGCGGCACGCGCCTTGATCTCGCCATACACGCGCTCACGGGCTGGCAGTCCCTTGACGACACGGCGCAGGTTCTCGCGGGTCTGGTCCAGCAGCGTGAGGTTGAGCTCCTGCTGCGGGAAGGCCGGATCGCTCATCTGCGCCAGGGCAAAGGACATGATGCGCTCGGCCCGCTGGATCAGCTGCTCGCGCGGCATGGCACCGCGGTTGGTCTCCAGCCAACTGCGCCAGAAACGGGTGAGCTGATCGCTCATGTGACCGGCTTCCAGGCGGCTGCGGTCGCCCAGCATCAGGTAGGCCTTGAGCGCGTTGTAGGCCTCGGTGACGTTGGTGCTGGAGGCCTGGGTGTAGGGCGCGCCGGTCGCGGCGGGGGCCGGAGTGGCGGGCGCAGGGGTGTTTGCCACGGCCTGGGTGCTGACGAGCATGACGCCCGAGGCGGCGCCTGCCGGTGGCAGCGGGGTGGCGGTGTCAGCGGCAGTCACCACCGACGCGTCGCTACCGCGCTGCAGGGGTCGCAGCTCAGCCGCACGGGTGTTCACTTCGGTGAGGTAGCCTGCGATGGACTGAGCGGCCGGCTTGAGCATCACGGCCTGCAGCCCATGGAAGTACTCTTCCTTCAAACGGGCCTCAATCGTGTCGCCCTGGTACAGACCCAGTCCAATGGACCAGGGTCGCTCGGCCCGGTAACGCTGCATCTGCTCCAGGCGGTCCTGCAAGATCTCCAGCGCTTCCAGGCGGGACTGCAGGTCGACACGCTGGTGCTGCACCTGCTGCGCCTTGAGCAGATCGGCCTGCACGTGCGCCACCAGCTGACGGTTGCCCATGTAGGACCAGGTCCAGCCGGCCAGCACGGCGCCCACCAGGGTCAACCCGCCGAAGAAGGCCGCATAGCGCAGGCGCAGCTTGTGGCGGCTGGTGTACTGCTTGACCAGATCACGGTCGGCAAAGATGACGCGCGAGAACAGCTCCTTGAGGAAAAAGCCGCTTTGCGAATAGACGGCTGCCGCCGGACCCGGCTGGAGCTGCAGCCCGAACTGATCGGCCACGCGCTCGCTGGCGCGGCTGGTGGACTGCCCTTCCTGCACGGCGCTGGTGAAGTAGAAACCGCGGAAGATGGGTCGGAACTGATAGGGGTTGTCCTCGAACAGGGTGTTGAGGAAAGTGCGCAAGGCGGGCTTGAGGGCCGCGAATTCAAGCGGGAACGTCAGCACGCCCGGTGGCAACTGCTCCCCGCGGTGCAGCGACATGCGCGCCACCGAGGCATCTTTCAAACCCTGGTACAGCAGGTCGAACTGCTGCTCGAACTGGGCGACGACATCGCCCCGACCGGTGGTGTCGTAAGGCAGGGTGGCGCCCCAGACCTTGTCGCGCTCCCCGCGTTCGCGGTCTTCGAAGAAGTCCACGAAGCCGGCAATCAGGTCGGCCTTGGTGAACAGCACATAGACCGGTGCGAACACCTCGAGCTTCTCGGTGAGCTCCTGCACACGCTGGCGCAGCTTGCGCGCGAGGTCGATCGCGAACTCGGGCTTGTTGGCGCCCAGCTCGGCCACGCTGACGGCAATGATGACGCCATTGAGCGGGGCCTTGGGGCGGTGCTTCTTGAGCAGGGACAGGAAGCCCAGCCACTCGCCACGGTCTTCTTCGTGCACCGAGTAGCGGCCGGCCGTGTCCAGCAGGATGCCTTCGGTGGTGAAGTACCAGTCGCAATGGCGTGTGCCGCCGATGCCCTGGATGACGTTGTCGGTGTTGTCCGCAAAGGGAAACTTCAGCCCCGACTTGACCACCGCCGAGCTCTTGCCCGCCGCCGGGTTGCCGATGACGGCGTACCAGGGCAGCTCGTACAGGGCGGCCGAGCCCGAGGTTTCGCCCAGGCGGGAGGTCTTGATGAGCTTGACGGCTTCGGTCATGCGCTCGCGCACAGCCGCCACCTCGTCCTGACGTCCCGCATCGGCGGCTTCGCGCACGGCCTTGTCGGCTTCGTCGGCCATGGCCTGCTCCAGCGACTGCGCCGCGCGTTGTGCCCGCCAGCGACGGACACCCCAGACGATCAACCAGGCCAGCCCAAGCAGACCCAGCACGACCCCGACCCAGATCAGCCCAAGCTTCAGGGTATCGGCGCCCAGCAGCAGCAGGCCCGCCAGCGCCGCGACGCCAATGACGGTCAGGGTGCGGGTATCGAGGAGAAAACGCCAGATTCTTTGCATGGGTACTTCCAGGTCGTTCACGCCGCTTCAAGGACGGCGGGCTGGGGTGGCATCGGAGACAGGGCCACCACCACGCGTTCATGGGGTGACTGCACATGGGTGGCCACGGCGACACGCTGGGCCTGATCGCTGGCCCGCAAAGCCGCGCAGGCCAGCGCCGTGGGCACGAGCGCACGGGCCACGCCCAGGTCGCCGCAGGCCTCGCCCACACGGGTGACCTGCTGCAGGGGATCGAGTTCAGGGGCCACGCCTTGCAGGGCTTCGAACAGTTCGCCGGTCCGGCTGGCACGGTGGTCGGCATCCGACACCACCATCAGACCCTCATGCGGCGGCGTCGAGCGGTGCAGGACTTCGGTGAGCACGGCCGACAAGGTGGTGCAGCCGATGCGTCCGGCGGCATCGGCCGATTTGTCACGCCGACCGCAGACCGGGCGCCACAGGCGCATCGCCTCAGGCATCTGCGCGCTCAGGTGAGGCCATTGGGGGTGGGCCAGCAGCAAGGCGGCAGCGCCTTCGCCCGGCACGCGTCCGGTCTGGTGCTGGGCGGTGAACAACTCGCCGATGGCCTGCAGGTGATCGATGCGGTCGGCATCAATGGCACTGTCCACCGCCAGGATGAGCAGCACGTCCGGGCGCGGCTCGCGTGCCCAGCGCAACAGGTGCTGGTCGATCTCGGACCAGAGGCCCTCGGCGTGAGCCAAAGGGGCGACCTGCCACACTGGCGCGTGAGCTTGCACGGTGGCGACCCAATCCAGCAAAGCGCCGCACTGGGACTGCAGCCAGGCCGTGGCCGCCTCACGGTCGCCTTCTTGCCAATGGGAGGGCCACAGCACCCTCACGGTGACCTTCGGGCGCTGCGCCTCGCGGGAGACCTGTTGCGCCAGGGCCATGGGTCGTGCCACGCCCGACAGGTGCGCTTTGCCAAAGGCCTCGCCTTCGGTGAACGCCTGCGCCGCGCTGGATGTTGGGGATGCCTCACCTTCAGGCATGTCGGCGCGCAGGCTGTCCAGGGTGTCCAGCACCCGGTGCAGCGGCGCCTCGATCAGAGCCAGGGCGCGCAGCACAGCGGGAGGCAGCCCGCCCTCGTCGGGATGGGTCAGCTCGCCATGGGCCAGCAGCCAGTCGTCCAGCTCGATCTCGGGGACCCTGGCGGTGAACACGGGCAAGCCGTCCAGGTCCTGCAGCTGCGCGTCCAGATCCGGGCGCACGCCGCCCGCTTGCAGCGTGGACCAGGCCGTGTCGGCATCCGTCCCTACGGGCAGATGCACTGCTTCCGCCAGCACCCAGGCCGAGGCATCACGTTGGGCCTGGGCTTCGGCCGACAGCGCCGCATCCAAGGCGTCTTCACCCACAGACGAAGACGCCGCGGGCACGGTGGCCGGTGCGCGCAGGCGCTGCACGCCCCACAGTGCGGTCAACAGGCCAAGCGTCAGCAGCGCGGGCAGCACGAGCAGCTGCACGACGATGTCGGTCATGCCGATGTCGCGCTCGGCGTTGTGCCATTGCCAGAGCGTGACCAGCCACACGATCGTGGCGATCACCAACCCCAAACCCAGCGCTTTCAAAATCCTGGCCATGCCCTGACTGCCTGCTCGATGACCGTGCTGCCACGCGGCAGCACCTGTGACGGTGTGGAGAGCCCGTAAAGGCTCAGATGCCGGTGGAGACCGCCTGTCCGGAGATGAGGGTGGCGCCGCAGGCGCACTTGTCGCCGTGGCGGGCAGCGGGCTGACCGTCGATGATCATGGTGGGATCACCACTCACGATCACGGTGGTGCCGCCGTGGCCCTTCTTGGGGCAGGTGACTTGGTCGCCCACCCGCGCAATGCGCCGACCATGGGTGTCGGTGCTGCCCGACGCCCCCACCACGGTGCCGCCATGGCTGGTGCTGTCCCCCAAGACAATGAATGGACGTCCCATGGTCCGCGCGCTCCCTGATATCTCTTTGTGTGTGCGGCCGGAAATACCGACGCGGGCGCAGTCTAAGGCGCCGCAGCCCCATCTCAGCCCCCCCGCTAGAGGGGTGATGCTGTGACAGTCTGTGTCAAGTGCACTCAGCGGTAACGGGCGGCACGCATGGCCTCACGCACGCCGGGCTTGCGCCATTCGACGTGGCCCAGGTCCATCATCTGCCACCGGCCGCCCCAGGTCAGGCCCAAGCGCTCGGCGACCTCGCCGTAGAGCTGATAGCCGCGCATCGCCCAGGGGTCCTTCTCGCTGATGATCAGTTTGCCGTCGCGGTAGAAGGCGCAGTCGGCGCCCAGGCCCCACTGGTGGTAGCTCTGCCAGGCCCCGGCGTTGGTCACATGCCCGCCCTTGGCGGCCAGCAGGGTCTGGCGCTCGGGGCTGCGCCAGCCTTCGAGCAGGGCCATGTCGTAGCCATGCTCCTCTTTCATGATCTTGAACGCCCGCAACAGCAGTTGCACGAACGCGGGGTCCATCTGCTCCCAGCGGCGATCGGCGCTGGCGAGCAGGGGGCGCACGATCTCGACCTCGGCGGTGTGGAAGACCTCGGGCGGCAAGGGCGGCGGTGGGACCAGGTGCTCGCCTTGCAGCAGGTGCGCCACCTGCGGGTTGAGGGGGTCGATGCGGTCGTCGAAGCCCTCCAGCGTGCGCGTGCCCCACAGGCTCCAGCTCAAGGTGAACAGCACCGGCAAGGACAGGAGGGTGCCTCCGCCCAGCACCCAGGTCCAGCGACGCCACCACCAGCGGCGGGCCCCCTGCACGCCGACACCGGTCTGGCGCCACAGGCGGGTC
>MESA01000038.1:34959-199952 GCA_001770775.1 Burkholderiales bacterium RIFCSPHIGHO2_12_FULL_63_20
CGGCCCCGCTGCCACCAGCGTTGCCAACGCAAGGCCAGTGCCTGGCGCCAATGCGGAAATACCAGCAAAGCCAAGGCGGCACTGGCCAGCATGAAATACCCGAACACCCACCCTGTTTGCATCATTCTTGTAACCAGTTTTTGCAGTCAGCGAACTCGGCCTTTCGCGACCGCCCCCGTCTCCCTAGAATGCGCGAGTTCACACATTCCAAAACAATTTCGGGAGTCAGGCTTGAGCCATGACCAGGGCCTGACATGGCCCCGCAACACTCATTCTTCGCGGCCGCACGCTCAGCCCGCGCTCGACCGTCCCAGCCTGTTTGCCGGCATGGAGCCCGACGCGGACGAGGCCCCCGAACGCGTGCGGATTCTATCGACGCTCGCCGCCAGCCGTCCCCCCTCCAAACGGGCGTCTGGACGTTCGCGACGCGGGCGTGGCAACAGCTGGCAGTTCAAGGCACTGCTGGCCCTGATGGGACTGGGCATCGTTGGCCTGCTGGCAGGTTTTGCCATGGTGCTCGCACAAGGTCATTCCCAGGCCGGTACGGCGATGCCCAATGAATCGACACGCAGCGTCGTGCATCCCCTGCCAGCTGTCACCTCGGCACGTCAACAGGCACCCACCGCCGCCCTGAGTGTCCCCGCCTCTTCACCTCTGGCAGTGGCTTCCACGGTGTCGCCGCTGCCCACGCAAGCAACGGCATCCGCGGCAGGCTGGCAGAGCGCACCGGCGCCGCAAGCCGCCGTGATCGAGAATGTCGCACCCGCTGCGGTCGCAGGCTTGGGCACAGTGGCTGCGGCCTCCCCCCTGGCGGCGCTGAACACCGCGCCTACCGCAGCACCGCCGCTCCACCCCGCCTCGCCCAAACCGCAGGCACCGTCTCGCACCACCGGCACACCCCGGAGCGAGCCAAGTCGGGTGGCCAAGACCACACCGCAGCCAACGCACGCTGAGGCCCGCACCCGCAAGCCTGCGACAAAGCGAGGTCAGGATGCCGATGTGGCTCTGCTGGAAGCGATGTTCACCCACACCCGCTCCGCCCGCTCGGACAGCGACAAGCGACGTCTGTGCGCCCAGCAACCGCAGAGCGCCGGTTGCGCCAAGGCACGCTGATCCGGCCTCACGGATGCCCCCTGCAGCAGGTGAGGACTCCACCCCACACTGAGCAGGATGCGGGTTTGGGCGCTACGATGCCTGACTGCTGTATGAGCACCTCGTAGCCCAGGACACGCCATGACCCATCCCCGCCCCTCCGACCCGGCCCTTGACACCGACACCCCGCCCTGCCCATCTGACGATGAAGGCGTGCCGGTGTCGCTGAAGATCCGCGAGCGGATCAAGGCCGCACGCAAGCGCTTCCACGCCAACGACAACATCGCCGATTTCATCCGACCGGGTGAGCTCGAAGCGCTGCTGGACGAGGTGGAGAGCAAGATGCGCGGCGTGCTGTCCAGCCTGGTGATCGACACCGACAGTGACCACAACACGCAGGACACGGCCCGTCGCGTGGCCAAGATGTACCTCAATGAGATCTTCCGGGGTCGCTACCAGGAGGCACCACCCGTCACGGAGTTTCCCAACGCCGAGCGCCTCAACGAGCTGATGATCGTCGGACCCATCACCGTGCGCAGCGCCTGCTCGCACCACCTGTGCCCCATCATGGGCAAGGTGTGGATCGGCATCATGCCCAATGAGCACTCCAACCTGATCGGCCTGTCGAAGTACGCGCGCCTGATCGACTGGATCATGAGCCGTCCGCAGATTCAGGAAGAGGCCGTGACCCAGGTGGCCGATGTGTTGCAGTCGCGCATGAACCCTGACGGCCTGGCCGTGATCATGGAAGCCGACCATTTCTGCATGCATTGGCGCGGGGTCAAGGACATGGACTCCAAGATGATCAACAGTGTGATGCGGGGCTCCTTTTTGAAGGATCCCAATCTGCGTCGCGAATTCCTGTCTCTGGTGACCCACAAGAAAGGCTGATGCCATGTTGGTTCGACTGCTTTACGCCAGCCGCGCGGCCAAGGCGCTGACGCCCGATGTGATCGAGAGCATCCTGGCCTCATCTCGCAAGACCAACCCGGCACTTGGCGTGACCGGCCTGCTGTGCCACAGCGACGAGATCTTCATGCAGGTGCTGGAAGGCGGGCGCGACACGGTGAACCACCTCTACAGCCGCATCTGCAGCGACAGCCGCCACCGCGATGTGATTGTGCTGCACTACGAAGAGATCACCGAGCGGCGCTTCTCCAACTGGACGATGGGGCAGGTGAACCTGGATCGGGTCAATCCCTCCATCTTGCTGAAGTACTCCGAGCGCCCAGTGCTGGACCCGTATGCTGTCTCTGGCAAGGTGTCGATGGCCCTGCTTGATGAGTTGCTGGCCACCGCCTCCATCATCAGCCGGTCGAATTGAGCGCCGGGCACCCGACGCTGCTGGGCCTGGATTTCAGCTGTGCGCCCACGCGGCGCAAACCTTTGACCCTGGCTCAAGGGTTGCGCGCCGGCCATGCGGTCAAGCTGCTGGCCCTGGAATCCCTGCCCAGCCTGGATGAGTGGGCGGTGCAGCTGCGGCCGACCGGGATGGCGGCAGCAGGCTGGCACCATGGCTTCGTGATGGGCTGTGACTTCCCCTTTGGCCTGCCCCGACCGTTCGTGCAGGCCCTGGCGGCGCACGGCCCGGGAGAGTCCTTTGCCCGGCTACGTGACCCCCATGCACCCACTGCCGAATGCGATCGGCTGATCGACGCCCTGCATGCGCACTGCGGCGACCGTTCCGGCTTTCAGCGCCTGATCGACGGCTGGGGACAGACTTGGCACATCGACCGTCCGGCCGGCGGCAAGCTGCTGCACCGCGCGACCGACCGGGCGGTGCCGGGTTTGTCGAGCACCAGCCCGCTGCAAACCCGCTATGTCCCGGTGGGCAAGATGTACTTTGAGGGCATGAAGCGGCTGGTGGACGCCGATGTGAGCCTGCCCGGGCTGCGCACGGGGCGGGCCGATGCCATCGCGCTGGAGGCCTACCCCGGTTTGCTGGCGGGCGAGATCCTGGGGCGCCGCAGCTACAAGAGCGAAACCGACGCGACGCCCGAACGCCTGATCGCCCGCCTGGACCTGATCGATGCGTTGGAGCAGGGTCGCACCCGCCTGGGGCTGCGGCTCAAGCTGACGCCCGCCCAACGCGATCACCTGGCAGCCGACCCGAAAGGCGATCGCCTGGACGCGGTGCTGTGCCTGATGCAGGCGGCCTGGGCGCAGGCCCAACATGAGTCCGGCGCCACAAGTTGGGGCCTGTCGCCTGACCTGGACCCAGTCGAAGGGTGGATACTCACGGCATGAGTGAGACGATGTTTGACATGATCGAGGTGCAGGGCCAGCCGGCCGTGCGCGTGCAATCGCCCGATGGGGCCCAGGCGACCGTGCTGCTGCATGGCGCGCAGGTGATTTCGTGGGTCCCTGCCGGTGGGGCGAACCAGCTGTACCTGTCGCCCGAGGCGGTGATCGCCCCCGGACACGCGGTGCGTGGCGGCGTGCCCGTGGTGTTTCCGCAGTTCGCGCAGCGGGGCCCGGACACCAGCCTGCCCCGCCACGGCCTGCTGCGCACCCGCGCGTGGACGGTGGAGAGCAGCCGCCAGGAAAAGGACCATGCCCAGCTGACCCTGGTGTTCGACGACACCGCCGAGACGCGCGCGCTGTGGCCACACAGTTTCACGACTGAGATGACGGTGTCGGTGAGCAACACGCGCCTGGATCTGGAGCTGTATGTGCAGAACCCGGGACAGACCCCGTGGTCCTTCACCGCCGCCTTGCACACCTACCTGGCGGTGTCAGATGTGACGCAGGCGCGCCTGCTGGGGCTGGAAGGTCGCCCCTTCGAGGACACGGTGCTGGACGAGCGCCACATCGAAGATCACCCGGAGAAGCGTTTCTACGGTGAATTCGACCGCATCTACAGTGGCGTGAAAGACCTGCTGCTGCGCGATGGCCCCCGCCGCGTGAACATCACGCAATCCGGCTGGCCCGACGCGGTGATCTGGAACCCGGGGCCGCAAAAGTGCGCCGCCCTGGCCGACATGCCCGCTGACGACTGGCAAGGCATGCTGTGTGTGGAAGCCGCTGCGGTGTTCGAGCCGATCACCCTGGGCGCCGAGGAAGAGTGGAGCGGCCGCCAGAGCCTGGTCTTGCTGACCGAGTGAAGCCAGCCGCCGCGCCTCGGTGGCTGGGCGGGGTCACGGACAACCCTGTGTCGCAGCTCAGTGTGCGGCCGATGCCACCACGGCAGGCAGGGCCAGCAACTGGCGGACATCGGCGGTGAGCTGGTCCAGCGGCATGCCGTAGCGGGCGAACAGGCGCACTTGACCCTGCGGGTCGAAGATGTAGGAGCCTGCGGTGTGGTCGATGGTGTAGCCGCCGCTGGGCGTCTCGACCTTCTGATAAAACACCTTGAACTCGCGGCCGACGGCCTGGATTTCCTCAGGTGTGCCGGTCAGCCCCACAAAGCTTGGGTCCATGGCCTGCAGGTAGCCTTTGAGCACCTGGGGGGTGTCACGCTCCGGGTCTACTGACACGAACACGCCCTGCACCTTGTTGCCATCCGGCCCCAGGCGGCGGCGCAATTCGGCCAGCTCGGCCATGGTGGTGGGGCACACGTCAGGGCACTGCGTGAAGCCGAAGAACACAAACACGACCTTGCCCTTGAACTCGGACAGGTCGCGCATGCGCCCGTCAAAATCCTTCAGGCGCAGTTGCTTGGCGTAAGTGGCACCCGTGATGTCGACCCCGTTGAACTTCAGGCCCGCCTTGGGCTTGGTCATGTCCGAGAGCTGGTCACAGGCACTGAGGCCCCACACAGCAGACAGGCTCAGGGCGGTGGTGGCGGCCAGCATCAGGGTGCGGCGGCGGGTCACATCAAAGTGCGAAACGGGCTTGCGGGTCATGGGGACGCTCAGATCTTCCAGTAATGGTCGACCAGCAAGGCGGCAAACAACAGCATCAGGTAGATGATGGAGAAGCGGAAGGTCTTGCGGGCCAGTGCATCACTGTAACGCCGCCACAGCCGGAAGGCATAGACCAGGAACAAGATTCCGAGGGTGAGCGCCGACCCCAGATAGAGCCAGCCGCTCATGCCGTAGATGAAAGGCAGCAAGGTGCCGGCCAGCAGGACCAGGGTGTAGAGCAGCACATGCAGACGCGTGAAGGCGTTGCCATGGGTGACGGGCAGCATGGGCAGGCCGGCCTTGGCGTAGTCTTCGACGCGGTAGAGCGCCAGGGCCCAGAAGTGCGGCGGCGTCCACAGGAAGATGATCAGGCACAGCATGAGCGCTTCGGGTCCGACCTCGCCACGCAGGGCCGCCCAGCCCAGCACGGGTGGCATGGCCCCGGAGGCGCCGCCGATGACGATGTTCTGCGGGGTGAGCGGCTTGAGCACCACGGTATAGACCACGGCATAGCCCACGAAGGTGGCCAGCGTCAGCCACATGGTGAGCGCGTTGACCCACAGGGCCAGGATGGCCATCCCCAGGCCGCACAGGAGGCCGCTGAACAGCAGGGTCTGGCGCAGGGACAGATCGCCGCGCGCCGTGGGGCGCCAGGCTGTTCGCTTCATGCGGGCGTCGATGCCCTGCTCGATCAAGCAATTGAAGGCGGCGGCAGCCCCGGCCACCAGCCAGATGCCGGCACAGGCCGCGACCGCCCGCAGCGCTTCTGCCTGGGTGGGCACGCCCGGCACGGCCAGCAGCATGCCGATGACCGCGCAGAAGACGATGAGCTGGACGACCTTGGGCTTGGTCAGCACATAGAACTGGCGGAAGGGAGAGAGCGGGGCCGGCAGCGCAACGGATGAGGGCGCAGCAAGGGCATCTGACATGGGCATCCTTCGGTGGGTGAACACACTATGGGGTGGACACACCGGCCACACCAGGGTGAAGTCCCTGATGCGCGGGGGCCAGGGCGCCAGACGGCGCATGAACAAGGCGAGGCAAGACCAGCAGGTGCACCAGACGCCACACCAGCAAGGTGGCGCCCAGGGTGTGGGCCAAGGCCGCGGCCAGGGGCCAGCCCAGCACCACGTTGCTCAGGCCGCTGAGCAGTTGCCAGGCCAGCAGGCCCCACAGCCACAGGCCTTCGCGACGCCAGGGTGGGCTGCCCGTGCGGTCTGCTGAACTGACGTCCGCTGCGGGGCGCCACGTTCGCAGCGCCGCGCCGTAACGCCACAGTGCAACAGTCACGAGCACGGCCATCAGGCGATGGCTCATGTGGATGGCGGTGAGCGCGGCCATGCTGATGGGCGCGCCCTGCCCGTTCTCACCCAGGGCGCGCAGGAGGTGGAAGCCGCTGGCGAAGTCCATCTCGGGCCACCACTGGCCCTGACAGGTAGGGATGTCGCTGCACACCAGCACGGCGTAGTTGGTGCTGACCCAGCCGCCCAGGGCCACCTGTGTCGACACCAGGGCGAGCACGAGCCAGCCCCAGCGACGCAAAGGCGCCTCGGCCCAGGCGCGCAGGTTGCGGCCGGAGGCGCTGCTGCTGAGGGCGCCGGCGGAGGGTGCCACGCCGTCCAGCACGCGCACCTGTGCGGTCAACAGGCCCACGCCCAGCAAGGCGCCCAGCAAGTGCAAGGTGACGATGAGGGGCTGCAGCTTGAGGGTGACCGTGAGCGCTCCGAACGCTCCTTGCGCGCACACCCACACAAAGGTGGCCGTGGCCCACCAGGGGGAGAGGCTGCCGTGGCGGCTGCGCAGCCACCAACCTGCCAGCATCAGCCCGGTGATCAAGGCGCCCACTCCGGTGGCGAGGTAGCGGTGAATCATCTCGATCCAAGCCTTGCTGTGCGTGACCGGCCCGTGCGGCACCGCCGCCTGCTCGGCTGCGATCTGGGCGTGTGCGGCCCAGGGGCTGGTCTGGCCGTAGCAGCCCGGCCAGTCCGGACACCCCAGGCCGGAATCGGTCAGGCGCGTGAAGGCACCGAACACCACCAGGTCGATGGTGAGAAACAGGGTGGCCACCGTCAGGGCATGTTGCCAGGCTGGCCAGCCTGTCAGGCCTGCACGGCGGGCGCGCCACATCACGCCGCCAGCGGCCAACAGCGCCAGCACCGCTCCGAACAGCGCCACTTCCAGCGCGGGATTGAGGTTGACGAGGTCGATCATGCGGGTGCGCTCAACGGCCGGCCTCGTCCCACGACTCGCTGGCCTTGAGCAGGCGCATCAGGTCTTTCTTGACACGCACCGGATCGGCATCGGCCGGAAAGCGCATCATCCAGTCGCCCCGGGGGTCGACCAGATACAGGTGACTGCTGAGGGTCTGACCGGCGTCGGCTTGCAGCCACTGCGACAGCCGCGCAGCGTCCACCCGCAGCGTCCAGGCCTGGGCCAGCGCCGGCAACAAGGCCGGTCGCACCTCGGCCTGGTCGGGGATCAGCCAGACGCGATCGACGCGGTCCTTGTCGCGGCCCAGAACCTCGCGCAACTGGCGCTGCAGGTAGAGCTGGCGCTCGCAGGCGGCATCGCAGGCCCCACCGGCCACGCTGACGAGCAGCCATTGGCCATGCAGGGCCTGGGGCGCAACGGCCTGGCCTTGCAGATCGGTCAACGCCAGCCCGGGCTCGGCGGACATGGGCTTGGGCGGCGTGATGAGGGTGCCGTGGTTGATGCGCCCTTGAGGCTTGACGACGTAGTAGCTCAGGTAAGACGCCACGACCGGTGCGGCGCACACGGCCCAGATCAGCAGCATCTTGAGCCGCCCCATGCGCGTGCGCTGGGGGGAGGCTGCGCCTGCGCTGGGCAGGCTGTGAACGCTGAGTTGCAGCAGGGGATTGGAAGAGGCTGCGTCAGGAGGTGGCATGGTGAGCGTTTCTGGCCAGACGTCTGGCGAGGCGTTGGGGACGGATGAACTGGAACCACAGGGTCAGAGCGGCGGCCACGGCTGACAAGGCAAACCACTGTGCGGCGTAGCCCAGATGCTTGTCGCGGCCCAGGTCAGGCGCCGCCCACTGGCGTTGCAAGACGGTGTCTGAACTCTGAGGCTCAGCTTGCACCTGAAGCACGGCGCCGGGAAGCGGGGATTGCCCCAGCCAGGCTTGCCAGAACGTTGCATCGACGTTCTGGCGGATGAGGGGCTGGACCGGTGCTGCCGAGGGCGCGGTTGCGGGCAGCGGCTCGGCGCCCAACTGGTAGGCGCGAGAAACCGACGCCACCACCCGACCCGGCACCGTGACGAGGCCGGTGGCGGTGGGCAGATCGGGCACACGTTGGCGATCACGCACGTCACGCTGCACCCAGCCGCGTTGCACCAACAGCAGGCGCCCATCGCACGCGCTGCCCGGCGCATGCAGGCGCAAGGGGGTGATCACCTCGAAACCCGTGCGACCTTGCTGCGTGCGGTTGTCGAGCCAGACGGTGCGCTCGGCCAGCCAGGTCCCGGTGAGTTGGGCGGTGCGCTGCACGGGCAAGGCCTCGGCGGTGCGACCGTCACACGGCCAGTCGGCCGACTGCCACGCCGGCAGTTGCTGGCGTGTCTGGAGCAGGGTCTGCGCCTGCTGTTTCTCGTCGGCGCGCCGCAACTGCCACTGTCCCAACGCGGCGGTGGCCAACACCGTGAGCAGGCCAGCCACGCACGCGATGACTCGGGCGGTACCTGGGGTCATCTCGCTGTGCCCGCCCCTTGGGACTGCCCATAATCGGGTCGCATGAAACTGATCCTTGCTCTGGCCTTGCTGGCCATCGTCGCCGCCCTGGCCCTGGCGGGTCGTGCCATGTTGCGTGACCGGCAGTCCGGCGAACCGGCCCCGCGCCGCATGATGCGGGCCCTGGCCTGGCGGGTGGGGCTGTCGGTGGCCTTGTTCATCTTCATCTGGATCGCGTATCAACTGGGCTGGATTCAACCAACTGGGCTCCCCCTCAACCGGTGAGCCCGGTGGGCCAGGTGCCCACCTCAGGTCCAGTAGACGACCACATACAGGCCCAGCCAGACCACGTCCACGAAGTGCCAGTACCAGGCTGCACCTTCGAATCCGAAGTGGCGCTCGGGCGTGAAGTGACCACGCTGCAGGCGCAGGGTGATGAACAGCAGCATCAGCGTGCCGACGAAGACGTGCAGACCGTGGAAGCCGGTGAGCATGAAGAAAGTGGAGCCGTAGATGCCCGAGGACAGCTTGAGGTTGAGGTGGGTGTAGGCCTCGAAGTACTCATAGCCTTGCAGGCCCAGGAACAGGGCACCCAGGAAAACGGTGAGCCACATGAAGCCCACGGTCTTGGCGCGCTGGTTCGCCAGCAAGGCGTGGTGGGCGATGGTGAGGGTGACACCCGAGGTCAACAACAAGGCGGTGTTGATGGTGGGCAGCGGCCAGGGGCCCATGGTGCGAAACGGTTCGACGGTGCCCGCGGGGGAGCCGGTGAAACCCGGGGCCGTGGAGGGCCAGATGGCCTTGAAGTCGGGCCACAACAGGGCGTTGTCGATGCTGCCCAGGTTCGGCAGCGCATGCATGCGGGCCCAGTACAGCGCGCCAAAGAAGGCGGCAAAGAACATCACCTCGGAGAAGATGAACCAGGCCATCGCCCAGCGGTAGGACACGTCGATGCGCTGGCTGTAGAGGCCGCTTTCACTCTCGCGGATGGCATCGCCGAACCACTGCTTGAGCACCACGGCCCACCACAGCAGGCCAAAGGCCAGAGAGTAAGCGCCCCACCCTGCGCCGTTGACCCACTGCCCAGCCCCGAGGATGACAAAAAACAGGCCGATGGCCGCCATCACCGGATGCCGGGAGGGCCCGGGGACGAAGTAGTACGGGGCCTGTCCTTTGGGAACCGCTGTCGACATGTTGTGCTCCTCGGCTGACACTCACTGGGCGATGCCGCTGGCGATGATCCATCGCACCAGCCACACCAGCCCCAAAACGAACACCAGGGCGGCAATCACCCCAGCGACAATGACATGCACCGGATTGATCCGGGCCACATCCTGCGCATAGTCACTGGACTTGCGCACCCCGAAAAACGACCACGCCACGGCCTTGAGCGTCTGCCAGAACGAACCGGAACGTTGTGCGGCCTGGCGCAGGTCTTCACTCATACCGACCCCTTGGGCGCGGCGGGCACCTTGCCGCCCACCTCGAAGAAGGTGTAGGACAACGTGATGGTGGCCACGTCTTTGGGCAGCTTGGGGTCGATCACGAAGGTGACCGGCCAGCGCTTGCTCTCACCCGGTTTGAGCGTGTGCTCGGCGAAACAGAAGCACTCCATTTTGTTGAAGTGCGAGGTGGCCTGCTTGGGCGCGTAACTGGGGATGGCCTGCGCCGCCATCGGGCGGTCCTGCCGGTTGCGGAACTCGTACATCACGGTCATGAGCTCGCCCGGGTGGACCTGCACCGAGCGCACCGCCGGCTTGAAGTCCCAGGGGCCACGCGCGTTGGCATCGAACTCGATGGTGATGGTGCGGCTGAGATCGACCTGGGTGTTGGGCTGGACCGACGAGGTCGCTCCCGGGATCTGCCGGTCCCCCAGGCTGAGGACATTGATGCCCAGGGCCGCGCAGATGTGGCGGTACATCGGCACCATGGCGTAGCCAAAACCGAACATCAGGCCCGTGATCACCGCGAGTTTGCCCACCATGGCCAGATTGGCCTGCCGCAAGCCCAAACGAGCGCGCGCAGCGCTCGGGCGGGTGGAGGACGTTTGCGGCGATTCGGACATGAGCAAAGGGGCGGGACGCTGGCTGGGGTTCAGTGCGACGACAGCAACATGATCTTGGCGACGAAGCCAATGAAGAACGTTGCCGCCACAGTGGCCAGGATCAGCGCCAGTCGCACATTGCGCCGACGGCCCAGTTTGATGGAGGGGGTGACACTCATGGAACGCTCCTCGTCAGAGTTTCAACCAACATCAGCCAACATTCACCACTTCAGCCCACCACGCGCGTGGCCGACGGATCGAGCTTGGGGGGCGTCTCGAAGGTGTGGAAGGGGGCGGGCGAAGGGATCTCCCACTCCAGCCCCTCGGCGCCATCCCAGGGCTTGGCCGGGGCCGGTGTGCCCTTGCCACGCATGGCCGGAATCAGCACGCCGACAATGAAGTACACCTGCGCAAAGCCGAAGGCGAAGGAGCCCACCGAGGCGATCGCGTTGAAGTCGGCGAACTGCATGGGGTAGTCGGCATAGCGACGCGGCATGCCCGCCAGCCCCAGGAAGTGCATGGGGAAGAAGGTGACGTTGAAGGCGATCAGCGACCACCAGAAGTGCAGCTTGCCCTTCCACTCGGGGATCATCACACCGGTCCACTTGGGTGCCCAGTAATAGAAGGCCGCAAACAGCGCAAACAGCGAGCCCGCCACCAGCACATAGTGGAAGTGGGCCACCACGTAGTAGGTGTCCTGCACCTGAATGTCAATGGGGGCGACGGCCAGGATCAAGCCCGTGAAGCCGCCCATGGTGAACACGAAGATGAAGCCCACCGACCACAGCATCGGGGCCTCGAAACTCATGGAGCCCCGCCACATGGTGGCCACCCAGTTGAAGATCTTCACGCCCGTGGGCACCGAGATCAGCATGGTGGCGTACATGAAAAAGAGCTGACCGGTGACCGGCATGCCGGTGGCAAACATGTGGTGCGCCCACACGATGAAGCTCAGGATGGCGATGGACGCGGTAGCGTACACCATCGAGGTGTAGCCGAACAGGCGCTTGCGAGCGAAGGCCGGCACGATCTGGCTGATGATGCCGAAGGCCGGCAAGATCATGATGTAGACCTCGGGGTGGCCAAAGAACCAGAAGATGTGCTGGTACATGACCGGGTCACCGCCACCGGCCGGGTTGAAGAAGCTGGTGCCAAAGTGGCGGTCGGTCAGCGTCATCGTGATGGCGCCGGCCAGCACCGGCATCACGGCGATCAGCAGGTAGGCCGTGATCAGCCAGGTCCAGGCAAACATCGGCATCTTCATCAGCGTCATGCCGGGGGCGCGCATGTTGAGGATGGTCACGATGATGTTGATCGAGCCCATGATGGACGAGGCGCCCAGCAGGTGCATGGCGAAGATGCCCGCATCCATGGACGGGCCCATCTGCAGGGTCAGGGGCGCGTACAGCGTCCAGCCGGCGGCGGGGGCACCGCCGGGCATGAAGAAGGAGCCCACCAGCAACAGCGCCGCCGGGATCATCAGCCAGAAGCTGAAGTTGTTCATGCGCGCAAACGCCATGTCGGAGGCGCCGATCTGCAGCGGCAGCATCCAGTTGGCCATGCCCACAAAGGCCGGCATGATGGCCCCGAACACCATGATGATGCCGTGCATGGTGGTGAGCTGGTTGAACAGCTCGGGGTTGACCAGTTGCAGGCCCGGCTGGAACAGCTCGGCCCGGATGCCCAAGGCCAGCACCCCGCCGATCATCAGCATGGTCAGCGAGAACAACAGATACAAGGTGCCGATGTCCTTGTGGTTGGTGGCAAACACCCAACGCCGCCAGCCGTGCGGATGGCCGTGGTCATCGTGGTGATGCTCACTGTGACCGGTGTGATCCAGAACTGCGCTCATGAATGGTCCTTTCCTGATCCTGTAAGGCACGGGGCCTGCTTCACTTGCGCGCCGCCAGCACGGCGGCAGGCTGCACGGTCTGACCCGTCTTGTTGGACCATTGGTTCTTGGTGTACGTGATCACCGCGGCGATCTCGGTGTCAGACAACTGACGCCAAGCCGGCATGATGTTGTTCTGACCGTTGAGCAGCACATTGATCTGTTTGCCCTGGTCGGCGTCCAGCACCACCGCTGAGCCGTCCAGTGGCTTGATGGCGCCTGCGCCCTTGCCGCTGGCCTGGTGGCAGGCGGCACAGTTGGCGGCGTAGACCTTCTCGCCACGGGCCATCAGATCGTCTTGCGTCCAGACCTTGTTGGGGTCATCGGCCTTGGCCTGCATGGCCTTGTGCTGCTCGGCCACCCAGGCGGCGTAGTCTTCGGCGGTCAGCACCCGCACGTGGATGGGCATGTAGGCGTGTTCCTTGCCGCACAGCTCGGCGCACTGGCCGTAGTAGTCGCCCACCTTCTCGGCGCGGAACCAGGTGTCGCGCACAAAGCCGGGGATCGCATCCTGCTTGATGCCGAAGGCCGGCACCATGAAAGAGTGGATCACGTCGTTGGCGGTGGTGATGATGCGGATCTTGCGGTCCACCGGTACCACCAAGGGGTTGTCCACCTTCAGCAGGTAGTTGTCACCCTGGGGCGTGCCGGCATCGGACAAGGCGCGGTGCGAGGCGTCCAGCGTGGACAGCATCGAGATGCCTTCGCCCTCGCCCTTCAGGTAGTCGTAGCCCCACTTCCACTGGTAGCCGGTGGCCTTGATGGTGAGGTCAGCGTTGGTGGTGTCTTTCTGCGCCACCACCACCTTGGTCGCCGGCAAGGCCATGCCGATCACGATGATGAAGGGGATGACGGTCCAGATGATCTCGACCGTGGTCGATTCGTGGAAATCAGCTGGCTTGGCGCCTTTGGATTTGCGGTGCTTGAAGATGGCGTAGAACATCACGCCGAACACGCCCAGGAAGATGGCGCCGCAGATGTAGAGCATCATGTAATGCAACCACTGCTGCTCGGCCGCAATGCGCGTGACCGGTGGATGCAGATCGAGCTGCCGCACGGCAGGACCACCGGCGAGGTCGCTGACGGCCCAACTGACCTGGGCCATCGAGAACAGCAACCAGCCAGCGAGTTGGCGCCTCAGTGAAGACAGGCGCTTTGCCCAAGATCCAAACGAACGAACTGCAAACCCGGGCACATAGCTCATGTGTTGACTCGTCGTGGTTGAACGGGGTCCGGACGGACCCGTACACGGCAACAGGATCTTCCTGAAGCCGTACACCGACCCACCCCATGCACCAATGTGCAATACGGGGTGTTCAACCCATTCTAGTCAGCGAGTTGCGCTACCTCAACCGTGAATGCGAGATTCCATGCTATGAATTACCCGTGGTTTGCATGGGAATGCATCACCCTGTGACGGCATGTATCAACCTGGCTTGTCGCTTTTGCGGATCATGCGCTTCATGTCCTGCAGGGACACACGGGTCTCGGCCTCCACCTTGATGCGTGGCGTGGGCTTGATGGCGTGGCCGTACACCAGTTCGACGGTCAACCCCAGGCGACCGTCCGGACGCATGAGGCGCTCGCGCAGGGCGTCCAACAGTCGGGCGCGCCAACGCGGCGTGCGCAAACCGGCAAATCGACCCTGGGCCACATTACCGCCCCAGGTGCGCAGCTCGGCCAGCAAGGCCTCGGGCGTCTCCCAGGTCAGGGTCAGCCGCTCCATGTCCATCACCGGGTCGGCAAAACCGGCCTGCACCAGCTCATCGCCCAAGTCGTGCATGTCGATGAAGTCGATGGTGGGCAGGGGCCAGCCCAGCGCGGCGTACACGGCACGCAGCTCGCGGGCGGTGTCGGGCCCCAGGCCGGAGCACATCAGGAAACCGTCGACGGCCAAGTGCTCGTACCAGCGGCGCATCAGGCCCGGCAGGTCGGCGCTGGCGTGCAGGGTCATGTTGGCCCAGAGCATCTGGGCGCCATCCGCACCGTCACTGCGCCACGGGGCATCGGCGGGCACCGGCTCGACGTGGGCCTGCGGCACCTCGCGACGCCACAGTTTGCGCCAGTCACGCTGCGCGTTCTGCGCCAGTTGCGCCTGGCTGCGTTGCGCCAGCTCGCCCGAGGGCTCGACCACCCAGCGCTGAGCCTGGGGGTACTGCGCCTGCACGAGCTCCGCCCCGGCGCCCAGAAAGGCCGACCAGTCGATCCAGTCCTTGGGCTGCAAGCGAATGGGCGCCAGCTTGGCCGCCAGGCGACGCGCTGCCTCCTGATGGAGCCAGGGCGCTTCGGGTAAGGCGGCCAGGCGCCGCGTCTGGCGCTGCAAGGCGCGCCGATGGGGGGCACAGGCTGGCGAGGCCGGCGCGCCGGCGGGGGATGAGTCGGACATGGGATGAAAAGGCGCTGAAGCCCCCACTGCGGGCGATGGCGCACGCTCGGGGTGCATCAGTATATTGAGCCCATGCCAACCGTGCTGTCACCCGGGGCTTCTCGACTGCGCACCTGGCTGAACGCCTGCGGTCTGCCCACCCACCTTCCCACCACCTGTCTGCTGTGCGGCCAGTGGCAGGCCCAGCCCCTTTGTCAGGCCTGCGTAGACCGTTGGCAGCGCCCGGTGCCACGCTGCGTGCGCTGCGCCATCGCTCTGCGGGGCCCTGCCCCCGACGGGGTCTGCCCCCAATGCGAAGACCACTCACCGGAGTTTGACCGGGCCATTGCCGCCCTGGACTATGTGGCGCCCTGGCTGGGCGTGCTGTCGCGCCTCAAGTTTCAGGAGGGCACCGCGCTGGCGCGGCCGCTGGCCGGGCTCATGCTCAAGGCCCTTGCAAAACGCCCTCACCCGGTTGACCTGATCGTGCCGGTGCCCCTGTCGCGCCCGCGCCTGCTGGAGCGCGGCTACAACCAGACCTGGTTGCTCGCTCAGCACCTGTCCACGAGCCTCGGACGCCCCGCGCGCCACGATGTGTTGCAACGTGCGCGACACACCGAGCGACTCATGCGCCTGGATGCCGAGGCCCGGCGGGCCCAGATTGCAGGGGCATTCGAGGTGCCTGAGGCCGCCCTGCCCCACATTCAGCGCCGCCACATTGCCGTGGTGGACGACGTGCTCACCACCGGCGCCACCTTGAACGAGGTCGCCCACACGCTGCTGGAGGCCGGGGCAAGGAGCGTGTCAGCCTGGGTTCTGGCACGCACGCCGGCGCCCGATCGATCCGGGACTCACGCCGCAGGGTCAGAGGCGTCCGAGGTCGTCCACTCGTTGAGCAGGCGGTAGCCCAGCGCCAGCAGCGTCGGGCCCAGGAAGACGCCGATCACGCCAAACGCCAGCACGCCACCGAGCACCCCAAGCAGCACCACGGCAAAGGGCAGACGCGAACCGCGGCTGATGATGAAAGGCTTGATGACGTTGTCGACCATGCTGACCAGGAAGAAGCCCCAGGCCGCCACGAACACGGCCCAGCCCAGCTCGCCCTGCTGGAACAGCCAGATGGCGGCCCCACCCCACACCAGCGGCGGCCCCACCGGCACCACCGAGAAGAAAAAGGTCACCACTCCCAGCAACATCGCCGCAGGCACACCCGCGATCAGGAAGCCGATGGCGGCCAACACCCCTTGAGCCAGGGCTGTGCCCAAGATGCCGTAAATCACGCCGTTGACCGTGCCCTGGGTGATCTCGATGAGGTAGCTCGCGCGCGTGCCGGCCAGGCGCGACAGCGCCACGCGCAGGCGCACCGCCAGGGACTCCCCGTGCAGGAACAGGAAGAAGGCCAGGAACACCGACAGGCCCAGGTCGATCACCCCCTTGCCCACCACGCGCCCGGTGTCCAGCGCCAGCTTCTGAGCCGGGTCGGCCAGCTTGCTCAACTCGGCCATCAGGCGCTTGCCATCGTGCGCCAGGCGCTGCCAGTACTCGAAGAGCGACTGCCCGATCAGGGGCAGATCACGCAACCAGGCCGGCGCATCGGGCAAGCCGCTGTTCACCAGGTTCGTGACGCCACGCCCCAGTTGGGCCATGTTGTCGGCGAGTCCGAACGCCACCGCCGTCACCGGGCCCAACACGACCAGGGTGATCAAGGCAGTGAGCAGGCTGGCTGCCAGCACGCGCCGCCCGCTCAACAGCCGATCGAGCCAGCGCAAGAGGGGCCAGCAGGTCGACGCCAGAATGGCCGCCCAGGCCAGCGAGCTCATGAAGGGCCACAACACATAGACACAGCCGACCCCGAGGAAGGTCAGGGCCACGATGGCCAGGAGACGGTCGGCGCGAAGAGGGTCCATGAATCAGGAAGGCGATCTCAGGTGGCAAGGATGGGCGTGCCGCAACTTTCGCAGAAAGCATTGCTGCTGTCATTGACCGTTTCGCACGCCCCACACACCACCTCGGCAGGTGCAGCAGGAGCGACCACGGCCACCTCTGCAACCTGCTGCGGCGCTGCCTGCGGTGCGGCGGCCTGCAGCAAGGTCTCAGCGACGACGCCCGAGGTCAACGAAGCCGCGGCCGGTGCCGCGGCGGCACCTAGCTGGTTCAGCGCCCCGATGGCCGACATGCGCCGGGCGTCTTCGTTGGCCGTGGGCGCGATCACGATGCTCTGCTCACCCGCGAACTGGCGCACCAGGTTCTTGAGGTACTGCGCCTCCTTGGGCTGGCTGAGCATGCCGGTGATGATGCGAGGCGTGACGCTGCCATGGCTTTGGTGGCCGAAAACCACGCTGCGCAACTGCATCACCCACACGCGGAAGGTCATGTTTTCGACGTTGACCACCTCACGCTCGGTGAAGACGCGGTCTTGCAGGCGGTTGCCGATGTCCACCTTGGAGCGGATGAAGCTGCCTTCCATCTCGACCCAGGTCAGGGTGGACTCGAAGTCAAAACGGCCCCACAGCGTGTGGGCACTGCGGAAGGCATAGCCCCCCACCGCCACCAGCGACAGGCCCAGCGAGGCGAAGCCCAGCACCGGGCGCCAGTCGGCCATCGGGTCGAAACGCACCGCGAAGGTCACGAGCGCCAGCGCCCCTGCCAAGGTCAGCACGACCCCCATGATGTCGATGACCATCAACCAGAAGAAACGCGGGTAGGCACGCGCCACGGAGAAGTCCATGCGCTTGAACGCCGACGGGGCCATAGGCTGGGTCTCTTCGAGGATCTGGCCCTTGAAATTGCCGGCACGGCTGCCCAGGTTGATGTTGGGCAAGACGCGGGCGTAGCGACGGTTGGGAATGCGGTGCGTCCAGCTGCGCTGCATCTCGCGGTCGAGCTCCTGCATCAGCAGGTTCGGGTCGGCATTGAAGCTGAAGTTGTCTTGCGTGTCGACCTTGCTGACCGGTGGCGGCGGGTCGATGTGGCGTTGCACGGCCACGAAGAACACGCCTTCAATGGCGGCCAGCGCCACCAGGATGATCAGGGCCTGGGTGCCAAAGCTGGACCATTCCAGGTCCGGCAACATGCCGCTGAGAAAGCCCAGCGCCACCGGACCCAGGATGGCCGCCAGGGTCAAGCCCACGATCTGCTTGAGGTTGAAGCTGACCTTGGCCTGCACGTCACTGCCCGACACCGGCTTGACGGCCATGAAGACCACCAGCGCCAGGAAAAAGGCTCCCACCCAGGACTGGATCGGCGAGCCCCAGACGAAGATCATCGCCACCAGCATGATCAACAGCAAGAACGCGTAGGACGCCAAGTTGGCAAAACGGTTCTGCAGCACGTTCTGGATGTAGGCCGGCGCCGTGATCAGGTCCTTGACCAGTGAATACAACACGCCGTTGAGCGCCCCACTGGGAATGGCAAACTCCAGCGCGCCTTGACGCACCGTCTGCATCAGAGTCTTGGCACCGTCGGGCAAGCCGAGCTTGTCGGCATCCAGTTCAGGCGCCAGACCGGCCGGCTGGCCACGACCGAAGAACACGCGCAGCTGCTGCCCGATGCGCACGAAATTCCAGGCCGCCAGCACCATCATGCCCACGCCCAGTGCCACCGGCACGATGAAGCTGCCCAGCGCCTGCTGCGCCAGATGCTTGCGGGCCAGGAAGATCAAAGCCAGGGCACACACCAGCAGGATGGTGGCGCGCACCGCCCACAGAATGTTCTCGACCCGATAGGGGTTGGGGAAGTCAAGCTGAGCTTGCTCGGAGCTGTATTCGTAGGACATAGGCGATCAGACCTCGGCTGTCTTGAGGCGCCCCGCCTTGACGGTGATGCGCTCCATACCCTTGGTCACTCTGGCATCGGTCAACTTGGTCACAGTGATGGGGTTGCCCTTGGGAGAAGCGACTTTGCCGCCTGCCATGTTCACCTTGTTGGCCTTGGCATCGGCCGGCGTCACCGAGACGAGAATCTCCGCAGATCCGCGCTCGTCGGCCACACGCTCCGCCAGGGTCTTGAGCTTGCCCATGGCCGACGTGTACTCGGGCGTACCCTTGGCCGAGATGGGAAGGTCGACGCTGACCGACTCAAAGGCCTTGACCTTCTTGGTGCTGCCGTTGGCTTTGTCCTTGGCCACCACCTCGACCGTCTTGATCTCACCGCCGCGTGCTCGTTGTTGCGGAGGCAGAGAAGCCGTTACCTCGATCGCTTCTTGGCGGGCACGCTCGGCATCGGCGATTTCCTGCTGACGCGCGCGCTCGAACCCCACCAAGCCGCCCACGACCGCGCCCATGGCGCAACCGGCGGCCATGTTGCCTCCCGCCAGCTTGGCCAGCAAGGCACCGCCCGCGCAGCCCAAGGCCCCTCCCATGACAGCCCCCTGGGTCTTGTCGTCCATGGCGCCCGGCGTGGCCGTATTGGTGTTGGTGTTGGCGCAACCCGCCAGTCCGATGGCCATGGCCACGGCCGTCACTGCAATCTTGTTCATGTGTGCTCCTGTGTTCATTTCAGCAAGTCGTCCAGGGTCTTGTTGGCCTGGTTCAGTTTGGCCTTGTCCTGCTCACGCTGGCGAGCCTTCGCCTGCTCATCGCGACGCACTTGCTCCTGACGTGCCTCTTCCTCGACCTTCTGGCGACGTGCCTGTGCTTGTGCCGCCTCGTCGACGCGTACTGCAGGCGGTGCAACCGGCACCACCACAGGTTCGTGCTCGATGATCTCGGTCGGAGCCACCGGCGTCGCCACAGAGGCGGGAAGCAGGGGCGCCTGTGCACCCGACGTGAGCACGCCACTCGAGACCGAAGCCTCCGATGCTTCGGCCGACGGCTCAGGCAACACCACCTCTTGTGCAGCAGGAGCGGGCGCCGGACCGCGCGAAGTCAACCACCATGCAAACACGCCCAATACACCCACAGAGGCCACCACCAAGGCCACGATGGCTCTGGCCCCGGGCCGCCCCGATGGGCCGGCCTCGGTCGTGACGCGCACGTCCGGTGTCGGTGTCGGTGTCGGTGTCGGTGCAGTTGCAGGTGTAGCAGGTGTAGCAGGTGTAGCAGGTGTAGCAGGTGCAAAAGCATGGCCACATTTGCCGCAGAACTTCACACCGGGTTTGCAATCAGCACCGCAACTCGGACACCCTCGGCCGAGTTCGGTGGTGTTGGTGGAGACCGGGACAGGCTCGGTTGCGATCACAGGCGTTCCGCACTTCCCACAAAAACGAGCGCTCTCAGCAAGCTCACTCCCGCACTTTCGGCAATCCATCTTTTTTTGACTCTCAGCTCGCTCAGACATGCAACCGACATGCCCATCAACGAACACGTCAGCCTACCCATTGAATTTGTAACGATTATGACGAGATCGGGCATGCTTTCTCTTGCCTCGCCAAAATCACGGCCGGTCTTCGCTCCTGTCACCCCACCGCAGCCCTGACGAGCCCACCTATCGTTGCAGGAATGCCACCGAGTCCGCTCACAGCGGTGAAACGCTCGGCACACCGAGAGCTGGACGATTCTCAGGAAACGATGAGCCACCACGCATCAAGCGCCTGCTCGGCTCACATGATGACCCCCGTTGTCACTTCAGACGCTGCGAGGCGAAGCTTTCCGGGGGGTAACACGCATTCGGGTCACCGGTGTGAATCGTTAAAAACGACACATCTCAGCCCGAAAGGACACCATGGACATCCGCACACGCAACTTGCGTCCGCTCAAACTCACCGCCCTCGCCAGCTGTCTCATGGCCGCAGTCCTGACCAGTGCCGTGGCCCAGACCACCACACTGGGCACCCGCGGTACGCTGAGCCAGGCCAACGCCCCCACGACTTCCAACCCCTACTCCAACTGGTCCACTTACGACCGTTCGGCCAACTTCCCCCGCGCCATCTCGCTGCCGCTGCAATACATCACCACCAGCACTGGCGACAAGCTTTCCGTGCGCGTGTCCGTGCCAGCCAACATGTGGGGCCAGCAGGCGCCTGGCAAGTTCCCGGTCATCCTGACGCAAACCGCCTACCGCAACGACGTCGGCCAGATCCTCGGCAGCGTGGCGGCCGGTGACACCACCTTGATCATTGGCGGCAAGGACGACTACATGATCCGCCGCGGCTACATCACCGTGGCCGTCGACGCCTGGGGCACTGGCATGTCGACCGGGGAGACACAGCTGATCGGTGAGGCCGAGCAGCAGGCTTACGGCGAAGCCGTGAAGTGGGTCACCCAACAAACTTGGTTCAACGGCAACCTCGGCTTGGCAGGCACGTCCTACCTGGGCATCACCAGCATGCTCACGGCCAAGCAACAGCATCCCGCCGTCAAGGCGGTGTTTGCCGCTGTACCCATGGGCGACGCCTATCGCGGCGTGGTCGGTGTGGGTGGCCTGATGAACGCACAGTTCCTCAGCATCTGGCTGCCGCTGACTCACGGCCTGAGCGTGGGCGCGCTCAACACCATCGAGCAACTGCTCAACCCGAAGCTGGCCTCGACCATCAAGCTGGCCAACCAGCAACACATCAACGCCATTGACAGCTGGTACCTGCCCACCGTGAACAACGGCCTGGCTGGCCAAGTGGGCATCGCCACCGACGACGGCTCGTTCTGGTCGGTGCGCTCGCCCATTGAAGGCGCCAACCAGATCAACGTGCCCACCTTCCTGGTTGGGGGTACCAACGACATTTTCCAACGTGACGTGCCCCTGCTGTATGAGCAAGTCAAGCGCAACGCCAACACCAAGCTGCTGGTGCTGCCCGGCTCCCATGTGGGTTCGATCTTGAAGCTGATCGGCGGCTCCGAGAGCATTCCCAAAGGTCGTCACCTCCTGCTGCAATGGTTTGACCAGTACCTCAAGGGCATGAACACCGGCGCGGCGACCATGCCCAACGTCACGCAGGTCGTGCAAGGCTATGGCACGGACGCCACCCCGCGTTATGCCCGCACCACCGACTGGCCTCACCCCCAGATGTCTGCACAGCGCATGTACCTGCGCGGGGGCAAACTCTTGAGCGCACAAGCCCCCACATCCACCGAAGTGGGCGCCTCCGTGGTCGAACCAACAGCCCCGGTGGTGAGCGTTTCGCGTAACGGCGATGCGGTCAAGGCCGAGGTCACGCTCAACGACGGCACCAAGTGCTCGAGCAGCTATGACCAGTGGACCCTGGGTATCGCCGGCATCCTGGGTGGTTCCTGCTACAAAGACGCCACCAAGGTGGAAACCGCCCAAAAGGCCGCCATCTATGAAACCCCAGCCCTGGGTGCCGACATGTACTTGAACGGCCCCATCCAGGCCGATGTGTGGATCACCGCCACGCACACCGACGCCGCCCTGGCCGTGCGCGTGGACAGCGTCTCGCCCGATGGCGTGGCCACGCCCATCACCACTGGCCTGATGTCGGCCCGTTACCGCGCGGTGGACACCAGTCGTTCGCGCTATGTCAACGGCGTCATGATCCAGCCTTGGCATCCGTTCACGGCCGCCTCGGCTCAAGCCGTGGTGCCGGGCAAACCCATGATGGTGCCGGTGGAGATCTTCCCCAATGCAGCCCTGATCCGCGCCGGCCACAAGCTGCGTGTGGCCATCAGCGCCAGCAACCAGGCTCAGGGTGTGTGGCCGCTGCCGAACCAGGCCAACGCCAACGGCGGCACCACGGTCATCCTCCACAGCGCCGAGCATCCTTCCAGCGTCGTGCTGCCTGTGGTGCCGGCCAACACGCTGAATTGATCTGAACCTCACGCAGTGGTAGAAACAGCAGGGCCCGGTGTCGTTGCCCAACGGCATCGGGCCCTGCGCACATGTCATGAACAAGACCTTCATCGTCGCCCTCTCCGCCCTGTCTCTGACCGTTCTTGCCGTGGCGGTGGTGATGTGGCCTGATGCCACCTCTGGGGACAGCGCCGCCACAAGCTCCACGGGCACAGCGACATCGGCCAACCCCGCCGGCCACCGATTTCCATGGGACACACCCCAGAGCACTTCCGCCACGCCGGCCACCCTGGATCAATTGAGCAACCAAGCTGACGGCCGCTTGAAGATGTCAGGCACCACCCGCGAGGTACTGGATGCCTTTTTGTCGGAGCACCCACGTGCGACCCCCGAGGTGATCGCCGCCCAGTTCAAGGCAGCCGCCCAGGCCCATCTGAGCGAACCCGCTCTGGGGGAGGCCGCCGACTTGATGACGCGCTATGCGGCCTACCAGGACGCGTTGAAGGCGGTGCAATCGCAACCCGCCCCGCCCCCCAACGTGGAGCCCGGCCTGGCCGCCATACTCCAACTGCAACAGGCCAGCGCCTTGCGCGAACAGTTCCTGGGCAGCGAAATCAAAGAAGCGCTTTATGGACAGGAGGAGCAGGCGCAGCGGTACGCGCTGGCGCGTCAGCAGATCCTGTCGGTTCAGGGATGGAGTGAGCAGCAGCGCAATGAGGAGCTGGCCGCTCTGGTGCGGGAGTATCCGCGTGAGGTGGTGGAGGCAGCAGGGCGCAACGCACGCTGATGGCCCTTCTCACTCCCACATGACGCGTGCCTGGGTGGGATGACGACAGGCCAGGCCCGGGCAATGCCACGGAGCCGTGCTCGCCTTCTGCGTGTCGGCGCACATGCGTGAGCGCGAGATCGGTTCGCTCGCGCACAGATCGGACGTCGGCGGGGCGATAGCCTGAGGTTTTCCGCAAGCGCTCAGGAGCCCGACATGAACCTCGCCACGCTCACATCGCTGGCCCTCACCATCGCAACGGCCGCTCTGGCGCTGGCCGCCTGTGGCGACACCGCCAAGCTGACGATTGCGGACGGCACCGGCCCACAGCCCAAATGGGTCGAGCCGCACGCGACACTGATCCCCACCGTGAACATCGCCCCCGCCCGCGGCTGGCCGGCGGGCGCCACACCGCAGGCGGCTGCGGGCACCCGCGTGACGGCATTCGCCCGTGGATTGGACCACCCGCGATGGCTGATGGTGCTCCCCAACGGCGACGTGCTCGTGGCCGAAGCCAATGCGCCCGCGCGGCCCGATGACAGCCGGGGTGTCAAGGGCGCCATCATGGGACTCGTGATGAAGCGGGCCGGCGCGGCCACACCCAGCGCCAACCGCATCACCCTCCTGCGCGACAGCCACGGTCGTGGCGTGGCCGATGTGCGCAGTGTGCTGCTGGAAGGGCTGAACTCGCCCTTCGGCATGGCCTTGGTCGGCACTGACTTGTTCGTGGCCAACACCGATGCCATCCTGCGCTTTCCATACCGCCCTGGCCAGCTCCGGATCACCGTGCCTGGCGTCGTGGTGACCCGCTTGCCGGCCGGCACCATCAACCACCACTGGACCAAGAACCTCATCGCCAGCGAGGATGGCCGCAAGCTCTTCGTCACCGTGGGCTCAAACAGCAACGTCGGCGAGAACGGTATGCCAGCCGAGGCCGAGCGCGCAGCCATCTGGGAAGTGGACATCGCCAGCGGCGCGCACCGCGTCTTCGCCAGCGGCCTGCGCAACCCGAACGGCCTGGCCTGGGCGCCAGACGGCGCACTCTGGACGGTCGTCAACGAGCGTGACGAAATCGGCAGCGATCTCGTTCCCGACTACCTGACCTCGGTGCGTGACGGTGGCTTCTATGGCTGGCCGTACAGCTACTACGGCGCCCATGTGGACGTGCGCGTCGATCCACCGCGCCCTGACCTGGTTGCCCAGGCGCTGGTGCCGGACTATGCGCTGGGGGCGCACACTGCACCGCTGGGGCTCGCCGCCTCGACCGGCACCACGCTGCCGGGGCGCTTCGCACACGGAATGTTTGTGGGCCAGCATGGGTCTTGGAACCGGCGGCCCCACAGCGGTTACCGCGTGATCTTCGTGCCCTTCCACGGCGCACGGCCCTCGGGTACAGCGCCGCTGGACGTGTTGACCGGATTTCTCGATGACCAGGGGCAGGCATTCGGGCGGCCGGTGGGCGTGGCGCTCGACCGGCAAGGCGCCCTGCTGGTTGCCGACGACGTGGGCAACGTGATCTGGCGCGTCAGCACGACGCCGTGACGACTCACATCAAGCGCTTCGAGGCGCCCACATCTCGTCTGTTGCCACCAGAGTGGTCATTTCACCTGATGGATTCGGCCAAGGCGAGATGACGAGAAAGCGCTCAGGGGCAGCGGCCTAGCGCTCCACCAACGTGCGCCGGCGAACAGACGCTCATGGATGAAGCTCCTAAGGTCAAAACTCCAAGTAAGGCAGCGACTGCGGTCAATGCAGCCCGCGCAACCCGAGGACGTCGATCCCGACGGCCTGAACCCAAGGAGAGACCTCATGAATGAAATCAAAACCCCGTACAGCCCTTCCGATGTCGCCTCGTCTGTCCATGACGACGACAAGTGGACGCCCGACACCTCGAAGTTGGTGGCCAGCAAGAGCGGGAGCGACAGCACCGCAACGAACGGCTTGCTGAAAAACGCGGTGCAAGGCGCACACGCCACCCTGGATCGGCTCGCAGACGGTGCTGCGCCGGTCGTGCAACAACTGGGCGATGGCGTCTCGGCCGTTGAAGACGCGCTGCAGACCAAGACCAACCAGTTGCGTGGCGCAAGGGATGCATTGGCGAATAGCGTACGCAACACCGTACGTCGCCACCCACTGGCGACCATCGCTGGCGCGCTCACGCTGGGCCTCATGATCTCCCGCCTCCCCCGCCGGCATCACACGGTGCGGTGATTCGCTGAGGACCTGAAACAAGGTCGGCCATGTACTTCTCCGCGATGCGCATGGCCACCTTGCGATTCCCACGTCGAAGACGCGCTGGACATCGCGGATCCCCCTTGAACCACAAAGCATCGAAGGAGCGACATGGCCAATCCATGGTTGAAGAAGAACCCGTTCATGAGCATGTGGCTGAGCACGGCCAACCGTGTCGCGGGCACCTTGCGGGGCCAAGCCACAGCACAGGTCAAGCGGCAGGTGAAGGCAGCGATCGCCGAAGCGATCTCACCGCCCGCACCCAAGGCCAAGCCCAAGCCCAGGCGCAAGCACTGACCCACCTGTCTGTTGCGAACCACCATGTGTGACGCGTCGCATTGGTGTGGGTGGCAGGTATCGCGGTCGGCCTCAGCCTCATTGCGGGGTTGCTGATTTCAAGTTTTGTGGGCGGTGAGACGAAGATTGAGCGCCGCATAGAACGCCTCTACACGCTTGATGACCCGCACTTCATGCACGAGCTCGCGTGTTGCTTGGGCCGCCTTTCCTGCAGGGAACCAAAGCGCGCGCGCTGTTGAACGGCGACCAGATCTTTCCGCCCATGCTGGCGGCGATCCGCGGGACCCAGGTGTCCACCACATTTGAGACCTACATCTACTGGTCGGGTGACATCGGCCGCTAGTTTGCCGACGCCCTGGCCCAGCGGGCGCGCCAAGGCGTGAAGGTCCATGTACTGCTCGACTGGGTGGGTAGCGCCAAGATGGACGACAGCCTGGTCGCTGTGATGGCGCAAGCGGGCGTCCAGATCAGGCGGTTTCATGCACCGCACTGGTCACACCTTGGGCGCCTGAACAACCGAACCCACCGCAAGCTGCTGATCATCGATGGGCGCACCGGGTTCACGGGTGGCGTCGGTGTGGCACCGCCCTGGACGGGCCGCGCACAGGACCCGATGCACTGGCTCGATACGCACTTCAGGCTGACCCAACAAGCCCTGGTCGATGCGCTCCAGCGTGGTGTCCGGCTGCGCATCGTGGTACCCGGCAAGCACATCGACAGCGCCGCCGTACGCGGCGCGTCGCGGGCGACCTGGGGACCGCTGCTCAGCGCGGGCGCGACCATTGCCGAGTGCGGGCCCACGATGTACCACTGCAAGATCCTGATTGTCGACGGTCTGCTCACCTCGGTCGGCTCGACCAACTTCGACAACCGGTCGTTCCGCCTCAACGACGAAGCCACACTGAACATCGTCGACCGTGCATTCGCGAGTGCCCAGACTGCCAACTTCGAAACCGATCTCGCACTGGCGCACAGTGTGCGCTATGCGGCGTGGCAGGCTAGGCCTGCGCGCGAGAGGTTCGGTGAGTGGGTGGCCTCGGTGATCGGCACGCAACTGTGACCGTGTGTGCCGTCGCACAGACACAGCCGAGCCCTGGCACAAACATGGTCTTCTCACGTCCTGCGCATCTCGCATGGGGCACCCAGAGACACATGGGATAGCCCGTCATGCGCAACCGCAACAACACCCGCCACAAGGAGGTATGCACATGTCCCTGAATTCGAGAACGAAGCGTCCCATCGGGCGCCAGGTGGCCACCCCGCCACGCGGCGGTGCTGGCACGCCCGGGCCGGCCAACGGGCTGTCGTTGCCACATGAACGCGATGAATCAAACCACGCCCCGTCCGCGGCCCCCGATCCCGTGATGGTCCAGGCCAAGCGCGACATCGACGCCGGCATGGTGGACACCGACATGCACGCCACGCCTGGTTTGGACACCGAGCGGCGCGACCAACTGGTTCCCGGGCCGGGTGGCAAGCCGCCGCCGTCCCGTCCTTGATGGCTTTCGGCCTTTCCCACACGCTATGTCGTCAACGTGGTCATTCGCAGACTGCGCTTCGATGACACGCAAACATGCTCCAATTGGATTCCAAATGGAATCCAAGAGGATGGCATGAAGCGCAGCAGCACCACAATCGAACACAGACAGCGCGCCGGCGAGACGGAAAAAATGACCGTCAATGTCGGCGTGGTCGATCTGGGCCACGTCGACCTCCTGGTTCAGGAAGGCTTCTATTCGAACCGTTCGGACCTCATCCGGACGGCACTTCGAAACCAGCTTGCACTGCACGCTGACACGGTCAAGCAGACCGTGGCCCGCCGAACGCTCACCGTCGGCCTTCAGCACTACAGCCGCACCGACCTTGAAGCCGTGGTGGCGTCAGGTCAGCGACTGCAGATCCAGGTCGTGGGGCTCGCCCGCATTGCCGACGACGTCCCCCCCGAACTCGCGCTCGCCGCCATCGAATCCGTGACCGTTCTCGGCGCATTCCAGGCCAGCCCAGCGGTGCGACGGGCCCTGTCCGATCGCGTTCATTGAGCCGCTCGTCATCAACATCAGGAACAGCATGAAAAACCCATTCCTCGCCCGCGCATCGTCCTTCGATGCCGGCGCGATCAACGCAACGATTCAGCGGGCGCTCGCGTCAGCGGGCCTCGACACCACCGCCGGACCGATGCATGACGTGACCGAGACCATCCGTCGCGCCCTGGCTGCGGGGGGCCTGGCGGAATCCGCCCCGAGGTTCGATGGCAACACCGTCATCGATGTCGCTGCCCGCATCGTTCCCAACGGCGAAGCTCACCCCGTCGCATGGGAACACAAGCCGTCCCGCAAAGAGGTGCCGCAACGCCCTGGCAGCTTCGACACCCACCAATTCAGCAACGACGCCGGCAGCCGGGCGTACAAGGTCTATGTTCCAGCTGGGGCGTCCGACGCACCGCGCCCGATGATGGTGATGCTGCACGGCTGCACCCAGTCGGCGGACGACTTCGCCGCGGGCACCCAGATGAATCGCCTCGCGGACGAGCACGGCTTCGTGGTCGTGTACCCCGAGCAAACCTCACATGCGAATGCGTCGAAGTGCTGGAACTGGTTCAAGCCACAAGACCAGGCACGCGGCGCGGGCGAGCCTTCGCTGATCGCTGGCATCGTCCGCGAGGTCGCGCAAAGGCATGACGCCGACCCACGCCGCATTTATGTTGCCGGTTTGTCAGCCGGTGCGGCGATGGCCGTGGTGCTGGGCGAGACCTACCCGGAGGTGTTTGCCGGAGTGGGCGCCCACTCCGGCCTTCCCTATGGCAGTGCGCATGACATCCCATCGGCCATGGCCGCCATGAAAGGGGGGCGCAGCGGCATGCCGGGCCTGAAGAACATCCCGGGTGCGGCAGGAGCGCCAAGCCGCAAAGCCGTGCAGGCGGTGCCACTCATCGTGTTCCACGGCGATCGGGACCACACGGTACAACACACGAACGGTGCGCACATCGAGCAGCAGGCGCGGGATGCCCACGGCGCTCAGGCGGGGGCCGCCGACTTGCATGTCAGCACACTGTCTGGCGTCTCGTCGGGCGGTCGACGGTTCAGCCGCACGGTCTACACCGACCCCGCGGGGCAGGCCCGGATTGAAAGCTGGACCTTGCACGGCGCGGGGCATGCCTGGTCGGGCGGCCATGCAAGCGGCTCCTATACCGACGGCATCGGCCCGGATGCTTCTGCAGAAATGGTGCGGTTCTTCATGGCCTTACCCAGCGCCGGCTCAGCTTGAGCGTTGGGCGAAAAGCCCGCTCATGCTCAGCACCAACGCTGGCGCAAAGTCTGGCGCTTCCAATTTGCTCTGCCGATCGGAAAAGAAAAAAGCACTTAGCATTGCTGCTAAGTGCTTGATTTTCTTGGTGGGCGGTGCAGGGTTCGAACCTGCGACCCCTGCCGTGTGAAGGCAGTGCTCTACCGCTGAGCTAACCGCCCGAAACTGGTTCGGGATTTGCCGCTTTGCTGATTTGTTTGTCGCAATCAGCGAAGACCCAAACTATAGCACGGCTTCGAGAGACTTCCACAAACTTTTTCCGCCTGACGCTTTGTCGAGATCTTGCAACGCTTTGTCAAAGGCTTCAGCTTCTTCCTGCGTGGGCTGGATCACCGGCAGATCAAAGCTGCGCAGATCAATGGCGGCCACGTCGAACGCGCCCTGCCCTTCGCCGCCCGACTCGTCGTCCGCCTCGATCAACAAAGCGTCCTGCCCCCGGGTCATGTTGATGTAGACCTCGGCCAGCAACTCAGCGTCCATCAAGGCGCCGTGCAGCGTCCGGTGTGAATTGTCCACCTCCAGGCGGCGGCACAGGGCGTCGAGGTTGTTGGACTTGCCCGGGAACATCTCACGGGCCATCAACAAGGTGTCGATCACGCCTTCGATGTGCTCAGTGAACTTGCCTTTGCCGCAACGCGCCAGTTCGGCATTGAGAAAGCCGATGTCGAATGCCGCGTTGTGGATGATGACCTCGGCGCCCGCGCAGTAGTCCATGATCTGATCGACCAAAGCCGCAAAGGTCGGTTTGTCGGCCAGGAACTCATCCGTCAGGCCGTGCACGCGGACTGCGTCTTCGCTGTTGAGGCGCTCTGGATTGATGTAGAAATGCAGGTGCCGCCCAGTGAGGCGACGATTCACCATCTCCACGCAACCGATTTCAACGATGCGGTCGCCCGAGTCAGGGCTCAGGCCGGTGGTTTCGGTGTCAAGAAAGATCTGGCGAGACATGGTTCACTTGGTGCAATGAATCAGTGATTCTCGCGCGCGTGGTTGATGGTGTACTTCGGAATCTCGATGGTGAGATCCTGGCCGGCCACGATGGCCTGACAGCTCAGTCGGGAGTCTGGCTCCAGACCCCAGGCGCGGTCAAGCAGGTCTTCCTCGGTCTCTTCCATCTCGTTGAGGCTGTTGAAGCCCTGACGGACGATCACGTGACAGGTGGTACAGGCCGCGCTCATGTCGCAGGCGTGCTCGATCTCGATGTGGTTTTCCAGCAGGGCTTCGCAGATGCTGGTGCCGGGCGCCGCCGTGATTTCCTTGCCTTGGGGGCAAAGGCTGGCGTGGGGCAGGATCTTGATGATGGGCATGGTGAATCAGAGCTGGTCAAGTTGGCGACCCGCCAGGGCCTGGCGGATGCTGCGGTTCATGCGTTCGGCGGCAAAGGCTTCGGTACCTTGGGCCAGGGCCTTGGTCGCCGCCTCCAGGGCTTCGAGGTCGCCGAGGTCACAGCGCTGGCCGATCTGGGTCATCAGGCTGTCGACCTCAGCGCGTTGCTCGGGCGAGAGCAAATCGCCATCGGCCGCGAGGGCGGTGCGGGTGGCTTCGAGCATGCGCTCGGCTTCGACGCGGGCTTCGCGCAGGGCGCGGTCTTTCATGTCGGCGGCGGCGGTGGTGAAGCCTTCGCGCAGCATGTGGGCCACCTGATCATCGGTCAGGCCGTAGCTGGGCTTGACGACCACGGAGGCCTCCACGCCCGACAACTGCTCCTTGGCCGACACGCTCAGAAGGCCATCGGCATCGACCTGGAAGCTCACGCGAATGCGGGCGGCACCGGCCGCCATCGGCGGGATACCACGCAGCTCGAACCGGGCCAGCGAGCGGCAGTGCTCGACCTGCTCGCGCTCACCCTGCACCACGTGCACGGCCAAGGCGGTTTGACCATCCTTGAAGGTGGTGAAGTCCTGCGCACGGGCGCACGGGATCGGGGTGTTGCGCGGGATGATGCGCTCGACCAGGCCACCCATGGTTTCCAGCCCCAGCGACAGGGGCAGCACGTCGAGCAGCAGGTGCTCACCTTGGGCGTTGTTGCCCGCCAGTTGATTGGCCTGGACGGCAGCGCCCAGCGCCACGACTTCGTCGGGGTTCAGATCGGTCAGCGGCGGACGACCAAAAAAGCCGCCCACGGCATCGCGCACGGCGGGCATGCGGGTGGAGCCGCCCACCATGACCACGCCCTTGACCTCGTCAGCCTTGACCTTGGCATCGCGCAGCACGCGCTTGACCGCGGCCAGTGTCTTGTCGATCAGGGGCTTGACCAACTCGGCCAACTTGGCACGGGTGAAGGTGACGGACAACATCCCGCCCGACAGCGCGCAAGACAGGTGCGCGCTGCCATCGGTGGAGAGCTTTTCCTTGGTACGGCGCGCGGCCACCAGCACGGTACGCTTGTCTTGCGGCGTGGCGGCCTGCATCTGTGACTGCGCCAGTGCGTACTCGGCCAGCAGGTGGTCAATGTCGTCGCCCCCAAGTGCCGAATCACCGCCCGTGGCCACGACCTCGAACACGCCGTGGCTCAGTTGCAGCAGCGAGATGTCGAAGGTACCGCCACCCAGGTCGTAGATGGCGTAGAGGCCTTCGGCGCCATTGTCCAGCCCGTAGGCGATGGCGGCGGCGGTGGGCTCATTGAGCAGGCGCAGCACGTTCAGCCCGGCCATCTGGGCCGCGTCCTTGGTGGCCTGGCGTTGCGCATCGTCAAAATACGCGGGCACGGTGATGACCGCGCCAAACAGGTCGTCGTTGAAGGTGTCTTCGGCGCGCTGGCGCAGGCTGGCGAGGATCTCGGCCGAAACCTCGATGGGCGACTTCACCCCGGCCACGGTGCGGATCGCGACCATGCCGGGTTGATCTTCAAACTGGTACGGCAGGCGCCCGGCGTCCGGCAGGTCGGCCAGGCTGCGGCCCATGAAACGCTTCACCGAGACAATGGTGTTTTGCGAATCTTCGGCCTGAGCAGCCAAGGCCTCAAAGCCGATCTGGCGGCGGGTTTGGCCTTTCTCATCGACCAGATAGCGCACCGCCGAGGGCAGGATCACGCGGCCACTCTGGTCGGGCAGGCATTCGGAAACGCCATTGCGCACGGAGGCCACCAGGGAGTGGGTGGTGCCCAGGTCAATGCCCACCGCGATGCGGCGCTGGTGGGGGTCGGGCGATTGCCCGGGTTCGGAAATTTGCAGCAGGGCCATGGTCGGTTCGGGTCTTCAGCTGGCGTCTTCGTAGCGTTCAAGGCGGGCATCGATCTCTTCAAGCAGGCGATCGATGAACATCAGGGCGCGCACTTCCTGCGCAGCCTGGGTGGGGTTGGCGTCCACATCGAGCAGGCGGGTGACACGGGCGATGCGGGCCTTGCGGTCGAGTTGCACCTCGTCGGACAAGGTCTCGACCTCGGCGGCGGTGTCGGCCTCTTCCAGGGCTTCGCGCCACTGCATTTGCTGCATCAGGAAGGCACCCGGCATGGCGGTGTTGCTCTCGGACTGCACCGGCACCCCGGCGAGTTCGCACAGATAGGCGGCGCGCTTGAGCGGATCCTTGAGGCGTTGATGCGCTTCGTTGACGCGCACCGCCCACTGCATGGCCAGGCGTTGGGCCGCACCGCCTTCGGCGGCAAAGCGGTCGGGGTGGACCCGTGCCTGCAGCGCCTTCCAGGCGGCGTCCAGTTGGCTGCGCTCCAGCGCAAAGCCCTTGTGCAGTCCCAAGAGGGTGAAGTCGTCAGCGTCGATGTTCATGGTGTTTGAAAAGGCGAAACCCCACCACAGGGTGGGGCTTCATCCGACGCAAGGCGTGCGAACGCCTCAGATGCGGAAGGATTCCCCACAACCGCAACGGTCGCGCTCGTTGGGGTTGTTGAACTTGAAGCCCTCGTTGAGGCCTTCGCGCACGAAGTCGAGTTCGGTGCCGTCGATGTAGGGCAGGCTCTTGGGATCGACCAGGATCTTGACGCCGAGTTGCTCGAAGATGATGTCTTCGGGCGCAATCTCGTCGGCAAACTCGATCTTGTAAGCCAGACCGGAGCAGCCCGTGGTCTTGACGCCCAGACGCACGCCCACCCCCTTGCCGCGACGGCTCAGGTAGCGGGTGATGTGGCGCGCGGCGGCCTCGGTCAGGCCCACGGACATGGCGGCGTCGACCGCACCGATCTCGGCCAGGGGACCGTTGCCGGGCCCACTGGTGCACGAGCCGGAGGTGGCTTGATCAGCTTGCATGTTTGGTCTTGTAGTCGTTGACGGCGGCTTTGATCGCATCTTCCGCCAGGATCGAGCAGTGGATCTTGACCGGGGGCAAGGCCAGCTCTTCGGCGATCTGGGTGTTCTTGATGTCGAGCGCTTCGTCGAGCGTCTTGCCACGCACCCACTCGGTCACGAGCGAGCTGGAGGCAATGGCCGAGCCGCAGCCATAGGTCTTGAAGCGCGCGTCTTCGATCACGCCGGTGGACGGGTTGACCTTGATCTGCAGCTTCATCACGTCGCCGCAGGCCGGGGCGCCGACCATGCCGGTGCCAACCGTGTCATCGCCCTTTTCAAAGGAGCCGACGTTGCGGGGGTGTTCGTAGTGGTCAATGACCTTGTCGCTGTATGCCATGGTGTTACTCCAAATGTCGTCGGTGGTTGCAGAACCTGCAACCGGGGGCTGGCATGACTAGTGTGCCGCCCATTGAATAGTGCTGATGTCAATGCCGTCTTTGTACATGTCCCACAGGGGCGAGAGTTCGCGCAGCTTGGCAACACGGTCCTTCAGTGTGGTGACGACGAAATCGACTTCTTCTTCGGTCGTGAAACGTCCGATGGTCATGCGCAGCGAGCTGTGCGCCAGCTCGTCGCTGCGGCCCAGGGCGCGCAGCACATAGCTGGGCTCCAGGCTGGCCGAGGTGCAGGCCGAACCGGACGACACGGCAATGCCCTTGATGCCCATGATCAGCGACTCGCCTTCGACGTAATTGAAGGAGACGTTGAGGTTGTGGGCCACGCGCTTTTCCAGATCGCCGTTGACGAAGATCTGTTCAATGTCTTGCAGGCCGGCCAGCAGGCGGTCACGCAGGGCCTTGACGCGGGCATTCTCGTCGGCCATTTCTGCCTTGGCGATGCGGAAGGCTTCGCCCATGCCGACGATCTGGTGCGTGGGCAAGGTGCCCGAGCGCATGCCACGCTCGTGGCCGCCACCGTGCATTTGCGCTTCCAGGCGCACACGCGGCTTGCGGCGCACGTACAAGGCGCCGATGCCCTTGGGGCCGTAGGTCTTGTGCGAGGCCAGGCTCATCAGGTCGACAGGCAAGGTGGCCAGGTCGATCTCGATCTTGCCGGTGGCTTGCGCAGCGTCCACATGGAAGATGATGCCCTTTTCACGGCACAGCGCGCCGATGGTCGGGATGTCCTGGATCACGCCGATCTCGTTGTTCACGTACATGACCGAGATCAGGATGGTGTCAGGGCGAATGGCGGCCTTGAGCACGTCCAGGTCCAGCAGACCGTCGTCCTTGACGTCGAGGTAGGTGGCCTCAAAACCCTGGCGCTCGAGTTCACGCACGGTGTCGAGCACGGCCTTGTGCTCGGTCTTGACCGTGATGATGTGCTTGCCGCGGGTCTTGTAGAACTGGGCCGCGCCCTTGAGGGCGAGGTTGTTGGACTCGGTGGCGCCCGAGGTCCAGACGATTTCGCGGGGGTCGGCACCGATCAGCTCGGCCACTTCCTGGCGGGCCTTTTCGACGGCCGCTTCGGCTTCCCAGCCATAGGCGTGGGTGCGCGAGGCCGGGTTGCCAAAATGCTCACGCAGCCAGGGGATCATGGCGTCGACGACGCGGGGGTCACACGGCGTGGTCGCGCCGTAATCCATGTAAATGGGGAAATGCGGGGTCATGTCCATGATGGGGACTCAATGGCTGGCGCCAGACAGGTCAACACGACCCGGCAGGCAGCGGTACAACAGAACGCTCAGGGGTGAGACTCAATTATCAGGGCGGGCCACCCTCGGCTTGCGCCGGTGGGGCCGATGTCCCTTATTTGGTCAGGGCTGCACCGAGAGCGAACACGGAATTGGGCGCGGTGATCTTGATGGGCTTGACCACGGGCTGGGTCGAGATGGCGCGCTTGATGGGCTGCGCCTCAATCGACACGCCTTTGGCCAGCTGGTCATCGACCAGTTTGCGCAGACTGATCGAATCCAGATACTCGATCATCTTGTTGTTCAGGCTGGTCCACAGGTCGTGGGTCATGCAGCGGCCGCCGTCATCGCCCATGCAGTTTTCCTTGCCACCGCAGCCGGTGGCGTCGATGGGCTCATCGACCGCGACGATGATGTCGGCCACGGTGATGTCTTCGGCCTTGCGGCCCAGGGAATAGCCACCGCCCGGGCCACGGGTGCTCTCGACGAGCTCGTGGCGACGCAGCTTGCCGAACAGCTGCTCAAGGTAGGACAGCGAGATCTGTTGCCGCTGGCTGATGGCAGCCAGAGCGACGGGGCCGGTGTGCTCCCGCAAAGCCAGATCAATCATGGCCGTTACAGCGAAACGGCCCTTGGTGGTCAAACGCATGGCATAACTCCTTATGCAGGATCAAACATTGCCCCACGCTGGCCCTGGGTCGGTCAGCGCTGGACCCACCGGGATCTCCGGCAGATCAGGGACAGGTCAATCCCGAGTGTTTGCGTCGATTATACGCTTTCCTACTGTTTTGGTCAACTTTAGATCAGGGTTGTTACGGAGGGGAAGCCAGAGCAAGGTTCGTCAGCGGTTTCCATGAAAAACGCCCGGGGCAAGCCCGGGCGCTTCAATGAGTAAGCGCGCCAGCGCGCGCTCGATGCGGCGATCAGCTACCGATCACGCCACCGTCGTTCTTGGTGATGACGATCGTCGCCGAGCGGGGGCGCTGGCCAGCGCCGTAGCCCGCATTGCTCGGCCATTGGCTCTGATACTTGGCCGGGGTGGCGATATCAGCCTGGGCGGTGCTTTCACCCGGGTGCTGGATGTTGACGAAAATGGCCTTGCCATCCGGGGTTTCGCACAAGCCGGTGATCTCGCTGCCCTTCGGTCCAACCAGGAAACGCTTGAGGTTGTCTTCGCCAGGAGCCTTGCCGACGTAGGTATCCACGGTCAACGTGCCTGCGGTCGCTGCGTAGGTCAGCGTCTTCTTGGCGCCATCACCCACAGTGCCCGGCAAGGCGGCCAACATCATGCAGTTGGTGACATCGGTGAAGGCGCCGTCGTCGGTCTGGATCCACATGATGCCGGTGGCTGGGCTGAACACCAGGCCGTCCGGGCTGGAGAAGTCCTGATCGCCAGTCAGGTTGGACAGGTTGACCGTGCCGGGGGCCGCACTGGATTCGGCACCAAAGACATACACATCCCAGGTGAAGCTGACAGCCGCGTTGCCAGGGGCGTCTTCCTTGAGGCGCAGGACATGGCCGTTGGGGTTGCCGTTTTGCGCGCTGCTGCTGTTTTTGATGTCCGTGTAGACACGCGGGTTGGCGCTGTCGGGTGGCATGGTGGCCGAATTGATCGCGCGGTTGCTGTTGTTGGTCAGCGTGAAGTAGACCTCACCGTTGGCGATGTTGGTGGAGCACCACTCCGGGCGGTCCATCTTGGTCGCGCCCACCGCGTCGGCAGCCAAGCGTGCATTCACCAGCACGTCGGCCTGGTCGGCGAAGTCATAAGTCGCGTAGTTGGCAATCAAGGGGTTAGCGATCGACAACTCGATCCAGGTGCCCTTGCCATCGCTGCCGAACTTGGCCACGTACAGCTTGCCATCGTCCAGATAGGCGTCGCCCGTGGTGATGCGATCCGTCGGGTTGGCATCCGCCGCAACCCAGGTCTTGGCCGACACAAACTTGTAGATGTACTCGCCACGCGAGTCGTCACCCATGTAGACGGCCAGAGGTTGACCCACCACCGGCTTGCCGAAGGCTGCGCTTTCATGCGCGAAGCGGCCGAGCGTGGTGCGCTTACGGGCAGCCTTGGTCTTGTCGTAGGCGTCGATTTCGACGATGTAGCCGAAGGTGTTGAGTTCGTTGCGGTAGTCTTCGATCGCAGCACCGACGCCCTGGCTGATGTTCCAGCGCGCGTACTTGTCGTCCACACCACCGGTCTCCCAGCCATGGCGGCTGGCCGAACCGGCATTGCGGCCATAGCGCTTGAGAGAAACCACGCTGTTGGCGGTGGCCCCACCGCGAGTGGTGTCATCGGTGGCGCTGCGGAAGAAATAGCCCGCCCAGTTCTCTTCACCCGTCAGGAAAGTGCCCCACGGCGTTTTGCCGGTACCGCAGTTGTTCAACGTGCCGCGGGTCTTGGTGCCATCGTTCGAGTACTTGGTCACCATCAGCGCATTGCCGCGTGCCGGGCCGTGAATCTGGATGTTCTCGCTCAGGCTGGTGAGACGGAAATTGAACGCCGAATCGGGCACCGTCGCCCACTTGCCGTTGGTGGCCTTGACCTCAACCACGGAGATGCCGTGGATCGCGGTTTCCTTGTCGACCTCGGCAGCGGGACGCGGCAGGGTTGTGGTGCCGCCGTCCGCGTGCAGGAAGAAGGAGCTGCGCGTCTCGTCAGTGGTGGCTTCATGGTTCACAGCGAGCAGGCCGCGCGTGGTGGACGTCGCAGACGGCTTGTTGTCGGTGCCAAGACCAAACCACTCCATGCCGTCGTGATGGTCGCCGGCACGGTTCTCGTAATCGGTATCGGTGCCGTCATTTCTGTAAGCAGCCACACCGGTCTTCAAGGGATCGCCCAAGGCGTAGATCACGCTGGCGGTGTAGCCAGCGGGAATGACCACGGTGTCGGCCAGGCTCTTGGACACAGCAGTGAAGCCCAGCAACTTCGCGTCAGCTTTCGCACCGCTCCCCGCCGCCACCACGTCGTCGTCACCGCCGCCGCAGGCTGCCAAACCCATCCCGCCCAGCAAAGACACGCCCACGGTGCCAACGCCACCGCGCATCAGACCACGACGGCTCAGGCGGGCCTGCAGGACGGAATCAAACGTGGGGTTGGCCGAGGTGTTGGAGTTCTCGTCGTTGAAGTCGTTGGATTTGCTCATGATGTGCTTCGAGTAAGGGGTTAAAGCGGAAAGCGCTTCCCCCACTATCCCGTCGCAACATGAAACGAACGTTAACGAACGATGACAGCCCTGTCATGAATCGTCATGCCCACAACATGCCTGCGCGCGCCGTCGCACTTACACAAGCGGAGCAGATTCCCCTACCACCACATGGTCATGCACCACCGCCCCAAACGCCTGCTCCTTGAGCAAGGCGAGCTGGTCACGCAGTCGGGCAGCCTGTTCGAACTCCAGGTTGCGCGCCGCTTCCAGCATGTCTTTTTCCAGCTGCTTCATCCGCTTGCTGAGGTCCTTCTCTGACAGGGCTTCGCTGCCTTCCATCGAGCGCGACAGCGCCTCGGCCGCACGCAGATCGTCCTTGGCCGCGTTGGACATGACGCCGTCGATCAGCTCCTTGACCTTCTTGTTGACGGTACGCGGCGTGATGCCATGGGCCTCGTTGTGCACGATCTGCTTGGTACGGCGGCGCTCGGTCTCGCCCATGGCTTTGCGCATGGAATCGGTGAGCTTGTCGGCGTACAGGATGGCGCGGCCGTTCTGGTTGCGCGCGGCGCGGCCAATGGTCTGGATCAGGCTGCGCTCGGAGCGCAGGAAGCCCTCCTTGTCGGCATCCAGAATCGCCACCAGCGACACCTCAGGGATGTCCAGCCCCTCGCGCAGCAGGTTGATGCCCACCAGCACATCGAACACGCCCAGACGCAGGTCGCGCAGGATCTCGACGCGCTCGACGGTGTCGATGTCGGAGTGCAGGTAGCGCACCTTGACGCCGTTCTCCGTCAGGTAGTCGGTCAGCTGCTCGGCCATGCGCTTGGTCAGCGTGGTGATCAGCACGCGCTCGTTGATGTCGACCCGGATGCGGATTTCCTGCAGCACATCGTCCACCTGATGCGTCGCCGGTCGCACTTCGACAATCGGGTCCAGCAAACCGGTCGGGCGCACCACCTGCTCGACCACCTGCCCGGCATGTTGCTGCTCGTAGGCGGCCGGGGTGGCCGAGACGAACACCACCTGGCGCATCTTGGTCTCGAATTCCTCGAATTTGAGCGGGCGGTTGTCCATGGCCGAGGGCAGGCGAAAACCATATTCCACCAGCGTGGTCTTGCGCGAGCGGTCGCCGTTGTACATGGCGCCCAGCTGGCCGATCATCACGTGGCTCTCGTCCAGGAACATGAGCGAGTCGGACGGCATGTAGTCCACCAGCGTGGGGGGCGCGTCGCCCGGTGTGGCGCCCGACAGGTGCCGGGTGTAGTTCTCGATGCCCTTGCAGTGGCCGACTTCCTGCAACATTTCCAGGTCAAACCGGGTGCGCTGCTCGACGCGCTGGGCCTCGACCAGTTTGCCCATGCCCACCAGCTCCTTGACGCGCTGGTTGAGCTCTTCCTTGATGCTTTCAATGGCCACCAGCACGCGCTCGCGCGGGGTCACATAGTGGCTGGACGGGTAGATGGTGAAGCGCGGGATCTTCTGGCGGATGCGACCGGTGAGCGGATCGAACAACTGGATGGAGTCGATCTCGTCGTCAAACAGCTCCAGGCGCACGGCCAGCTCGGAGTGTTCGGCCGGGAAAACGTCGATGGTGTCACCCCGCACGCGGAAGGTGCCGCGCGCAAAGTCGGCATCGTTGCGCTTGTACTGCATGCGGATCAGCTGGGCGATGACGTCACGCTGGCCGTACTTGTCACCCACGCGGGCGATCAGGACCATCTGCATGTAGTCCTCGGGCTTGCCGATGCCGTAGATGGCCGAGACGGTGGCCACGATGACCACGTCACGGCGCTCCAGCAGACTTTTGGTGGCCGACAGCCGCATCTGCTCGATGGCCTCGTTGATGGCGCTGTCCTTCTCGATGAACAGGTCGCGCTGGGGGACGTAGGCCTCAGGCTGGTAGTAGTCGTAGTAGCTGACGAAGTACTCGACCGCGTTGTTGGGGAAAAACTCGCGGAACTCGGCGTAGAGCTGGGCCGCCAAGGTCTTGTTGGGCGCGAACACGATGGCCGGGCGCCCTTCCCGCGCGATCACGTTGGCCATGGTGAAGGTTTTGCCCGAGCCGGTCACGCCCAGCAGGGTCTGGTAGCTCAGGCCGTCTTCAATGCCTTCACACAGCAAGTTGATGGCCGTGGGCTGATCCCCTGCCGGTGGGTAGGGTTGATAAAGCTCGAACGGCGAGTCGGGAAAATGCACGAACTGCCCCGCTGGCGGCGTGACATCGTCCCGCTCCGAGGTCACGGCAGGGGTCGGGCTTGAAATCGGTTCTGACATCCGGGTCGCAGTTCGCTAAAATAAAGGGTTTGCCCGACACGACGTTCGTTCGCCACAAGCGCGCGGAAGACGCTGTCGGCCTCGTCTTCCCCTCATCAGATTACCCCAACCGTCCGGAGACTGCTCGCATGGCCTCGCTGTTTGCTACCGTTGAAATGGCCCCCCGGGATCCCATCCTGGGCCTCAACGAACAATTCAATGCCGACACCAACCCCAACAAGGTGAACCTGGGTGTGGGCGTCTATACCGACGACAACGGCAAGCTGCCCCTGCTCAAGTGCGTGGCCGCTGCCGAACAGCAGATCGCTGCCGCGCCCAAGCCCCGTGGCTACCTGCCCATCGAGGGCATTGCTGCCTACAACAAGGCCGTGCAAGGTCTGGTGTTTGGTGCCGAGCACGCTGCTGTCACCGAAGGCCGCATCGTCACGGCGCAAGCCATTGGCGGCACGGGCGGCCTGAAGCTGGGTGCCGACTTCCTGCACAACGTCAGCGGCAAGAAGCAGGCCCTGATCTCCAACCCCAGCTGGGAAAACCACCGCGCCATCTTCGAGACGGCCGGCTTCACCGTGGGCACCTACCCCTACTACGACGAAGCCAAGCGCGGCATCAACTTCGACGGCATGCTGGCTGCGCTGAATGCAGCCGAAGCCGGCACCGTGATCGTGCTGCACGCCTGCTGCCACAACCCCACCGGCTACGACCTGACCGAAGCCGAATGGGATCAGGTGATCGCGGCCGTCAAGGCACGCGGCCTGGTGGCCTTCCTCGACATGGCTTACCAAGGCTTTGGCGAAGGCATTGCCGAAGACGGCAAGGTGATCGGCAAGTTCCTGGACGCCGGCCTGAACTTCTTCGTCTCCACCAGCTTCTCCAAGAGCTTCTCGCTGTACGGCGAGCGCGTCGGTGCCCTGAGCATCGTCAGCGAGTCCAAGGAAGAAGCTGGCCGCGTGCTGAGCCAGCTCAAGCGCGTGATCCGCACCAACTACTCCAACCCGCCCACGCACGGCGCCACCGTGGTGGCCATGGTGCTGAACTCGCCCGAGCTGCGCAAGCAGTGGGAAGACGAGCTGACCGAGATGCGCGTGCGCATCAAGGACATGCGCGCGGCCCTGGTTCAGGAGCTGACCGCCGCCGGCGTGCAAGGCGACCTGGGCTACATCACCCGCCAGAAGGGCATGTTCAGCTACTCCGGTCTGAACGCCACTCAGATGCAGCGTCTGCGCGCCGAGTTCGGTGTCTACGGTGTCGATTCGGGCCGCATCTGCGTGGCCGCGCTGAACACCAAGAACATCAAGGCGGTGGCCGCGGCCATCAAGGCTGTGATGTAAATGTGCTGAGCGCACGGGGAGGTTTTAGCCTCCCCCACCCAAGGCAAAGGCTCCAACTTGGAGCCTTTGTCGTTTCAGGGGTGGCCGGGATGGTGTCAGCGCGGCATCAGGGCGCTGATGCGCTCGGCCACGGCCTGCAGACGCGGCAGGAACTGCTGCTGCATGCCCGCCACCGTCTGGCGATGCGGCTGGCTGCTGACGTTGATCGCGGCCACAACCCGGCCCGCCCGGTCGCGAATCGGCACCGCCAGCGAGATCAAGCCCATCTCCAGCTCTTCGTTGATCATGGCCCAGCCCTGGCGCCTGACCTGGGCCAGCACCTGCAGCAACTCGTCGCGGTTCACGATGGTGCGCGGCGTGTGCGCCTCCAAGGTCATGGCTGCCACGCGGCGCTCGCGCTCCTCCTCGGGCAAGGCCGCCAGCAGCACCCGCCCCATGGACGTGCAGTACGCTGGCAGGCGCGTGCCCACGCCCAGGTTGATCGCCATGATCTTGTTGGCGGGCACCCGCAAGACGTACACGATGTCGTTGCCGTCGAGCACGGCGGCCGACGAGGACTCCTTCAACGCCTGCGTGAGCTCTTCGAGCAGCGGTTGCGCCAGGCCCCACCACGGCTGGGCACTGAGGTAGGCAAAACCCAACTCCAGCACCTTGGGCGTGAGCCGAAAGTGTCGCCCCTCCAAGTCCACATAGCCCAGCGTCTGCAGGGTCAGCAGGATGCGGCGCGCGCCCGCGCGGGTCATGCCCACGCGCTCGGCACATTCCGACAGCGTCTGTGTGGGTGCTTCGGCCCCAAAGCTGCGCAACACGTCGAGGCCACGCGCAAACGACTGCACATAGCTGTCACTGGGTTTGAGAGAGGCGGCGGCGCCCTCTTCGGTCGAGGTCAAGGTCAAGGACATGTCAGAGGCCTCTTGGCTGGCATGTGGATCAGGTGAAATCAAACATAGGGGTTAACCCCCACCAATCTTGACAGGGGTATGACCGCTCTTTAAGCTGGCAATTGTTCGATTGGCGAATACTTGTTCGCTATTAGAACACACATTGACAAGGCGGCCAAGCCGTTCGCCTCTTTTCCTGAGAGCCTTTCATGATCAACAAAATTGTGGCCTCGGCCACCGAAGCACTGGCCGACATCCGGGATGGCGCCACCGTCATGATCGGCGGTTTTGGCACCGCTGGTCAGCCCAATGAACTGATCGACGCCCTGATCGCCACCGGCGTCAAGGATCTGGTCATCGTCAACAACAACGCGGGCAACGGCGATGTGGGCCTGGCCGCCTTGCTGGCCGCCGGTCAGGTGCGCAAGATCATCTGCTCCTTTCCGCGCCAAGCGGACAGCCACCACTTTGATGGTCTGTACCGCAGCGGCAAGCTGGAGCTGGAACTGGTGCCACAAGGCAACCTGGCCGAGCGCATCCGCGCCGCTGGCGCCGGCATTGGCGGCTTCTTCACGCCCACGGGCTACGGCACCGAGCTGGCCCAGGGCAAGGAAACCCGCGAGATCGACGGCAAGATGTATGTGTTCGAGTCGCCCATCCACGCCGACTACGCCTTGATCAAGGCCGAAAAGGGTGACCGCTGGGGCAACCTGACCTACCGCATGACCGCGCGTAACTTCGGGCCGATCATGGCGATGGCCGCCAAAACCACCATCGCCTCGGTGCACGAGATCGCCGAGCTGGGCTCGCTCGATCCGGAGGCCGTGGTCACCCCCGGCCTGTTCGTCCAGCGCATCGTCAAGATCGACCGCACCGCCACCACCGCCGGTGGCTTCAAGGGCGCCTGAGGAAACACACATGACCACTTCCAACGCTACTTACACCCGCTGGACCCGCGACGAGATGGCCGCCCAGGTGGCCAACGACATCCCTGACGGCTCGGTCGTGAACCTGGGCATCGGCCTGCCCACCGCCGTGGCCAACCACCTGGGCGCCGACAAGGAAATCGTGCTGCACTCCGAAAACGGCGTGATCGGCATGGGCCCCGCCCCGGCCGAAGGCGACGAAGACTATGACCTGATCAACGCTGGCAAGCAGCCCGTCACGCTGCTGCCGGGCGGCTGCTTCTTCCACCACGCTGACAGCTTCGCGATGATGCGCGGCGGCCACCTGGACGTGTGCGTGCTGGGCGCCTTCCAGGTCTCGGCCACGGGCGATCTGGCCAACTGGCACACCGGCGCGCCGGACGCCATCCCGGCCGTGGGCGGCGCGATGGACCTGGCCATCGGCGCCAAAAAGACCTACGTGATGATGGAGTACCTGACCAAGAAGGGCGAGGCCAAGCTGGCACCGTCTTGCACCTACCCGCTCACCGGCATCGGGTGCGTCAGCCGCATCTACACTGATCTGGCCACCATCGATCTGGGCCCTGACGGCGCGACCGTGGTCGCCCTGGCCCCGGGTCTGACCCTGGCCGCCCTGCAGGACATGACCCCTGGCGTCACCCTGCGCATGGCCGCTTGAATCGACGCGCTCCCCTCACCTACACATCAAGGCTGAATCCACATGACCCGTCAAGCTTTCATCTGCGACGCCCTGCGTACGCCCTTCGGCCGCTACGGCGGCAGCCTGTCTTCGGTGCGTGCCGATGACCTGGGCGCCGTGCCCCTGCGTGCCCTGGCCGAGCGCAACCCCAACCTGGACTGGGAACAGGTCACCGACGTGCTGTTCGGTTGCGCCAACCAGGCCGGCGAAGACAACCGCAACGTGGCCCGCATGTCCCTGCTGCTGGCCGGTCTGCCCCAGATCGTTCCGGGCGCCACCATCAACCGCCTGTGCGGTTCGGGCATGGATGCCATCGGCACCGCGGCCCGCGCCATCAAGTCGGGTGAAGCCGGCATCATGCTGGCGGGCGGCGTCGAAAGCATGAGCCGCGCCCCCTTCGTCATGCCCAAGGCCACCAGCGCCTTTGCCCGTGACAACGCCGTGTACGACACCACCATCGGCTGGCGCTTCGTCAACAAGCTGATGAAAACCCAGTACGGCGTGGACTCGATGCCAGAGACGGCCGAGAACGTCGCCGACGACTTCAAGATCAGCCGTGAAGACCAGGACAAGATGGCCCTGGCTTCGCAGCTCAAGGCCGTGGCCGCGCAAAAGGCGGGTTTCTTCGACGCCGAGATCACCCCCGTGACCATCCCCCAGAAAAAGGGCGATGCCATCGTGGTGTCCAAAGACGAACACCCCCGCGAGACCTCCCTGGACGTGCTGGCCAAGCTGCGCCCCATCGTGCGCCCTGACGGCACCATCACCGCCGGCAACGCCTCGGGCGTGAACGACGGCGCCTGCGCCTTGATCCTGGCCGGTGAAGCCGAAGCCGCCCGAAACGGCCTGACCCCGCGTGCCCGTGTGGTCGGCATGGCCACGGCTGGTGTCGCCCCCCGCATCATGGGCATCGGCCCCGCGCCGGCCACGCTGAAGGTGCTGGCCCAGACCGGCCTGAGCCTGGCCGACATGGACGTGATCGAGCTGAACGAAGCCTTCGCGGCGCAAGGCCTGGCCGTGCTGCGCCAGCTGGGCCTGCGTGACGACGATCCGCGCGTGAATCCCAACGGTGGCGCCATCGCCCTGGGTCACCCCCTGGGTGCCAGCGGCGCCCGCCTGGTCACCACCGCCGTGAACCAGCTGCACCGCACCGGTGGCCGCTACGCCCTGTGCACGATGTGCATCGGCGTTGGCCAGGGCATCGCGTTGATCGTCGAGCGCGTGTGAGCACGGAGAACCGATGAGCACAGCACAGCTGACGAACAGCGCCCCGCGCCTGTTCTACACCGTGACGGAGCCGCGCAACGGCCAGGCCCCGCATCGCACCTTCCTGCTCAGCCACGCGCTGGGCTGTGATGTGACGATGTGGGATGAGCTGGTCTCGCACCTGTCGGCCGAACACCGCGTGGTCTGCTACGACCAGCGCGGCCATGGCCGCAGCGAGGCCCCGGCCGGCCCCTACACCATGGCCGACTTGGCCGACGACGCCGCGCGCCTGATCGACGAGCTGAACCTGGGCGCCATCACCTGGGTCGGCCTGTCGATGGGCGGCATGATCGGGCAGGAGCTGGCCTTGCGCCATCCAGCCAAGGTCCAGGCCCTGGTGCTGGCCAACACCACGTCCTTCTATCCGGACGAGGCTCGTGCCGGATGGGACCAGCGCATCGCCACCATCGCCCAGGGCGGACTCGCGTCCATCGTGGACGGGGCCATGCTGCGTTGGTTCCACGACGGTTTCCGTGCCGCCCAACCCAAAACGGTGGCGTACTGGAAGCAGCGCGTGCTCGCCTGCAGCCAGGACGGCTACATCGCCTGCTGCCACGCGATCCGAGACATGGACACCACCGCCCGGCTGTCCACCATCGGTGTGCCGACCCTGGTGATCGCGGGCGAACTGGACCTGGGCACGCCCCCGGCGATGGCCCGCGCGATCGCGCACCACATCCCCGGTGCGCAACTGGCCATCCTGCCTCAGGCCTCACACCTGAGCGTGCTGGAGCAGCCGGCCGCGTTCATCCACACCGTGGACCAGTGGCTCACAGCGCACTGAACCACCCCGGAGACGGGGCCAGGACGGCTCCCCCAGACTGACGACACCCATCCCATGCTGCAACGCGACTGGTCCCTCTCCTCCATCACCGCCGGCTTCCTGGCCGTGGCCATTTCCTACGCCGGCCCGCTGATCATCTTTTTCCAGGCGGCGCAAGCAGCCCAGGTCGGGCCGGACATGATGGCCTCCTGGGTGTGGGCCATCTCCATCGGGGCGGCCGTCTCCGGCATTGCGCTGAGCTGGTGGCTCAAGGTGCCCGTGATCACGGCGTGGTCGGCACCCGGCTCGGCGTTGTTGATCACGCTGTTTCCAGGCCTGTCCTTGAACGAGGCCGTGGGGGCCTACATCACAGCCGCCGTCATCATCCTGGTGATCGGGCTTTCTGGCTCGTTCGACCGCCTGATGCGCCACATCCCCAAAGGCGTGGCCTACGGCATGATGGCTGGCATCCTGTTTCAGTTCGGCGCCCGCGGTTTCAAGGCGGTCGAATCGATGCCGGCGCTGACCTTGTGCATGATCGCCGGCTTCCTCGTGTTCAAACGCTACTGGCCGCGCTATCACATGGTGCTGGTGCTGGCCCTGGGCGTGGCGCTGACCGCGGCGCTGGGCAACATCCCCTGGCAGAGCATGCCGTTCGAGGTCACCGCACCCGTCCTCATCACGCCAAGCTGGTCCTGGGCCTCCACACTGAGCCTGGCCATCCCGCTGGTGATGGTCAGCCTGACTGGGCAGTTTCTGCCGGGCATGGCCATCCTGCACAGCGCCGGCTACCCCACCCCGGCCCGCCCGATCATCGTCGCCACCAGCCTGACCTCGCTGGGCACCTCGGTGTTCGGCGGCATCACCACCGTGCTGGCCGCGATCACGGCCGCGCTGTGCACGGGCAAGGATGCCCACGAAGACCCCAGCAAACGCTATGTGGCAGGCATCGCCAACGGGGTGTTCTATCTGATCGGGGGCACTTTTGGCGGCACCATCATCTGGTTGTTCACCTCGCTGCCCAAGGAGTTTGTGGCCGTGCTCGCCGGCCTGGCCTTGATCGGGGCCATCACGGCCAATGTGATGGGCGCGGTGAACGATGCGGAACACCGCGAAGCCGCCATCATCACCTTCCTGGTGACCGCCTCGGGCATGAGCTTCATGGGCCTGGGCGCCGCCTTCTGGGGCGTGGTGATTGGCGGGCTGGCCTATTTGATGCTGAGCCCGCGGCGACCGGCAGCCCAGGCTTGAGATCTGCTGAGCGGGGTCAATTCAGGAAGCGGCGCGTCATGGCGGCGCGCTGACGCTCCTCGGCCCACTCCCGGTAAATCTCATCGATCAGCGAACGCAAGAGGACGATGTCGGTGGACTGGTCCTGCAAGCGGGTGCTCATGATGATCGGCGACACCGCCTTGGCTTCGGCCACCGGCCGGTACACCACTTCATCGGGGCGCATCCGGTTGGCACTGGCCGGCACCAGGCACAAGCCCATGCCCGAGGCCACCAGCCCCAGGGCGGTCTGCAACTCTTGCACTTCGTGCACCGCGCGCGGCTCCAGACCCATGTCCCGAAACAGCGTCAAGACCTGGTCGGCATAACTGGGGCGCGGATTCCTAGGGTAAACCAGATGGTCATGTTTGGCGATTTCGGTCAAACTTAATGCCCCCCGTTCCAGGGCCAGTTCATGCTCCATGGGTATGGCCGCAACCAGGGGTTCCTCGCGCAAAACTTCGCGCTTGACGGACGGGTCATCCAGCCGCACTCGCCCAAACCCGACATCGATCCGGCCGTTCTTCAGCGCCTCGATCTGCTCCACGCTTGACATCTCCACCAGCGCCAGTTCGGTCTGCGGTTGTGCCGCCCGAAACAGGCGCACCAGGCGTGGCAGCGCCCCGTAAATCGTCGACGGGACAAAGCCGATCACCAGGCGCCGCTGCATCTGTGCAATGCGCTTGGTAGTGCGGATCGCCTGTGCAGCCTGCTCCAGCAAGCGGGTGGCATGGCCGTAGAAAAACCGCCCTCCTTCCGTGAGCTTCAAAGGGCGTGAGCCCCGCTCGAACAAGGGCAGCCCCAACTCCTCCTCCAGATCCTGAATCTGCCGGCTCAACGGTGGCTGGGAGATGTGCAATTTCTCGGCGGCGCGGGTGAAGTTCTGCTCGTCGGCAACCGCCACGAAGTAGCGAAGGTGTCTCAGATCCATGTCATACCTTTTAGATATGGAGTGAGTCTAAAACCGTCTTGGACATGAAGCAAGGGCGTTCTTACCATCCGCTTACTTCATCAATAAGACACACCTTTGACATGAGCTCCCAAGTCAAGATCCTGGCGGTTGAAACCCTTCTGGTGGACGTGCCCACCATCCGCCCCCATCGCCTGTCGGTGGCCACCATGAACCACCAGACCCTGGTGCTGGTGCGCGTCGAGACGAGCGATGGCCTGATCGGCTGGGGCGAAGGCACCACCATCGGCGGACTGGCCTATGGCGAGGAAAGCCCGGAGAGCATCAAGGTCAACATCGACACCTACATCGCCCCGATGCTGGTGGGTCAGGACCCCAGCTTCCCGGCCATGCTGATGGCTTCGGTCAACGGTCACATCCAGGGCAACCGTTTTGCCAAGTGCGCCATCGAGACGGCCCTGTACGACAACCAGGCCAAGCGTCTGGGCCTGCCGCTGAGCGAGCTGTTCGGTGGCCGTGTGCGCGACAGCCTGCCCGTCGCCTGGACGCTGGCCAGCGGTGACACCGCCAAGGACATCGCCGAGGCCGAACGCGTGCTGGAGCTGCGTCGCCACAACATCTTCAAGCTGAAAATCGGCCTGCGCTCTGTGAAGGGCGACGTGGCCCACGTCGCGGCCATCAAGCGCGCCCTGGGTGACATGGCCAGCGTGCGCGTGGACGCCAACCAGGCCTGGTCGGTGACCGAAGCCCTGGAAGGCATGGCCATGCTGGCCGATGCTGGCGTCGACATGGTCGAGCAGCCCATCACCGCCGATGACAAAGCCGGCCTGCAGCGCCTGACCCAGGCCAACATCATCCCCATCATGGCCGACGAGGCCCTGCATGGCCCTCGCGATGCCTTCGTGGTCGCCAGCGCCCAGGCCGCCGACATCTTCGCCATCAAGATCAACCAGTCGGGGGGCCTGCGTGGTGCCGCCGAGGTGGCCGCCATCGGCAAGGCCGCCAACATCGCCCTGTACGGCGGCACGATGCTCGAAGGCGCCGTGGGCACGATGGCCTCGGCCCAATTGTTCAGCACCTTCCACGACCTCGCCTGGGGCACCGAGCTGTTCGGCCCCCTGCTGCTGACCGAAGAAATCCTGCGCGAGCCGCTGCAATACCGCGACTTTGCCCTGGAGATTCCCCGCCGCCCCGGCTTGGGGATCGACCTCGATGAAGAAAAGCTCGCCCGCCTGCGGCGCGATCGCTGACCTTCCGTATCCAAGCTCCCCTGACCCGAAAGGCAACCATGCTCTTCAAAGTCGAAATGGTGGTGCGTTTGCCGGTTGACATGCCCGTCGCCCAAGCCGATGCACTCAAGAAAACCGAGCGCGAACTGGCGCAAACGCTGCAACGCAGCGGCAAGTGGCGCCACCTGTGGCGCATCGCCGGCCAGTACGCCAACGTCAGCATCTTTGACGTGGACAGCGTCGATGAACTGCACCAGCTCCTGACCAGCCTGCCCCTGTTCCCCTACATGGACATCGACGTCACGGCCCTGTGTCGTCACCCCTCTTCGATCCACGAAGACGACCGCTGATCCCCCTCTCATCCACACCGATTTCCAGCAACACACCGAGGAGACACACCATGGACAAGAAAAGCATTGAAGCCCTGATGACCCGCTTTGAAGAGACCGGTGTCACCGGTCCGGGCAACCCCCGCGTGAAGGCCATCGTGCGCCGCCTGGTCACCGACCTGATGCTGGCCATTGAAGACCTGGACATCTCGTCTGAGGAGTTCTGGATCGGCCTGAACTACCTGGGCGATGCCGGCAAGCGCGGCGAGCTGGGTCTGATCGTTCCCGGCATCGGCCTGGAGCACTTCCTGGACCTGCGCATGGACGAGGCCGAAGCCAAGGCCGGCCTGACTGGCGGCACCCCCCGCACCATTGAAGGTCCGCTGTACGTGGCCGGCGCCCCTGAAGTCAAGGGCGAAGCCCGTCTGGACGACGGCACCCAGCCTGGCGAACTCGTGGTCATGGGCGGCGTGGTGCGCGATGCCAAGGGCAACCCGATCCCCCACGCCAAGGTCGAAGTCTGGCACGCCAACCACCTGGGCAACTACTCCTACTTCGACCAGTCGCAAAGCGCGTTCAACCTGCGTCGCACCATCCTCACCGACGAAAACGGCCGCTACAAGTTCCGCAGCATCATGCCCGTCGGCTACAGCGTGCCCCCCGGCGGCTCGACCGACATCCTGCTGCAGCAACTGGGTCGCCATGGCCACCGCCCGGCTCACATCCACTTCTTTGTGACCGCCGAAGGCCAACGCAAGCTGACCACGCAGATCAACATCGAAAGCGATCCGCACCTGTGGGACGACTTCGCCTTCGGTACCCGTGAAGGCCTGGTGCCCCCGGTCAAGACCAACAGCGACGCCGCCGCCATGACCGCCCTGGGCACCGACAAGCCCTTCTACGAGATCGAGTTCAACTTCGACATGCAGCCCGCCAAGGCAGAAGCCCCGGTCACGGACTTCGACCGCCCCCGCGCCGCTGCCTGATTGAACCGATCGTTCGTCCACCTGACACGCTGAGACAAACCATGAGCCACACCGCATCTCTTGAAGGCGTCAAGGAACGCCTGGCAGACATGCTCGTCGAAGACCACGACCAGCAGATCTACCAACTCAACCGCGCCGCCTTCACTGATGCGGAGCTCTTCGACCTCGAGATGAAACACATCTTCGAGGGCAACTGGATCTATCTGGCCCACGAAAGCCAGATCCCCAATGTCAACGACTACCTGACGACGTACATCGGTCGTCAGCCCATCGTGATCACGCGCAACAAGGCGGGCGAACTCAACGCGGTCATCAACGCGTGTTCGCACCGTGGTGCCACGCTGGCACGCCTGAAAAAGGGCAACAAGGCCAACTTCACCTGCACCTTCCACGGCTGGACGTTCAACAACAGCGGCAAGCTGCTGAAGGTCAAGGATGGCAACGACGCCGGCTACCCCGAGTCGTTCAACAAGGAAGGCAGCCACGACCTCAAAAAGGTCGCGCGCTTTGAAAGCTACCGTGGCTTCCTGTTCGGCAGCCTGAACCCTGACGTGCAGCCCCTGACCGAGTTCCTGGGCGAGTCCACCAAGATCATCGACATGATCGTGGACCAGTCTGCCGACGGCCTGGAAGTGCTGCGTGGTTCGTCCACCTACACCTTCGACGGCAACTGGAAGCTGCAAACCGAGAACGGCGCCGACGGCTATCACGTCAGCTCCGTGCACTGGAACTACGCGGCCACCACCAACCACCGCAAGCAGTCCGAAGCGGGCGACACCATCAAGGCGATGGACGCTGGCAGCTGGGCCAAGCAAGGTGGCGGCTTCTACTCGTTCGAGAACGGCCACATGCTGCTGTGGACGAAGTGGGCCAACCCCGAAGACCGCCCGGCCTTCAAGATCCGCGACGAGCTGGTTGAGAAGTTTGGCCAGGCCCGCGCCGACTGGATGATCAACCACTCGCGCAACCTGTGCCTGTACCCCAATGTGTACCTGATGGACCAGTTCGGCTCGCAGATCCGCGTGCTGCGTCCCATCTCGGTGGACAAGACCGAAGTCACCATCTACTGCATCGCCCCCAAGGGTGAGTCCGACGAGGCCCGCGCCCGCCGCATCCGCCAGTACGAAGACTTCTTCAACGCCACCGGCATGGCCACCCCGGACGACCTGGAAGAGTTCCGAGCCTGTCAGCAAGGCTACAACGGCATCGCGCTGAAGTGGAACGACATGTGCCGTGGCTCGACGCACTGGGTGCAAGGCGCCGACGCCGCCGCCCAGGAAATCGACCTGCACCCCAAGCTGAGCGGCATCAAGACCGAAGACGAAGGTCTGTACACCGAACAGCACCGCTACTGGCTTGAAACCATGCAGCGCGCCCTCGAAGTTGAGTCCAAGAAAGCGTGAGGACCCCTATGAGCATGACCATCGAACAAGTGCAGGCCTTCCTGTTCCGCGAAGCCCGCCTGCTGGACGACAAGCAGTGGGACGAGTGGCTGAGCTGCTACCACCCCGACGCCGAATTCTGGATGCCCTCGTGGGATGACGACGGCCAGCTGGTCTCCGACCCGCAGCGCGAAATCTCGCTGATCTACTACCCCAACCGGGGTGGTCTGGAAGACCGCGTGTTCCGCATCAAGACGGAACGCTCGTCGGCCAGCACGCCGGAGCCCCGCACCGGCCACAACATCCACAACGTGGAGATCGTGTCGCAAGAGGGCTCCGAAGTGAAGGTGCGTTTCAACTGGAACACCCTGAGCTACCGCTACCACCACACGGACAGCTACTTCGGCACCTCGCACTACACGATCGACGTGAGCAGTGGTCAGCCGCTGATCAAGCGCAAGTACATCGTTCTCAAGAACGACTACATCCACCACGTCATCGACGTCTACCACCTCTGATGCGGAGGATCAAGCCATGAGCCACCACATTGCCCTTCAGTTTGAAGACGGGGTCACCCGCTTCATCGACGCCACCCCCACCGAAACCGTGGCCGACGCGGCCTTCCGTCAAGGCATCAATGTGCCCCTGGACTGCCGTGATGGCGCCTGCGGCACCTGCAAGTGCTTTGCCGAGTCGGGCACCTACACGATGGGTGACTACATCGAAGATGCGCTGAGCGAAGACGAAGCAAGCCAAGGCTACGTGCTGACCTGCCAGATGCGCGCCACCAGCGACTGCGTGGTCCGCATCCCCGCGTCATCAGCCGTGTGCCGCACCCAGCAGGCCAGCTTTGACGCGGCCATCAGCGATGTGCGCAAGCTGTCGGACAGCACCATCTCGCTGACCATCGAAGGCGAAGCGCTGAACAAGCTCGCCTTCCTGCCCGGCCAGTACGTGAACCTGAAGGTACCTGGCAGCGACCAGACCCGCGCCTACTCGTTCAGCTCGATGCCGCGCGATGGCAAGGTCTCCTTCCTGATCCGCAATGTGCCCGGCGGCCTGATGAGCAGCTTCCTGACCGGCCTGGCCAAGACGGGTGACGCCATGACGCTGGCCGGCCCTCTGGGCAGCTTCTACCTGCGCGACATCAAGCGTCCGCTGTTGATGCTGGCCGGTGGCACAGGCCTGGCCCCGTTCACCGCGATGCTGGAAAAGATCGCCGAGCAAGGCAGCGCCTTCCCGCTGCACCTGATCTACGGCGTGACCCACGACAGCGATCTGGTCGACATGGACAAGCTCGAAGCGTTTGCCCAACGGATCCCCAACTTCACGTTCACCGCGTGCGTGGCCAATCCGGAAAGCCCGTATCCCCACAGGGGCTACGTGACGCAACACATCGAGCCCCAGCACCTCAACGAAGGCGAAGTGGACATCTACCTGTGCGGCCCGCCGCCGATGGTCGAAGCCGTCAGCCAGTTCATCCGTGAGCGCGGCCTGCAACCGGCCAACTTCTACTACGAGAAGTTCGCCGCCAGCGCCTGAGCCCCAGCGCGCCCCCTCGCCCGTGTCCCTGCGGGCTTTTTTTTGCACATTTTGGGCCGTTTGACATGAATCAACGTTTCAACGAAAAAGTGGCTGTCGTCACCGGCACCGCGCAAGGCATCGGCCGCCGTGTGGCCGAGCGCATGCTGGCCGAGGGTGGCCGCGTGGTCGCCGTGGACCGCTCTGAACTCGTGCACGAGTTGAAGGCCGAGTTCGGTGATCGGGTGCTCACGCTGACCGCCGATCTGGAACAGCACGCCGACTGCCAGCGCGTGATGGCCGAGGCCGTCCAGCACTTCGGTCGCCTCGACATCCTGGTCAACAACGTGGGCGGCACCATCTGGGCCAAGCCCTTCGAGCACTACCAAACGAACGAGATCGAAGCCGAAGTGCGTCGCTCGCTGTTCCCCACCCTGTGGTGCTGCCACAGCGCCCTGCCCTACATGCTGGCGCAAGGCAGCGGGGCCATCGTCAACGTCTCGTCGGTGGCCACGCGCGGCGTGAACCGCGTGCCTTATGGCGCGGCCAAGGGCGGCGTCAACGCCTTGACCGCCTGCTTGGCATTGGAAACCGCCGAGCGTGGCGTGCGCGTCAATGCCACGGCACCTGGCGGCACCGAAGCCCCGCCGCGCCGCATCCCGCGCAACACCGCCGAGCAGTCTGCGCAAGAGAAGGTCTGGTACCAGGGCATCGTCGACCAGACGGTGTCGTCCAGCCTGATGAAGCGCTACGGGACCATCGACGAGCAGGTCGGCGCCATCTTGTTCCTGGCCTCTGACGAGGCCTCCTACATCACCGGTGTCACCTTGCCCGTCGCGGGCGGCGACCTCGGCTGAGTTCCGTTTCATCCCAGGGGGCTTCACGGCCCCCCTTTTTTGACCCTCGTGTCCGAATCTCCTAAGTATTAACCCTGATCTACAGAGGTAAGCCATGCAGAAAATAGACGCCAACAAAATCATCGACGAGGCCAAGTTCAACCCCTTCCACTGGATGGTGCTGTTCTGGTGTGCCCTCATCATCATCTTCGACGGCTACGACCTCGTCATCTACGGGGTGGTCCTGCCCGTGCTGATGAAGGAGTGGAACCTCAGTCCTCTGGAGGCCGGTGCGCTGGGCAGCTACGCGCTGTTCGGGATGATGGCCGGGGCGCTGATCTTCGGCCCCCTGTCTGACAAGATCGGTCGCAAGAAGGCCATCACCATCTGCGTGGTGCTGTTCAGCGGCTTCACCGTGCTCAACGGCTTTGCCCGCAACCCCACGGAGTTCGGCATCTGCCGCTTCATCGCGGGCCTGGGCATTGGCGGGGTCATGCCCAACGTGGTCGCGCTCATGAGCGAGTACGCGCCCAAAAAGATCCGCAGCACGCTGGTGGCCATCATGTTCAGCGGCTACTCGGTGGGCGGCATGCTCTCGGCCGGCCTGGGCATGGTGATGCTGCCCAGCTACGGCTGGCAGTCGGTGTTCTACGTCGCCGGCATCCCCCTGCTGCTGCTGCCCGTGATCATGAAGTTCCTGCCCGAGTCGGTGGGCTTCATGGTCAAGCAAGGCCGTACCGAAGAAGCCGCCGCCGTGCTGTCCCGCGTGCAACCTGGCTTCAAGCTCAAGGCCGGTGAGCAACTGGAAGCCGCTGCCGGCGGCAAGGCCAAGGGCGGCAACGTGCTCGACCTGTTCCGCGAAGGCCGCGCCCTGCAAACCGTGATGCTGTGGGTCGCCTTCTTCTGCTGCCTGCTGATGGTCTACGCCCTGGCCTCGTGGTTGCCCAAGCTGATGAACAAGGCAGGCTACGGTCTGGGTTCGAGCCTGAGCTTCCTGCTGGTGCTCAACTTCGGCGCTATCTTCGGTGCCGTGGGCGGTGGCTGGCTGGGTGACAAGTTCAACATGCCGCGCGTGTTGATGGTGTTTTGCGCCATCGCCGCCGCCTCGCTGTGCCTGCTGGGCTTCAAGAGCTCGACCGGCGTGCTCTACACGCTGATCGCCATCGCCGGCGCCACCACCATCGGCACACAGATCCTGTTGTACGCCCTGGGCGCCCAGTTCTACAGCATGTCCATCCGCTCCACCGGGCTGGGCTGGGCCTCGGGCATCGGCCGCAACGGCGCCATCGTCGGGCCCATCCTGGGTGGCGCACTGATGGCCGCCGAGCTGCCGCTGCAAGCCAACTTCCTGGCCTTCGCCGTCCCTGGCGCCATCGCCGCAGTCGCGATGACGGTGTTCAGTCTGCGGGAACGCGCACGCCTGCGTCAGCCAAGCTCAGTGAGCCACACGCGTGCGGCCGCCATCGGTTGAGGGATAACACCCGCCAGAGGGGGCGCAACCGAGAGGTTGGCGCCCCTTTTTCATGACAAGTCGAGGCGAAATCTGTGCATTTGTGACGCATGACTGCTCAAAACTCCGCGTGCAATCTTGTCAAAAGTCATTTATGCTGCAATGCAACATGCCCCGAATTGAGAGGCATGCTTTTCGACGCCACAGACACAAAAGGTCATGCCATGCTCTATCAACTCTACGAATCCAATCGCGCCTGGCTCAGCCCTTTCTCTGAATTCGCCAGCGCAGCGTCCAAGCTCTACAGCAACCCGCTGTCGCCCTTTGCGCAAATGCCCTCGGCGCACCGCTTTTCGGCGGGGTTCGATCTGGCCAGCCGCCTGACCAAAGAGTACGAAAAGCCTGAATTCGACATCAACCATGTCTCGATCGACGGTGTGGACGTGGTGATCCAGGAGAAGGTCGTCGAGAGCAAGCCCTTCTGTCGCCTGCTGCGCTTCAAGCGCTTCACCGACGACGCCGCCATGCTCACCAAAATGCGCGATCAGCCTTCGGTGCTGGTTGTGGCGCCGCTGTCGGGCCACCACGCCACGCTGCTGCGTGACACCGTCCGCACCCTGCTGCAAGACCACAAGGTGTACATCACCGACTGGATCGACGCCCGCATGGTGCCGCAGGCCGATGGCGCTTTCCATCTGGACGACTACGTCAATTACGTACAGGACTTCATCCGCAAGGTGGGCCCGAATGTGCACGTGATCTCGGTGTGCCAACCCACGGTCCCGGTGCTGGCGGCCGTCTCGCTGATGGCCAGCCGTGGCGAAACCACGCCGCTGACCATGACCATGATGGGTGGCCCCATTGACGCCAGCCGCTCGCCCACCGCGGTGAACAACCTGGCCACCAACAAGTCGTTCTCGTGGTTCGAGAACAACGTGATCTACAAGGTACCGCAGAACTACCCGGGCGCCAACCGTCAGGTCTATCCGGGCTTCCTGCAGCACACCGGCTTTGTGGCCATGAACCCCGACCGCCACGCCACTTCACACTACGACTACTTCCTGGACCTGATCCGAGGCGACGACGACAACGCCGAAGCCCACCGCAAGTTCTACGACGAGTACAACGCCGTGCTGGACATGCCGGCCGAGTACTACCTGGACACCATCCGGATCGTTTTCCAGGAATTCGCGCTGGTCAAGGGCACTTGGGAAGTGCGCAACCCGGCCGGCAAGAAGGAGCTGGTGCGCCCGCAGGACATCACCGGCACCGCCTTGCTGACCATCGAAGGCGAACTCGACGACATCTCCGGTTCGGGCCAGACGCGCGCCGCCCAGGATCTGTGCAGCGGCATCCCTGCCAAGAACAAGAAGCACTACGATGTGGTCGGCGCCGGTCACTACGGCATCTTCTCGGGCCGTCGCTGGCGCGAGTTTGCCTACCCGGAGATCCGGTCCTTCATCCTGGCTCACAACAAGGCTGAAGTGGCGACTCAAGGCAAGGCCCTCAAGGGCATCGCCGCCTGATCCACCCCGGGCTTGTACACTGCGGCGCCATCATGGACGCCGAACAGATCAACGCCCTCCTGCCGCAGACGCAATGCACGCGCTGCGGCTTTCCTGATTGCGCCAGCTACGCCCAAGCCATTGCCCGGGGTGAAGCGGGCATCAACCAGTGCCCGCCGGGCGGGGCCGAAGGGGTCCGCCGTCTGGCGGCACTCACCGGACTGCCCGTGCAGCCGCTCGATCCGGTTTACGGCGTCGAGGGGCCACGCACCCTGGCGGTCATTGATGAAGACTGGTGCATCGGCTGCACGCTGTGCATTCAGGCCTGCCCGGTCGACTGCATCATCGGCACGAACAAGCACCTGCACACCGTCATCGAATCCCAATGCACCGGATGCGAGCTGTGCCTGCCCGTCTGTCCGGTCGATTGCATCACCTTGGTGCCGGCGCACCCCGACCCGGTGCCCACGGGATGGGCCGCCTGGTCGTCTGAACAGGCCGATGAGGCCCGTGCCCGCCACACTTTCCGCGCCACCCGCATCGCCCGCGCGAAAGCCGACAACGACGTCCGCCTGCTGGCCAAGGGCGAGCACAAGCTGCAGGATCTGGCTGCAGCGTCCAAGCTCACCGACCCGGTGCAGCTCGACCACAAGCGCAGCATGATCGAGGCCGCCCTGGCCCGCGCCCGTGCGCGCCGGGGACAAAGCTGAGACAAACCCTGATATGGGGGTCATCCCCCTGTCATCCTTGGCGCGAAAAATGCATCCTGTCGCCGTGAACAGCAACAGCGCTGCTGTTCAGCTACTGGAGATGCCATGCGCGCCCTGATGAACCTGGCCATTGAACCGGCTCTGAAGTTGTTTGAAGTCTCGACCCTGGTCGTGATCACCCCCTCCCAGCAGGCTGTCAAACGTGTCCTCAAAGTGATGGCAGACACCCCGATGGGTGCGGTCAAGATCGTGCGGGACCGCTACCCCCGCTCACGGCGCCACGAGGTCCTGTCCTGCATGGAACTGAGCGCGGCGTTCTGAGAACGTCCTTGAAGACGCTGTCATCGACCTGATTTATTCTGTAGGTTGCCCGGCACGGTGTACGCTTGCTGCACTGGCCCCTCCTGATCAGAAAGGTTTGCGATGCCCGCGTCCCGATTCGCCCCCTCGCCCCTGTCCCGCCGCCTGGCTGGCGTCAGCCTCGCCCTTGCGCTGGTCATGCCCCTGACCGGTTGCGGCTACAACGACTTCCAGCGCCTTGACGAAGCCACCAAGGCCTCTTGGTCCGAGGTGCTCAACCAGTACCAGCGCCGCGCCGACCTGATCCCCAACATCGTGGCCACGGTCAAGGGTGAAGCCAACTTCGAGCAGGAAACCCTGACCAAGGTCATCGAAGCCCGCGCCAAGGCCACCAGCATCCAGGCCACGCCCGAACTGATCAACGACCCTGAGGCCTTCAACAAGTTCCAGCAAGCCCAGGGCGAGCTGTCGGGCGCCCTGTCGCGCCTGTTGGTGGTCACAGAGAACTACCCCAACCTGAAGGCCAACCAGGGCTTCCAGGACTTGCGCATTCAGCTCGAAGGCACAGAAAACCGCATCACCGTGGCGCGCAACCGCTACATCGAGTCGGTGCAGTCGTACAACGTGCTGGCCCGCAGCTTCCCGACCAACCTGACGGCCATGGTCTTCAGCTACAAGCCCAAGGCCAGCTTCACGGTGCAGAACGAAGCCCAGATCTCCGCACCGCCCACGGTCGATTTCGGCAAGAAGTGATGTTCACCCTGCTGCGCTGGCTGCCCCAGCGCCCGTTGGTCACGCTGGCGGGCCTGCTGCTTGGCCTGGCCTTCAGCCTGACACTGGGATGGATGCCCGCCGCCTGGGCCCAAGCCAACACGGCGACCGGCCCCGGTGGCGTGCTGGCCGTGCCGGCCTTGAGCGCCCGTGTGATTGACCAGACCGGCGCCCTGACGCCAGAGCAGGTACGCGCTTTGACCGACAAGCTGCAGGCGCTGGAGACCCAGCGCGGCTCCCAGGTGGTCATCCTCATGGTGCCCACCACCCAGCCGGAAGACATCGCCGCGTACGCGCAGCGGGTGGGTGACACCTGGAAGATCGGCCGGCGTGAGGTGGGCGATGGCCTGCTGGTGATCGTCGCTCTGCAGGACCGCCGCATGCGCATCGAGGTGGCCAAGACGCTGGAAGGTGCGATCCCTGACCTGATGGCCAGCCGCATCATCGAGCGCACACTCAAACCTGCTTTCCAGGCGGGGGCCTATGCCGATGGCCTGTCCACCGCCATCGACCAGATCGACAAGCTGATTGCCGGCGAAGGCCTGCCGGAGCCCGAAGCGGGCCAAGGTGAGCGCACGCAGGGGTTTGACCTCAACCACCTGCTGGTGTTCGGCCTGATGGGCGTACCGGTGTTGTTCGGGGTGCTGAGCGCCATCCTGGGCCGCAAGGCGGGGGCGTTGGGCACGGGCCTGGTCGGTGGTGGCCTGGCCTGGTGGCTCACGGCCAGCATCTTCCTGGGCGTGGTCGGCGCGGTGCTGGCCATCTTGTTCGCCCTCTCCATCGGCACCGGTGGGCGTGGAGGGCGCGGCGGTTGGGGCGGCCCTCCGGGTGGCTTCGGCGGGGGCGGTTTTGGCGGGGGTGGCGGTGGCGGCTTTTCCTCCGGCGGCGGGGGCAATTTTGGAGGCGGTGGCGCCTCAGGACGCTGGTGAGGCCGCGATGAACACACTGAGTCGATGGATGCGACACCTGTGGCTGGACGCCGCCGACAGCCGCCGTTGCCTGACCCGAGCCGGCTTGCAGCGCCTGGAAGAAGCCGTGGCCCGCAGCGAGGCCCGTCACCTGGGAGAGTTGCGCCTGTGCGTGGAAGGTGGCCTGGGAGTCCCGGACCTGTGGCGCGGCCTGGAGGCGCGTGGGTGCGCCGTGCAGCTGTTCAGCCAGTTACGCGTGTGGGACACCGCCTACAACAACGGCGTGCTGATCTACCTGCTGCTGGCCGATCGGCGCATCGAGATTCTGGCCGACCGGGGCCTGCACGCCCGCACGGCTCCTGACTTCTGGACCACGCTGGCCAACCGCCTGTCCGACACGCTGCATCAGGGTGACTTCGAGGCCGGCTTGTCGCTGGCCATCGAAGAGATCGGCCTGTTGCTGCACCAGCACTACCCGAGCGACGGGCGCGTGCACAATCCCGACGAGCTGCCCAACGCCGTGGTGGTGCTCTGAGCATTCCTCGACGCCGACCTCCCTGCTTTCCCCTGCCCCCATGAGCACCCTCATGAAGGCCGCCGACATCGGCCATATTTTCGCCACGCTGCTGGAAACCCGCCGCATCCTGATCGAGCAGCATGGGGGGGAGGTGCCGCGCACGCGTGAGGCGCTGGAGGCCCTGCGCGATCAATCCGTGGGAGATGGCCTCATTCAGGCCATCACCCGGGTGTACGAACTGCTGCGCCTGCACCACCCGGCCACCACCCAGGTGCGCCGAACCAATGAACTGCCGGACAGCATAGTGCTGATTTGAGGGGGCGGCTCAAGGGGGCCAAAGCCGTATGATGCGCGGCATTGCATTACTCCAAGGGGAGCGTTCAGTGAACCGCCGTCAAACGCGCCAAGTGGCCACTACGCTCGGCCTCGTACTGACCATGGCCACCGTGGGCAGCCATGCTGCATCCATCGGCTACAGCTTCAGCACGGGCACCGTCGCGGAAGGCAGCAATGCCCAGATCGCCGCCTTACTGGGCGACAACGCCACGGTGAGTGGCAGCTTCACCTACGACACGGCCGGTGCCACCTACGCCGGCAATACCGGCGCCTTGGGCCTGGGGGGCAATGCTGAGTTGTACCTTCGCGCCACGTCGGACATCGTCGGTACCGTGGGCGGTTTTTCGTTCTCGGATGCCACCGGCGGCATCGCCCTGAGCAACAACAACCCCGCGCCTTACCCCTACCTGGACACCCTGCAGATGGGAGCCGACCTGTCGCCAGCGGTGGGTAGCAATCAAGTGCCCTCTCAAGTGCCCCGCAACCTGGTGTACTTCGAGACTGGAGGCTATCGACTGCACAACGTACGCTTGCTGTGGCTGAGCGGACAAGGTGGTGCGGGGGATTTCCTGAGTGGCCCGAATCTGCCGGAGCAGTTGCCCATCGACTTCAGCGGTCGACTGGCCCTGGACTTCGTGCTGAGCACCGATCCCGGCAACCTGGCCAACACGCCCTACTACAGCCGCACCGTGTTCTTTGACGGTCTGGTGCTGTCGCCCGTGCCTGAGCCGTCGGCCTTTGCGCTGTTCCTGACAGGTCTGTTGGGCATGGGCCTGTTGGCGAGTTCGCGCCAACGTCAGGACTGAACAGCCCCACGTCGCCATGACCACAGCGATGAAGAAGGCCGACATCGAGCAGATGTTTGCCACCCTCCAGGCCGCCAACCCGCACCCGGAAACCGAGCTGGAGTACAGCACTCCGTTCGAGCTGTTGACCGCCGTGCTGCTGTCGGCCCAGGCCACCGATGTGGGCGTCAACAAGGCCACGCGCAAGCTCTACCCGGTGGCCAACACTCCGCAACAGATCCTCGACCTGGGGCTGGACGGCCTGTGCGAGTACATCAAGACCATCGGCCTGTACAAAAGCAAGGCCAAGCACCTGCTGGAAACCTGCCGCATCCTGATCGAGCAGCACGGCGGCGAAGTGCCCCGCACGCGCGAGGCGCTGGAGGCCCTGCCGGGTGTGGGCCGCAAAACCGCCAACGTGGTGCTCAATGTGGCCTTTGGCGAGCCCACCATGGCGGTGGACACGCACATTTTTCGCCTGGGCAACCGCACGGGTCTGGCCCCCGGCAAGACGCCGCTGGAAGTAGAGCAAAAGCTGCTCAAGCGCATCCCGGCCGAGTACCTGCAGCACGCCCACCACTGGCTGATCCTGCACGGACGCTATGTGTGCCAGGCGCGCAAGCCGCGCTGCTGGGAATGCAGCGTGTCCACCTGGTGCAAGTTCAAGCCCAAGACCGCTGCGCCGTCCTGAACGCGCCCGAGTTGAGCGTCACACGCTCAGGCCTTCACGGATCGTCGGGTAGCGCAAGGCCACCCGCAGCTCGGTTTTGAGACGCTGGTTGTGCAGGCGGCGTGACTCGCCCATGAACGACAACTGCATGGGGCTGAGTTGCTGGGCCGCCTCGGCCCGCGACAAGCGAGGTGCGCGCGGCAGGCCAAAGTGGTCGGCCACCCAGTCGAAGTAATCGCCCATGCGCAGCTCGGTGTCGTCGCACACATGCACGACCCGCCCGGGCCGCCCGCGCCACAGCGCGGCCACGCAGGCGCGTGCCAGGTCGTCGGCGTGGATGTGGTTGGTGTAGACGTCGTCTTCGGGCCGCAGCAAGGGACTGCCGCGCCGCACCCGCTCGCGCGGATCACCGCCGTCGCGGTCGAGCGCGTAGATGCCCGGAATGCGCAGCAGGCTCACCCGCGTGCCCCAACGGGCCGACTGCTGTCGTCCCCACCAGCGCAGGCGCGCTTCGGCGTCAACCCGACGGCGCCCCCGGTCGGTGGCGGGCTGCACCGTGCGCGTTTCATCGAACCAGGCGCCACCCGCATCACCATAGACGCCGGAGGTGCTGCCGTACACCAGCGACTTCACACCGCCACGTCGCCCCAAGGCCTGCAGCAGGCGGGCCGTGCGCGGGTCCTGACTGCCCGTCGATGGCGGCGGCGCCAGGTGCAACACCCGCGTGGCCAGGCCGGCCAGACGCGCCAGCGTGCGAGCGTCATCCAGATTGCCCACCAGCGGCACCAAGCCTTGCGACCGCAGTGCGGCCACCCGCTCGGGTTGCGAGGTCAAAGCCAGCACCCGGCAACGAGGCCGTAGCATCTGAGCGGCACGCTGGCCCACATCCCCGCAGCCCACGATGAGCACACGGGTTTGACGAAATCGGGCTGGACGCGTGGGTTGAGGCTGGAACATGGCAGGTCTGAGCGAAAATCCAGCTTGAGATTCTGAGGCCTCGGGGCGGTTGCCCCGGTTTGTCGCGATGCGGCCTCAGCCGCCCTGTTGTCTTGAGTGTGAGTCCATCATGAGTTTTTCCGTTGCCATCCAGCCCAGTGGCCGTCACTTCACCATGGAAGCCAACGAAACAGTGCTGGGTGCCGCCATCAGTGCCGGCATCGGCCTGCCCTACGGCTGCAAGGACGGCGCCTGTGGCTCGTGCAAGTGCAAGCTGGTGTCCGGCCAGGTCAGCCACGGCCCCCACCAGGAAAAGGCCTTGAGCGCCGCCGAAGCCGAAGCCGGCTACCTGCTGACCTGCTGCGCCAAGCCTGAGAGCGACCTCGTCATCGAGGCGCGTCAGGTGGTCGCCCTGGGTGACCACCCGCCCGTCAAGATGCCCACCCGCGTGACCCGCCTCACCCGCGTCGCGCCCGATGTGATGGTGCTGCGCCTGCAACTGCCTGCCAACAACAGCTTCGGCTTCCGCGCCGGCCAGTACATCGAGTTCATCCTGAAAGATGGCCAACGCCGCAGCTACTCGATGGCGAACGCACCGCACGCCGTCAAGGAAGCGGGCCCCGAGGGCGTGGAGCTGCACATCCGCCACATGCCCGGCGGCCTGTTCACCGACCAGGTGTTCGGCACGCTGAAAGAGAAAGACATCCTGCGCGTGGAAGGGCCGTTTGGCACCTTCTTCCTGCGCGAGGACTCCGAGCGTCCCATCGTGCTGCTGGGCTCGGGCACCGGCTTTGCGCCGCTCAAAGCCATCATCGAGCACATGCGCCACGCCGGCCTCACCCGCCCTACCACGCTGTACTGGGGCTGCCGCAGCAAGGCCGACCTGTACCTGCAAGACTGGGCGGCCCAGCAGGCCGCCGAGCTGCCCTGGCTCACCTATGTGCCCGTGCTGTCCGACGCCAAGCCCGAGGACGAGTGGACCGGCCGCACCGGCTTCGTCCACCAGGCCGTGCTGGCGGACCTGCCCGATCTGTCTGCCCACGAGGTGTACGCCTGTGGTGCCCCCATCATGGTGCAATCGGCTCGCCAGGACTTCGTCGCCTTGGCGGGCCTGCCCGACGAGTTCTTCTACGCCGACGCCTTCACCAGCGAAGCCGACAAACACGGCGCCTGAGCGCTGCCGCGTTCGCCAGCCTTTTCAGCCCCTTCAGGAGTTTCCATGTCCTACGACTCGAACAACATCTTCGCCAAGATCCTGCGTGGCGAGATTCCCTGCATCAAGCTGTACGAAGACGCCCACACGCTGGCCTTCATGGACATCATGCCGCAGACCGATGGCCACGCACTGGTGATCCCCAAGGAGCCGGCGACGACCCTGTTCGAGCTGTCGGACGCGGCGGCTCAGGCCTGCATGGCCACCGTGCGCAAGGTCGGCCATGCGCAGAAGAAGGGGCTGGGTGCCGAGGGCGTGGTGCTGATGCAGCTCAACGGCGAAGGGGCCGGCCAGACGGTGCCGCACTTCCACATCCACGTGATCCCAGGCTCGATTGCCGACCTGCGCAAGCCGCACGCCACGCACATGGCCGACCCGGCCCATCTGAAGACACTGGCCGACAAGATCGTGGCGGCGCTGGGCTGAGCTGCGGCGTCGCTTCGTCCCTGGGCCGGGATGTCGGACAGGGCGCCGCGCATGGATCAGACCGGGATCTCGGCCTCGACCAGCAGGGCGAGCAAGGTCAGCGACTCCTGCCAACCGAGGTAGCAGGACTCGGGCGGGATCGCCTCGGGGATGCCCTCCTGCACGATGCTCAACTCGGTGCCGCACGACACTTGCGTGAGGTTCACCGTCACCCGCATGGCCCCGGGCAGCCCGGCATCATCGAACGCGTCGGTGTGACAGATGCGGGTATGGGGCAACAGCTCCAGGTACTCGCCACCAAAGGAATGCGTCTGACCGCTGCCCAAGTGGGTGAAGGACATCCGAAAACGTCCACCCACCCGTGCGTCCAGCTCATGAACCTCGCCGGTGAAGCCGTGCGGCGGCAGCCACTTGACCATCGCCTTTGGATCCAGGAAGGCGCGGTAGACCCGCTCGGGCGGTGCGCGCAGCACACGGTGAAAGCGAACGGTATGGCCTGACATGGCGGGTCCTTTCGGTGCCTCAGAAGGCATGGCGTCGCAGCCTACCCCGCCATCCAGACCGGGTCAAGACGCAGCGCACTGCGCCTCCCCGTTGCCCCGTCAGCCGCCGAGGTAAGCCGCCTGCACCTGCGGATTGCCCAGCAGCTCCCGCGCCGGGCCGGACAACACGCACTCACCCGAGTCGAGCACGTAGGCCCGGTCGGCCAGCTCCAACGCCCGATGGGCGTTCTGCTCGACCAGCAGCACGGTCACGCCCTGCTGCGACACGTCACGCACCACCTCGAAAATGGTGTCCACCATGATGGGCGACAGGCCCATCGAGGGCTCGTCGAGCAACAGCAGCTTGGGGCGGGCCAACAGCGCGCGGCCCATGGCCAGCATCTGCTGCTCGCCGCCCGACAGCGTGCCAGCGAGCTGCTTGTGGCGCTCTTTGAGGCGGGGAAAGCGCTGGTACACCGCCGCGATGTCGGCCTCGACCTCGCCGTCCTTGCGCAGGTAAGCGCCCATGCGCAGGTTCTCGTCGATCGTCATGCGCGCAAAGATGCCGCGCCCCTCGGGCACCATCACCAGGCCCTGGCTGACCAGATCCCAGGGGCCCTGACCGAGCAGGCTCTGGCCCTGGTAGCGCACCTCGCCCGACTGGGGCTTGAGCAGGCCACAGATGGCCTTGAGCGTGGTGGTCTTGCCTGCGCCATTGGCGCCGATCAGGCTGACCAGCTCGCCTGCGTGCAGCACCATGTCCAGGCGCTTGACGGCCTGGATGCCGCCATAGGCCACGTGCAGATCGCGCACGGCCAGCAGGGGCTCACCGGCACTCGAAGAAACAGAAGCAGAAACAGACAGCGTCATCGCAAGGCACTCAAGCAGGCTGGTGGGACTGGCCCAGGTAGGCCGCGATCACGGCCGGATCGCGCTGCACATCGGCGGGCAGGCCATGGGCGATGCGCTGCCCCTGGTCCAGCACGGTCACCTGGTCGCAAAGCCCCATGACCAGCTTCACATCGTGTTCGATCAAGAGCACCGCGCGCCCCTGGGCGCGGATACGCTCGATCAGCTCACGCAATTGCACCTTCTCGGTGGCATTCATGCCGGCCGCCGGCTCGTCCAGCGCCAGCAGCTTGGGTTCGGTGGCCAGGGCCCGTGCGATCTCCAGCCGACGCTGGTCGCCGTAGCTGAGCGTGCGCGCCGTCTGATGGTGCTTACCTGACAGGCCCACAAAGTCCAGCAAAGCCTGGGCATCGCGGGTGATCAGGGCCTCTTCGTGCACGAAGGCGCGTGTACGCAGCAGCGCCTGCCACCAGCCCACCTTCGTGCGCACATGGCGCCCCACCCGCACATTGTCCAGCGCCGACATGTCTGCAAACAGGCGGATGTTCTGGAAGGTGCGCGCGATGCCCGCCTGGGCCACCTTGTGCACCTCGGTGGGTCGGTAGGCCCGCCCCGCCAGCGTGAAGCGGCCGCGGTCTGCTGGCACCAGGCCGGTGATCACATTGAAGAAGGTGGTCTTGCCCGCCCCGTTCGGGCCGATCAGGCCGTGGATCTGACCGGGCTGGATGGTGAGCTCGACCTCGCTGAGGGCCTGCAAACCGCCAAAGCGCTTGGACACGCCCGAGACTGTCAACAGTGGCGTGCTCATGCGCGGCCTCCCTGGGTCTCATCGGGGATCAGGCGGTCTTCCGGGTTCGGTGAGGGCCACAGGCCCCGCGGCCGCGCCAGCATGATGCCGATCATGGCCAGCGCGATCAGCAACTGGCGCAAGATGGCCGCATCCAGGCGACCGCCGGTGAGGGCCTGCAAGGGGCCCGCCACATGGCGCAGCACCTCGGGCAGGGCCGCCAGCAAGAAAGCACCCAGGATCACGCCGGGGATGTGGCCCAGACCGCCCAGCACCACCATGGCCACCACCAGCACCGACTCCTGCAAGCTGAACGATTCGGGCGAGACGAAACCCTGGAAGCTGGCGAACAGCACCCCGGCCACGCCGCCGAACGAAGCGCCCAGGCCAAAGGCCAGCAGCTTGAGGTTGCGCGTGTTCAGGCCCATGGCCTTGGCCGCGATCTCGTCTTCACGGATCGCCACCCAGGCGCGCCCCAGGCGCGAGTCGTGCAGGCGCAGGCTGATGACGACGGCGAACACCACCACCGCCAGGAACAGGTAGTAGTACAGCGTGACCGAGTACAGCGTGAAACCACCTATGTGCAGCGATTCGCCCAGGTCGAGCGGCCCGATGTGGATCGACTCGATGCTGCTGATGCCCTTGGGGCCGTTGGTGATGTTGACCGGCGCGTCCAGGTTGTTCATGAACACGCGGATGATCTCGCCAAAGCCCAGGGTGACGATGGCCAGGTAATCGCCGCGCAGCTTGAGGGTGGGCGCGCCCAGCAGCACCCCCATCATCGCCGCCACGCCCGCCCCCAGCGGGATCGCGGCCCAGATGGGCAGGTGAAGGCCATTGGGGAACATGGCCGCCACGGCGGGCAGGTTCTCGACCAGGTGCGGCGAAGCCAGCAGGGCAAACAGGTAGGCCCCCACCGCATAAAACGCGATGTAGCCCAGGTCGAGCAGGCCGGCAAAGCCCACCACGATGTTCAAGCCCAGCGCCAGCAGGATGTAGAGCAAGGCGGTGTCGATGATGCGCACCCAGGCCTCACCCACCCCTTGCAAAGCCAAGGGCAAGATGGCCAGGGCCACGGCGCTGATCAGGAAGACGTGCAGACGGTTCTTCAACATGACTCGCCCCTTCACGCCCGGTCGGCCACACGTTCGCCCAGCAGGCCGCGCGGTCGCAAGGTCAGCACCAGGATCAGCACCGTGAACGCAAAGATGTCCTGGTAGTGGCTGCCCAGCACGTCGCCGGTCAGCTCGCCGATGTAGCCTGCGCCCATCGCCTCGATGACGCCCAGCAGCACGCCGCCCACCATCGCGCCGCCCAGGTTGCCGATACCGCCGAACACGGCTGCGGTGAAGGCCTTGAGTCCCGGCAGGAAACCCATGGTGTGCTGCACCGAGCCATAGTTCGCGGCCCACATCACACCCGCCAGCGCCGCCAGCGCCGCGCCAATGATGAAGGTGGCCGAAATCACCTTGTCCGGTTGCACGCCCATCAACTGCGCCACACGCGGGTTCTCGGCGGTGGCGCGCATGGCGCGACCCAGCTTGGTGCCGTGGATCAGCGCCAGCAGCCCCGCCATCGTCAGCGCCGTCACCACCAGGATCAGGATCTGCACCAGGTTGATGGTGGCGCCCATGAACTCATAGGGCTCGTCGTTGAGCAGGATGGGGTAAGGCTTGTAGTCCGGCTTCCACAGGATCATGGCCAGGGTCTGGAGCAGCAGCGACATGCCCATGGCCGTGATCAGCGGCGCCAGCCGGGGCGCGTTGCGCAGCGGTCGGTAGGCCAGTTTCTCAATGGCGTAGTTCAAGGCCATGCACACGGCCATGGCCGCCAGCAGCGACAAGGTCAGCAGCACCCAGCCCGGCCAGCCGGTGTCGCCCAGCAGGGTCACGACCGTCCAGCTCACCAGCGCCCCCACCATCAGCACCTCGCCATGGGCGAAGTTGATGAGGTTCACGATGCCGTACACCATGGTGTAGCCCAGGGCCACGAGCGCATACATGCTGCCCAGCACCAGGCCATTGATCAGTTGTTGAATGAAGATGTCCACGATGGGCGAGGCATGCAAAAAGCCCGCCAGGCAGGTCGCAACCAGCAGGCGGGCAGTACAGGAATCAAACGGCTGGGATTATCGGCCATTCACAGGGTGACGCGCCCCGGTGATCACCCTTCATCGAAGGGTGGGTCAGAACGGCAGGCGGTACTTCAACATCCCCAGGAACTGAGACACCATGCGACGCTTGAGGCCGGTGTAGGGGGGGTAGAACAGCATCTTGGCCGCGTTGATCGAACCGCCCTTGAGCACCCCACGCTCGTGCGAGAAGGTCTTGAAGCCGTACTCGCCGTGGGCGTTGCCAATGCCCGAGTTGTTGACGCCGCCGAACGGCAGGTTGCCCTGCGCGTAATGCAGCACCACCTGGTTGATGGCCACGCCGCCCGAGCTGGTCTGGGCCAGGATGCGGCGCGTGCGCACCTTGTCCTGGCTGAACACGTACAGCGCCAGCGGCTTGGGGCCGTCGTTGATCTGGCGCACCACCTCATCCACATTGCGGAAGGTCAACACCGGCAGCACCGGCCCGAAAATCTCTTCCCTCATGATGGCCGCATCGGGCGGCACCTGGTCCAGCAGGGTCGGGGCGATGTAGCAGCCCGCCACATCCACCTCACCGCCGGTCAGGGCCTTGGCGCCCTTGGACAGCGCGTCTTGCAGCAGGTTGGCAATGCGCTGGGTGTGGCGCTGGTTGATCACGCCGGTCAGGTCGCGGTTGACGCGTTGCGCCTCCGGCGTGGCGCCGTAGCGATCGGCCAGCACCTTGCGGCACTCGGCCACAAAGCGCTCCTTGACGGTTTCGTGCACGTACACGTGGTCCGGGGCCACACAGATCTGACCGCAGTTGGTCAGCTTGCCCCACAGCATCACCTCGGCGGCCTGGCGCAGGTTGGCCGTCTCGTCCACGATCACCGGCGACTTGCCCCCCAGCTCCAGCGTGACGCTGGTGAGGTGCTTGGCCGCGGCCGTCATCACCACCTTGCCGACGCCAGGCGAGCCGGTGAAGAAGATGTGGTCAAACGGCAGTTCCAGCAAGGCGGTGGACGTGGGCAAGCTGCCTTCGAACAGCGCCACCTCGCTGGTGGGGAAGGTGTCAGCGATCACCTCGGCCATCACGGCGCTGACCGAGGGGGTCATCTCCGAGGGCTTGAGGATGACGGTGTTGCCCGCGGCCAGGGCCGAGACCAGGGGGCCAAAGCACAGGTTGAGCGGGAAGTTCCAGGGCGCGACGACCAGGCAACGGCCACGCGGCTGGTACTCGATCCAGCTTTCGGTGAACAGCGTGCCGATGGTGGGGCGCACCCGCTTGGGCTGGGCCCATTTTTTCAGCGAACCGATGGTGTGGCGGATCTCTTCGAGCACCGGCATGAACTCGGTGCCGTCCACCTCGATGGCGGACTTGCGGTAGTCCTTTTCGAACGCGGTATAGAAATCGGCACGGCGGGCCAGCATGGCATCGCGCAGTTTCTTGAGGCGCGCAATGCGTTCGGCAACCGTCGACTCGCGCCAGGCCAACGAGGTGGCCAATTGCGCGTCGAAGACCCGACGGATGTCAGCGGGATCTGATTCCCCGGTCTGGGGATCGACAAGGTGCATCGCGGGTCGGGTCATGGGGTCTCCAGATTCGAGCAAAAATTCGCTGAGGCCAGGCCTGTGTGTCAGACCTGCGTGTCAGATCGGTGGGTCAGGCCTTCTTGGCCTTCTTGGCAGCAACTTTCTTCGCAGCCGCTTTCTTGGCAGCGACGGGCGGAGTGGCCACCGTCGTCTTGGCTGAGGCCTTTTTAGCCGGCGCCTTGGGCGCTGCAGCTGGCTTCACGGCCTTCACCTGCTTGGCCACGGCCGTCTTGACGGCGGCGGGCTTCGTGACAGCTGGCTTGGCCGCAGCCGTCTTCTTGGCTGCGGGTGCGCGCACGCCCTCGGCGCTGAGGCCAGCGCGAATCAGGCGCTCGGTCAGGGCGTTCAGGTCACCGCCCTCCTGCTCGGCCATGGCGCGCATGCGCTGCACCAGCTCATCCTTGAGCTTGCACGCAAACGGCACCAATCCGGCCGCATGATCGAGGCGACGTTGCTCGCGGCGATCGGGCACAGCGGTCGACACCACCCCAAAACGGGCCGGCACCGGCGCCTTCTGCAGGGTCTCGCGCAGCTTGATGGCTTTGCTTTTTTCGATGTCGGTTTTCTTCATGCTCATGGCGGGGCGGTCCACTCAAGGGACAAAATAGAGGGTCAGGCACGCGGATCGCACCGTATCTGAAAACAGCGCGAGCCACAATCCCGCGATTGTGCACGGTGAATCCGCTCTTGTGCTCACACACGCATCCCCAACAACCCTGAATCGCCCCGACCATGCCCTTACAACAGATCACCTTCCCCCTGCGCGGCGAATTCATCACTCTGGACCGCCTGCTCAAGGCCTGCGGCCTGGCCGAAAGCGGCGGGCGGGCCAAGACCATGGTGGCCGAAGGCATGGTGCAGGTCGATGGCCGCGACGAGTTGCGCAAAACTGCCAAGATCCGGGGGGGGCAGGTCGTGAGCCTGCACGGCGCCCGCATCACGGTGCAGCCCGATCCTGACCTGGATCAGCCCACCTCTGGCAACGGGGATTGACCCGAGTCTGATTGCCGCCACTTGCGGCACGATGCTGGATTCCCACAAGGAGAAAACCATGCCGAACATCTACGCGCAAGATCTGCCCAAAACCGACGCCAATTTCGCAGCACTGACCCCCTTGCTGTATTTGGAGCGCTCAGCCCTGGTCTACCCCGATCTCGTGGCCATCATCCATGGCGCCCTGCGCCAGACCTGGTCGCAGACCTATGCGCGCTGCCGCCAGCTGGCCAGCGCCTTGCAACAGCACGGCATCGGTAAGGGCGACACGGTCGCCGTCATGCTGCCCAACACCCCCCCGATGGTCGAAGCCCACTTTGGCATCCCCATGTCGGGTGCGGTGCTCAACACGCTCAACACCCGGCTGGATGCCGAGGCCCTGGCCTTCATGCTCGACCACGGCGAAGCCAAGGCCGTCATCGTCGACCCGGAGTTTGCGGCCGTCATGAGCCGCGCTCTGGCGATGCGCCAGTCCACCCACCCGGTGCTGGTCATCGACACCGAAGACGCGCTGTACGCCGGCACGGTCCAGCGCATCGGCAGCCAGACCTATGACGACTTCGTGGCCAGCGGCGACGCCCAGTTCGCCTGGCAACTGCCCGACGACGAGTGGGATGCCATCAGCCTGAACTACACCTCGGGCACCACCGGCAACCCCAAGGGTGTGGTCTACCACCACCGTGGTGCGGCGCTCAACGCCATCTCCAACATCCTGGAGTGGGACATGCCCAAGCACGCCGTCTACCTGTGGACGCTGCCCATGTTCCACTGCAATGGCTGGTGCTTCCCCTGGACGGTGGCGGCCCGCGCCGGCGTCAACGTCTGCCTGCGCCGCGTCGACCCCAAGGCCATCTTCGATGCCATCCGCGCCCACAAGGTCACCCACCACTGCGGCGCGCCCATCGTGCTCTCGGCCATGATCGCCGCCCCGGCCGAACTCAAGCAGGGCATCACCCACCAGGTCAAGAGCATGGTGGCCGGTGCCGCGCCGCCCGCCGCCATGATCGAAGGCATGGAGCAACTGGGCTTTGACCTCACCCACGTCTACGGCCTGACCGAGATCTACGGCCCCGCTGCGGTGTGCGTCAAGCACGAGGCCTGGGACGCACTGGACGTGGGCGAGCGCGCCCGCCTCAACGCGCGCCAGGGCGTGAACTACCACCTGCAGCGCAACGTGAGCGTGATGGACGCACTGACCATGCAGCCCGTGCCCTTTGACGGCGAGACCATGGGTGAGATCATGTTCCGCGGCAACATCACGATGAAGGGCTACCTCAAGAACCCCAAGGCCACGCAAGAGGCCTTTGCCGGCGGCTGGTTCCACACCGGCGATCTGGCCGTGATGTACCCCGATGGCTACGTCAAGATCAAGGACCGCAGCAAGGACATCATCATCTCGGGCGGCGAGAACATCTCGTCCATCGAGGTCGAAGATGTGCTCTACCGCCACCCCGCCGTGATGGCCGCCGCCGTGGTCGCCAAGCCTGATCCGAAGTGGGGCGAGACGCCTTGCGCCTTCATCGAACTGAAGGCCGGCGCCCAGGTCACCGCCGAAGAGATCGTGGCGCATTGCAAGGCCCACCTGGCTGGCTTCAAGGTACCCAAGGCCGTGGTGTTTGGCGAGCTGCCCAAGACTTCGACCGGCAAGATCCAGAAGTACGAGTTGCGCAAGGTGGCCGGCTCGTCCGACGCCATCGATGTGTGAGGCCCCGCCCATGAACATCCCTTCCCTCAAAGATCAGGTCAGCCCCGAGGAGTGGCAACTGCGTGTGGACCTGGCCGCCGCCTACCGGCTGGTCGACCTGTATGGCTGGAGCGATCTGGTCTTCACCCACATCTCGGCGCGCGTCCCCGGGCCCGAGCACCATTTCCTGATCAATCCCTACGGCCTGATGTTCGACGAGATCACAGCATCCAGCCTGGTCAAGGTCGATGGGCAATGCAACAAGATCGGTGACTCGCCCTCCCCCGTCAACCCGGCCGGCTTCAACATCCACAGCGCCGTGCACGAGGTGCGTGAAGACGTGGGCTGCGTGATGCACACGCACACGGTGGCGGGCGTGGCCGTCTCGGCGCAGCGCGATGGCGTCCTGCCCCTGTCACAGCAAAGCACCTTTGTGTTGGGCTCGCTGGCGTACCACGACTACGAGGGCGTGGCCTTCCGCGAAGATGAGAAGCCCCGCCTGCAGGCCGACCTGGGCGACAAGCGTTTCCTGATGCTGCGCAACCACGGGCTGCTGGTGGCCTCGCGTACCATCGCCGACGCCTTCCTGAACATGTACCTGTTCGAGAGCACCTGCCGCATCCAGTTGGCCGCGCAGTCAGGCGGCGCAGCCCTCACGGAGGTCGACCCTGGCATCATGGCGGGCGTGTCGCGCGCCAGCAAGGTGCAGACAGGCGGTCAGGGCGGCAACTTCGTGTGGCCCGCCCTGATCCGCAAACTCGATCGGGTGGACCCCAGCTACAAGACATGAAACAGATCTGGATCGTGAGCGGCCTCGTGGTCGCGGCCCTGGGCGCCAGCGCCCTCATCGTGGGCGGGCGGGCGCTGTTCGGCGACGAACCTGCACCCGCTACTGCCACGCAGGAGCTGCCCTGGCAGGTCACAGCCCTGCCCGGTGGCGGCAGCCAGGTGCTGGGCCTGAGCGTGAGCCCGACCCTGGGCGCTCCGTCCCCAGGCGGCAGCACGCTGGGTGACGTTCTTCAACGCTGGGGCGACAAGGTGCAGATCGCCATCGTGGCCGCGCCCAACGAAGCCGGCAATCTGGAGGCCTATGTCGACCCGATGCAGGCCGGCTTCATCAGCGGCAAGGCCATCATCACGGCCCACCTGCCGCCTGAGGTGATCCAAGGCATGCGTGAGCGCGCAGCCAAAACCGAATACATGGGCGGCACCACGCGCAAGGCCACGCTGTCGAGTGCGGACTTGGCCGAGGCGCTCAAAGCCCCGGTCACGGCCGTGAGCTTCATCCCGGCGGCCAATCTGGACGAAGAGATCATCCTGACCCGCTTTGGCCAGCCGGCCGAGCGGGTGCGCAGCAATGGCCATCTGGAACACTTCCTGTACCCCGACAAGGGCCTGGACCTGGCCCTGGACAGCGAAGGCAAGGAGTTGCTGCAATACGTGGCGCCCGCCGAGTTCGAACGCCTGCGTCAGCCTTTGCTGAACGCGGCAGCCAGCGCCTCGGCGCCCGCCTCTGCCCCTTGAGGGGCGCGCAGCGAGATCACTTCGCCTTGTAACGGGCCTTGATCTCGTTGAGCTCGCGGTCCTTGGCTTCCCACAGCCCCTGAATCCAGGTCTGCACGGTGGCGCGGCTGGGCGCCTGGCCCCGCTCGTCCACCAGCATTTCACGCGGGATCTTCACTTCCTTGACGTTCACCACCACCTCGTCCACCCGGCCCATCAGCAGGTCGGTGAAGGTGGGAACGCCGTGCGGGTAGACGATGGTGATGTCGAGCATGCAGTCGAACATCTCGCCCATGGTTTCCAGGGCCATGCCGACGCCACCGCTCTTGGGCTTGAGCAGGTTCTGATAGGGCGAGCGTTGCTGGTCGTGCTTGGCTTGGGTGAAGCGCGTGCCTTCCATGAAGCTGATCACCGAGGTCGGGATGACGCGGAACTTTTCACAGGCCTTGCGCGCGGTTTCCAGGTCCTTTTGCGCGCTGCCGCCGCCCTTGCGCTTCATGAACGGGAAGTCGAGCGCCCACCAGCACAGGCCAATCACCGGCACCCAGATCAGCTCTTGCTTGATGAAAAATTTCAGCAGGGGGATGCGGCGGTTGAACACGTACTGCAGCACCAGGATGTCCACCCAGCTCTGGTGGTTGCTGCTGACCAGATACCAGCCTTGGCGACGATGCCCCTCGTGGCCCGACAGGTGCCAACGGGTGTGGCCCACCATGTCCATCCACCACTGGTTGACCCCGACCCAGTTCTCGGCAATGGCGTTGATCGCGGCATCAGAGACACGGCGCGCCGACTTGAAAGGCAACACCAGCTTGAGCAGGGCAAACGGCATCATCAAGGTGAAGCCAATCATGGTGCTGCAAGCCAGTGCCAGCGAGGCCACCGTGGCCTTGATGATTCGAACGATCTGAGACATGGGGGTTCAACAGACGCGCAGCGTCTTCCGAAAAAGCGACAAGCCTGAATTATGTGCACAGATGTGCATCAACTCACCGCCGAGTTGAAGGTTCGCAGACTGCGCGACGTGCCATGGTGCGCATTCCCCTGGCATGATCACTGGATTGACACACGCTTGTGGCAAGGTGCGCAATCGCCCTGTCCCGCTGCACTCTTCTGATCTTTCGCATGAGCACCACCCCCAAACCCGTCCTCGATGCCGACATGCTGCGGCGCCTGCAAGATGACGCCATCGACAGCTACGACGAAGAACTGGAAATGGAAGTCGATGACCGCCTGCTGGAAGGCACCATCGGCATGTCCCCCGAGGCCCGTGATCTGCGTCGCCTGTACTTCCGCGAGCTGTTCCGCCTGCAAGGCGAGTTGGTCAAGCTGCAGGATTGGGTGGTGGCGACCGGCCAGCGGGTCGTCGTCATCTTCGAAGGCCGCGATGCGGCCGGCAAGGGCGGCACCATCAAGCGCATCACCCAACGCCTGAACCCACGCGTGTGCCGCGTGGCCGCCCTGCCCGCCCCCAACAACCGCGAAAAGACCCAGTGGTATTTCCAGCGCTATGTGGCGCATCTGCCGGCTGCTGGCGAAATCGTCTTGTTCGACCGCAGCTGGTACAACCGCGCCGGGGTCGAGGCCGTCATGGGCTTTTGCTCCGACGACGAACTGGAAGAGTTTTTCCGCTCGGTGCCCGAGTTCGAGAAGATGCTGGTGCGCAGTGGCATCCGCATCATCAAGTACTGGTTCTCGGTGTCCGACGACGAGCAGGAAGCCCGCTTCCTGGGCCGCATCCACGACCCGCTCAAGCAGTGGAAGCTCAGTCCCATGGACCTGGAAAGCCGCCGCCGCTGGGAAGATTACACCCGCGCCAAGGAAGTGATGCTCGAGCGCACCCACATCCCCGAGGCGCCCTGGTGGGTGGTGCAGGCGGTGGACAAGAAGCGCTCGCGCCTGAACTGCATCGACCACCTGCTCACGCAGTTCGACTACCACGAGGTCGAACATTCACCGGTGCAATTGCCCCCACGTGAACGCCGCGAAGACTACATCCGCCAACCCGTGCCGGCGAGCATGTACGTGCCCGAGCGCTACTGATCTGCCTCACCGCTGACACCGCTTTGATGGCCCTGCCTCAGCGCAGGTGAGCCCGCTCGCGCTACCCTAGAGGGTTTGATCCCTGGCGGAGACCTTGTTGTGCTGAGCTGGTTTGAAAATCTGGTCGACCCGTACCCGACCGAGCCTCCCAAGGCGCCGCCCAAGGGCTTTGCAGCCTTCCTGTGGGCCGGCACGCAGGGCATGCGCCGTTACCTGCTAGGTATGACGCTGCTGACCGCCTGCATCGGCGCGTTCGAAGCGCTGCTGTTCAGCATGCTCGGCAGCATCGTGGACTGGCTCAGCACGGTCGCGCCCAGCCAGCTCTGGACCACCTCACGCGAGAAGTTGCTGCTGCTGGCCACCGTGCTGCTGCTCAGCCCGCTGGCCGTGTGGGTGCAGACCATGCTCAAGCACCAGGCCCTGGCGGGCAACTTCCCCATGCGGCTGCGCTGGAACTTCCACCGCCTCATGCTGGGTCAGAGCATGAACTTCTACCAGGACGAGTTCGCCGGCCGCATTGCGGCCAAGGTCATGCAGACGGCGCTGGCGGTGCGCGACACCTGTTTCATCGTCGGCGACATCCTGGTCTTCACGACCATCTACTTCGTCACCATGACGGCCGTGGTCGGCAGCTTCAATGCCTGGCTGCTGCTGCCCTTCCTTGGCTGGATCGTGCTGTACGGCAGCGCGGTGCGCTTTTTCGTGCCGCGCCTGAGTCGCATGGCCAAGTCGCAGGCCGACGCCCGCTCACTCATGACCGGCCGCATCACCGATGCGTACACCAACATCGCCACGGTCAAGCTGTTTTCACACACGCACCGCGAGGCCGGCTACGCCCGCTCGGCCATGCAGGAGTTCATGAAGACCGTGCACGGCCAGATGCGCCTGGTCAGCGGCTTCGAGGTGGTCAACCACACGCTGAGCATGTTGCTGATCCTGTCGACCGCCGGTGTGGCCCTGTGGCTGTGGACGCAAGGGCAAGTCGGTATCGGAGCCGTGGCCGCTGCGACCGCCATGGCGCTGCGCCTGAACGGCATCTCGCACTGGATGATGTGGGAAGTGGCCTCGCTGTTCGAGCACATCGGCACGGTGCAAGACGGCATCAACACCCTGTCGCGCCCGCACAAGGTGGTGGACGCGCCCGATGCCGCGCCGCTGCAGGTGCCGCACGGCGAGATCCGCTTCGACGACGTGAGCTTCAGCTACGGCGGCGAGCGCCCAGTGATCGAACACCTGAACCTGCACATCCGCCCCGGAGAAAAGATCGGCCTGGTCGGGCGCTCAGGCGCGGGCAAGTCCACCATCGTCAACCTGCTGCTGCGCTTTCACGATGTGGAGAGCGGCCAGATCCGCGTCGATGGACAGGACATCGCCCGCGTGACGCAGGACAGCCTGCGCGCGCAGATCGGCATGGTCACGCAGGACACCTCGCTGCTGCACCGCTCGGTGCGCGACAACATCCTCTACGGTCGCCCGGATGCCGGAGACCCCGAGATGATCGACGCCGCCCGCCGTGCCGAGGCCCACGACTTCATCCAGGCCTTGAGCGACCCCAAGGGACGCACGGGCTACGACGCGCACGTCGGGGAACGCGGCGTGAAGCTGTCAGGCGGGCAGCGCCAACGCATCGCCATTGCCCGCGTGATGCTCAAAGATGCGCCCATCCTGCTGCTCGACGAGGCCACCAGCGCGCTCGACTCCGAGGTGGAGGCTGCGATCCAGGCCAGCCTGTACCGCCTGATGGAGGGCAAGACCGTGGTGGCCATCGCCCACCGCCTGTCCACCATTGCCGCGATGGACCGTCTGATCGTGCTGGACCAGGGCCGCATCGTCGAGCAGGGCACGCATGCCGAGCTGCTGGCCCAGGGCGGGCTGTACGCGCGCCTGTGGGCGCACCAGAGCGGCGGCTTCCTGGGTGAGGAAGACACCGGTGAGGTGGTGCCCTCGGTCCCCTGAAAGGGCAACGAGGACGACGCGCGACGGCAGCGGGTTGCCCTTACCGCTCAGCGCGCCGGGCGGCGCACCGGCAAGGCCACCCCTTCGGCCTTGGCCACGGTCGCCAGCGCCTCTTCCATCAGGGCCCGCGCATGGCCGGCCACCCGGTACAGGTAGGCGTGCAGGGTGACATCGGCGGGTTGGCGGCTCTCGCAGTCGGCACTGTAGGCTTCGAACTGACCCAGCATGGTCACCAACTCGGAGAGGTGCTGCGGGCACTCGCAGGCCACGCGCGGCATGGACTGGGCTAGGCTGACCAGACCTGGAGCATCAAAGCGCGGCGGGGGCGCGGGGTCCGGCAGGGTGAGCAGGGCTTCGGACACGCTCTGCCAGCCGCGCACGGTGTCCACCAGAGCCTGACTCAGCTCATCGGGGGCCAGCGGCGAGCGACGCAAGATCACGCCGCGCGCGCGCAAGGCTTCCAGCACCTGGCTGTTGGCAAAACCGTAGATGACGCACATCTGCCGCGCGTTGACCAGTTTGGTCAGGCGCACCAGCCAGTCGACCGTTTCCATGTGCAGTGCGCCCAGTTCGGCCACCACCATGTCGGCCTGCAGATGCTGCACGCGCAACTCGGACTGGGGACTGGCATCGAGGCTGCCGACCACATCCAGCTCTGGCACGGCCTCCAGCGTGGTACGCCAGCGAGTGCCGGCATCCGGCCCCACCAGCAGCACGCGCAGACGGTTCAAGGCCTCGGGAACGCGGGCCGGGCGGGCGGCCAGCGGTGCCGTGGAACGCTGCAGCAGGCCTTCGGCCAGCTCGGCTTCGTGGAGCAGGTCCTGAAGTTGCGGCGTCTGCATGCGCGCCAGCATGCCGATGCCATGGCCCTTGTTCACCAATTGTTTGATCAGGACCAAGCGCCGCACGTCTTGACTTGAGTAAAGTCTATGACCAGAAGCAGCTTGTGCAGGGCCCACAACCTGATATCGTCTCTCCCAGACCCGGAGGGTGGCGACCGGGATGTTGACCATGCGTGCCGCGGCGCTGCTGCGGTATCGTGGGGTGCTGGCGTCTGCCAGCGAGGCATCTTGTTCAGTCATGCATCACCTTCAAGGGTCATTGACCTCAAATTGAAAACGGATGACGCATTCTGATACGGTCACAATCGAAATGACCGACCAGAATAAGAGTCAAACCAAGGTCAAACCCGTTTCTTTCATCCCCACTGGAGAAAACATGAGCACACGTCGCCAATTCATGATGACCCTCGTTCCGGCTGCAGCGGCCCTGACCGCCGTGACCGGCGCACGCGCCCAAGCCGCCAAGATCGATGAAAAGGACCCGGCTGCGGTCGCCCTGAACTACAAGCACGACGCCACCAAGGTGGACGCCAAGGCCAACCCGACCTACAAGGCCGGCAACAACTGCGCCAACTGCCAGTTCTACCAAGGCAAGGACGCCTGGGGCGCCTGCCCGATGGTCGGCGGCAAGCTGGTCAACGGCAAGGGCTGGTGCAAGGTCTGGGCGAAGAAGGCCTGATCGGTCCCACGCCTGCCTGACCGCGCTGACATCCCGGCGCGGTCAGACACAAAAAAGCCCGCTGCGTGCGGGCTTTTTGCATGGGCTTGGGCGGTCAGGGCATGGGCGTGACCACCCCGGCGGACATCAGCCGTTGAGCGGCGTGATGCCAGCAATGGCCCACTCGCCGCTGTTGTCCAGCGGCTTGACCAGGTGCCACAGCTCGTCAAACGGTTCAGCACCAGCGTTGACGTCTTCGCGGATCAGGCCGTGGAAGCGCACCGAAGCGACCCACTGGCCGTTTTCCTGGGCGGTGTCGACCAGTTCGGCGTCCAGTTGCATCACGTCGGTCTGGTTGGCCGCGGCGCCGCGCTCTTGCAGGTCCAGACGCAAGGACGCGAACAGCTCGGGCGTGGTGAACTTGCGCAGATCGTCCACATTGCCGGCGTCGTTGGCAGCCTGCAGGCGGATGAAGATCATCTTGGCGATGCGCTGGAAGCCTTCGGCGTCAAAACCAGCGGGCACGTTGCTCAGGTTGCCACCGACGGCGGCACCTGCGGCACCAACGGCTGCGGGCGCGGCGTCGAAGGCCTGGCGCTGCATCTGCGGCGCGAAGGCATCACGGTTGTCGGACTGGTTGAACTGCTGACCAAAAGGCGCCCCGGCACCGGCCAGTTGCGGGCCACGGGCCTGCTGGGCACCACCCTTGAAGCGGCGCATCAGGAAGGTGATCAGGGCCACGGCAGCCACAGCCAGCAGCGCCATCATCAGGAAGTTGCCAAAGGCCTCACCCATGCCCAGGTGACTCATCAGGGCGGCAATGCCCAGGCCAGCGGCCAGACCGGCGATCGGGCCCATCCACGAGCGCTTGGCCGGCTGAGCGGCAGCGGGCGCGGCGGCATTGGTCGGCGCGGCGCTCTTGTTCATCTGGTTGGGCGACGCATCCGGTGCGGCAGAGGGCTGCTTGGCCGGCATCTGGCGCTGCATGCCGGACGCACGTCCACCACCCAGTCGCTTGGCCTCCGCGTCCATCGGAACGGAAACCATGCCCACGCCAGCCATCGTCACGGCCAGTGCCATCAAGATGTTCATCAATTTCATTGCGAGATCGGTCCTTGCCCCTTCAGGGCCATTGATCGGTTGATTGCCAGCGCATTGTGCGCAAGATTGAGGTCTGATATTCGGTCAAGCCAGGCAGTTGGGGGCAACTTTACATAAATCAACATGCGCCATCCGGGAATGCATGGATTGCCTGCCCAACCCGATCACCCAGACCACCAAATGGGGGTGTCGCGTTACTTTACAAACCCCGTCTTGCAAACAAACCCCGCCCTCAATGATAAGAGGAAATCATTATAAATCAATGACTTAAAAGACAGCTCAGGGCGGGCATGTTTAGTGCTTAAGCATGAAAGCGGGGTGCCAGTTCAGCTAACTGAATCGATACCTCGCTTCATTCTTACCTAAAGGATTTCTCATGAAAAAGACCTTGTTGAGCATCGCTCTGGTCGCTTCCAGCCTCTTCACCGCCTCGGTGGCGACGGCCGCCCCGGTCATCTACAACCTGTCGCTGCCCAACATTTCTACATTCGATAACGTCATCACCGGCACTGGCGCCACAGTGAGCACAACTCAGGTCGTTACCGGTCAGTCGATTTACAACTACATTGACAAAAATGGCAATCCTGCCACTGTCACTGTGACGCGCCCTGGTAGCAACACTCCGACAGGGGCTGACCAGTCTGGGTACACCAGTTGGTCCGGCACGGGTAAATCGTTGTCTGGCGCAGTCTGGACCATTGACCCGTACAGCACATCTGGCGAAGCGATTCCTGGCTTCAACTCTGGTCTGACTTTCACCTTCAGTTCACCGGTCAACGCTTTTGGCTTTGAAATCGGTGACTGGGCTACCTGCTGCACGAGCGGCGATCGTCCGGCCAACGTCCAAGCCACATATGGCGTGCCTGCGGCAGGGTCGGGCCTGTGGATCGCTTTCGACGGTGGCGCCGCCACCCTTCCTGCGAATGCCTTGTCGGACACGGACAACCCTGGATTCGCAGAAACAGGCGACTACACCAATTTCATTGGCGCCATCGACTCCTCCGGCTTCTTCAGCAGCGTGACTTTCTTCGGAGACGGTTTTGGTGAAGTGTTGGTTGCAGGCGGCACCCTGCGCTTCGCCTCTGTGCCGAAGGATTCCGTGGGCACAGTTTCCGAGCCTGCCACGCTGGCACTGATCGGTCTGAGCCTGGTCGGTCTGGCCGTCACGCGTCGCAAGGCTGCTTAAGTCTTCCAGCGTTATCTCAGGTTGGGCGACCAGTTCACTCGGTTGCCCAACCTGATCTCACTATTTTTTAGCCTTTCAGACATCCGAATGCAGTCACCTTGACGACCCTTCCCTCGAGGCCCCACGTAAGCAAAAAATTTACGTCCGTCAACATGCGCCATCTGGGGATAATCCGCCCCATGAGCACACCCGAGACCGACGCCCCCTCTTTCAGCAGCCTGCCGCTGAGCCCCGCCATGCAGGCCACCCTGCAGAGCCTGGGTTACCTGAGCATGACCCCCATCCAGGCCAGCAGCCTGCCCCTGACCCTGGCTGGCCACGACCTGATCGCCCAGGCCAAGACGGGCAGCGGCAAGACCGCCGCCTTCGCCATCCCGCTGCTGCACAAGCTGGACGTGCGCAACCCCGCCGTGCAGGCCATGGTGCTGTGCCCCACGCGTGAGCTGGCCGACCAGGTCTGCCAGGAAATCCGCCGCCTGGCGCGCTCCGAGGCCAACATCAAGGTGCTGACCCTGTGCGGCGGCAGCACCATGCGCCCGCAGATCGAAAGCCTGGCCTACGGCGCCCACATCGTGGTCGGCACACCGGGCCGCATCATGGACCACCTCGAGCGCGGCACGCTCGACCTGCGCAGCCTGAACACCCTGGTGCTCGACGAGGCCGATCGCATGCTGGACATGGGCTTTCACGACAGCATCGTCTACGTGGCCCGCCAGTGCCCCAAAGACCGCCAGACGATGCTGTTCTCGGCCACCTACCCTGACACCATCGCCAAGCTGAGCGCCCAGTTCCTGCGCCAGCCCAAGGAGGTCAAGGTGGCGGCCACGCACGAGGCCAGCAAGATCCGCCAGCGCTGGTACCAGGTCGACCGCGAAACGCGCCTGGACGCGGTGACGAAGCTGCTGCTGCACTACCGTCCGGCCAGCACCATCGCGTTTTGCAACACCAAGCAGCAGTGTCGCGACCTGGTCGATGTGCTGACCGCCCATGGCATCGAAGCCATCGCCCTGCACGGCGACCTGGAGCAGCGTGACCGCGACCAGGTGCTGATCCAGTTTGCCAACCGAAGCGCTTCTGTGCTGGTGGCCACCGACGTGGCGGCCCGTGGCCTGGACATCGCCAACCTGGAGGCCGTGATCAACGTGGACGTGACACCCGACCCCGAGGTGCACATCCACCGCATTGGCCGCACCGGCCGGGGGGACGCCGAAGGCTGGGCGCTGAACCTGGCCAGCATGAGCGAGATGGGCCGCGTGGGCAACATCGAGTTGCTGCAAAAGCGCGAGTCGGAGTGGCACAAGCTGGATGAGCTGACACCGGCCAGCGATGAGCCCCTGCTGCCGCCCATGGTCACCATCCAGCTGCTGGGTGGGCGCAAGGAAAAGCTGCGTCCTGGCGACCTGCTTGGCGCGCTGACCGGCGAATGCGGCTTCGTGGGCAGCCAGATCGGCAAGATCAATGTCACCGACTTCCACACCTATGTGGCCGTGGGCCGCGACATCGCCGACCAGGTGGTGACGCAGCTCAACCGCGTGCCGGTCAAGGGCAAGAAGACCAAGGCCCGCCTGCTCAAGGACGTGCAGCGCCAGGACAGTTGAGAGATGCCGAAACAATAAGTAACGTTAAACGGCGCTTATTGCGACCTCCCGTAATATGTGGTCGGCCTGCCGCAGAGCAGGCCTTTTCAATCCACAAACACGGGAGTACCTCATGAATATCCACGTCAAGCGGGTGGCAGGCCAATGGACCTGTGTCGCTGCAGCCTTGTTCTGCATGCAGACTGCCAACGCACAACAGATCCTGTCCAGCTCATTTGATTCCGGTGCCACCAGCATCCCAGCGGGCCTGTGCGCCTGGAATGCCTCCGGCCCCACCGTATCTGGCGCGCTCGTGACAGGCTGGGAGGACAACTCCTGCTGGAAAGATGCCAGCGGCGCAACGATCGCCTATGCGCTCGATACGTCCACCCGTTACACGGGCGCCGCCAGCCTGTCCATCAAGAGCACCAACGTTACGCCTCAGCTGACCGCACCCTTCACCATGAAGAGCGGCAAGACGTATTCAGCCACGGTCTACCTTCGAGCATCAAAGTCACAAGAAGTGGTGGTGCAATTGCGCCTGAGCGGTCCACCCTACACCGCCTACGGGGTCGCCTCCAAGACCATCGGCATTTTCTGGACACCAGTCACCGTCACGGCTGATGCACCACTGACAGCCTCGAATGTGGCAGCAGGCCTATTCATCCTTCCGAAGACACCCGGCAACATCTGGCTGGACAGTGCCTCCATCACTGAGTCGACCGCCATCAATGCCATCACCCGCACGGGCCACAGCGTGACCCGGAGCTTCTTTGGCACTCACACTCACCGAGACCTGCGCTGGCCCGACCTGGGCAATGCGCTCGGTGCCGATCGCATGTGGGATGGCGAAGGCATTCAAATGAGAGACATCTTTCCGACGTCAGATCTGAGCAAAGCCAATTGGACCAAGTTTGAAGCCCGCATCGCCAGAGCGCAACAAAACGGCGCTGACCTGATCATGACCCTAGGGGGCAACATCCCCACGTGGGCCTCTGCCGATGCCGCGGGTCAATCCCCCAATTGCAGCCTCTACGGCCCTGGCAGCAGCGCGCCGCCCGTCAGCCGCACGGTCTGGAAAGACATGGTTTCTGCCGTCGTCAAGAAAGCCAACGGTCGCATCAAGTACTGGGAGATCTGGAATGAGCCCTATGTGTGTGCCATGTTCAACGTGCGTCGCCCGACGGACTACACCAAGTACCTGGTGGATCTGAGCTACGACGCCTACAACATCATCAAGACCAACAACAAGAGCCTGACTGTACTCTCGCCGACGCTCTACACCTACAAACTGGATTTCGTTGACGAATTCCTGGGGCTGGGCGGCGGCAGGTATGCCGACGTCATTGCCATTCATGCCTACGACGAATACATCAACCAGCACTTGGTGGGCACCGGCGGTAGCGGCGCGCCCAATGGGCCCGAAATGCTCTTCATCAAAGAGCATGGAGTGCTCAACCTGAAGCACATCCTGGCGCGTCACAACCTGTCCGCCAAGCCCATCTGGAACACCGAGTCGGGCTACCTGGCCTCATCCACCCCGGGCGGCCAACCCGACGACGCCAAAGGTGCCCCTTACGTGGCACGTCACCTGCTGTTGAGCTCCCTCGCCGGCCTCGACCGCAGCTACTACTACAGCTGGGATCTGCGAGGCAAGGTGGTGGCACTGGGTCGCGAACTCGATGGCGAGGGCAGCAACAACTACACCAAGACCGCTGCTGGCGTCGCGTTCGAGACGATGGCAAAGTGGCTGACGGGCACCACGATCAAAGCTGTGAGCACCCCAGCCGCTGACGGGCAACCTTGGGTCGTCACCCTGCTGCGTGCCACTACCGGCACCACCGAGTTGATCGTTTGGAATCCAGCGGGGAACGACATGGTCTACACCGTGCCGACTGGCCTGGCGTTCAGCGCGTCGCTCTCTGGCGGCAAGACCGGTGTCTCTGCCGGGACAGCCACCACCATCAACGGTTGGCCTCAATTGCTGACCAGCTATTGATGAGCGAGCCTGGCTGGTTCAGCGGGAATCAGCCAGACCCACACGGTGCAGTGCCCTTTCTGGGAGTGGGGTCTCTTTCTGAGGCTGACAAGCGACAATAGCGAGTTGCACGCCCCCTGCCCTTCGCGCGCCCTGCCCCATGTCCGATCTGACCGCCGAGTCCCGCCCCCTCCCCGAGGTCACCACGGCCCCGGCCATGCCGAGCGCCAAGCCCATCGACAGCTACAAGCCGTTCTGGGCCAAGCGCTTCGGTCCGGCCAAGTTCCTGCCCACCAGCCGTGCCGAGATGGACGCCCTGGGCTGGGACAGCTGCGACATCGTCATCGTGACCGGCGACGCCTATGTGGACCACCCCAGCTTCGGCATGGCCGTGATCGGCCGCGTGCTGGAGAACCAAGGCTTTCGGGTGGGCATCATCGCGCAGCCCGACTGGTTGAGCGCCGAGCCCTTCAAGGTGCTGGGCAAGCCCAATCTGTTCTGGGGCGTGGCGGCCGGCAACATGGATTCGATGATCAACCGCTACACGGCCGATCGCAAAATCCGCAGTGACGACGCCTACACGCCAGGTGGCCAGGGAGGCGCACGGCCTGACCGTTGCTCGGCGGTGTACGCCCAGCGCTGCCGCGAAGCCTTCAAGGACGTGCCCATCATCATGGGCGGCATCGAGGCCTCGCTGCGCCGCATTGCGCACTACGACTACTGGTCGGACAAGGTGCGCCGCTCGATCCTGATGGACGCCAAGGCCGACCTGCTGCTGTACGGCAATGCCGAGCGCGCCATCATCGAAGTGGCCCACCGCCTGGCCGCCCGCGAGCCGATCGAGAGCCTGACCAATGTGCGCGGCACCGCCTTCTTGCGCCGCCGTCATGACCCGACGGCCGAGGGCTGGTTCGAGCTGGACTCCACCGAGGTGGACCAACCCGGTCGCATCGACCAGCACATCAACCCCTACCTGACCACCGGACAGTTGGCCGCCGAAAAGGGCGAAACCTGCGCGATGGAAGAGGCAGGCGCCTTCGATCCGCTGCAGGGATCGGGGAAGGTGCCGGCGCAGGTGGGGGCGACCAAAGCGGGCCAAACGGCCCCATCCTCGGCACAGGCCGACCTGACTGGGGGCGCCAAGCCCATCCAGTTCGTGCGCAACCCGGCCCTGAGCAGCAAAACCTTCGCCGCCCTGCCCGAGCGCAGCGGCAAGATCGTCATGCCCCCGCGCGAGCGCACCGTAATCCGCCTGCCCGCTTACGAGCAACTCAAGGACGACCCGGTGCTCTACGCCCACGCCAACCGCGTGCTGCACCTCGAAACCAACCCAGGCAACGCCCGCGCGCTGGTGCAGCGCCACGGCGAGGGCCCCGGCGCCCGAGACGTCTGGATCAACCCGCCCCCCATCCCGCTCACCATGGCCGAGATGGACTTGGTGTTCGACCTTCCCTACGCCCGCGCGCCGCACCCCAAGTACGGCGACGCCGTGATCCCGGCCTGGGACATGATCCGCTTCAGCGTGAACATCATGCGCGGCTGCTTTGGCGGCTGCACCTTCTGCTCCATCACCGAGCACGAGGGCCGCATCATCCAGAGCCGCTCCGAGGCCTCGGTGCTCAAGGAAATTGAAGACATCCGCGACAAGGTCAAGGGCTTCACGGGCGTCATCTCCGACCTGGGTGGCCCCACGGCCAACATGTACCGCCTGGGCTGCGCCTCCAAGGCCATCGAAGCGGCCTGCCGCAAGCCCTCATGCGTCTACCCCGGCATCTGCTCGAACCTGCACACCGACCACGGCCCGCTGGTGCGCATGTACCGCCGCGCCCGCGCCATCCCCGGGGTCAAGAAGATCCTGATCGGCTCTGGCCTGCGCTACGACCTGGCCGTGCGCGCGCCCGAGTACGTCAAGGAGCTGGTGACCCACCACGTGGGTGGCTACCTCAAGATCGCGCCCGAGCACACCGAATCCGGCCCGCTGTCCAAGATGATGAAGCCGGGCATCGGCACGTATGACCGCTTCAAGCAGATGTTCGAGCAGTTCAGCGAAGAAGCCGGCAAGAAGCAGTACCTCATCCCCTACTTCATCGCGGCCCACCCCGGGACCACCGATGACGACATGATGAACCTGGCCGTCTGGCTCAAGCGCAATGGTTTCAAGGCCGACCAGGTGCAGACCTTCTACCCCAGCCCCATGGCCACGGCCACGGCGATGTACCACTCGGGCCTGAACCCGCTCAAGGGCATCAGCCGCCTGGCCAACAAGGGTGAGAAGGTGGACATCGTCAAGGGCGAGAAGCGCCGCCGCCTGCACAAGGCCTTCCTGCGCTACCACGACCCCAACAACTGGCCGCTGCTGCGTGAGGCGCTCAAGGAGATGGGACGTGGCGACCTGATCGGCAACACCCCCAACCACCTGATCCCCACCTACCAGCCGGCCACCGATGGCGGCTATGAAAGCGCACGCCGCAAGAACTCCACCCAATCGGGCACCAAGACCTCGGTGGTGACGGTGGGACGCGCGGCCGGTCAGGGGCGAGGCAGCCAGGCCAAGGCGAACAGCACCGAGCGCGATCCGCGCAACCTGCCCGCCAACTCGGGTCGGTCGGCCGGCAAGACGGCGCCACGCCCCGGTCAGATCCTGACCCAGCACACCGGGCTGCCCCCGCGTCAGCAGCAGGTGTCAGGCCGCGATGCACGCCCCACGGGCAAGCCGTTGGCGCCACGCGGCGGCAAGAAGGCGCGCTGAGCCCGCCGCGGGGACCGCGACAGACCGACGGCCGCCGTTCGCTCAGGTCATGGCGCGTGTCGGCAGCACCAGGGCTTCGTACTGCTGAAGGCGCTCACGCACGTGGGCGATGTCCGCATCACGCGGCAGGATGAGCATCAGCACGCCCCCGCTGCGCAGGCGGGTGGCCCGCAACAGCACCTGAGCCTCACCCAGTGACACATGGGCTTCGCGCACCGAACGACCCAGCGTGAGGCTGTGCCCGATGCGCCCCACAGCCACCAGCAAGGCATGCCCCTGCTCGGCCATGGCCACACCGTCCGCCCCGTCGGTCTGCGCCCACACCTCTTGGTTGGCCAGGGCGAAGAGGCAGGCGCGCAAGGCCCCGGTCTGCGAAAGCAGCACGCCCAGGTGAGCGTCCAGGCTCAAGGGCGCCATGGGTTGGAACCCACCCGACAGGGTCCGAGGCGCGGCCGTGACCGACGCACCGTTCACCACGGGCATCGGGGTCGGCACCCGGGGTGCTGGTGGCACCTCTGGCGTCCAGGACAGCGTCAAGCGATCGATCTGCGGTACCGACCCAGGCGCTGCCGCTTGCGCCAGCCGGTTCCAGTAGGTGGCCATCAGGGTCCAGTTGGCCGCCACCGTTTGGCTGGCGGGCCCCACCTCCACCTGCCAGCGCGGCGTGCGCGCCAGCGCCGACAGGCTCATCATCCAGTCCGGGTCACGCACCTGCGGCAGCGCCAGCACCGCCAGTCGGCCATGGGGATGCGCCGACAGCAGCTCGTCACGCCAAGTCGCCACATTGGCCGCCACATCGGGCGGCGGTTGCATGGCTCCCATGAGCACATGGGCGGTGGCCGACGCGTTCAGAAGACGGCGCAAGGCCACCTGCTCGCGCGGCTCGGCCTGCACCTCCGACAGGTAAACGCGCAGCTTCCCCGTCGCCAATGGACAGTCGAGGTAAGACAGCGAAGCCAGCACCGTGCCAAAACCCTGGCGCCGAATGCTCAAGGTCTGCAGGCGCCAGCCTGACCGCTCGCTCAAGCCCTGCAGAAAGGCGCGCCCAGCCCCGGTGCCCAGATCGTGCAGCAGCACGAAGGGTGACACCCCCAGCTCAAAATGCTGACGCAGGGCCTCGGACGGATCGCACACCACAAACAGCTCGCGCAAAGTGGGCGAGACCGGCTTGCCCAGCTCGCGCAGATCCTGAGACGGCGGCTGCTCGTCCAGGAACTGCGTGGCCACCTGCGTGTGGCCGTCCCAGGCTTCGCGCCGGTCGCTGTCTTGTCTGTCTGCCATCCCCGCCCCTGTGCTGTGTATGTGCGAATCGGGCCGCACGCCCACGCGCCTGCCAGATTGTTCTGGATATTTTAATGGTGTGAGCAGGCTTGAAGTCTCAGATCAGAGCATGAACCACGCCACCCACGCCCACCCCATCGCCATGTTGAGACCCAGCGCGCCCGCCACCACCACGCCGAAACGCCAGCCGCCCGACACGCAGGCCACGGTCCCCCGGGTGGTGCTGTTGACCGTCAAGGCCACCATCAACCCCATCAACAGATGGCCTGCCGGCAAGGTGCCCGCCCCATACATGGCCAGCAGACTGGCCATGGGGGCTTGCGCGTCGGCGATGGCCGCCAAGGCCGTCCCGAGCAACAAGCCACCCACCCCGCGCTGCTGGGCGTAACTCACCACGATGGCCCCGCCCACCAGCAGCACGGCCACCATCACGGCCTCGCGCAGGCGCAGCACATCTTTCGGGTCGGTCACGGCCACCGACTCGGCGCCGCCCTGCTGCCACAGCAAGCTTCCCAGCACCAGGGGCAGCGCCACCCCCACCGCCATCAAGGGCAGCGTCACCGACAAGGCCGACGGCGCCACCACCAGGATCATCAACACGATCTGCATCCACGTGGCGGCCGTGGACAAGATGGCCGCACACAAGGTCATGCGCAGGGGCACATGGCGCTGACGGGCCAGGCTGCCCATGGCACCGATGGTGGCCGTGCTCGAGACGAATCCACCCAGAAAGCCCGACACGGCCAGACCCGAGCGCGCCCCGAGGAGACGCTGCGCCACGTGGCTGGCCGCCTGCAGCACCAGGATGACGATGACCAGCATGAAGCCACGCTGCGGCGAGAGCTCGCCCAGCCAGCTCACCGGTTCACTGGGCATCAAGGGCAGCAGCACCAGGGCCAACGCGGCCAGCAACAACCCGTCGTAAAGTTCGCTTTCACTCAACCAGGTGTGGGCAAAGTGGTGCAGGCGATCGCGGGCGGCCAGCACCCCGGCCAGCAAGGCCGCGCACGCGGCCGAGAGCACCGGCTCGGACACCGCCATCATGCCGATCAAGGCCGTGGCGATCAGCGACATCTCGGTGGTGATGCCGGGGTCGTCCTCGCGCGAGCGCCAGTAGGACAAGGCCGCCATCACCGCCACACTGCCCAGCGCCACCGCCGACAACCACACCGACACGATCTGGGCAATCGCCCCCAGCAGCGCCACCACCGCGAAGGTGCGCAAACCGGCAGCAGCCCGGTCCTGACCCACCCCTTTGCGACGCTCACGCTCCAGTCCGATCAACAGACCGCACCCCAGCGCCACCGCCAGGCCCATCTGGGCCGGCGACAAAGAAAAACCGTTCACCTCGCGTGCTCCTTCAAGCCATCGCTGCCAGTATGGCCCGTCCAGGGGGGATCAGTCTCAGGAAGTGCCCTGTGCTGCCGTAAACTGCGGTCTTTCCACGCGCCTGCCGTCCATGTCTGCCGCCACCCCCGGAAACGCCTCCGCCCTGTTTGATTTCAAGAGCGCCACGCTCTCCCTGGAAGCCTTCCTGCTCCGCACGGCCAACCTGACGTCGCTGGGCCAGGCGCTGGAAGAGCGTTTTGGCAGCAGCCCCGACCTGTTCAACGGCGAACCCGTGGTGATCGACCTCAGCCATCTGGCCAGCCTCGACCTGCACGTCAACTTCCCCGAGTTGATCGCGCTGCTGGCGCGCTTCAAGCTCAAGGTCATCGCCGTGCGCGGCGGCACCGTCGCCCAGACCCGCTCGGCCCAGGAGGCCGGCCTGATCGAAGCCCCGGAAAGCCATGCACACGCCGCCCGCGTCGAGACGGTGGTACAAGAAGTGGTACGCGAGGTCATCCGTGAGGTGCCGGTGGAAGTGCCGGTGCATGTGCCCATGGCGGCCAGCACCATGTTCATCGACAAGCCCTTGCGTTCGGGCCAGCAGGTCTACGCCAAGGGCGGCGACCTGATCGTGCTCGCCGCTGTCAACCATGGCGCCGAGGTCATCGCCGACGGCTCCATCCATGTGTACGCACCGCTGCGTGGCAAGGCCATTGCCGGCGCGAAGGGCAACACCGAAGCCCGCATTTTTTCGATCTGCATGGAGCCGGAATTGCTGTCGATTGCCGGCACTTACCGCACCACCGACACCCCGCTCCCGCCTGACGTGACCGGCAAGCCCGCCCAGATTCGACTGGATGGCGACCGCCTGGTTTTCGACCCCATATCTCTCTGATTACTCGCATTTGAAAGGACCGCCAGACATGGCCAAGATCATCGTGGTGACCTCCGGCAAAGGAGGCGTTGGCAAGACAACTACCAGCGCCAGCTTTGCATCCGGCCTCGCAATGCGCGGGCACAAGACCGCCGTCATCGACTTCGACGTCGGCCTGCGCAACCTCGACCTCATCATGGGCTGCGAGCGCCGTGTGGTGTACGACCTGATCAACGTGATCCAGGGCGAAGCCAACCTCAACCAGGCGCTCATCAAGGACAAGCAGTGCGAGAACCTGTACATCCTGGCCGCCTCGCAAACGCGCGACAAGGAAGCGCTGACGGAAGACGGCGTCGAAAAGATCCTGCGTGACCTCGAGAAGATGGACTTCGAGTACATCGTGTGCGACTCGCCCGCCGGCATCGAAACTGGCGCGCTGATGGCGATGCACTTTGCCGACGAGGCCATCGTGGTGACCAACCCCGAGGTCTCGTCCGTGCGCGACTCCGACCGCATCCTGGGCATGCTCAACAGCAAGACCCGCCGTGCGCAGGAAGGTGCCGAGCCCATCAAGGAACACCTGCTGATCACCCGCTACAACCCCAACCGGGTGGAAGGCGGCCAGATGCTGTCGCTCGACGACGTGCATGACATTCTCAAAGTCAAGCTCATCGGCGTGATCCCCGAGTCGGAATCGGTGCTGAACGCCTCGAACCAGGGCGTGCCCGCCATCTACATGAAGGGCACCGATGTGGCCGAGGCCTACAGTGACGTGATCGACCGTTTCCTGGGCCAAGACAAGCCACTGCGCTTTGTCGAGGCCGAGAAGCCCGGTTTCTTCAAACGACTGTTCGGAGGCAAGTGAGCGCCATGGGATTCCTCAACTTTTTCCTCGGCGAGAAGAAGCAGACGGCCACCGTGGCCAAGGAACGCCTTCAGCTGATCCTCGCACACGAGCGCAATGGCCGCTCCGCGAGCCCCACCTACCTGCCCGACCTGCAACGCGAGCTGGTGGCGGTGATTTCCAAGTACGTGTCCATCAACCCGGATGACATCAAGGTATCGATGGAGCGCCAGGACAACCTGGAAGTGCTGGAAGTGAAGATCGAACTGCCCGAAGGCAACCGCTGACGGCATGGATGGCGATGGCCGGGGTGCCCGGCGGTCGCCCCTGGTCTTGTTGCAATGCACAATAGACGCTGTCAATGCGTCACAAGGGATTCGGGTCATGCGTTACGTCGTCTTCAACCAGAAGGGTGGAGTGGGCAAGTCCACCATCACCTGCAACCTGGCTGCCATCAGCGCCGCGCAGGGCCTGCGCACCTTGGTCATCGACCTGGACCCGCAGGGCAACTCCACACAGTACCTGCTGGGCGGCCCTCAGGAAGACGGCGAGATCAGCGCCGCCGAGTTCTTCGACCAGACGCTCAAGTTCAGCGCCCGTCCCAAAGGCGCTGACGCCTATGTGGTGGGCACCCCGTGGGACGGGCTGGACCTGATGCCCTCGCATCCCAGCCTGGACGAGCTGCACAGCAAGCTGGAGTCACGCTACAAGATCTACAAGCTGCGCGACGCACTGGCCGCGCTGGCCGACACCTACGACCGCATCTACATCGACACACCGCCGGCGCTGAACTTCTACACGCGCTCGGCGCTGATCGCAGCCCAGGGCTGTTTGATCCCGTTTGACTGCGACGATTTCTCGCGCCGTGCGCTCTACACACTGCTCGACAACGTGCAGGAAATCCGCGCCGACCACAACGACGAGTTGAAGGTGGCCGGCATCGTGGTCAACCAGTTTCAGCCGCGCGCCTCCCTGCCGCAAAAGCTCGTGCAGGAGTTGATCGACGAGGGCCTGCCCGTGCTGCAGCCCTATCTGAGCAGTTCGGTGAAGATCAAGGAATCACACCAGCAGGCGCGCCCCATGATCCACCTGGACGCCCGCCACAAGCTGACCCTGGAGATGATCGCGCTGCACGACGCCCTGGCTGCCCAGGCGGACTGAGCCGCTTCGGTCAAGCGCCTAGCCGGGCGGTTGAAGCTGTGTCGACGCTGGGCTCAGCCGCGCCGCAAGGCACGCATCAGGCGCTGCCCCAGCGTCACCAGGGCCAGGGTCACGACACCCACGATCACGCCACCCACCCCGTCGAGCACAGTGGGGGTGATCGCCTCCAGCACACCGCCCACACCGGGCACGGTGCCCGTGGCCTGGGCCCAGTGGTGAATCACCTCGTGGGCACCCGGCAGGCCGTGTAGCACGATGCCGCCGCCCACCAGGAACATGGCAGCGGTGCCCACCACCGACAGGGTCTTCATCATCACTGGCGCGGCGGCCAGCAAGCCGCGACCGATGGCCGCCCTCACGGCCCCGCCACGCTGTTGCAGGTACAGCCCCACGTCGTCCATCTTCACGATGGCGGCGACCAGGCCATACACCCCCACGGTCACCAGCAGGGCCACGCCGCTGAGCACCAGCACCTGTTGCGTGAACGGCGCCGCCGTGACGGTGCCCAGCGTGATGGCCACGATCTCGGCCGAGAGAATGAAATCGGTGCGCACCGCGCCCTGGATCTTGTCGCGCTCGAAGGCCACCAGGTCGACCGACTCGTCCTTCAGCGCGGCGCTGAGCGCCTCGTGGTGGGCGGCGTCTTCCTCGGGACCATGCAGCAAGGGATGCGCGAGCTTTTCCACGCCCTCGAAGCACAGGTACGCGCCGCCGATCATCAGCAGCGGGGTCACGGCCACAGGCAGCCAGGCGCTGATGGCCAGCGCAGCCGGCACCAGGATGACCTTGTTGCGCACCGAGCCCTTGGCCACGGCCCACACCACCGGCAGTTCGCGCTCGGCACGGATGCCGGTGACCTGCTGGGCATTGAGGGCCAGGTCATCGCCCAGCACCCCCGCGGTCTTTTTGGCGGCCAGTTTGGACATGGCCGCCACGTCATCGAGCATCAGGGTGATGTCATCGATCAAGAGGAGCAAGCTGGTTCCGGCCATGAAAGTGAGATCTCGGTAAGAAAAGAATGCGTGCGCGCAGAACTCAGATGATATCGAGACTGTCTCGCAATTCGTCTTCCCAGCTCAACAGTTCCTCCATGGGCAGGTGTAGCCAGGCCATCGCCGCCTCGCCATGGGCTCGCCAGTCAGCGTCCTGGTCCAGGCCCTCATGACGCCGCATCAGGAACTCGGCCAACAAGCCCACCGCAATGAGGGTGTGCACATCCGGGTCGATGCGGCCTTCACCCAGGGCATCAAGGTCGTGGTGCAGGCGAATGGCCGCCGCCACAGTGGGCGAGAGGCGCCACACGCGGGCCACCAACCCACCCACCACAGCGTGGTCGGTGCGGTGATTGGCGTTCTCAGTGGCCACGTAGGAGCGGTCAATGCGTGCAGCGGCTTCAACCATGGTCGAAGGGTAGCCCTTGATGCTTTGCACCATCACCGGCAGGCCCACGTGGCAGAACAGGCCGTAGGTGTGTGCCACATCGGCCGACATGCCCGGCAGGAGGCGGGCCATGAAGGACAGGGCCACGGCCCGCTTGGCCGATCGCTCCCAGAAGCGCTGCAAAGCCGGATGATTGACGCGGATGGCACGCTGGGCCAGAAAGCGCGTCATGACGGTGGCGGTTTCGTCCAGGCCCAGGAGGTTCATGGCCTGGCCGATGGTCTGTACGGGCTGCCCCTGGGCGTAGGCCGGGCTGTTGGCGCAGCGCAGCAGGGTGGCCGACATGGCCACATCGCTGGAGGCGATGCGCGCCACCTCGTTGAGGTCAGGCTCGGCCTCGGCCATCACGTGCTGCAATCGGGCCAACAGTTCAGGGCACGGCGGGATGACAATGTGCTGCAAAGGGCCGCTTTTGCGGGCGCTGTCGAGTTCCAGCAAAATGTCACTGGTGCGCGTGGCGGTCGTGGCAGAAGTCATGTGAGGTCAAGGTTCAGCAAAATCAGCGTGATCCGTCCGTTCTCATGCAGCGCAGTGGCGCCAACGGGGATACCGCTCTCATCCTAGCCGCCCCGCCCCCGTTTTCTACCCCAAACTCCTGTTTTGTGAGCATTGCGACCATGTCTGACCTGCATCCCCATGCCCTGGCCGAGCGACTGGCCCGCAACCGACTGAACCGCCGCGACGCCATCTGGCTGTTTGGCGCGGCCACCGCCTCGCTGCAAGGCTGCGCGGTCTCGCCCGTCAGCGGCGAACGCATCCTGGTGGGCATGAGTGAGGCGCAGGAGGCAGCCATTGACCAGCAGCAGTCCCCGCACCAGTTCTCTCAAGACCTGGGGGCCATCCAGCATGAGCCGGTCAATGCCTATGTGCGCGAAGTCGGCCAGCGTCTGGATGCCCTCAGCCACCGCCCGAACATGCCCTACTCCTACCGGGTGCTCAACGCCAACTACGTGAACGCCTACACCTTCCCAGGCGGCGCCATGGGCGTGACGCGCGGCATCATGGTGGACATGGACGATGAGGCTCAGCTGGCCGCCCTGCTGGGGCATGAACTGGGCCATGTGAACGCCCGCCACTCGGCGCAACGCCAGGGGCAGACCATGATCGCGCAAACCGTGCTGGCCGGCGTGAATGCCGCTGCGCAAAACTCGGGCTGGGCACCCTTGATCGGCCTGGGCAGCCAGGTGGGTGCCAGCGCGCTGTTGGCCAATTACTCCCGCAGCAACGAACACGAAGCCGATGCGCTGGGTCAGGCTTACATGGTGCAAGCCGGCTATCCGGCCACGGGCATGACGCGCCTGCACCAGATGCTGGTGCAAGAGGAGCAGGAAGCACCCTCCACGCTGGCCACGATGTTCTCGTCGCACCCGATGAGCAGCGAGCGGCGCGACCGCGCCCGTGTGGCCGCCGAGACCACCTACGCCAGCAGCCTCAGGGCGTCCGTCCGGCGCGAGCGCTTCATGGACAACACGGCCCCGCTGCGTCAGATCAAACCTGCCATCCAGGCCTGCCAGAAGGGCGAAAGCGCCATGTCGGCCCGCAAGCTCGACGAGGCCTCCGGCCAGTTCCGCACGGCCCTGAAGCAGGCACCGCGCGACTACGCGGCCAACCTGCGCATGGCGCAGTGCCTGCAGGCCCAGGGCAAGACGGCCGATGCCCGGTCCTATGTCGACAACGCTCGCAACATCTACCCGCAAGAAGCCCAGTCGCACAAGCTGCTCGCCACCCTGGCACTGCAGCAGCGCAACCCGCAGACGGCCTTGCAGGCGCTCAACACCTTTGACCGCCTGCTGCCGGGCGACAGCGGCGTGCTCTTTCTCAAGGGTGCGTCGCTGGAGGCCATGGGGCAGCGCGAATCGGCGGCCCAACACTATGCGCGCTACCTGCAACAGGTGCGCAGCGGCGACGCCTCGCAGCACGCCTACACACGGCTCAAGGCCTGGGGCTACGCAAAGTAAATGGCCCTGCTGCTCGCGCCCATGGAGGGCCTGCTTGATTTCACGTTGCGCGATGCCCTGACCCGCGTGGGCGGGCTCAGCCGCTGCGTGTCCGAGTTCATCCGCGTGACCGATACCGTGCTGCCCGAGCGGGCCTATGTGCGCGTCATTCCCGAGTTGCGCCAGGGCAGCCGCACGTCGGCCGGCGTGCCGGTGCGTGCGCAGCTGCTGGGCTCCGACCCGATCTGCCTGGCCGACAACGCGGCCTTCCTGGCTACGCTGGGCCCGGCGGGCATCGATCTGAATTTCGGTTGCCCAGCGAAGGTGGTCAACCGCCACGGCGGCGGCGCCGCGCTGTTGCAGGAGCCCGAACTCGTGCATCGCATCGTGCGGGAGGTGCGCCGTGCCGTGCCCGCCAACATGCCGGTGTCGGCCAAGATGCGCCTGGGCTTCCATGACGATGCCCAGGCCGAAGACTGCGCCCGTGCCATCGCCGAGGGGGGCGCCGACGAGCTGGTCGTGCACGCCCGCACCAAGGCCGATGGCTACCGCCCGCCCGCCTACTGGGAGCGCATCGCCGACGTGCGCGCTTGCGTGGCCATCCCCGTGGTGGCCAACGGTGAGATCTGGACGGTGGCCGACGCGCGCCGCTGCATCGAGGTGTCGGGCTGCACCGACCTGATGCTGGGGCGCGGCATCGTGGCCGACCCCGGTCTGGCGCTGGCGATCCTGGCCGACCAGGGGCTCACGCCTGGGTCGGCGGCCCCCACCTGGGACACGCTGCAGCCGGTGCTGTGGCAGTTCTGGACCCTGGTGCAAGCGCGCATCGAGCCGCGCGCACGCACCGGGCGCATGAAACAATGGCTCAATTACCTGCGGCGGCGTTATCCTCAGGCCGAAACCGCTTACCAGGCCCTGCGCACGGTCACCGATTCGCGACAGATGACGGACTGGATGCAGACGCACCTGACCGCGCTGCACGCCCCGGACCGACTCGCCGCCTGACCCTCACAATAAGAAAGCCCCAGCCCGATGGCCATCCAATGGTTCCCCGGTCACATGAACGTGACCAAAAAAGCCATCACCGAACGCATGAAGGACATTGACGTGGTGATCGAGTTGCTCGACGCCCGTCTGCCCGGCTCCAGCGCCAACCCCATGCTGGCCGAGCTCACCGGCAAGCGCCGCAAGCTCAAGGTCCTCAACAAGCAGGACCTGGCCGACCCGGTGCGCACCGAAGCCTGGCTGGCCTGGTACAACGCCCAGCCCGATACCCGTGCGATCGCACTGGACGCCAGCGACACCGCACCGGCCCAGCGCCTGATCAAGGCCTGCCGCGAACTGGCCCCCAACCGGGGCGGCATGGACAAGCCCTTGCGCGTGCTGATCTGTGGCATCCCCAACGTGGGCAAGTCCACCTTGATGAACACGCTGGTGGGCAAGAAAGCGGCCAAGACCGGCGACGAAGCCGGGGTGACGCGCATCGAGCAGCGCATCAACCTGGCCAGCGACTTCTACCTGTTCGACACGCCCGGCATGCTGTGGCCCAAGATCACGGTGGAGCGCAGCGGCTACCACCTGGCCGCCAGCGGCGCCGTGGGCCGCAACGCCTACGACGAAGAAGAGGTGGCGCTGGAGTTGCTCAGCCGCCTCAAAGGGCCTTATCCTGAACTGCTGGCTGCGCGCTACAAGCTCGACGACGCCAGCGCCATTCCCGGCATGCACGACGACGAGTTGCTCGAACTCATCGCGCGCAAGCGCGGTGCCGTCATGAGCGGCGGCCGCGTCAACCTGACCAAGGCATCCGAGATCGTGCTCAACGACTTCCGCAGCGCCATCCTGGGCCGCATCACCCTCGAATCTCCCGAAGAGTTCGAGGTGTGGTGGGCCGAAGGGGTGGCCCTGGAAGTCGAGCGGCAGCGCAAGAAGGCCGCGCGCCTTCAGAAGAAGAAAAAGGGCCCGGCCACCGCCGCGCCCGACAACAACAACGACGATCAAGACGATGAGGCTTGAGCCTTTCCGAGGCCACACGCCCGAGGCTCATTCCTTGATCCACCCACACAAGGACCTTCATGGCTTCCACCCCTGAACACATCAGCATGGCGCTGTTTTGCGACTTCGAAAACGTCGCGCTCGGCGTCCGCGATGCCAATTACGAGAAGTTCGACATCAAGCGTGTCCTCGAGCGCCTGCTGCTCAAAGGCAGCATCGTCGTCAAGAAAGCCTATTGCGATTGGGATCGCTACAAGAGCTTCAAGGCCGCCATGCACGAGGCCAACTTCGAGCTGATCGAGATCCCGCATGTGCGCCAGTCGGGCAAGAACTCGGCCGACATCCGCCTGGTGGTGGACGCGCTCGACCTCTGCTACACCAAGTCGCACGTCAACACTTTCGTGATCATCTCGGGCGACTCGGACTTCTCGCCGCTGGTCTCCAAGCTGCGCGAGAACGCCAAGTACGTGATCGGGGTGGGCGTCAAGCAGTCCACGTCGGACCTGTTGACAGCCAACTGCGACGAATTCATCTTCTACGACGACTTGGTGCGCGAAAGTGCCCGTGTGGACGCGCGCCGCAACACGCGCAACAACCAGCCGACGGCCAAGCGCTCGCCTGAAGAAGAACAACGCCGCCGCGCCGAGCTGGACGTGCGTCGCAGCAAGGCCGTGGAAATGGCGCTGGAGACCTACGAAGCGCTGGTCACCGACCGCGACGAGGGCGGCAAGATCTGGGCTTCGGTGCTCAAGGAAGCCATCAAGCGCCGCAACCCCGGCTTCAACGAGAACTACTACGGCTTTCGCACCTTCGGCAACCTGCTGGAAGAGGCCAAGGCCCGCGGCCTGTTGGAGTTTGGCCGCGACGAAAAGTCGAGTGCCTTCGTCTTCCGCGGCACCGGTCTCACCGCCCTGGCCGAATCCTTGAGCCCCGAAGCTCTGGCCGAGGACCTCTCGGAGAACGGCTACGCCGAACTCCCTGCGTCCACCGAGTCGGACGACGATGGGGCGGCCCGCACCGAATCCGCAGCGGCACCTGCACGCGAGGCACAGCCCGAGTCTGGGCGCCACACGGCACGCGATGGCGAACCGCGCGGCCGTCGCCGCGGTCGTGGACGCGACCGGGATCGGGACCGCGGCGAAGCGGGCGATGGCGCACGCCCGTCACACCGTGAACCCATGGCCCCGCCCGCAGAGGCCTTTGATGCAGCGCGCGTCACGGCCTCGGCAGCCGCGACGAATGCCACTACCGAGCCGTTCGAGACGGTGGCCGTCGCAGCGCCCGTGGCAGCGGAAGCGAGCGAGCCGCGTCGCCGCAGCCGAGGAGGTCGTGGGACCACGTCGACCCGTCGTGGCAAATCCGGGGAGGATCAGGGTGACGCCGCGGGAGCCGTTGCCGAGCGTGAGGCGCCGGTGCGGGCCACCCCTGAACCCGCGCCCACCATGGTCTCGCCCGTCCCGGCGATGACCGACGCGCCGCCAGCCGCCACAGCTGGCGAGCCTGGCACCCCACCGGCCGCCAAGAAAGCCCGACGCGCGCCAGCCAAGAAAGCGGCCCCGCGTACGCGTGCGCCACGCAAGACCAGCGCACCGACCGACGGCGCCTGATCGCCCTGGGCGGTCACCGCGTCCTCAGATGGGGGTTTCGGTGGCCGGCAGCCAGAACCAGAAGGTGGCACCCTGCCCCGTCTGGCTCTCGGCGCCGACCCGGCCGCCGTGGCGCTCCACGATGCGCCGCACCAAGGCCAGACCCAGGCCCGTGCCTTCAAAATCGCGCTCTTCATGAAGGCGCTTGAATGGGGTGAACAGGTCGCGCTGACGGGTGGCATCGAAACCCACGCCGTTGTCCTGCACCGCCACCTGCACGCCGCCCTCCCGGACCTCGGCCCACACCCGCACCTGCGGCCGTGCGGCCTTGCGGGAAAACTTCAGTGCATTGCCCAACAGGTTGACCAGCACCTGACGCAACAAAGCCTTGTCGCACGCGACCACGGGCAGCGGCGCAACCTGCACCGGTTGCGCATGCCCTTCACCGTGGCTGAGCTCGAGGTGCTGCACCGACTCCTGGACCAACTCGGACAAGGCCACGGGCTGCTTGAGCAAGGCCACGTTCGACACACGGGCCAGTGCCATCAGGTCGGCGACCAGGTTGGACAGATTGGACGACTGCGCTTGCACCGCCTGGAAGAGGCGGCGAGCGCGTTCGGTATCTCCAGCATCCAGCGCCGACAAAGCCACGCCTGACAGCCCCGCCATGCCCCCAAGCGGCCCCCGCAGGTCGTGAGACACCATGCTGTTGAACGATTCCAGCGAAGAGATGATGTCGCGCAACTCATGCGTGCGATCGGCCACACGTTGCTCCAGCGACTCATTGAGATCGCGCAAGTGGGCGCGCATGCGGCCCATCATGGCCGACATGACCCCCAGCCCAGCCAGCGCAAAGGGCACCGCGGACCAATAGCGCAGTTCAACCTGATCCAAGCCCATGGCATAGGCACCCGCCACCATGGGGATGTACAGGCACAGCATGGCGGCCGCAATGCCATGTCCCGCGCCGCTCTCGCGTCGCATCGCCCCCAGACTCAGGCAGCCCAGATAGGCAAAGATCAGGCCCGTCACGCCGTTGGCGATCAAGCTCTCATATCCAGGCCAGAGCTGGCGCGTCATCATCAGGGAGAGATAAGCCAGCCAGGTCAACGCAAACGACCACCAGGGCCCCGGACGCGGATGGCCTGTGTACAGGCGACTGCCTGCCACGAGCGCGCCCATGGTCGAGATGCCCAACACCATGGTGAGCACGTTCAAACTGGTACCAAACGGAGAATGCATGGCCGCCAACAAAACGGGCGCACCGGTGTTCATCACACCGGCAGCCGCAAAGGTGACGGCCCACCAGCCCAAGCCCCATTCCGGTCGTCCATGCCGAAACCGCAGGAACACCACTGCGACAAACAACTGCACCAGACCGGCGGCAATCGCGAAACCTTCCGAAAACGACAGAGGAGGCATGCTGTGACCGAGAAATTCTGACCCCCAGTGTCACCGCATATCGCACCCCACCCTGTCGGTTTTTCCCTCGGAACCCACCCAAATGGGGGATGCGCTCGCGGTGACCGACTCGCCCGGGCTCAGCGCCGCGTCGGGACGCGCCAGACGACGAGGCAGCCCACCAGTCCGGCGATCAGCACTGCGGCTTGCACGATGGGCCGTTCGGCCAATTGCCAGGCCGAGGCCCCCACCATCAGGGCCATCATCCCGGAGGCCAGCCACTTGATGCGCAAGGGCATGCTGTGGTGGGCCTCCCAGTCGCGCACCATCGGGCCCAGCCAGCGGTGCTGCACCAACCACCGATGCAGACGGGGCGAGGCCTGGGCGAAACAGGCGGCTGCGAGCAAGACGAACGGCGTGGTGGGGAGTCCCGGCAGCACGGCACCCAGCAGGCCCAGCAACAAAGACAGCACCCCCGCCATCACCAGCACGGCGCGCTTGAGGCGCGCGCGAGCGGGCAGACGCTCAGGCAGCAAGGCAAACTTCGGCGTGGACATGCGGCCCATTGTCGCCCAGACGCGTCCTCCGCCTGGGATGACCTTGCCAGATGCCCGAGCGCCGCCTCAGGCCCGTACCCGTACCCAATGGCGCTGCAGGCTGGCCCGCACCGATGCCGGATCGCCGAGCAACCCCATGTGGCCCAGCCCCGGCAAGGTGTCGACCACAGCCTGTGGGTTGACCTCGGCCAGGCGGCTCACCATGGCCTGTGCGGGCGGCGTGGTGCGCTCCCCGTGCACGAGGGTCACCGGCAGGTCCAACTGGTAGTAGGCGAAGGGCTGGGGCTCGGTGGACACGCTGCACACCTCGCGGAACATCTTCCAGCCCACCGGCCGGGTCATGGCCCGGGCCTTCTCAGGCATGCTGGCCCACATGCCCGGATGGTTCCAGTAGTCGATGAACCGTTCAATCCATGACTCCGAGCCACCCTCTTCCTCGTCCAGCATCGAGTTCTCGCCATACAGGTCCGCCACCTGGGCGGCCACCTCCGGGCTCAGCCGCTGCGGTTCGGCTCGCAAGGCCCCGAACAACACGGGTTCATACAGCCACAGCGAACGCACCGGCAGACCCATCTCCCGCACCAGTGTCAAGGCCACAAAGCCACCATACGAATGTCCGCCCAGGTGAATGCCGGTGGTGCCCGGCGGAATCTGGGCCATCAAGTGGGCCACCTCATCCCGCACGGAGAACGCCGAGCCGCGCGGCAGCAGGTCATGCGGTGCGTAGCCCCGGTTCACCGGCGTCAGCGGCGTGATGCCTTCGGGCAGGTCCGCCAGCAAGGGACGCCACATGAAAGGCCCGGTGGCCGTGGAATGGATGAACAACGCGACTTCGGACATGGCAACACCTTTTTTACTTGCTTGATGAAAGTAGATGCCAGCCTAACATCAACAACTTGCATCAAGCAAGTAGACTATGCGCATGCGTCGCACCTCCTTTGCCGACATGAACTGCTCGATTGCCCGCGCGCTCGACCTGATCGGCGAATGGTGGACTTTGCTGATCGTGCGCGAAGCCTTCCTGGGCTGTCAGCGTTTTGGCGAGTTCGAGGCACGCCTGGGCATCGCGCCCAATGTGCTGAGCCAGCGCCTGCGTCACCTGGTGGACGGCGGGATCCTGCAGGTGACGTCCACCAGCCAGAGCGGGAAGGCGCTGGCCTACCGCCTCACGGACAAGGGCCGGGATCTGCATCCGGTCATCGTGGCGCTGGCCCAATGGGGCGACCAACACGCGGCAGCGCCCGAAGGTCCACCCATTCGTCTGGTGGAGCGGGCCACCGGCGTACCGATCGCGCCACTGACCGCCCGATCTGCCGTCAGCGACCACCCGCTGCGTCCAAGGGATGTGGCGGTCGTTGCCGGCCCGGGCGCCACCGATGCCGACCGCGCTCGCCTGGCCGATCTCAGGGCGCAGGAGACGGCGCAGGGCCGGCCGCTGCCCGTCGATCCGGCGCAGGGTGCGTGATCAGAGCGGCCAGCCGCGTGCCTGACCGAACAGCAGACCACTCACGCCCGCCACATGGGCCAGCACCGTGACCCAGTAGATGGTCTGGAAAGCCTCTTTGCGTGATTTGTGGCGCAGCGTCTGTTGGGCGATCCGCGCCCCGGGCCAGCCACCCAACAGGCTCCACACATGCAGACTGCTCTCCGGCGTGCGCCATTGGCCGCGCTGCGCCGCCCACTTGTCACGCCAGTAGACGACAAACGTCCAAAGATTGAGGCCCAACCAAGCCGGAACGACCCAGGCTGGCAGGCGATGCGTGGCGCTGGCCCAGCCCAGCACCGCAGCCCACAGCAGCGCAACCAGCAAGATCGGCCTCAGCCAGGGATCCCTCGGTGCCGACGCGCGGGGTTCAACGCGAGCACGACTACGCGTGGGCGCGGGATGTGACGTGGGAACCCGCCCTGCAGAACGCGACGCCGCTCCTTGCACGGCCACCGCACGCGGCCCCTTGCCGCCCACATGGACCAGCTCGTAAGTCACGAGTTGCCCCACCTGGGGCGTCCAGCCCCGCTGTACATCTTTCACATGGAAGAACACGTCCTGCGTCCCTGCCGCGCCTGCGATGAAACCGAAGCCACGGTCCGCCTCCCAGCGGATCACTTTGCCTGTCTTGTTCATGATGCAAAAAGGGGCCGAAGCCCCTGGTGTGGTGTCAACCGAAGATCACTTGGCCCAGTTGCCGTCCTTCAAGCCAGTGATCTTGTTGAACACGGGCTGGCCGGGCTGGTGGTCCAGCCGATCGGCGACGAAGTAGCCGTGGCGCTCGAACTGGAACTTCTGATCGGGCTGCGCTGCGGCCAGTGAAGGCTCGACGTAGGCCGTGACCACCTTCTTGCTGTCGGGGTTCAACGCGGCCAGGAAGTCCTTGCCGCCCGCGTCGGGCTGCGGATCGGTGAACAGGCGGTCGTAGATGCGCACTTCGGCAGCGACGCCGTCGGCCACGCCCACCCAGGTGATCGCGGCCTTGACCTTGACCGAGTCGGCACCGGGCGTGCCGCTCTTGGTGTCGGGCACCAGGTTGGCCAGCACCTCTGTGACACGGCCCTCGGCATCCTTGGTGCAGCCGGTGCACTCGATGACGTAACCGCCCTTCAGACGCACCTTGTTGCCCGGGAACAGGCGCTTGTAGCCCTTGGGCGGCACCTCTTCAAAGTCCTCACGCTCGATCCAGACTTCCTTGCCGATCGTGAAGTGACGCGTAGGCGCTTCCTGGCCTTCCGGCGGGTGGGGCAGCGCTGGCAGCGAGCAGGGCTCCAGGTGGCCGGCACCCATCACCTCGTCCCAATTGCTCAGCGTCAGCTTGACCGGGTCGAGCACGACCATGCCACGGTGGGCCTTGCTTTCCAGATCATCACGCAGGGCAATGTCGAGCGTGCTGTAGTCGATCCAGCTGTCGGACTTGGTCACGCCGATGCGCTCGGCAAACAGTTGCAGCGCCTCAGGCGTGTAGCCACGGCGACGCAGACCCACGATGGTGGGCATGCGCGGGTCGTCCCAGCCGGCCACCGTGCCCTCGTCCACCAGCTGCTTGAGCTTGCGTTTGCTGGTGATGACGTAGGTGAGGTTCAGGCGGGCGAACTCGTACTGGTGCGGCGCCGGGGCCTGCAAAAGGCCGCCTTCGGCCAGACGCGCCAGCAACCAGTCGTAGAAGGGGCGCTGGTCTTCAAATTCGAGCGTGCAGATGGAGTGGGTGATCTGCTCCAGCGCGTCCTCGATGGGGTGCGCGAAGGTGTACATCGGGTAGATGCACCAGGTGTCGCCCGTGTTGTGGTGGGTGGCGCGGCGGATGCGGTAGATGGCCGGGTCGCGCAGGTTGATGTTGGGCGAGGCCATGTCGATCTTGGCGCGCAGCACGGCCGCGCCGTCGGCCAGTTGGCCGTCGCGCATGGCACGAAAGCGCGCCAGGTTCTCGGCCGGGGTGCGGCTGCGGAAAGGGCTGTCCTTGCCAGGGGTGGCAAAGTCGCCCCGGTTGGCGCGCATCTCTTCGGGCGTCTGCTCGTCCACATAGGCGTGGCCGGCTTCGATCAGGTACTCGGCAGCGCGGTACATGAAGTCGAAGTAGTTGCTGGCGTAGTAGAGGTGGTCTTGCGCCTGGCCGTTGAAGTTCGATTGCCAGTCAAAGCCCAGCCACTTCACCGCGTCGATGATGGCGTTGACGTACTCTGTCTCTTCCTTCTCGGGGTTGGTGTCGTCAAAGCGCAGGTGGCAGACGCCGCCGTAGTCACGCGCCAGCCCGAAGTTCAGGCAGATGCTCTTGGCGTGGCCGATGTGCAGGTAGCCGTTGGGCTCGGGCGGGAAGCGGGTGCGGATCTTGGCTGGGTCCGGCTCGCTGGCGGCGTGGTGGGCAGCGTCGCCCGGGGTGCCGGCCCAGCGGCGGCTGGCGTAGGTGCCCTGTTCCAGGTCGCGATCGATGATCGCGCGCAGGAAGTTGCTGGACTTGGCGGGGGTGTTGTCGTCGGTCGGGGCGTTCATGCCTCGATTCTACGGGGCCGCTGGTCAGATGGCCGACCGCGCGTTATAAGGGAAGCCTCCTCCATCTGAACTCTCGACCACCATGGGCAACGGCAAAGACAAGAGCAAGGACAAAGGCAATGGCAAGGCCGGCAAGAACGGCAAAGAGCCAGACACCTTGAGCAAGAAGGACTACGAGGCCCTGCTGGAGCCCTTGCAGATCGAGCTCAACGGCATGGCCCGCTGGCTGGCCCACCACGGTAAACGTCTGGTCGTGTTGTTTGAAGGCCGCGACACGGCCGGCAAGGGCGGTGCCATCAACGCGATTGCCGATTGCCTCAGTCCGCGTCAGTGCCATGTGGTGGCCCTGAGCAAACCGTCTGAAGAAGAACAGGGTCAGTGGTACTTCCAGCGTTATGTGCCCCATCTGCCCACCGCCGGTCAGATCGCCTTGTTCGACCGCAGTTGGTACAACCGCCCCGGCGTCGAGACGGTGATGGGCTTTTGCAAGCCGCAGGACACGGAGCACTTTTTCAAGCAGGCCCCGGCGTTCGAGCAGTTGCTGGTAGACGACGGCATCTTGCTGTTCAAGTACTGGCTCACCGTGGACCAGGCCCAGCAGGAAGAGCGTTTTGCTGAACGCCGCGAAGACCCGCTCAAGCGCTGGAAGCTGTCACCGATCGATCTGGTCGCGCGTGAAAAGTACGCAGACTACGGCCGCGCCCGCGATCGCATGCTGGAGGCGACCCACACCAAGCAGGCGCCGTGGACCTTGGTGGACTTCAATGACCAAAAGCTGGGACGCCTGACCTTGATCCGTCACCTGCTCGATCACCTGCCAGACACCCATGTGCCCGAGCAAAACCTGGACTTCCCTCCCCTGAAGGGCAAAGCCGGCAAAGAGAAGTTCACAGGCCCCGTTTCACCCATCGCGCCCTTCAAACCTCCCCAATCGGCAGATTGAGCCCCCGCGGCAGGTCCGGCGTCAGCCCAGGGAACATCCCCTGCTTCCAGGCGCCTCATGGCCCCCCTGGAGCGCCTAAACTGATCCGGACCTGTCGCTCCCCTGTCAACCCATGCCCCCCACCCACGACGCCACCGTCCTCGCGCCCTTGCCCGGTCTGCCCACCCGCCATGGCGCCGATGTGACCAAGGCGCGCCGCGTGGCGCGGCATTTGCGCTGGCTGATCCGCGGCGCCAATCCGGAGCCCACTGCGGCGCAATGGCAGGCGCAAGCGCAGACGCTGCTGCGCGGGGATGAAGCGGCGGACCGGCTGGTGAACTGGATGCAACAGGTCGGTGTGCAGGTCGGAATGCCGCAGTTTGAACGCGCTCTGGCCCAGGGCATCGATGCGATGCCGGACGCCTCGCCTGAACTGCGTGCGTTCTTCGCCACCGTCGAAGCGACGCCGGCGTGGGTCGACCCGGATCTGCTCCTGCAAGGGGCCGCGGCCTGTCACATTTCAGGCCTGTCCGGCATGCGCGTGTTGCGCAATGCCGCGCTCATGGCCGGCTATCAGGCCTCCGCCATCAACCGCACGCTGGTCCTGACCGGGGCACTGGCCAAAGGCGCCCAGCGCCGGGTGGCAGAAACCACGAAGTGGTGGATCGATGTCACCCGCGAGGGTGGCCTGGGGCGCTTTGCGCCGGGCTTTCAAACCACCATCCGTGTGCGCGTCATCCACGCGATGTTGCGCAAGCGCGTTCACGCCATGCCCGAGTGGGACGAGGCGGCCTTGGGCCTGCCCATCAACCAGGGCGACATGCGAGCGACCTACCTGGGCTTCAGCGTGATCTTCCTGCTGGGGCAACGGGCCATGGGGGTGAAGCTCACGGATCAGGAGGCCCATGCCGTCATGCACCTGTGGCGCTACATCGGATGGCTCATGGGGGTCGAGGAAGGCCTGCTCTGCGAAACCGAGCTGGAGGGCCGCGTGGCTCTCTACCAAAATCTGCTGGCCCAGGCCCCTGCCGACGAGAGCAGCCGCGCCTTGGGCCGCGCGCTGATGGACGAGCCGCTGCTTCGCCACTACACCGTCATGCCGCGCCTGGCTGGGCGCCTGGAAAAAGCCCGGCAGCTGAGCATCTGCCGCATGTTCCTGGGGCCGGAAGGCATGCGTGACCTGGGCCTCCCCAGCTACGTGATGCCTTGGTATCCGATGCTCACAGTGCCCTTTGAGGCGGCTTACCATCGGCTCAACCGCCTGCTGCCCGGTGGACGTCAGCGTCTGATCCGGCAGGGTCATCAAGCCCAAATGGACTATTTGAAAGTGATGTTCGGTCATGCTCGGCCCGACATCACCGAGATTCCTGCGCCCCACTGAGGTGTGGGAGCCCATGTACCGTCACGGCTCCCTGGAACTGGTGCCCTCAGGCTCGGTGGTGGTGTTTGCTGCGCCCTCGCGGGCCCGCTCCGCGTAGCGGTTGAAGCGCCAGGCCGTGCCCTCGGCGGTGATGCGTCGCCAGGTGGCACGCTTGTCGGCTGGGCTCATTTCGGGCCAGTGCTGCACCTCGGCAAAGGTGCGGCCGCAGCCCTTGCACAGGGCATCGCCCTGGCTGGTCGAGCAGATGGCGATGCAAGGGGTGTCGGGCAGACTGTCGTACCAGGCCAGCCAGGGGCCATGGAAGGGCGCAGGCATGCTGGCCTCGTCACACTCCACCTCTTGATGCTGGTCGAGCAGCGCCAGCAAGGCGCTCAACTGTGCCACCGCGTCCTGTGGCGCCCACCCGGCTGCTGGCGCCTGGCGGGTGCGCCACCACTGCAAGGCGGCTTCGATGTCGGTGCGGTGGATGCCGGCCATGACCCCAGCCTTCAACAGCGAAACGACCTCAAGCCTTGGCGGCTTTGGCCGCCTGCTCTGCGGCCTCGTGAGCTTGCAAGGCGACCAGGGCAGCCTCGACCACCTCGCAGCTGATGCCGTCAGCCAAGGTCACGGGGGCCTCGGCCAGCGGCGCGGCCCCTTCGGTCTTGAAGCGTTTGACCCAGCCCCCGGCCGCGCGGCCTTCGGCAAAGGCCTGGCTTTGCAGCAGCAGGTCGCCGTGCGCGGTGGTCAGCTTGAAATAGAACTGGCCATCGGCCTCGCGGTATTGTTTGAACACGGCCAGCTCGGCCTTGTGCGCGGTGTCCGTCTTGGCCTCCACGGCACCCGAGGCCACCATGCGGCGCAGACCCACGGCATGGCGCAGCTCTTTGAGGAACGGCGTGGCACGGGCACGGGCCTTGTCGGCCCCAGCCGCCAACACAGCCTCGACCTGCTCAGGATGGGCCACCAGGTCGGCGTAGCGCTCACGCATCGGCCCCACATGGACTTCGATCAGCTCCACCAGACGCTGCTTGGCCTCGCCCCAGGCCAGGCCGGCACGCAGGTCGGCACGGAAGGCCTCGCGCTGGACGGCGTCGGCAAAGGCATCGAACAGGGTCACGAGGTGAGCGCCCTCAGGGTCCTTGGGCTCGCCCGGCAGCTTCGAGTCGGTGACGATGCGGGCCACCGCGTGTTGCAGCGCCTTGGGGCCGCCGTCGAACAAGGGCACGGTGTTGTCGTAGCTCTTGCTCATCTTGCGGCCGTCCAGCCCCGGCAGGGTGGCCACAGACTCTTCGATCTCGGCCTCGGGCAGCACGAACAGGTCCTTGCCACCACCGTAGAGGTGGTTGAAGCGCAGGGCCACGTCACGCGCCATCTCGATGTGCTGGATCTGGTCGCGGCCCACGGGCACGCGGTGGGCGTTGAACATCAGGATGTCGGCAGCCATCAGGATGGGATAGCAGTACAGACCCATGTTGATGTTGGCGTCCGGCTCCTCGTCCTTGGCCACATTGGCGTCCACCGAGGCCTTGTAGGCGTGGGCGCGGTTCATCTGGCCCTTGGCGGTGACGCAGGTCAGCAGCCAGTTCAGCTCGGTGATCTCGGGGATGTCGCTCTGGGCGTAAAAGGTCACGCGCTCGGTGTCCAGGCCGGCGGCCAGCCAGGTGGCGGCAATTTCAAGGCGCGAGCGGGCGATGCGGGCCGGGTCGTCGCACTTGATGAGGGCGTGGTAGTCGGCCAGGAAGAAGAAGCTCTCGACCCCCGGCTCACGGCTGGCGGCAATGGCCGGGCGGATGGCGCCGACGTAGTTGCCCAGGTGAGGGGTACCCGTGGTGGTGATGCCGGTGAGAACGCGTTGGGTCATGAGAGCGCAGACGAAGGACAGGACAAGAGGCAAATTGTAGGGTGCCCCCGCTACACTCTAGGCCGCATGAAAAACATCGTCATCCTGATCTCCGGCCGCGGCTCCAACATGGAAGCCATCGTCAACGCCTGTCAGCGCGAGGGCTGGCCCGCCCGCATCGCGGCGGTGATCAGCAACAAGGCTTCGGCCAGCGGCCTGCAGTTTGCCGCCAGCCAGAGCATCGCCACCGCCGTGGTCGACCACAAGGCCTTTGACAGCCGCGAGGCGTTCGACGCCGAACTGGCGCGCGTGATCGACGGCTACCAGCCCGATGTGGTGGTGCTGGCCGGCTTCATGCGCATCCTGACAGAAGGCTTTGTGCGCCATTTTGAGGGCCGCCTGCTCAACATCCACCCCTCTTTGCTGCCCGCCTTCCCGGGCCTGCACACGCACCAGCGCGCCATCGAGGCGGGTTGCAAGCTGGCGGGCGCCACCGTGCACTTCGTGACGCCCGAGCTGGACCATGGGCCCATCGTGCTGCAAGCGGCTGTGCCCGTGCTGGCCGAAGACACGGAAGACAGCCTCTCCAATCGGGTGCTGACTCACGAGCATGCGATCTACCCGCAGGCTGTGCGCTGGGTGGTGGAAGACCAGTTGAGCGTGACCCAGGGCATCGTCACGCACAAGCAGGGCGCCAGCCAGGTGCGCTGGGGCGGCTGAGTTCCGTGACGGCTGGGGCGCCCAGCGCCGCATCCTCCGAGGCCATGTATCCGCTGCCGACCCTGTTCTCGTACCGCCGTTGCCCCTATGCCATCCGGGCGCGCCTGGCGCTGTGGCAAGCGGGTGTGACGGTCCAACTGCACGAGGTGTCGCTGCGTGACAAGCCAGCCGAGTTGCTGCGCCTGTCGCCCAAGGGCACCGTGCCCGTCCTGCAACTGCCGGACGGCACCGTGCTGGAGCAAAGCCTGGACATCATGCAGTGGGCCCTGGCGCAGCATGACCCCGACGGCTGGTTGCAGGTGGCCCCGATGGACGAGATGCTGGCCTTGATCGCGCGCAACGATGGCCCCTTCAAGCACCTGCTCGACCGCTACAAGTACCCCGAACGGCACCCGGAGCGCTCAGCTGCCGAATGGCGAGACGAAGCAGTGCGCATTCACCTCGCCGATCTCGACACCCGCCTGCAGGCCCACCCCTGCCTGTTCGGTGCGCACTGGTCGCTGGCGGACATGGCCCTCTTGCCTTTTGTGCGGCAGTTCGCCCAGGTCGACCGCGTCTGGTTCGATGCCACACCGGCCTTGCCGGCCCTGCGCGCCTGGTTGCAACGTGGTCTGGACCTGCCCCTGTTTGCCGCCGTGATGGCCAAACCAAACCGCCCCGCCGCGATCTGATCACCCCATGGACACCCTGAACCGCCTGCGCACTGGCCAACTGGCCGGCACCACCCGCCTGGACCTGGCCTGTGGCTTGAGTGAACTGCCCGAAGAGGTGTTTGCGCTGGCTGACACGCTGGAGGTGCTCAACCTCAGCAGCAACCGCCTGCACGACCTGCCGGACCTGAGCCGCCTGCACCGCCTGCGGGTGCTTTTTTGCTCGGACAACGCATTCACCCATGTGCCTGAGCACCTGGGGGCCCACCCCAGTTTGCGCATGGTGGGCTTCAAGTCCAATCGCATCCGCCATGTGCCCGCCTCGGCCTTGTCACCCCATTTGCGCTGGCTGATCCTCACGGCCAACGAGATCGAGACCCTGCCCGACACCCTCGGTCAGTGCACCGGCCTGGAGAAAGTGGCGCTGGCCGGCAACCGCCTGCGCGCCCTGCCCGAGAGCATGGCCGCTTGCCAGCAACTGGGTCTGCTGCGGATCTCGGCCAATGCCTTGACCGCCCTGCCCGACTGGCTGCTGACGCTGCCCCGGCTCGCGTGGCTGGCCTATGGCGGCAACCCGCTCGAAGCGACGCCCGCCTTCGCGTCCCAATCGTGGCCCGCCATCCCTTGGTCGGCGTTGACGTTGGGGACGCTGCTGGGCGAAGGCGCCTCCGGCCACATCCATGCGGCGGGCTGGCTGCGCGATGGGACCGCATCGACCGAGCCCGTGGCCGTGAAACTCTTCAAAGGCGCCCTCACCAGCGATGGCCTGCCCGACCAGGAGATGCAAGCCTGCCTGGCCGCCGGCGCGCACCCGCATCTGATCCCGGTGCATGGCGTGCTGCAAGGGCATCCGGACGGTCGACAAGGATTGGTGATGCCCCAGCTGGATGCGCAATGGCGCGTGCTGGCCGGACCGCCCAGCCTGGCCAGTTGCACCCGCGATGTGTATGCCCCTGATGCCCGCTGGTCGATGGACACGGCCTGGCAACTGGCCCAGGGCGTCGCATCGGCCACCGCGCATCTGCACGCACGCGGCATCCTGCATGGCGATCTGTATGCCCACAACATCCTGTGGCGCGGCGCCGGTCAGGCCGTGCTGGGTGACTTCGGCGCGGCGTCTGTCTTGCCCTCCGCAACCTCGGAGATCCCGCAATCCCTGGCTTTGCAGCGCATGGACACGCTCGCGTTCGGGCACCTGCTCGAAGAGCTGCTGCAACGCGTCGACGCAGCCGACCGGCCCGATCCACGCTTCGCCACGCTGACGCAGTGGCACACCCGCTGTGTCGATCCGGACCCGCAGGCCCGTCCGCTGATGCGCGAGTTGGCTCAGGCCACCGTCAAGCCAGCCGGGTCCACATAACCCTGGCGGAAGGCTTCAAAGTCCAGGGTGTCGGCCGCCTCGATCTGCGCCTGATCGGCCAGCGAGGCTTGCGCTTGCGCGCGCCATCCCGCCTGCTCCGCGTCGGACAAGGGCTGCGCCAACAAGGTCTGCTTGACCTCTTGCGAACAGGCCAGACCGAAGGCGTCAAACCGCCCTGCGTGCTGCGCCCGGATGGCGTCGAGCACCCGTGCCGACGGCAGCTGCTCGGGCGTCAGGAAATCGCGGCGGGCCTGCGCCCAGGCACGCTGGTAGGCATCGCCCCCATGCGCCTGGTCCAGCGCTTCGGCCACGGCCACGCCCTCGTCCAGCAGTGCCAAGCCCCAGTCCTGCAAACTCACGGGGGTCCCGTCGCGCATCAGCATCAAGCCCGGCTCACGTCCTCGTGAAGCCGCCAGCAGGTGGTTGGCCTGCAGGGTGCGCACCTCTTGCGGGCTGTCGGGCGGGCTGTCCGACAACAGCGCGTGCAGCAGGAACACGTCCAGCACACGCGCGGTGTGCGGGTCGATGCCCACGTCCAGGAAGGGATTGAGGTCCATGCACCGCACCTCCACGTACTCCACGCCGCGCTCGCGCAGGGCATGCAGGGGGCGCTCGCCCGAGCGGATCACCCGCTTGGGCCGGATCGTGCTGTAGAACTCGTTCTCGATCTGCAGCAGGCTGGTCGCCAGCTGGCGGTAGCCGCCCTGCGCATCGCGGATGCCGATGGCCTCGTACGGCGGATACGGCACCGTCAGCGCTTCGTGCAGCGAGTTGGCATAGCCTTCCAGGTCGTTGTAGCTCACGCACAGGGCTGACTGCGCATCGCTCTGGTAACCCAGACGCCCCATGCGCAGCGAGGTGGCGTAAGGCAGGTAGAGCGTGCCGTCGCTCAAGGTGTCGAGCCCGTGGGGCTGCCCGGCCGCAAAGGCCGAGGTCACCGCAGGCGAGGCGCCAAACAGGCACAGCAGCAAGAAAGAGTGCCGACGGAAGTTGCGGATCAGCGCAAAGTAATCGGCGCTGTCGGTGCCCGGGAACGACCAGTTGTAGTGGATGCCGGAAATCGTCTGCATCCGCGAGCCGTAGCGGTGCGACAGCCCCAGGCGGTACACCCGCTTGGCCTGACCGACGTTCGAGCTGCCGTAGTAGCCGATCGGGATCTCCGCATCAGGGGGCAGTTGGCCGGGCATGCTTGCCGCCCACATGCACTCGTCGTCCAGCGACTGCAGCACCACGCGGTGAACGGCCGTGAGCTCGCTCAGGCAATCTTCGACCCGATCGTGCACGCCCGTCACCAGCTCCAGCTGCGATTCGCTGAAATCGGTGGTGATGTGCGGATGGGTGAGGGCCGAGCCCAGCGCCACAGGGTGCGGCGTGCGCGCCAAAGTACCGTCCGGCGCGACGCGCAGGCCTTCCTTCTCGATGCCGCGCTTCATGCCACGCAGGCGTGCGACATCCAGGGTGCGCAAGCGTTGATGCAGGGTCATACCGGGCAAAATCCTCTCCTCTCGACACAGGTGAGCGCCCGACAAGGTGCTGCACGGGCGCCGATTGTGCGCCAAGCCGCCGACACGTGCATGACAGCCCCGAATGACCTTTTTGGACCTGCATCAAAGACGGTGCAGGGCGCTCATGATTGTTGTGCCGAACCCGCCATCGCCCTCACCAGCGCGACCGGTGGTCTTCCGTCACCCCCAGCAGGCCCTCGACCGGGATGGCCGGCTTACTGGGCGAGGCCCGCACCCAACCGTGGAAGGTGCCCACCGGCTGGATGTAATCGCTGGCAGCGATCCAGACATCGCGCCGCGCCTGACGCGCGCCCTCGGGCCGGAAGCGCAGGTCCAGCATGCCATCGTCGGTGTGGATGTGCCAGGGCGCCAACGGCCGGGCCGGGTCGAACACAAACGTGGCCGCGCCCAAGGGCAGCAAGGCCCCATCCAGCCACAGCACGTTCTCCTGGTTGCCAAAGTAGCCTTGCTGCAGATTGAATCCCAGGCGCCCGTCATGCGCAGACGCCCAGCGCCACGCAGTCTCTCGCGCCAGCAGCCCATTCGAGCTGTCGAGGCTGCCGGTGGCCCCTTGCAGCACATGGCGCTGCCCGTGCAGCTCGAACCAGCCGGTGGCCGGCAGACCCGGCGATTTCTGCGTGGCATGCCCCAGACCGCCCTGCACCGGCCCCACCGCCAGCAGAAACGGCGGGGCGTGGCTCAGGTCCAGCTCCACCTGCAGACGCAGCCCCCCTGCCACCACACGAACGGCCAGTGCGTCCGACGCCACCTCTGGCGCCACCGGGCGGATGCACAGCTCGGCGCCGAGGCCTCGAAACCGCGCCTCCCCGCCTTGCACGGGCTGATCGCGCACCCAGCCTGACAGCCCGGGCAAACCGTCTTGCGACCAGTCCAGCATCACCTGCCGGCGCTGGCGGTCAAACACATAGACAAAGGCCGACATGGCCCAGCCCAGGTCCACGATGGCCAGCCCGATGAACCAGTGCTCGGCGGCCAGGCCCACGTACTGCCAGCGCTTGTGGTGACATCGACGCCACAAGGCAGAGCGCTGTTGCGCGGCACGCAGCCCCGACCAGTCGATGCGCGCGATCCGCCCGGCATAGCGTCCGGTGTCCAACTCGCCGTCGTTCACCACCGACGGCGGCGGAAGTGGCAGGCATGGCTCACAGGCATCCAGGTTCGTCATCGGGTTCATCTTTCAAGCCGCACCCATCAACCACTGCCGACGCCACAGCGCCGGGGTGACCCCGGTCCAGCCGCGAAACGCCCGCGTGAAGGCACTTTGTTCAGAGTAGCCCAGTAGCAGGGCGATCTCGGCCACGTCCAACCGAGCGTTTTTGAGATGGCCCTCAGCCAGGTGGCGACGCGTGTCGTCCAGCAGTTGCTGAAACGAGGTGCCCTGCTCGGCCAGACGGCGCTGCAGGCTGCGCACACTGGTGTGATGCGCCTCGGCCAAGGCTGCCAGACCGGTACGCCCCTCACGGATCAAAGGGACCAGGGTGCGACGCCAGGCATCCACCACCGCCGGCACCCGCGACACCTCGGCCAGCACCGCCTCGGCCTGCTGGTCCAGCAGCGCCAGCAGGGCCGGGTCCGATTTGCGCAGCGGCAGATTCAGCACCTCGGCGCTGAACACCAGGCGGGTGCTTTCGACCTCAAACCGCACCTCGCCCCCGAAGTAGTCGGCATACGGCTGGACCACCGCGGGGGGTGGGTTCACGAAACACACCTCGCGCACCGGCCAGTATCGCCCGGTCATGTCGCGGGCCAGTTGCACCAGGGAGGCGATCGCGGTCTCGTCCACCAGCGCCCCCGGCCGTCCACGCGCCACGCCCCACTCCACCGTCACCCCTTGCGGCCCCAGTTGCACCTGGGCTGGGTTGGCGTCGTACACCGAGGCGTGAAAGCGCTCCAGCCGCTGCAGGGCCTCGCCCAGCGTCGCGCAGGCCAGCGCCGCATGGCCCACCACCCCGAAATGCCGAGGCCCGATGCCTTCGGCAATGCGCAACCCCAGGCCGGGCCGCTGCTCCAGCGCATCCACACGGGCCAGCCAGCGCTGCCAGGTCGCCATGGGCACAAAGTGGGCCTCGGGCTCCGGCGCCTCGCCCAGCACCCGCAGCGGGTCCAGCCCCTGGCGCACCAGGTACTCCTGCAAGAGCTGAACGTAAGACGAGGCAACGCGGGTATCGACCATGTGGCTTTCACAAATCCTGAGCGCATCATGCCGACCTCTGCGTCAGACCACCATCGGGACGAGCCTCATGGCGCAGGCCCCACATTGGCGTGATCGGTCAAGAAAGGCGCGCCGTGACGCGGCAAGCTGAACGCCAGTTTGCTGACTCACCACCATGACCGACCTTGCCACCCTGCTTTCCGCCTGGCACATCCAGCTGCCGTTCACGCTGCCCGCCTGGCTCGGCCACTCCGACCTGCGCGAGTGGCTGCTGGTGCTGCTGGCCCCGCTGTTCCTGCTGACGGTGTTGATCGAGTGGCTGCGCTTTCGGCGCAGCGACCAGCAGGCCGCCCGGCCCGTCTATGCGCTGCGCGATGCGATCGACAGCCTCAACCTGGGCGGCGTCTACATGCTGCTGGACGTGGTGATCGTGCTCACCCTGGTGCTGCCCGCCATGGCGTTCGTCTATGGCCATCGCCTCACCACCATCGCCATCACGCCCTGGACCTTTGCCGCCCTCTTCCTGGGCGTGGAGCTTTGTTACTACGCCTTTCACCGCGCCAGCCACCGCATCCGCTGGTTCTGGTGCGCGCACGTGGTGCACCACGGCTCCGAGCACATGAACTTCACCACCGCCATGCGCCAGAGTTGGCTCTACAGCTTTGCCGGAAACTGGCTGTTCTACACCCCGCTGGTCTGGCTGGGCTTCGAGCCACGCTGGGTGCTGTTTGCGCTGTCCATCAACCTGGCCTACCAGTTCTTCGTCCACACGCAGTGGGTCGGCAAACTGCCCGCCCCCATCGAATTCATCTTCAACACGCCCTCGCACCACCGGGCCCACCACGGCCGCAACCCGCGCTACATCGACAAGAACTACGGCGGCACCTTGATCGTGTTCGATCGCCTGTTCGGCACCTTCGTCCCTGAGACCGAAGCACCCGACTACGGCCTGGTGCGCCAGGTGCGCAGCCACAACCCGATCTGGCTGACGATCCACGAGTGGGTGGACATGTTCCGCGACATGGCACGCCCGGGTCGGTGGCACGAACGACTGAAACACGCGTGGGCGCCCCCCGAATGGGAGCGAACGCGGGATAATCCGCCCCATGCATCCGAACGCCCTTCTCGACCTCACCGCACGACTCGTCCATGAGGTGCTCAAGCTTGACGCCCCCGCCGACAGCATCGTTTCCTACTTTTTCCGCAGCCACAAGGAGTTGGGGCAGCGTGAGCGCCACGCCCTGGCCGAAACCGCCTACGCGGTGCTGCGCCAGCGTCTGCTGTGGGCCAACCTGGCCCAATCCGGACACGGCCCCATGGATCGCCGTCTGGCCATCCTGGCCTGGCAAGGTGAACCCCACGTCCTGAAAAAGGCCATGACGGTCGATGAAGCCACCTGGGTCACGCGCACCCAGGCGGTTGATCGCCATGCCATGCCTGACAAGCTGCGCCACAACCTGCCCGACTGGCTCTCCAACAGTCTGCGCGCCCAACTGAGCGATGAAGAGTTCTGGGCGCTGGTGGACACCTTCTCGGCCGGCGCCCCGCTGGACCTGCGCGTCAACGCCGTCAAGGCCAAGCGCGAAGCCGTGATCGAAGCGCTGACAGCGGCCAACATCCCAGCCGAACCCACGCCCTACTCCCCCATCGGCATCCGCATCCAGGGCAAGCCCGCGCTGCAAAAGCTGCCGCTCTACACCGGCGGCGACGTCGAGGTACAAGACGAAGGCAGCCAACTGCTGGCCCTGCTGACGGGTGCCAAGCGTGGTGAAATGGTGGTGGACTTCTGCGCCGGTGCCGGTGGCAAGACCCTGGCCCTGGGCGCCATGATGCGCAACACCGGCCGCCTGTACGCCTTCGACGTGTCAGGCCACCGCCTGGAAAACCTCAAGCCGCGTCTGGCCCGCAGCGGCCTGTCGAACGTGTACGCCACGCAAATTGCGCACGAGAACGACGAGCGCATCAAGCGCCTGCGCGGCAAGATCGACCGGGTGCTGGTGGACGCGCCCTGCTCGGGCCTGGGCACCCTGCGCCGCAACCCCGACCTGAAGTGGCGTCAAAGCCCCAAGGCGGTGGAAGAGCTGCAGGTCAAGCAAACGGCCATTTTGAACAGCGCCGCGCGCCTGCTCAAGCCGGGCGGCCGCCTGGTGTATGCCACCTGCAGCCTGATGCCGGCCGAGAACGAAGTGATCGCCAAGGCCTTCAGCGAAAGCCACCCTGACTTCGTGCAGCTCGATGCGAAAGAGCAGCTGGAAAAGGCTGGCGTGGCCCAGGCCGAGACGCTGGTCACGGAAGCCGGCCACCTGCGCCTGTGGCCGCATCGTCACACCACCGACGGCTTCTACGCCGTGGCGTGGGAACGCAAGGCCTGACCCTTCAGGCCTTTACGCAGGAAGGCCTGATCAGAACAGGCTTTCCTTGATGTAGATGATGTCCGACGGCTGCAGCTTGTCGTTCATGCCCGGCGAGATGATCTTGACCTGGCCAGACGCATCGCGGCGGTGCACCTTGATGCCCCGCTCGGTGCCGCGCAAGGTCAGGCCGCCAGCGGTGGCCAGGGCCTGCAGCACGGTCGTGTCACGCACCAACACCTGGGCGCCGGGACGCTGCACTTCACCGTACACATAGACCTGGGGGGCACGGTCCACCCAGATGGTGTCGCCGTTTTGCAGCTGCATGTCTTCTTCCGTGCCCTGGGAGGCGAACACCTTGGGGAAATCGACTTCCATGCGGAAGGGGTCGCCATTGCGCACCCCCGACACCACCACGATGTCAGAGCCCACGCCCGCCATGATGCCGCCCGCCAGCGCCAGCACCTCGCTCAGGCGAGAGTTGCCGGCTTCCAGCGGATAACGGCCCGGTCGGTTGACCTGCCCCAGCACCGAGACCTGGTTGGCCTTGACGGAAATCACCAGGATGGCGACCTGCGGGTTCTTGAGAAAATTGCCGCTCTTCAGGCCGGTGGCGATCTTCTTTTCGGCATCGGCCACGGTCAGCCCACCGATCTGCACACTGCCCAGCAGCGGGAAGGAGATCACGCCGCCTTCGGGAATGCGGGTCTCCACCAAGAGGTCGGCGTTCTGATACACCGTCACCCGGATCTGGTCACCTGCGCCCAGCACATAGGCACTGCTTTCTTCGGCCCAGGCCCCCAGGCTCAGGGCCATCAGCATCGTGGCCATGAGCCACTTCAGCACATCACGCATTCTCGTCATCACATGGTCCTCGCATCAACATGTCGGGTCAGCCCTGTCGGGACACCCTGATGCGCACCAATGTAGCAGCGGCATCTGGGCGAAAACACGTCAAACCACCGAGGACACCACGAGTCGGGGTTCTCGCTTTCCCTGATGTGCCGCGACCCGGGGCGAGCGAACCACGCCTCAGGCGAGGCTCATGTTGGTGCGCTCCAGGTAGGCCTCCACCTCGCTGCCCGGCATGGGCCGGGAAATCAGGAAACCCTGCACGTCGCCGCAGCCCAACGCGCGCAGCATGACCAGCTGTTCGGCGGTTTCCACGCCCTCGGCGGTGATGTCCAGGCGCAGGGCCTGGGCCAACGTGATGATGGCCGTGACCACCGCCTGCGCGTCCTGGTCGCTGTCGAGCGAGCGCACGAACATGCCGTCGATCTTGAGCTTGTCCAGCGGAAAGCGCCGCAGATAGGCGAGCGAGGAGTAGCCGGTGCCAAAATCGTCCATCGCCACCCGCACGCCACGCGCCCGCAGGGCCATCAAGGTGGCTTGAGCGCCGTCGTGGTCTTCAATCAGCGCCGACTCGGTGATCTCCAGTTCCAGCCGCTCGGGCGCCAGGCCGCTCTGGTGAAGCGCCTCATCCACCAGGTCGAGCACCGACGAGCTGCGGAACTGCACCGCCGACAGATTGACGGCCACGCGCAGATCCTCGGGCCACTTGGCGGCGGCCATGCAGGCCTCACGCAGCACCCAGTTGCCCAGGGGCACGATCTGGCCGGTTTCCTCGGCCACGGGAATGAACTCACCGGGGCCAATCAACCCCCGTTCGGAGTGCTGCCAGCGGACCAGGGCCTCAAAGCCGATGACCTCACCGCTGTCCAGGTGCATCTGCGGCTGAAAGTAGAGCTGAAACTGTTCGGCGGCCAGGGCCTGCCCCAGCTCGCTTTGAAGGCGCACGCGGGCCCGCGCACTGTCGGCCAGACCCACATCGAAGAAGCGGAAGGTGTTGCGCCCGGCCGCTTTGGCCGCGTACAGCGCCAGATCGGCACATTGCAGCAGCGATTGTGGGTCGCGGCCATCGCGCGGTGCCAGGGCCACGCCGACGCTGGCCCGCACTTCCACCAGCACGTCATCGAGCTGAATGGGTTCATTGAGCAAGTTGAGCAGCCGCTCGGCCAGGGCTCCGGACTTCTTGGGGCTGGTGTAGCGCCAGGTCAGCAAGGCGAACTCGTCGCCGCCCAGTCGGGCCAGCAGGTCACCCTCGGCCAGGATGGTCTTGAGACGCCCACCCACCCGCCGCAACAACTGGTCACCCACGCTGTGGCCGAGCGAGTCGTTGATGTGCTTGAAATTGTCCAGGTCCAGGAACAGCAGCGCACAGGGGCGTGGCTCGGCGTCGGGGGCCGCCTTGAGTCGCTCCAGTTCCGTGCTGAAACGGTGGCGGTTGGCCAAGCCGGTGAGGGCGTCGTAATTGGCAAGGCGGGCCAGTTCGTCACGCGCCTGACGGGTGTGGGTGATGTTGGAGCCCACGCCACGCCAGCCCGCCGCACGTCCCTTGTCATCGAACAGGGGCTTGGCCGACAGCGACCACCAGTGGATGTCGTGCGCCACCTCGACTGGAATTTCCAAGTCACGGAAGGGCTGCCCCAAGCGCAAACAGGTGGTGAGCCGACTCAGGGCGTCGGCCGCCTCTTCGTCATCGGGCGGCACCATCAAAGACAACAGCTCGGTGAACGATTGCTGCAGCAGCTGCTTGGGCGGCAAGCCAAAGGACTCGGCCAGGCGGCCCGAGACGTGGCGCAGGTGGCCGGTGGGCGAGACCTCCCACAACCAGTCAGAGGCGTGTTCTTCGAAGTCGCGCAGCAAGAGGTCGATCAGCTGCTTCTGACGATCGGTTTCGGCCTCGGCCCGCAAGCGGCTGACGAACACCTTGCCGCTGGCGTAGCTCACGGCACACATGATCACGGCATAGACGACCAGGAGCGCCAGCAAGGTGCGGTTGTCGGTCACGCCGGAGCGCGCCAACCCCACGATGCTGGCCACGGACAAGGTCAGCACATAGGCCCAGGCCACGGGCACCATGGGGCTGAGCAGGAAAGCGCCGCCGCAAATGGTGCCCACCACCACAGCCGCAATCAGCAGGGAGCCCGCGTGATCGGCCTCTGGAAACACCATGGCGGGGAGCACGGCCCACAAGGCGGCAAAGCACATGACCTGTGCCACGATGAGTCGGGCTGCTGCCCGCGAGGCCACCGGACGAGGCGCTGACTTGATCAGGCGCCGCCACCATATGGCGGCCACCGGCAAGGACAGCACCACAGAAAAGCACCACAAGGCCAGAATCAGGTGTGGCAAACGCCCCCAGAACACCCAGGAGATGCCCATGACGTTGACCGCATTGCCGGCCGTGACCAGGGGCAACATGCGCACCAGCGCATTGATCTGACGCGCGCGAAAATGAGCCGCCAGCGGGCCATCGACGGCCTCGTCGGGCACCACGTCATGGCGCCACTGCGCCCAGCCTTTCGGCCACTGTTGCTTACCGGAATCGTGTGCCTGGTACATCCCTGCCATTCATGCCCAAAACATGCCTTCAGCGTAACCCGATAAGTCCGCACTTCGCGGCGCCCAGCGCTGACAAATGCGATTTCAGCACGGGATTCTTGGTAAATTGCCTGCCCTCCCCCCCAAGTCGGGTCAGGTGCAGCCCCCCTCTGGTCGCGGGGGCTCGAGCAGATGTCGTACCATCGTCGCCCCTCCGCGTGAAATAGACGACCATGAGTTCTGATAAGCCTTTGTCCGACGCCGAACAGTCCCTGCGCGACGCCGCCAACGAATACCACCGCCTGCCGACCCGCGGCAAGATCTCGGTGACCCCGACCAAGCCGCTGTCCAACCAGCGCGACCTGGCCCTGGCTTACTCGCCTGGCGTCGCCTATCCCTGCCTGGCCATTGAGCAGGATCCGGGCAAGGCTTTCGACTACACCTCGCGCGGCAACCTGGTCGCCGTGATCACCAACGGCACGGCCGTGCTGGGCCTGGGCGACATCGGCCCACTGGCCTCCAAGCCCGTGATGGAAGGCAAGGGCTGCCTGTTCAAGAAGTTCGCCGGTGTCGACGTGTTCGACATCGAGCTGGCCGAGCGCGACCCCGACAAGCTCATCGAGATCATTGCCGCGCTGGAGCCCACGCTCGGCGGCATCAACCTCGAAGACATCAAGGCGCCCGAGTGCTTCTACATCGAGAAGGAACTCAGCGCCCGCATGAACATCCCCGTCTTCCACGACGACCAGCACGGCACGGCCATCATCTCGAGCGCCGCCCTGCTGAACGGCCTGGAGCTGGTGGGCAAGCAGATTGACCAGGTCAAGGTGGCCGTCTCCGGCGCTGGTGCCGCGGCGATTGCCTGTCTGGACGTGATGGTGGGCCTAGGCGTCAAGCGCGAGAACATCTTCGTGTGTGACTCCAAGGGCGTGATCCACCACGAGCGCACCGACAAGCTCGACATCTCCAAGCAGCGCTACCAGCAGACCACCACGGCCCGCACCCTGGCCGATGCGGTCGATGGCGCCGACGTGTTTCTGGGCTGCTCGGCCCCGGGCGTGCTGACGGCCAACATGGTCAAGACCATGGCCGACAAGCCGCTGATCCTGGCGCTGGCCAACCCCGAGCCCGAAATCCGCCCCGAGGTGGCCAAGGCCGCCCGTCCGGACTGCATCATCGCCACCGGCCGCTCGGACTACCCGAACCAGGTCAACAACGTCCTGTGCTTCCCCTACATCTTCCGGGGCGCGCTGGACTGCGGCGCCACCAAGATCACCGAGGCCATGAAGCTGGCCTGCGTGCGCCAGATCGCCGACCTGGCCAAGGCCGAGATCTCGGACGAAGTGGCTGCCGCCTACCCAGGTGTCGAGCTGCGCTTCGGTCCCGACTACCTGATCCCCACGCCGTTTGACTCTCGTCTGATCCTGCGCATTGCCCCGGCCGTGGCCGAGGCCGCCGCCGCTTCGGGTGTGGCCACCCGCCCGATCACCGACCTGAAAGCCTACCGCGACTCACTGACCCAGTTCGTGACCAACACCGGCCTGTTCATGCGCCCGGTGTTCATGGGCGCCAAGGCCGCGCCCAAGCGCATTGCTTTTGCCGAAGGGGAAGAAGAGCGCGTGCTGCGCGCCGCCCAGGTCGTGGTGGACGAAGGTTTGGCCAAACCCATCCTGGTGGGTCGCCCCGACATCATCCTGACGCGCATCGAGCGTGCCGGCCTGCGCCTGGCGCCCGGCGTGAACTGCGAGATCGTCAACCCGGCCAAGGACGAGCGCTTCAAGCAGTACTACGAGACCTATCACAAGCTCAAGGCGCGAGACGGCATCTCGCCCGATCTGGCCAAGGTGGTGGTGCGACGCTCCAACTCGCTGATCGCCACGCTGATGGTGAAGATGGGCGACGCCGACGGCATGATCTGTGGCGTCATCGGTCGCTACGACTTCCATCTGGAGCACATCCGTGACGTGATCGGTGTGCGCGAGGGTGCTCATGGCCTGGCTGCGCTCAACGCCCTGATCCTGGACAACCACAACCTGTTCATCGCCGACACCTTCGTCAACGAAGACCCGACCGCCGAGCAACTGGCCGACATCGCCGCCATGGCGGTGGAAGAGGTGCAGCGCTTTGGTCTGCCCCCGCGCGTGGCCTTCCTGTCGCACTCGATGTTCGGCTCCAGCAGCCGTCCGTCGGCACGCAAGATGCGCGAGGCGCGTGACATCTTCGTGGCCCGCATGCCCCACATCCCCGCCGATGGCGAGATGCAGGGTGACGCAGCCCTGAGCGAAGCGGTGCGCAGCAAGCTGCTGCCCGAGTCGACGCTCGATGGCAGCGCCAACATCCTCATCTGCCCGAACCTGGATGCCGCCAACATCCTGTTCAACGTGCTGAAGATGACCGGCGGCAATGGCATCACCGTGGGCCCGATCCTGCTGGGTGCGGCCGCGCCAGTGCACATCCTCAACCCGTCGGCCACGGTGCGCCGCATCGTGAACATGACGGCGGTGGCCGTGGCGCACGGCAACAAGTAAGCCACTCTGAGATGGCTTGAGGTGCCGCACGCTAGACTGGCGGCACCCATGAACGCCACCTCTCGCCCCTCGGCCCTGCAGGGCTACCTTGCCGCCCTCGCCACCGCGCTGATCTGGGCGGGTTTCATGTTGCTGGCCCGCGTGGCCGGCCAGCATGCCCTGACCAGTTGGGACGTGGTGGCACTGCGCCTGGGCACCGCCGCCCTGGTGCTGCTGCCCCTGAGCCTCAACCTGCCGCCCGGCACTTGGCGCAACCCGCGCCTGTGGGGCTTGTCGCTGACGGGTGGTTTCCTGTTCCTGAATCTGGTGTACGCCGGACTGAGTCGAGCGCCGGCAGCGCATGGCGGGGTGTTTTTGTCTGGCCTGCAGCCCTTCATGATCACGATACTGGCATGGTGGCTTCTGGGCGCCCGCCCGGCCCGAGAGCGCCTGTGGGGGCTGCTGGCGATCATGCTGGGCGTGGGCTGTGTGGCCGGCCCTCAACTGCTGGGCAGCCCTGCGGGCGAGAGCACCCTGGGCGGCGATGTGCTGCTGGTGTGTGCCTCGCTGGCCTGGGCCACCTACAGCGTGATGGTGCGCAAATGGGTGTTCGACGTGTGGGTGCTGACGCGCTTCCTGGCGGTGGCCTCGGCCTTGGTCTACCTGCCGATCTACCTGCTGTGGCTGCCCAAGAACCTGTCGGCCGCGCCCTGGTCCATGCTGGCTTTGCAGGCGGTCTACCAGGGCGTGATCACCACCATCGTGGCGATGCTGCTGTTCCTGCGCGCCATTGCCATCCTCGGGCCCGAGCGCACCGGGGCCATCGTGGCGATCGTGCCGGTGGTGGTGGGCCTGGCCGCCGTGCCCTTGCTGGGTGAGCCGCTGACGCTGTGGCTGATCGGTGGGCTGGTGCTGGTGTCAGGCGGCGCTTATCTGGCGGCGCGGCCTTTGCCGCAGCATCAACGCTGAACCGCCACCGGCAAAAAAAAGCCCCGCACGCGTGTGCGGGGCCAAACCTGTCACTGACCGCGGATGACGGTCAGATCCCCCCCAGGATTCAGAGCCCCATTTGCTTGACGATGATCTCGTTCATGATCTCGTGCGTGCCACCACCGATCGAGAGGATGCGGTTGTCGCGGTAGAGGCGCTCGACCACAGACTCACGCATGTAGCCCATGCCGCCGAAGATCTGCACCGCCTCGTGGGTGACGTAGTCGGCCACATCGGTGGCAAAGTTCTTGGCCATGCACACTTCGTTGATGGCGGGCTGTCCGGTCTGCATGCGGGCGGCCACCCGATAGCTGTATTCACGGGCCACCTCGACGCGGGTCGCCATCTCGGCGAGCTTGTGGCGGATGACCTGGTGCTTGCCAAGCGGCTTGCCAAAGGTGACGCGGTCCTTGACATAGTCCAGGCAGGCCTCCAGCGCCATCTGGGCGGTCATGTAGGCCATGACGGCCAGCGACAGGCGCTCGGCCTGGAAGTTGGCCATGATCAGCATGAAGCCCGCGTTTTCCGGGCCGATCAGGTTGCCGACCGGCACACGGCAGTCTTCAAAGAAAAGCTCAGCGGTGTCGGAGGCCCACCACCCCATCTTCTTGAGGTTACGCCCCACGCTGAAGCCCGGCGTGTCCTTCTCGATCAGCAGCAGGGAGACGCCGGAGAAGCCTTCGCCACCGGTGCGCACGGCCACGGTGTAGTAGTCGGCACGGGTGCCGGAGGTGATGAAGGTCTTGGAGCCGTTGACGATGTAGTGGTCACCATCCCGCACGGCGCGGGTGCGCAGGTTGGCCACGTCCGAGCCGCCGCTGGACTCGGTGATGGCCAGCGAGATGATCTTGTCGCCTGCGATGACGCCAGGTACCACGCGTTGCTGCAGCTCGGGCGAACCGCCGCGCCACACGGGCGGCAGGCCGATGTCGAGCGAGCCCAGGCTGGCGACCAGGCCGCCCGAGGTGCTGCGCATCAGCTCTTCGCTGACCGCCACCTTGAGGAAGACATCTTCTTCACCGGCGCCGCCCAGGCGTTGTGGGTGACCGATGCCCAGCAGGCCCAGCTCACCAGCTTTCTGGTAGAGCTCGCGCGGGAAGGTGCCAGCCTCTTCCCACTCGGCGATGTGGGGCTTGACCTCTTGCGCGATGAAGCGCCGCGCCGTGGCACGGGCCATCTGGTGCGTGTCGTTGAAGTAAGCGGGGTACACGGAATCGGTCATGGCGGCCTCAGGTGGAGGTGGGCTGAATGCGGTCAATGAACAGACGAGAAGCCCGTTCAGAATGGACAGCGTAGTGAAGTCGCCACCCGGCGACCATCGGTAGTTAACCTTAATGGCCACCGATTGACGTATACGTCACTCACGATTAGAGTGACCTCATCTCCTTGCCTGACCCGATCCCGCCCATGACCACCTCTTCGCACTACGACAGCATCTTCCGCCCCGGCCTGTTCCAGGGTCAGATCCATGTGGTCACGGGGGGCGGCAGTGGCATTGGCCGCTGTGTGGCGCATGAACTGGCCGCGCTGGGCGCCACGGTGGTGATCACCGGCCGCACCCAGGAAAAGCTCGACAAGGTGGCCGCCGAGATTCGGGAAGACGGCGGGCAGGTGGACACGGCGGCCTTCGACATCCGTGACGAGGAGCAGGTCAAGGCCGCCGTGGCCCGCATCGTGACCACCCATGGCCGCATCCACGGCCTGGTGAACAACGCCGGGGGTCAGTTTCCGGCGCCGATGGAGATGATCTCCAAGCGCGGCTTCGAGGCGGTGGTGGCCAACAACCTCACCGGCGGCTTCCTGATGGCGCGCGAGGTGTTCAACCAGTCGCTGAGCAAGCACGGCGGCGGCGCCATCGTGAACATGGCCGCCGACATGTGGAACGGCATGGCGGGCATGGCGCACTCGGGCGCGGCCCGCGCGGGCATGGTCAACCTGACCAAGACGGCCGCCTTTGAGTGGGCACGCTCACATGTGCGCGTCAACGCGGTGGCGCCGGGCTGGGTGGCGTCGAGCGGCATGGACTCCTATGGCCCCGCCATGGCCCCGATGATCCTGAGCCTGAAGGACAACCTGCCGATGCGCCGCCTGGGTCTGGAGGCCGAGATCAGCTCGGTCATCTGCTTCTTGCTGAGCCCGGGGGCGGCGTTTGTGACCGGCGTGACGGTGGCAATCGACGGCGGCGCGGGCGTGAACAATCCGGTGTGGCCCAAGGCTCCGCACGAACCGGCCCCCAGTTTCAACGGCTTTCACCGTGCCACCACGCCCAAGGTTTTGCAGGGCCTCTGAGTTCTTTGAACGCTGTGAAGCGCCGCCTGGACCTCAGGCCTTGGGCACCACCCAGCGTTGCAACAGCACCCACAGGGCTTGCGGGCTGAAGGGCTTGGAGATGTAGTCGTTCATGCCAGCAGCCCGGCAGCGTTCGCTGTCTTCCACCATGGCATTGGCGGTCATCGCCACGATGGGCAGGCGCTCGCGCCCGGGCAACTGACGGATCAGGCGGGTGGCGTCCAAGCCGTCCATCACGGGCATCTGCATGTCCATGAACACCAGGCCATAGTCGGTATGGGCGCCCGCATCGACCTGAGCCAGACGGTCGACGGCTTGTCGGCCGTTGTGCGCAAAGTCCACCGTCAGGCCCACCCCGCGCAGCAACTCGCCGGCCAGCAGGCGGTTGAGTTCGTTGTCTTCGACCACCAGCACTCGGGTGCCGTGCAGCGCCTGCAAGGCATCGCGCGCTTCGCTCAAGGACGTGGGTACGGGCACCCGTGGATCTCCAGGCGCGGGCCGATGGGGCCCGGCATCATCGAGCGCATCGTGCACATGGGGAGCGGACTGCACGAGGCCTGCTGCGTCGGCACATTCCAGTCGCAGCGTGAACCAGAAGACACTGCCCTGCCCGCGCTGGCTGCTCACGCCCACGGCGCCGCCCATCTGTTCGGCCAGGTGCCGGGAGATGGCCAGCCCCAGACCCGTGCCACCGTACTGCCGGGTGGTGGAGACGTCGGCCTGCTGGAAGCTCTGAAAGAGCTGGGCCTGCTCTGCCTCGGTCAGCCCGATGCCGGTGTCGCGCACTTCGAAGCGCAGGGTCACGTCGCGTTCGGTCCGCGCCTGCACCTGCACGCTCAGGTCCACGCGACCGCACTCGGTGAACTTCACCGCATTGCTGCCGAAGTTCAGCAGCACCTGGCCGATGCGCAGACCGTCGCCCATCAGGTGGGCCGGGAGCTCGGGATCGATGTGCAGGTGCAGCGCCAGCCCCTTGGCGTCTGCCTTGTCGATGAGCTGGGCATGGACATCGCGCAGGATCTGGGCGATGTCCACGCGCAGGCGCTCCAGCTCCAATTTGCCCGACTCGATCTTGGACAGGTCCAGCACGTCGTTGACGATGCCCAGCAGGTGCTGGCCGGCCCCCTGAATCTTTTGCAGGTAACCGTGCTGGATGTCACCCTGCGGCGTGGCGAGCGCCAGATGGGTCAAACCGATGATGGCATTCATCGGCGTGCGGATTTCGTGGCTCATGTTGGCCAGGAAGGCTGACTTGAGGCGGTTGGTCGCCTCGGCCGCCTCCTTGGCGCTGCGCAGGGCGTCCATCGTGGCGCGCTCGACACTGATGTCTTCCATGATGCCCAGCACCCCTTTGGCCGGGTCACCGGGATCGATCAGGCGGGCGGTGATGCGCGCCCAGAACAAGGTACCGTCCTGTCGGATCAGTTGCTCCTCACGCCAATGCGTCTCGCCCTTGAAGAGACTTTCGTACACCTTCTGTCCCCCGGCTTCATGGGCCGCGTCGTCGGGATACCAGACGCGGGTCGGACGCCCGATCATGCCGCCCGGCTCGAACCCGAACATCTGATCCAGATACTGGTTGCCGTAGACGACATGTCGGTCCTTGAGCAGGCCGATGCCCACGGGCACAGCGTCCACGATGGTCTTCTGTTCGGCATGTGCCCGGCGCAAAGATTCCGCCAGATCGGCCAGCTGGCGGGTGCGCTCGTCCACCAGTTCAGTGAGGTGATGGCGCAGGCGTTGGAGCTCCTGAGCGGCTTTCTCGCGTTCGGTGATGTCGCGTGATACGCCCAACACGCCGACGACCTCGCCCTGGCGATCCAGCATGGGGCTCTTGATCGTTTCGAACAGACGCCGCTCGGTGCTGCCGGCAAAGGTGAGCCATTCCTCATTCGTGTGGGGCTGGCCTGAGGTCATGGCAAGGAAATCGTTCTCGCGAAAGAACACCGCCTGCTCCGGCGAAACGAAGTCGGCATCGGTCTTGCCCACGATGTCGGCCTCGGCCGCACCGAAGAAGCGCTCAAAGGGCGCGTTGCAGGCCAGGTAGACACCATCGGTGTCCTTGAGCCAGACGAGGTCGGGGATGCTGCGCACCAGGTTCTGCAGCAGGCTGCGACGGTCTTCCAGCTCTTTCACACGTCGCCGCGTGCGCTCGTGCCAAGTCAGCCCCCACAGGGCGAGGGTGGCGCCCAGGGCCAGGAGCACAACGGCCACCACCGTGTTGATGAGCCACCAAGGTAAATCCGAAAACATGTGTCACTGTCGCGCAGAACACGCGCGGCGTCTCATCTCGAAAACCCCTGAGCGTATCCCTACTTCCCGCACGACAGGCCAGACGCGGCATTTTTGCCGGTTAGGGCAGCGCGCAAACCCCTGAGCGGGACGGGCCTTTCCGGATGCTCGTCATCACCCCTTCGTCTGAGCTGCTAGATTACAACCCCGGTCGCCACTCAGGGTTTCCCCGGCATCGTGGTGTGACCTGTGCTCACCCCATGCAAAGTTTCCTCGATCCGGCCATCCTGTTCTTCGTTTTCGGCCTGCTGGCTGGCGCGCTGCGCTCCAACCTGGAGATCCCGCCGCAGATCGCGCGCTTTCTCTCCCTTTATCTGTTGATGGCCCTGGGCCTGAAGGGCGGCTTTGCGCTGCACCAGTCGGGTCTGACGATGGACGTGGCGGTGAGCCTGGGCGGTGCCCTGCTGCTGGCCACCGTCGTGCCACTGCTGGGCTACCACCTGCTCAAACGTTTCCTGAGTGGCTATGACGCAGCGGCGATTGCGGCGACCTACGGCTCGGTGAGCGCCGTGACCTTCATCACCACGGTGCAGTACCTGGACAACCACAACGTGCCTTACGGGGGCCACATGGCGGCGGCCATGGCCTTGATGGAGTCGCCCGCGATCATCATGGCGGTGCTGCTGGCCAACATGGTGCGCCAGCGCGAACAAGCGAAGGCGCAAGCGGCGGGATCAGGCACGGTGCGTAACACGCCGCTGAGACACATCCTGCACGAGTCGATGACCGACGGCGCCCAGCTGTTGCTGCTGGGCGCTATGGTGATCGGCATCGTCACCGGGCAGTCGGGGCATGACGCCATGCAGCCGTTTGCAGGCGACCTGTTCAAGGGCATGCTGGCGTTTTTCCTGCTGGACATGGGCTTGAACGCAGCCCGCAACATGGGCGAGCTCAAGGGCAAGTCGCCGTGGTTGCTGGCCTACGGCTTGGTCGGGCCGATGGTGCACGCCTCGCTGGCCCTGGGCTTGTGCGTGCTGCTCGACATCCCTGCTGGCAATGGCGCTTTGCTGATGGTGCTAGCGGCGAGTGCGTCCTACATCGCGGTGCCAGCGGTGGTGCGCCACGCCATCCCCGAGGCCAACCCGTCGCTGTACATTGGCATGTCGCTGGGGCTGACCTTCCCGTTCAACATCCTGGTGGGCATCCCGCTGTATGTGGGCGTGGCGCAGCACGTGCTGCGCTGACGCCTTCGCAGGTTCACGCGCTGCACTTCGGGCGAGGCAGGCTCATCACCTCCGCCGTGATCGCCATGGAGCGCCAGCGCAGCGCCGGGTCGAACACGTCGGTCACCATCATGATCTCGTCGGCCTGGGTGAGCTGCAACAGGCGCGTCAGGCCGCTGCGCACGGTGTCGGGCCCGCCAATCACGGCCGCGCCCAGGAAGTCGCCGATGCCCGCCTGCTCGGACGGCGACAGGGTGGCCAGAAAATCCGCCACGGGCGGGGGCATGCGCCCGCGCTCGCCGCGCAGGATGCTCAGCACACGCTGGTAGGTGCTGGTGGCCAGAAACTCGGCCTCCTCGTCGGTGGGCGCCGCGATGATCGGCACGCCGATCACCACATGGGGTTGCGCCAGCGCCTTCGAGGGCTTGAAGCGCGCCCGGTACAGCTCAACCGCCTGCAGCAGCATGCGCGGGGCAAAGTGCGAGGCAAAAGCATAGGGCAGGCCCTTTTCCGCCGCCAACTGCGCCGAGAACAGGCTGGAGCCCAGCAACCAGATCGGCACCTCGGTGCCCGCACCGGGCATGGCCACGATCGCCTGCCCTGGCTGTGCGGGCCCCAGCAGGCGCTGCAACTCGCTCACGTCGCGTGGAAAGTCATCTTCGGTTTCGACATGGTGGCGACGCAGCGCACGCATGGTGACGCGGTCGGTGCCCGGCGCGCGGCCCAGGCCCAGGTCGATGCGACCGGGATAGAGCTCGGCCAGCGTGCCGAAGGCCTCGGCCACGACCAGCGGCGCGTGGTTGGGCAGCATGATGCCGCCCGAGCCGACGCGGATGCGCTGCGTGCCCCCGGCGATGTGCCCGACCAGCACGGCCGTGGCCGAACTCGCAATGCCGGGCATGTTGTGGTGCTCGGCCAGCCAGTAACGGGTGAAACCGAGCGACTCGGCTTGTTGTGCGGTGCGCAGGGCGATGGCCAGGGCGTCGGCCACCGCGCCACCTTCGCGCACAGCCACCAGGTCCAGCATGGACAGGGCGATGTCTTGGAGGGATTTCATCGGGCCATTGTCCGGCTGCAGGCTTGCCCTTGCAGGTGTACGCCCATTCACGCTTGGCCGATACTTCAAAGGCTCTCGCATTAGGCATTTGAAAAGAAAGGCCCCGCATGTCTGCCGCCCCCCGCATGCCCACCTACTTCATCCCGCATGGCGCCGGGCCCTGTTTCTTCATGGACTGGAACCCGCCCACCACCTGGCACCGCATGCGCGACTTCCTGATGGGCATCGCCAGCACCCTACCGGCACGTCCCAGCGCCATCGTTCTGGTGTCGGGGCACTGGCTCACCCCGGGGTTCAATGTCACCAGCGGCGCCCAGCCGGACCTGATCTACGACTACGGCGGCTTCCCGCCCCACACCTACGAATTGCGCTACCCCGCGCCGGGCGAGCCGCAACTGGCTGAGCGCATCCAGCAGCTGCTGCAGCAGGCCGGACAGCCCTCGCAAACCGATCCGCAGCGCGGCTTCGACCACGGCATGTTCATCCCGCTCAAACTGATGTTCCCCGAGGCCGACGTGCCCGTGGTGCAGCTGTCCTTGCGGCATGACCTGGACCCGCAGGCCCACCTGCAAGCCGGGCAGGCCCTGACCGCCCTGCGCGACGAGGGCGTGCTGATCGTGGGCAGTGGCATGAGCTTTCACAACATGCGCGGCTATGGCGACCCGCGCTTCGGCCCCATCTCCGACACCTTCGACGCCTGGCTGACCGCCACGGTGGAGGCCGACCCGGCCACGCGTGCGCAGGGGCTGGCGCACTGGGACCAGGCCCCCTCGGCCCGGCTGTGCCACCCGCCCCGCGCCGAAGAGCACCTGCTGCCCTTGATGGTGGTAGCCGGCGCCGCCAGTGAAGGACGAGGCCAGCGCGTGTTCTCCGACCGCGTGCTGGAAACCACCCTGTCGGCCTACCGATTCGACTGACACGCGGTGTCCTGACCGGGTTTTCCCGGGTCCCGAAGGGGTGGTCAAGCGGTAGCCCTGCGCTCATTTTTGAGTCATACTCAAAAAATGAGTTCCAGCACCTTGGCCCGCACGATCCCGAAGAGCAGCAAGTCCCAGCACCGGCTGAGGGATTTGTTGAGCGCCGCTCAAACCGTGTTCACCGAGCACGGCTACCAGCGCACCACCATGGCCCAGATCGCCGAGACCGCCGGCGTGTCCGAGGCCACGGTGTTCACCTATTTCGCCAGCAAGCGCGAGCTGTGCATTCAGGTCATCACCCGCTGGTATGACGAGATCAGCAGCGAGCTGGAGCGCGATGTGCCCGCTTTGCCCGGTGTGCACGCCAAGCTCAGCCACGTCGTGCGCGCCCACCTCGTCACCCTGCTGGCCGATGGCTCGGGCATGTGCGCCCTGGTACTGGGCGAAGGCCGCGCCGCCGGTTCGGCCGAGCCTGAACTGGCCGAAGTCATCGCCGCCTGCAAGCGCCGCTACACCGCCCCCTTGATGGACGCGCTGGCCGAGGCACAGGTCCAAGGTCAGGTCCGCGCCGACATGCCTCTGCGCCTGCTGCGCGAGCTGGTCTACGGCTCGATGGAGCACGTGCTGTGGGACGCCATCACCTCGGCCAAGCGCCCCGACATCGACACCACGGCCACCCAGCTGACCGAACTGATCTGGAGTGCGCTGGTGCCGCGTGAGGCCGCCCTGGCCTCGCTGGCGGCGCTCAGCCGCTTCCACGATGAAGTCCACGATGCGCTGAGTCGCGTCCCCCCTCCTCCTTTGCCGCCGCTCCAGGCCTGACCGACCATGCCCGTCATCGAGACCCAACTCAATCCGCGCAGCGAAGCGTTCAAGGACAGCGCCCGCGCCATGCAGACCCTGGTGGCCGACCTGGAGGCGCAGCTCGCCCAGATCGCCCTCGGCGGCGGCGACGCCCCGCGCGCCAAGCACCTGGCCCGTGGCAAGCTGCTGCCGCGTGACCGCGTCGAACAGTTGCTCGACGCCGGCTCGCCGTTCCTGGAAGTGGGCGCCCTGGCTGCGCTGAACGTGTACGACAACGCCGCGCCCAGTGCTGGCATCATCACCGGCGTCGGCCGTGTGTCGGGCGTCGAATGCATGATCGTGTGCAACGACGCGACCGTGAAGGGCGGCACCTACTACCCGCTCACCGTCAAAAAGCACCTGCGCGCGCAGGAGATCGCCGCGCAGAACCGCCTGCCCTGCATCTACCTGGTGGACTCGGGCGGCGCCAACCTGCCCAACCAGGACGAGGTCTTTCCCGACCGCGACCACTTCGGCCGCATCTTCTACAACCAGGCCAACCTGAGCGCCGCCGGCATCCCGCAGATCGCCGTGGTGATGGGCTCGTGCACGGCGGGAGGCGCCTACGTGCCGGCCATGAGCGACGAGACCATCATCGTCGCCAACCAGGGCACCATCTTCCTGGGTGGCCCGCCGCTGGTTAAAGCCGCCACCGGCGAGGTCGTGACGGCCGAAGACCTGGGCGGCGGCGATGTGCACACCCGCCTGTCGGGCGTGGCCGACCACCTCGCCCGCGACGACGTGCATGCGCTGGCCCTGGCCCGCCAGGCAGTGGCTCGCCTGAACTGGCGCAAGACGCCCGAGCTGGCCCTGGTCACCCCGCGCGCCCCGCTGTACGACGAGGCCGAACTCAACGGCATCATCCCCACCGATACGCGCAAGCCCTTCGACGTGCGCGAGGTCATCGCCCGCCTGGTCGACGGCTCCGAGTTCGACGAGTTCAAGGCCCGCTACGGCACCACCCTGATCACCGGTTTTGCCCACATCGAAGGCATGCCCGTGGGCATCGTGGCCAACAACGGCATCCTGTTTGCCGAAAGCGCCAACAAGGGCGCCCACTTCATCGAGCTGTGCTGCCAGCGCAAGATCCCGCTGGTCTTTTTGCAGAACATCACCGGCTTCATGGTGGGCCGCAAGTACGAGAACGAGGGCATTGCCCGCGCCGGCGCCAAGATGGTGACGGCTGTGTCTTGCGCCAGTGTTCCGAAGTTCACCGTCATCATCGGCGGCTCGTTTGGGGCCGGCAACTACGGCATGTGCGGGCGCTCCTTCAACCCGCGCTTCATGTGGATGTGGCCCAACGCCCGCATCAGCGTGATGGGCGGTGAGCAGGCCGCCAGCGTGCTGGCCACCGTCAAGCGCGATGGCATCGAGGCCAAGGGAGGCACCTGGTCAGCCGACGAGGAAGAAGCCTTCAAGGCGCCGGTGCGCGATCAGTACGAGGCGCAAGGCCATCCCTACTACGCCAGCGCCCGCCTGTGGGACGACGGCGTGATCCGCCCCACCGACACCCGCCGTGTGCTGAGCCTGGCCCTGAGCGCCGCGCTCAACGCCCCGATCCCCGAGACGCGTTACGGCGTCTTCCGCATGTGAGGACGCCCGCCATGTCGAACCTGGACATCCGTCATGAAGGCCCCGTCAGCCACGTCTGGCTGAACCGCCCCACGCTGCGCAACGCCTTCGATGCCGCCACGATTGCCGAACTGACGCACACCTTCACTGAGCTCGCCACCCGCCCCGGTCTGCGCGTGGTGGTGCTGGGCGCCCACGGCAAGGCTTTCTGCGCCGGCGCCGACCTGAACTGGATGCGCGAGATGGCCGGCTACAGTTGGGATGAAAACCATGCCGACGCCACCGGTCTGGCCAACATGCTGTGGGCCATTGCCAGCTGCCCGGTGCCCGTCATCGCCCGCGTGCAGGGCGACGGCTACGGCGGTGGCGTGGGCCTGGTCGCGGCCTGCGACATCGCGGTCGGCACGCCCGCTGTAGGCTTCAGCCTGTCGGAAGTGAAGCTGGGCCTGACACCGGCCACCATCAGCCCCTATGTGCTGCGTGCCATCGGGGAGCGTGCCGCGCGCCGCTACGTCGTCACCGCCGAGCGCTTCGATGCGGCACAGGCTCATCATCTGGGCCTGTTGCATGAAGTGGTCGAGCCCGAGGCGTTGGACGCCACCGTGGACCGACTGGTGCAAGCCATCGTCGCCAACGGCCCACAGGCCGTGCGTGCGGGCAAGCGCCTGATCCAGGAAGTGGCCGGGCAGGACCTCACCCCCACCCTGCGCGACCACACCGCGCGCCACATTGCCGACATCCGCGCGAGCGACGAAGGCCGTGCCGGCCTGCATGCCTTCCTGAACAAATCCGTGCCCGCGTGGCAGCAAGGTTGAGCCCATGTTCACCAAAATTCTGATCGCCAATCGCGGAGAGATCGCCTGCCGCGTCGCCAGCACCGCCCGCCGCCTGGGCATCCGCACCGTGGCCGTCTACTCCGACGCCGACGCCCACGCCCGTCATGTGCAACTGTGTGACGAGGCCGTGCACATCGGCGGGGCCAGCCCGCGCGAGAGCTACCTGTGCGCCGACCGCATCCTCGCGGCTGCCTTGGCCACGGGCGCCCAGGCCGTCCACCCCGGCTACGGCTTCCTGAGCGAAAACGACGCCTTTGCCCAGGCCTGTATCGATGCCGGCATCGCCTTCATCGGCCCGCCGCCCTCGGCCATCGCCGCCATGGGCAGCAAGTCGGCCGCCAAGGCGCTGATGGAGCACGCCCAGGTGCCGCTGGTGCCCGGCTACCACGGCAACAACCAGGACCCCGCTTTCCTGCAGGCCCAGGCTGACGAGATCGGCTACCCCGTGCTGATCAAGGCCAGCGCAGGCGGCGGCGGCAAGGGCATGCGCCTGGTGCAGCAGTCCGCCGACTTCATCGCGGCCCTCGCCTCGTGCCAGCGTGAAGCCCAGGCTAGTTTCGGCAACGCCCATGTGCTGGTCGAGCGCTACGTCACCCGCCCCCGCCACATCGAGATCCAGGTCTTTGGCGACACCCACGGCCACTACGTGCACCTGGGTGAGCGCGACTGCTCGGTGCAACGCCGCCACCAGAAGGTGCTGGAAGAAGCACCCGCACCTGGCATGACGCCCGAGCGCCGCGCGCAGATGGGCGACGCCGCCATCGCCGCCGCGCGCAGCGTGGGCTATGTGGGTGCCGGCACCGTCGAGTTCATCTGCGAACAGGACGGGCGCTTTTACTTCATGGAGATGAACACGCGCCTGCAGGTCGAACATCCGGTCACGGAGGCCATCACCGGCCAGGACCTGGTCGAGTGGCAACTGCGCGTGGCCGCCGGCGAGTCCCTGCCGCTGACGCAAGACCAGATCACCTTCACCGGCCATGCCATCGAAGCACGCATCTGCGCCGAGAACCCGGCCCAGCAGTTCCTGCCCGCCACCGGCACGCTACAGGTGCTGCGCACCCCGGCCTGCAGCACCTTCTCGGTGGCCCCGGTGCGCATCGACAGCGGCGTGCGCGAGGGCGATGCCATCACCCCGCACTACGACTCGATGATCGCCAAGCTCATCGTGCACGGTGAGGACCGCGCCACCGCGCTGGCCCGCCTCGACACCGCCCTGGCCGAGCTGCACATCACCGGCCTGAGCCACAACATCAGCTTCCTGCGCCGCGTGGCCGCGACCTATTCCTTTGCGCACGCCGAGCTGGACACCGCCCTGATCGAGCGCGAGCACAGCGCGCTGTTCGATGCCCCCGCCCTGCCCATCGCGCACGCCGTGGCCGGTGCGCTGCTGCGGCTGCAAGCCGACGAGCAACACCACGCCCACCGCGACCCCTGGTCGCGCACCGACCACTGGCGTCTGCATGGCGACGCACGCCGCCTGGTCAAGCTCCACATCGACGGCCAGACCCTCGCGGTCACGCTGGACATCCAGCGCGACGGCACCTGGCAGCTCAGCTGGGACGCGGTGAACGTGACCGTGCAGCCCCTGTGTCGCACCGACACGGGCGGCGAACAGTTCGAAGCCGATGTGCACGGCCAACGCCTGCGCCTGAGCGTGTACCGCCACGGCGATGAGCTGGATGTGTTCACCGCGCAGGGCCACGCCCGCGTGCAGCACCTCGACCCGCTGCGCCAGGTGGACGAGCAGGCCGCTGGTGGCCGCCTGACTGCCCTGATGCCCGGCAAGGTTGTGGCCATGCTGGTGACCGAAGGCCAACAGGTCAAGCAAGGCGATGCCCTGGCCGTGACCGAAGCCATGAAAATGGAACACACCCTGACCGCTCCGCACGACGGCGTCGTCTCCGCCATCCTGTGCGCCGTGGGCGACCAGCTGGCCGAAGGCGTCGAGCTGCTGCGCCTGGAAGTGGCCGCTTGACGCACTCACCCCAGCAAATCTCAGGATCACCCCATGAGCCACTCTACCTTCCCCGCCCACGTCACCCTGGTCGATGTCGGCCTGCGTGACGGCCTGCAAAACGAAGCCCAGCCCGTGGCGGCTGCCGACAAGATCGAACTCGTGCACCGCCTGCAAGCCGCCGGCCTTCGCGAAATCGAGGTCACCAGCTACGTCAGCCCCAAGTGGGTGCCGCAGATGGCCGACAACGCCCAGGTCATGGCCGGCATCCAGCGCCAGCCGGGTGTGCGCTACAGCGTGCTCACCCCGAACATGAAAGGCTTTGAAGGCGCCCTGGCCTCACGTGCCGACGAGGTCGTGATCTTTGCCGCCGCCAGCGAAGCCTTCAGCCAGCGCAACATCAACTGCTCGATTGCCGAGTCCATCGAGCGTTTCCGCCCCGTGGCCGAAGCCGCCAAAGCCCACGGCATGAAGGTGCGTGCCGCCGTGTCGGTCGCACTGGGCTGCCCCTATCAGGGCGACGTCTCCCCAGACGCGGTCGAAGACGTCGTCAAGCGCCTGCTCGACATCGGCACCGACCACGTGGGCGTCGCCGACACCATTGGCGTGGGCACCGCCGGCCGCGTCACCGCCGTGATGGAACGCGCCATGAAGCACGTGCCCCTGGCCGAGCTCAGCGGCCACTTCCACGACACCTACGGCCAGGCGCTCACCAACATCTACGCCAGCCTGCAACTGGGCGTCCACATCTTCGACACCAGCATCGCCGGCCTGGGCGGCTGCCCTTATGCCAAGGGTGCCACCGGCAACGTCGCCACCGAAGACGTGGTCTACCTGCTGCACGGCCTGGGCATCACCACCGGCATCGACCTGGACCGACTTGTCGACGCCGGCGCCTTCATCTCCGGCGTGCTGGGCCGCAAGCCCGTCTCCCGCGTCAGCAATGCCTTGCTGGCCAAGCGTGCCACCGCCTGATGCAGGCGCCCGTTTCCTTGCCTTCCTTTCGACCCGACACCTGTACCGACACCGAGGAGTGACCACCATGAACCTGCCAGGCCTGAACCACCAACTGGGTGACGACATCGATGCCTTGCGCGAAGCCGTGCGCGCCTTTGTGCAAAAAGAACTCGCCCCCCGCGCCGCCGACATCGACCGCGACAACCTCTTCCCTGCCGACATGTGGAAGAAGCTGGGCGACCTCGGCGTGCACGGCCTGACCGTCTCCGAAGAATACGGCGGCACCAACCTGGGCTACCTCGCCCACATGGTCGCCATGGAAGAAGTCAGCCGTGGCAGCGCCTCGGTGGGCCTGAGCTATGGCGCGCACTCGAACCTGTGCATCAACCAGATCAACCGCAACGGCAGTGAAGCGCAAAAGCGCAAGTACCTGCCCAAGCTGATCAGTGGCGACTTCGTCGGTGCCCTGGCCATGAGCGAGCCCAACGCCGGCTCCGACGTGGTCAGCATGAAGTTGCGTGCTGACAAAAAGGGCGACCGCTACGTGCTCAATGGCAGCAAGATGTGGATCACCAACGGAGGTGACGCCGATGTGCTCGTGGTCTACGCCAAGACCAATCCGGAAGCCGGCGCCAAGGGCATGACCGCCTTCCTGATCGAAAAAGGCATGAAGGGCTTCAGCAAGGGCCTGCACCTCGACAAGCTGGGCATGCGCGGCTCCAACACCTTCCCGCTGTTCTTTGAAGACTGCGAAGTGCCTGCCGAGAACGTGCTGGGCGGCGAAGGCAACGGAGTCAAGGTGCTGATGAGTGGCCTGGACTACGAGCGCGCGGTGCTGTCAGGCGGCCCGCTGGGCATCATGCAGGCGGTGATGGACAACGTCATCCCCTACATCCACGAGCGCAAGCAGTTCGGCCAGGCCATCGGCGAGTTCCAGTTGCTGCAAGGCAAGGTCGCCGACATGTACACCGTGCAGCAAGCCGCCCGCGCGCTGGGCTACACCGTGGCCAAGAACCTCGATGCCCTGGGCGATCGACACGCCCGCCACGTACGCAAGGACTGCGCCGCCCTGATCCTGTGGACCGCCGAGAAGGCCACCTGGATGGCCGGCGAAGGCATCCAGATTTTTGGCGGCAACGGCTACATCAACGACTACCCACTGGGCCGCCTGTGGCGCGATGCCAAGCTCTATGAAATCGGCGCCGGCACCAGCGAGATCCGCCGCATGCTGATCGGCCGCGAGCTGTTCGCCGAAACGGCCTGACTCCGCCCCGGGGCGAGCACAGGCCCCCCCAAGGCACCGGCCCTGAGCGCCGGTGCCCGGCTCACACCTCGCTCATCTCCAGCACAACCCGGTTGCGACCCTGCGCCTTGGCCTGGTACAGCGCCGCATCGGCACGCGCCAGCCAGCCCGTCAGGCTCAGCTCCCGGCGATCAAACTGCGCCACGCCAATGCTCACACTGAACTGCAGCGGCTGGCCATCCACCAACAAGTGGCTGTTGTAGACCGCCTCACGAATGCGCTCGGCCAGCGCGGTCGCCTGGTCAGCCGTGATGTTGGGCAACAGCACCACAAACTCCTCCCCCCCCAGGCGCGCCACCAGGTCCACCTTGCGCACCAGTTGCTGCACCGTTTGTGCAAAGCTCACCAGCACGGCATCCCCGGTCACATGGCCATGGGTGTCGTTGACCACCTTGAAGTGGTCCAGGTCCATCATCAGCAAGGACAACTCCGAGCGATAACGCAGCGCACGCTGCATCTCGGCCTCGGCCGCCTCCGAAAACGCCCGTCGGCTGGCCACACCGGTCAGCGAGTCCGTGCGTGCCGCCAGCTCAGCCGCATCCTTCTGATCGCGCAGCTCCTGCGTGGCTTGGGTGATCTGCTGCTGCAACTCCTCCTGCGTGGTGGCAATGCGCGCCACCATCGCATTGATCCCCGTCGCCAAGGGCCTCAAGATGCCGCTGCGCTCGACGTCCACACGCTCATCCAACTGTCCCTCCCCCACGCGCTGCACCACATGGTTGATGCGACCAATCTGAACCGACACCAAATCGGCCAGCACGGAGGCCATCACCCCCGCGAGCATCAACCCCCCCACAGCCGTCGCCAAGGACCAGATCAACAGATCCCGTCGCTGCTGAGCCAGGGCCTCTAGCGACATTTCCACCACGGCATACCCCAGCAAGCGGTTCTCTGTGGCACGGAAACCTTCCGGTGCCCCAGCCACCGGCCCATACACATCGTCCTGCAACATCGACTGGGTGGAGTAGATGGGCTGTGCCACCACCAGAGCGTCTTTCGTTTGCACGATCTGGATGGCACCATCCAGACGCGGCGAGGGCGCCCTCATCTGACCTGCTGCCGCCTTCACCTGCCCCTGCGCGTTGTAAATGATCACCCCACGCAACTGGACATCGCTGCGCAGGGCAGCCTCAGCCAGTCGCGCCAGAGCCTCGCGATCGCCCGCAAACAGACTGAACTCTGCGGCGCTGCCCAACTGACGAGCCGAGGCCGCACCGCGATCCTTCAAGGCTTCCGCCATGCGCCCGCCGTACTGGGACGCGAACCCCACCACGAGCAAGGCAATCACCAGCATGGCCGGCAAAGCCGTCGCCAACCAAAGGCGCACGCGCACCCCACCCAGTTTCAATATCACCGCATGCCCTCCTCACGCCGCAAGGCATCGGTCAATACAGAAACGTCCGGCACGTCCAGCCCCAAGGACCGGCAGACTTGTTCGTTGAGCGCCACCGTGAACCCGTCAGCCAGACGGGCTGCTGGCCAGGCCGACACACCGGACGACGCACTCAAAGGCCCCTTCAACATGGCCGCCACCTGACGACCCGCCTGTGCAGGACTGGCATACAAACCCATGGCTGCCCCCGCTTTGACCAACGCCGGCGAATAGCTCACCACCGGCACACGCTGCCGATAGGCAGTGATCAGCATGTGCTGCAAGGCCGACACATCGGCCACCGCACTGTCTGGCAAGATGAGCAACACGTCGGCGTCGGCCAACACCGATCGCAGCGCAGCAGACAGCGTCTCCGGCGCCCCCACCGAGCCGATCACCAGACGCACGCCCTGCGCCTGCGCCGCTTTGAGCAGCGCCTGACGTTGCGATACGGCGTCCTCGTGCACCAATACGCCCACCTTGGTCAAGCGGGGCATGGCGCGACGAATCAAGGCCAGATAGCGTTCAATGGGCTGGTCCAGATAGGCAGCAGACACCCACGCGGGCGGACGCTTCCAGACCGCCGCAAACCCGTCACGAGGCAGCAAGGCCCCCAGCACAGGGACACGCGCCCAGTCAGCCTGAGCACTGGCACGCTCCATCGCCAGGCGCAAGGCGGCCGCCCCCAGGGTGACCAGGGCCGCAGGCGGCGTACCTGAGGGCAGTTCACGCGCCCCCAGAATGAGCAACTCTCTACCCCGGCCCACCTGGCGCCAGTCGGCCTGCAAAGCAGTCGCCGCCTCGGTGTAGGCCCAGGAGGCATCCGAGGGCAGGACCCAGACTGCATCGCTCGCAGCCTGCACCTGCCCTACCCCGACCAACAGGGGGGTGCCAACGGCAAAGGCAAGGGATTGGCGGCGGGTGATCAGGTCACATCTCCACGCGAAGGGTCAGGAAACTCTTGCGAGCCAGCTTGAAGTTCTCTTGAACGCGGAAAAACGTTCCCGCTCCTTCAGCCGACTGAACCGTCAGAGCCGCTTCCGCCCTGCTGGCACCGATGCGGAAAGAATAAGCCAAGCGCAGATCGGTGCGATGCGTAAACGGCATCCAGTCATCACGCGCACGCCAAGTCATCCCGCCCACCCTTTCGTGAATCACACCGAGCTGCAAGTTCCCCGGCAACCGCTGAAACAACGCAATCAGCGTGGTGTGCTCGGGCGGTCGACGCTCATCGTCCAGCTCAAGCTTGGGGTCATCCCACTCAAGGCGATTGAAGCTTTGATTGAGCCACACCTCGGTCGACTCCAACGGCTTCCAGCGTAACTGATATTCCAGACCGGTCATCGACAGATTCGTCCGGTTGACGTAGTCACGCGACCGTCTGCCGTTGAGCGGATTGGTTTCAGGATGTGGATACAGCGTGGTTCCAATCACGTCTCGCATCCGCTCGTGATACAGCCGGGCGTCCAGCGTCAGGTGAAGTCCCTTGAAACGACCGACATACCCCAACTCCTTGCTCAGCAAGGTCTCCGGTTGAACCCGGCCGGTGGCAGCGTACTCATGCACATAGATGGCACCCACGTTGGTGTAAGTGCGCGTATCTGCCTCATATTCATACAAATTGGGGGCGCGAATGGACTCCGTGACGCCGAAACGTACCGTGTGCTCCGGCGACAGCAACCAGTTGGCCATCAAACGCGGTGCGGTGTAAGTACCAGCGCGACTGTGGTCTCCCACGAAGAGACCACCATTGAACAACCAGTGTGCGCTCGCTCGCCACTCCACCGTCCCAAAGGCACGTGTCTCGCGAAAAGACACCCAGTCGTGGGTGTTGTACAGGGGGGCAGATCGGGCTCTCTCATCCTTGAACCCCAGCCCGATCACCGCTCTCACGCTGTCGGAAAGACTGGCTTTGCGCTGAACCTCCAGGTTGACCCGTCGCCCGATCCCGCCATAGTCCATTTCAAAATAGGCGCCAGGGATCGGAAAGGTCGGGCGGTTCGCCCGATCGTTGGGTGCCGTGGCAAAGTCTTGCTTGCTGTCCTCCATGAAACTGGCAGACACCTTGAGCTCATCGGCCTCACCCAACTGCCTGCGCCATTCGCCTTGGAAATAGGTGTCACGGGTACGAATCTTATGCAGCGGGTTCTCGTTGTCGCTGTCACCTTCCCCCGCATCCAGGTAGGACACCCCCATGGCCACCATCACATCATCGTTGAGCGTCGGCTTGAAGTCAGCCCGCGCATTCACCTGCCCCAGGCGCTTGTCGTCGTAGGCATTGAGGTAGCCCGAGTCACGCTGCTCCCCCACCGACAGCCGAAAACTGGCGGTCTCATCCCCCACTCCGATGCGGGCGCGGCGATCGCGAATCCCGTTGTCGCCAGAGGTCAGCGACACCTCACCGCCGACCGTGTCGGCGCTGTGGCGGGTGATGATGTTGATGACGCCGAACATCGCATTGGCGCCATAGGCCGCCGAGTTGGCACCGCGCAGCACCTCAATGCGCTCGATGTCCTCGAGCATCACGTCCATCATGCCCCGGTGGGTGTCCCCCAGATAGCTGGAGGCATACACCGAGCGTCCGTCAATCAACACCAGATTGCGGGTGCCAAAGTCATCCAGGGGGATGTGATAAGCCGCCAGGGGATTGGCCCCATTCCAGCCCCCGGAAAGGTAGCCCGGCACCAACCGCATCACCTCGGCCAGGGTACGGGCGCCCGACAAGCGGATCGTCTGGCGGTCAATGACAGTGATCGCCCCTGGCGCTTCATTCAGCGGTTGATCCAGCCGACTGGCCGTCAACACCACCGGCACGTTGGCAAAGTAGTCCTCTTCGGTGGGCGCTCGCCCGGCCGCCTGCACGCTCACCGCCGTGAACCCGCCCAAAGCCAAGCCCAGCACCAAGCGGTGGCACGCCCTCCGAACACACAACGCAGACAACGAAACCATCTCACACCCATCCAGCAAACGTCCGCAATTATGAGCTGAGCACCCTCTTGTCAACCGGAAGGATGGCGAGAACAATTGCTCACATTTCCAGCTGCAGGGTCAAGAATCCCTGACGCCCCCGCCGGTAGTTCCGCTGGGGGTCGAAGAACAGTTGATCACCCTCCACAGACTGCACCATGAAGGCGGCCTCGGCTTTGTACCCACCCCATCGGAAGGTGCGCGCCAACCGAATGTCGGTGCGGTGTGTCGCCTCCATCCAGTTGGCCTTCGCGCGCAAGGTCATCGAACCCAGGCGTTCGTGCAGCACGCTGATTTGCCAGTTGTCCGGCAGTTGCTGGAACAACGCCACGGTGGTGGCATGGCGAGGTGGACGACGCTCTTCTTTGACCTCTTGCACGGGGTCGTCCCACTTCATGCGCGAGAAGTTCTGATTCAGCCACAACTCCGTGCGGGACGTGGGCTTCCAGCGCCACTGATACTCCAGCCCCACCAGCGTCAGCGCATGGCGGTTGACGAAATCCCTGGCCTTGCCCAACTGGTTCGGCAGCAAAGTGGCGCCCTCCCCATTGTCGTCCACCACCACATCGCGCATGCGCTCACGGTACAGGCGAGCATCAAACGTCACCTGTGCATCCGGCCAGCGCCCCCAATACCCAACTTCCTGACTGGTCAACGTCTCAGGCTGCACCGACCCGCTTGCCGCGTAGGGCCGCGTGAAGTACGGCGTGCCCGGCAGGGAGACGCGAACATCGCTCTTGTATTCAGACAGACTGGGGGCGCGCATCGACTCCGTCACACCCATGCGCCAGGTCTGATGGGGGGTCGCCAGCCAGTTGACCATCAGGCGGGGCGCTGTATACGTTCCAGCCAGTGTGTGGTCCCCCACGAACAGTCCGGCATTGAGCAGCCACGCTGGATTCACACGCCACTCAGCGGTGCCGAACAGACGGGTCTCCCCCATCGAGACCCAGCCTTGACCGTAATACATCGTGTCCGAGCGCGCTCGCTCGTCCTTGTAACCCACCCCCACCAGGGTTCGCCAGGCCGGGCTCCAGACAGTCCGCCGCTGGACCTCCACATTGTTGCGCTGCCCCCATGTGCCGTAGTCCACATCCAGTGAGATGGGTGGGTACGACGGCATGAGCACCGTCATGGTCAGGGGCTCCCACCGGCGGTCTTCCATGTAATTGACGGACACCTGCAACTCATTGCGATCATCGAGCTGACGTCGCCATTCCACCTGTGCGTGGGTCGTGCGGGAACGAAGCTGATGAAAGGGATTGCTCCTGTCCGTGGCCGAATAGCCGTCTCCGGACAGCAACTCGGAGACCCCCAGCGAGACCATCACGTCATCGGCCAGTGAGGGCTGCAGGTCTGCGCGCAACTGAACCTGACCCAGGCGTTTGTCATCGAAGGCGTTCAAGTAACCCCGGTCGCGCTGCTCACCCACCGACACCCGGAAGTTGCTCGCCTCGTTGCCCACCCCCAGGCGGGCATAGGTGTCGCGAATGCCGTTGTCGCCCATCGAGAGCGCGGCCGAGCCGCCCACGGTGTCGGCACTGTGTCGGGTGATGATGTTGACGACTCCGAACATCGCGTTGGCCCCGTAGGCCGCAGAGTTGGCCCCACGCAGCACCTCGATGCGTTCGATGTCAGGCAACAGCACGCCCATCATGCCGTAGTGGGTGTCACCCAGGTAGCTGCTGGCATACACCGAACGGCCATCGATCAGCACCAGATTGCGCCCGCCAAAATCGTCCAGGGCAACATGGTACGACGCCAAGGGATTGGCTCCGTTCCACCCTCCCAGCACGTAGCCGGGCACCAGGCGCAGCACTTCGGCCACGGTGCGCGCACCCGACAGGCGGATGGTGTCACGGTCGATCACCGTCATGGCACCGGGCGCCTCGTTGAGCGGCTGGTCCAGGCGGCTGGCGGTCAACACCACCGGCACGCTGGCAAAGTAGTCTGCCTCCGTCGGCGCGCGCTCGGTCGCGTGGGCGCCGGCCACGCCCCACCCCGCCAGAGCCATCCCCCACCCCAGGCTTTGACCCCATTTCAGAACACGACACACCGACAACGACACCATCACACGCCCAATGACCGCAGGTTTGCGATTATGCGCATGCTGACCCCACCTCACTGTGTCAGACCAGGAAAGCGAGGCGCATCGGTCTGCCCACCCTCCGTTGGGGGCAACTTCGTGAACATTGACACGCCACTCACAGGTCGCGATCGAGTCAAAACGGCGTCACTCCAGAGACAAGTCCCATTGACACCGAAATGTCTGTACCTTCCGGCCAACGTCACAGTCAATGAAATGAGCAGCACCATGAGCTTTCAGCAACTTTCAGTGGGTAAACGCCTCAGCATCGGGTTCGGGCTGGTGCTCGCGATCCTGGTCGTGGTCGCAACGATCGCGCTGATCAAGGTGAATGCCATCAACACCGCCCTGCACGCCAACAGCGACGTGCACGCCTCCATCCAGCGCTTTGCGATCAACTTCCGTGGCTCGGCCCATGACCGAGCGATTGCCGTCCGCGACGTGGTGTTGAGCGACACCCCTGCAGAGCGACAAAAAGAGGTCGCGACCATCGAGGCGCTGGCGCGGTTCTACGCAGAATCGGCCACCCCGTTGGAGGCCCTGGTGGCCAACGCCGAGGACAAGGCCGAGTTGAACCGACTGTACGGCGCGATCAAAGACATTGAGGCACAGGCCGTGGCCACCACGCAGTCCATCGTGAAGATGGTGGACGGGGGTGACGCCACGGGCGCCCAGACCCTGCTCTGGTCGCAGGCCAAACCTCAGTATGTGCAATGGCTGGCGGCCATCAACCAACTGATCGACTACGAAGAACAACGCATCCAGGCCCAGAACAAGATTGCACTGGACGAGGCTGATGGCTTCCTGACCGTGATGCTCACCGCGCTGGCCTTGTCGCTGCTGTGTGGCGCGGCCCTCGCGTGGACCCTGTCCAACAGCATCCTCAAGCAATTGGGTGCGGAGCCACAGGCCCTGGGTGACGCCGCCCGACGCGTTGCCGAGGGTGACCTCAACCCGGTCCCCGGCGCAGACCAGGCGCCCGCCGACAGCGTACTCGCGTCCCTGGGTGCCATGCGCACCAGTCTCGCCAGCATCGTGGCCCAGGTCCGCCAAGCCTCTGACTCGATCGACACGGGATCGGCCGAGATCGCCACCGGCAACGCCGACCTCTCCCTGCGCACCGAACAGCAGGCCTCCAGCCTGCAACAGACGGCCTCATCCATGATGCAGATGAACAGCGCCGTCAAGAGCAACGCGGACACCGCCCGTCACGCCACGCAACTGGCGGCATCGGCCAGTGCGGCGGCCACCAAGGGCGGTCAGGTGGTCGGCCAGGTCGTGGCCACCATGGACGACATCAGCGCCAGCTCGAAAAAGATCGCCGACATCATCGGCGTCATCGACGGCATCGCCTTCCAGACCAACATCCTGGCGCTCAACGCCGCCGTGGAAGCGGCCCGCGCCGGGGAGCAAGGCCGTGGCTTCGCCGTGGTGGCCTCCGAGGTCCGCAATCTGGCCCAGCGCAGTGCCGAAGCCGCCCGCGAGATCAAGTCCCTGATTGGTGCCAGCGTCACGAAGGTCGAACTGGGCACCCAACTCGTCAACGACGCAGGGTCCACGATGGACGACATCGTCACCCAGGTGCGCAATGTGTCAGACCTGATCAACGAGATCGGCACGTCCACGCAGGAGCAGACCGACGGCATCGACCGGGTGAGCCACGCGGTCTCCGAGCTGGACCGCACCACGCAGCAAAACGCGGCGCTGGTCGAACAAAGCGCCGCTGCTGCTGAGAGCCTGCAGCAGCAGGCCAGCCGCCTCGCCGAGCTGGTACGCATCTTCCGCCTGAACCAAGGCTAAGCCGCCAGCCAAGGTCTGCCCCACCTCATCGTGAGGCGCCCCTCCCAGGCGCGGGGGAACTTCTGCCCGATTTAGCACTCTGATCCGGTGAGTGCTAATATTCTTTCAGAAGGATCCACGAAAGGACCAGCCATGACCCTGACGACCGCCCTTGCCCCCCGTGACCCCTGGAGTGTGGTGCCCTCGCTGGGCAACTTGGACGCGTACATCCGCTCGGTCCAGGCCATCCCCATGCTGGCGCCCGACGAGGAGCAGTCCCTGGCGCGTCGTCTGCGTGACCAGCAGGACCTGCAGGCCGCCTCCCGTCTGGTGCTCTCGCACCTGCGCTTGGTCGTGTCCATCTCCCGTCAGTACATGGGCTACGGCCTGCCGCAAGGTGACCTGATTCAGGAAGGCAACGTCGGCCTGATGAAGGCCGTCAAGCGCTTCGACCCCGATCAGGGCGTGCGCCTGGTGAGTTACGCCATGCACTGGATCAAGGCCGAGATCCACGAATACATCCTGAAGAACTGGCGCATGGTCAAGGTGGCCACCACCAAGGCCCAACGCAAGCTGTTTTTCAACCTGCGCTCGCTCAAGCACCAGTTCAAAGGTGAAGCCGACGCCGTCAACGTTGGTCGCGCCTGCCTGTCGGAGCACGACATCCAGCGCATGGCCACGGAACTCAATGTCCGTCCGGAAGACGTCATCGAGATGGAAACCCGCATGGCGGGTGGCGATGTGGCGCTAGAGGCCCCCACCGATGACGACGGTGACGGCCCTGTGGCCCCGCTGGCCTACTTGGCCGACGAGATCCACGAGCCCACTCGCGTGATCGAGGCCCACCGCCGCGACTGGCTGGCCAGCGATGGCATCGCCTTGGCGCTCGACCAGCTCGACGCCCGCAGCCGCCGCATCGTCGAAGAGCGCTGGCTACAGGTCAACGACGACGGCTCGGGCGGCATGACGCTGCACGACCTGGCGGCCGAATACGGCGTCAGCGCGGAGCGCATCCGTCAGATCGAAGTGGCCGCCATGAAGAAAATGCGCAAGGCCCTCACCGAGGTCGCCGAAGCCTGATCGGCCCCGGCGCGGCCAGGGCTTGCAGCCCGGTCACCCGAGGCCCTCGCCCGCTCAGGGTGTGCTGAAAACCGGTTCAGGCCCCGCGCAGCCGCGCGATCATCGCTGCGGTGGCCGCATCCAGCCCACTGACATCGCCGCTCTCCAGACGCGGCAGCAGGTCGTTGCTCATGGCCTTGCCCAGCTCCACGCCCCATTGGTCGAAGGAGTTGATGCCCCACAGCGCACCGCTGACCAGCACCCGGTGCTCGTACAGCGCGATCAAAGCCCCCAGTGAGCGCGGCGTCAGCGCATCGATCACCATCGTCAAGCTGGGGCGGTTGCCCGGGAAGGTGCGGTGGCGTGCAATCACCTGCGGCGCCAACTGTTTGGACGCGGTCGGCGCGACCTCGTGGGCTGCCTGCTCGGTGGTCTTGCCCCACATCAGCGCCTGCGCCTGCGCCAGCCCGTTGGCCAGCAACATCTGATGCTGGCGGTGCAGCAACTCCTGCACCGCAGGCGACAGCTGCCCGGCGTCGCGCAGCGGCAAGCCCTTGAACAAGATGAACTCCACCGGGATCACATCGGTGCCCTGGTGCAGCATCTGGAAAAACGCGTGCTGCCCGTTGACACCCGGCTCGCCCCACACCACCTCACTGGTGGCGTAGGTCAGCGGCTGACCGTGACGGTCCACGCTCTTGCCATTGCTCTCCATCACCAGTTGCTGCAAGTAAGCCGGCAGGCGGCGCAAGCCGTGGTGATACGGGGCCACACAACGGCTGGTGTAGCCCTTGAAGTTGCGATACCAGACGTCCATCAGCCCCAGCCACAGCGGCAGGTTGGCTGACGGTGGGGCCGACGCGAAGTGCCGGTCCATCGCATGCGCCCCGTCGAGCAGCGCACGGAAATGCGTGCGCCCCAGCGCCAGCGCAATCGGCAGACCAATGGCCGACCACAGCGAGAAACGCCCCCCCACCCAGTCCCAGAATCCGAAGGTGGTGGTGATGCCGAAGGTCGCTGCGCCCTCGACATTCGAGGTCGTGGCCACAAAGTGGCGGGCAATGTTGGTGCCACCCTGGTCCAGAAACCACTGGCGCGCGGTGCGCGCGTTCACCATGGTCTCCTGCGTCGTGAAGGTCTTGGACGCCACGATGAACAGGGTGTGTTGCGGGTCGACCTGCCGCAACACGCTGGCCAAATCCTGTCCGTCGATGTTCGACACGAAATGGCTGCGCAGGCGGGGATGGGCAAAGGCCTCCAGCGCCATCACCACCATCTGCGGCCCCAGGTCCGAGCCGCCAATGCCAATGTTGACCACATCGTGGATGTCGCCCGGATTCGGCCCGCCGGCCGTGGCCCAGACCCCGTCGACAAAGTCCAGCATCGCGTCGAGCACCGCATGCACCTCGTCGCTGAACGGACCCTGGCCCCGCGGCGCACGCAGCGCCGTGTGCAGCACCGCCCGGCCCTCGGAGACATTGACCAGCTCACCCCGCAGCAGCGCATCGCGTCGCTCGGTCAGCCTGCATTCGCGCGCCAGATCCAACAGGTGATGGCGCGTGGCCACATCCCAATGCACCCGTGACATGTCCACCACCACCTCAGGCGCCTCGAAGGTCAGGGCCTCCACGCGGCGGGGGTCATCGGCAAACAGGTTGCGCAGGTCCAGCGTGGACCCGTGGGCCTGGTAATGCCCGTGCAGGGCCGCCCAGGCCACAGTCTGGTCACAACGGGGAGACGTCATGCTTCGCTCTCCCCCGCTCAGCGCTGCGCCTCGATCAAGGCATCCAGCTTACCGGCATCAACGGCGAACGCACGGATGCCCTCAGCCAGTTTCTCGGTGGCCATCGCATCGTCGTTGAGTGCATAGCGGAAGGCGGCCTCACTCAGAGGTGCCTCCGGGGCGTCGACGTGGGTGGGGGGCACCAGCTGGCGCACCACCGGCGCATCGCTGGCCTGCAGTTGCGCCAGCAGGTCTGGGCTGATGGTCAGCAGATCGCAGCCCGCCAGGGCCAGGATCTGGCCCACATTGCGGAAGCTCGCCCCCATCACCTCGGTGCGTACCCCGTGGGCCTTGTAGTAGCTGTAGATGCGGCTGACCGACTGCACGCCCGGGTCGTTGACGCCGGCCTGCGCGGCCTCGTCCCAGGCCGCACCGGCCGATTTCTTGTACCAATCGTAGATGCGCCCGACAAACGGCGAGATCAGTTGCACACCCGCATCGCCACAGGCGCGCGCCTGGGCAAAGGCGAACAGCAGGGTCAGGTTGCAGTGGATGCCTTCTTGTTCCAGCACGCGGGCCGCCTGGATGCCTTCCCAGGTGGCCGCGATCTTGATGAGCACACGCGCACGCGCAATGCCGGCCGCTTCGTACAGGCTGATCAGGCGACGCGCCCGCACCAGCGTGGCCTCGGTGTCAAAGCTCAGGCGGGCGTCCACTTCGGTCGACACGCGGCCGGGCACCACCTTCAGGATTTCCAGACCAAAGCGCACCAACACCTGGTCCACGATCGCATCCAGCGACACCCCACGGTGCGCAGCCACCACCTCGGCCAGCAAGGGCGCGTACTCGGGCTTTTGCACCGCCTTGAGAATCAGGGACGGGTTGGTCGTGGCGTCTTGCGGGGTGAACTGGGCCAGTTGCTTGAAGTCACCGGTGTCGGCGACAACGGTGGTGCAGGCCTTGAGCTGATCGAGTTGCGAGGTCATGGGAAACAAGGTGAAATGGGCTGACTCCGACCTCGTATCGAAACGAGATCGACCAGCATCCTGAATTTGGCTTATCGTGAAGCCACATTCTGTCTCCAAAATCATGACAGGCGTGCCCTGCGGCCCCTGGAATGAGCGCACTCCCCCTTTATCGGGCCCCTTTCATGTCCTTTGATCTGGTTTTTTTCGGTGGCACGGGCGATCTGACCTGGCGCAAGCTGATGCCGGCCCTGTTCCAGGCCTGGCGCCATGGCAAGCTGCCCGCCCAAGGGCGCATCCTCGCGGTGGCCCGCGATGAGCGCACCGACGACAGCTACCGCCAGTGGCTCAAGGACAAGCTCGCCACTGTGGACGACCGCGCCAAGCGCCCCACCGAAGACGAGTTCGACCGCTTTGCCACCCAGGTGCATTACCTGCGCATGGACCTGTCCAAGCCCGACGACTATCAGTTGCTGCGCCAATGGCTGGGCGGTCGCAGCACCGACACCGTGGTGATGTACCTCGCCACCAGCCCGCACCTTTTCCCCGTCATCTGCGAGCAACTGGGCGCGGCCGGCCTCAACCACCCCGGCGTGCGCGTGGTGCTGGAGAAACCCCTGGGGCATGACCTGGCGTCGGCCCAGGCCATCAACGAGGCGGTGCGGGCCGTGTTCAGCGAGCGCCAGGCCCTGCGCATCGACCACTACCTGGGCAAGCCCTCGGTGCAAAACCTGATGGCCCTGCGCTTTGGCAATGTGCTGTTCGAGCCCCTGTGGCGCCGCGAAAGCATCGCCAACATCCAGATCACGCTGGCCGAAAGCCTGGGCGTGGGCACCCGGGGCGACTTCTACGACCGCACCGGTGCGCTGCGCGACATGATCCAGAACCATGCGCTGCAGTTGCTGACCATGGTCGCGATGGAGCCCCCATCCAGCGCCGACGCCGACGCCATCCGCGACGAGAAACTCAAGGTGCTGCGCTCGCTCAAACCCTTCGACGCGGCCTCGGTGGCGCGCGATGTGGTGCGTGGCCAGTACCGGGCTGGCACGGTCGAGGGTGCCGCCGTACCCGGCTACCTGGACGAGGCGAAAGTGCCGCCGGGCAGTGCCACCGAAACCTTTGTGGCCCTGCGCTGCGAGATCCAGAACTGGCGCTGGGCAGGCGTGCCCTTCTACCTGCGTACCGGCAAGCGCCTGGCCCACCGCCATGCCGAAATCGTGGTGAACTTCCGCCCCACCCCGCACTCCATTTTTCCGGGCACGCAAACGCCCAACAAACTGGTGATCAAGTTGCAGCCAGAAGACGGCTTGCAATTGCACCTGCTGGCAGCCAAAGGCGCCGTAGGTACCGAACAGACGGCCACGCAAGCCGAGCACCTGTCCCCTGTGTCTCTGAACCTGGACTTCGACCAGGCCTTCCCAACCGTCCGGGTGGGCGCCTACGAGCGCATGCTGCTCGACGCGCTGGCGGGCCGCTTGAACCTGTTTGTGCGCTCGGACGAGCAGGAACAGGCGTGGCGCTGGGTGGAACCCATTCTGGAGGCCTGGCGCCACGACCCGAGTAGCCTTCGCCCTTACAGTGCAGGAACCTGGGGCCCGGCTGCTGCCAGCGCGCTGGTGGCGCGGGACGGCTTCAGTTGGACCGAAGAAAGCTGAAGGCGAGGCACGAAACTGGCTGACAGGCCACCATCACGCAATACTCAGGCCGACTGCAACAGCGCGTCCACGCCATACAGGCGGGCCAGTTCGGTCAACTTGGGCGGCAGGTGCTGCACGGCAAAGGCGCGCCCGTTGGCGCGCGCCATGCGCTGACACTCCAGCAACACCGCCAGGGCGCTGGAGTCAAACTGCTGCAAGGCCGCGCCATCCACCGTCAGCATGGCTGCTTCCGTGCCACCTTGGGCCGCAGCCTGGTCCAGCGTCTGGCGAAACAGACGCAATACATGCGGCACTTCGGCGTGCGTGATGACGGCAGGCAGCAACAACATGGCTCAGTTCGCCGCGTTCTTGGCCACCAACTGGCGGTTGCGCTCGGCGAGCTTCGAGATCAGGCCGTCAATGCCCGACGCATTGATTTCCTGGGCAAAGCTGCTCTGGTGCGTTTGCACCAGCCACGCGCCCAGCACGTTCACGTCGTACACCTTCCAAGTGTTGCCCGACTTTTCCAGGCGGTAATTCAACTGGATGGGGTCACCCTTGCCCTTGACCACGGTGCGCACGATCACGTCCGTGTCGGTCGGACGGCTGCGCGACGGCAGGTACTCAATGACCTGGTCCTTGACCTGGGAGGCGGCACCCGCGTAGGTGTGTACCAGCAAGGTCTTGAACTCGTTTTGCAGACGCTGACGCTGATCGGGCGTGGCACGGCGCCAAGCCGGACCCACCGTCGCCGCCGTCATGCGCACAAAGTTCACATTCGGCATGATCTTGGTGTCGACGGCGGCCGTGATCTTGCGCAGGTCACCCGACTGGATGGCCTTGTCGGACTTGACCGTGGCCATCACCTCATTGGTGATCGACTGGATGAAGGCTTCCGGCGTTTGAGCTGGAGCGGCTGCGACCTGAGCCGGCGCTGCCTGTGCCCAAGCCTGGGACGCGCCCACAGCCGACACGGCCAAGAGGGCCGAACTCACCAAACGAACAGCAAACATACGGGTATGCAACACAAAGGGTCCTTTCTGCGATCCTGACCTCTGTCCCTTAACGTCTCAACGGGCAGACAGGATGACCGGATCATCTGGTCATGGTGTGAGAGTGAGCCTCTGAGGGGGCCGCGTCAGGGTGCGCTGGCAGCCGACGCAGCCGCCTCTTCCTCGGCTTCCGGCAGGTCGTAGCGAGGCTGAGGGGCCTCGTCTTCCTCAACGTCATCGCTCGGCGGACGGCCTGCGTCGATCAGGCTCTGGCGACGCTGCAAATAGGCGTCCCGAGTGAAGGTGTACTTGTCCAGCGCCACCCCATCGAGCAGATCGGTGGCCGACAGGAAAGCGGCACGGGTGCTGACCCCACTGAGCAGGCGAATCAGGTTGTCCTCACGGGCACCATCGATCAAGGTCGTGGCCGAGAACGTCATGCTGGTCGCGAAGTTGGCCGAGTCACGCACTGAGGAGGGCCCCATGATCGGCCAGACGAGGTAGGCCCCAGAAGGCACGCCCCACACCCCCAAGGTCTGCCCCAGATCTTCGTTGAAACGGTCCAGACGCATGGGGGTGGCCAGATCGATCAAACCGCCCAGTCCCAGGGTCGAGTTCACGGCCACCCGCATGGTGCTGGCCGCCCCTTCCTTGAAGCGCCCCTGCAAAAACAGATTCGCCGACGACCAGACATCGCTGATGTTGCCAAAGAAATTGCGCACGCCGGTGCGAACCGGGTCGGGCGTGACCTTCACGTAGCCTTCAGCCAAGGGCTTGAGCACGTACACGTCCACCGTCTCGTTGAACGAGAACACGCCCCGATTCCATGATTCCAGCGGGTCCGGCGCTTGGCGAGTGGCACACCCGGACAAGGTCAGCACAACCGGCAGGCTCACCGCGCACACCAGCGCACGGGCACGATGCCCCAGGCGCGAATGAAATGCACTCATTTGCCACTCTCCTTGCCGGCATCCTTGCCGCCTTCGGCAGCTTTGCTGTAGAGGAACTGACTGATCAGGTTTTCCAGCACGATGGCCGACTGGGTGGCTTTGATCGCGTCGCCCTCCACCAGGTTGGTCTCGCCGTAACCGGGCTCCAGGCCAATGTACTGCTCGCCCAGCAAACCGGCCGTCAGAATCTTGGCCGAGGTGTCCTTGGGAAAGGCGACCCCTTTGTTCATTTCGATCTCGACCTTCGCCTGAAAGGTCTCGTTGTCGAAGGTGATGGCTGTCACCCGGCCCACGACCACGCCTGCGCTTTTCACCGCCGCCTTGGGCTTGAGTCCACCGATGTTATCGAACAGGGCCGCAACCTTGTATCCCGAATCGAAAGACAGGGTCAGCAGGTTGCCCGCCTTCAAGGCCAGGAAGACGATCGCCGCCGCCCCCAGCATCACGAAGATGCCGACCCACACGTCATGTTTTGATTTCTGCATATCGTTCGTCCTTGCGACCGCTCTCGATCAGATCGAGAACATCATGGCCGTCAACACAAAATCCAGCCCTAACACTGCCAGGGAAGACATCACCACGGTACGGGTGGTCGCCAGCGACACGCCCTCCGGTGTCGGCTCGCATTCATGGCCCTGCAGCAATGCCACGAAAGTGACTGTCAGGCCGAACACCAGGCTCTTGAGCATGCCATTGCCCACATCGGACCACACCTCGACGCCGTTTTGCATCTGCGACCAGAAAGCCCCGTCGTCTACACCGATCATGACCACACCCACGACCCAGCCACCGAGCACCCCCACGGCCGAGAACACCGCCGCGAGCAGCGGCATGGCGATGACCCCACCCCAGAAACGTGGCGCCAGGACCCGCTGAATGGGGTCCACCCCCATCATTTCCATGGCGGACAACTGCTCGCCCGCCTTCATCAAGCCAATGCCGGCCGTCAGGGCCGTGCCAGCGCGACCGGCAAACAGCAGTGCGGCCACCACCGGCCCGAGTTCGCGCACCAGAGACAGCGCCACCATCAGGCCCAGCGCCTCGCTGGAGCCATACCGTTGCAAGATGTAGTAGCCCTGCAGCCCCAGCACGAACCCGACGAAGGCGCCCGACACCGTGATGATGGCCAGCGAGTAGTTGCCCAGGAAAAAGATCTGCTCGGTGAGCAGCCGCGGACGCTTCAGAGTGGCCCCCAGCGACAGCAGCAGACGCAAGAACAGGCGTGCGCCATAACCCACGTCGGTCAACTTCAGACGAATGGCCCGCCCGACTCGGGCTGGATTGAGCCAGGAGATCATCCGCGCACTCCGAAATCATGACCTGCATCGATCGCAGGGTGGTGGAAGCGCACCGGCCCATCGGGAGCGGCGTCCACAAACTGGCGTACCAGCGGGTCGCTGCTGGCGCGCATCTCTGCCGGGGTGCCCTGGGCCACGATGCGACCATTGGCCAGCAACACCACATGGTCGGCAATCAGGAAGGTTTCTTCCACATCGTGGGACACCAGCACACTGGTGAGCCCCATCGTATCGTTGAGCTCACGGATCAAACGCGCCGACACCCCCATCGAGATCGGGTCCAGCCCCGCAAACGGCTCGTCGTACAGCATGAGTTCCGGATCCAGCGCCATCGCGCGCGCCAGGGCCACGCGACGGGCCATGCCGCCCGAAATCTCGCTGGGCATCAGGTCACGCGCACCGCGCAAGCCCACGGCGTTGAGCTTCATCAGCACCAGATCACGCAGGATGGATTCGGGCAGCTTGGTGTGCTCGCGCAGCGGAAACGCGACGTTCTCGAACACCGAGAGGTCGGTGAACAGGGCGCCAAACTGGAACAACATGCCCATGCGCCGCCGTGCGGCCATCAGCCCGGCCGCATCCAGATGTGCCATGTCCTGCCCATCCACCAGCACTTGCCCGGACATAGGGGTCAATTGCCGACCGATCAGGCGCAAAACTGTCGTTTTACCGCCACCCGAAGTACCCATCAAGGCCACCACCTGGCCGCGCGGCACCACAAGGTTGAGGTCTGACAGGATGACCCGGTCACCGTAACCACAGGTGACCGCGCGCAACGCCACCAGCGGCTCAGGGGCCGAGGCAGCAGCAGACGGGGAAGACGTGGTTTCAGCTTGTGACATGGGCATGAAAAAAAGGGCCAGTGAATGTCACTGGCCCCGGGATCATAGGGGATTCACGGATCCCTGCTGATCGCGCCTCCGTAAAGGCGTAATGCGATGTGGGGTCAACGCGGCAGCGTGGTCGAGCCCATCAGGAACGCATCAACCTCGCGAGCAGCCTGACGGCCTTCGCGGATCGCCCACACCACCAGGGACTGGCCACGGCGCACGTCGCCAGCGGCGAACACCTTGGCGGCGTTGGTCTTGTAGCCACCGACGTCGGTCGAGGCCTTGGCGTTACCACGGGCATCCTTCTCGACGCCAAAACCACTCAACAGCGTGTCCACGGGGTTCACGAAGCCCATGGCCAGCAGCACGAGGTCGGCCTTGAGGATCTGCTCGGAACCGGCAACTTCTTCGAACTTGCCGTTCTTGAACTCGACGCGCACGGTCTTGACCGCGGTGACCTTGCCACCTTCGCCGATGAATTCCTTCGTGGCGATGGCGAACTCACGGTCGCAGCCTTCTTCGTGGCTCGACGAGGTGCGCATCTTGATTGGCCAGTAAGGCCAGGTCAGCTCCTTGTTTTCCTGCTCGGGCGGCTGAGGCATCAGCTCGAACTGGATCACGCTCTTGGCGCCGTGGCGGTTGGAGGTACCCACGCAGTCGGAGCCGGTGTCACCGCCGCCGATCACGATCACGTTCTTGCCCGTGGCCATGATCTGGTCCTTGACCTTGCCGCCCGCGTTCACGCGGTTTTGCTGCGGCAGGAACTCCATGGCGAAGTGGATGCCCGCCAGGTCACGACCCGGCACGGGCAGGTCACGCGACTGCTCGGAACCACCGGCCAGGATCACGGCATCGAAATCCTGGTCCAGCTGCTCAGGCGTGACGGTGTCCTTGGCCCAGTTGGTGACCTTGGAGCCCTTGGGCATCTCGCCCACGATGGTGTTGGTCTTGAAGACCACGCCTTCGGCTTCCATTTGCTTGACGCGACGGTCGATGTGCGACTTGTCGAACTTGAAGTCGGGGATGCCGAAACGCAGCAGGCCCCCGATGGTGTCGTTCTTCTCGAACACGGTCACAGCGTGGCCGACGCGGGCCAGCTGCTGAGCGGCGGCCATGCCGGCAGGGCCGGAGCCCACGACGGCAATCTTCTTCCCGGTCTTGACGGCAGCGGGCTGCGGCTTGACCCAACCTTCGGCCCAGGCACGGTCGATGATCGAATGCTCGATCGACTTGATGCCCACGGGGTCGTTGTTGATGTTCAGCACGCAAGCAGCTTCGCAAGGCGCCGGGCAGACCCGACCGGTGAAGTCGGGGAAGTTGTTGGTCGAGTGCAGCACCTCGATCGCGTTCTTCCAGTCGCCCTGGTACACCAGGTCGTTGAAGTCCGGGATGATGTTGTTGACTGGGCAACCGTTGTTGCAGAACGGGGTGCCGCAGTCCATGCAGCGTGCGCCCTGGATCTTGGCCTCTTCAGGCTTCAGACCAATGACGAACTCTTTGTAGTTCTTGACGCGCTTCTCGACGGGCTCGTAGCCCTCTTCCAGACGCTCGAATTCCAGAAAGCCAGTGACTTTTCCCATTTCAAACTCCTGATCGTGCGCTTCAGGCCTTGGCCTTGGCAGACTTGGCCTTCGCGACGGCGGCCGTTGCTTCTTGCTGGGCACCCTTTTCGGTCAGGGCGCGGCGGTACTCGTGCGGGAAGACCTTGACGAACTTGGGCAGCTGAGCCGACCAGTTGTCCAGGATCTCGCGGGCACGCAACGAGCCCGTCCAGCGGTGATGGTCTTCGATGAGCTTCTTGAGCGCGACCTCGTCGGCCACACCCTTGTGCATCGGGATGCCGGCGTCAGCTTGCTCCGCAGCGGGCAAGACCTTGTCCAGTGCCACCTGAGCGGTGTTGACGCGCTTGGCAAACAGGCCATCTTCGTCATAGACGTAAGCCACGCCACCGGACATGCCGGCTGCGAAGTTGCGGCCGGTCTTGCCCAACACCGCCACCGTGCCGCCGGTCATGTATTCACAACCATGGTCACCCGTGCCTTCGACCACTGCCGTGGCACCGGACAGACGCACGCCAAAGCGCTCGCCGCCCACGCCGCGGAAGAAGGCCTCACCGCTGGTGGCACCGTACAGCACGGTGTTGCCCACGATGATGTTGTCGGTGGCGTTGCCGCGGAACTCGATGCTCGGACGCACGATCACGCGGCCGCCCGACAGGCCCTTGCCGGTGTAGTCGTTGGCTTCACCGATCAGGTACAGCGTGATGCCCTTGGCCAGGAAGGCGCCGAAGGACTGGCCGCCCGTGCCTTCCATCTGGATGAACACGGTGTCGTCAGGCAGACCATCGGGGTGGTGCTTGATCAGCTCGCCCGACAGCATGGCGCCGACGGTGCGGTTGACGTTCTTGGCCACTTCCATGAACTTGACGGCTTCGCCACGCTCGATGGCAGGCTTGGCCTTCTCGATCAGGCGCAGGTCCAGGGCCTTGTCCAGGCCGTGGTCTTGCGTCGACACGTGCAGACGCGGCACATCGGCGGGCACCGGGGGCAGCGCGAACACGCGGCTGAAGTCCAGGCCCTGGGCCTTCCAGTGCTCGACGCCCTTGCGGGTGTCGAGCAGGTCGGCGCGGCCGATCAGCTCGTCGAACTTACGGATGCCCAGCTGAGCCATGATCTGACGCGCTTCTTCGGCCACGAAGAAGAAGTAGTTCACGACGTGCTCGGGCTTGCCGGAGAACTTCTGACGCAGGACCGGATCTTGCGTGGCCACGCCCACCGGACAGGTGTTCAGGTGGCACTTGCGCATCATGATGCAGCCTTCGACGACCAGCGGTGCGGTCGCGAAGCCGAACTCGTCGGCGCCCAGCAGGCCGCCGATGACCACGTCACGGCCGGTCTTGATCTGACCGTCGGTCTGCACACGCACACGGCCGCGCAGGCGGTTCAGCACCAGGGTCTGCTGCGTTTCAGCCAGGCCCAGCTCCCACGGCGTGCCGCAGTGCTTGATGGACGACCAGGGCGAAGCACCCGTGCCACCGTCGTGACCGGCGATCACGATGTGGTCGGCCTTGGCCTTGGCCACACCGGTCGCCACCGTGCCGACGCCCACTTCGGACACCAGCTTGACGGACACGTCGGCCTTGGGGTTGACGTTCTTCAGATCGTGGATCAGCTGCGCCAGGTCCTCGATCGAGTAGATGTCGTGGTGCGGCGGGGGCGAGATCAGGCCCACGCCCGGCACCGAGTGACGCAGCTTGCCGATGTACTCGGACACCTTGCCGCCAGGCAGCTGACCGCCTTCACCGGGCTTGGCGCCCTGGGCCATCTTGATCTGGATCTGGTCAGCGGACACCAGGTACTCGGTGGTCACACCGAAGCGACCCGACGCCACCTGCTTGATCTTCGAGCGCAGGCTGTCGCCCTCTTGCATCTCGTAGTCGGCTTCGATGCGCGAGGAACCGATCACGTCCGACACCTTGGTGCCCTTGACGATCTTGATGCCCTTGAGCTCGTTGCGATAACGGTTCTCGTCTTCGCCGCCTTCACCGGTGTTGCTCTTGCCGCCAATGCGGTTCATGGCCAGAGCCAGGGTCGAGTGGGCTTCGGTCGAGATGGAGCCCAGCGACATGGCGCCGGTGGCGAAACGCTTGACGATCTCGGCCGCCGATTCGACTTCCTCGACGGGAATGGCTTTGGCTGGATCGATCTTGAACTCGAACAGGCCGCGCAGCGTCAGGTGGCGCTTGGACTGGTCGTTGATGATCTGGGCGTATTCCTTGTAGGTGTCGAACTTGCCCGAGCGCGTGGCGTGCTGCAGCTTGGCGATCGCGTCCGGCGTCCACATGTGCTCTTCACCGCGGGCACGCCAGGCGTACTCACCACCGGTCTCCAGCATGTTGGCCAGCACGGGGTCGGTCCCGAACGCGGCCTTGTGGTTGCGGATGGCCTCTTCGGCCACTTCGAACACGCCGATGCCGCCGACTTGCGTGGGGGTGCCACGGAAGTACTTGTCGATCAGCTCCTTGTTCAGCCCGATGGCTTCGAAGATCTGGGCGCCGCAGTACGACATGTACGTGCTGATGCCCATCTTGGACATGATCTTCGAGAGACCCTTGCCGATGGCCTTGGTGTAGTTGTAGATGGCCTTGTCAGCCGACAAGTCGCCCGGCAGGTCCTTGGCCATGTCGGCCAGGGTTTCCATCGCCAGGTAGGGGTGCACGGCTTCGGCGCCGTAACCCGCCAGCACGGCGAAGTGGTGCACTTCACGGGCGGTGCCGGTTTCGACCACCAGACCGGTGGAGGTGCGCAGGCCCTTGCGAACCAGATGGTGGTGGATGGCCGACAGGGCCAGCAGCGCCGGGATGGCGATGTTGGCACGGTCCATCTTGCGATCGGTCACGATCAGGATGTTGTGACCGGACTGGATGGCTTCCACGGCTTCGGCACACAGCGAGGCCAGACGCGCCTCGACACCTTCATGGCCCCACTGGGCGGGATAGGTGATGTCGATTTCGTACGCTTTGAACTTGCCGCTGGTGTGCTTTTCAATGTTGCGCAGGCGAGCCATGTCGTCGAAGTCCAGCACGGGCTGGGAGACTTCGAGGCGCATCGGCGGGTTCACCGCGTTG
>MESA01000039.1 GCA_001770775.1 Burkholderiales bacterium RIFCSPHIGHO2_12_FULL_63_20
CGCAGCCGATCCTCGTATGAAAACATGAACTACCTCCAGGTAGTCCAAGAAATCGTCCGCACCCCCGGTGGCTCAGATTTGGATCGGCGCGGACAGGCCAGAGCCTTCTAGGCCGCCTCCTTGCCCTGTTCAGACGGAAGGACACTCCCAACTGAGCCAGGCCCCACGGCCACACAGAGGGCCACGACCGAAGCGCCTGGGCCGAGCTCAACTTGATGCAGCCGCTTGCCTCATGTTCAGTGCGTTACACGGAGAGGCTGCCAGACATGGCCGTGAGCTGGGCCGACGCTTGCTTGCGGGTGCCGGAGGTCTTGCTGGCACCAAAGCAAAAGCCACCGTGAGCGAGCACGATTGGGGCGAGTTGCCTACAGATTGCCTACAAGCAACTCAGAGGCCCCAAAGCAAAAAGCCACCGCGAGGGTGGCTTTTTTGTCTAAGTCGTTGTCACGCTTAGAGAAATTCTGGTGGCGCTTCAGGGATTCGAACCCCGGACCTGCGGATTATGATTCCGTCGCTCTAACCGGCTGAGCTAAAGCGCCATCAAGACTTGAAGTATATGCTGAATTTTGACGCTCGCGCAAGCGCTGTCGCTAAAAATCTTCAACAGCGGGCGGACTCTTGAAAAGCGATGAGGCGGCGCCATCTGTCGCCCATCCGTTCCCGCAATCCTTTTGTCTGCACCAGAACACGTCATGACCAAGCAAACCCATTCTTTCCAGGCCGAAGTCAAGCAACTGCTGCACCTGGTCACGCACGCCCTGTACTCCAACAAGGAAATCTTCCTGCGCGAGCTGATCTCCAACGCCTCCGACGCGTGCGACAAGCTGCGCTTCGAGGCCCTCGATCACAGCGCCCTGTATGAAGACGCACCCAACCTCGATGTGCGCGTGCTGGTCGACAAGGCCAATCGCACCATCACCATCCGCGACAACGGCATCGGCATGAGCGCGCAGGAGGCCATCGACCACCTCGGCACCATCGCCAAGAGCGGCACCAAGGACTTCATGGGCCGCCTCTCCGGCGACCAGAAGAAAGACGCCCAGCTCATTGGCCAGTTCGGCGTGGGCTTTTACAGCGGCTACATCGTGGCTGACCGCATCACCGTCGAATCGCGCCGCGCTGGCCTGAAGGCCGAAGAGGGCGTGCGCTGGAGCAGCGAAGGCACCGGCGACTTCGAAGTCGACGCCATCACCAAACCCAGCCGTGGCACCGACATCACCCTGCACCTGCGCGAAGGCGAAGACGAGTTCCTCACCGCCTGGAAGCTGCGCAGCATCATCGGCAAGTACTCCGACCACATCTCCCTGCCCATCCTGATGCAAAAGGAAGAGTGGGACAAGGACAAGGGCGAGTACGTCGTCCAGGACGAGTGGGAAACCGTCAACCAGGCGGCCGCCCTGTGGTCGCGCAGCAAGAGCGACATCACCCCCGAGCAGTACCAGGAGTTCTACAAACAGATCAGCCACGACAGCGAAGACGCGCTGGCCTTCACCCATAACCGTGTCGAAGGCCGCAGCGAGTACACCCAACTGCTGTACGTGCCGGCCAAGGCACCGTTCGACCTGTGGAACCGTGACAAGCGCGGTGGTCTCAAGCTCTACGTCAAGCGCGTCTTCATCATGGACGACGCCGAAGCCCTGCTGCCCAACTACCTGCGCTTCGTCAAGGGCGTGATTGACTCGGCCGACCTGCCGCTCAACGTCAGTCGCGAAATCTTGCAGGAAAGCCGTGACGTCAAGGCCATCCGCGAAGGCTGTACCAAGCGCGTGCTGTCCATGCTCGAAGAGTTGGCCAATCACGAAGACCAGGCCAAGCGCGACCAGTACGCATCCTTCTGGGCTGAGTTCGGCGCCGTGCTCAAGGAAGGCATTGGCGAAGACTTTGCCAACAAGGAGCGTCTGGCCAAGCTGTTCCGCTTTGCCTCCACGCACGACGAATCTGGCGCACAAAGCGTGTCGCTGGCCGATTACGTGTCGCGCATGAAAGACGGCCAGGAGGCCATCTACGTCATCGCCGCCGACAACCAGGTCGCCGCCAAGAGCAGCCCGCAACTCGAGCTCTTCAAGAAAAAGGGCATCGAAGTGCTGCTGCTGACCGACCGCGTCGACGAGTGGCTGCTCTCGCACCTCTACGATTTCGAGGGCAAGCCGCTGCTGAACGTCACAAAGGGGGCGGTGGACCTGGGCAAGCTGCAGGACGAAGAAGAAAAGAAGAAAGCCGAAGAGGCCGCTGCCACCTTCAAGCCGGTGCTGGAGCGCCTCCAGGCTGCCCTGGGTGAGCGCACGAAAGAAGTGCGCGTCACGACCCGTCTGGTGGACTCACCCGCCTGTCTCGTCACCGAGTCGGGCGACATGAGTGCCCACCTGGCGCGTCTGCTGAAGCAGGCAGGTCAGGCCGCGCCCGAGGTCAAGCCCATTCTGGAAGTGAACCCTGACCACGCCTTGGTGAAGAAGCTGGAAACCAGTGCCCACTTCGACGACCTCGCCCACATCCTGTTCGATCAGGCGCTGCTGGCTGAAGGTGGGCAGCTCGAAGACCCGGCGTCTTATGTGCGCCGTGTCAACTCGTTGCTGCTGAACGCGACGGTTTGAGTTCGTCCAGGGGTGCGGGCGCCGAGCCCGTGACCCCATCAAAGCGGCTGTCGAATGCGAAAAACGAGTCCTGCGCAAAGCTGGACTCGGCCCACAGGGCCGCGCGTTCGGCGCGACGCTCCTTGAGTTTGCGAGCGAGTTGATCGCCCGCATCGTTGAACTCATCATCATGGCGCTCATGCTGGGGCGTGGCCACATCCTGCCCCAGTGCCCAGGCAGCCATCAGGGCGCCTTGCGGCCATTGGCCAGGGCGGCAGCGCAGATAGCGCACGCGACACGCCTCCAGGGTGGCTTCCTTGAGTTTCTGTGAGCGCCCCGTGGAGCGGGACGAAGTGGACTGCGACTCCAGGTCGATGGCCGAAATCACCACCCCGTTGGGCGTGCAGACCAGCAAAGACACATTGAGCGACTGCAAACGGTCGTACCAGGTGCGGGCGTCGCGTGCGTCGGCGGATTGGCAAAAGCGCAGCAGATTGACCTTGGCCAACACCACATGCTGGGGCAGGGTGGCGCGCAATTCTCGGAACAGGGCGCGTTCATGGGCATTCAGCAGCGGCCGCGCCTGCAAATTCCAGCGCTTGGGCCAGTTTTGATGCCGTGCGCGGGTGGCATAGGCATGACCACCCCAGCCCAGCAGCAGGCCGCCGACCAAGGCCGTCGCACACACAAGCCATAACCACGCATTCGACGCCATGCTGTTCCCCGTTCAACGCTGGGATGGTACGCCGCGCGGCTGTCGGGCGAAACCCCTCTGGCGAGGGGTCAGGACGAAGCCATCAGCATGCGCAGCCAGTCGCTGATGTGCATCACGCGGTACTTCACGCGGTAGATGACTTCTGCGGCCAGCGATTGCAGTGAGCTGTCGAGGTGGCTGCCCACCGTGTCGGGCGGCAGCTTCAGCCACGCCTGAGAATCGGGGCCGTCTTGCTCGATCACGGCGCCGGCCTTGGCCGCAATGCGCAGCATCGGGGCGTTCTCGCTCAGCGCGTGGATCATCATGTGGGTGGCGTGCTGGTTGCGCGCATGGGTGATGGCGTGCTGAAACAGACGCATGCCCAGTCCTTTGCCGCGCCCGGACGGCAGCACCGACACCCCGAACTCCATCGCACGGGTGTCCGGGTGAGCCTCATGTGGGCCATGTCCAGGCAGGGCAGCCAGGTGGGCCACGGCCACCAGGCGCAGCTTGCGGTCAAAAATGCCGAACACCTCGTCTCGCTTGAAATCGATCGAGGCCACGTACTGAGTCAGCTGGTGCTGCGTGGCGAGGAAACCGAAACGCAGATAGCGATCCCGCTCGTCCAGGTGGAGCAGGTGGTCCAGGATTCGAGGGCGATGTCGGGCGTGCAGGTCACGAATCGGCACCCAATGCTCGCCATGCAGGCCGGACTTCGGGTTCGGTGCGCCCAAGTCCGGCCCCAGTCCGAATCTGTCCAGATCGGAGCTTGGCTTGATGGCAGTCATCGCTGACCCCTTTTTGAACCTGTGAAACGCATGTCTCGTCGTCCCGTGTTGCAACGCATCATAACCTAGGGTTAACACCAATGCAGCAGGCTTGCAGCGCCTCCCACCGCACAATGCAGGTCAAGTCTAGTGGTGGTGGCGCGGTTGCGAGCGTTCTGTGAGGCACTTTCGCGGGCAAAGTTTGCACGTGGGTGTCAAAGCGGGCTATACTGCGCGATTCCCGACATGGTTGCCGGGAGGGTTGCGTGCAGCGATGAGTTGTGCGCAATCGGGGACGCAGGCCAATACGCTGGGACACGCTTTGAGTGCACCGCAGGTCCGCCGCCCGTTGCTTGAGAGGCCACCACATCCTAAGAAGTGGTTCCAATGGCGACAGTCAGCCAGTTTTTTACCAAGGAAATCTCATGAAGACCTTCAGCGCCAAGCCGGCCGAAGTGAAGCACGAGTGGTTTGTGATCGACGCCACCGATAAGGTGCTCGGACGAGTGGCCAGCGAAGTCGCTCTCCGTCTGCGCGGCAAGCACAAGGCCATTTACACGCCTCACGTGGACACCGGCGATTTCATCGTCATCGTCAACGCCGACAAGATCCGCGTCACTGGCACCAAGGCCAACGACAAGATTTACTATCGTCACTCGGGCTTCCCCGGCGGCATCTACGCCACGAAGTTCAAGGACATGCAAGCCAAGCACCCTGGCCGCGCCATCGAGAAGGCCGTCAAGGGCATGCTGCCCAAGGGTCCCCTGGGCTACGCCATGATCAAGAAGCTGAAGGTCTATGCAGGCGGTGAGCATCCTCACGCAGCCCAGCAGCCCAAGGCCCTGGAAATCTAAGGAGCGGCCACATGATTGGTAACTGGAACTACGGCACCGGCCGTCGCAAGTCGTCCGTCGCCCGCGTCTTCATCAAGAAGGGCACTGGCCAGATCATCGTCAACGGTAAGCCTGTCGAACAATATTTCGGCCGTCAAACCTCGATCATGGTCGTCAAGCAGCCTCTGGCGCTGACCAACAATGTTGAAGCTTTCGACATCAAGGTCAACGTGCACGGTGGTGGCGAATCCGGTCAAGCTGGCGCTGTGCGCCACGGCGTGACCCGCGCTCTGATCGACTTCGACGCCACGTTGAAGCCTGAACTGAGCCGCGCTGGTTTCGTGACCCGCGATGCCCGTGAAGTCGAACGTAAGAAGGTCGGTCTGCACGGCGCGCGTCGCCGGAAGCAGTTCAGCAAGCGCTGATCCTTCTGGGTGTGCCACCTGGCTTCGTGCCGGGTTGGCCTCCCGATCAAAACCCGCTCAAGGCCTGGCCTTCGGCGGGTTTTTTCATGGGAAATCCACATGTGGCCCGAGTGGACGTCCTTGCGGTCATGAATGTTTCCTAAAATGGTGGTTTTCCCGCACGCGAGACGGTGGCGGGGCCGCTGGCGCCGCTGAGGCTGAAAGGTTGAGAGATGATCAAAGTCGGTATCGTGGGTGGCACGGGCTACACCGGGGTCGAACTGCTGCGTTTGCTGTCGCAGCACCCCCAGGTTCAACTGCAGGCCATCACCTCGCGCAAAGAGGCCGGGCTGCCTGTGGCCGACATGTACCCCAGCCTGCGTGGGCATGTCGATCTGGCTTTCGTGACGCCCGATGACGCCAAGCTGACCGAGTGCGACGTGGTCTTCTTCGCCACTCCGCATGGCGTGGCGATGGCCCAGGCGCGCGAACTGCTGGCCGCTGGCGTCAAGGTCATCGACCTGGCGGCCGACTTCCGTCTCCAAGACACCGCCGTGTTCGAACAGTGGTACGGCATGCCGCACAGCTGTCCCGACATCCTGGCCGAAGCCGTCTACGGCCTGCCCGAACTGAACCGCGAGGCCATCAAGAAGGCGCGCGTTATCGGTAACCCCGGTTGCTACCCCACCTCCGTGCAACTGGGTTGGGCCCCGCTGCTCAAAAGCAAGCTGGTCGAACCCACCCACCTGATCGCCAACTGCGCCTCGGGCGTATCGGGAGCCGGGCGCAAGGCCGAAGTGGGCGCCTTGCTGGCCGAAGCCGGTGACAACTTCAAGGCCTATGGCGTGAAGGGGCACCGTCATAGTCCGGAAATCAACCAGCAACTTCGCACCATTGCGGGCGACGACAGCGTCAACTGCCTGTTCGTGCCGCACCTGCTGCCCATCATCCGCGGCATCCACTCCACGCTGTACGGGCGTCTGACCGCCGAAGGCCAGGCCGCCGATCTGCAGGCGCTGTTCGAGTCCTTCTATGCCGGCGAGCGCTTTGTCGACGTGCTGCCAGCGGGCAGTGCGCCCGAGACCCGCAGCGTGCGCGCCAGCAACACCGTGCGCATTGCCGTCCACAAGCCGCAGCCCGACACCGTGATGGTGCTGGTGGTGGAAGACAACCTGACCAAGGGGGCATCCGGTCAGGCCGTGCAATGCATGAACCTCATGTGCGGGCTGGACGAACACCTGGGGCTGACCCACGTGCCCGTGCTGCCCTGATGAACGGAACGCGGGCGCGAAAACCCGCGTTCATGGCAAGGTCGGGGGGCTTCATGTCATTATGAAAGCCTTGCGGCACAATGCGCCTATCGGGCCGGCTGACCCCATCGGCCCCCCAAGAATTGACTGTTGATTTCGGAGCACCACCCCATGAACGCCGTAGCTGAAACCTCTGCCGACACCTTCTCGTCCGATCTGCCCGCGCCCATCGTCTTCACCGACGCCGCCGCCGGCAAGGTGGCTGAGCTCGTGGCCGAAGAGGGCAACCCTGATCTGAAGCTGCGCGTTTTCGTGCAGGGTGGGGGCTGCTCGGGCTTCCAGTACGGCTTCACCTTCGACGAACTCGTCAACGAAGACGACACGAAGATGGAAAAGAATGGCGTGACCCTGCTGATCGACGCCATGAGCCTGCAGTATCTGGTGGGTGCCGAGATCGACTACAAGGACGATCTGGAAGGTGCTCAGTTCGTGATCCGCAACCCGAACGCCCAGACCACCTGCGGCTGCGGCTCCAGCTTCTCGGTCTGATCAGCGCGCTGGGTACAGCGCACCCAGCACACGGGGCCCACGTGCCCCGGTGACGGCCGGCACATTGCCAGCCAGGCGCTGCAGGTGGGTCCAGGCCAGCCAGGCAAACGCCGCCGCTTCCACCTGCATCACGTCGAGCCCATGGGCGTCTGAGCGCCCCACGCCCACGCCCGGCAATTGCTCGCTCAGGCGGCGCATCAGGTCGCCATTGAGGGCGCCACCGCCACACACCACGACATCACTGGCATCGGCGGCATGTTCCCGCACCGCCAAGGCGGCACTGCGCGCGGTCAGCTCGCACAAGGTCGCCTGCACGTCGCGCGCCAGCGCCGTGTCGGCCTGCGGGCCGTCGGTCAACCCGTGCGGTGCCAGCCAGCGTGTCAGCCACGCGGCATTGAACAGGTCACGGCCGGTGCTCTTGGGCGGGGCCTGATGGAAAAAGGGCTCGGCCAGCGCATCGGCCAGCCAGTCTTCCCGCACCTCGCCGCTTGCGCCCCATTCACCATTGGCGTCGAAGGCGTGGCCGGTCTGCAGGTCGCACCACATGTCCAGCAAGGCGTTGCCCGGCCCCGTGTCAAACCCCTGCGGGATCTGGCCCGGGCGCAAAATGCTCACGTTCGCCATGCCGCCAATGTTGAGCACCGCCACGGTTTCATCGGGGCGCCCGAAAATGGCCTGATGGAAGGCTGGCACCAACGGAGCCCCCTGCCCCCCGGCAGCCACGTCACGGCTGCGAAAGTCCGCCACCACATCAATGCCGGTCAACTCGGCCAGCAGGGCGGGTTGATTGAGTTGCAGCGTGTAGCCCTGGTCAGGGCGGTGGCGCACGGTTTGCCCGTGGGCGCCGATGGCCTGCACCTCGGCCGGGCGCACATGCGCTTGCTGGCACACGGCCTCGACCACGGTGGCGTAGACCACCGCCAGTGCCTGCGCGGCCAGGGCGCTGCGATGCAGTTCGTCGTCGCCGGGGGTGTTAAGGTCCAGGAGGGCCTGGCGCAGCGCCGCCGGGAAGGGTCGGTGGGCATGGGCCAGCGTGCGCCACTGGCCATCGTCGTGGCGCATCAGCACGCCGTCCACGCCGTCCAGCGAGGTGCCGGACATCAGTCCAATGTACAGCTCAGAAAAAAGCCCGCTGACGCGGGCTGAGGGGGTGTGCAAGTGCATCATTCAAATCGGGAGCCGGGCTGCAGGCCGGCCGTTTGCAGGGCATCGGCACGGTCGAGGCGCTGGGCCACGGACACGGCCATGGAGCGGAACTTGGCCAGCGACTGCGGCGACAGTTGCAGACTTTCTGACGCACGCGCCACCTGCATGGGGTCAACCTGCTTGCCGCCGAGTTTGAACTCAAAGTGCAGATGGGGGCCGGTGGCCCAACCGGTGGCCCCGACGGCCCCGATCAACTGACCTTGTTCGATACGCGCGCCACGTCGGGCATCAATGCGGCTAAGGTGGGCGTAAAGGGTGCTGCGGCCACCACTGTGCTCCACCTGCACGACGTTGCCATATCCGTTTTGCCAACCCGAGAAGGTCACCACGCCATCGCCCACGCTGCGTACCGGGGTGCCCGTGGGGGCGCCGAAGTCCACACCCAGATGGGCGCGCATGGTTTTGTGCACCGGGTGAAAGCGCATCGCAAAGCCAGAAGTCACACGCGAGAACGCCAGCGGCGAAGCCAGGAAGGCTCGGGTGGTGGAGCGTCCGTTCAGGTCAAAGTAGGCACCCTTGCGGCCAGCTTCCTGAAACCACACGGCGTCGTGTGACTCGCCCTTGTTGATGAAGCGCGCGGCCAACACCCGACCGTGGCTGCTGCCCCAGGTCACAGGCTCACCATCAGCGAGATGGGCTTCGTACAGCACGCTGAAAGCATCGCCCTTGCGAAGTTCGCGACGGAAGTCGATCTCGTTGCCAAAGATTTCGGCGATCTGGTTGGTCACGCCGTCAGGAATCTGGGCATCGTCCGCTGCCGCAAACAGCGAGGAACGGATCATGCCCGAGCCCAACTGGGTGCTGGCTTCCAGCGCTGCGATTTCCTGCTTGACACGGAAGGCGCGGCTGCTTGCATCGCGCTCGATGGTCAAACGGGTGAAATGGGTGTCGAAGTCACCGTTGGCCGCAGCCGGTCCGCGCACCACCAGTTGCTTCAGCTGGCCATCTTCAACGATGGCCTTCACGGACTTGCCCGTGCGACCTTGCAGCAACGTGCTCGCCACGGGGTCCTGTCGGATGAACTGCGCGGCCTCGGCGTCGCTGACGCCCAGACGCTGCAGCAAGCTGTCGACGGTGTCAGCCGAGCGGGTGACGTCACTGCGGTACAAGGACAGTGCCTGGCCATCAAGCTGCAGCAGTTGTTCTTGCAGCTCGGGCGATTGGATGCTTTCGCTGATCTGGGTAACCACTGGCGCGGGCGCTTGCGGCAGAGCGGCCAGCGGGGCCACACCAAACGCCGTCATGGCCGAACCCGCGAGCACCGTCAACACCGCGGCACTGACGCGGCGGGGGTGGCGGTGAACCATGCTTTGCAAAGCGGTGGCAGCAGAGACGATCGAGTCAAGGCGAGAAGGCCGGGCGGCCTGGTACTGCTTGGACGTTTTCAAACTCGATTTCTCCTCAAACCTGGTGGTGAGGACACCGTCCTCTAAAATCAGCCCGCACTGCATGCAAAGTGCATGCCTTGGGCCCCCACAATTTTTTGAGTATAGCCCCCCAAAGGGGGTGCTGTACTGCTGATTTCCACTGATCGGTTCATCATGTCGCAACTCGAAAAAAACACCGCCAATCAGCCTGACTTTCCTGTAACGGAACGTGTGCGGGAGGCTTTGGCTGTCACGCAGCGCGGTGTGGACGAACTGCTGCCCGAGGCCGAGTGGGTGCGCAAACTGGCCCGTTCTGAAGCCACCGGGGTGCCTTTGCGCATCAAGCTGGGCCTGGATCCGACCGCGCCCGACATCCACCTGGGGCACACCGTGGTGCTCAACAAGCTGCGCCAGTTACAGGACCTGGGGCACACGGTGATTTTCCTGATCGGGGACTTCACCTCCCTCATCGGCGACCCGTCCGGGCGAAACACCACCCGCCCGCCCCTGACCGCCGAGCAGATCAAGCACAACGCCGAAACCTACTACCGCCAGGCCAGCCTGGTGCTGGACGACAGCAAGACTGAGGTTCGCTACAACAGCGAATGGTGCGATGCCTTGGGTGCCAGAGGCATGATCCAGCTGGCCAGCCGGTACACCGTGGCCCGGATGATGGAGCGCAACGACTTTCACGACCGCTTCCACGCCGGCACCTCCATCAGCGTCCATGAGTTCCTCTACCCGCTCATGCAGGGCTATGACTCGGTGGCCCTGAAGTCGGACCTGGAGCTGGGCGGCACCGACCAGAAGTTCAACCTGCTGATGGGGCGCCATCTGCAGGCCGAGTATGGTCAGGAGGCCCAGTGCGTCCTGACCATGCCCTTGTTGGAAGGCTTGGACGGCGTCGAGAAGATGTCCAAGTCCAAGAACAACTACATCGGCATCAGCGAAGCGCCCAACACCATGTTTGCCAAGCTGATGAGCATCAGCGACGAACTGATGTGGAAATACTTCACCTTGCTGAGCTTCCGCCCCATGGTTGAGATTGAGCGCCTGAAGGCCGAATGCGCGGCAGGTCGCAATCCACGTGACGCCAAGGTGCTACTGGGTCAGGAGATCGTCAACCGCTTCCATGGCCCTCAGGCGGCGGAAGACGCGCTGGTCGATTTCGTCAACCGAGCCCGGGGCGGTGTGCCCGATGACATCCCCGAGGTGACATTGAGCTTGCCCGATGGCGGCGCCGGACTGGGGGTGAGTGCGCTGCTCAAGCAGGCGGGCTTGGTGCCCTCTACCAGTGAGGCCGTGCGCATGATCGAGCAAGGGGGCGTGAAGGTGGACGGCGGCGCGGTCAGCGACAAGGCGCTGAAATTGCCGGCCGGGGTTTATGTGGTCCAGGTCGGCAAACGCAAGTTCGCCAAAGTGACTCTAAAAGGGTGATTTGGCGTCATCAAGGGGTTGCCCCGACACCTGAATGCGGGGGATTTCGGGCTCCACTGGGGGTTTCCTGATGCGTAAGACACGCGTTCAGGGGGAGTCGGCCGTTGTCTGACCTGTGGCAGGTCGCTAATCTGAGATCCAACAGACACACACAAGTCTGGGCCGGTCGAAGGAATACGCGGATGCCTTCCGACAGAAGCAGAGAAGTTTCAAAGGGCCGCTTTGTTTCAAGTGGAGAATAGACATGAAATTTGCATTCAAGAGCATCGTTGTTGCTGCTGCTTTCGTCGCTGCTGGTGCAGCCAATGCCAGCACGGTGCTGGAAGCCGGCAACCTGAACACATTTGTCCCGACAGGTAACGGTTCGCAAGAGGTTTACTTCGTCAGCGGCTCCGGTGCCCTGACCTTCAGCCAGACCCTGATTGATGCCCTGAACACCGGTGGCGTGGAAGTGCTGGCCGCAGCTCCGGCAACCTCCAACATCGCAGGTCTGCCTGGCGAGTACACTGCCGTGGGCGTTGCCGCTCCTGTGAGCACCCTGACCGTTGGTGCGGGTGGTTTGATTGAGCAAGCACAAAGCGTGGGCGGCGCTACTCAGGTCGCAGCCTTTGTGAAGGGTGTGTCTTACGGCGGCACCATCAGCGTGACCAATCTGCGTATCGACATGGTCAACAAGAACATTTACGCCGATTTCGTGGGTGCCGGCAAGACTGGTTCCCTTGCCACCTCCCCAATCGTGAACGTGAATGCCACCAACGTGTTGGCATGGACCTTCACCGACATCGCTGGCCCCACCAACATCACCGGTCCAGGCACCTTTGATACCACGTTGTCCGGTTTGGCTCTGACGACTGAGGGCTTCAACAACCTGAAGGCTGGTCTGGGTCTGTACTCCATCGGCCTGATTGCCCTGCAAGGTGCTGCGGCCGATTTCGGTACGTTGACCTCCACGATCACCGTGGCCGTTCCTGAGCCATCCACCTACGCCCTGATGGGCCTGGGTCTGGTTGGTATCGGCTTCGCTGCCCGCCGTCGCGCTGCCAAGTAATTGCTGTGCGATTGGGTGCCCCTGCGTTGCGGGGGTGCTGACCGAAGCCGCTCAGTGCACTTGCTGGGCGGCTTTTTTCTTGATTGATGTCTGTGGGCCCTTCTTTCGGAGCTTTCATGTTTAATCCCGTGCGTAGTCGCTTTTCCCTGGCTGTGGGTGCCCTGTTGGTCCTGACGGCCCTGCCCGCCACAGCTGGCCCGTCTGTTGAAGACAGTTTGGCGCTCAGTATGAGCAAGGGTATTCGGGATCGGATGTTCTGGAATTTGAGTGTGGTCAGCACCAAGACCAAGACCAAATCAGAGCAGCCCCGAGACATGACACCGGAGATTGTCAGCATTGCCGATTTGACGGCCATGCGCAATCAGAAAGCCACGGATCTGTACGAGCGGTTGCGGGCTGCAGGGCAGTTGACCACGGTTTCATCGGCGCAGTTTTTTGCGGCGCTGAATTCGTCGACGTCGCTCAGCAGCGGTAGCAATGCGACCATGGTCAGCATTCGGGATGCTTTGCAGACAGAGCAAGACCTGATTGATCTTGTCAAGATCCGATACTACGGGACGCCCACTTCCCTGGGGCTCTCTGCCAACAAGCTTTTGGACGCAGCTTTGTCCGCACCTGTTGATCCTGGTGATCCAACCGTTGACGGATATGGTTTTGAATCCGGAGCGGGCTATTTGACCACGCCGCAGGGGATTCGGGCGAAGTCGGGGAATCCTTCTGAGACGCTTGCTCTGAGTGTCGGCTATTTCCTCAATGACGATCAAAATTGGGCGGTTGAGGCGCTGGTTCTGGGGGCGCCACTGAGGGCCACGGTTTACGGAGCGGGCATCAACGATCGCGGTGACCCCAATCAGTTGACGGGGCGGGAGATCATTCACACCAAGATGCTGCCGCCCATGGCCAAGTTCGGCTACTACTTTGGCAACAAGAACTGGGTTGTGCGTCCTTATGTTGGGATTGCGGCCATGTACGCGATCTTCTTTGACACCAAGACCACGTCTTACTTCGATGAATATCAAGGCGGCAAGACGTCGATCTCGTTGAAAAATGCTTTCGGCGTGGGGCCTTTCATTGGCCTGCAGAGCGATGTGGCCAAATCGGGCTGGCAGGTCGGGGTGTCAATCGGCAAGATCAAAATCAAGACGGAGGCGACCCTCGTGACGCGTGGCACGATGTTCAAGACCGGTGATCTGGCATTGACCGACTACAAGCAGACTACCGCCGATGCGATCGATCAGGCAGAGAGCTTGCTGACCACGGCGAACAACAACGCCACAAATGCCAACAATGCAAGAGCCACTCCGTTTGCATCAACGACCTATAACATCGCGCCCGGCGGTATGACGACCGAGTTGATGAAGGATCTCGCCGCGTATAAGCAGGTTGCGCAAGGCGGCGATGGAACCTTGGGTACCTTCGTGCGCAAGCAGCGCTCGACCTTGGACAACACCATTTTCATGCTGTCCGTCGGTAAATCGTTCTGATCTTTCCGTTTGGTCGTTCAAAAGGGGGCATTGGCCCCCTTTTGGTTTTGTGAGAAGCGCCCCATTGCGGTCAAGGTTCATCTAGGGGCGATGCCTGCATCGGTAGGTGGACTCCTCGGGGTAGCGCTGCATGCGCAGGGCCGCACTCGCGCCCCTCGGGGCAACACCCCTGGGATTGAGGGCTTCCGGTCTTGTGCATCATTCGGTGAATCTGTCTGTCGGCGCAACTCCTCCAGTCCGCGACGATGGAGCGGCGCTGCTTTGGTGAGATTGCGGAGCCGTCGACATGAGGCGTGGAGAGTGTTTTGGCTTCAGCCACAAAGGTAGAAATAAAAAAACGCCCGATGACATATCGGGCGTTAGAGGATCCGGCGGACCCATTTCGATGAGTCGGTGGCTCGCAGGCCACCGACTTGGATCGGGTCAATTACAGAGCGGGGACGTAAGGCTTGGTCGAAACAGCCTTGGTGCGGAAAGCCACGCCGATGTCGATGTTGATGACGCCGAAGTCGATCTCGGGGATCACGACGTTGGCGAGAGCGCGGCTAATGCCCAGGGCGTCGGCAGTGCCGTTCACGTCCACCAGGCGCAGGTCACCCAGTTGCTCCTTCAGGCTGATGCTCAGAGGGAACTTGTACTTCAGCGCCAATTCTTGCGTTTTGACGAAGTTGTAAACAGGAGCCTGAGCTTGGGTGGCGCCACCGATCACAGTGGTGTCAGCCAGCACTTGGTTCTTGGCGAAGTCGATGGTGAAGTTGGCGATAGTCAGGCCGCGCTTTTGGCCGGTTTTAGGGTCGATGCGAGCAATTTCCAGCGCCGAACCTGTTGCTTTGCCATTTTCGATCTTGATGCCGCCGCTCAAAGCGATGGAGATGCTGGTGACGGGCAGGCTGAACGTGTTGGTGGTGCCGGCCACAGCCGTTGCGTTGCCCAGCGGGGTGATGCCAACACCAAACAGTGCGTAGGAGTCCAGAGCTGCATCAGAGAAAACCTGGAACGAGTCAGCTTGCAGGCTGTTGGTCGGGATGGTCAGCGCTTGAGCAGAGAAAGCGGTCAGTGCCACAGCAGCAGCGATGGAGACAGAGCGGACGGTTGCGAAGGTCATGTGAAACTCCTGTTGGTGTTTAGGGTTACGGACCGCGTTTCACGCTGTGTCCATGGTTCAAATTGTTGTTGAACCGCCTTCACAGGAGCTCCCCGTGACTGAGGGGGAGAGGGCGTATAAGCTGACTGTGTTAAGGGTAAGCCTTGAGTTAGTTGGGCCCGGGACGATCAGGGTTAACCAACCTGGGATGAGAAGGCGTCACACCCTGTACGACATCCGCCGGACGTCAGTGCTGGGCGTTCAGCCCAGCATGGCCCTGCAGCACGGTGCGAAAGAGCGCCAGGCTGCTGTGCGTGTCCTGGGTCATGAGGATGCCGGCATCGTCGACCTCGACGCCACGGGCCGGGTATTGGGCCAGGAGGCGTTGCAAATCACGCTCGCGCTGCAGCCGAATCAATTCAGAGTAGAACTCCGCCGAGAAGCCCACGGGGTGCCCGCGCCGGTGGCGGTACTCTGGAAAGACCAGCGATTCTTGCGTGACGGCCTGTCCCATGGTTTTCAGGGTGTCTGCTTGCAACAGCGGCATGTCGCCAGGCAGCAGCAGCCATCCGGGGGAGCGGGCGCTGGAGATGACTGCGATGGCCACGCCCAGAGCCATCTGGTCGTTGCTGGCCGCGATGCTCGGTGCGTGAGATTCGGGCAGCAGGATGACGCGGTCTGCCGGCAGCAGATGGTGCGCTTGCGCCGCCACCATCGGTGGCGCAACCAGCAGCACTTGCAAGCCGCTGGCGAGTCCCTTGCGAATGGTGTGGTGCACTGTGTCCAGCCCGGCCAGCAGACCAGGTGCGGTCGTGGTGGAGGCGAGATGAGGCCCGTCCGCCAAGTGGCGGCTTTCTGATTCAGCCAGGATGATGAGGGTGGGCAGTTCAGACATGGTGCGGGTCACGGTGTCGGCATTTCACTGTGATCCGATTTGTTGCATTGCACCACCGAGCCTCTACTTAAGTGCATACCCCCGAGACGGATTGATGCGGGTCATGTCGCCTCTTGCAAGGTTTGACGGATACTGAAAACATGAACAAGACATCTCACGATTTGGCGCAAATGCGCAAGAGTTACGAACGGGCCGAGCTGGATGAGACCCATGTGCGCCCCGACCCCTTGGTGCAATTCCAGCATTGGTTTGACGCAGCCGTGCATGCCAAGGCGCTCGAAGCCAACGCGATGACCTTGGCCACAGTGGGCGAGGACGGCGGACCATCCACCCGGGTGGTGCTGCTCAAAGGCCTGGATGAGCGCGGTTTGGTCTGGTACACCAATTACCAGAGCCGCAAGGGGCGCGAATTGGCGGCCCATCCTCAGGCAGCGCTGCAGTTTTTCTGGCCCGAGCTGGAGCGCGTGGTGCGCATTGAAGGGCGGGTCGAGCAGATTGCCGAGACCGAGTCGGATGCCTACTATCAGACGCGCCCTTTGGGTTCGCGCATTGGCGCATGGGCCTCTCCGCAAAGTGAGGTGATTCCGTCTCGTGAGCAACTGGAGTCCAGCTGGGCCGAGATCCAGGAGCGACAAGGCCAGGATCCAGTGCGTCCAGCGCATTGGGGCGGCTACCGCCTGGTGCCAGCGTATTGGGAGTTCTGGCAGGGGCGACCTTCCCGTCTGCATGATCGCATCGTGTACGCGAAGCAGGCCGATGGCACTTGGCAGATTCAGCGTTTGGCCCCTTGAGACTGTGATTGAGTCTGCTTGAGGTGGCCGGATTCAGCCGGGTTTGAGCCGATCCTGAAAGCGTTCCCGGAAATGGGCCACTTTTGGGGCCACCACATACGCACAGTAGCCCTGATGCGGGTTGTGTGCCGCGTAGCGCTGGTGATAGGCCTCGGCGGGGTGGTAGTTGCGCACGGGCGCCACCTCGGTGACGAGAGGGGCGCCAAAGACCTGACGCCGTTCCAGTTCGACCATGAACTGGCGGGCGGTGTCCGCCTGCTGCACGTTGTGTGTGTAGAGGCCTGATCGGTACTGTGTGCCGACGTCGTTCCCCTGTCGATTCAGTGTGGTGGGGTCGTGACTGGCAAAAAAGACCTCCAGCAAGTCCTGAAAGCTGATGACACGCGGGTCGAAGCGGACACGCACCACTTCGGCATGGCCGGTGTCACCCCTACAGACGGCTTCATAGGTGGGTGCAGGGTGTTGGCCATTGCTGTACCCGGACTCGGCCTCGATCACGCCCTGCAACTGGTTGAAGATGGCCTCGAGGCACCAGAAGCAACCGCCAGCGAGGGTGGCTTCTTCGATGGAGGCGGAGGAAGGGGCTGGAGTGATATCGGCCATTGGTGGGGTATGTCGGAATGAAGGTGCGGCAGCGCCAATCCGTTGAAGGCTATGCTTTAGCCGCCATGGCTGCCTGATTGCGGCCGCGAAGTCCCTGATGTCTACGGTGCTTTGGGGCGGTAGGGAGGGACGCACCAGAGCAAAGTGGGGCGCACAAACAGAAACCCCCGGACGAAGCCGGGGGTGGGAGCGGCACGAGGGCCGTCCATGGAAAGGGCAAAGATTGGGTTTGCCACTTCCCCAGACGCAGTGACTGCGTCTAGATGGTTTGCCTGCCTTGCAGACAACTGCAGGTTAAACCAGCCGCAGGAGCGAAGCCAATATGTTTTGGCTATGTCTCAGCCTGTGCTCATGCCCCTTTCAGAATGCGCGCCACCAGGGCCTCGGTGCGGTGGCTCACCGAGTCGGGCATGGTGATGGTGCGGCCCCATTCGCGGCTGGTTTCACCCGGCCATTTGTTGGTGGCATCCAGCCCCATCTTGCCGCCCAGCCCGCTGATGGGCGAAGCGAAGTCCAGGTAGTCGATCGGGGTGTTGTCGACCAGGGTGGTGTCGCGCACCGGGTCCATGCGGGTGGTGATGGCCCAGATCACTTCCTGCCAGTCCCGGATGTTGACGTCGTCGTCCACGATGACGATGAACTTGGTGTACATGAACTGGCGCAAGAAGCTCCACAGGCCGAACATCAGGCGCTTGCTGTGTCCCGGATAGGCCTTCTTCATGCTGATGATGGCCATGCGGTAGCTGCAGCCTTCGGGTGGCAAATAGAAGTCCACGATTTCCGGAAACTGCTTTTGCAAGATGGGGACGAAGACCTCGTTGAGCGCCACACCCAGCACGGCGGGCTCATCGGGCGGTTTGCCGGTGTAGGTGGAGTGGTAGACCGGGTCCTTGCGGTTGGTCATGCGCTGCACTTCAAAGACAGGGAACCAGTCCTGCTCGTTGTAGTAGCCAGTGTGGTCGCCGAACGGGCCCTCAAGGGCGTGCAGGTAGCCGCCGCGTTCCATCAGGGGCACGCCGTGCTCGCTCACGCCTTTGTAGCCGGTGGGGGCGGTGGGGATGTGGCCTTCCAGCACGAACTCGGCGCTGGCTGGCACCTGCAGATACTGGCCAGCCTCACCGACGCCTGTGTGGGTCACCTCGGTGCGGCTGCCGCGCAGCAGACCGGCGAACTGGTACTCGCTCAGCGAGTCGGGCACCGGGGTGACCGCGCCCAGGATGGTGGCCGGGTCAGCTCCCAGCGCCACGGCAATCGGGAAAGGCTGGCCAGGGTTGGCCAGGGCGAACTCGCGGAAGTCGAGCGCGCCGCCGCGGTGGGCCAGCCAGCGCATGATCAACTGCTTCTTGCCGATCAGCTGCTGGCGGTAGATGCCCAGGTTTTGTCGCCGACGCGGGTTGGGTACGCCTTGAGGACCGCGGGTGACGACGAGCCCCCAGGTGAGCAGGGGGGCGGCGTCATCCGGCCAGCAGTGCTGGATGGGCAGCTCGGTCAGGTCGACCTCGCTGCCTTCGCGCACTTCTGCCTGACAGGGCGCGCTGCGCACCGTGCTGGGCTTCATGTCCCACAGGGCTTTGGCCATCTGGATGAGCTTGCCGGCGTCCTTCAGGCCGCGGGGCGGCTCGGGCTCCTTCAGGCTGGCGAGCACCCGGCCAATGTCTCGCAGCTCGCTGACGTCGTCGGCACCCATTCCGAGGGCCACGCGTTTGGGGGTGCCGAACAGGTTGGCGAGAACCGGGGTGCCATAGGTGCGCGGCGTACCGGTCGCACCCTCTATCCGCCCAATCGGGTAATCGAACCAGAGGGCGGGACCGCCAGCGCGCAGCACGCGGTCGCTAACTGCCGTCATGTCCAGGTAAGTGGACACGGGCTCGCTGATGCGGGTGAGTTCCCCCTGGCGTTCCAGGCCTGATACAAATTCTCGCAAGTCGCGATATTTCATGATTTTGGTAATAAAGAAGTGGTTCTTTATGCTTGACTGGTTATTACAGGCTTGCCTAGAATCCGCCCATGTTGGATCCGGTGACATTTTTTACCGGGTTTCCCCTTGCGCCACACACCGTGGCGCACCGCTGCCAGCCCTGGCGTTCTCATTCGGGTCTGTACGTAGAGATGTACACGACAGGCCCTTCGCGGTGGTGAGTGACTTGCACGGTCCCGCCATCTTTCCTGCCAGGGTCATTATCAATGCCGCACCTGCGCGGCGCGTGATCAAGTCGATTGCGTGCCGGTTGTGAGTGTGGCGGCGAAGAAAGGAGCACCATGACAGCGTGTGAACGTGCAACGGCAGGCCTTGAGGCCGCCGTGATGGTTGAAGAAGTGGAAGTGTCGCAGGCGACGGTGGCGTCGTCGTTCCGCCCCCAGGCTTGGCGGGCGGCTTTGCGGCAGTTTGTTCAGGACGTGTTGCTGGGCCTGCGTCGCGTGAGCCACAACACCTTGGCCATGTTGGGCCTGGTGGCGGTGGTGGGTGTGGTCTTTCTGGCCGGTCGCCCTGATGTGCGTTACCGCCTGGAGCACCAGACCCTGGGCTGGTTGACCGACCGCGCCACGAACCGGGCGATGGCGAGTGACGATGCCGGGGGGGCCAGCCAGGACATCTTGCTGGCCATGGCCGAGCCGGAGGCCATTCAGCGTGCCACTGCGACCGACCCGTCGGAGTTGAGCCGTCAGCAGGCGGCCGTGGCCTACTGGATCGCGCGCCGGTACAGTGTGGCCCCTGAGCCGATCAGCCGCTTGGTCCAGGAGGCCTGGGAGGTGGGCCAGCGTGTCGGGTTGGAGCCGACTTTGGTGCTGGCGATCATGGCCATCGAGTCGGGGTTCAATCCGTTTGCCCAGAGCCATGTGGGCGCTCAGGGCCTGATGCAGGTGATGACGGGCATCCACCGTGAGAAGTATGAGGTGTTCGGTGGACGCAACGCGGCCTTCGACCCGGTGACAAACTTGCGCGTGGGTGTGCAGGTGCTCAAGGATTGCATCCGCCGTGCGGGCAGTGTGGAAGGCGGCCTGAAGTATTACGTGGGCGCTGCCAACATGAACCACGACGGCGGCTACGGCGCCAAGGTGCTGGCCGAGCAGGCATTTCTGCGACAAGTCGCCTTGGGCAAGCAGGTGCCGGTGAACGTGTCCAACGCGTCACGGATCGTCGCCCAGGCGCCGGCCCCGGTGGCGGCATCGGCGGTTCAGTCCTCGGTGCCCTCTGCCGAATCCACCCCGGTGTCGGTGGCCCCTGCTGCCAGCAGTGTCAAGCCGCCGGTGGCCAGCCCGGCCGTCGAGCAGGTGGCGATGCTCACGTTGTGAGCGCCTGGGAAGGCATGGCGCGGTGGGCGACTGATGCCCCCGCACTGGCGTGAGCCGGGTCCATGCCGCTACAATTGAAAACGCTGCGCAACTGGCGATACATGGCGAGCTGCCGTCACACACTGACGGCGCCGCCTGAGGTGGTGAACCACCGGGGAGCGCAGCCAGCCCTAGGGGCTTCTAATGCCCGGGCTGAGTCAGCCGTTCGCCTGGGCAGCCCTCACACCTGATCTGGATGGGTCAGTGCTGCGGGACTTCAACCTTGAAGAGGACTGCCAAGTCATGTTTGACCGTGCCCAACACACCATTGCCAATGTTGACCCCGAGCTGTTTGCAGCCATCCAGGCTGAAAACCAGCGTCAGGAAGACCACATCGAGCTGATCGCCTCCGAGAACTACACCTCGCCGGCCGTCATGGAAGCCCAGGGCTCCCAGCTGACCAACAAGTACGCCGAAGGCTATCCCGGCAAGCGCTACTACGGTGGCTGCGAACACGTGGACGTCGTCGAGCAACTGGCCATTGACCGCCTGAAGGCCCTGTTCGGTGCCGAGTATGCGAACGTTCAGGCCAATTCCGGCTCGCAAGCCAACCAGGCCGTGTTCTTCGGTCTGCTGCAGCCCGGCGACACGATCATGGGCCTGAGCCTGGCCGAAGGCGGCCACCTGACCCACGGCATGCCGCTGAACATGTCGGGCAAGTGGTTCAAGGTGGTGTCCTACGGCCTGAACGCCGCCGAAGACATCGACTACGACAAGATGGAAGCCCTGGCGCGCGAGCACAAGCCCAAGCTGATCATCGCCGGCGCCTCGGCCTTTGCCCTGCGCATCGACTTCGAGCGCTTTGCCAAGATCGCCAAGGAAATCGGCGCTTACTTCATGGTGGACATGGCCCACTACGCTGGCCTGATCGCCGCAGGCGTGTACCCCAACCCGGTGCCGTTTGCCGACGTGGTCACCTCCACCACCCACAAGAGCCTGCGTGGCCCGCGTGGCGGCATCATCCTGATGCGTGGTGAAGAGATCGCCAAGAAGATCAACAGCGCGATCTTCCCTGGCATCCAGGGCGGCCCGCTGATGCACGTCATCGCCGGCAAGGCCGTGGCCTTCAAGGAAGCCGCTTCGCCTGAGTTCAAGGCCTACCAGCAGCAGGTGGTGAAGAACGCCGCCGCGCTGGCTGACACCTTGACCAAGCGCGGTCTGCGCATCGTCTCGGGCCGCACCGAAAGCCACGTGATGCTGGTGGACCTGCGTCCGAAGAACCTGACCGGCAAGGAAGCCGAAGCGATCTTGGGCGCCGCGCACATCACCTGCAACAAGAACGGCATCCCCAACGATCCGCAGAAGCCTTTCGTGACCTCGGGCATCCGTCTGGGCTCGCCCGCGATGACCACGCGTGGTTTCAAGGAAGAGCAGGCGGTGCAGGTGGCCAACCTGATCGCCGACGTGCTGGACAACCCGCACGACGAAGCCATCCTCGCCCGTGTGCGCGAGCAGGTGTCGGCGCTGACCAAGGCCTTCCCGGTCTACCGCTGAGCGCTGACGCCTTGATGCGTGCGTGACAATCGACCCGGCCTGGATGTGATGTCCTCGCCGGGTTTTTTCTTGTGTTGAACCGAGAGGTCCAAATCCCATGCGTTGCCCTTTTTGCGGACACCACGACACCCAGGTCGTGGAAACGCGTGACTCCGATGAGGGGGACTCTACCCGCCGTCGTCGTAAATGTCATGGCTGCGACAAACGCTTCACGACCTATGAGCGGGCGGAAATCGATCTGCCTGCCATCGTGAAGCGCGACGGCCGTCGCACTGACTACGACCGCGCCAAGCTGAAAGGCTCCATGCTGATTGCGTTGCGCAAACGGCCGGTGAGTGCCGAGGCGCTGGAAGGGGCACTGGAGACCATCGAGGCCAAGCTACGGCAATGCGGCGAGAAGGAAGTGAACTCGACGCAACTGGGCGAGTGGGTGATGCGCGAGTTGCGCAAACTCGACAAGGTGGCCTATGTGCGCTTTGCCTCGGTGTACCGCAGCTTTGATGACGTCAGCGAGTTTGTGGCGGCGATCAAGGAGACGGGCAACAAGCGCAGCGCCAAGGATGGGGCGGGCGAGGACTGATCGGGAGATCGGTGAGAGGCGGAGCCGCCACGTGCGCGGCTACCGCCAGCATGCCGCCACGTTGACGGTGGTGCCCGTGATGCCGCGGGCGTGATGCTGATTCAAGGTGAGGCTGCCACACGGGTCTTGGGCCATGGGTCCGTTGGACACCGGGGTGGCGCTCAGGGTGTAACTGCCGGCGTCCGCCTGGGTGACGCTGATCAGGTAGTGGGCCGTTCCCTGGCGCGGTGATTGGTTCAGCGGGGCGGGCAGGCTCACGACGGGCGCATTGGCATCGCCCGTGTCATAGCGGTGGCGGGCAGCGTAGTGCCGTTGCATGAAGAACGCTGCGTCCATCAAGGCGGCCTGGGCATCGGCGCGGTGCGCACGGTGCAGGTGCGCGGCATAGCTGGGATAAGAGACGGCAGCGAGCACCCCCAGGACGGCCAGCACGGTCAGCATTTCCACCAAGGTGAAGCCCGTCAGGCGGTGGGGTGGGCGCAGGTGGGGGTGTCGCATGGGGCAGAAGCTCAGGGCGTGGGTGGGTTGAGGAGGGCGCGCCACACGCGGCTTTGCAGGCGTGGGCTGGCGGCTGGGGTCACCGGGGTGGCCGGGGCTGGGACGCCTGTGACGGCTGGAGCGGAGAGGGTGCTGGCGGTGGCGGGCGTGGGGGCGGACGCGAGCGGGCACAGGGCGGTGCCAGGGATGCAGCGGTGCACCATGGACTGCATCCAGGCCATGGCGCCGCGGGTAGTGCGTCCGGCACTGTCGGCTTGGTGGTCCGGACTGAAGCCTCGGGCCGTGACGGTGATCAGCTCGGGGTGTGCCGGATGGGTTTCCAGCAGGCATTGGGGCCGGAAGGCTGGCACAAAGGCACTGTCGGCAGAGCTCATGGTGCTGGCGGGTACGGTGTGGGCGAGGGCATGGCTACCATGCCAACTGGACCAGAGCATCCACAGCGCCGGGTTGGGGGTGAGCGGGGCGGGATGCACCGTGAGGGACGGCGGGCTGTGCAACAGCGCCTCCTCGCAGTAACGCAAGCCGATGTGGGCCGCTTCTTTGGCCAGGCTTTCGAGCCGCATGTTGTGCGTGATCTGTTCGGCGCTGAGGGCCGCGCGGAGAGAGGCTCCGGAAACCAGGCTGATCACGGCCAGCATGACGAGGACGACGATGAGGGCGATCCCGTGCTGGTGGGCCTGGGTGCATCGGGTGATTGGGCTGCTGTCAGGCATGGATCACAGCGGATTGGGCAGACTCACCGTGGTGTGAAAGGCGCGGTAGAGGCGTCGATCCGTGGCGGTCTGGGTCAGGCCTTGGCAGTTGGTGTACGTCATGGCGGTGTCTTGCACTTCCAGCTCGCTGCGTAGCACCAGACACAGTCGGACCGCCTTCACTTGACGCCACAAAGGAGAGGCAGAGGGGGGCACGGCCGTGCCGCTCACTTCTTGCGCGGTGAGGTACCGCAGGGTGGCTTCACCGGGGGCGCTGGCGGCAGGGGCCGAGACGCCGTAGCGCAGAGTCAGGTCCACGATGTGATCGACCAGAGGTTGGGCGATGCTGTGCCCATTGCCCAGGCAGGAGAGGGTGTGGTTGTGGACGAAGTAGCGGTTGTCGGCGAGGTGGTGGGTGCCGTCCACCAGGGGCGTGCTGTTGCCCAGGCAGTCGGTGGGCGTCCCGGAGGCCGTGGCGAAGGTGTTGTGCGTGTCCGCTTCGTAGCGCACGACGATGGCATCGGCTTGGCCGGGGTCGTTGTGGCACACGATGTCGTTCAACTGAGCGTGTCCGATGCTGGTGGGGGTGATGCCGCCCGTACAGCCGAAGAGGCCTTGTCCGGTGAAGGCACGCGTCATCTGTCCCTGGCTGTCCAGTCCGGAGGGGCTGCTGTAGCCGGCCAGGGCGATCTGGGCGCGCAGGATGGCCAGGGCCACGCTGGCGTCTTCGGTCATTTGCGTCGTGGCCTGGGTGCTGCGGTAGGCGTGGCCGGAGCTCAGATACAGCGCCAAGGCGGCGGCGATCACCGTCAGGCCCAGGGTGAGGCCGACCAGCAACTCGACCACGCTCAGGCCGCGCTGCCCGTGTGAGGGGAGGGCAAGGGGTGACATCACAAGGCGACCCGAAGGTACAGGCAGCGGGTGTGGGTGCCCAGGCTCAGGCCTGCCGGGCAGCTGTCGTGCGCCTGGGCGCCGGCTTGGTCGGCTTCGTCCCAGATCACCCAGACGTCGGCCTGTGTGCCGACCGTGTGCACATGGCCTCGCCCCTGTGGCAGGCTGTCCGCGAGTTGTTGCTGCCATTGCGCCAGATCTGCCGCGGCCATCTCGTCGAAGGTGCACACCGCCGAGCCCTGGCACGCATCAGCCAGGGGCGGTGCCGCAGGCGCAGCAGAGGCGGTGAGATCGTAGGCCCCCCAGTCGCCCACAGGGGCGGTGTTGGCCCGCATGCGATCCGCCAAGTCGTGGGCCAGCAAGGTGGCCCGTGCACGCGACTCGGTGGTCTGGCTGTGCTGGATGGCGTGCGCCTGCATGGCGGTCATGGCCAGCACACCGAAGGACATCAGCAGCATGGCCATCAGCACCTCCACCAGGGTGGCGCCGCGCTGGCGCGCAAGGAAAGGGCGTGGCATCAACAGACTCCGTGCAGAACGCGTACGCGGCCGGAGACGGCCAGGCGCACGCAGCGTTGGGGATGGTGTGACGGGGTGGCACCGAATCCCAGGGTCTGGACCAGGAAGCTGGCGTTGTTGGCCACGGCCAGCCCCTGTCCACCGAAGGTGATGGCCGGCTTACTGTGTGCCAGCAGCAGGCCGACCGTCGGGGGCAGCGCCTGCTGCAGGTGCAACAGCGTTTCGTGCGCGTCCTTCACTTTGTTGCCGTTGGCGTCGGCAAAGATCAACCAGCCCGTCGACCAGTTGGTGCTGGCGCTGGCGCACACCGGCGTCAAGGCGTCGGGCGCCGGGGTGTTGCAGATGGTGACGCGCTGATGGCGCTTGACCGCCTCGGCACGTGCCAGGCGCAGGGCATCGGCCAGGGCACTGGCCTGGGTGGCCACGGTGCGTTGATCGAGCAGCGCGCGCAGGCCGGGCGCGCCGAGGGCGGTCAGGATGCCGAGGATGGCCAAGGTGACCAGGAGCTCGACCCAGGTGAAGCCGCGTGACACGGCGTGGGGCAGAGCGCGGCGCCGAAATTGGAGGGGAGGGCAGGACATGCGCCGCATTCTTGGCAAGGATCCGGGGCGCAAAAGACCTATCCCCACAAGGGGCGGGAGTGCTTTGCGTCAAAATCGCCCCCATTCCCCCTTCGAGGGGCACCCCAAGGGATGAACTGGTGCAGACCTTTTGCAACAACAGCGATGAGCTTCATGTGACCCAGGCGGTCACGCTGGCGCGGCAGGCTATCGGCTTGTCGGACCCCAATCCGCGCGTGGGCTGTGTGCTGACCGATGTTGCAGGGCAGGTGATCGGCCAAGGGCACACGCAGCAGGCGGGTGGGCCGCATGCAGAGGTGATGGCCTTGCGGGACGCGCAGGCCCGAGGGCACAGCACCCGCGGGGCGACCGCCTATGTGGCGCTGGAGCCGTGTTCGCACCATGGGCGCACTCCGCCGTGTGCCGAAGCCCTGGTGCGTGCCGAGGTGGCGCGGGTGGTCGTGGTGCTGGTGGACCCCAATCCCCTGGTCGCCGGGCAAGGAGTGGCGCTGTTGCGCGCAGCGGGCATCGCCGTCGATGTGCTGCCGGCAGATCATCCTCAGGCCGTGGCCATGCGCGAGCTGAACATCGGCTTTCTCTCGCGCATGGTGCGCCATCGCCCCTGGGTGCGCATGAAGATCGCCGCCTCGCTGGATGGCCGCACGGCGCTCGACAACGGTGACAGTCAGTGGATCACGGCACCACCCGCTCGCGCCGACGGCCAGGTGTGGCGGGCCCGCGCCGGGGCGGTGCTCACCGGCATCGGCACGGCGATCAACGACGATCCGCGCCTGGATGTACGGTCCATTGAAGTGGCCCGCCAGCCCCTGCGCGTGGTGCTGGATTCGCGCTGGTGCCTGCCTCCTTCGGCGCGCCTGCTGGCCCCGCCTGGGGACGTGCTGGTCTATGGGCTGGCCGATGAGTCAGGTGAAGCGCAAGCGGCGCGCCTGGCTTTGTCCGCCAGCGGGGCCAGTGTGACCATGGTGCCAGCCGATGTCAGCGGCCGCCATCTGGACCTGGGTGCGGTGCTGGCCGACCTGACCGCGCGCGGCATCAACGAGTTGCATGTGGAGGCCGGCGCCCGCCTGAACGCCGCCCTCATCGAAGGTGACTGGGTCGACGAGTATCTGCTGTACCTAGCCCCCAAGCTGGTCGGGCCGGGACGCGGGCTGGCCGCCTTGTCCCCCTTGAGCCGCATGGCAGATGCGCGCACCCTGACATTCCACGCGGTCGAGCAGGTGGGCGAGGATCTGCGTATCCTTGCGCGACCCGCTGGCCGGGCCGATTTCTGATCACGTCTTCTTCACTTTTTCTGGATGGGTTTTGCACCATGTTCACCGGCATCATCACTGGCGTGGGCCAGATCGTTGACTCCCAAGCGCTGGGCGCTGACGCCAGCCATGGTCGTCGCCTGACCCTGCAGACACCCGCGGGCTACCTGGACGGCGTGGGCCTGGGTGACAGCATCGCCATCAATGGCGCCTGCATGACCGTGACCTCGTTCGACGTGGCCGCAGGCCGCTTCACCATCGACGTGTCGGCCGAAAGCCTGGCGCGCACCGTGGGCCTGGATCAACTGGGCACGGTCAACATGGAACAGGCCCTGCGCTCGCACGACCGCCTGGGCGGCCACATCGTCACCGGTCACGTCGATGACGTCGGCGAGGTGGTGGTGTTCGAGCCAGTGGGCGAGTCGTGGTTGCTCCAGATCCGCGCACCGCGCACCCTGGCGCGCTTTTTGGCCTACAAGGGCTCGATCACCATCAACGGGGTGAGCCTGACGGTCAACAGCGTGAAGGATGCCGACGATGGCAGCACCGTGTTCAGCATCAACCTGATCCCGCACACCATCGAGAACACCGCGCTCGGTGCCCTGAAAGTGGGCGCCAAGGTGAATCTGGAGGTGGACCTGATCGCCCGCTATGTGGAACGCATGCTCGGTGCCGACGGCAAGTTGGGCGCCTGACCGACATCCCTCAGGTGTGAAGAAGCGCCGTCCTGGCGCTTCGGAAGGCCTGTTTTCGATGGGGACGCCCCTGTCTGGTTCTCTGATCCGGGCCTGAGAAGCCTACAATCCCGCCATGCCCATTTCACCTATTCCTGAGCTGATTGCTGAACTCGCCGCCGGTCGCATGGTCATCCTGGTGGATGAAGAAGACCGCGAAAACGAGGGTGATCTCGTCATTGCATCCGAGCACGTCACGCCGGAGGCGATCAACTTCATGGCCAAGTTCGGCCGCGGTCTGATCTGCCTGACGCTGACGCGCGAGCGCTGCGAGCGGCTGCAGCTGCCCCCGATGGCCACCCGCAACGGCACCAAGCATGGCACGGCCTTCACCGTGTCCATCGAGGCCACCACCGGCGTGACCACCGGCATCTCGGCGGCCGACCGCGCCCGCACCGTTCAGGCTGCGGTCGCCCGCGATGCGAAGCCGACGGACCTGGTGCAGCCCGGGCACATCTTCCCATTGCAGGCGCAAGATGGCGGCGTGCTGATGCGCGCCGGCCACACCGAAGCCGGTTGCGACATGGCGCGCATGGCCGGCCTGACGCCGTCGTCCGTGATCTGCGAGATCATGAACGACGATGGCACCATGGCCCGCCTGCCGGATCTGGAAGTGTTCGCCAAGGAGCACAACCTCAAGATCGGCACCATTGCCGACCTGATCCAGTACCGCAGCCGCAACGAGTCCCTGATCGAACGTCTGGGCCAGCGCACCATGCAGACGCCTGAGGGCGCCTTCGAAACCTCGGTGTTCCGCGATCGCACCGGTGCTGTGCACCTGGCGCTGACCGTGGGCAACTGGACGCCTGAAGACGAGGTGCTGGTGCGCGTGCACGAGCCCCTGTCGGTGATGGACTGGCTGGACGCGGGCAACAGCGCCCACGCCTGGCCGCTGCCCAAGGCCCTGGCCGCCGTGCGCGAAGCCGGCCGTGGCGTGGTGGTGCTGCTCAACGCCGGCGACGAAGCCGATCGCCTGCTGGAGCGGGCCCTGCCGGCCGAGCCGCAAACCGCCGTGAAAAACCCGGTGGACCTGCGCACCTATGGCGTGGGCGCGCAGATCCTGCGCAACCTCGGGGTGCAACGCATGCGCCTGATGGGCAACCAGCGTCGCATGCCCAGCATGGTGGGGTACGAGCTGGAGGTCGTGGGCTTCCTGACGTCCGACGGCACACAGCTGGATCCGTCCAACTGAGGGGTGCGCCCATGGGGCGCACTTCCTGATTAGATGCCCCGCTCTTTTTTTTCTGATTTTTCGCTCTTTTTTCTGGATCACACACTATGCAAGGCGCTGACAAAGGACAAGCCGGCCGGCTCGATGGACACGATCTCCGTGTCGGCATCGTGCAAGCCCGCTTCAATGACGAACTGACTTCCCGGATGGCGGCGCTGTGCATCGAGGAACTGGTGGCCCTCGGCGTGCAGGCCAAGCACATCCAGCATGTGACCGTGCCGGGTGCCCTGGAAGTGCCGGTGGCCTTGCAGGCCATGGCCGACAGCGAGCGCTTTGACGCCCTGGTGGCCCTGGGGTGCATCATCCGCGGTGAAACCTATCACTTCGAGCTGGTGTCCAACGAAAGCGGCGCGGGCGTGACCCGGGTCAGCCTGGACCACCATGTTCCCGTCGCCAATGCCATCCTGACCGTGGAAAACCAGGCCCAGGCCGAGGCCCGCGTGGAAGAAAAGAGCCGCGACGCCGCCCGTGTGGCCGTCGAGATGGCCAATCTGTTGGATGAGCTGCTGTGAGCGACGCACACGACACCCCCAAGTCCGCGCCACTGCAAGGCCGCCCCGCCCGCAAGCCGGGTGCGCACGGTGCACCCCGCGCCAAGTCGTCGCGCCGCCGTGCGCGTGAGTTTGCCTTGCAAGGGCTGTACGAGTGGCAGCTGAACACCCGCGATGGCGGTTCGGTCGATGCCCACATCCGCGAGCAGGAAGACTTCGCCCGCTGTGATCGGGCTCACTACGATGCCTTGCTGCACGGCTGCATCGACCAATGTGCGCAACTCGACGCCCAACTGCTGCAGTTCCTCGACCGTCCGGTTGAAGAACTCTCGCCGGTGGAGCATGCCGTATTGTGGATCGGTGTGTACGAGCTGACCCATTGCCTGGATGTGCCCTACAAGGTCGCCATCAACGAGGCTGTGGAGTTGGCCAAGAGCTTTGGCGGCACCGATGGCCACAAGTACGTCAATGGCGTGCTCGATCATCTGGCGCCCCAGTTGCGCCCTGATGAAGTCAAGGCCGCTCGGCCGGCATCGCGCTGAGGCCCGCGCAAGGGCTCCGATCCGTGACGCAGCGGCGCGCCCCCTCTCTGGCGGACACCCTCCCGAACCAAGTCGAGGTGGATCGGCTGGTGCCGGACAACCAGGACACGGTCATCCTGACCCGTCCGTTCCCGGATGCCGACGACGCCTTGTCCGAGGTGCGCCGCGGGCGCACCGAAAGCCTGCCCACCATCGGCCGCATCTCGCGCTACGCGCTGAAGTACACGCTGGGGGAAGGCGGTTTGGGCACGGTGTATGCCGCGCACGATCCGCTGCTGTCGCGGGCGGTGGCGATCAAGACTCTGCATGTGGACCCGTCGATGACGGACCCCGAGCGCTTCAATGCCCTGTTCCTGAACGAGGCGCGGGCGGCTGGGGGGCTTAGCCATCCGCAGATTGTGACCGTGTACGACGCCGGCACGAGCGAGCAGGGGCCCTACATCGCCATGGAGTTGTTGCGCGGCAAGGACCTGCGGCACTTGCTGGCCCAGGGCTGGCGACCGACGCCTTCGCAGGCGGCCCTGATTGTGCGGCGTGTGGCCGATGCCTTGTCTTACGCCCATCACAAGGGCGTGATCCACCGCGACATCAAGCCGGCCAACATCTTCATGACGGGGCGTACCCAGCCTCGTGTACTGGATTTCGGCATCGCGCGCATCCGGCAGGCCGAGTCGTTGGCGCAGCGCGATGACCCACAAAGCCGGTTCCATGAACTGGTGGGCGGCTCTCCGTATTACATGTCGCCCGAACAGGTGCGTCGCCTGCCCGTGGACCGTCGGGTGGACGTGTACGCGCTGGGGGTGGTGTTGTACGAGTTGCTGACAGGCCAGCGCCCTTTCGCTGGCAACAGCCTGGAAGAGATTGCAGAGGCCGTGTTGCGCCAACCTGTGCCCTTGGCGCACGAGGTCAACCCCGAGGTGCCGCGGGCGCTCTCCGAGATCGTGGCACAGGCCATGCACCGGGAGCGCGACCAGCGCATCCGCTCGGCACGCCGCCTCTCACAGTCCTTGCGTGAGTGGATTGAACGCACCGACGAGCCCGATATGCCTTCCGAGGGGCGGGGGGCCGAGCCCGATGAGCGGCACGGCGGCGCGAAGCGCTGGTTGTTGCCCCTGGCCGCGCTGGGTTGGGTGCTGGCGCTGACCGTCATCGGCTGGGCCATCTGGCGCTGAACGCCGACGCAGCCCGCGCCAGTTTCAAGCCACCAGGGACATGTCCAGCTGACGGCGTCCTTGCGCGCCCCAGCGGCGCACTTCTTCGTCGAGCAGATGCAAGGTCCGTGGGTGCTGGTCTGCCCACCGCTTGTTGATCACCAGTTTGATTCTGCCGCGACCGCGCTGCAGGCTGACCATCCGCGGGGGCAGGTCGACGCGGGCGTGGTGCAGGATGATGGCCAGACGCAGGCACAGCACCTGCGACATCAGCGCCTGATCCTGCAGGTGTTCCACCAGCTTGATCAACTCGCCGCGTTGCCCCAGCACCAGCGTGGCCAGGCGGCGCAGTTGCGACTGCGAGAAGCTGGAGGCGTCCACATGCCCCAGCAGGTAGGCACTGTGGCGGTGATGGTCGTGGTGCGAGACCATCATGCCGATTTCATGCAGCGCGCTGGCCCAGCCCAGTTCGCGGGCATGTTCGCCGTCCGTGCTGGCCTGGGGCTCGGCCAGCTCTTGCCACAGGCTCAGGGCGCGCTGGCGCACGCGTTGCGCCTGGGTGGTGTCGACGCGGAAGCGCTGCTGCAGCTCGCGCACCGAGGTGTCGCGCGGGTCGAGCAGGCGGTGGTTGCGCGCGGCTTCCACGCGTTCGTCCAGGTCGAAAATCACGCCTTGGCGCAGGGCCCCCTTGGCGGGGCGCAGGGCCTCGATGTCGAAATGCGAGGCCAGGGTGTAGAGGATGCACAGGCCACCGGCCAGCACGGGCTTGCGCTCCGGTTTGAGACCGGGCAGGGCAAGCAGTTCGGCCGAGCCGGCCTCGATGCAGCGCTCCATGCACCAGCGCAGGCCTTCGGGCGTGATGCTGCCATCGGTGATACCGTTGGCCGCCAGAATTTGTGAAACCGCTCCCACGGTGCCGGACGAGCCCAGGGCCTCCTGCCATTGGTTGCGCTCGAACAGGGTGAGGGCTTCTTCCAGCTCGGCACCGGCTGCGATCTGGGCCGCGCGGAAGTTGTCTGCGGTGTAGGCGCCCTGCGGGAAGTGTTGCATCGACAGGCTCACGCTGCCCACGCCGAAGGACTCCTTGCGGATTGGGGTGCGGCCGTGGCCGAGGATCATCTCGGTGGAGCGGCCACCGATGTCGATGACCAGGCGCGGCAACTCGCTGGGCTGCAGACGCGACACGCCGAGGTAGATCAGGCGAGCTTCTTCACGGCCGGCAATGACCTCGATGCGGTGCCCCAGCACGCGGTCGGCACGTTGCAGGAAGGCATCGCGGTTGCGGGCCTCCCGCAGGGTCTGGGTGGCGACCGCGCGGACCTGCCACGGGGCGAAGCCCTTGAGGCGCTGCGCGAACTGCGCCAGGCAGGCCAGACCGCGCTGGGTGGCCTCTTCGGTCAGCATGCCGTGACTGTCGAGCCCGCCGCCCAGGCGCACCGTTTCCTTGAGGTACTCGACACGCTTATAGCGTCCCTTGGCGATCTGGCCAATTTCGAGACGGAAGCTGTTGGAGCCCATGTCGATGGCGGCCAGCAGGTCAGGGTAACGGCTTTGCTCCAGGCTGGTGGCGGGGGCTTTGCTCGTCTTGGCGGTCAGCGTCTTTTCCATGATGTGTATTGTCGCTGCTTTGCGTGCGGGTTGACCCTGTGGCGCAGGGTGCTGTTGACAGCATTGCTAAGATGTTCTCATGACCTTGACTTACATCGTGGCCGCCACCTTTCTGGGCGGTCTGATTTCGGTGCTGCTGGCCGCAGCACTGTCTGCGCCCCTGTTGGGATTGATCGTTCGCCATCTCGTGAGCCTGTCGACCGGCGTGCTGCTGGGGACGGCCTTGCTGCACGTGCTACCCGAGGCCTTTGGTGCGGGCGAGCCGCCGCAGGCACTGTTCCTTACCTTGCTGGGAGGCTTGCTGTTCTTCTTTCTGTTGGAGAAGGCCGAGTTGTATCGGCATGGCCATCATCACGAGCACGACGATCACGATCACCACCATGGCTTTGACGCCGAGCAGGCCGGGCGGGGTGGCTGGAGCGTGCTGGTGGGTGACAGCATCCACAATTTCTGCGACGGGGTGCTGATCGCGGCGGCTTTCCTGGCCGATCCACACTTGGGCATCGTCACGGCACTGGCCATCATCGCGCACGAGATCCCGCAGGAAGTGGGCGACTACATCGTGCTGATCAATGCCGGCTTTTCACGCATGCGGGCGCTGGCTTACAACGCCCTGTCGGGCCTGGCGGCCGTGGCGGGTGGGGTGCTGGGTTATTTCCTCATCGGCCCCTGGCGGGAGTACCTGCCTTACATGATGGTGGTGGCCGCCAGCAGCTTTGTGTACGTGGCCGTGGCCGATCTGATCCCGCAGTTGCAGAAACGCCTGAGCGGGCGCGACACCGTCATGCAGATCGTGTGGATGGGGGCGGGCTTGCTCATGATTGGCGGCATCGTCAGCGTGCTGCATGACTCGCATGACCACGGCCATGCCCAGGGCGCCGCGCCGCATGCGGAGGCAGCGTCAGGCGCACATCACGAGCACGATGGACGCGAAGACCACTGAGCGACAGCATCGAACGGGTACCAGGGCGCTGAGCCTCCTGCCATGAGGTGAGTCCCCTTCTCATTGGCTCAAGAAGGGTCGGGTTTGACCGGGCGCGTTGTGGGCGTTGCTGCTGGCGCTGTCGGTTTAAGCCGCGCGGCGACCATGCCCGAACCCACGATGAGGGCCATGCCCAGCAGGGCATCCAGCCCCAGGGTTTCGCCAAACAGCACGGTGCCCAGCAGGCCGGCATGCACGATGCCCAGGTACTGCAGGTTGGCGTTGACCAGGGTGCTGCCCCGCGCATAGGCGCGGGTCATCAGCAACTGGGCCACGGTGGCGAAAACGCCCACCCCCATCAGGGCCAGCCAAGAATGGGGTGGAATCTCGGCCAGTGGCGTCGGGTTGACCTGGCCGGGTAGCAATAGCCAGGTGGCCGCGCCCATGAGCGAACCCATCAGTGAAAAATAGAACACCACCCGAATTTCCGGCTCACCGGCCTTGCCCAAGGCGGTGACCTGCAGGTAAGCCATGGCCGACAACATCCCCGAGGCCAGGCCGATGAGGCCCGCCCAGATCTGGTCCTCGTTCAAAGTGGGGTGCAGCACGAGAGCCACACCGCCAAAGCCCACGGCGATGGCCACGATGAGCCGGCGATCGATGCGAGGCCCGCCCAGGAAGGCTGCCTGCAGCAGCAGGAACACGGCCATCCATACCGAGGACATGTAGTTCAGCGTGACCGAGGTGGCCAGGGGCAACTGGGCCATGCTGTAAAACCACATCGACAGGGCGAACACCCCGGCCAGGCCGCGGCGCACATGCAGCAGGGGCACGCGGGTGCGCAGGCTGGTGGCGGTGGCGCGCGCCACGATCAGCATGATCACGGCGCCCACGGTGCCACGGGCACTCACGACCGCTGCGGTGCCGAAGTCGTGCGAGGCGAACTTGACGCACACCCCCATGGCCGCGAACAGCAAGGTGGCGAGCACCATCTGGACGTAGGGGGAGGCGCGTGGAGACATCGTGTTCAAGGAAAAAGCCGCCCGAAGGCGGCTTGGGTCAGTGTGACGGAGGACTCAGTCCTTGAAGTCCATCGCACGGCGGTACCACTCGTGGAAGTGCTGCATGCCATCTTCCATGGGGCTCTGATAGGGGCCGACTTCGTTGTCTCCGCGATTGAACAGGGCCTTGCGGCCGGCGTCCATGCGCTCGCCGATCTCGTCGTCCTCGATGCAGGTCTCCATGTAGGCGGCCTGCTGGGCTTCGACGAACTCGCGCTCGAAGGCCGCGATCTCTTCGGGGTAGTAGAACTCCACCACGTTGAGGGTCTTCTGCGGGCCTTGCGGGTACATGTTGGACACCACCAGCACGTGCGGGTACCACTCCACCATCATCGTGGGGTAGTAGGTCAGCCACACGGCGCCTTGCGTGGGTTTTTCGCCGTTGCGGTACTTCATGACCACGTCGTGCCACTTCTTGTAGACGTCCGAGCCCGGCTTGTCGAAGGTGCTGGCCACGCCCACGGTCTGCACCGAGTACTCCTTGGCCATGTCCCAGCGCAGGTCGTCGCAGGTCACGAAGTTGCCCAGTCCGGGATGGAAGGGGCCGACGTGGTAGTCCTCCAGATAGACCTCGATGAAGGTCTTCCAGTTGTAGTTGCACTCGTGCAGCTCGACGCGGTCGAGCACGAAGCCGCTGAAGTCCAGGTCGCCACCGGGCTTGAATCGGGCATCGATGCCAGCCAGGTCGGCGGCGATGTCGCGGCCGTTGTCCTCGAACAGCAGCCCGTTCCAGTTGCGAACCTTGTAGTTGTTCAGGTTCAGGCAGGGGTCGTGGTCGAAGTGGGGGGCACCGATCAGCTCGCCCTTGTGGCTGTAGGTCCAGCGGTGCAGCGGGCACACGATGTTGTGCCGGCTGTTGCCACGGCCTTTGAGCATGACGGCCTGGCGGTGACGGCAGACGTTGGAGATCAACTCAATGCCCTCGGACGTGCGCACGAGGGCGCGCCCCTCGCCTTCCTGAGCCAGTGCGTGGTAGTCGCCCACCTCGGGCACGCTCAAGGCGTGGCCCAGGTAGCGAGGACCGGACTGAAAGATGCGTGCAAGCTCCTCCTTGTACAGTGATTCGTCGAAATAGACGGACACGGGCAGCTGTGTGCGGCTGCGGTGAAGGGCATTGAGCGCAGGACTCAGGTCAGACATGATCCCCAGGATCTCCAAAAACCGATGTCAACCCACCTCGGTGGCGCCATCAACATGAGGGGGCGACCGGAGGCTTGAAACATCCCTGGGCAGGCCAGGGGGCGATGAGCCCACGAGGCTGTGCTGCGTTAGCCAAAATGAGGCTGGTCCTGCTGACAACGGGGTTGGCAGGACGGCAGGGCAGGCAACGGGGGAGGGGGCGATTGTACCCGTTAGGGGGTTTTCCGGGGGGCGCCGTGGATGCCCGTACCCTGAGGGAGGTCAAAGACGGGGCAGGCCACCGTGTGACTGCTGCGGTCTCCGAAGTGTGGCCAAAGGCCTGAGGTGTCGTACAGGATTGCCGAAAACGGGGCGAGCGCTGGAAATAGAATACGCGTTTGCCCGCAATCGGGACGCACAGGCGAGTCCATGGCCAGATCTTCTTCGACATCCAGCAAAAACGCGGCAGAACCCTCGCTGCCGCCCACGTATGAGGCCGCCCTGGCCGAGCTGGAGCAATTGGTGGGCCAGATGGAGTCGGGCGTGTTGCCCCTGGAGCAGTTGCTGGGCAGCTACCAACGCGGCGCCGAGTTGCTGAAGTTCTGCCGCAGTCGACTGCAGGCGGTGGAGGCGCAGGTCAAGTTGCTGGAAGACGGTCAGCTCAAACCCTGGGACGCCGCATGAACACCGCAGCCTTTCAGTCTTGGTCAGATGCCGTGCTGACCCGCGTCGAGGCGGCCCTGTCGGAGTGGGTGCCCGCCATCGCCCCGGCCGGTCTGGGCGAGGCCATGCGTTACGGGGTGCTCGATGGCGGCAAGCGCCTGCGTGCCTTGCTGGTGCAAGCCGCGGCCGAGGCGACAGGGGCCTGTGCCCATGCGGTGGGTGCCGAAGCGGCCTTGCGTTCGGCTGCGGCGGTGGAGTTGATCCATGCCTACTCGCTGGTGCACGACGACATGCCTTGCATGGACAACGACGTGCTGCGCCGCGGCAAGCCCACGGTGCATGTGCAGTTCGGTGAGGCACAGGCCATGCTGGCGGGCGACGCCATGCAGGCACTGGCCTTTGAAGTCCTGACCCCGGATGACGGCGAGGGCGCAGGGCTGCCGCCGGCATTGCAGGCGCGTCTGGTACGGATCCTGGCGCGCGCCTCCGGTCAAGCCGGCATGGCGGGCGGGCAGGCGATCGACCTGGCCAATGTGGGCCAGTCGCTGGATGAGATCACCTTGCGCGACATGCATCAGCGCAAGACCGGTGCCTTGCTGCGTGCCAGCGTGCAGATGGGTGCGGTCTGTGGTGGCGTGGCCGCTGACAGTCCGACCTGGCAGGCGTTGACGGACTACGGACATGCCATCGGTCTGGCCTTCCAGATCGTGGACGACGTGTTGGACGAGACCCAGGGCTCGGAGACCCTGGGCAAGACGGCGGGCAAGGATGCCGATGCCAACAAGCCGACCTATGTCAGCCTGCTCGGTCTGGAGGGCGCACGTGAAGAAGCTGCGGCCCTGCTGGCGCAGGCTCAAGCGGCGCTGGCGCGCAGTGGCCTAAGCAGCGAGGCGACCGCGGCTTTGCGTGGACTGGCCGAGCGCATTGTCCACCGCGACCACTGATACACCGAACAATCCCCCGAGGATGTGCACACCATGAGCTACCCCCTGCTGTCCAGGATCGACCAGCCCGCCGACATCCGGCACCTGTCTCGCTCCGAGCTCAAGCAACTGGCCCACGAGCTGCGGGACTATCTGCTTCACAGCGTCTCCCGCACAGGCGGGCACCTGTCGTCCAACCTGGGCACGGTCGAGCTCACCATTGCGCTGCACTACGTGTTCCACACCCCCGATGACCGTCTGGTGTGGGATGTGGGTCACCAGACCTATCCGCACAAGATCCTCACCGGTCGCCGCGACCAGATGCCCACGCTGCGCCAATACGGCGGCATGAGCGGCTTTCCCCGTCGCGATGAGAGTGCCTACGACACCTTCGGCACGGCCCACTCGTCCACCTCGATTTCGGCAGCGCTGGGCATGGCCCTGGGCGCGCAGCTCAAGGGCGAGAACCGCAAGGCGGTGGCCATCATTGGCGATGGCGCCATGACCGCCGGCATGGCCTTCGAGGCCATGAACAACGCCGGGGTGCCGCACGACGGCAAGATGCCCGACATGCTGGTGGTGCTCAACGACAACGACATGTCGATCTCGCCGCCAGTGGGGGCACTCAACCGCCACCTGGCGCGCCTGATGTCCGGTCGCTTCTATGCCGCGGCGCGTGAAAGCGCCAAGCAGGTGCTGCGCAATGCGCCGCCGCTGTTCGAGCTGGCCAGGAAGCTGGAAGTGCATGCCAAGGGCATGGTGGTGCCCGCCACCATCTTCGAGGAGTTTGGCTTCAACTACGTTGGCCCGATTGACGGGCACGATCTGGACTCGCTGATCCCGACGCTGGAGAACCTGCGCGAGCGTGGCGGCCCACAGTTCCTGCACGTCGTCACCAAGAAGGGCTACGGCTACAAGCTGGCCGAGGCGGACCCGATTGCGTACCATGGTCCGGGTAAGTTTGACCCGGCGGTGGGCTTGGTCAAGGCGGCGCCGGTCTCGCCTCCCAAGCCCACCTTCACCCAGGTGTTCGGGCAGTGGCTGTGCGACATGGCGACGCACGACCCGCGTCTGGTGGCCATCACCCCGGCCATGCGCGAGGGATCGGGCATGGTCGAGTTTCACAAGAAGCACCCCTCACGTTACTTCGACGTGGGCATTGCCGAGCAGCACGCCATCACCTTCGCCGGCGGCCTGGCCTGCGAGGGCATGAAGCCCGTCGTGGCCATCTACTCCACCTTCCTGCAGCGTGGCTATGACCAGATGATCCACGATGTGGCGCTGCAGAACCTGCCGGTGGTGTTCGCACTCGACCGTGCCGGCATCGTGGGGGCCGATGGGGCGACCCACATGGGTGCGTTCGACATCGCCTTTGTGCGCTGCATCCCCAACATGAGCATGATTGCGCCGGCCGACGAAGCCGAGTGCCGTCAGGCCCTGAGTGCCGCCTACGCACAGAACCACCCGGTGTGCGTGCGCTACCCGCGTGGCGCGGGCGCTGGCGTGCCGGTACCCACCGATCTCACGCCGCTGCCCTGGGGCAAGGCCGAAGTGCGTCGCCAGGTGCATGAGCCGGTGGCCGGCAAGCGCGTTGCCATCCTGGCCTTTGGCACCTTGCTCTACCCGGCCTTGCAGGCCGGTGAGGCGCTCGACGCCACTGTGGTCAACATGCGTTTCGTCAAGCCGCTCGATACCGAACTGTTGCTGGAGATGGCAGGCAGCCACGACCTGCTGGTGACGGTGGAGGAGGGCTGTGTGCAGGGGGGCGCCGGCAGCGCCGTGGCCGAGGCCTTGTCAGCCGCAGGGGTGAACACCCCCTTGATGATGCTGGGGCTGCCTGACGCCTTCGTTGAGCATGGCGAGCCGGCCAAGCTGCTGGCCCTGTGCGGGCTCGATGCCGAGGGGATTGAGCAGGCGGTGCGTGAGCGGAGGGCGCAATTGGCGGGCTGAGTGCCCCGCGCCCCCAGCCCTTAGGGGGCGCGCAGAGGGCTCAGGCGTGTGAGCCGCAGGGTTCGACGCTGCAACTGCTCACCGTATTCTGGGGCAGCATCTCGGGCTTGCTGATGCGGCCGGTGGCTGTGTCGTAGCCCACTTCACTCAGATGCTGGGCCAGGCCGGCGTCCATCGCATCGATATGGTGCGGCAACCACACCGTCAGCTCATGGGCCATCTGGCGCACCATGGCCAAGTTGCCCGCAGCCCCCTGTTCGGCGCCTTCTCGCATGATCTGAAGCACGGTGGCGTGTTGCGAGCTGTGGCAATTGTTGGGCGCAAAGCCGGTGGCTTGCATCCAGCGGTCTTCCTGGCCAAAGTGTTCAGCCGTGTGAGCGATGAGACGGTCCCATAGAGCGAGCAAGGCGTCATCTGCGGCGTCCAGCACGGCAGAGATCAGGTCCGTGCACTCGGTGTGCAGGGTGTCCAGCGCGGGCATGTCCAGAGACATCTCCGGCGACCAGGTGAAACTCGACATGGCTTACTTCCTCACTCGGCCCTCAGGCCGACAACGACAATCACAACGGAGGCCGAGGGTAGTCGGCAGGCTCCGAGGTGAGTTTGAGCTGGATCAAGAGGCCGGGGCGATGCGCGCTCCCTGAATGCGGGGAGCGCCTCCGTCCGTGCGTTTCTGACGTTCAGCCCAGTCGCGCGCGATGACGGGCCACCTGGGCACGCACCTGTTCGGGCGCTGTGCCGCCCAGGATGTTGCGGGCGTTGAGCGAGCCGCGCAGGCTCAACACCTCGTAGACATCCTGCTCGATGGCCGGGTTGTAGGCCTTGAGCTTGTCGAGTGGCAGCTCCGACAGGTCGACACCGGCGGCAATGGCGTCCTTCACCGCGTGGGCGACCACTTCGTGCGCGTCACGGAAGGGCAGGCCCTTCTTGACCAGATAGTCAGCCAGGTCGGTGGCGGTGGCGTAGCCCTTTTTGGCCGCGCGCTCCATCGCTTCGGGCTTGACGGTGATGCCGGCGGCCATCTCGGCGAAGATGCGCAGGGTGTCCTTCAAGGTGTCCACCGTGTCGAACAGCGGCTCTTTGTCTTCCTGGTTGTCCTTGTTGTAGGCCAGGGGCTGGCCCTTCATCAGGGTGATCAGGCCCATCAGGTGGCCCACCACGCGGCCGGTTTTGCCGCGCGCCAGTTCGGGCACATCGGGGTTCTTCTTCTGCGGCATGATCGACGAGCCCGTGCAGAAGCGGTCAGCCAGGTCGATGAAGCCGAAGCTCTGGCTCATCCACAGGATCAGCTCCTCGCTCAGGCGCGAGACGTGCACCATCAGCAGCGAAGCGGCGGCCGTGAACTCGATGGCGAAGTCGCGGTCGGACACGCCGTCCAAGCTGTTCTGGCAGACGGCTGGCTGACCGGCCTCGTCCACCATGCCCAGGCTGCGGGCCACGCGCTCACGGTCCAGCGGGTAGCTGGTGCCGGCCAGTGCGGCCGAGCCCAGCGGCAGGCGGTTCACGCGCTTGCGCAGGTCGATCATGCGCTCGGCATCGCGGGCGAACATCTCCACATAGGCGAGCAGGTGGTGACCAAAGGCCACGGGCTGCGCGACCTGCAGGTGGGTGAAGCCCGGCAGGATCACGTCGGTGTTTTGCTCGGCCACGTCCACCAGGGCTTTTTGCAGCTCGGTCAGCAGCACGCCGATCTCGTCGATCTCGCCGCGCAGCCACAGGCGCACGTCGGTGGCGACCTGGTCGTTGCGCGAGCGGCCGGTGTGCAGGCGCTTGCCAGCGTCGCCCACCAGCTGGGTCAAGCGGGCTTCGATGTTCAGGTGCACGTCTTCCAGGTCGAGCTTCCACTCGAAGGTGCCGGCTTCGATCTCGGCGCGGATCTGGGCCATGCCCTTCTGGATCGACGTGAGGTCGTCGGCCGCGATCAGGCCTTGGGCGTGCAGCATGTCCGCGTGGGCCAGCGAGCCCTGGATGTCAGCAGCCCACAGGCGCTTGTCGAAAAACACGCTGGCGGTGTAGCGTTTGACCAGCTCGCTCATCGGCTCGGAAAACAGGGCCGACCAGGCCTGGGACTTCTTGTCGAGTTGGTTGGTGCTCATGGGGGGATCCGGCAGCGCGCGCTTGGCGCAGAATGTGCAAACCATGGATTTTAATGAGCCTGCGGCCTCGGGCGCCAGCCCGACGTCTCAACACCCTGCTCTCTTCGACGTTTGCCACGTCGGGGTGGTGCTGCGCGTCGTGCTGAGTGTGCAGTGTGTGATGGCGCTGGCGCTGGCCTTCCCGGCGCCGGATGCGGGGGAAGCCTTCAACCGCTGGTCGCAGACCACGGTGGCCACCTTGCCGGCCAGCTTGCTGTGGCTGGTGCTGGCCTGTGCCGCACGGCGTCTGCTGCAGCCTGCCCGTGAGAGCGTGCAGTGGTTGTTTGCCACCGGCCTGGGCGCCGGGGTTGCGGTGCTGGCCCAGTGGGAGCTGGCTTGGCTGGCACAGGTGCTGACCGACTTGCCGGTGCGGTGGGGCTGGCCGCAGGTGCCCGCTGCCTTGACGGGGGGCTTGATGGGAGCGGCCTGCCTGGCCTGGCTGAAACACCGCGCGCGCAGCGTGATGCCGGCCCATGCGGCGGCGCGACTGGCCGAGCTGCAGGCGCGCATCCGCCCGCATTTTTTGTTCAACACGCTCAATACCGCCATTGCGCTGGTTCAGGTCGACCCGCCGCGGGCCGAACGGGTGTTGGAGGATCTGGCCGAACTCTTCCGTCAGGCCCTGGCAGCGCCGCAGGGGCGCAGCACCTTGGCCGACGAGATTGCACTGTCGCGCCGCTATCTGGACATCGAACAGCTGCGCTTTGGCGAGCGCTTGCAGGTGCACTGGCAGCTTGACCCCGCGGCCAATGCCACCGTCTTGCCGCCGCTGATCCTGCAGCCCCTGGTTGAGAATGCCGTGCGGCACGGTGTCGAGCCCAGCGCCGAGGGTGGCTGGGTCTCGGTGCAGACGCAGGTGCAGGCCGGCCACATGGTGCTGACGGTGCGCAACAGCGTGCCCCAGCAAGGCGCCTTGCCGTTTGCGCCGGGGCACGGGATGGCCTTGCGCAATGTGCGCCAGCGCCTGCAACTGATGCACGATGTGCAATTGGGTTTTACGGCGGGCCTCAAACCCGCCGCCACGCAGGGCGAGTCCGCCCTCTACGAAGTGCGGGTGAGGGTGCCCTTGTCCGAGAAAGAACCGGCATGACGACGCTGACGGTGGCCCTGATCGATGACGAACCCCTGGCGCGGCTGCGCTTGCGCACGCTGCTGGCGCAGTCCGATCCGGCGTGCGAGGTGGTGGGCGAGTTCGGCGAATCCGTGGCGGCCTTGCTCTGGTTGCGAGAGCAGGACGCTGTGGGGCAGGGCCCGGACATGATCCTGCTGGACATTCAGATGCCAGGCCTCGATGGCATGGTACTGGCAGCCCGCCTGCGCGAACTGCGCGATCCCCCAGCCATCGTGTTTGTGACCGCGCATGCCGAGCACGCCGTGCGCGCGTTCGATGTGGCGGCGCTTGACTACCTGACCAAGCCCGTCCGGCTGGAGCGTTTGCAGGCGTCCCTGGACCGCGTGCAGCGCTGGCGTCAGACTCGGCCGCGCTTGCAAGCGCTCGATGCGGACGTGGTCGTCGTGCAGGACCGGGGTCGCATGCTGCGCATCCCGGTGGCCGACGTACTGTATTTCAAGGCAGAGCAAAAAGCGGTGACGCTGCACACCGCCACCGAAGTGCATCCGGTGAGCGAGTCCTTGACCGAGCTCGAGTCTCGTGTGGGGGCCCGTTTCATTCGGGTTCACCGCAACGCGCTGGTGGCCCGCCGCGCCATGAAGGCGCTGCAGCGCCGCCCGGACGACGACGAAGAGGCAGGCGAAACCTGGGCGGTTCAGATCATGCCCACCCAGGTCTGGCTGGCGGTGTCACGCCGTCAGGTGACAGCTGTGCGCGATGCCATGGGGGATTGCCACTGAAGGCACCCCCACTGCGGATCAGAAACCCAGACTGGCCAGCAGGTCGTCGACCTCGCTCTGATTGGCCACCACGTCGGTGCGACCCGTCGCGTTGACCACTGGGCCATCGAGTTTTGGCTCGATCGGCGCGGCATCATGGCTGTGGGTCAGGGCCGCTTCCACCTTGTGCGCCTGCTCCGGAGGGGCCGCCTGCACCAGCAGCTTGACCAACTGCGCTTCCAGGTCATTGGCCAGGTTCACCACCTTGGCCACCACCTGGCCGGTCAGGTCGTGAAAGTCCTGCGCCATCATGATGTCGGTCAGGTGACCATCCACCCGGCGGGTCGTGGTTTCGACATCCTGAACGAAGTTGAAGACGGCGCCACTGGCCACGGCCTTCACCGGGTCGGCGGTGATCAGCTTGGCCAGCTTGCGCGTTTCCTGGGCAATGTGTTCCTGATCGGCCTTGGCCGTGTCCACCAGATTGAGCACCTTTTCCGCTGCGTCGGCGGTCTTGGTGGCGATGTAGTTCAGGCGGCTGCGCGCATCGGGCAGGTTGTCCACCGTTTGCTGCAGGTTCGGCAGCACGCCCAGCATGTTCAGGGTGTCATGCAATTGCCGGGTCAGGGTACCCAGTTGCTGAAAGATTTCGGGCGATGCCGCGGGCATCGTCATGTTGTCGGGCAAGTTGATGGTCTGCACGTGGCGCTCCCTCAAGCCGCAGCGGCCATCTTTTGTAGGATCTTCTGGACTTTTTCTTCCAGAGTGGCCTTGGTGAAAGGCTTGACGATGTAGCCGGCGGCACCCGTCTGGGCGGCCAGCACGATGTCTTCCTTGCGCGCTTCGGCCGTCACCATCAGCACCGGAATGTGTTTGAGCGTGTCGTCGGCCTTGATGGCCTTGAGCAACTCAAAGCCGTTCATGTTGGGCATGTTGATGTCACTGACCACGAAGTCGAACTTGTTGTTCTTGAGCATGTTCAGGGCGACCACGCCGTCTTCGGCTTCGTCGGCATTGACGTATCCGCTTTCCTTGAGCAAGCCGCGGACGATGCGGCGCATGGTCGAGAAGTCGTCCACGATCAGAATTTTGAAGTCAGCGGGGTTGCTCATGGCTCGTCCTTGTGTCAAACGCCGGCACCTCTCTGTGGATGCCTTCGGAAGAAGAGTTTATCGGTTCGGCACGCCGGCGCTGGAGGGGATTGACCCGCCAGGTGTGGCTTCTGTCTCGTCTTCGGCACTTGCGGGGGTGCCCGAGGCGGTTCGAGCGGCCTCATAGAAGCGCTCTTCGGCCTCGCGGTTCATCACGATGATGCTGATGCGCCGGTTCAAAGGGCTTTCCGGATTCTGGGCGTCGAACAACATGCTGGCGGCCAACCCCTGGACGCGCAGCACCCGATCGCCCTTGAGTCCGCCGATGATCAGTTCACGGCGGGAGGCGTTGGCGCGGTCGGCCGACAATTCCCAGTTGCTGTAGCCCGCCTCGCCACCCACAAAGGGTTTGGCGTCGGTGTGCCCTTCGATCGTCAGGCGGTTCGGGACGTCGGCCAGCACGAAGCCAATGGCGCGCAGCACGTCACGCATATAGCCCTCCACCGATTCCGACCCACTGGCGAACATCGGCCGGTTCTGGTCGTCCACGATCTGGATGCGCAGGCCCTCGGCCGTCAGGTCCAGGCGCAACTGTGACTGGTACTTCGACAGCCGGGTGTCGTTGGCGATCACCTCTTGCACCTTGGCCTTGAGTGCATTCAGACGCGCCTGCTCCGCGCGCATCTGCTCAGCCTTCAGAGCCTTCTGGCGCAGTTTTTCATCGACGGTTTCCGAGCGCCCTTTGTTTTGCTGGCCGGTTGTCTCGGTCAGGCTATTGCCGCCGCCCTTGATGATGGAGGTGGCATCGCCTGCGCCCGATCCCCCCATCATCGACACCTTTACCGGGTTGTTGAAGTAGTCTGCAATGCCTTTGCGGTCCCCTTCAGTGGTGGAGCCCAGCAGCCACATCAACAGGAAAAAAGCCATCATGGCCGTCACGAAGTCGGCGTAGGCGATCTTCCAGGCGCCGCCATGGACGGCATGGCCGCCCTTCTTGACGCGCTTGATGATGATCGGCTGGACCTTCTTCGAATCACCGGCCATGGCTTACTTCTTCTTCACGTGGGCTTCAAGCTCCACGAAGCTGGGACGCTCGGTCGAGAAGAGCACCTTGCGCCCGAATTCGATGGCCACCTGTGGCGCGTAGCCCTGCATGCTCGCCAGCAGCACGGTCTTGATGACCTGAAGTTCCTTGGTGCCCTCGTCGAGTTTTTGCTCCATCAGGCCGCCAATCGGTTCGACGACGCCGTAGGCCAGCAAGATCCCCAGAAACGTGCCCACCAAGGCCGAGCCGATCATCCCCCCCAGCACGGCAGGCGGCTGTCCCACCGAACCCATGGTGTTGACCACCCCCAGCACGGCCGCCACGATGCCGAAGGCGGGCAGGGCGCCGGCGAGTCGGGCAATGGCCGCCACGGGCTGGTGGCCTTCGTTGTGATGGGTTTCGATCTCGTTGTCCATCAAGGCCTCGATCTCGTGCGAGTTGAGGTTGCCCGACACCATCATGCGCAGGTAGTCGGTGATGAATTCGACAACGTGGTGGTCGCTGCCGACGATTGGGTACTTTTTGAAGAGGGGAGAGTTCTCGGGGTCGTCGACATCCTTTTCAATGGACATCAAGCCCTCTTTGCGCACCTTTTGCAAAATCTCATAGAGCATGGCCATGAGTTGCATGTAGCGGTCTTTGGAGTATTTCGAACCCTTGAGCAGCGGGCCAAAGTTGCCCAGCACGGCTTTGACCACCTTGGGCTGGTTGTTCACCAGAAACGCACCGATGGCACCGCCGCCGATGGCCATCATTTCGGTAGGCATGGCGTGCAAGATCACCGAGATGTTGCCCCCGTGGATGATGAAGGCCCCAAAGATGCTGCCCAGACAGAGGATGTAACCAACGAGAACAATCATGGTGGAGGTGGTGGCGCGCGCGTATGTTTGCTTGGCATCCTAACCGTTCTGCCGACGCCCTGGTGCTGGCAAAATTGACAGTGATGGCATTCCCGTGTCGGCAGGGCTTGTCTTGCTGTTTATCGGCCGACACGCACGCGACTTGAGGCAAGTTGCGTGTGATGGTGGGCAAACGCCGTCTCCGGCCGTTGGTGCATCCACACGGTGCGCGCGTTCCATAATTGGCGCACATCACCGAGGAGGATCATCATCATGGCCCGACTGCCCAGATTGGGCGTGGCAGCATGGCCCCACCTGGTCGTGCAAGGCGTCCACGACGGTCAGTCTCTGGCGCGCGACGACGTCGATCGCGCCTTGCTGCTGGACACGCTGCGCGAAGCAGCGCGCACCCATGGGGTCAGCATCCATGCCTACTGCCTGGCCCCCGATCACTTCCATTTGCTGCTCACGCCCGAGCAGGACACCTCCCTGAGTCTGTTCATGCAGGCTGTGGGGCGACGGTACGTGAGTGCTTACAACCGCCGTCATGGTCGATGTGGCGGGCTGTGGGCGGGGCGCTACCGTGCGACGGTGCTGGATCCCGCCCAATATCTGCTGGATGCCATGGTGTGGATCGAAACCCACGGGCAGCGTGCGGGCGACCGCTCACCCTTGCAGGACGACGCCTGGTCGAGCGTGCGACACCACCTGGGTCGATGCTCGGACCCCTTGGTCAGTGATCACGCCGGCTTCTGGTCGCTCGGCAACACCCCTTTCGAGCGCGAGGCGGTGTGGCGACAACGCCTCGAGGACGGTTTGCCGACGCAGCGGGTCCGCGTGCTGGCCGATGCCATGCACAAGGGCTGGGCGCTGGTGCCCGAGGCGGCGGTGGCCAGCGTCGAGGCGGCGGCGGGACGCCGTCTCGCGCCGCGGCCCCGTGGGCGGCCACGCAAGACGTCCGAGGCGCCCTGATTTGATCTGACCCCATTTACGAATGCACCAATGGCGTGCCCGTCGTTAATTATGGTCTGACCCTATTTATAATTTCTTGAAACCCGGGGGAAACCAGAGTATCCTCGCCGCTCACCGCGTTGTTTTTCCACACTTACTCTGGAGCGCCCCCCATGACCCAGGCGACTTCGGGAACCTCGTTCCCCATCCTCCCCGTGTCTGACGCAGCCGCCACCTCCGTGGCCACTGCACAGGAAATCAAAGCCGCTGCCGAACTGGGCATGTACGCCAACGCCGAGCACGATGCGTGCGGCGTGGGCTTCGTGGCTCACATCAAGGGCCTCAAGGCGCACCACATCGTGCAACAGGGTCTGAAGATCCTGGAAAACATCGACCACCGTGGCGCAGTCGGTGCCGACCCCTTGATGGGTGACGGTGCCGGTCTGCTGATCCAGATCCCCGACGAGTTCTACCGTGCCGAGATGGCCAAGCAGGGTGTCGAGCTGCCTCCGCCTGGCGAATACGGCGTCGGCATGATCTTCCTGCCCAAGGAAAACGCCTCCCGCCAGGCCTGCGAGCAAGAGCTCGAGCGCGCTATCAAGACCGAAGGCCAGGTGCTGCTGGGCTGGCGTGATGTGCCGGTCGACCGCGACATGCCCATGTCGCCCACCGTGCGCGAAAAAGAGCCCATCATCCGCCAGGTCTTCATCGGCCGGGGCCACGACATCCTGGTGCCCGACGCCCTGGAGCGCAAGCTCTACGTCATCCGCAAGACGGCGTCCACCAAGATCCAGAGCCTGAACCTGACGCACGGCGCCGAGTACTACGTACCCAGCATGTCGTGCCGCACCATCATCTACAAGGGCCTGCTGCTGGCCGACCAGGTCGGCAAGTACTACCTCGACCTGCGCGACGAGCGCGTCGTCTCGGCCCTGGCCCTGGTGCACCAGCGCTTCTCGACCAACACCTTCCCCGAGTGGCCGCTGGCTCACCCGTACCGCATGGTCGCCCACAACGGTGAAATCAACACCGTCAAGGGCAACTTCAACTGGATGCGCGCCCGCGAAGGCGTGATGAAGTCGCCCGTGCTGGGCGATGACCTCAAGAAGCTGTACCCGATCAGCCTGGACGGCCAGTCCGACACCGCGACGTTCGACAACGCGCTCGAGTTGCTGACCATGTCCGGCTACCCACTGGCCCAGGCCGCCATGATGATGATCCCGGAAGCCTGGGAACAGCATGCGACCATGGACGAGCGCCGCCGCGCCTTCTACGAGTACCACGCTGCCATGATGGAGCCGTGGGACGGCCCCGCCGCCATGGTCTTCACCGACGGCCGCCAGATCGGCGCCACGCTGGACCGCAATGGCCTGCGTCCCGCCCGTTTCATCATCACCGATGACGACTTGGTCGTGCTGGCCTCCGAGTCCGGCGTGCTGCCCATCCCCGAGAACAAGATCGTCAAGAAGTGGCGTCTGCAACCGGGCAAAATGTTCCTGATCGACTTTGAACAAGGTCGCATCATCGAAGACGAAGAGCTCAAGGCCCAGTACGCTTCGGCCAAGCCCTACCGTCAGTGGATCGAGAACGTCCGCATCAAGCTCGACAGCATCGAAGCCACGGGTACGGCCGGTGAGTTCGCCGAGTCGCTGCTCGACCGCCAGCAAGCTTTCGGCTTCACCCAGGAAGACATCAAGTTCCTGATGGCCCCGATGGCCACCAACGGCGAAGAAGCCACCGGCTCCATGGGCAATGACTCGCCCCTGGCCGTGCTCTCCAGCAAGAACAAGCCGCTGTACAACTACTTCAAGCAGTTGTTCGCCCAGGTGACCAACCCGCCCATCGACCCGATCCGCGAAGCCGTGGTGATGTCGCTGGTGTCCTTCATCGGACCCAAGCCCAACCTGCTGGACATCAACGCGGTGAACCCGCCGATGCGCCTTGAAGTGTCCCAGCCCGTGCTGGACTTCAACGACATGGCGCGCCTGCGCAACATCGACAAGCACACCGGCGGCAAGTTCAAGCCCTACGAGATCGACATCGTCTATCCCTTGGCCTGGGGCCACGAAGGCGTCGAAGCCAAGCTGGCCTCGCTGTGCGCCGAAGCGGTGGAAGCCATCCAGTCCGGTCACAACATCCTGATCATCAGCGACCGCAAGATGGACCGCAGCAACATCGCCATCCCGGCTTTGCTGGCGCTGTCGGCCATCCACCACCACCTGGTCCGCAAGGGCCTGCGCACGTCGGCGGGCCTGGTGGTCGAGACCGCCACGGCCCGTGAAGTGCACAACTTTGCCGTGCTGGCCGGTTATGGCGCTGAAGCCGTCCACCCCTACCT
>MESA01000040.1 GCA_001770775.1 Burkholderiales bacterium RIFCSPHIGHO2_12_FULL_63_20
AGCCGCTCTGCGACTTGCCCACATGCCCACACGGCGCTACGACCACCACCGATTGTCGCCGTTGGTTTCCACACGAAACGACGAGGGGCCGTCGGAAGCCTGTTGTGTTCGTCGAGGGTGTTAACGGTAGTCACGACGTTTCGCTTTACCGGGAGATTCTTACCGGTTTCTTGGTTATCCCTCGCGGCAGTTGTGACCAGGTTACCCAAGCTGTTCGAGCTTTGCGTTTGAATACTCAGCTTCACCACCTACAGGTTTACGGCCTTATTGACCGTGACCGGCGCACGTCGCCAGAAATCGCGGCGCTTCAGGCCGACAACATCTTCACACTGGATGTTGCAGAGGTCGAAAACCTTTTCTGCACACAGGAGGTACTGAAACTCGTCAGTGCTCGCTTGGCTCGCGATACCGCGGCTGATTTCAAGCAGGCTGTCACCCAGGTCTTCAAACAGTTAAATACTGAACTTGACACGCAGGTATCGTTGCGGGTCATCGCGGAGGTGAAGTTCAAGCTGAATTGCTTCGATGCGGCGGCCCGTGGAGCTCCCGCTCTATCCGCCGCTTTGCAACAACTAACTCAAGGCATCAACGTTCCTGACCTGTACTCTCAATTTGAACGCGAATTTCAGACTGTTATCAATGCGACGGACTACCGAGGATTGCTGCGTCTCTACAACCGCAAGTCATTGCCAAACCAGATCGGAAACGCATTGGGGCTGAAAGCGGGGGAACTCGTCGAGTTCGTATTGCGCCTTGCGAGAACTGATGAGCGCACTGCTGTCGTTGCCGCTATCAAACCGTACCTCGGCGCCTTTGCGCCCCTCGTGGCCTGATTCAAAGCAAGAGTAGCAAGTTTGGTCGCCGACAAAACTACCATGAGCTCTATTGCATTTGGCGGTCATGACCAATACGAGATCCATGCGCCGAAAGCTGTCTGCCACCAGCGACGGCTCTTGGCCGAAAGCGCCTAGTTGCGCACGCATCCGATAGCGGTCAATGACTGGGCCGGAGGGTCAAGGCGAGTGACTGCTGCCAGGCTGGCCGGTGAATTCACATTGCCGGCCAATTGCGGGCGCTCACAGATGACCGCTGGGCGCCAATTGACTGGAGCGGCGTCCACCGGCGCAAAGACCACTCACACAGGCTGGCTCGGCATTCCGCCGTTCACCCCAATTTAGTACTGGCGGCTTCTGCAACTTCCAGCGCCTGCAGCATCAGTGCCAGGGTCGTAAGCGTAGCATCTGGCGTTTTCGAGAATTGGGCCTGCACGATGGCGCCATCCACTGCAAGGGCGGCAGCACAGGCTAGGCTGGCGCGGTGTGGCGACGGGGGCAATAGCCCTTCTATGGCCGCCGTCATCTCGGCCTTGTGCTGGCGAGTGATGGCAACTACCTCCGGAAGCGCATCGCCCAGTTCGCTAACGCTGTTGAGAAAAGCGCAACCGCGAAAGTCCTCATCATGCAGCCATTCACTCAGTGCAGCGACCAAGGTAGATAGGCCGCTGGCAGACGCATGGCGTGCCAGCGCATCGGTGAACCAAGTCATCCAGCGCTCATGCCGCTGCGCGAGGTAAGCGCAGACCAGCTCGTTCTTGCTCGCAAAGTGCCGGTAGAAGGTGACCTTGGTGACGCCGGACTCCGCGATCACCCGGTCAATGCCGGTGGCACGGATACCATCTCGGTAAAACAGGCGGCAGGCGGTCAAGAGCACCCGCTGGCGCGCGGGCATCTCTGGCGTGGCGGTCGAATCGATCACGGGCATGACAGCATTGTAGACAGATCTGTCTACTTGGTCGATACTTGAGTCTTGTAGACAGATCTGTCTACATCAACGCTCACCTTTCTTACCATGGAGCCCTCACAATGTCCCAGCGCCCACCCCTGCCCCCGTTCACCCGCGAGACCGCGATCCAGAAGATTCGCCTGGCCGAAGACGCCTGGAACAGCCGTGAGCCGGCCCGCATCGTGCTGGCCTACAGCCCCGACACGCGCTGGCGCAACCGCAGCGAATTCCCGGTCGGCCGTGTGCAGGCACAGGAGCTGCTGGAGCGAAAGTGGTTGCGTGAGCTGGACTACCGCCTGATCAAGGAGCTCTGGGCCTTCGACACCGATCGCATCGCGGTGCGCTTCGTCTACGAGTGGCACGACGATTCAGGCCAGTGGTATCGCAGCCATGGCAACGAGAACTGGGCTTTCGATGCCGATGGGCTGATGAAGCACCGCCACGCCAGCATCAACGACCGACCCATCGCCCAAAGCGAGCGCTTGTTTCACTGGCCGCTGGGGCGCCGGCCAGACGATCACCCTGGCCTGAGTGAACTGGGCTTGTGAGCACACTCGATGCTGAGTCTCAACGTTGCAGCAGCCCGGTATCCCGGGTCTGTGGCGTGCCGAAGGCTATCTTGCACTCGCGGCTGAACTGAGAGGCTTGCTACTGAACGCAACAAAATACAAACCTGGAGCGGCCGCTTTGCAGCAACTGGATCTCCCCATCGAAGGACAGCAATGGGTCATTTGTGTCAGTCGCTATACGCGCGAGCAGCCGTTCAAGCCGGCTCGCTGGTTGGTGTGCAGTCAAGCGACTGGTGTACGGGGCAAAGCAGTCGGATGAGGTCATCGGCGCTCAATGACCGCTGTTGGCGATCGCTGTCGTCCAGGCAGCGCCCGCGAATGCATCAGATCAGCCTAAACCTGTCCTTGCTTGGCGAGCGGCCACTCCGCAGCGGTTGGCGTCGGTTGCGGCCGCAGGGCGTACACAAGGTAAGCGCCGTCGAGCCGACGTTCGGCTCGGCGGCCGGCCCTGGCCTGCGAGGCAGCTATACAAGGTAAAGCAGCCCCGGTTTGCGACTGGGTGAGTACCGACTGTCCGCGCCGATCCAAATCTGATCCACTCAGTTTTCGGTCGGCATCAACACGGCTCAATGAAATAGTTACGGGGCTTTTGCCTTTGCCCCAACCATCCGGTGTGGATGCTCTCATACTAATTGTGATTCTCATTTAGCCCGAGACGGCGCCCTTCGTAAAGGGGCATCTTTTTTTCACATTTTGCGTGTACTCGCTGCAGCCACCTCGGGAAAATCACCTCTCTCAACTAAGATGTGCATGAGAGTTGCACTTCTAGGGATTGACGGATTAGGCAAATTTGAAATAATTTCTTTCATCACGACTCATACACAAGGGGGTTTTATGCGAATTATTTTTCATTTACCACTCGCTTTAGCTTTGTGGCTGACCTCGGTCAGCGCAATTGCAGCCCCTTTGATTTTTTTGAAAACCGGTATTGAAGGCGTCGTTGCAACCCTTAACGAAAATGGGAATGATTTTACTCTGCAAATAGTTGGTGGAGAAATTAAAGCAGATGCCTCAACCATAATCCCCGCAGGAGCGGATTGGCCAATTCTCTTGACCATCACTTTAAAGGAAAGTCCCGGCGATAGTCAAAGTGATTTAGTCTCAATAACTGGCAGCGTGCATCACGAGTTCCGCCCGCATGCAGAAACGAGCCCAGGATCGACGTTATCTTTTGTTTATTCCATATTCCATGGTGATACAGAAATTACATTTAATGGAAGGGATCTTGGGCCGAACAGGCCGAATGCATTCATCCCTCTTTCGCATGGCAATCATGTTGATTACTACAGCGGCACAGCTAACGCGAATTTTGTTGGCACGGAAGAAGATAGAGAAATATTTGGTTGGACAGTAACACTGCAAGGAGAGCACAAGGTGCCAGAGCCCCAAATCCATCTTTTGCTATTGGGGGGGCTTTGCGCGCTAGGCATAAGCATCAATCGACAGCGCATTTAATTTGATATCCGAGTGCTCGTCGAGATTGATGCCCGCTGATTAATGATGGACACAAAACCTGAATCAGTACATCAGCGGCTACAAGCTCAAGCTTTCTGTTTCCCTGTTCAGCTAATCCATATGCCGCTTCAAGTAGCAGTGAACCGCTGCTTCGGGTCGTCTTGAGCCAGTTGCTATGCGCAGAAGCAGCAGTTCGATCCAGTTTGCTGATTGGGGTTCAGATGAACGGCTGGAGTCAGGAGCAAAGCAGTCTGTTGAGGTCACGCCCGCTTATTTACCGCTTTCAACGGTCAATCGCCGCCTAGACGCCGCGCACGAATGTCTCAAATCAGCCTGAAACGGACCTTGATCGCCATTCCATTACAGTTCCGAGTGTGAAGCCATGCAGGGATCCCGAGAGCCGACATCCGGGGACTGCCATGGCAAGGCGCGGCTTTTGTTGCCCCCCCGGAGCGTGCGCCCTGCGCGATGTCCCGGAGTCACCGCCTGCGAGCCGATGTTGGCGCCAGACACCCGCCGTGACGCGTGGCGCGTCCAGGGGCAGTGACGCCCCCGCTGCTCAAGCCTTCACTTCGACCACCGGTTCGAAGCCGCCGAAGATCATGCGTTTTCCGTCAAAGGGCATGGGCGGGTTGCCAGGTGTGGACGGATCCATGCGCGGGTCTTCCATCATCTTCTTCATGGCTGCGTCGCGCGTAGCCTTGTCCGGCCATTCGACCCATGAAAAGGCCACCGTTTCCTCGGCTGTGGCCTGGACTGCGCGGCGGAAGTCGGTGACTTTGCCGTCGGGGACGTCGTCGCCCCAACCTTCGAGCACACGGATTGCGCCCAACTCGATGAATATCGGATCGAACTGGCGCGCGTGCTCAATGAACTTCTGCTTGTTGGCGGTGGGGACCGCGATGACGAAGCCATCGATGTATGACATGTCTTCACTCCTGTTAAGTTGAGCGGTCAGCGCCCGCCTGAGGGCACCTCGCATCCCATCGACGAACAACGGGAAGCAAAATCGACATAGCGTGCCTGGCGGAAGGACATGCGCCCTGTGGCGGCGCTGGAGGAACGACGCTCTATCCTCCGCGCCACCAAAGGGCCGGTCTGTGCGCTTCCAAACAGACGGATGGGGGAGGAGTCACCATGCCCAAGAAGGCCTGAAGCGCAAAACGTGAGCGCCAATAGGGCTACATCAAGGACCGCTTGATGGAGCGAGACGAGGTGACGTGCCCCTTGCAAGCGCTCGTTTCAAAAGTACGCCTCAATCGGCAACGATGGCTCAGCCTGCGCTGACACCGGCGTTGGGTCAGCTGCTGGCGCCGAGGCTGATGCCTGCACCTGCGCCGCCAAACTCGCCGCCACCGCCTTCAACTCAGCCTTGGTCGCAGTGAAGTGCAAATCCACCCCGCCATCCTGCTCGGGCGTGGGCACCACCATCAACATGCGGAAGGCCACGGCACAGATGTCGTACCAGGCCGGCCCGCCTTGCCCGAAGTTGATGTCGTACATCGGGAAGCGGGCACAGTTGTTCAAAATCAGCCCGCCGTCGAGCGTACCGGCTGCCGAGTCCCAGAACAAACGCCAGATCGACCGGCGCTGGCGGTACTGCTCCATCAGGCCCAGGTAGCTGAACAAGGTGTCGTTGCTGACCTGCTCGCTGGACGGGCGACACTTGCTGGCCAGCACGGCCACGCTGTCTTGCTCAATCTCTTGCGGGGTGTAACAGGCCTCGCCGTAGCACAGCGCGTTGCCAAAGTAGTCACGCGGGATGCGCAGTCGGCGGCGGTGCCGCAGGTCCAACACGATGCCCACCCGGCGCGCGCGCGACGACCGAGTCAAAGGGCTGGTCACTTTCAGGCAATGCGCTGCGGCCAACTCCACCGCACTGACGCCGGCATCCGCAGGCAGGGCCCGCTTGGCCTCATCCTTCCACTGTTGCATGGTGGCCGCTGGGATGCGGAACACGCCTTTGCGCATCTTCAGGGCCTGCCAGCCCAGGCGCAGCATCACGCCCAGTCGCGCGCGCATGTCGGGGTCGCGCACCAGACCCTGCGGGGCGGGCGGTGCGTCGACCAGCCCATCGCCCACGCCCTTGCCCTGCCCCGCCTCGATCACCACCTGGTGGTCAAAAGCCGGTGTCACCACCTGCAGCCCACGTGCCATGCGCGACCAGTCGCTCATGAACTGCCAGTAGGCGGCCCCATCGAACAGGGAGTGCGGCCCGTAGCAGCATAGGATGACGCCGCCGCCCTGAAAGCGGTGCACGTTCACCTGCAGCAAGGGCATGTCCTTGTCGACCAACTGCCAGGGGTAAAAGGGTTTGAAGTAGCGCTTGATCTGGCTGCCAAAGTCCGAATCCGGCCCGTGCGCGGGCAAGGGTTCGTCGTGCTCATGCACCCGAAACTCAATCCCAGCGTCATTGCAGTCCACGTAGACCTGGCCCTCGCCGTCCTTCTTCATGCGCCCGGCAATGAGCGGGTAGTGGCGCAGGGTCTGCACCAGGGCTTCGCGCATGTGGGCCACCTGCATGCCTTGCGGATACACCAGCGTCACCGGGATGCCGATGTGGCCGCTGAACAGGTCGAGCCCGCTGAGGTACTGCCCGGGTGCGGTCACGCCGCAGTGCAAGCGCTCATGAGACAAGAGGGTGTGCGCAGCAGACGACATGGCGGGCGCTCCCGGCGCATCAATACACGTAAGGGATCAGGCGCTTGCGGGTCTGCTTGAAGCGCGTGTAGGACTCGCCCAGGGCCGCCTCCAGCGCGGCCTCTTCCACCTGGATGCGGTAGATGTAGATGGCCCAGGAGCCAATGCACATCAGCACCAGGCTGGCGTAGTTGCCCAGCACCAGGCCCAGCCCCATCAGGGTGAGCAGGGCGCCCAGGTAAGACGGATGGCGCAGCAGGCGGTAGGCTCCGCCATCGACCACGTGGTGGTCATCGGCGATGGTGACGGTATGGGTGAAAAAAGTGCCCAGCTCGCGCCAGCAGTGCATGCGCAGCAGCATGCCGGCCACGATCAAGCCCAGACCGCCGAAATAGGCGGGATGGCGTGCCTCGGCGGGCATGGCCGAGGGGGCGTAGAACGCCAGGGCCACCGCGCCCAGTTGCAGCAGAGAGGTGCCAATCGAGATCACCAAGCCCGAGTAGCGGTCGGCGCCCTCATGGCCTGCAGAACGTTGTTTCTTCTGTTGCAGCTGGCGCGCCTCCATGGCGTAGGCCCAGATCAGAACGGCCCAGAAGGCGATGGCGTCGGGCCACACAAAGATCAAGGGTCGGTCGAACATCATGTCTCCGGGCAGCTACTGTGAGAAAGTTCACGCCGATTGTGGGTGGCGGAGTTTTCAGGTCGTATGAGGGATTCACCCCGACACCCCCGACACGAGGGAGGCATGCATGACAATGGTGCAACGCACCAGAGGTAACGCGTTGGCCTCATAATTTGACAATCCATCCCGCCAGATCTGGCGATTTGTCCTCCCCTCCTTTCAAAGGAACACAACATGACTCGTGAAGTCGTCTTCGTGGGCGCAGCCCGTACCGCCATCGGCAGCTTCGGTGGCTCGCTCAAGGACGTGCCGCCTGCAGACCTGGGCGCACTGGTGATCAAGACCGCCCTGGAGCGCGCCGGTGTCGCCCCCAAGGAAGTCGGGCATGTTGTCGTGGGTCACGTGATCCCCTCCGTGCCGCAAGATGCTTACATCAGCCGCGTGGCTGCCCTGAACGCTGGTGTGCCGCAAGAAGCCCCCGCTTTCAACGTGAACCGCCTGTGCGGCTCGGGTCTGCAAGCCATCGTGTCGGCCGCCCAGGCCATCCAGCTGGGTGACTGCGACGTGGCCGTCGGCGCGGGTGCCGAGTCCATGAGCCGTGGCGCCTACCTGTCCACGTCCAACCGTTGGGGTGCCCGCATGGGTGACGTCAAGATGCTGGACTACATGCTGGGTGCCCTGCACGACCCACGCCTGCACATCCACATGGGCATCACCGCTGAAAACGTGGCCGCCCGCTACGAGATCACCCGTGAGCAGCAAGACGCCTACGCTGTGCAGTCGCAGCAGCGCGCTGCCAAGGCCGTGGCCGCTGGCATCTTCAAGGACCAGATCGTCCCCGTGGAGATCAAGACCCGCAAGGGCGTGGTGCTGTTTGACACCGACGAAGGCGTGAAGGCCGACACCACGGTCGACGCGCTGGGCAAGATGAAGCCGGCGTTCAAGAAGGAAGAAGGCACGGTCACCGCTGGCAATGCCTCGACCCTGAACGACGGCGCCGGCGCGGTGGTGATGGCCTCGGCCGAGAAGGCCAAGGAACTGGGTCTGAAGCCCCTGGCACGTCTGGTGTCCTACGGCCACGCGGGTGTGGAGCCTGAGTACATGGGCATCGGCCCCGTGCCGGCTTCGCGCAACGCCCTGGCCAAGGCTGGCCTGACCGTCGCCGACATGGACCTGATCGAAGCCAACGAAGCCTTCGCCGCACAAGCCTGCGCCGTGGCCAAGGAACTGGGTCTGGACAACGAGAAGGTCAACCCCAACGGTTCGGGCATCTCGCTGGGTCACCCCGTGGGCGGCACCGGTGCCATCCTGGTGACCAAGGCCATCTATGAGCTGCAACGCACCGGCGGCCGCTACGCCCTGATCACGATGTGCATTGGTGGCGGCCAGGGCATCGCCATGGTGATCGAACGCCTCTGATCGGCGTGAACCAGAGCGCCCCCGGCAGCCGGGGCGCTCTGGTGGCGGAAGGGTGGCAATCGCCCCTCCGCAATCGGCACAAATCAGCCGATTGAACAACAAAAAGCAAACGAACGGCAGAATCCTGCCTCTTGTCAGCATTGACAAGATCTAAACCCAAACCCCACAATAGGCAGAATCAGGGCGCTTGAATTGCTCTCACGAGTTCAAGCGGCGCAAAAGCGACGTTTGATGCAAGGGGCGGTGGTCAGTCATGGCAGTGGTCAATTTGACGCCTGAGGAAATGGAGGCCGCACTGGGTGACAAACTCAAGGCGCTTCGTTTGTCACGCAACCTGGACCAACAAACCCTGGCCGAGCGTGCCGGGGTGAGCGTGCGTGCCTTGCGCAGCCTGGAGTCCGGTCAAGGCTCCACCCTCAAGACGCTGGTCGCGGTGCTGCGCGCACTGGGGCGACAGGATTGGCTCAACACCATTGCACCCGTGGCCACCATCAACCCGCTGGCACTGACCCGCGAGGCGCAGCCCCGACAGCGGGCATCGCGCACGCGTCGCGCGCCCAGCGCAGGGTAAGCCGAGGCAGCACACCATGGCCACGTCTCCCAAAACCCGGCCCTACAAGCACGTTCGGGCTGTGGAGGTTCACCTGTGGGGCATGCACATCGGCTCGGTGGCGCTGGACCCGAGCTACGGCTATTACGTGTTTGCCTACACGCCCGCATTTGCCGCCAAGGGAGTGGAGCCGGCGCCCCTGCACATGCCCGTGGCCAACGCAGAGCCCTACCTGTTCACCGACCTGCCCGAGGCCACTTACAAGCGCCTGCCCGCGATGCTCAGTGATGCGCTGCCCGATGATTTCGGCAACGCGCTGATCAACCGCTACATGGCCGACCAGGGTATTGCCGCCCAGGACGTCACCGCCCTGGACCGACTGGCCTACATGGGCACCCGGGCCATGGGGGCCCTGATTTTCAAACCCTCGCGCGGCCCCACCCGGTACAAGCCCACCGCCATCGAGTTGAGTTCGTTGGTCGAGCAGGCGCGTCAGGCGGTGACGGGCGATGTGAGCGATGACGCCCATGCGAATGCAGCCTTGCGCAGCATCATCGACGTCGGCACCAGCGCCGGTGGCGCGCGGGCCAAGGCAGTCATCGCCCTGCACCCCGAGACCGGAGAGATCCGCTCCGGCCAACTGGATGCGCCCGAGGGCTTTGAGCACTGGCTGCTCAAGTTTGACGGCATGGGGCTGGACCAGGAGCTGGGCACCTCGCAGAACTACGGCCGCATCGAGTACGCCTATCACCTGATGGCGCGCGCGGCCGGCATGCACATGACGCCCTGTCGCCTGCTCAAGGAAAATGGCCGGGCTCACTTCATGACCCAGCGCTTTGACCGCGAGGGCCAGAGTGGCCGTCACCACATGCAGACGCTGTGTGCGATGGCGCATGTGGACTACAAAAAGAAGGGCACCAATGCCTACGCCCAGCTGTTCCAGACCCTGGGCCAGCTGGCGCTGCCTTACGAAGACCTGGAGGAGGCGTTCCGGCGCATGGTGTTCAACGTGATGGCGCGCAACTGCGACGACCACACCAAGAACTTCGCCTTCCTGCTGCGCCAGGGCAGCCAACGCTGGGAACTGGCGCCGGCCTACGACGTCACCTTCGCCCACAACCCGAAGGGGGAATGGACCCACCAGCACCTGATGTCCGTGAACGGCAAGTTCAAGGGCTTCGAGGTGGCCGATCTGCTCGCGGAAGCCGACCGCTTCGGCGTGGGCACGGCCAAGCGGGTCATCGAAGAGGTGCGCGCCGCCGTGCTGCGCTGGCCGGAGTTTGCGCAACAGGCTGATCTGCCCGAAGCGCAAATGGCGGACATCCAGGCGCTGCTGCTTCCCTTGGGGAGCAGCCGTTAGCGGTAAGTGTCAGGCCTTGGATGGCGGACGCACGCCATCGAACGTGGTGGCGGTGACCCACGCCAGGATCTGCTCGTTCGTGTACATGCCCGAGGCCTTGAGCATGCCAACCACAGGATCGCAGGCGCGCGCAAACAGGATGTAGAGCATCATCTCCGCAGGGAGGTCGCTGCTGATTTGCCCGCTGGTCTGAGCCTGGGTGATCCAGATGCTGAGCTTGTTGCTCAGACTGATCAGGCGGTCCATATAGGCCTCGTTGGCCTGCAATGAGTTGGACAGCGCCGAGTTTTGCGAGGGCAGCGAGGGCATCTCGCCTTCAAGCTGGCTGGCGATGGCCCAGCCGGCCACGGCCTTGAGCTGGTCAATCGGGCTCGCGTCGGGTTGTTCGCGCAGACCATCCACAAAGGCCACGGCCCGGTCGAGCGCGCGCACCATGGCCGCAGCAGCCAAGTCCTCTTTCGAGGCGAAGTGCTTGTAAACGCTGGCTTTGGCCATGCCGGCCTCGGCCGCGACCTCGTCCACCGTCATCGCGTCGTAGCCCTTCGTGGCAAGCAGGCGGTTGACCGCCTCCACGATGGCGTCTTCGCGAACGCGTTGAATCTGTTCTTTGTATGAGAGGCGTGCCATGGTTGTCATTGTAGACGGATGGGCCTTAGGGTAAAACGACACAAGACACACGTGACACTCTTTTGGTTATCATGTAGACTCGCAAGTATTGTTTCTGTACTCGCAAGTTCACACCCTGGAGCATCGCATGTCCCGTTTCGCCGTCATCGGTTCTGGCATCAGCGGCCTGAGTGCCGCCTTGCACCTGTCCGCACCCGGCAGCGACCATGAGGTCACGGTGTTCGAGGCCGGTCAGCATTTCGGCGGTCATGCCAACACGGTCGATGTGACGATCGACGGCATCACCCACGGGGTGGACACGGGCTTTCTGGTCTACAACGAGCGCACCTACCCCGGCCTGATCGCGATGTTTGACGAGCTGGGTGTGGCGCGTGCGCCCTCCGAGATGTCGTTCTCGGTGCAGTCGCCCCAAGGTGCGGGCCGTCGCAACATCGAGTGGAGCGGCAACTCGCTCAACACCGTGTTTGCCCAGCGCCGCAACCTGCTGCGCCCCCGCTTCTGGTCGATGTTGCGCGACATCCTGCGCTTCAACCGGCTCACCACGGCCATGGCGGTGTCAGGTGCGGACGCCGCGCTGGCGCAACCCATCGGCGCCTTTCTGGATGCGCACGGCTTTGGCACGCCCTTCCGCGAAGACTATTTCCTGCCGATGGTGGCCTGCATCTGGTCCTGCCCGACCGAGCAGATGCTGCGCTTCCCGATGGCGACGATGATCCGCTTTTGCCACAACCACGGCTTGCTGCAGGTGGCCAACCGGCCGCAGTGGTTCACGGTGACCGGGGGCTCGCGTGAGTACGTGCGCAAGGTGCTGGCGCGCCTGAAGGACACACGCCTGAACACACCGGTGACCCACGTGACCCGCCATGCCCAGGGCGTGACGGTGCACACCGCACAAGGCGCCGAAACCTTCGACGGGGTGGTGATGGCCTGCCACAGCGACCAGGCCCTGAGGCTGCTGGGCGCCCAGGCCACCGCCAACGAGCGCGACCTGCTGGGCGCCATCCGCTACCAGCCCAACCGCGCCGTGCTGCACACCGACACGCGCCTGCTGCCGCAAAAGCGCTCGGCCTGGGCCGCCTGGAACTACGAACGTGCCGCCCAGGTGGACACCGAGCAGGCGCAGGTCTGCCTGCATTACCTGATCAACGCGCTGCAACCGCTGCCCTGGCAACAGCCGGTGGTGGTGTCGCTCAACCCCGTGCGCGAGCCCGACCCGGCCAGCGTCATCCAGGAAATCGCCTACGACCACCCGGTGTTCGACCAGGCCGCCATCGACGCGCAAGCCCGCCTGCCGGCCATCCAAGGCACCCAGGGCGTCTGGTATGCGGGCGCCTGGTGCGGTTACGGCTTCCACGAAGACGGCTTCCAGGCCGGTCTGCGGGCCGCCAAACTGATCCAGCAAACCGCCTGGGCTCGCCCGCTGGCCGCCGCGTGAGGACACCCCGCACCATGACTGCCACCCCCGTCACCGCTGCACTGACACCCGCCCCGCAGGCGTTGATCGGGCGCGGCGTGGTGTGGCATCAGCGCCTGCGCCCGGCCCAGCACACCTTCCGTCACGCCAGCTACTTCCTGATGCTGCCGATGCGTCTGGGGCGGGACCAGGGCTGGCAGGTGCCGCGCAAGCGCTTTGGCTGGATCACTTTTGCCGACCAGGACCATGGCGACGGCGGCCCCGACGCCCTGGCGTGGTTCGAATCCCTGCTGCAGGCCGAAGGCATTGACGACGCCGATGGCGAGGTCTGGCTGCAGACCTACCCGCGCGTGCTGGGCCATGCGTTCAAGCCGGTCAGCTTCTGGTTTGCCCACCGCGCCGATGGCTCGCTGGCGGCCATCGTGGCCGAGGTCAACAACACCTTTGGCGAACGCCACTGCTACCTGCTGCGCGGCGAGCATGTGCGCTGGGGGCAGGAGTTGCTGGCCGACAAGATCTTCCACGTCTCGCCCTTCTGTGCCGTGGAAGGGCAATACCGCTTCCGTTTCATGCGCACGGCCGACCGCATGGTCGCCCGCATCGACCTGCACGACGACCAGGGCTCGTTGCTGAAAACCAGCATCAGCGGCCACCTGGAGCCCTTCACCCGCCACAGCGCCCGCCGTGCCTTCTGGGGCACACCCCTGATGACGCTGGGCGTGGTCGCCCGCATCCACTGGCACGCCCTGCGCTTGTTTCTCAAGCGCGTGCCTTTCTTCCACAAGCCTGCTGCGCCTGAGCGCTTCGTCTCCCGATGAACACCACCGCATCAACCACCCAAGCCACCCCTGCCCTGCCTGCCGATGCACCAGCCTCGGCCAAGCGGGTGTTCCGGCTGCTCAACAAGCTGCAACATGGCCGGCTCGACATCGAGTGGCCCGATGGCGGCCACAGCCGCTTTCCAGCCTCGGCCATCGGGCACGACGACACGCCCGGCGTCCGGGCCACGCTGTGCCTGACCAACTGGCGCGTGTTCGAGCGCACCATGAAGTCGGGCGACATCGGTTTTGCCGAGAGCTACATTGACGGGGACTGGCACGCGCCTGACCTGAGCGCGCTGCTGTCGCTGTTCATCGTCAACCGCGATCACCTGGAGAAGGTGGTGTACGGCTCGTGGTGGGGCTCGCTGCTGTACCGCGTCAAGCACTGGCTCAACCGCAACTCGCGCGAAGGCAGCGCCAAGAACATCCACGCCCATTACGACCTGGGCAACAGCTTCTACCGGATGTGGCTGGATGCGTCGATGAACTACTCCAGCGCCTGGTTCGAGGGCAAGCGTGCGCAGGACCTGGCCGGTGCCGACCTGAAAGCCGCCCAGATGGCCAAGATGTGCCGCGCGCTGGACGAAGCCGGCGTGACCGCAGGCAGCCGCGTGCTGGAGATCGGCTGCGGCTGGGGTGCCATCGCCGAGACCGCCGCCCGCGAGCGCCAGGCCCATGTGACCGGCGTGACCCTGTCGAGCGAGCAGCTGGCCTGGGCGCAACGGCGCATGGCCGATGCCGGCCTGAGCGAGCTGGCCGACCTGCGCTACCAGGACTACCGCGATCTGGCCCCGCTGCACGAGCGCGAACCGTTCGACGCCATCGTCTCCATCGAGATGTTCGAGGCGGTGGGGCAGTCCTACTGGCCCAGCTACTTTGACACGGTCAAGCGCTGCCTCAAGCCCGGTGGCCGCGCCTGCATCCAGACCATCACCATCCGCGATGACCTGTTCGAGCGCTACAGCCGCTCCACCGACTTCATCCAGCAGTACATCTTCCCCGGCGGCATGCTGCCCAGCCCCTCGGGCTTCGAGGCCATGGCCCGCCAAGCCGGCCTGGTGGTGGAAAAGCGCCTGGCTTTCGGCCCCGACTATGCCGAGACGCTGCGCCGGTGGCGCCACGCCTTCCTGCAGCGCGAGAGCGAAGTCGGGCAACTGGGCTTTGACACCCGCTTCGTGCGCATCTGGACCTTCTACCTCGCTTACTGCGAGGCCGCTTTCGACCACGGCAACACCGACGTGATGCAGTTCACCCTGCGTCGCCCGGACTGAGCCTTCCGCGTCACCCCCGCGTCCACCCAACCACGCCCACACCATGTCACACCGCCCCACCGATCTCAGCCGTCGCCAGACCCTGTGCACCCTGGCGGCGGGGTGTCTCACTGTTTGCGCCACCACTGTCCCCACCATGAACGCCCTTGCCGCCGCCCCCCTCACCACCGCACCTACCGAGGTCGTTGCGGACCTGAAACTGGCGCAGTTGCGGGGCCGCGCCCCATTGCGCTTTTTTGGCTTGCTGGTGTACGAAGCGCGCCTGTGGGCCCTGCCCGCGTTCGAGCCCGAGCGCTACGACCAACTGCCCTTCGCGCTGGAGCTGGAATACGCCCGCAAGCTGGAAGGCGACGCCATTGCCGAGCGCTCGGTCGCCGAGATGCGCCGCGTGGGTGAGTTCACCGAAGCCCAATCCAAAGCCTGGCTGGCATTCATGAACCAGGCCTTTCCCAATGTGGGTGCGCAAGACCGACTGACCGGCCTGCACGATGGTGCTGGCGGCGTGCGCTTTTACTTCAACGGCAAGCCCACGGCCGCCATCAACGACAAGGCCTTCGCCCGCCTGTTCTTTGGCATCTGGCTGTCGCCCAAGACCTCGGCCCCAGGGCTGCGCAACGCCCTCATCGGCAAGGTCTGAGCATGTCCGGCACGGGCGTTCACACACACGGCACCGGATGGCGCTATGGCCTGCTGGGCTTGCCCCTGGCCTTCGTGTCGCTGCCGCTGTATGTGACCCTGCCCCGGCATTACGCCGAACAGTACGCCGTGCCGCTGGGCACCTTGGGCGTCTTGCTGCTGCTCACCCGCCTGCTGGATGCCGTACTCGACCCACGCATCGGCCATTGGGTGGACCAGCTCTTTGCCCGCCACCCGCGCCAGAGCTGGGTGGCCGCCTTGCTGGCCTCGGTTCTGATGGCCGTGGGCTTTGCCGCCCTGTGGACGCCACCCGCCACCGTGCAAGACACCCGCAACCACCTGCTGGCCTGGCTGGCCGGTGCGCTGGTGGTGACCTATCTGGCTTACAGCCTGGCCTCGATGGTGCACCAGGCCTGGGGCGCGCGCTGGGGCGGCCAACCCGAGCAACGCGCCCGCCTCGTGGCCTGGCGTGAAGGCGCCGCCCTGGCCGGGGTGCTGCTGGCCAGCATCCTGCCGGCGTGGCTGGGCTTGCAGGCCACCAGCGTGGCCCTGGCCGTGGCGCTGGCCCTGGGTTTGTGGACCCTGCATCAGACCCTGGCGGCGCATGTGCCTGCTGCGGGCGCGATGGCAGCACCAGGCACGCCCGCCAGCACACTGGCAACGGCGCCAGCGACCACACCCACCATTCCCCTCGCGGCCGCCACGACAGCCCCAGCTCAGGCCACGCCTTGGCGCACCCCGGCCTTTGTCGCCCTGCTGATCGTCTTCCTGCTCAACGGCACGGCCAGCGCCATGCCGGCCACCCTGCTGCCTTTCTTCGTGCGCGACACCCTGCAGGCCCCCACCTGGGAGCCGCTGTTTCTGGGCAGCTACTTCCTGGCCGCGGCCTTTGGCCTGCCACTGTGGGTCAAGCTGATCCAACGCATTGGCCTGGCCCCGGCCTGGCTGCTGGGCATGGGCCTGAGTGTGCTGGCCTTTTGCGCCGTGCCTTTGCTTGGTCCGGGCGATGCCCTGGCGTTTGAGGCCATCTGCGTGCTCACCGGCCTGTCCCTGGGGGCCGACCTAGCCATCCCCGGCGCACTGCTCACCGGCGTCATCCACCACGCAGGCCTGGGCCAGCAAAGCGAGGGCCGCTTCTTTGGCTGGTGGACCGCCGCCACCAAGCTCAACCTCGCCCTCGCCTCCGGCCTGGCCCTGCCCCTGCTGGCCTGGGTCGGCTATGAAACCGGCCGCCACACACCCGACAACCAGTTCGCCATGGCCCTGACCTACGGCCTGCTGCCCTGCGTCTTCAAGCTGCTGGCTGCCGCCGCCCTGTGGCGCGCCATGCGCCGCCACCCTGTTCTGAGAGGACAAGCATGACCCGCCCCACACGCCCCCTGCGTTTCCAACGCTTCCTTGCCGCCGCGCTCACCGCCCTGGCACTGAGCCCCTTGCTGAGCGGCTGCGCCGGCCCCCAGGTGCAGGACTACGCCCAGGAGCAACCCGCTCTCGACCTCAAGCAGTATTTCAACGGCCCCATGCAGGCCCACGGCGTCTTCACCGACCGCAGCGGCAAAGTCGTCAAGCGCTTCGTGGTGGACATGCAGGCCAGCTGGAAAGGCAACGAAGGCACGCTTGACGAGCGCTTCACCTACAGCGACGGCACCAAGCAGACCCGCATCTGGTACCTGACCGACCACGGCAACGGCCGCTACACCGGTCGCGCTGACGACGTCGTAGGCACCGCCGAAGGCCAGACCGCCGGCAACGCCTTCCGCTGGGCTTACACCCTGGCCCTGCCGGTGGACGGCCGCGTCTGGCATGTGCAGTTCGACGACTGGATGTACCTCATGGACCAGCGCACCATGCTCAACAAGGCCGTGATGAGCAAGTTCGGTATCCGCCTGGGCGAGGTCACCCTGTCCTTCACCAAGCCCTGAGCCCGCCATGTCCCTCAACCCCCGGATCACCCACTGGCAAGACCGCGTCGTGTGGCTCGTTGGTGCCTCCAGCGGCATCGGTGAGGCCACGGCCCGCGCCCTGCACGCCGCCGGCGCCCGCGTGGTCGTCTCGGCCCGCTCGGCCGAGCCGCTGGCCCGCTTTGCAGCGACCCACCCAGGCAGCGTCGCCTTGCCGCTGGACGTGACCGACCGCGCCGACATGGCCCGTGCCACGCAAGAGGTGCTCGCCTTGAGCGGCCGCATCGACCTGGTGATGTACTGCGCCGGGCATTACCGCGCCATGCGCGCCACCGACTTTGATCTGGACGACGCCCTGCGTCACCAGCAGGTCAATGTGGCCGGCGCGCTGTACCTGCTGGACGCCGTCCTGCCCGTGCTGCAACGCCAAGGTCACGGCCACCTCAGCCTGGTGGCCAGCGTGGCCGGCTACCGGGGCTTGCCACAATCGCTGGCCTACGGCCCCACCAAGGCCGCCTTGCAGAACCTCGCCGACACGCTCTACCTCGACCTGCACGAGCTGGGCATCGGCGTCTCCGTCATCAACCCCGGCTTCGTCGCCACCCCGCTGACGGCGCAAAACCAGTTCGCCATGCCCGCCCTGCTCACGCCCGACCAGGCCGCCGTGGCGATTTTGAAAGGCTGGGCACGGGGTACTTTCGAGATCCACTTCCCGCGTCGCTTCACGCTGTGGCTCAAGCTGATGCGACACTTGCCCGACACGCTCTACTTCGCCCTGGTGCGCCGCGCCACCGGGCTGTGAGACCACTGCCCATGCCCATCGCCCCCATCAACCGTGACACCCATCCGGGTCTTACCGCGCACAGGGCTGCGGGCACACCCACCGATGCCGACCCGCGCACCGCCCGCGTCGCGGCTTTCTTCGAAACGCTCAGCCCCGCCAGCCTGGTCACGCTCAGCACCGTCTACGCCGAGCAGGCCCGCTTCAAAGACCCGTTCAACGACGTGACCGGCTTGAACGGCATCCACCGCGTGTTCGCGCACATGTTCGACACCGTGAAGAACCCGCGCTTCGTGGTGCACCACACAATGACCGAAGGTGAACACGCCTGGTTGACCTGGGACTTCCTCATCGACCGCCCTGAGGGCGCGCTGACCGTGCACGGCGCCACGCAGCTCACCTTCGCGCCCGACGGACGCGTCAGCCTGCACCGCGACTACTGGGACACCGCCGAAGAGCTGTACGCCAAGCTGCCGATCATCGGAGCCCTGGTGCGATTGCTGACTCGCAAGCTCTCGGCCACCGCATGAAACGGCAACACAGGCAAAGCGGGTCAATGTGTTGGCACAATGACAGGCTGACACCCTGACTCCGAAGCACGCCCATGCAGTTGACCCCCTGGACCCACACCGCCCGTGAAGGCTTCACCCTGCGTGGCTGGCACACCGCACCCCGTGGCAAACCGCTGATCCATTTTCTGCACGGCAACGGCTTTTGCGGTCGCACCTACGAGCCGATGCTGCAGTATCTGGCCCACGATTTCGACCTGTGGCTGTGCGATATCCAGGGCCATGGTGACAGCGACCACGGCGGCCGCTTTGTGGGTTGGAACCGCAATGCTGAACTGGCCATCGAAGCCTTCAAAGCCCTTGGGCAGCCCCTGTTTGGCAACGTGCCGCACTTCGGCCTGGGGCACAGCCTGGGTGGCGTGTTGACCGGCCTGGCCATGGGTGAACACGCACGGCTGTTTCAGCGCGCCGTGCTGCTCGACCCGGTGCTGTTCTCGCCCGCGATGATGCTGGGCGCGGCCGTGGCCATCCTCACCGGCACCGCACGCCTGTCCCCCCTGGCCCGCAGCGCGCGCAGCCGCCGCCACCACTGGGCCAGCCGCGACGAGGCCTTCGAGCAACTGCGCCACCGCGGCGTCTACAAGACCTGGACGGCCGAGGCCCTGCACGCCTTCGTGCGCCACGCACTGAAAGACGCGGCCGATGGCGGTGTGGAGCTGAAATGCCAGCCCTCGCGCGAGGCCGAGGTCTTTGCCTCGGCACCCGAGAGGCTGTGGACCCTGCTGGGCCGCATCGAAACTCCCACGCTGGTGGTCCACGCCGACCACACCTTCCCCTTCGTGCTCGAAGGGGCCGCCCGCCTGAAGCGGGTCAACCACCACGTGCGATCCCAACAGGTCAGCGGCACCCACTGCTTCATGCAGGAGCAACCGGCCAACACCGCCGCGCAGATCAAGTCGTTTCTGCTGTCGGCTTGACGGCTGTCGGCACCAACACCGGCACCGGTTCCACCGCCATGCTGGACAGGCGCCCCGCCAAAATCTTGTAGGTGTCCTTGTCGAAGGTGGGCCGCCCCTGTTGCAGCAGCGCCTGCACCTCGTCCGCCGTGCGCGCCGTGCCCAGGTAACACCACGCGTCCAGCACATGCCAGGCATCGCCCTCGCGCACCTGCACCGGCCCGCCATACGGCCAGACACGCACCTGCCAGTCCGACAGCACCGTGCGCAGGCGGGCCGAATGCCGCCCCCATGACTCTGCCCCCACACACGCCCCACTGCAGCGGTGCAACTGATAGGCAAAACAGGGCCGCCCCGCCGGGGCCTTCTCCAGGCCCAAGGTGGCCAGACACAGCTGCGACTCTTCGGCGATCTCCCGCAGGGTCTTGAGCGCATCGCGCTGGCTGCCAAACAGCCCGTACACCGCGTCCTGCCGACCCCAGTCCAGGTCGCGCGCCCAGGCCAGCTCGGGCAGGTAGCCGCCCTCCCCGTCGCGCTCTGTGGGCAGCAGGCGCCAAGTGCACAGCGCGTCGCTGCGGCGCAGACGCCGGTTGTGGATGGGCTGCCAGCGCTTGATCAACTGCGCCTCCAGCAGCAGCGCGCCCATCTCGCCGGGTGTCTCGATCCACTCCAGACGGCGGATCTGCTGCGCCAGGCTCATCTCCTTGGCGAGCCGGTGGTCGGCGCCGAAATGCGACAGCACCCGCTGGCGCAACTTGTTGGCCTTGCCGATGTACAGCGGCACCGCCGCATCGCCATAGAACAGGTAGACCCCATGGCGCTCGGGCAACTCGTCCAGCACGGCGCGGTCGAGGTGCGTGGGCCAGCTGCTGTGGCCGGTCAAGATGCCCACGGCCTCCTGCAACTGCGAGGCCGGCACCTGCTGCTGCAGGATCTGCCAGAACTGCCACAGCACCGAAGCATCGGCCAGCGCCCGATGGCGGGCCGGCATGTGCAGTTGATGGCGTTCGATCAAGGCATCCAGGCTGTGCTTGCTGAACTGAGGAAACAGCTTGCGCGACAGCTTCACTGTGCACAGCACCGTGGCCTTGAAGTCCACGCCCACGCGCTTGAATTCGTTCTTCAAAAACCCATAGTCGAAGCGCGCGTTGTGCGCCACGAACAGGCGTCCATGCAGGCGCAGCAGCACCTCTTCGGACAGTTCCTCGAACGTAGGCGCCTGGGCCACCATCGCATCGCTGATGCCGGTCAGGTTCTGAATGAAAGGCGGAATCGAGGTCTGCGGGTTGACCAGGCTCGACCACTCCCGAACCTCGCCCTCCTCGTTGACCTCGACGATGCCGATCTCGGTGATGCGGTCCACCGTGCCGGTGGCACCGGTGGTCTCCAGGTCCACAAAGACCATGGGTTCAAACAACTTCTCAGGCATCGGGTGTGAGTCGGAAATCAGACAAGGATCAAGCCAAGATCAGGACGCAACCTGCTGCAGGGCGCGCCACGCTTCACTGGCCAACAAGGCATCCAGCGCCTGGGTGGCCAGAGCAAAGTCATATTGCTCGATGGCAACCCCCAGGGCCTTGGCATGCGTCGGCAAGTGGCCCGTCAGCATCGGTGCCACCTGCTCATACACGTCGGCCGCATCCAGGTCATCGGTGGCCAGCAGGCGGTGCAGTTGCGCCAGGCCCGCTTGCAAGGCGGGCAGGTCCAAAGGCACGGCCTCCTTCACAGGGGCATCCGGTGCCAGCGCCGCCGTGGCCTGTACCACTTCTTGCAGCACAGACGCCAACGCAGGCAAGGCCATCAAGGCCGGCTGCACATCTTCACCGCGTTGCTTCAGCACCTTCTCCACAAGCTGTGCCTGGTGCTGTAAGTCCACCCAGCCCAGCATCCCGGCCACGCCTTTGAGCGTGTGGGCACGGCGCTCGGCCGTCACCCAGTCCTGCTTCGCCAGGTCCACACGCACCTTGTCAACCTCGTCGACATGGTCCGAGGCGAAGCGTTGCAGCAACTTGCGAAGCTGCTGCACATTTCCGCGACAACTGCGCAAACCCACGTCCAGCACCAAGCCCGGCATCGCCTTCAACTGCGCCTGCAAGGTCGCCACCTCAGAGGGCAGCGTGGCCACCACATCGCTCACCTCCACCGCCTTGACGTGACCGCCCTCACCGCCTGAAGTCAGCGGCACCTTCACGGCACTCGGCAACCAGGTGGCCAGGGCGCGACACAACTGATCCGGGTCCACCGGCTTGGGAATGTGGTCGTTCATGCCCACTCCCAGTGCCTCTGCCCGGTCTTCGGCAAAGGCATTGGCCGTCATCGCCAGGATCGGTGTCTCGGCATAGGCAGGCAGGGCACGGATGCGCCGCGCCGCTTCCAGACCGTCCATCACGGGCATCTGGATGTCCATCAAGATCAACTCGTAGGGGCCATGCTCGATGCAGCGCTGCACGGCCGCCGCGCCATCGTCCACCACCTCCACGACAAAGCCCAGGTCCTCCAGCAAAGACACGGCCACTTCCTGGTTCAGCGCATTGTCCTCGGCCAGCAGCAACCGGTGTCCGTGCTCGAAACGCGGCAGCTCACCCACAGCAGCCGACAGCACGCTCAGCAACTCGGCACGCCCCCAGCTGCGCATGATGGCATCGTGCAGCAAGGCCGGCATCACCGGCTTGGGGATGAAGGCCGAGAAGCCGCCGTCCTCCAGGTCTTCTGAGGGGCACCCACTGCTGCCACTGACCAGAATGCACGCTGGGCGCAACCGAATCGGCAACTTGTACAAACCCTTGTAGGTTTCCGTGCCATTCATGCCCGGCATCTGCCAGTCGGTGAAGACCAGCTGATACGGGTCGCCCAAGCTGTCGGCCGCCGCCACACGCTCCAGCGCCAGCGCTCCGCTGTCCACCGCATCGGCGCGAGCGCCCATGTCCGTCAGCATGTCCACCAACAGGGAGCGCGCTTCCTCCATGTCGTCCACCACCAGCACGCGGGTACGCGGCGGCAACACGTTGACCGTAGGCTGCCCCGACTGCACGCCCACACCAAAGGGCGCTTCAAACCAGAAGGTACTGCCCTGGCCCACGACACTCTCCACCCCCACCTCGCCGCCCATCAGATCGGCCAGACGTCGGGTGATGGCCAGACCCAGCCCAGTGCCGCCGTAGGTCCGCGTGGTCGACACATCGGCCTGCTGGAACGCCGCGAACAGCCTGGCCTTTTGTGCATCGGTCAGCCCGATGCCGGTGTCGCGTACCTCAAAGCGCACCCACACCGTCTCGTCCTCCTGGCGCGTCACCCGACCGCTGAGCACCACGCTGCCATGCTCGGTGAACTTCACCGCATTGCTCATGAAGTTCACCAGCACCTGCCCCAGACGCACCCCATCGCCATGCAGCACGGGCGGCACCCCCGTCAGGCGCACCACCAGCTCCAGGCCCTTGGCCTCCACCTTGTCCGTCACCAGAGCCGTCACATTGCCGACCATCTGCTCCACCTGAAAGTCGGTGGGATCCAGCGTCATCTTGCCGGCCTCGATCTTGGAGAAGTCGAGGATGTCGTTGATGATCGCCAGCAGGTGCATGGCGGCGCCCGACACCTTCTCGAGCTGCTGGACTTGACGCGGACTCAAGGGGTCGCGACGCATCAAGTGGGTCAGTCCGATGATGGCGTTCATCGGTGTGCGGATCTCGTGGCTCATGTTGGCCAGGAACGAGCTCTTGGCGCGGTTGGCGCTCTCGGCCACCTCCTTGGCCTGGTGCAGTGCCTCGGCCGCCCGGTGTTCTTCGGTGATGTCCTCAACGATTGCCAGCATCGTTCCGGCCTCGGCGTCCAACCGAGCCCCACGCATCCGGGCCCAGAACACCGTGCCATCCGGACGCACCAACTGCGTCTCGATCTGGTGGCCCGCCCCCTCCCTCATTTCCGCACGCACCGCTGCTGCGGCGCGCGCACGGCCAGCTTCATCGGCATACAAGGTGTCACCATGCACCCCCATGAACCCACCCGGCGGAACCCCGAAAATCACCTCCATCTGTCGGTTGCAGCGCACCACGCGCCGGTCTTTCATCACGGCAATGCCCACGGTGGCCGCATCGAATACCGCGTTCAGCTCCTCATTGAGCTGCTTCAAGGCGTGCGACTGCACCGACAACTCGCGACTGGCTTCTTCCAGCTTCGCCGTGCGCTGTGCCACCAGCGTCTCCAGCTCATCGCGGTAACGGGCCAACTCGCGCTCGGTGCGTTTGCGCTCGGTGATGTCCACCCACAGGGCTGTCAGGCACTGCTTGCCATGAACCACCAAAGGCTTCATCGAAATCCAGAAATCACGGACTTCGCCGTGGCGCGTCAGGCGCTGATTCTCGAACTCACGCCCCCCCTCAGCGAGGATGTCGACCACGATGTCATCGACCTCCTGATGGGTCAAGGTGGCCTGAATGTCATAGAGGGTCAGCGAGGCAAAGTCTTCCCGTGAATAACCCAAGGCATCCGACGCCGCCTGGTTGAAATTGATGAAACCCAAGGTCGCATGGTCGACCAGCAAGATGCCGATGGGTGACTGATTCACGATGGTCGAGAACAGCTCCTCGCGCTCGCGCAAGGCCTGCTGCACCTCGTGCTCGGCCGTCACATCGCGGCCCACGCCCAGCACCCCGATCAACTCGCCACGGGCATCCCGAACGGCGGTCTTGGTGATCTGGACCAGGCGACGCTCGCCACTGCCCGTGGCATACCAGCTCGGCGCCAGCTCCAACTGCCCTTCCCGGCTCGCCCGCTGGTCGTCCAGATCCGACTTGCGTGCCACCTCCTCGTTCACCTCCACGTCGCGGAAGCGGTGCCCGATCACATCCTCTCGCCGGGCATGGAAGAAGTCCAGGAAACGGCCGTTGCACACCTGGTACACACCATGGACGTCTTTGAGCCACACCATGTGTGGCATGCCCTGCACCAGCGCCTGCAACTGGCTGCGCTCGGCCTCCAGGGCGTCGCGACTGAGCGCACTCTCCGATTTGGCCGCGTGAAAAGCCAACACGGCCTGCGCCAGTTCACCCAGCACGGACCGACTGCTCTGCGCCATCTGCCGCACCACCGCAAAAGTGGTGTCGTCGGCCTCCTGCCCTTGCGCGAGCTGGCTCAAACTCCCGGCCACATGCTGCAGCTTGCGCGCCAACCAGATCGCCACCGCCAACCAGGCCAGGGCCAGGGCCAGGGCCACGGTGAAGGCCAGCATCAACGCCCCCAGCTGTTGATGGAAGCCGACGAGCTCCTGCTCCGCTTCGCCCCCTCGCCTTAGCGCATGCTGGGTCCACGCCTGGCCGATCCGATTGGACACCGTGGCAAATTGGCCATAGTGCTCGGCGGCCACTGCATGCTTGGCGGCCGCCACGCTCAGGTCAATGGCCACCAAATCGGTGCTCATCAGCACAAACTGCTTGAAATCCACAAAAGACTGACGAGCCGCCTGAATCTCCGTGACGCTCAGAATGTGGTCGTGATCGATCAACACCGTGGTCAACCGTCGCTCCAGGCTGGCCACCTGCTCGACGATGCCCACATGCATGCGATAGGCTTCAGCCTCGTCGATCTCCCCTTTACGCGCACGCACCAAGGCCTCATTGACCGCCTGCTTGACCTCCCAAAGTTCGTAAGTGATGCTGGTGGCCTCGGCAGCCCTGCTCAAATCCGCGGCCAACTCCCGGCTGACCTGAAATTGCACCCCCCGCGTATGCTGCGCTGCAAAGAAGCTGAGAGCGGCCCCGGCCAACAACGCCAGCAACACCGGCACAAACAGGATCAGAACAAAGCGCACGCGCCTGACGATCAAGGGAGACTGCCAGAAGTTCACATCCACCTCGGCTCAAGGCGCCAGCAAGCTGGGCCACAGCTTGGGCGGGATGCTGGCCACGTAGGCGAATTGCCCCTGCCCCTGCGGCTGAACGATCACCACCGTCCCCTCCGGACGAACGAAATAGCCGATCAGATCGGCCATGTTGGGTGCGTGCGCCACGATCACGCGATTGCTGCCCCGCGACACGGGCTCAGACAACCACTGCCGTGTCACCTTCAGAACCGGCTGCTTTTCTGCTTGCGTGAGGTTGGCCGTGTACAGCAAACCATCCACCTGTTGCAGCCCACCCGGCTGCTGCGCAAACGCCAACTGCGCCGTATCTCGGGCGCGGCACAGGGGGCTGTGCAAGACCTGACTCACTGGAATCCGGGCCTGTCGGATGAACTGCCCCACCTGCACCGCCAGTTGCCGCCCCTCCTCATTGAGCACCCGCTGTCGGCTGCAATCCTTGAAATCGCCCAGTGGCACCTGATCGGCGCGGCTGTTGTCGGTGGTCCCGTGGCGGAGGTAAAGCACATAACCGCCTTGGCGGACGCGCTCCAACAGCGCCCGGTCGGCCATGCGCTCCACAAACTTCGGCGCAGCATCGCTGACCTGGGCCTGTGCCAACGTCCCCATGCTGCCCAACACAGCCAGCAACATGCACCGAGTCCACTTGGACACCCCACTCACGCCCGAGCTCCGTGCTCCGTCGCCTGCGCCTCGGCGTGGTCATCACGGTAGCGCTGCGCGATGTCCGCAAACTTGCTCACGTTCTGCAAGAATGCATCGGCCACGTCGGGATCAAAGTGCTGCCCCCGGCCTTCACGCATGAGCTGCATCACCTGATCATCCGGATACGGCTCCTTGTAATGCCGACGCGAGATCAAGGCATCGAACACATCGGCCACCGCCATCAGCCGGGCAGGCAAGGGAATCGCGTCTCCCTGCAGGCCAAGCGGATAACCCGAGCCATTCCATTTCTCATGGTGGCCACCCGCAATCTGCCGCGCCACCTCCAGAAAATCCAGGGCTGAGCCACTGACGTCATCATCGCCGCTCAGGCCACGTGCAGCGCGAGCGGCCAACACCTGCTGGATCGACTCGCCCAGGGCATCCGCACCGATCTGCGCGTGCCCCTTCATCACCGCGAACTCTTCGACCGTGAGCCTGCCGGGCTTGAGCAACACCGCATCGGCAATGCCCACCTTGCCAATGTCGTGCAGCGGTGCGGCCTTGATCACGCGGTCGCAGTAATCGGCGTCGGCCAGCTCAGATTGAAAACGTGGGTGCTCGCGCAGCAGATCAATCAGCAAGGCCACATAGCCTTGGGTGCGATGCAGGTGGTTGCCCGTTTCGTTGTCGCGCTTTTCAGCCAGCGCCGCCAGGGCGTGCAGGCTGACATCCTTGATCAACTCGTTCTCAGCCATGCGCCGATGCACTTCGGCATCCAGGTAGGCATTCTGGTTGGCCAGCCAGTCACGCGCCTTCTTTAGTTCGAGCTGAGCACGCACACGTGCCAGCAGCAAAGCCGGCTTGACGGGCTTGGTGACATAGTCCACCGCACCCAGGGCCAGCCCCAGCTCCTCATCGGTGTCGGCCGCCAGAGCGGTCACAAAAATGACGGGGATGTCCTGACAACCGGGGTTGGCGCGCAAGGTCCTCAAGACCTCGTAACCGTCCATCTCCGGCATCATCACGTCGAGCAAGATGAGGTCCGGCCGGGGCGCCACATCCACCGCCTGCAAGGCGCGCAGCCCAGAGTTGGCCACCCGCACGTGGTAGTACGGCCTCAACAACTGCCCGATGACCGTGAGGTTTTCCTTGGTGTCGTCCACCACGAGGACCGTCATGCGGCTCGAATCTGCGTCACCCATGTGCATGCTGTTGCCCCTCGTGCCCGTGGGCACCCGTGTCAATCCCTGAGTTTGGTATTGAGGACAGTCTAGCGAGATTCGAGCGGCCTCAAGGCGCGATTGCCTGACCCGGATCAGACCAAAATACCCCAGTCAGTAATTCAGCCAGGCGCTCAGGCCCCATGCGGAAACCACAGGCCTGCGGGTGTCCCCCACCCCCCATGGATTCGGCCAGCGGAATGGCGTTGAAGGTGGGCACGGCACGCAGGCCAACCTTCACGGTGCCATCTTTCGACACGCTCCAGAGCAAGGCAAAACTGCCGCACTCAGCCGACAGCATGTTGCCCACCTCGCTGGTGAACGCGCCCGGGCAGTTGACCATCACGCCGGCCTGACCATTGAAGGTGACAGGAGCGGCCCCCTGGGCAATGTCGCGGCACAGGCTGAGGAACTTCTCATTCATGGCGCTGCCGCGTTGCCCGAACTCAGCCACCTGTGCCGGCGTGAAGGCCGCAATCTCCGCCCAGCGCGGGAACTCGTTGGGCTCCAGGTCCAGCGCTGACAAGAAGGGGGCACTTTCCGGAAAGGCCCAGTGCCACAGGTCGCGGTCCTGCACATAGCGGATCAGGTCGGGCACGGGCTGCTCGGGGAAGAAGAACTTCCACGACAGCATCGCCCCTGACTGGCTCATGTCGAAATGCACCGCCCCGCAGCGGCACTGGAAACGCCCCAGCTTGTCTGCCGCGCTCTGGTGGTGATCGAGCAGCACCAGCTTGGCGGCCCGCTCGTCAATGCCCTGCATCAACCCTTCCTCGAACGAGAAGTCGAGGATGTAGACAGCACGGCCCTCCAGCGACGGCAGGTCGTCCAGCGTGGCGACCTTGCCATGGCTCACCCCGATGTACTCACCCTGGCCCTCAAAGTACAGCCAGGCCGCCAGTGCGGCACCAAAGCCGTCAGGGCACTTGCCGTGGTAGATCACCAGGGGGTTGGGATCGGTCTTGGCAGGCTGAACGGCCAAGCCGGGGAGAGAGGTAAAAAGGCCAGTGGTCACGGAGTGCGGTGGTGCCAGCAGGCACCAGTTGGATCAAACCCATCATGGTACGGCAGGGCAAGGCCCGCGCCTGCCTCATTTCGCAGCAACCCAGGCTTTGTCCCAGGGACGCATCGGCTTGCCCCCGCTTTGCCAACAAACTTATCCACAGGAAACGTGGACAACTTGCGTCCCCGACCAAACTTGCTACACAAACGGACACATCTGGCTCTAAAATATGATATTGCACTGCAGCATTTCTACTTCTGGTTCCCTCTCCCATGCCGGTCACGTCCACACGACGCATTCACATTGCCCAACAGTTCACCCGATTCGGTTTCGGTGAGCATGTGGACGAGAACGCGCCGTTTTACTCGCCCAACTTCCTGACCCAGGAACTGACCACCACCGAGGTTCAGGCGGTGTTGACCATCGTTCAGCGCTACAACGCCTTCTACGGTCTGACCGTCGCCGGTGCCCTTGGCCGCTTCCGTGGCCGCGTCAAAGGCTGGAAGTTCGGCCGTGCCGACGCCCCCCAGCTGGTCGTGACACTGCCGTTCTGGACTCACCAGGCTGAGGAAATCCCCCAAGGCTCCCCCGTGGGCAAGCCCGTGCCCGACGACGAAAACCTGGCCTTGGTCGAAGAGTTGCGCCAGTTGTTCCTGCGCGACCTCGACGCCAACCGCTTTGAGGCGCTCGACGACACCGAGCACGTGTTCGCGGCCTACTGGGGCTGATTTCCGCGCAGGTCGTCACGGCCTCCAGGGTTCTCACCGAGCCCTGCGACCCGATTCCGTCACCGAAATGGCGTAGTCTGGGGAGTATGTGTGCAAACTACCGTCCGGTCAGCGACAGAGCTCGGCTCCAGCTCCACTTTGGCGCCCCCGCCCCCACAGACGCGACTTGGCCAGAAGAGGCCCGGTCCATGTGCCTGGTCCCCGTCCTGCGCCAAAGCGATGAGGGTGGCGAGCCTCACCGCGAAATCTTCATCGGCCAGTTTGGCCTGATGCCCTTCTGGGCCAAGGACCCGACCGTGGCGCGGCGCACCTACAACGCCCGCAGCGAAACCGCCGACACCAAGCCCAATTTCCGCGACGCCTGGCGCCGAGGGCAACGCTGCATCATCCCGGCCGAGTGTGTGTACCTGCCCCGCTACGACGAGTCCGGCAAGGGCACCCGGTGGCAGGTGGCTCGCGCCGATGGGGCCCCGATGGGCATTGCCGGCCTGTGGAGCCTGGGTTGGTCACACAACGGTGCGCCCGTGCCCTCGTTCGCCATGCTCACGGTGAACGCAGACGACCACCCCTTGCTGCACGCCTTCCACAAACCGGAAGACGAGAAGCGCATGGTGGTGGTGCTGGACGAGTCCGACTACGAAAAATGGCTGAACTGCCCCGTCGAGGCCATGTCGGGCATGATGACGCGGTATCCTGCGGCCTCGCTGACGGCCGAGCCTGCGCCCTGATTGCCGGGCATCCGTCCGCGTCAACCGAATCCTGCACATTGACATGACCGACACCACCCAAGCCCCCGCTCCCGCCCTGCCCGACCAACTGTCGATCGACCCCCGTAGCCCGCACTACGTGGCCGAGGTGTTCCAGTACGACATCGGCATCCGCTTCAACGACAAGGAGCGCGCCGACGTCGAGGAATACTGCATCAGCGAAGGCTGGGTGAAGGTGCCCGCCGGCAAGAAGGTCGATCGCAAGGGCAAGCCGCTGCTGATCAAGCTCAAGGGCAAGGTCGAGGCCTTCTACAAGTGACCTGAGCATGAGCATCGTCGTTTACTGGCTCAGCCAGGGTCGCCCACACTGCGAGACCTTCAGCGACGATCAGTTGCTGGCCGCCCTGGCATTTTCCGAAGCGCGCCGCAAGGACAAGGACGCGCAAGGGGAGGCACTCAACAGCCATGTGGTCACCCACTCCGAGCTGGGTAACTGCGTGAGCAAGCCCGGTGTGAGCGACGAGTTGCCGCCCGACTACAGTTGGACCAAATCGCACCGCGGCGGCCCCCCGGCTCCGGACGGTCAACCAAAGACCTTGGCATAACGCCGATTCTGACCATTCCACGCCGTGAAAGGGGCTGTTAGCATTTTCTGATGCGCGCCAACGCCCCTCTGCACGTTCACGTCTCGACCCTGTTCATGGTGCTGATCTTGCTGGTCGGCTCCCTGCTGGGGTTCGTCGGCTACCGCATGGCAGATCGGCTCATCAGCTCGGTGTCGGAAGATCTGGCCCAGCGCATCAGTCGCGAGACCTCGGCCGAGTTGCGCCTGCTGACCGAGCCCGCCCACACTGCCCTGCAGTTGCTGCAGTTCGACCCACTGGCCGGCCTCACCCATTTCGAGCAGCGCATGACGCGCCTGCCGCTGATCAAAGCCACGCTGGATCACACGCCCGCATCGGCATCGATCTTCTTCGGCTACCCCACCGGCGACTACTTTTTCGTGCGGCGCCTGCGCGACGCGCAAGACCGCGAGCAATTTCAAGCACCGGCCGACGCCCACTACATGGTGCGCAGCATCGAGCGCCAAGGCAGCACCCCGAGGGGGCGCCAGCTGTATCTGAATGCGCGCCTGCAGGTGCTCAGCGCACTGTCCGTACCCGACTACGCCCGCAGCTACGACGCACGCAACCGCAGTTGGTACCGCCAGGCGCTGCGCAGCAGCGAGGTCCACGTCACCGACCCCTATCTGTTCTACACCGACCGGCAGGTCGGCATCACCCTGTCACGCCAGTCACGTCATGCAATTGGCACTGTGATTGGCTTGGACATCCAGCTGCGCACCCTCGGTGCCGGCCTGGCACGTCAAAAGCTCACCCCCAGTTCACAACTGGCCCTGGTCAACGCGCAAGGCGAAGTCTTCGCACACGAAAACACGTTCATCGTGCCCCGTGGCGGCACCAATGAACACCCCGCGCTGACTCCCTTGTCGCGTTTCGGCATTCCCGTGCTCACCGAGCTGAGCCAGCACATCCAACTCGGCCAGGTGCCTGCCACCGGCAGCCTGCAACAGGTGATTGAACTGTCCGATGAGCGATGGCAGGTCACGCTCAACACCCTGCCCGTACTGGGCAAAACTCAGCTGATCCTGATCAATGCCGTACCCCGTCACGAGCTGCTGGCAGCCGTCTACGACGAGGGCCGCGCCGCCATCATGGCCGCCTTGCTCATCGTCCTCGGCGGCATCTTGCTGGCCTGGCGCTTTGCCCGAGGCATCGCACGCCCCCTGAGCGTACTGGTCAAGGAGGCCGAGTCGATCCGCCACTTTGACTTCGGGCAAACCGTCCCGCTCAAGTCCTATGTGCTGGAAGTCAACACCCTGGCGCGCACCGTGGGCGAGATGAAACGGACCATCCGCCAGTTTCTGGAGATCAGTTCGGCCATTTCCGGCGAAAAGCACTTCGACCGCCTGCTGCCTCGACTGCTCGACGAGACAGTCACCGCCGTCAACGCCGCCTCAGGCGTGCTCTACCTGCGCGAGGACGGGGGTCTGAAACCCGCCTGTGCCCGAGGCGCCGATGGACACGCGATCGACGCAGCAGCGCTGAAACATCTGCATCGACTGACACTGCCAAGCCACAAAAACCCGTCTGCCGCGCCGCCCCCCGGGCAAGACGTCCCTCTGCTGGGACTGGCACTGAGTCAGGGGCGCGTGCTGTCTGGCCCTTTGCAACCCGTGGACATGCTGACCCTGGGCCTGTCGGAGCTGGGCGAGCAGCCCTGGCCACCTCACGCCATGGCGGTGCCGCTGCTCAACCGACAGCGTGAACTGGTGGGTGCCATGCTGATCCTGTCGGACACGCCCAGCGAAGCTGATCGGGTGTCGTTCCTGGGGGCCCTGTCAGGCACAGCAGCGGTAGCCCTCGAAGCCCAGGCCCTGATCAGCGAGCAGAAGGTGCTGTTCGATGCGCTCATCCAGCTGATCGCCAACGCCATCGACACCAAGAGCGCCTACACAGGGGGCCATTGCGCCCGTGTGCCCGAGCTCACCCGCATGCTGGCCGAGGCGGCCTGTGCGGCAAAGGATGGCCCTTATGCCTCCTTCCGCCTCAACGACGAAGGCTGGGAAACCCTGCGCATGGCCGCCTGGCTACACGACTGCGGCAAGATCACCACGCCCGAGTACGTGGTCGACAAGGCCACCAAGCTCGAGACGCTCTACAACCGCATCCACGAGGTGCGCACCCGCTTCGAGGTGCTCAAACGTGATGCCGAAATCCACTGCCTGCAAGGCATTGTCAATGGCGGAGACGAAGCCACCTGCCGCCACAACCTGGCCAAGACCTTGGCCGAACTGGACGAAGACTTTGCCTTCGTGGCCCGCTGCAACCTGGGCAGTGAGGCCATGGTGCCCGAAGACCAGCAACGCCTGCTCGAGGTGGCGCAGCGTACCTGGCAGCGCACCCTTGACAACCGCCTGGGCCTGTCGCAGCTTGAGCTACAGCGGCACCCGCAAGACGTGGCCCTGCCCTTGCCCGTGACCGAATCGGTGCTGGCCGACAAGCCGGAGCATCGCCTCGAACGCCCGGCCCATGACCAGATGCCCAAGGATGACCGCTGGGGCTTCCGCATGGCCGAGCCCAAGCTGCTCTACAACCAGGGAGAGCTCTACAACCTGCGCGTGGGCTATGGCACGCTGACCGAGGAAGAGCGCTTCAAGATCAACCAGCACATCGTGCAGACCGAGGTCATGCTGCGCCAACTGCCCTTCCCACCCTACCTGTCCAACGTGCCCGAAATCGCCGCGGGCCACCACGAAAAGCTGGACGGCACGGGCTACCCCAAGGGCCTGCATCAAGAACAGCTGCGACCGGAAACACGGATGCTGGCCATTGCCGACATTTTCGAAGCCCTGACCGCCTCGGATCGCCCCTACAAGAAGGCCAAGCAGCTGTCAGAGGCCATCGAGATACTGAACCGGATGAGCCAGCGGGGCCACATCGACCCCGCACTGTTCGCCTTGTTCCTGTCATCCGGCGTCTACAAGGCGTACGCCGAGCGTTTCATGGAGCCGTCACAGATCGATGAGGTGCCGGTGACACGTTATCTGGCGTCCATTGAGCAGGTGCGGACCGATCAGCGTGCCGATGTGGCGGCTGCGCGGACGTTGGCCAGCTCTTCGACATAGGCCGGGCCCGAACGCAGGGCCTGATACACCGCCAGGGCCTGTTGGTACTGGGCCGAGTTGAAGTCGAAACCAGGGGTGTTCGTGAACTGGTCCAGGCCCGCACGGTGCCACAGATTGAAGTCAGCCACGACCTCAGCGCGGGTCAGGGTCTGCGGGCGGCTGGCAGCCTGCTCGGCAGCCTGCGCCACACCGGCTTGGGCCAAGCCGGCAACCAGAGCCAAAGACAAGAGAGCGGAGCGGAATGTAGATGCGGTTTGCATGAGATGTGCCTTTCGTGAGCTGTACGGGAGTCCGTGAAGCTCATTCTGGCGAGGCTAGTAAAATTATGGAAATCGATTGAATGGATAAATGTCATGCATGACATCGATATCAACTACGCAGATTTCCGCAAGCTGGATCTGAACCTTCTGGTGGCCTTCGATGCCCTGCTGACAGAGCGCCACGTGGGGCGTGCGGCCGACCGGCTCTTCATCGGCCAGCCCGCCATGAGCCACGCGCTGGCCCGCCTGCGGACGCTGTTTGACGACGAGCTGTTCGTGCGCACCGGCAAACGCATGGAGCCGACCGATCTGGCCCTCGCCGTGGGCCCTCGCGTGCGCGCCTGGCTCAGCGAAGGTGCCGACTTTCTGCTGCGAGAAGACACCTTTGACCCTGCCCACGCCGAAGGCCTGATCCGGCTGTCCATCCCGGACGGCCTGGAGGCCCTGATCCTGCCACCGCTCATGGCCCTGCTGCGCGCCGAGGCGCCCGGCATCGGCATCCGCGTGCAACCGCTGGCCGTCGAAAACTTGCTCCCGGCGCTGGACGATGACGCGGTCGACCTCGCCGTGGTCGCCGTCGACCTGCCCTTGCGCCGCTGGCACCGCCGCGCAGAATGGCTGCGCTGCGGCTTCAACTGCATCTACGCCCCGGCCCACCTGCAACTGCCCGCATCGCCCACGCTGGCCGACCTGGCGGCCTGCGACCACGTGGTCAGCAGCTACCGGGGGGATGCCACCAGCGTGTTGGACCAGTTGTTCGCTTCACACGGTCTGAACCGGCGCGTGGTGGCCTCCCTGGCCAGCATGGCGTCCATCATGGGCACGCTGCGCCAGTCGCCACTGCTCACCATCCAGCCCGATCTCTACCTCGGGCGCCTGCTGGACATGGACGGCCTGGCGGTGACGCCGCTGCGCAGCGATCCCCCCATCGAGATCAGCGTCAGCGCTGTCTGGCACCATCGGCATGACCGGGACCCACGTCACCGCTATGTCCGCGAGCGGATGAGCGGGGTGGTGCGGAGCTTGCAAAGGCGAGACACCTGCGCTGCGATCTGAGCATCGGGTGGGCGAGCGCCAAGCCGCCTACACCGGCAGCGTGTAGACCTCGGCGGCCATGCGCTCCTGCGTGCTGTGCGCTTGCAGCGCCTGATCCCATTCGGGGTCGTTGGCGCCCTTGACCGGCACCAGCCCCTGGATCATCTGCACGACCTCGGGCGTGCCGCCCTCGAACTCCTGAACCTGCTCACGCGTCTCGAGCATCAGTCTGGCGATGGCGGAACCGCCCCCATCGATGATGACCACGTAGCGCACAGGTGGGCGTGAGGTGCCCGCATGGTGCTTGCCGGGTGATTCCATTCCGAATGTTTGGCTCATGGCTTCATGGTGTCACGCTCGCTGGCGCCGCGCAAGTGCTCGAACCGATCCAAGGAAATATCCCGTTTCCCCCTCTTGCATCCACGCAGCGCCACGGCGATGATGGTTTTGCATAGGTATGGATCACCCAGGAGAGCTTCCGTGACCACAGCTGCAGACATTCTCAAGAGCAAACCGAGTCAGGCGATCTACGCCATCGGCCCCCGCGCCTCCGTCTATGACGCCCTCAAGCTGGCCGCCGACAAGGGCGTGGGCGCCCTGTTGGTCATGGAAGATGAGCGCGTCGTCGGCATCGTGACCGAGCGCGACTATGCCCGCAAGGTGGCGCTCCTGTCCCGCTCGTCCAAGGACACGGCCGTCAGCGAGATCATGACCTCGGCGGTCATGTACGTGCATCCCAAGCAAACCAACGCGGAGTGCATGGCACTGATGACGGACAGACGGATCCGCCACCTGCCGGTCATGGACGACGGCAAGTTGCTGGGTCTGATCTCCATTGGCGACCTGGTCAAGGACATCATCTCCGAGCAGCAGTTCATCATCCAGCAACTGCAGCACTACATCACGGGAGAGCGCGCTTGATGGTCAGGACCTCTTTAGCCCCGTGACGGAGGCAAGGTGGGCTACAGATCGCTTGAATCGCACCCAGAAACAACAAAGGCCACCCTTGCGAGGTGGCCTAAGTCGTTGATTTTATTGGTGCCGGAGAAAGGAATCGAACCCTCGACCTTCTCATTACGAATGAGCTGCTCTACCGACTGAGCTACACCGGCTTCCAAGCTCGTCATTATAGCCCACAGTTTCACGCAGCCATCCGTTCAAGCCGACAAGTCTCACCGGTCGGCAAGCCCCGTGAACTCATAGCCCAGCGAGACGCCGAGCACCTTGGCCCTCATGTCGCCCCGCAGCGCAGAGATCCGCCCCGCCGTCGCCATCAGCGACAGTGATTTCGACAGCCTGTAGCCCACGCCCGCGTTGACCTGACTCACCAGGCCATCCCCCATCGTCAGGCCACCGCCACCCGCGGCACCAACCAGCGCCTCGCCTTCGACAAACCAGCGCTCGGCCACAGGCCATTGGGTGCCAACACCGATCTGACCCGTCATGTAAGCCCCGGCTTTGCCCGCGTACGCCGCCAGACCCTGCCCGCTCAAGAACCAGTGAGGCGAGACAAAGTAGTCCAACTGCACCCCCAGGTTGCTCACGGACCGATTCCGATCGCCGTTCCGCCAGTTCGCACTGTCCTTGAAGTAGGTCTGACTCACCGCGCGCACGCGCAGCGGCACGGCATCCAGCCCAGCCAACGCGGGCCACGCCACAGGGGCGGCCCCTGCTGTGGCGGGCAGGCCAAACTGGTAGTTCAGCTTGAGGGCCAGACTGCGTGCCTTGAAACTTCTGGACGGCGCGCGCACTTCGCCCACTGCCAACTCCAGCGCGGTGCGCCTTGTGAGCTTCTGCTGCCACGCCACGCCAGCATCGAACAGCAATCCACCGCCGGTGTCGACGTTGCCCCCACCCGCCGGACCCGCTGCAGCGTGAACCTTCAATGCCATCGTGCCGGTCAGTGGCAGGCGATACCCAGCTCCAGCCAGAATCTGCATGTACCCCGCGCTGTCGCCCCCCACGGCGCCGTCCGACTCGATCTTCACGAACCAGCGGTCATTCAGGTACGACAGCCACTCCACCCCCAGCAACTGCATGCTGTCGGGCTGAGTCTGGCCATCGTCCCGCACCACAGAAGCGGGAATGCGGTAGCTGCGCGTCACCAGCGAAAATTCCTGAGCGCGAGAAGGCAGGCCCGTCGCAGCGCTCTGACCAAGCGATGACAAGGCGATGCCGCGCTGGCCCAGCAAACTGTGGAAGGTGTACTCATAGAGCACATAGGGCTGCGCACTGCGAATCACCCCCGAGGGAAATGTCACATGGCTGAGCCCAAAACCCACGTTGCCGTAGCCGGCGGTCTCGTAGGTCAAGCCGACGTCGCTGCGCACCATCAGGCCACCACCAGCCAGCTCGACCCCTCCGCGCCCACCACCGGCGCCCACAAACAACCCGGCGTGGCCCAGCCACGACGAACTCAGGCGCTGGCGCACCTCCCCTGCCAATCCCAGGGTGATGAACCCGCCACGATCGCCGCGCACGGCACCGTAGGTGCCCACACCCAGCCGGACCTTGTCGCTCACATCAAACAGCAGGTTGGCGCCGACCATGCCCATCGTCTCTGCCCCGGGAAGCTTCCACGTCTCCGAGGTCACGCGCCAGGTGGTTGGTGTCGGCCACAGTGCGGCCTCATAGGTGACGGGCCTGGCGTGTTCATCCGCCAGAGCCGCCCAGGGCGAGCCCACCACAGCGGCACACACGATGCCCATCAGCGTGGCGCGGAAATGAAAAGGAGAGGCCAGCGGCTTGCACATGTTGAAGTTGCCCATAAAAAAGGCCCGCTGAGCGGGCCTTGCAGCACCAAAAAACCCACAGAGAGGGCTTACTGCACTTCACGGTGGTAAGCCGTCACGCGCTCCACCTCGCTCTTGGAGCCCAGCACCACCGCCACACGCTCATGCAACTGCGTGGGTTGAATCTCCATGATGCGCTGCAAGCCATTGGTGGCCATGCCACCGGCCTGCTCCACCAGGAAGCTCATCGGGTTGGCTTCGTACATCAGGCGCAGCTTGCCCGGCTTGCCCGGCTCGCGCTTGTCCCAGGGGTACATGAAGATGCCGCCACGAGTCAGGATGCGGTGCACGTCGGCCACCATCGCGGCCACCCAGCGCATGTTGAAGTCCTTGCCGCGCGGGCCTTCTTTGCCAGCCAGGCACTCGTCGATATAGCGCTTGACGGGCGGTGCCCAGTGACGCATGTTCGACATGTTGATCGAGAACTCCTTGGTGTCCTCCGGGATGCGCATGTTGTCCTCGGTCATCCACCAGGCGCCCATCTCGCGGTCCAGGGTGAACATGACCACGCCCTTGCCCACGGTCAGCACCAGGGTGGTTTGCGGGCCGTACACACAATAGCCCGCGCACACCTGAGCCGTGCCCGGCTGCAGGAAGCTCTCGTTCGTCACGTCACCGCCCTTGTGCTTGAGCACCGAGAAGATGGTGCCAATGCTGACGTTGATGTCGATGTTGCTCGAGCCGTCCAGGGGATCGAACAGCAGCAGGTATTCGCCCTGCGGGTAGCGATTGGGCACGCCCACCATGTCGTCCATCTCTTCAGAGGCCATGCCGGCCAGGTGACCGCCCCACTCGTTGGCCTCGATCAGCACCTCGTTGGCGATGATGTCGAGCTTCTTCTGGACTTCGCCCTGCACGTTCTCGCTGCCGGCACTGCCCAGAACTTCACCCAGGGCACCCTTGCTGACGTTGATGGCAATGCGCTTGCAGGCGCGGGCCACGACTTCGATGAGCAGGCGCAGCTGCGACGGAATCTGGGCCTCGCCCCGCTGTTGCTCGATCAGGTACTGCGTAAGGCTGATGCGTTTGGTCATGATGATCAGATGAAAAAGAAAAGAAGTTCAGTCAGGCGGAACAGGCTCAGTCCTGCAGGGCGCGGGTCACGATCTCGCGCACATCGTCAGACAGTTCCGTGCGGGCCGCCACGCGCTTGAGCGCCTCGCAGGCGGCAGTACGGTAAGGCTCGGCCAGACGGCGCCAGTGGTCCATGGCACGGGCCAGTCGTGCCGCCAGTTGCGGGTTGATGGCGTCCACCTCGATGACACGGTCGGCCCAAAACACATAACCCGCTGCATCCTGACGGTGGAAGGCCGCCGGGTTGCTCTGGCACAGCGCCATCAACAGGCTGCGGGCCCGGTTGGGCGTGCGCAGCGTGAAGTCGGGGTGCAGCATCAGCGCCTTGGCGCGCGCAAAGACCTGGCCTTCGTGCTCGGGCGCGGTCACCTGCAGGGTGAACCACTTGTCGATGACCAGGGCCTCGTTCTTGAACTGCGCATGGAAGCGCTCCAGCGCCCCCACCGCCAGCTCGCTGTGGGCGTTGACCAACGCGGCCAGGGCCCCCAGGCGGTCGGTCATGTTGGTCGCCTCCTTGAAGCGCTGCAAGGCCTTGCCAGGCCAGATCTGGTTGTGGCGTGCCACCGCATCCAGCACCAGCATGCTCAAGGCCATATTGGCCAGCGCGCGGCGACCACTGCTGACCGCGTCGGGCGAATAGGCGCCACTGTCGTGGTGGGCCTCATAAGCCCAGTCCCAATCGGCGTGCAAGGCCTGCGCCAGTTGCAGCTTGATGCCTTCGCGGGCCGTGTGGATGCGCTGTGGGTCGACCACGTCGAGCTGCTCGGCCACATAGGCCTCGCTCGGCAGGGTCAGCACCAGCTCCTTGAACGCGGCATCCAGCTCGTCATGACGCAGCACGCTGCGCATGGCGTCGATGAAGCGGGCATCCAGCTCAATGTGACCGTTGCCGCGCACCGCGCTCAAGATGCGGCGCAGCGCCAGCTTCTGGCCGGCCTCCCAGCGGTTGAACGGGTCGTGGTCATGGCTGAGCAGCACGAACAGCGCGTCGTCGCTCAGCTCGGTCTCCAGCACCACCGGGGCTGAAAAACCGCGCAGCAGCGAGGGCACCGGCTCGACCGGCACGTGCACGAAGGTGAAGGTCTGGCTCGGCTCGGACAGCACCAGCACGGTGTTATGGCCGATCGGGTCCAGCCGCCCTTCGAGGTGCAGGTTGATGTAGCGGCCATCCACCCCGACCAGGCCCATGGCCACGGGGATCACAGCGGGGGCTTTTTCGGGTTGACCAGCCGTCGCGGCACAGGTTTGCGTCAGCGTCAGGGTATAGATGCGGTTCTCGGCGTCGTAGACACCGTGCGCCTGCACCCGGGGCGTGCCCGCCTGGCTGTACCAGCGCTTGAACTGGTCCAGCCGCTTGGCAAGCTCGCTGTCCGGGTTGGCGTCGGCAATCGCCCGTGCAAAATCATCGCAGGTCACGGCGTGCCCGTCATGGCGCGAGAAGTACAGGTTCATGCCCTTGACGAAGCCGACATCGCCCACCAGGGTGTGCATCATGCGCACCACCTCGGCACCCTTTTCGTACACGGTGGCCGTGTAGAAATTGTCGATGGCCATGTAGCTGTCGGGGCGCACCGGGTGCGCCATCGGGCCCGCGTCTTCCGGGAACTGCAACTGGCGCAGGGTCCGCACGTCTTCAATGCGCTTGACGGCGCGGGCGCTGTAGCTGCCCGACATATCCTGGCTGAACTGCTGGTCACGGAACACCGTCAGGCCTTCCTTGAGCGACAGCTGGAACCAGTCACGGCAGGTGACACGGTTGCCGGTCCAGTTGTGGAAATACTCGTGGGCGACCACGCTTTCCACATTGCCGAAGTCCACATCGGTCGCGGTGTTGGGGTTGGCCAGCACGAACTTGGTGTTGAAAATGTTCAACCCCTTGTTCTCCATCGCGCCCATGTTGAAGTCGCTCACCGCGACGATCATGAAACGCTCCAGGTCCAGGCTCAGGCCGTACTTGTACTCGTCCCACGCGATCGACGCGATCAGCGAGTTCATCGCATGTTCGGTCTTGTCCAGGTCACCGGCACGCACGTAAATTTGCAGCAGGTGCTCCTTGCCCTCACGCGTGACGATGCGCTGTTCGCGGCGCACCAGATCGGCCGCGACCAGGGCAAACAGGTAGCTGGGCTTGGGATGCGGGTCTTCCCACACTGCCATGTGGCGTCCGTTGCCCAGGTCGCCCTCGTCCACCAAGTTGCCGTTGGACAGCAGCACCGGGTACTTGCGCTTGTCGGCCTTCAGCGTCACGCGGAAGGTCGCCATCACGTCCGGGCGGTCGGTGAAATAGGTGATGCGCCGAAAACCCAGGGCCTCGCACTGCGTGAAGAAGCCGCCACCGCTCGTGTACAAGCCCGAGAGATGCGTGTTCTTCTCGGGCGCACAGGTATTGCGAATCTCCAGCGTGAAGGGCTGTTGAGGCAGGTTCTCCAGCACCAGTTGCTGGTTCTCGTTGCGGAAGGTGACGGGCTCGCCATCGACCAGCACGCGGGTCAGGGTGATGTCCTCTCCGTCCAGGCGCAGGGGGGCACCCGCTTGGCCCGGGTTGGGTTCAACGGTCATCTTGTTGATGACCAGGGTCTTGGCCGGATCCAGGTCAAAGGTCAGGTCGACCGTCTTGATCCAGAACGCTGGCGCCGTATAGTCTTCACGGCGAACCAGCGGAGCAGTACCTTCACGCATGGCAATCCTTTTTACAGGCCCTGTTTCAGGCTGGCTTCGATGAATGGGTCGAGGTCGCCGTCCAGCACCTTTTGCGTGGCGGAGATTTCGACGTTGGTACGCAGGTCCTTGATGCGGCTGTTGTCCAGCACGTAAGAGCGAATCTGATGCCCCCAGCCCACATCGGTCTTGGTGTCCTCCAGCTTTTGCTGCGCTTCCTGACGCTTGCGCATCTCGAAGTCATACAAACGTGAACGCAGGCGCTTCCACGCCACATCACGGTTGCTGTGCTGCGAGCGGCCGTCCTGACACTGCACCACGATGCCGGTCGGGATGTGCGTCAGGCGCACGGCCGAGTCGGTCTTGTTAATGTGCTGACCACCCGCGCCCGAGGCACGGTAGGTGTCGGTGCGCACGTCGGACGGGTTGATGTCGATCTCGATCGAGTCATCGACTTCCGGGTACACGAACACGGACGCGAACGAGGTGTGGCGGCCACCAGACGAGTCAAATGGCGACTTGCGCACCAGGCGGTGCACGCCGGTTTCGGTGCGCAGGTAACCAAAGGCGTAATCGCCCTCCACCTTGATCGTGGCGCTCTTGATGCCGGCGGTGTCGCCAGGGGTTTCGTCTTCCAACTGGGCCGTGAAGCCCTTGCGCTCGCAGTAACGCAGATACTGGCGCAGCAGCATGGACGCCCAGTCGCACGCCTCGGTGCCACCGGCGCCAGCCTGGATGTCGATGAAGCAGTTGCTCGGGTCAGCCGGGTTGCTGAACATGCGGCGGAACTCGAGCTGCTCGACCTGTGCGCTCAGCGTCTGCACGTCGGCATGGATGGCTTTGAGGCCATCCTCATCGCCCTCTTCCTTGGACATCTCGAACAACTCACCGTTGTCGGCCAGGTTGGACGTCAGCGACTCGATCACGAGCACCACGTCTTCCAGCGCGCGCTTTTCCTTGCCCAGGGCTTGCGCGCGCTTGGGGTCGTTCCAGACAGCTGGGTCTTCGAGTTCGGCGTTGACTTCGCTCAGGCGACGGGATTTCTCATCCCAGTCAAAGATACCTCCGGAGCTCAGCGGTGCGCTGAGTCAGGTCGGCGATCTGGGTGCCCAGGGCGTTGATGAGTTCGATGTCCATGTGAAATCCTGCAAATCTTGGGGTGAAATATGGCAAAAAGGCCCTGCAGCCGATGGCTGGAGCCTTGTCAGATGGTTCTATTTTCTCACGCGGCAGAGGTTTGCGGTCGCGTGAAATGTGCAGCCAGGTGAATGGCCAACGCTTCGGGTTGATCGTGGTGCAGCATGTGCCCCGCATCGTCCAGCCCTTCGATGCGCAAATCGGCAATCACTTCAGCCCTCGTCATGAACTCCTCACGCGTGTAACGACCGCCAAACAGCGCGAAACACTGCGTCTGCAGCCCCTCGATGAACAGCACCGGACACGTGATGCGGGCCCACAGCGCCTTCACTTCCTCAACCCGATACAGCAGCGGGTTGGTGCGTTTATGCGCCGGATCGGCATTGATCACCCAACGCCCGCCTTCCTCCCGCGCCCAGTGCTGCGCCAGCCACAGCGCGTGCTCGGAGCGAATGCGCGGGTTGTTGGCCCGCAGGCGTCCCGCCACGCCTTCCAGGCTGTCATACGCCTTGAGTTGCATGGGGGTGCGCAGCTCATCCAGCCAGCGGGTGTAACGGTCGGGCGCCTCGTCAGGCGTGGTGGCCGGCATCCCAAAGCCTTCCAGATTGACCAGACGCCGGATCTTGCTTGGCCGTGCGCCCGCGTACATCGTCACCACATTGCCCCCCATGCTGTGCCCCAGCAGGTCGATCGGATGATCGGGGGACAGGGCATGGACGACCGCGTCCAGATCGCCCAGGTAATCCGGGAAGAAGTAACTGTCCGCGCCAGCGGGTGCCGGCGTTTGCCCAAAGCCGCGCCAGTCCAGCGCCGCAATGGGCCGTTCGGCCCAACCGGGCTGTTGGCGCAGCGCCTCCACCATGAACTGGAACGAGGCGGCCACATCCATCCAGCCATGAACCAGCAGCAGCAAGGGTTCTTGCGCACTGATGCGACCCAGATCCCCCCAGATCAGGAGGTGTTGCGGCAAGCCTCGTGCAGGCATAGTCAAAGACTTGGCAGGGTAAATCGGTACAAAAGACGACAATTGAGACCTCGTTGACGCGATACGCTTACAGGCTGAGTGGCAAGGTGCATGGCGACACCCCAGCCAGGAACGCCAGAGGCGTTGACGTGCGCATCATCGCCGATCTGATCTCTGAGTGCCGACTCACTGTTTTTTGCTTTCCTTGACCCAAAGTCCCCGGTTTTGTTTTCGTGAGCGCGGTACCGAACTCTGCCCGGCCCCGGCCGACCTCTCCCCCTGGCCCCTCACTGGCCCAGGGTCGTTTTCGTTCGGTTGCCTGGTCGGTTCTGGTGTTGGCGACGGTCAGCCTGGGCCTGATGGCCTGGTCTCATCAAGGCTGGTACGAGCTGCAGCAGCGTGCCCACACCTTCGACACCTTGCTGTCCCAGGTCCAGCTGCAAGCGCGTCGCGCCCAGATCCTCACCGAGGAGCACGCCTCAGGGCAGGCACAAGGCAACGCGCAGCGCATTGACACCCTGTCTGGCGAAGCCCTCTACGCCGCGAGACAGCTGCAACACATGGCCCCCGCCACGCTGCAGCCCGCCCTCAACCAGCTGTCCCTGCTGCTGGTGAGTGCACGTCAGACGCAGGCAGAACGCCTGAGCGCTCCGCAGTCCACCAACACCGCGCAACTGCAAGCCATCCTCGGCGGCATCGAGCAGACGGCACACACTGTCGCCACCCAATGGGCCACCGAACTCGATGCCGAAACCGACATGCAACAGCGTCTCGACCGGCTCAACATGGTCCTGGTCGGTGGCGTCACGCTGCTGTTGTTGGCCCTCATTGCCCGTACCCAGCGCCAGCGCGAACACGTGATGGGCTCGCTCAAAGCCCGCGAGCAACAGCTGCGTCACAAGTCGCGTATGTACGACTTTCTCAGCCACGTCAACCAGGCCATCGTGCGCGCCGACAGCGAACCCGACCTGCTGCGCCGCGTGTGCGAAGTGGCCGTCCAGCAAGGACAATTTCGCAAGGCCTGGGTGGCCTTGTTCGATGCGCACGTTCCCCGTCAATTGAACTGCCAGGCTGCCGCAGGCGACCCACAACCGCCCTACGACAACCTGAGCTTTCGCGTCACCCCCGACCCCGTGGCCGAGCTGTCGCAATGCCTGCTGCAAGGGCGCTGCTTTCGCACGGCCGACCTGAGCCAGCACCCCGACCTGCCACTGTGGGCGAGCCAGGCCATTGCAGCGAACACACCGGGTTGCGTCATCGTGCCGCTGCTGCGCGACCAGAAACTGGTGGGCCATCTCCTGCTGCTCGGGCGCCGCGTCAAGGACCAGGACAGCGAGGAACTCGGCCTGTTCCAGGACCTCTCCGACGATCTGTCTTTCGCACTCACCAACCTGCACCGCGACACCCAGCACAATCTCACCCAAGAGCGGGTGCGCCTGCACGCCGCCGCGCTGGAGTCCACCCGTGATGGGATGATGGTGCTCAACCGCAATCGCGTCCTGGTGTCCATCAACCCGGCTTTCACCACCTTGACCGGCTACGTCGATGGCGAAGCGGTGGGCCGCACGCCCGATTTCCTGTTTCCCGATCAGCCAGCGGAGATCATCGCGGAGATCCGTGCCGACCTGCTGAGCCAGGGGGCCTGGCAAGGCGAGGTCTGGTTCAGGCGCAAAAGCGGCGAGCTCTTCATGGTCAAGATGTCACTCAGCGCCGTGCGCAGCGCCCGCGGGCGTCCAGCCCACTTCGTGGCCATGTTCACCGACATCACGCCCCTGAAGGAAACCGAAGAGCGCCTGGCGCGCATGGCCCACTTCGACCCGCTCACCGACCTGCCCAACCGTGTCCTGATCCAGCAGCGCCTGAGTCACGCGCTCAGCCTGGCCCAACGCCATCACACGCTGGTGGGCGTGGTCTTCATCGACCTCGACAATTTCAAGACCGTCAACGACGGCCTGGGGCATGCGGCAGGCGACAGCCTGCTCAAGCAGGTGGCGCATCGCCTGCGCGAACGCGTGCGCCAGGAAGACACGCTGGGGCGCCTGAGCGGTGACGAGTTCATCCTCGTGCTCGAACACCTGCGCCACCCACAGCAGGCCGGCCAGGTCGCGGCCGCCATCCTGGAGAGTCTGGGTCAGCCCTTCACGCTCGAAGGCGGCCAGCAGGTGTATGTGCGCGCCAGCATCGGCATCAGCCTATACCCGCAAGACGGGCAAGACGCGTCGGAGCTCATCCGCAACGCCGATGCGGCCATGTACGAGTCCAAGCGCCGTGGACGCAACAGCTTCAACTTCTACACCGAGGCCTTCACCGCCGTGGCCACCAACCGGCTGCAGATGGAAACGCGCCTGCGCCGCGCCGTGGAGCACGACGAATTCACCCTGCACTACCAGCCCATGGTGAACCTCGCCACCGGCCAGATCGTGGCCTTGGAAGCCCTGGTGCGCCTCAAGACCCCTGCGGGCAGCGACGCCACCCTGCCCTCCATTGGCCCCGGCGAATTCATCCCCGTGATGGAAGAGACGGGGATGATCGTGGCGTTGGGCGAGTGGGTGCTGCACGAGGCCTGTCGCCAGGGCAAGGCCTGGCTCGACGCCGGCCTGCACTTCGGGCGCATCGCCGTGAACCTGTCGCCCAGCGAGGTGCGCCGGGGCGGCGTGATCGAGCGCCTGTCCCGCATCCTGCGCGAGACCGGCCTGCCCCCCGAGCACCTCGAAATCGAGATCACCGAAAGCGGGCTGATGGAGTCCGGCACCAGTGCCGAGCAGTTCCTGCTGATGCTCTACCAGTTGGGCGTGTCACTGTCGATCGACGACTTCGGCACGGGCTACTCGTCCCTGGCCTACCTCAAGCGTTTCCCAGTGCACCAGCTCAAGATCGACCGCAGCTTCATCCAGGACACGCCGGGCAATGTGAGTGACTGCCAGCTCGTGAGCACCATGATCTCGATGGCACATGGTCTGCACATGGCCGTGGTGGCCGAAGGCGTCGAGCACACCGAACAGGCCGACTTCCTTGCCGAACTGGGTTGCGACATGGTCCAGGGCTATCTGTACAGCCGCCCCGTGCCTGCCAGCCAGGTCGCCGAACTCCTGCGAGTGAGGGGCACCGTTGCGCCAAGCACCTGATACGGTCGTTTGATAATAGGGTCTTCAGTTTTCCCAAGAAGTGCCCAACATGAATTCAGAGAGCGTCCCGATCACCCCCCTGGCCCAGTTGCTGGGCCATCGTGAACGAGAGGGGCATCGGGTCAGCTTCCGCGTCACCGAAGACTGGCGACAAGGGCGCACCATGTTTGGAGGACTGCTCTCGGTGCTGGCCGTTCAGGCCATGCGTGATACATGCGGCAGCGACTGGCCCTTGCGCGCCTTGCAAACCAATTTTGTGGGACCCGTGGCACCCGGTGTGGTGCACGTCGATGTGGTGCTGCTGCGTCAGGGCAAGAACATCCGCCAGGTCAAAGCGCAGATCCTGCAGGCGAACGCCGAAGGCCAGGAAGAGATTGCCGGCGTGCTGCTGGGCTCCTTTGGCGTGGGGCGTGAATCGACTCTGCCCACCCTGCGTCCACCCCAGGTGGCGGTGGCCAACGGTGTTGAAACATCCTACCCCTGGCCCTATATTCCCGGCATGACGCCACCGTTCACCCGGCACATCGAGTTCCGACACGCGGAAGGGGGTGTGCCCTTCTCCGGCGACGACTCGTGGCACAGCCGCACCTATGTGCGACTGCTCGACCACGCCGGCATCGACAGCGAACTGCAAGCCGTGATGCTGACCGACGCCGGCCCCACTCCGGCCCTGGCCCAGGTTCGGGGCTACACCCCTGCCTCGTCGGTATCCTGGGCGCTGGAGCTGCGCCCGGTTCAGATCGGTCAGCTCGATGGACACTGGCGCATGGACAAAGACGCCCTCGCCGTCGGCGATGGCTTTGTGAACGAGAAAACAACCTTGTGGACGCCCTGCGGCCAACTGGCTGCACTGGGCTACCAGGTCGTCGCCGTCTATGCCTGACACTGATCCGGTCGTGCCCGCCGAACAGGCGGCTGCGCGGCCCGCTTCGCTCACCGAGCTTTTCATCGCTTTCTCCGTGCTGGCCCTGCAAGGCTTTGGCGGCGTGTTGGCCGTGGCCCAGCGCGAGCTGTGCGAGCGGCACCAGTGGCTCACCCCACGCGAGTTCGTCGAGCTGCTGTCGACCGCCC
>MESA01000041.1:0-138630 GCA_001770775.1 Burkholderiales bacterium RIFCSPHIGHO2_12_FULL_63_20
AGTCTTGCGCTTGGCTGTCCAGCGCTTGATGTCGTCTTCCATCAGGGTGCTCATCGTCGTTTCCTTCAACGTTAACACCTGAGCAGGAATTCACTGGGTCAATACAGAAGCACCATGGCCAGAAGGTGTCGGTCGATCCTGGTAGGAATGTGACCTGTTGATCCAGCTTCACGGGTGCTTCCGTAATGCAGATCTGTTGGAGTTGTTTACAAGTCTTGAAAAGTAGCTTGTAGCCTGCAGAACACTCCAAGCCCTAAGAACCTCGTCAACAAGAAAAAAGCCCCAAGCGACAAGCACTTAGGGCCTTTTGTTTACCATCTAGGCAAAGGTAAATCCTAGAACGGGATGTCGTCATCCATGTCATCAAACCCGGTCGACGACTTGGGCGCCGGGGCCGGTGCGGGCCGGGGAGCCGGAGCCGGGCGGGCTGCCGGACGGGCCGGGGGGGCTTGCTCGAAGTCGTCGCCGCCGCCCTGACCGCCGCCGTAGCCGCTGCCCTGGGCGCCGCCGCCATAACCACCGCCGGTGCCGCCTTCACGGCCGCCCAGCAGTTGCATCTGCTCGGCCACGATTTCGGTGGTGTAGTTGTCCTTGCCGTCCTTGTCCTGCCACTTGCGGGTCTTGAGGCGACCTTCCACGTACACAGGGCGGCCCTTCTTCAGGTACTCGCCGGCAATTTCGGCCAAACGGTCGTAAAACACGACACGGTGCCATTCGGTCTCCTCGACCTTGTCGCCGCTGCTCTTGTCTTTCCAGTTGCGGGTGGTCGCCACCGACACGTTGCACACGGCCGCGCCGCTCGGGGTGTAACGCACTTCGGGGTCGCGGCCCAGGTTGCCGATGAGGATGACTTTGTTGATGGAGGCCATGGCCTGATTCCTGATGGGTGATGGTTGGTTAAAAAGGGTGCCGTTAGTTAGCCCGGCGATTATGACCGTTGCCTCCCACCTGTCCAGTCCTCAGGAAGAGGGCCCACCTTCGGGTGGCCTTGGTATCCTTCGTCCGTTCCCCTTCTCTTCAGGATTTCCCCATGTGTCAGCTGCTGGGCATGAACAGCAACACGCCCACCGACATTGTGTTCAGCTTCTCGGGCTTTGCCACGCGCGCCACCGAGCACGCCGACGGCTTCGGCATCGCCTTTTTCGAGGGGCGCGGCGTGCGCCTGTTTGTCGATCACCAGGCGGCCGTGGCCTCGCCCGTGGCCGAGCTCGTCAAGCACTACCCGATCAAGAGCCTCAACACCATCGCCCACATCCGCAAGGCCACGCAGGGTCATGTGTCGCTCGAAAACTGCCACCCCTTCGTGCGCGAGCTGTGGGGGCGCTACTGGGTGTTCGCCCACAACGGCAACCTGATTGACTTCGAGCCCAAGCTGCACAGCACCTTCAAGCCGGTGGGTGACACCGATAGCGAGCGTGCGTTCTGCTGGCTCATGCAGGAGCTGGCCAAAAGCCACGCTTCCATGCCCTCGGTGGCCGAGTTGAACCACACCCTGGGCGAGCTGGTGCCGCAGGTGGCACGCCACGGCACCTTCAACTTCATGCTCAGCCAGGGCGAAGCCCTGTGGGTGCATTGCTCCACCCACCTGCACTACCTGCTGCGCCAGCACCCCTTTGGCCACGCCCGCCTGCAAGACCAGGACGTGGAAGTGAACTTTGCCGAGCACACCCAGCCCGGTGATCGCGTGGCCCTCGTCGCCACCGAGCCCCTGACCCTCAATGAGGCCTGGGTCCCGATGCGCAAGGGCCAGTTGCTCGCCTTTGTGGGCGGCCAGCCAGTCTGATCAGGCCGACCGGGCTTCCTGCAAGCCCAGCTCGTCCTTCATCGCCTCGCGGATCTTGAACTTCTGGATCTTGCCGGTCACGGTCATGGGGAATTCGCTGACCAGGCGGATGTAGCGGGGCACCTTGTAATGGGCGATCTGCCCCTGGCAGAAGGCACGCAACTCGTCTTCGCTCAGCGTCTGTCCGGCGCGGGGGATGACCCAGGCGCACAGCTCCTCGCCGTACTTGTGGTCGGGCACGCCCACGACCTGCACGTCCTGCACCTTGGGGTGGCGGTAGAAGAATTCCTCGATCTCGCGCGGGTAGACGTTCTCGCCGCCGCGGATCACCATGTCCTTGATGCGCCCGACGATGTTGACGTAACCTTCGGCGTCCATGGTGGCCACGTCGCCGGTGTGCATCCAGCCTTCGGTGTCGATGGCTTCGGCGGTCTTGGGCGCATCGTCCCAGTAGCCGTGCATCACCGAGTAGCCACGCGTACACAGCTCGCCGGGTGTGCCCACGGGCGTGACCTCGCCGCTTTCGGGGTTCACGATCTTCACTTCCAGGTGCGGCTGCACAGTGCCGACGGACGAGACGCGCCGATCCAGCGGGGTGTCGGTCGAGCTCTGGCAGCTGACCGGGCTGGTTTCGGTCATGCCGTAGGCGATGGTGACCTCGACCATGTGCATGTCGCGCACGACCCGTTTCATGACCTCGATGGGGCAGGGCGAGCCGGCCATGATGCCGGTGCGCAGCGTGGACAGGTCAAACTCGGCAAAGCGCGGGTGGTCCAGTTCGGCGATGAACATGGTGGGCACGCCATGCAGGGCGGTGCAGCGTTCGGCCTGCACCGTCTGCAGCACGCTCAAGGGGTCAAAGCCATCATTGGGGTAGACGATGGTGGCGCCGTGCGTGAGGCAGGCCAGGTTGCCCAGCACCATGCCGAAGCAGTGGTACAGCGGCACGGGGATGCACAGGCGATCGGCCGGCGTCAGCTTCATGCATTCGCCGATGAAAAAACCGTTGTTGAGGATGTTGCGGTGCGTGAGCGTGGCCCCCTTGGGAAAGCCCGTGGTGCCGCTGGTGAACTGGATGTTGATGGGGTCTGAGGCGGACAACGAGGCCGCAACCTCGGCCACGTGCGTGTCGCCCACGTGACCACGCGCCAGCAACTCCGAGAAACGCAGTGTGCCCGCTTCATTGGCACCTTGCCCCGCCACGTCGATCCAGGCGACGGTGCGCAGGTGCGGCAGGCGTGCCGACGCCAACTGGCCAGGGGCGCAGCGGGCCAGCTCGGGGGCCAGTTCGCGCAACATGCCCAGGTAGTTGCTGGTCTTGAACTGCGCCATGGTGACCAGCGCCTTGCAGTCCACCTTGTTGAGCGCGTACTCCAGCTCGGCCGTGCGGTAGGCCGGGTTGATGTTGACCAGCACCAGACCGACCTTGGCGGTCGCCAGCTGCATCAGCACCCACTCGACGTTGTTGTGCGACCAGATGCCCACCCGGTCACCACGCCCCAGACCCAGTTGCAGCAGGGCGCTGGACAGCTGCTCGACGCGCGCATGCAGTTGCGCATAGCTGTAGCGTTGTCCCTGGTGCACGCTCACCAGTGCTTCGTGATCGGGTTGCTGCTTGACCATGGCGTCAAACAGATCGCCGATGGTCTGTTCGATCAGCGGGACGCTGGTCGCGCCACGGTCCTGACTATGGGTCAAACGTCCAGTGCTCATGAAGGACTCTCCTCGGTGTGGATCAGCAGCCCCACTGACAGGCGCGGCACGTGGACATCGAGTGGTACTCAACAATTCACGGGCAGCCATGGCTGATGGCCGCAGGGGTAAGCGGCATGCCAGCAGAGCGCGTCACCAATAATTGAGACGCGCTCAGAAACTGACTGCATGATGCACGCAAGGGCTTGACACCACACGGAGGGACAACCCTTATGAGTCCATGGCGTTACAAGGTCGACATTTTGTGAGTGCGACTCAATTTTTTGCGGCGATGCCCGGTGGCCTCAACGAGGGGCCATGCGCAAGGCGCCATCCAGGCGGATCACCTCGCCGTTGAGGTAATCGTTTTCGACGATGTGGCGCACCAAGGCCGCGTACTCGTCCGGCTGGCCCAGGCGGGCAGGGTGGGGTACGGTGGCGGCCAGCGAGGCCTGCGCGGCTTCCGGTAAGGAGGCCATCATCGGCGTGTGGAACACCCCTGGTGCCACGGTCATCACCCGGATGCGATCACGCGCCAGATCGCGCGCGGCAGGCAGCGTCATCGCCACGACGCCACCCTTGGAGGCGGCATACGCCACCTGGCCCATCTGCCCATCGAAGGCCGCGATCGAAGCGGTGTTCACGATCACGCCGCGGGAGTCGACCTCGTTGGTGCCCGGCCGGGCGGGCGAGGCCAGCATGGCGGCCGCCGCCAGGCGCATCATGTTGAAACTGCCCAGCAGGTTCACCTGGATCACCTTCTGGAACGAGGCCAGCTGATGCGGGCCGTCGCGCCCATGTACTTTCTCGACGGCGGCCACGCCCGCGGCGTTGACCAGCACGTCCAGGCGGCCAAAGCGCGTGAGCGCCTGGTTCACTGCGGCGTCGGCCTGGGCTTCATCGCTCACATCGGTGGCCTGCCACAGCCAGCGCTCCCCCTGCGGGTCGCGCAGGCGCAAGGGGTTGTCGTCCCGCGGGGCAGCCCGGTCGGCAATCAGCACCCGTGCACCGGCTTCCCAGGCCATCAGGCTCACCGCTGCACCCAGGCCGGAACTGCCTCCGGTGACCAACACCACACAATCTGCCAGCTTCATCCAGACTCCTTTGTCACCCACCTTTGGGCGTTCAACCGTTTTTAACACCACCCGTCCGGGCCGGCCAATGGCATCATCCCGGCCTGCATCACCGCCGCAGTTTGACCCTTCGCCCATGAGCATCGAGAACCTGAACTGGGACCTCCCCCAGTTGCCCTACACCCTGAACGTCACCGTGCAGGCGCCCCACATCGACCTCATGCGCCACACCAACAACGTGGTGTACCTGCAGTGGCTCGAAGACATCGCCTGGGCGCACTCGGCTGCCTTGGGCCTGGGTCCTCAAGAATATGAAGCACTCGGGCACGGCATGGTCGTGCGCCAACACGAGCTCAACTACCTGGCTGCCACGCGCCTGGGCGAGCGCATCGTGCTGGGCACCTGGCTGACCCGGGCCGACAAGCTGACCCTGCAGCGTCACTATCAGTTCATCCGCGAAGACGATGGGCTGACCGTGTTCCGGGGCCGCTCCGAGTTCGTCTGCGTGGACATCGCTGAAGGCAAGGTGCGGCGCATGCCCCCGGCTTTCGTGGCCGCTTACACCGGCGCCCTCGTGGAGCCCAAGCTGTGAACTCTCGCGAACCGCTGGCCATCCTGCAGGAAGTCTTTGGCTACACCGCCTTTCGAGGGCAGCAACAGGCCATCGTCGACCACGTCACAGCCGGGCACGACGCCTTGGTGCTGATGCCCACGGGTGGCGGCAAGAGCCTGTGTTACCAGGTGCCCGCCATCGCGCGACACCGCGCGGGCATGGGTGTCACCGTGGTCGTGTCCCCCCTGATTGCGCTGATGCACGACCAGGTCGGTGCGCTCGAAGAAGTGGGTGTGCATGCGGCGTTTCTGAACAGCACCCTCAGCCTGGAAGACACCCAGCGCATCGAGCGCGAGATGATGGCCGGCCGCATGGTGATGCTCTACGCCGCGCCCGAGCGCGTCACCAACCTGCGCTTTCAGGCGCAACTGGCCAGCCTGCACGAGCGCGGCTTGCTCAGCCTGTTCGCCATCGACGAGGCGCACTGCGTCAGCCAGTGGGGACATGACTTCCGTGAAGACTACTTGCAGCTCAGCATGCTGCACGAGCGCTTCCCCGACGTGCCCCGTCTGGCCCTGACTGCGACCGCCGACGACCACACCCGTGCCGACATGATCGAGCGCCTGCAACTGCAGGACGCCCGCGTCTTCATCAGCAGCTTCGACCGACCCAACATCCGCTACACCCTGGTCGAAAAGGACAACCCGCGCCAGCAACTGCTGCGCTTCATCCGCGACGAGCACGACGGCGACGCCGGCATCGTCTATTGCCAGAGCCGCCGCAAGGTGGAAGAAACCGCCGACTGGCTGAACCAGCAAGGCATCACCGCCTTGCCGTATCACGCCGGCCTGGACGCCAAGGTACGCCAGCGTCACCAGGACCGTTTCTTGCGCGAAGACGGCATCGTCATGGTCGCCACCGTGGCCTTCGGCATGGGCATCGACAAGCCCGATGTGCGCTTTGTGGCCCACCTGGACCTGCCCAAGAACATCGAAGGCTACTACCAGGAGACTGGCCGGGCCGGGCGCGATGGCGGCGAGGCCGACGCCTGGCTCACCTACGGCCTGGCCGATGTGGTCAACCAGCGCCGCATGATCGACGAAAGCCCGGCCACCGACGACTTCAAGCGCATCCAGCGCGGCAAGCTCGATGCCTTGCTGGCCCTGGCCGAAGCCCACGACTGCCGCCGCGTGCGCCTGCTGAGCTATTTTGGCGAAGACAGCCAGCCCTGCGGCAACTGCGACAACTGCCTGCGCCCGCCCGCCACCTGGGACGGCACCGACGCGGCCCGCAAGCTGCTCAGCTGCATCTACCGCTTTTGGCAGCATGGCCAGCAGCGCTTTGGCGCCGGCCACCTCATCGACGTGCTGCGCGGCAAAGAGACCGACAAGGTGCAGCAATACGGCCATCAGAGCCTGAGCACCTTCGGCGTGGGCGCCGACCTGTCCGAAAACCAGTGGCGCGCCGTGCTGCGCCAACTCGTGGCCCTGGGCCATGTGGTGGCCGAGGGCGAGTACAACACCCTGGCCCTGACCGACAGCGCCCGCGCCGTGCTCAAGGGCGAGGTGCAACTGACCCTGCGGGAAGCCGCCGAGGCACCGCGCCGCAGCAAGGTAGGCAAAGGGGCCAGCAAGTCCGCCGCGCCAGCCGACCTGACGGGCGACGCCTTGGCGCGCTTCGCCGATCTGCGGGCCTGGCGTGCCGAGGTCGCCCGGGAGCACAACCTGCCGGCCTACATCGTCTTCAACGACGCGACTTTGGCGGACATGGCCCGCATCGCGCCGCAGACCTTGGGTGAGCTGGGGCAGATCAGCGGAGTGGGGGTCAAAAAGTTACAGGCGTATGGCGAGCAGATCCTGCTTGTCCTGAAACCCTGAGCATTGCCCCGAATGTGTTGCGGTACGGCAACGGAATCGCACATCTTTTGGTCCTTCCCTAGGGGGAGGTGACTGTTTTGTCCGGTCTTCGCTTGGTCTGATGCGCGTTTACTGTGCAGAATCAGTTCATCAGCTTCGGCTCATGCCCCAACATGGCGTGATAGCGCACCAAGCGCGTGCTGATGAACCCTGTATCAAAGGAGAACCTGAATGTTCGCTAAGAAGAATCTGATTGCTGTTGCCGCTCTGGCTACCCTGGCTGTGTCGGCCCAAGCTCAATCGAGCGTGACTCTGTACGGTAACGTTGACGCTGGCTTGGCTTACTCCAAGACCAAGCAAGGTGGCGTCAGCAACTCGACGACCTCTGTCGAATCCTCCGTCCTGACGGACAGCTTCTTCGGCCTGAAGGGCCAAGAAGACCTGGGTGGCGGCCTGAAGGCAGTCTTCAAGCTGGAAAGCTCCATCAATGTTGACACTGGTTCGCAAGCTACCGGCAACTTCTTCGGCAAGAACGCTTACGTCGGTCTGGCTGGTGACTTCGGTACCGTGAAGTTGGGTAACCAAGAAAGCCTGTTCAAGAACGAAGCCGCCGCTTTCGACGCCTTCGGTTCGTCGCGCGTTCTGTCTGTGTCCACTAACCTGTTCACTGGCATTTCCGGCCTGGGTGGCAGCTGGCAAAACACCATCGGCTACACCTCGCCGAGCTTCAGCGGCCTGACCCTGTCGGCTCAGCACAGCGCTCGTGAAGGTAACACCGGCGCGTCCGCTGTGACCGTCAACGGTGGTGCCACGGCTGTTGCCGCCAACTATACCGCTGGCGCCCTGGGCCTGTCGGCTGTGATCGGCGACGTGCGCAGCACCAATGCTACGGCCGCTGCCGAACAGCAAAAGGCATGGTTGCTGGGCGCTTCGTACGACTTCGGCGTTGCGAAGGCCTTTGCTCAATACGGCCAGAACAAGTTTGAAGATGCAGCCGGTGCTGACAACGGCAAGGCCAAGTTCTTCCAACTGGGCGCCGTGGTGCCTGTGACCCAAGCTGGTTCCGTGCATGCTTCTTACGGCCAAGTGAAGGTTGAAGACATCAAGGCCCGCCAGTTCTCGTTGGCTTACCACCACACCCTGTCCAAGCGTACCAGCGTCTACGCTGGCGTCACGTACATCAAGGATGACATCCTGGGTCGTGTGGTTGCTGAAGAGCTGGCGATCCCCTACGCTGGTGAAACCAAGACCACTGCCGTGGCCGTTGGCCTGCGTCACGCCTTCTGATCGGATTCAGGCTGTTAAAGCCTGAGCCTTTGATCACCAAAGCGCCCTTCGGGGCGCTTTTTTTCGTCTCAGAACGCACCAGATCGGTGATGTTTGACGGGTTTTCCGTGGCGGAATTGGTGCCTGTGGCGGGGGGGCGACACATTGTGCATCGCTGTGGTGCAGGTTGGCCCGGGTTTTGCTTTCTGCTTGGCTGTGAGGCGCTTCCCTCTCACAATCAGGCTCAAGGGCTGCGTGACAAACCTGTGACGCAATCCGGCTTCACTCCCCATTTCATTGCTAGGAGAACTTGATGTTTGCAAAGAAGACCCTGGTGGCTGCGGCCGCCCTGCTGGCTGTCGCTGGCGCTGCTCAAGCCGAATCCAGCGTCAAGCTGTACGGCTATATCGAAGCGTCGGTGGGCTCGTTTGAAGATTTCAACTTTGTCGATGGCACCACTGATCGCGCCACCAAGGTGGAAAGCGGCAACATGATGACCAGCTTCTTCGGCCTGTCGGGTTCTGAAGATCTGGGCGGTGGTTTGAAGGCCGAGTTCGTGCTCGAGAGCTTCTTGGCGGGTGACACCGGCTCTGAAGTTCGCAACTTGGCTGGTGGTTTCTGGGGGCGCGGTTCCTGGGTCGGCGTGAGCGGTGATTTCGGTCGCGTGGCTCTGGGGCAGTATGACAACGCCTTCTTCACCATGGGGCTGGCTTACAACCCCTTCGGTTCGTCCATGACCTTCTCGCCCTCGATGGTGTCGTACTACAGCTTGGGCGGCTTCTTGGCTCCCAGCCTGGGATATGACACCGGTTGGGTGAACTCCATCACCTACGAAACGCCCACGCTCGGTGGATTCACGGCTGCGTTGCAGTATGCGCCCAAGGAAACATCTGCCGGTGGTGACGCCAAGAACAACTACGCTGTCTCTGCTGCGTACAACGCTGGCGCATTGAGCGTGATGGGTGTCTACACCTCATCGGGCGCCATCAACTCGGCCTACTTCGACCGTCAGAAGAACTGGGGTCTGGGCGCCAGCTACGACTTTGGCGCAGCCAAGCTTTTTGCTCAGTATTCCGTCGTCAAGAGGGAAACTGGCGGTGCGGACGGCAAGTCCAAGTTCTTCCAGATCGGTGCCACAGTTCCTGTGACCGAGGCTGGCAAAGTCATGGTCTCCTATGGTCAGACCAAGTATGACGATTTCTATGTGGCCGACGGCAAGCTCAAGCAGTTCTCGCTGGGCTATGACCACTCCTTGTCCAAGCGCTCGGGTGTGTACGCTGCTTTGACCAGCAAGAAATTGTCTGATTTCGGCTTCGAAGACGAAACCGCCAACACCTTCGCTGTGGGCCTGCGTCACGCTTTCTAAAGTCATCCTTCCTTGGATGTCAGGGCGCCTTCGGGCGCCTTTTTCATTTTGGTGCGCTCAAATGTCTCTAAATTGGTGCCTCATGGTGCCAATTTCGCTTTGCTGGCGCGGTTTCTCTGATGTTGGGCACCGCCATCCTGGCATGCTTTCTGCAAATCTGTATACAGTTTGCCGTGTTGGCAGACCTCATCCAGTGCATCAGGAGTTGTCATGTCCCATTCGAAAGTCTTTGTCCCCCTCGCGTTTGCCACCATGGGGGCGTGTGCCTCTGTGCATGCGCAATCTTCCTTGCAGCTCTATGGCGTGGTGGACATCGCCGCCGGATCGTTTCAGAGCAGTGGCACCGAGGGCAGCGCCGCCAATGCCCGTCTGACCAAGGTCGATGGCAATCAGATGGTCACCAGTTTCATCGGCTTCAAAGGTCTCGAGGATCTGGGCAGCGGTCTGAAAGCTGGCTTTGTCATCGAGTCCTTCCTCCGGCCGGACACCGGTGAATCGGGGCGTTTTGGCTCGGCAGACCCCTTTTGGTCACGCGCTGCCAACGTGTGGGTGCAGAGCAGCCTGGGCAAGATTACCGTGGGCCGCCAGGGCACCTTGTTGTTCGTGAACACCCTGTCGTTCAATCCCTTGAGCTCGGCCTTCGGCTTATCGCCGGCCATTCGTCTGACCTTCGGCTCCCCTTGGGGCAACGACAAGTCAGACTCGGGCTGGAGCAATGCACTGACCTACCAGACGCCGAATCTGTCCGGGTTCAGCGGTGCCCTTCAGGTGCAGTTCGGGGAGGACGCGAGCAAAAACGAGCGCACCAGCTATGCGGTGTCGGCGGGTTATGTGTCCGGTCCTTTTGCCATCGGTGGCGCGTGGCAAACCTTGCGTTCTGCCGAGGCGCCCAAGCCCAGCCTCACGGCAGGCCAGACGCAAAACTTTGGCATGTTGGGTGTGAGCTATGACGCCGGGTTTGCAAAGTTCTTTGGTCAGTACGGCGCGTTTGCCAACAAGGGGTTTGCGGGTGCTGCCAGCATCGACACCCGCCTGTATCAGGTCGGGGCAGCCGTGCCAGTGACGAAGAGCGGCAAGCTGTTGGCATCCTATGGGCAGAGCAAGGAAGAGTCGGCCACAGGCGGATCAACGCTGGATGCGAAGCACGCCATCTTCACGCTGGCCTATGACCACTGGCTGTCCAAGCGTACCGATGTGTATGCCGCCTACATGCTCGACGACGAAAAGCGCAGCGGCTTCAAGAAGGGCCACACCTACACTGTGGGCGTGCGTCACGCTTTCTGATGCACGGTGTGCGTGAGTGCAGCAGGGTGCGGCGCTCACACGCGCGGTTCAGTGGGCCGCTTGCTCAGCGGCGCTCGAACTTGAACACCGCCTTGCTGGCCATCAGGTTCGGCCAGCGGGTCACGATCTCACCCTCGTGCACACCGAATGAGTCGAGGATGCGCAGGCCATTCTGCTCGGCCAGCACTTCGAAGTCGGCAAACGTCGCCACGCGGATGTTGGGCGTGTCGTACCACTGGTAGGGCAGGCTGCGCGTCACCGGCATGCGGCCGCGCAGCACACTCAGGCGGTGCGGCCAGTGCGCAAAATTTGGGAAGCTGACGATGCCCTGTTTGCCGACGCGGGCGGTCTCGCGCAGCATGTCCACCGTGTTGCGCAGGTGTTGCAGGGTGTCGAGTTGCAGCACCACGTCGAAGCTGTTGTCCTCGAACAGGCTCAGGCCTTCTTCCAGGTTGCGCTGGATGACGTTGACGCCGCGCTGCACGCATTGCATCACCTTGGCATCGTCCAGCTCGATCCCGTAGCCCGTGCATTGGCGGGCGTCGCGCAGGTGCGCCAGCAGGGCGCCATTGCCGCAGCCCAGGTCCAGCACGCGCGAGCCCGGTGGCACCAGTTGCGCGATCACGTCATGCACATCGTGTTGGCTCATGGTCTCTTCCCTCACACCGAGACCCTCAGGGGCTGGCCCTGCGAGGTGGTCAATGGCGACTGTGCTGACTGCAGCTCCTGCGCAATCCGCTCGAAGTACGCGCGCACCACGCCGTGGTAACGCGGATCGTCCAGCAGGAAAGCGTCGTGCCCATGGGGGGCGTCGATCTCGGCGTAGCTCACGTCGTGGCGGTTGTCGACCAAGGCCTTGACGATCTCGCGTGAACGGGCGGGCGAGAAGCGCCAGTCGGTGGTGAAGCTGATGACCAGGAACTTGGCCAGGGCCTTGCCCATGGCAGCAGCCAAGTCGCCGCCGTGCAAGCGGGCCGGGTCGAAATAGTCGAGCGCGCGGGTGATCAGCAGGTAGGTGTTGGCGTCAAAGTAGTCGCTGAACTTGTCGCCCTGGTAGCGCAGGTAGCTCTCCACCTGGAACTCGATGTCCTGGGTGCTGTAGTTGGGCGCATCGCCCAGCGTGCGTCCCACGAGCTCGCGGCCGAACTTCTCTTCCATCACGTCGTCGGACAGGTAGGTGATGTGGCCGATCATGCGCGCCACGCGCAGGCCGCGCCGGGGCACCACGCCGTGCGCGTAGAAGTGGCCCTGGTGGAAGTCGGGGTCGGTGACGATGGCCTGGCGGGCCACTTCATTGAAGGCGATGTTCTGTGCCGACAGGTTGGGGGCGGTGGCCACGGCCACGCAGTGGCGCACGCGCTGCGGGTGTTGCAGTGTCCAGCTCAGGGCCTGCATGCCCCCCAGGCTGCCGCCCAGCACGGCGGCCAGTTGACTGATGCCGAGTTGGTCGAGCAAGCGGGCCTGGGCATTGACCCAGTCTTCCACGGTCACGACTGGAAAGTCGGCGCCATAAGGCTGGCCGGTGTCCGGGTTGGTGTGCATCGGCCCGGTCGAGCCAAAGCACGATCCCGGGTTGTTGATGCCGATGACGAAAAACCGTTTGGTGTCCAGGGGCTTGCCCGGGCCAATCAGGTTGTCCCACCAGCCTTCGCTCTTGGGCAGGGGGTGGCCCTGCGCGTCGGCGTGGACGCCGGCGACGTGGTGCGAGGCGTTGAGCGCGTGGCACACCAGCACGGCGTTGCTGCGGTCGGCGTTGAGCTGCCCGTAGGTCTCGTAGACCAGAGTGTAGTCCTTGAGCACCGCGCCGCTTTGCAGGGGCAGCGGCGCCTCAAAGTGCATGGAAGCAGGGGTGACAACCCCGAGAGAAGACATGACGCTACGATGTTCAGAACAAAGAAAAAACCGGCCTCGCATCAAAGCAGGGGCCGGTGAGCAGCGCCCTCTTTAGCGGAATTTTTTGAGCGCCCGCAATCCGGACAAATCGGCGCTATGAACCCAAGTGTAGCGCCAAACCGGCGCGCTGGGGTATCAGGCGGCAGGGGGCGCCGTGTCGGTGAAGCTGGGGCGCTGCATCAGTTTGGCGTAGAGCTTGTCGAGGTTGGGGTAGGTGGTGCGCCAGTCGATGTCTGCGAAGCGGAAATCCAGGTAACCCAAAGCGCAACCCACGGAGATGTCGGCCAGGCTGTGATGGGTGCCGGTGCACCAGGGCTTGTCGCCCAGGCCTTGGCTGAAGGCCTTCAGGCACTGGTGGATTTTGTCGCGCTGCCGCTCGATCCAGGCGGGGCTGCGTTGCGCATCGGTGCGGCCTGTCCAGGTTTGCTCCATGCGCGCCAGCACGGCAGCATCGAGCAGGCCGTCGGCGAGCGCTTCCCAGGTGCGCACTTCCACGCGCTCGCGCCCGCCCAGGGGGATGAGCTTGCCCACTGGCGACAGGGTGTCCACGTACTCGACGATCACGCGCGAGTCGAAAACGGCTTCGCCGCCGTCCATGACCAGACAGGGGACTTTGCCCAGCGGGTTGGCTTCGGCAATGCGGGTGTCGGTCGACCAGACGTCTTCCAGCTCGAACTTGTAGTCGAGCTTTTTTTCAGCCAGCACGATCCGGACCTTGCGGACGAAGGGGCTGGTCAGGGATCCGATCAGTTTCATGGGGTTGGATGAGGTGGCGTTGCGGACATTTTATCGGGCTGTCTCGAACCGGGAAGAGTGCAGGGACAGTATGCCGGGTCTGGCCCCCAACAGAGGGAGTGGTGCATCACAGCTTGCATCACCCGGGTCAGCGCTGGGGTGCTGGCTTGGCACGAGGGTTCGCCGCGGTAAAATGACAGGTTGGCCTGCGCTGCACCGCACGCGGGCGTGCTGCCCCATCTTCTCATTCGGACACCGCCATGAACCTGTCTGCTCTCTCCGCTCTGTCGCCGCTGGACGGCCGTTACGCCGCCAAGGTGGCCGCCCTGCGTCCGCTGCTGTCCGAATTTGGCTTGATGCATCGCCGCGTGCAGGTTGAGATCGAGTGGTTCATCGCCCTGTCCGACGCCGGTCTGCCCGAGTTGCCCCCGCTGTCGGACGCTTCGCGCATGTTCCTGCGCAGCCTGGTGACGCACTTCTCCGAGTCCGACGCCCAGGCCATCAAGGACATTGAGAAGACCACCAACCACGACGTCAAGGCCGTGGAGTACTGGATCAAGTCGCGCTTTGCCACGCACCCCGAGCTGGAAAAGGCCGGTGAGTTCGTGCACTTCGCCTGCACCTCGGAAGACATCAACAACACCAGCCACGGCCTGATGCTCAAGGCCGCACGCGATCAGGTCATCCTGCCCACGCTCGACGCCCTGATCGGCACGATGAGCGGCCTGGCGCACAACCTGGCCGAGATCCCGATGCTGAGCCGCACCCACGGCCAGACCGCTTCGCCCACCACCGTGGGCAAGGAAATCGCCAACGTGGTGGCCCGCCTGGCCAATGCCCGCGTCCGCATCGCCGAGGTCAAGCTGCTGGCCAAGATGAACGGTGCCGTCGGCAACTACAACGCCCACCTGTCGGCTTACCCGGACAAGGACTGGGAAGCCTTCAGCCAGTCGGTCATCGAGAAGCAACTGGGCCTGACCTTCAACCCCTACACCATCCAGATCGAGCCGCACGACTACATGGCCGAGCTGTTCGACGCGGTCACGCGCACCAACACCATCCTGATCGACTGGTCGCGTGACGTGTGGGGCTACATCAGCCTGGGTTACTTCAAGCAGCGCACCAAGGCGGGCGAAATCGGCTCGTCCACGATGCCGCACAAGGTCAACCCGATCGACTTCGAGAATGCCGAAGGCAACTTTGGCCTGGCCAATGCGGTGCTGACCCACCTGAGCCAGAAGCTGCCCATCAGCCGCTGGCAGCGTGACCTGACCGACTCGACCGTGCTGCGCAACATGGGCGTGGCGCTGGGCTACGCGCTGCTGGGCTACGACAGCCTGGCCCGGGGTCTGGGCAAGCTGGAAGTCAATCCGCAGGCCCTGGCCGACGACCTTGACAGCTCGTGGGAAGTGCTGGCCGAGCCCATCCAGACCGTGATGCGCCGCTACGCGCTGCCCAACCCGTATGAGCGCCTGAAGGAGCTGACCCGCGGCAAGGCGATCACGAAGGAGTCCATCCAGGCCTTCATCGAGACGCTGGAGTTGCCCGAAGACGAGAAAGCCCGTCTGCGCACCATGACGCCGGGCAATTACATCGGCAAGGCCGTTGAGCTGGCCCAGCGCATCGGCAAGTAAGGCAAGGGCGCAGCCATGATCTTCACCGAGCAACTGCGCCACGCGCAGCAGCAAAACAACTCGCTGCTGTGCGTGGGCCTGGACCCCGAGCCGTCGAAGTTCCCTGGCGCCTGGAAGGGCCAGAGCGACCGCATCTATGACTTCTGCGCGGCCATCGTGGACGCCACCAAGGATCTGGTCTGCGCCTTCAAACCGCAGATCGCCTACTTTGCGGCCCACCGTGCGGAGGACCAGCTGGAGCGCCTGATGGCGCACATGCGCCGGGTGGCCCCGCAGGTGCCGGTGATCCTGGATGCCAAGCGTGGCGACATCGGCTCGACGGCCGACCAGTACGCCCGTGAAGCCTTCGAGCGTTACCAGGCCGATGCGGTGACCCTGTCGCCCTTCATGGGCTTCGACACGATGGAGCCTTTCCTGAAGTACCCCGGCAAGGGGGTGATTCTGCTGTGCCGCACGTCCAACCCGGGCGGCTCGGACCTGCAGAACCTACGCCTGGCCGATGTCGAAGGCCAGCCGCGCGTGTACGAGCACATCGCCAGGCAGGCGCAGGGCCCCTGGAACACCAACGGCCAGATGGGCCTGGTGGTGGGCGCGACCTTCCCCGAAGAGATCGCTCGCGTGCGTGAGTTGGCGCCCACGCTGCCTTTGCTGATCCCCGGTGTGGGCGCGCAGGGCGGTGATGCGGTGGCCACGGTCAAGGCTGGGCTGACGACGGATGCCAGTGGCGCCATCACCGGCACCATCGTCGTCAACAGCTCGCGGGCGGTGCTCTACGCCAGCAGTGGCGATGATTTCGCCAGCGCGGCCCGTCGCGTGGCGCTGGAAACGCGCGAGGCACTCAACGCGGCGCGTTGACGTGTCGATGGCGGCGCGCCCTGGACAGCCGCGGGCCGCATGACGCAGCATCGGCGCATGACACCGACTGCGTCCCGCCTGCCCTTGGCGTTCAAGCTGGCTTACACCGCCTTCGTGGCGGTGCTGGTGCCCACCTACTGGCATCACTACGGGCCCGGTAATTTCCTGTACTTCTGTGACCTGGCCTTGCTGATCACCGGCGTGGCCATCTGGCTGGAGTCGGCCGTGCTGGTGTCGGCCTGCGCGGTGGGCATCCTGGTGCCGCAGGTCCTGTGGATGCTGGAGTTCCTGCTCACCGGCCTGGGGTGGCCGATCACCGGGATGACGGCCTACATGTACGAGCCGAGCATTCCGTGGTTCACCCGGTTTCTGTCGTTCTTCCATTTCTGGCAGCCGCCGGTGTTGGTGTGGCTGCTGTGGCGACTCGGGTATGACCGACGCGGGTTGGCCGTCTGGTGGCCGATCGGCTGGGCGGCCATGACCGCGTCCTACCTGTGGCTGCCCCCGCCCCCGGCACCGCCCGATCAACCCGGCTTGCCGGTGAACGTCAATTTCGTGTTCGGTCTGGACGGGCAGGGGTCACAGACCTGGATGCCGCCTCACCTGTACTTTTGCCTGTTGCTGGTGGCGCTGCCGGCGCTGCTGTGGTGGCCCTCGCATTGGCTGCTGAGTCGGCTGCCGGCGTTGAAGCGGCCCCATCCTTGACGCTGGCGTCCAGGTGCCAAGCGGACGTATCATGTTCGGTTGCCTTTGCCGCTGGTTCGTCCGCCCCGGATGCCTGTGTGCGGGCTTTCTATTTGCACTGAGTTGCTCATGTCTCGCCCTGATTTCCCTGTCGTGCCCGCCCCGTCCGGCGAGTCGGCCCCCTATCTCGCTCACGCCGTGCGGTCGGCGCCGCCGGCCGAGCGCACGCAGATCCAGATTCGGGGTGCCCGCACCCACAATCTGAAGAACATCGACCTGGACCTGCCGCGCAACCAGTTGGTGGTGATCACGGGCTTGTCGGGCTCAGGCAAGTCGAGCTTGGCGTTTGACACGCTGTACGCCGAAGGCCAGCGCCGTTATGTGGAGAGCCTGAGCGCCTATGCGCGCCAGTTCCTGCAACTGATGGACAAGCCCGATGTCGATGTGATCGAGGGCCTGTCGCCGGCGATCAGCATCGAGCAGAAGGCCACCAGCCACAACCCGCGCTCGACCGTGGGCACGGTCACCGAGATCCACGATTACCTGCGCCTGCTGTACGCCCGTGCGGGCACGCCGTTCTGCCCGGAGCATGGTGAGCCTCTGCAGGCTCAAAGTGTGAGTCAGATGGTGGACGCCGTGCTGGCCTTGCCGGAAGACACCAAACTCATGATCCTGGCGCCCGTCGTGCGCGACCGCAAGGGTGAGCATGTCGACCTGTTTGCGCAGATGCAGGCCCAGGGCTATGTGCGCTTTCGCATCAATGGTCAGATCGTCGAGGCGGCGGACCTGCAGCCGCTGGTGAAAAACGAGAAGCACGACATCGACGTGGTGGTGGACCGCTTGAAGGTGCGCGCCGACATGACGCAGCGCCTGGCCGAAAGCTTTGAGGCCGCCTTGCGCCTGGCCGAAGGCCGCGCGTTGGCGCTGGAGATGGACAGCGGCCTCACGCACCTGTTCTCGGCCAAGTTTGCCTGCCCCGTCTGCAGCTACTCGCTCTCGGAGTTGGAGCCGCGGCTGTTCTCGTTCAATTCGCCTCAGGGCGCGTGCCCCACCTGTGATGGCCTGGGCCATGTGATTGCCTTCGACCCGCAGCGCGTGGTGGCCTTCCCGTCTTTGAGCATCGGCAGCGGCGCCGTCAAGGGTTGGGACCGTCGCAACCCCTACACCTACAGCCTGATCGAATCCATCGGACGGCATTACGACGTGGACATCGAGCAGCCTTTCGAAGAGTTGCCCGCGCACGTGCAGCAGGTGCTGCTCTACGGCTCGGGCACCGAAGAGATCGAGTTCACCTACGAAGCCGATGGCACCGCCGGCAAGAAGCGCAAGGTCAAGCGTTCACATCCGTTCGAAGGCATCATCCCCAACTTCGAGCGACGCTTCAAGGAAACGGATTCGAGCGCGGTGCGTGAAGAGCTGGCCCGCTACCAGCAGCCCAAGGCCTGTCCCGCCTGCCACGGCACGCGTCTGCGCACGGAGGCGCGGCACGTCAAATTGCAGGACGCGCGCACCGGCGACACCAAGCCCATTTACGAGATTGCGCATGCCACGCTGGCCGAGGCACAGCACTACTTTGACCAACTGCATTTGCAAGGCGCCAAGGCCGAGATCGCGGCCAAGGTCGTCAACGAAATCCGTTCGCGCTTGCGTTTCCTCAACGATGTCGGCTTGAACTACCTGAGCCTGGATCGCAGTGCCGACACGCTCTCGGGTGGGGAGGCGCAGCGCATCCGTCTGGCATCTCAGATCGGCTCGGGCCTGACGGGCGTGATGTATGTGCTCGATGAGCCCAGCATCGGCTTGCACCAGCGTGACAACGATCGGCTGATCGGCACCCTGCAGCACCTGCGCAACCTGGGCAACAGCGTGCTGGTGGTCGAGCACGACGAGGACATGATCCGCGCTGCCGACCATGTGATCGACATGGGCCCTGGTGCCGGCGTGCATGGCGGGCACGTCCTCGCCCAAGGTACGCCTGAGGAGGTCATGGCCAACCCGAACAGCATCACCGGGCGCTACCTGGCGCGCGTGCTGCGCATCGAATTGCCGAAAAAGCGGCATGCTTTCACCGACGAGACGCCGCGCCTGCGCGTGGTCAATGCCAGTGGGCACAATCTCAAAGGCGTCACAGCCGACTTCCCGGTGGGCCTGTTGACCTGCGTGACGGGCGTGTCGGGCTCGGGTAAGTCCACCCTGGTCAATGACACCTTGTATGCCGCCGTGGCCCGCAAGCTGTACCAGAGCCACACCGACCCCGAGCCGCATGACGAGATCGAAGGCCTGGAGTTGTTCGACAAGGTCATCAATGTCGACCAGTCACCGATTGGCCGTACGCCGCGCAGCAACCCGGCCACCTACACCGGCCTGTTCACGCCCATTCGCGAGCTGATGGCCGATGTGCCGGCGGCGCGCGAGCGTGGCTATGGCGCCGGCCGCTTCTCGTTCAACGTGGCCGGCGGTCGCTGCGAGGCTTGCCAGGGTGACGGCATGATCAAGGTCGAGATGCACTTTTTGCCGGACGTGTATGTGCCGTGCGATGTGTGCCACGGCAAGCGCTACAACCGCGAGACGCTGGAAATTCAGTACAAGGGCCTCAACATCCACGAGATCCTGAACCTGACCGTGGAAGCGGCGCTGACCTTCTTCAGCGCCGTGCCCACGATCGCCCGCAAGCTGCAGACGCTGATGGACGTGGGCCTGGGCTACATCCGCCTGGGGCAGGCGGCGACCACGCTGTCGGGAGGTGAGGCGCAGCGCGTCAAGCTGGCGCTGGAGCTGTCCAAGCGCGACACGGGCCGCACGCTCTACATCCTCGACGAGCCGACCACCGGGCTGCACTTCCACGACATCGCCTTGCTGCTCAAGGTGCTGCACCAGCTGCGCGACGCGGGCAACACCATCGTCATCATCGAGCACAACCTGGACGTCATCAAGACCGCCGACTGGCTGATCGACATGGGCCCGGAAGGCGGCTCGGGGGGCGGGCAGTTGCTGGTGGCGGGCACGCCCGAGCAGGTCGCCGCGTACGAGGGCAGCCACACCGGGCGTTACCTGCGCCCGCTGTTGTGAGGCGTGCGTTGTGCGATCAGGCTTTCATGAAGCCCAGATCGTGCACGCTGCTGTCGAACTGACTCAGATGGGGCAGGATGCTGCCCAGGTCAGCCTGGCTCACCCCCATCCATTTGCCCAGCGTGTAAGCGTACTGGTCGACCGAGGTAGACGGAATCAGTGAACCATTCTGGATTTGATCCGGACTGCTGAACACGCCGCTGCTGTTGGCCGTGCTGTACGCAGGGAACGTGCCGTACACCTCCGTGCCTTTGACGGCGCCGCCCATGATGAACTGGTGTCCGCCCCAGCCGTGATCACTGCCATCGCCGTTGCTGGTGAAAGTGCGCCCGAACTCGGAGATCGTGAAGGTGGTGACCTGCGCGCGCAGGTCGCCTGCAGGCATGCTGCCCAGCACCACATCGAAGTAGGCCATGGCGTGGTTGAGTTGCGTCAGGCGTTCGCCATGGTTGCGAATTTGATCGTCGTGGGTATCAAAGCCCCCCAGGTTCACCATGAAAAACTGCCGGGTGATGCCCAGGTTGGCTGCAGCATTGGTGGCGATGAGCCGGGCAACCATCTGCAACTGCATCGCCAGGTGGTTCGTCTTGCGCGTCCCGTCGATGACGCTGGTGTACTTCAGCAAGTCGTCGTTGTAGGCGTTGTAGCTCGCGGCCCCTGCAGGTGTCGCCCAGGGCGCCGAGCCGCCAGCTGCCAAGTTGGCGCTCAGCAGGTCACTGGCCTGTAGGGCACGTTGAACAACCTTCTGGTGGTCACTGTGGAGCAGGTTGCGTGCTGGCACCCAGTGGCTGCCGTCAGATTGGAGCTTGCCCATGATGGCTGCCATCGAGCCGTGGAGGGCGCTGCTGCCGTAGACCTTGCCCGCACTTCCCAGGCCCAGGATGCCCGTGGTGCTGCTCTGATAGGGCAGCACCGTTTGTCCCGCCAGCCAGACCGATGCACTTCCCGGGCTCATGCAGGTGAAGGAGCGCTGAATGATGCCGGCTTCGCTGGCTGATCGTCCGGCCCCATTGCCGCCCATCAACTTGTCTCCCATCAGGCCGCCCCATCCCTTGTCGGCCCCTTCGGCGTTGAATGATTGCCAGGTGGACTGCTGATCGTTGTGTGAGAACAGCTTGGCGGGCTTGCTGACCGTGGCGTTGGCAAAGTCGGCTTTCGTGGTGGGCCGAGTCAAAGGGCCGACGTTGGCCAGTACCGCGATGCGACCGGCCTCATGCAGACTTTGCACGTTCGACAGGGCCGGGTGCAGCGCAAAGTTTCGTCCGGCATGCACGCTGCGTCCTTGATGGCTGATGGGCAGGACCCCCCCAAGTCTGGCTGGGTCACTGCGCGCTGCAGCGCCATTGGCAACGATGCCCGGTGCCGGGAGAGCGATGCCGGCGCTGCCATCCGCAGGTTTGCGATGGGTGTTGTAGTGATCCCAGGATGTGGCGTCCGTGGCCAGTACGGTGTTGAAGGCGTCGTTGCCGCCATTCAAGACAATGCACACCAGTGCACGGTAGCTGCCGCTGCCAGCGCTTTGGGCGGCTGCTTCGGTCAGTGCGCTGAGACTCAGACCCAGCGGAGCAGCGGCGCCCATGCCTGACAAGGCAGCCATGTGTTGCAGAAACTGTCGACGGTTGCTCGGATTCACGATGGGCCTCACTGTTGAATCACGAACTCTGGCGAGACGGCCACCATGAGAATGGCGGCCTGAATGCGCTGGCGGCGTTGCTTGGCCAGCGTGGTCGTGTTGGTGGCGTTGATGGGCATGGCCGTGATGGCGGTCACAGCCTGACTGCGCTCGTCATCAGGCAGAGGGTTCCCGAGCAGGTGCTGCGCGATGGCGTCTACCAACGCTGTCGGGTCGTTGACCTTGCTGTCCCAGCCGCTGAGGTCGAACTGGATGTCCCAGTTGTTGCTCTCGCTGTTCCACTGTCCCCACCCCCGCTCCAGGATCGTGGCCACGAAGTTGGCGTAGCCCAGCACCGAAGTCTCGTTGGTGATCTGCATCTCAGGTGCCACCAGGCCCTGTGCCGCCATCGCACTTTGTGGGGCGGTGTAACCAGGGCGAAAGAAGTTGAAAACAGAGGAGGCTCGCAACGGGGTCTGGCCCAACTGGGTGCCGGGGTCGCTGGTGTCGTCCGCCAGATAGAACGGCACCGAGCCTCCTGACGTGAAGCGTGCGCTGGTGTGCGGCAGGGCGCGCAAGAGATGGCTCAGGCGCAGCACTGGTTCACGCAGCTTGCCGTAGGTGCTCAGGCTGGCAGTGGCCGGATGACGCGCCTCCTCATGCAACAAGATGGCTTTGACGACGGCTCGCAGGTTGCCGCCTTGGGCGCGGAAAACCTGGCTGACATCGGATACATAGGCGTCGCTGGGGTTGCTGGTCACCAGTCGCTGAATCAGCTGCCGGCTGATGAATGGCGCCGTATTGGGATGGCTGGCCAAACGGTCCAGCGCTGCCTTCAAACTGGACCTTGGGTCAGCGGTTTCCTGGGCGGTCACGGTGACGCCGAGGAACTGCTTGACACTGGTCGAGTGCTCCTGACTGTAGCCAGTCATGCTGCTCACGTCCTGGCCCGGATCCCTGCACTCCGCGGTGCGCCAGAAGCACTTCCACCAGTCCAGCGCCGACTTGGCCGAAGGCCAGTTCCAGCTGAATCCTGTGAACACGCGAGCCAGCCCCTTGATGTCGTTGGCGTTGTAGGTCTCGACCGCTTGGCCGTTGACCAGGCGGGGGCGTCCGTTATCGCCCAGCTCGTGCAGGCCGATGGAGAACAGCTGCATCACCTCGCGGGCAAAGTTCTCGTCGGGGACGCGACCGGTGCCATCTTCCTTGCGGTTGCCCAGGTGCGACAAATACTGCCCCATGGCCGGATGCAGTGCCACGGCCTCCAGTACATCTCGGTAGTTGGCATCGGCCTTGCTGGTCAGCATGTCGAGGTAGCTGGCCGCACGTCGGCCATCGTCGACCGTCATGGTGGAGATCACGAAGATCTCTGACAAAGCGAAGGCCACGCGATGCCGCAACTGGGCAGGGTCGCGCACGGCGTGGGTCCACCAGCTGTGGGTCACGTTGTGGGCGTAGGCCTGGGGTTGACCTAGCGCAGCCGCTGAGGACTCGACCATGCGCACATGACTGCTCTGCGCCTGCAGCTTGAACTGTTCGTCGATCCAGTTGTCGTAGCCTACCTTCTTGATGCGAGCGATGTCTGCGGCGGCAGGCCCAAAGGTGGCTTGGGTCAGGAAGCGGTAGGTATCGGCATCGTTGCTTGGCAACATCGATGCCGATACCGTCAAACCGGTCTCGGCATCAATCGAAGTCTGGTTGCCGCCGCCACCGCCGCAAGCCGTCAACAGCACGACCAGTGTCAACGCGCTCAACCGTCGAGCGTGCGGGTGACGGAAGGGGGAACGAGGTAAGGCAGGGGGCATGGATGGCAGGCGCGCAAAGATGACTCAAGGAGGTCTTCGGTTGTCGCGCAGGCTCCACGGGCAGGAACACCAAGCGGGCCTGACCCGTGGCCGCAAGGGTGCCATGCCCACCTGCGGTGCAGTTGCTGCCAATCGTTTGCGTTGTAAGTGGATGCAAGCTTTTGCGCACGCAGTCGCCCAGGATGCGACTTTGTGCACAGGCGGCTTACAGCAGCGGGGCCAGTGCCCGCTCCGCATCGGTGACCGACAGGCCCACGCGCAGGGCCCAGTCTTCCACCTGATCGTGACCGATCTTGCCGACGTTGAAGTACGCGGCCTCAGGGTGTGCCATGTAGAAACCGCTCACGCTGGCCGCGGGCATCATCGCCAGGCTTTCCGTCAGGTGCATGTGGACGTCGGCGCCATCGAGCACACGGAACATCTCGCGCTTGACCGTGTGGTCGGGGCAGGCCGGGTAGCCCGGTGCCGGGCGGATGCCGCGGTACTGCTCCTTGATCAGGGCCACCTTGTCGAGCGCCTCGTCGGCGGCGTAGCCCCAGAACTCGGTGCGCACCCGCTCGTGCATGCGTTCGGCAAAGGCTTCGGCCAGCCGGTCGGCCAGGGCCTTGAGCATGATGGCCGAGTAGTCGTCATGGTGGGCCAGGAACTCGGCTTCCTTCTTCTCGATGTTCAGGCCGGCCGTCACCGCGAACATGCCGATGTAGTCGGGCTTGGCGTCGCGTGGCGCGATGAAGTCGGCCAGCGAGCGGTTGGGGCGCTTGACGCCATCGACCACCGGACGCTCGGTCTGCATGCGCAGCGGGTCCCAGCACATCAGCACCTTGCTGCGTGACTCGTCTTCATAGATCTCGATGGTGTCGTCCTTGACCGACTGCGCCGGGTACAGGCCGATCACACCATTGGCGGTCAGCCAGCGACCGTCCACGATCTTCTTGAGCATGGCCTGCGCATCGGCGTAGACCTTGCGGGCCTCGCTGCCCACCACGGCATCGTCCAGGATGGCCGGGAACGGGCCCGCCAAGTCCCAGGTCTGAAAGAAGGGGCCCCAGTCGATGTAGGCCGCCAGCTCGCCCAGGTCGTAGTTCTTGAACACGCGCCGGCCGATGAACTTGGGCACCGTGGGCGTGTAGGTGGCAAAGTCCACCTCGGCCTTGTTGGCGCGGGCGTCGGCCAGCTTCACCAGCGGCGTCGCCTTCTTGTTGGCGTGCAGCTGGCGCACATGCGCGTAGTCGGCGTTCAGCTCGGCGATGTAGGCCTGCTGGCGCTCGGGGCTGAGCAACTCGGAGCACACGCCCACCGCACGCGAGGCATCGGGCACATACACCACCGGGCCTGAGTAGTTGGGCGCAATCTTCACGGCCGTGTGCACGCGCGAGCAGGTGGCGCCACCGATCAGCAGCGGGATCTGGCGCGAGCGGAAGTACTCGTCGCGCTCCATCTCGGCCGCCACGTACTGCATCTCTTCCAGCGAGGGCGTGATCAAGCCAGACAGGCCCACGATGTCGGCGCCCACTTCCTTGGCCTTGGCGAGGATGTCCTTGCACGGGACCATCACGCCCATGTTGACCACCTCGAAGTTGTTGCACTGCAAGACCACGGTGACGATGTTCTTGCCGATATCGTGCACATCACCCTTGACGGTGGCGATCACGATCTTGCCCTTGGCCTTCACATCGCCGCCCGCCAGCTCCAGCAGGCGCTTTTCTTCCTCGATGTAGGGCACCAGGTGCGCCACGGCCTGCTTCATCACGCGGGCCGATTTCACCACCTGCGGCAGGAACATCTTGCCTGCGCCAAACAGGTCACCCACCGTGTTCATGCCGGCCATCAAGGGGCCTTCGATCACGTGCAGGGGGCGGCCGCCGCCGGCCTTGATCTTTTGATAACACTCTTCGGTGTCGGTCGTGATGAAGTCGGTGATGCCATGCACCAGCGCGTGGCTCAGACGGCTTTCCACCGAGGCAGGGTGTTCGGCCGTGCCGCGCCAGGCCAACTTGGCGCTGTCGTCCTTGGCCGCGCCCTTGACCTGCTCGGCGATCGCCAGCAGGCGCTCGGTCGGGGTCAGCGAGGTGTCTTCGCCGTCCTTGAACACCGGCTGGCGGTTGAGCACGATGTCTTCGACCAGCTCGCGCAGGTTGGCATCCAGATCGTCATACACGCCGACCATGCCGGCGTTGACGATGCCCATGTCCATGCCCGCCTGGATGGCGTGGTACAGGAACACGGTGTGGATGGCCTCGCGCACCGGCTCGTTGCCACGGAAACTGAAGGACACGTTCGACACGCCGCCCGACACCTTGGCGCCTGGCAGGTTCTGCTTTATCCAGCGCGTGGCGTTGATGAAGTCGACTGCGTAGTTGTCGTGCTCTTCGATGCCGGTGGCAATGGCGAAGATGTTCGGGTCGAAGACGATGTCCTCGGGCGGGAATCCCACGTCATCGACCAGGATGCGGTAGGCACGCTCGCAAATCTCGATTTTGCGCTGGTAGGTGTCGGCCTGACCTTGTTCGTCAAACGCCATCACCACGGCTGCCGCGCCATAGCGTTTGATCAGCTTGGCCTGATGCAGGAAGTTCTCGACCCCTTCTTTCAGCGAAATCGAGTTGACGATGCCCTTGCCCTGAATGCACTTCAAGCCCGCTTCGATCACGTCCCACTTGGACGAGTCGATCATGATGGGCACCCGGGCGATTTCCGGCTCGCCGGCGATCAGGTTCAGGAAACGCACCATGGCGGCCTGGCTGTCCAGCATGGCCTCGTCCATGTTGATGTCGATGACCTGGGCGCCGTTTTCCACCTGCTGGCGGGCCACCGAGAGGGCGTCCTCGAAGCGGCCTTCGAGGATCATGCGCGCAAAGGCCTTTGAGCCCGTCACGTTGGTGCGCTCGCCCACGTTGACGAAGAGCGTGCCTGCGCCGATGTTCACTGGCTCCAGGCCGGACAGGCGCATGGGCGGCACTGCGGCGGCATGGGGCAGGGTGGTGTCGCCAGACGGCGAGGCGGAGGGGGGGCGGGCAGACTCGGTCATAACCCTCTATTTTAGAGGGCGTGCCCCGAGAATGTCGGGCCCCTGCCTGGCTGACCCACAAAAGGAAAGGGCACCGCGCTTGTGACGCGATGCCCTCAGGCGCTGTCGAGGCGGCTTGATCAAGCCACCCGCAGCGATTGCCTTAACTTGTGTCGATGTGCCGGATCAGGCCTTCAGCAGCGCGTACAGCTCGTCCTTGAGGACGACGCGCAGCTTCTTCTTGGTCTCCAGTTCGGCATCCGAGCCATGTTCCACGCCGGTTTCCAGGCGAATCACGGCCTTGTCCACCTCTTCATAGTCACGGTGCAGGCGCGCAAAGTGCGTGTTGCTCGCCTTCAGTTCGCGGATCTTGTCCTTGAACTCGGGGAAGTCATGTGCCAAAGGGTGGTTGTCCAGATCCTGTCCCATGCGGTCTCCTGTGGTGCGGTGGCGAATGAAGCGGAGTCGATGACTCCTTCGTTTCCATATTGTGTCCGATCCACATGACCAATCTTGCGGTACATCAAGAACGGCCGGATGTGGGGTCGACTTGGTGCAAAAAGGCCTCATGAATGTCGAACGAGCTGTCATGCCCGACTTGCTGGCGGTGCGCTTTCAGCCAGCCGTCGGCGGCCTGATGTCCGAGTCGGTGTAGCTCTTGCAGAAAGGCCCAGTCGGTGTTGAATTTGCTGGACGCGTTGAAGGCGCCCATGCCCACGTCATCGGCCACCATGTGCATGTGCAGGGGTTTGTAGCGACCCCGGTCCAGCCTTTGTTCATCAATCAGGCGCTTGACGAAGGCGATGGCCCGCATCTCGCTGATCAGGCTGGCGTTGAACGTGATTTCACTGAGACGGTCGATGATGTCGATGCTGCGTGTCGGGTTGTCGGGGCGCAGCAAGGGCGTGAGGCGCACCAGCAGAATGTCGAGTCCAGTGGTTTGGTAGATCAAAGGGTAAAGAGCTGGGTTGCCGGTATAGCCGCCGTCCCAGTAGGGCTCGCCGTCGATCTCCACAGCCTGGAACAAAAAGGGCAAGCAGGCCGATGCCATCAGCGCCTGCAAAGAAAGGCCTTCGGCGGTGAACACCCGTGCCTGCCCGGTGTGCACCGAGGTGGCCGTCACAAACAGTGGGATGCCGCACTGCGCGCAGCCATCATGCAGCGCGGCCGGATCCACGTGGCGCTTGAGCACATCTTCGAGCGGGTTCAGGTTGAGCGGGTTGAACTCATAAGGGCTGAACGAGCGCATGAACACGTTCAACCACTGGTAAGCCGGGAACTGGTCGAAATTGAACTCGGTCTTGAACAAGCCGTTGGCCTGGATGCTCAGGGGCGAAAACAGGGGCCCGTGGCGACTCACATCTCGCCAGAACTCGCGCAGCGCCTTTTGCGCCGCAGGTCGGGCGGCCGTTTCGCCACCGATCTGGTAGCCCTTCACATAGCCAGTCAGCAGCACAGCCCCATTGAGGGCGCCGGCGCTGGTGCCTGAGACGCCGCCGAAATCCAGGCCGTCGTCATCCAGAAGCCGATCGAGTACCCCCCAGGTGAAAGCACCATGCGAGCCACCACCTTGCAAGGCCAGGTTGACGCGGGGGCGCCCCTCAGGCGTTGTCGATTTGCCGACGCGGGCACGGCGAGGACGACGATGGGACTGCTGGTCCTCTTCCAGGCGCTGGGTGCTGGCCTGGTCCTTGGGCGTGCGTTTTGGGGTCATGTACAGAGTCTAGCGGGAAATGCTGCAATGCAGCATAAGAGCTTTACAACCCTCTTTGGAGGGGCGAAAATTATTTGCTCATGTACTGTATAAACGTCCAGCTTTTGCCATAATGGACGCCAGTCACTCATTGAACACCCGGAGACCTTGCATGGACGCCAACGCCAAATCTGCCCTCAGCACCGAAAAAGCCAAAGCTTTGCAGGTGGCACTTGCCCAGATCGAGAAGCAATTCGGCAAGGGGTCCATCATGCGTTTGGGTGAGGGCGAGGTGGTGGAAGACATCCAGGTCGTGTCCACCGGGTCCCTGGGCCTGGACATCGCCCTGGGCGTGGGTGGTCTGCCGCGTGGCCGTGTGGTCGAAATTTATGGCCCGGAGTCGTCCGGCAAAACCACCCTGACGCTGCAAGTCATCTCCGAAATGCAGAAGCAAGGCGGCGTCTGTGCCTTCATCGATGCCGAGCATGCGCTTGATGCCCAATATGCGCAAAAGCTTGGCGTCAACCTGCAAGATCTGCTGATCTCGCAGCCTGACACCGGCGAGCAAGCCCTGGAAATCGTCGATGCCCTGGTGCGCTCCGGCTCGGTCGATCTGATCGTGGTCGACTCGGTGGCCGCGCTGACCCCCAAGGCCGAACTCGAAGGTGAAATGGGCGACTCACTGCCCGGTCTGCAGGCCCGCCTGATGAGCCAGGCCCTGCGCAAGCTCACCGCCCACATCAAGAAGACCAACTGCATGGTCATCTTCATCAACCAGATCCGCATGAAGATCGGTGTGATGTTCGGCAGTCCTGAAACCACCACGGGCGGCAATGCGCTGAAGTTCTACGCCTCTGTGCGTCTGGACATCCGTCGCATCGGCTCCATCAAGAAGGGCGACGAGATCATCGGCAACGAAACCAAGGTCAAGGTCGTCAAGAACAAGGTCTCGCCTCCGTTCAAAACAGCCGAGTTCGACATCCTGTACGGTGAAGGCATCAGCCGCGAAGGTGAGATCATCGACTTGGGCGTCACTGCCAAGGTCGTCGAGAAGTCGGGCTCCTGGTACGCCTACGGTGGCGAGAAGATTGGTCAGGGCAAGGACAACGCCCGCGAGTTCTTGCGTGAGAACGCCGAACTGGCACGCGAAATCGAAAACAAGATCCGCGTTTCGCTGGACGTGGCGCTGTTGCCGGCGGCCGTGAACGGTGGCAAGGCCACCACGGTGGCCGATGACGAGGCCTGACCCTCCGGACTCAGGCCCACCGGCCTCGCGCCGCCCGACCTTGTCACTCAAAGGTCGGGCGTTGAAATACCTGGCTGCGCGTGAGCACTCGCGCGTCGAGCTGACCCGCAAACTGGCGCCGCATGCCGAGTCGCCGGAGCAGGTGGCCCAGGTGCTCGACGAGCTGGAGCAAAAAGGCTGGCTTTCGGCCCAACGCTTTGCCGAATCCATGCTTCACCGCAAGGCCGCGCGCTACGGCGTCGCCCGGCTGAAGGCCGAGCTGGCCCAACACCAATTGCCCGCCGAAGTGGCCAGCGAGGCCACCCAGTCCTTGCGCGACACTGAATTTGCCCGTGCCCACGCCCTGTGGGCGCGCCGCTTCGGTACCCCGCCAGAGACCCCCGAAGACAAAGCCCGCCAGATGCGTTTTTTGCTTGGCCGAGGCTTCGCCGGCGACGTGGTGCGTCGTGTGGTGCGGGGCGATGGTTTGGTGACAGACGAGTGAAACCTCCTGCAAATCAGTAGAAACCCTGACGACGGCCCCCCTCTGTTTATGGGGGCGCCGATGTATGCTGAGCGTTGCACTGCGCGAGGCCTGACAAATGGCCGCGTGTACCCGCCTCCGCCCGATCGGATGAGGCGGGTTTGCCATGTTCGACAAGAACGCAACACCTGACTGCGAGATCCCCATGAAGATTCATGAATACCAAGGCAAAGAGATCCTGAGCCGATTTGGCGTGCCGGTCCCAAGAGGTATCCCGGCTTTTTCCGTAGACGAAGCTGTCGCTGCAGCTGAAAAGCTGGGCGGCCCGGTCTGGGTGGTCAAGGCACAGATCCACGCGGGTGGCCGCGGCAAGGGCGGTGGCGTCAAGGTGGCCAAGTCCATCGAGGACGTGCGTCGCCTGTCCAGCGAAATCCTGGGCATGCAGCTCAAGACCCATCAAACCGGCCCTCAAGGCCAGAAGGTCAACCGCCTCTACATTGAAGACGGCGCTGACATTCAAAAAGAATATTACGTGTCCGTGGTTACCGACCGCGGCACCCAGAAGATCGCCTTCATCGCTTCCAGCGAAGGCGGCATGGACATTGAAGAAGTGGCGCACAGCACGCCCGAGAAGATCATCACCGTCTTCATCGACCCGCTGGCGGGTCTGACCGACGCGCAAGCCCAAGAAATCGCCGACGGCATTGGCATGCCGGCTGACTCGCAGGCCCAGGCCAAGGACATCTTCAAGAAGCTGTACCAGTGCTACATGGACACCGATGCGTCGCTGGTTGAAATCAACCCGCTGAACCGCGACGGCAAGGGCAACGTCATTGCCCTCGACGCCAAGTTCAACTTCGACGCCAACGCCCTGTTCCGTCACCCGGAAATCGTCGCTTACCGCGACCTGGACGAAGAAGATCCTGCTGAAATCGAAGCATCCAAGTTCGACCTGGCCTACATCCAGCTCGACGGCAACATCGGCTGCCTGGTCAACGGCGCCGGTCTGGCCATGTCCACCATGGACACCATCAAGCTGTTCGGTGGCGAGCCTGCCAACTTCCTGGACGTCGGCGGTGGCGCCACGGCCGAGAAGGTCACCGAAGCGTTCAAGATCATGCTGAAGAACCCCGATGTCAAGGGCATTCTGGTCAACATCTTCGGCGGCATCATGAAGTGCGACACCATCGCCGATGGCGTCATCACCGCCTGCAAGGCCGTGAACCTGAACGTGCCACTGGTCGTCCGCATGAAGGGCACCAACGAAGACCTGGGCAAGAAGATGCTGGCTGACTCCGGTCTGCCCATCATTGCCGCCGATTCGATGGCCGAAGCCGCGACCAAGATCGTCGCCGCTGTCGCCTGAGCCCAGAACCCAAGGACTTCGTCATGAGCATTTACATCAATAAAGACACCAAGGTCATCACCCAAGGCATCACGGGCAAGACCGGTCAATTCCACACCCTGGGCTGCCAGGCTTACGCCAACGGCAAGAATGCCTTCGTGGCGGGCGTGAACCCCAAGAAGGCCGGCGAGAAGTTCTCCGACATTCCCATCTACGCCTCCGTCAAGGAAGCTGCCCAGCAAACCGGCGCCACCGTGTCGGTGATCTATGTGCCGCCCGCCGGCGCTGCTGACGCCATCTGGGAAGCCGTCGAGGCCGACCTGGACCTGGTCATCGCCATCACCGAAGGCATCCCTGTGCGCGACATGCTGATGGTGCGCAACAAGATGAAGGCCAAGGAAGCCGCTGGCGGCAAGAAGACCCTGCTGCTGGGCCCGAACTGCCCCGGCCTGATCACGCCCGAAGAAATCAAGATCGGCATCATGCCCGGTCACATCCACCGCAAGGGCCGCATCGGCGTCGTGTCCCGCTCGGGCACGCTGACCTATGAAGCCGTGGCGCAGCTGACTGAACTGGGCCTGGGTCAATCCAGCGCCGTTGGCATCGGTGGCGACCCCATCAACGGTCTGAAGCACATCGACGTGATGAAGGCGTTCAACGACGATCCCGACACCGACGCCGTCATCATGATCGGTGAAATCGGTGGTCCGGACGAAGCCGAAGCTGCCTACTGGTGCAAAGACAACATGAAGAAGCCCATCGTCGGCTTCATCGCTGGTGTCACGGCCCCTCCGGGCAAGCGCATGGGCCACGCTGGCGCGCTGATCTCGGGCGGCGCCGACACGGCCGATGCCAAGCTCGCCATCATGGAAGAGTGCGGCTTCACCATCACCCGCAACCCATCGGAAATGGGCAAGCTGCTCAAGGGCCTGCTCTGATCTGAGTCAGCTTTAATTGCCGACAGGCACCCATCAGCCCCTACACTCAGGGGCTGATTTTTTTTGAGCATGATGGAATCCTTTCTGACACCCGAGTTCTGGCTGGCGGTTGGCCAGATCGTGATGATCGACGTCCTCCTCGGAGGAGACAACGCCGTGGTGATCGCCCTGGCGTGCCGCAACCTGCCGCCCGAGCTGCGCACACGCGGCATTCTCTGGGGCACGGCTGGCGCCATCGTCTTGCGCGTGGTGCTGATCTTCTTCGCGATGTCCCTGCTGGCGCTGCCCTACCTGAAGCTGGTGGGCGCGGCCCTGTTGCTATGGATTGGCGTGAAGCTGCTGGTGCCCGAGGAAGAGGGGCATGGCAACCTGCAGGCCAGTGACAAACTGCTGGGCGCCATCAAGACCATCATCATGGCCGACTTCATCATGAGTGTGGACAACGTCATCGGCATTGCCGGTGCCGCGCAGACCAGTGGTCACGCGGGTCACCACATGCCGCTGGTGATCTTTGGCTTGTTGGTCAGTATCCCCATCATTGTGTGGGGCAGCAGCGTTGTACTCAAGCTGATGGACCGCTTCCCCATCATCATCACGGCCGGTGGCATGCTGCTGGGCTGGATTGCTGGGACCCTCGCAGTGAGTGATCCTGCCACGGTGCACCTGATCCCTCAGAGCCCTGCGATGCACTATGGCGCAGGCGCGGTGGGTGCCTTGTTGGTGCTGACCTTGGGAAGCCTGCTGGCGCGTCGTGCAGCGGCGGCTGAGACCTGATCCACAAGGCTGCACGATGTCGCTTCTGGACGGGCTGATTGTTTTCATTGCGCTGCTGCTCGGTGTCGGGCTGTGGCTGAGGTGGCAGTTGCGTGCGCGTGAGCGCCGCCCCATCCAACGCATGGCACGCCACAGCGCCCACGACTCCTCGGCATTTGTGGAGACCACGCCACTGGATGAGCCGCCCGCCTCGGCTGCCCGGACGCTCGACGAAGACCGGGACGACGGCCCGGCCACGGTCATGTCCTACATGGACGTGCCCACCAACACACGGCCTCAGTCCGAGTTCTCTGCATCCAACCTCTCCTCGCTGTTCCCGGAAGACATCGAGCCCGACACCGGGCCCTCGACCCTGCCGCCCACCCCCACGCAGGATGGCAACGACCTCATCCGCATCCGCCAGGCTCTGCGCGATCTGGATGCCGGTGTGCTGGACCGCGCCTGGGACGCGCTGCGTGGATTTGTGCCCGAAGCGGCGCACCGCGACATCGCACTGGAGACCATGGACCGCGTGGCCCAGGCGTTCGAGCGGGCATCGCGCTACGAGCAGGCGCGTGACGTGTACGAACACATGGTGGACATTGAGCCCGAGCGCCACCACATCAAACCCCGCCTGATGCGCGCACGAGGCCTGGCCCAGGCGGCCACGGCGCAGCGTTGGGGCACCGTGCCCAGCCCCCTCTCGCCGCTGGCCCCGCAGGCCGAGCACAAGCAATTGGGCAAGTATGTCGTCGAGAAGGAAATTGGTCGAGGCGCGATGGGGGCGGTCTACCTGGGCTACGACCCTGTGACCGACCGCAAAGTGGCGCTCAAGACCATGTCACTGAGCCACGAGTTCAGTGGTGCCGACCTGGCCGACGCCCGTTCGCGTTTCCTGCGCGAGGCCGAAATGTCCGGCCGCCTGCAGCACCCCGACGTGGTCAGTATCATCGATGCAGGTGAAGCCGATGGGTTGGCCTACATCGCGATGGAACTGGTTGAGGGCATCGACCTCAGTCAGTACACCTTGCCGGGGCGACTGCTGCCTGTACGCCAGGTGCTGCTGACCATCGCCCGCGTGGCCGAGGCCCTGGCCTACGCCCACGAGCGCGGCGTGACCCATCGCGACATCAAACCCGCCAACATCATGATCGACCCGGCGGCCGATCGCGTGAAGGTGATGGACTTTGGCGTGGCCCGCGTGGCCGATGCCGCGCGCACGCGCACGGGCGTGGTGCTGGGTACGCCCACCTTCATGTCACCTGAACAGTTGTCCGGCCAGGTCATCGATGGTCGCAGCGACCTGTATTCTCTGGGGGTGACCCTGTTTCAACTGCTCACCGGCCAGCTCCCCTACCGCAACGACTCGATGGCCACCTTGATGCGCGCCATCTCACGCGAGAAAGTACCCAATGTGTGCGACCTGCGCCCCGACCTGCCGCCTGCACTGGGCGACATCGTGGCCTTGGCGCTCGAAAAGCACCCCAACACCCGCTACGCGAATGGCCGACAGATGGCCGACGACCTGCGGGCTGTGGCCGTTCGGCTCACCCCCCCAGTTCTCGCCTGAGCGAGGTCTGCCCGATCACCAAAACACAGCGACAATCAGCGCATGAACTTCGAGTTCTATAGTCAAACCGATACCGGGCGGGTGCGGACCAACAACGAGGATTCGGTCGCCTTGGATGAGAGCTGTGCTGTGGCCGTTCTGGCCGACGGCATGGGTGGCTACGCCGCCGGCGAGGTCGCCAGTGGCATGGCCTGCGATTTCATCAAGGCCGAGCTGGGCCGATGGCTGCACGAGGCCTCGGCCGCCGCCAGCGATGCCGACGTCAAGCGCGCCATGGACATCTGCGTCGACAACGCCAACCAGGCGATTTTCGGTGCCGCCAACTCCAACCCGACCTACGCCGGCATGGGCACAACCCTGGTGTTGGGCGTGTTCCGCCATGGCCGCCTGCTGATGGGTCACATTGGTGACTCGCGTGGCTACCGCTGGCGCAACGGTGTGTTGCAGCAGATCACGAAAGACCATTCGTTACTGCAGGAGCAGATCGACGCTGGCATGCTGACCCCTGAGCAGGCTCAGTTTGCCGCCAACAAAAACCTGGTCACCCGTGCCTTGGGCGTGGAGGACATGGTGCTACTGGAAACCCATCAGCACGACGTGGTGTCGGGCGATGTGTACCTGATGTGCTCAGACGGCCTGTCAGACATGTTGCGCGATGCCCAAATTGCCGAGATCATGGCCGCACACCCGAGTTTGTCCGACATGGGGGAAGCCCTTGTCGCGGCTGCGAATGAAGCGGGCGGGCGGGATAATATCGCGGTGGTGTTAGTCCGGGCTGTGGGCACAAACGAACCGTCGGCCACCAAGTCCTGGTGGCCGTTCAAGCGCCTGAGTGGGCATGCTTGATTGTCATTGACAGATTCAAACGATAGATCCAAACCCGAGGGGTTGCGCATGGGAAAACTGGTTGTCTCGCTGGACGGCGTGGTCATCAAAGAGGTCCAACTCACCAAGGACAAGACCTCCTTGGGCCGCCGTCCCTATAACGACATCGTGATCGACAACCTGGCTGTCAGTGGTGAGCATGCCGTGCTGCAAATGGTGGGCAGCGATGTGTTCATTGAAGACCTCAACAGCACCAACGGTACCTACATCAACGGCCGCGCGGTCAAGAAGCAACTGCTGCAGAACAACGACACGGTCGAGATCGGCAAGTACAAGATCAAGTTCATTGGTGAGGAGGGCAGCGAGTTCGAGAAGACCATGATCATGCGTCATGGCTCGCCCGCTCCCGCACCTTCGGCGTCGCCGCTGGCGGGTGGCTCACCCATGGCGGCGCCCCGTCCGGCACCTCCCTCTCCGGCCGCCACCTACACACCGCAATCCGCAGCGGGTTTTGGGCACTCGGCGCCCGGCGGTTTGGCCTCGGGCTTCGGCGGTCTCGCGCCCCAGGCACCTGCGTTCATCAAGGTGCTCAACGGCGCGGCATCGGGGCGTGAAGTGCCACTCACCAAGGTGGTGACCACGGTGGGCAAGCCCGGTGTACAGGTGGCTTCGCTCACCAAGCGCCCAGGGGGTTACGTGTTTGCACACGTGGAAGGCGCTGCCCGACCCTCGGTCAACGGCGCTCCCGTGGGGGCCGACCCCGTGCACCTCAAGAGCGGTGACGTGATCGAGTTGGCTGGCACGCAAATGCAGTTCATGCAGGGCTGATGTGGCTGCCTGCGTATCAGGGAGCTTGAGATGATCCGGGTATTGGGTTGTTCAGGCTCCATTGCCGCGCGGTGCCACACCACCTCGTTTCTGCTCGACGACGACATCTTGATCGATGCCGGCACTGGCGTGGGCGAGTTGCGCCTGGACGAGCTGGCCCGCATCAACCACATCCTGATCAGCCACAGCCATCTGGATCACATTCTCAGTATTCCGTTGCTGGCTGACAGTGTGATCAAGCTGCGCATGGGCGGCGGCGGTCCGACGGCATTGCAGCCCGTGCACGTGCATGCCTTGCCGGAGACGCTGCAGTCCCTGCGCGATCACCTCTTCAATGGCGTGATCTGGCCCGATTTCACGCGTCTGCCCAGTGTGCAGCACCCCATTTTGGTGTTTCACGAGCTGGCGGTGGGCGATGTGCTGTCGTTTCCGGCACGCGGGGCGCTGCCTGAGCGGGTGGTGCATGTGCTGCCCGCTGCGCACACTGTGCCGGCTGTGGGCTTTGGCGTGGAAACTCCGCTGGGCTGGTGGGTGTTCACTGGCGACACAGGCCCGAACCCGGCGCTGTGGGATGTGCTGGCCGGGCAGAAAATTGCGCAACTGGTGATTGAGACTGCGTTTGGTGATGAAGAGGCTTATCTGGCCGAGATCAGCGGGCACCTGTCGCCGCAGACGCTGGCGCAAGAGCTGTTGATGTTGGATGGGGAGGTGAGTGTTTACATCACGCACCCCAAGCCGGGCGAAGTGCCGGCGGTGCTGTCACAGATTCGGGCGCTGGATACGCGGCATGTGATCGAGCCCTTGCGTGAAGGGCAGCGGTTTCATGCGCCCGTGGTGGACCGGCGGCAGATGTGACGGAAATGGTCACTTGCGTGGGCGGGTGACATTTTGGGGAGCTGCGTTTCGAAACATTGCTGACAACTTGAGGTCGGTTTTGAGCCTCATCAAACCGTCTGCGTGGTGGAATTCACGATTTTCGGGGTGCCGCGAGCTGGCACGACCCCTGCATTCAAGTGGTGTGCAACCCCAGGTCTGGGGTTTCAGACAACCGACTTTCATACGGGCCCAGTCCCAAGGAGTTGACCATGCAAGTGATGAAGCAAGTTCAAAAGGGTTTCACCCTGATCGAACTGATGATCGTGGTCGCGATCATCGGTATTTTGGCTGCCGTGGCGCTGCCGGCGTATCAAGACTACACAACCCGTGCTCGTATCACGGAAGGTCTGGCTTTGGCCGGTGACGCGAAGGCCATGCTGAACACCAGCTCGGCGACCCCCGCCGAGTTGGCGGCCACGGTCACCACGTGGAATGCCCAAGTGGGTGGTGCTGGCGCGGCTTCCAAGTACGTGAACAGCATCCAGATGGACGCAAACGGGTCGCTGCTGGTGACTTTCAACCCAGCCAACATCGGTGGTCTCACTGCGGGCACCAACACGCTGCGCATGACGCCGTACGTGCGCTTTGGTCCCGCCGCTGGTAATGTGAACTTGCTCCCCGCTGCTCACACTGCAGGTCAGCAAGGTCCTCTGGACTGGGGCTGTGCTTCGGACACCAACACGGTGTCGACCGGTCGCAGCCTGCCTACTGCAGTCGGCACCCTGCCTGCGCGCTTCGCTCCCAGCGAATGCCGTTGATCCAGGCATGAGCCTTCGGGCTTGATCAGCAAAAAGGGGCTTCGGCCCCTTTTTGCATGGGGCATCCGGCAAGTTGAGAGCATGGCAAACAAGGGGTGGCACGGTGCTGTCAAAACAACGTTGGCGGGCTGCGAGCCTGCATGGACTGATCAGTGTGCTGGTGGCAGCGGGGGCCGCTGCGCTGGTGTTCGGGATGTGGTTTCCGGGCGCCTACCGGCACATGGCGGGTGGGGTGGGTTTGTTCACGCTCATCGTCGGTGTGGACGTGGTGCTGGGCCCTTTGCTCACCCTGGTGGCGTTCAATCCACGCAAGACACGTCGCCATCTGGCCATGGACCTGGCCGTGATCGCCCTGCTGCAACTGGCGGCGCTGGCCTATGGCCTGTTCACCGTAGCACAGGTTCGGCCGGTGGCGCTGGCGGCCGAGAACCGGCTGTTTCGTGTGGTGGCAGCACAGGACATCAAACCCGATGAGCGACATCTGGCCCCGGCTGGGCTGCAGGTGGGCTGGCGCGGGCCACGCCTGGTGGGCGTGCGGGCCGTCGCGGCGGGCGATGAGCGCCTGGACGCGATCACGTGGGCCTTGAAGGGCTATGACGTGGGCACGCGCCCCTCGTTCTGGCAAGACTATGCCCAAACGCGTGCCCGCGTGCTGACACAGGCCCCCACGTTGACGCAAATGTTCACCGCCCAACTGGGGCACCACGCGGAGTTGGACGCGGCAGTTCGCGCCACCGGTCTGGCCCCAGACGCCTTGCGCGTGTTGCCAGTGCAGGCCAGGCAGCCCGATTGGTATGTGTTGCTGGATGCACGCGATGCCTCGGTGCGTGGCTTTGTGCGTGTGGAGGGGCTAGAGGCGCCGAAGTGAGGTTCTTTCCTCTGACGCTGCCATGATGAACTTCGGTGGCAGTGACAGTTACCACAACTTCTGTGCTGGAGTGTGAAGGCGCCCCGGGCTAAAATGCCGGTTTTCCGTCTCTGCGCCCCTGCCACCATGCCCAACTCCACCAAGAACATCACTGCCATGGCCAACGCCATCCGTGCGCTGGCCATGGACGCCGTCCAGCAAGCCAACTCCGGTCACCCCGGTGCCCCGATGGGCATGGCCGACATGGCGGTGGCCTTGTGGGGGCGCCATCTGCGCCACAACCCGGCGCAGCCGCAGTGGGCTGACCGCGACCGCTTTGTGCTGTCCAACGGTCATGCGTCGATGCTGATCTACTCTCTGCTGCATCTCACCGGCTACGACCTGTCGATCGACGACCTCAAGGCCTTCCGCCAGATGCACAGCAAGACCCCCGGTCACCCCGAAGTGGGCATCACCCCGGGCGTGGAAACGACCACGGGCCCGCTGGGGCAGGGCATCACCAATGCCGTGGGCATGGCCCTGGCCGAGAAGCTGCTGGCCACCGAGTTCAACCGCGAAGGCCACAGCATCGTCAACCACTACACCTACGCCTTCTTGGGCGATGGGTGCCTGATGGAAGGCATCAGCCACGAGGCTTGCGCGCTGGCGGGCGCCTGGAAGCTCAACAAGCTGATTGCCCTGTACGACGACAACGGCATTTCCATCGACGGTCAGGTCACACCCTGGTTCATCGACAACACGCCGCAGCGATTTGCGGCCTATGGCTGGAACGTGATCGACGCGGTGGATGGCCATGACGTGGACGCCATCGACGGCGCCATCGAAAAGGCCAAGCTGAGCACCGACAAGCCCACGCTGATCGTCTGCAAGACGTCCATTGGCCATGGTTCGCCCAACCGCGCCAACACCGCCAAGGCCCACGGCGAGCCTCTGGGCCCCGACGAAATCAAGCTGACCCGCGAGAACCTGGGCTGGACGCATGGCGCGTTCGAGATCCCGGCTGAGGTCTATGAAGACTGGAATGCCAAGGCCGATGGTGAGCTGCTGGTCAACGACTGGGACCAGCGCTTTGCCGCTTACGCCAAGGCTTTCCCTGAACAGGCTGCCGAGTTCACCCGGCGCATGGCTGGCGAGCTGCCGGAGAACTTCGCCGAGATCGCCGTGCAGGCCGTGGCCGCAGCGCACGACAAGGCCGAGACCGTGGCCAGCCGCAAGGCCAGCCAGATCGCGCTGGAGTTCTTCACCGCCGGTGTGCCGGAAATGCTGGGCGGCTCGGCTGACCTGACCGGCTCGAACCTGACCAACACCAAGAGTACCCCCGCCTTCCGCGTGGACGACGAAGGCAAGGTCGTGACCACCGATGGCAAGCCTGGCCGCCACATCAACTACGGTGTGCGCGAGTTCGGCATGGCCGCCATCATGAACGGCGTGGCCCTGCACGGTGGCTACATCCCCTACGCCGGCACCTTCCTGACCTTCTCGGACTACAGCCGCAACGCCATCCGCATGGCCGCGCTGATGAAGGCCCGCGTGGTGCACGTGTTCACCCACGACTCCATCGGTCTGGGCGAAGACGGCCCGACCCACCAGTCGGTCGAGCACGCCGCCAGCCTGCGTCTGATCCCGGGTCTGGACGTGTGGCGTCCGGCCGATACGACGGAAACCGCCGTGGCTTGGTCGATGGCCCTGGCCAACAAGCACCGCCCCAGCGCGCTGCTGTTGTCGCGCCAGAACCTGCCTTACGCCCCCAAGGCCGATGCCGACGTGATCACCCAAGGTGCTTACGTGCTGGCCGAGCCGGCTGAAGTGGGCCTGAAGAAGAAGCCTGTGGCCGTGATCATTGCCACCGGTTCGGAAGTGCAGCTCGCCTTGCACGCACAGCAGCAACTGGCCGAGCTGAAGATTCCGGTGCGCGTGGTGTCGATGCCTTCGACCACGGTGTTCGACCGTCAGCCGATGGACTACAAGAAAGCTGTGCTGCCCAACAAGCTGCCGCGCATTGCCATTGAAGCCGGTGTGACCGACTTCTGGTGGAAGTATGGCTGTGACGCCGTGATCGGCATCGACAGCTACGGTGAGTCGGCTCCGGCTGGCGTGCTGTTCAAGCACTTTGGCTTCACCACCGAGAACGTGGTGGCGACGGTCCGTAAGGTGCTGTCCAAGAAGAAGTAATCCGGTTTTTCGTTTTCATTGAGCAAGGTAGACAAGATCATGACCATCAAGATTGGTATCAACGGTTTTGGCCGCATCGGCCGCATGGTGTTCCGCGCTGCTGTGCAGAACTTCGCCAACGACGTCGAGATCGTCGGCATCAACGACCTGCTGGAGCCGGACTACCTGGCTTACATGCTGAAGTACGACTCGGTGCATGGTCGCTTCAAGGGCGACGTGTCCGTGGACGGCAACACCCTGGTCGTCAACGGCAAGAAGATCCGTCTGACCGCTGTGAAGAACCCGGCTGAGCTGAAGTGGGACGAAGTCGGCGCTGACGTCGTGATCGAGTCCACCGGCCTGTTCCTGACCAAGGAAACCGCTGAAGCCCACATCAAGGCTGGTGCCAAGAAGGTCATCATGTCGGCCCCGTCGAAGGACGACACCCCGATGTTCGTGTACGGCGTGAACGATAAGACCTACGCTGGTCAGACCATCATCTCGAACGCTTCGTGCACCACCAACTGCCTGGCCCCCGTGGCCAAGGTGTTGAACGACACCTTCGGCATCAAGCGCGGCCTGATGACCACCGTGCACGCAGCGACTGCCACGCAAAAGACCGTGGACGGCCCATCGAACAAGGACTGGCGCGGTGGTCGCGGCATCCTGGAAAACATCATCCCCTCCAGCACGGGCGCTGCCAAGGCTGTGGGCGTGGTGATTCCTGAGCTGAACAAGAAGCTGACCGGCATGTCCTTCCGCGTGCCCACGTCTGACGTGTCGGTGGTGGACCTGACGGTGGAGCTGAACAGCGAAGCTTCGTACGAAGACATCTGCAAGGCCATGAAGGCCGCTTCGGAAGGCGCCATGAAGGGCGTGCTGGGTTACACCGAAGACAAGGTGGTGGCCTCGGACTTCCGTGGCGAGTCCTGCACCTCGGTGTTCGATGCCGAAGCCGGTATCGCCCTGGACAAGACCTTCGTGAAGGTCGTGTCCTGGTACGACAACGAGTGGGGCTACTCGAACAAGTGCCTGGAAATGGCACGCGTCATCGCCAAGTGATCTGACCGGTGTGGGTGGCTGAGGCCACCTGCTCGTTGATCGAAGAACCTCCCCGGTCTCAGGCCTGGGGAGGTTTTTTTGTGCCTGAGGCGGACAGCCGCTGGCGTGTCAAGGGCACGCCGCAAAGCGCTTGCCCTGAGGCAGTCGCACGCCGTTGAGGCTGGTCTGCATGCTGGCGGTGGCCTGCGGCACGATGACGTTCTGGGCCTGCATGCGCGGGCGGATGATGACCACGCGGGCCGAGCGCACGCCGCGTGCCTTGAGTTGGTTGAGCGCCGCTTGCGCGTCTTGCGCCTGCTCGTAGCGGCCCAGCACGAAGCCATTGGCCAAGCTGGTGGGGGTGCGCACTTCGCGGAAGGTGATGCCGCCCAAGGCCTTGAGCTCGGCCTGTTTGCGGTTGAAGAGTTCGCGGTCAGGGTAGGGGCCCATGTAGACGAACCAGAGGCCGTCGAGGGTGACGTCTTCGGTGCGCCAGCTTTCGCGGGGCACGATGCCTTGCAGGTTCGAGGTCACGATGCCCATCTCGACCGAGCCGAAGGGGCCGGCAGCCAGGCAGGCGGTGGGGGCCGCGGCGGCGTTGGCCGGTGTGGCCGTGCTGGCTTGCGCCGCGTTGGTGTCCGATGCCGCTTCACCGGGTGTCTGGGGGAGTGCGGCAGGCAGCACGGCGCCGTCGTCGCCTTCGGAGGCTGCCGAGGCCGCTGAAGCAATGGCTTGCGCCAAGGCGGCCGACGCGGCGCTGGCCGAGGGCATGACCTCAGGGGGGATCACTTCCAGTTGGTCAGCATGGCGCTGCAGGGTCAGGCGCTGGGGTTCGTGCTGCTGAGAGGGGTGAACACCCACCACGGTGGTGAGCCAACCCTGGGTCCAACTGAAAAAGGCCAGGTTGAGAAGCAGCAGGATCAGCACCAGGGAGCGCAGCATGGGCGAGGGGGCCGGGTCAGGTCGGGAGAGGTTGAAAGGGACGGGTGTCAGGCGGTATGAGGGCGCACGCTGACGTCGCCACTGTGCCATGCCTGCACACCCTGTTCAGTATGCACGAGCAAGGCGCCCTGGGCGTCTACGCCTTGCGCAACACCCGTCTGAGTAGGTGGGTGGCCGTCGGCCGGATACTGGCCCGGCGTGCTCCACAGGCCCACGCCTTGCCCCCGCAAGACGTCCCGCTGGGCATAGGCGGCTTGCAGGGGGGCAAAGCCCTGCTTGGCGAAGGCCTGTACGCCGCTGATCAGGGCGGGGGCCATCCAGGCCCACACGTCGCCGATGCGGGGGGGCGTGGCGGGATCGACCTCGGCCAGACTGGCGGAACCTTCTGGGGCCGAGCCCGGGTGCACGTTGAGCCCCACGCCGATGACCACCCAGCGCTGCCCGTCCGGCAAGCCGGGGGCAGGGCTGGCTTCGATGAGGATGCCGCCGAGCTTGCGGCCCGCCAGCCACAGGTCGTTGGGCCATTTCAGGCCGACGGGGCCCAGGGGCCAGGGCGCACCGAGGCCAGCATCAAGTGCCTCGGCCAGGGCGAGCCCCACAGCCAGCGACAAGGCGCTGGCACCACCGGGGATGTGGGCCAGGTCGAGGGGCAGGCCCAGGGAGAAGGTCAGGGTGTCGCCTGGCTCAGCCTGCCAGCTGCGGCCCAGGCGACCGCGTCCGGCGGTCTGGCGGGCAGCAGCGAGCAGGGTGGGCGCGGTCTCACCCCGGCGTCCGCGCGCCATCAGCTCGGTGTTGGTGGAGCCCAGCTCGGGCAGAACCTCGATGCTCAGGCCAGGGCAAGTGGCCGCACTGGCCAGCCAGATGCGCTCGGCCGCGCCGTTCAGCTCGGCCAGCACCGGCGCCAGCGCGCCGTGCGTGGGGTCGCTCTCGGGGTCGGGGCGGGCGTCTGGCAGCGTCATGGGCTCAACGGCGGCGTTTGGAGGCCAGCATGGTGCCGCGACAGGTGGGGGCGCCGCACCAGCAGGCGTATTCCTTCTTCAACTTGGGTGTCATGCGGGCGTCGATGACCAGGCCGTAGTCGAAGAAGAGCTCTTCACCGGGGGCGATGTCGCGCAAGGCGTCGAGGAAGACGCGGTTGCCGACCTGCTCGGCTTCGAGGTTGGGCTCACACGAGTGATTGATCCACTTGGCCGAGTTGCCTTCGTGCTTGCCGTCGATGACGTGGCCGTCGTCGAGGTGGAAGTAGAAGGTGTGGTTGGGCTGTTCGGGGTCGTGGGGGTGGCGGTCGAGCGCCTCTTCCCAGGTGATGATTTCGCCCTTGTACTCGAGCACGCGCTCGCCGGCCTGGATGGGGCGCACGGCATAGACGCCTTTACCGTGGATGCCTGAGTCACGCACCTGGGTGCGGCGGCCGTGGCCAGCGGCCTTGTCGCTGTGCGCGGCGGTGCGGGCGGCGGGCGTGGGTTTGTGCGCGGCTTGCGTCATCGACCAGTGTGTTTATATTGAAATGTGCGGGTGCGCGCGTGTGTGCGCGCGAGAAACCCGATTGTATGAACGGTTTGCATATATAAACACGCCCATGAGCAAAGCCCTGGTCATTGCAGAAAAACCTTCGGTTGCCCAAGACATCGTGCGCGCGTTGACGCCGGTGGATGGCAAGTTCGAGAAACACGATGAATACTTCGAGAGCGAGCACTATGTGGTCAGCTCCGCCGTCGGCCACCTGGTCGAGATCAAGGCGCCGGAGGAGTTCGACGTCAAACGCGGCAAGTGGAGTTTCGCGAACCTGCCGGTGATCCCCCCGCACTTCGATCTGAACCCGATCGACAAGAGCAAGGGGCGCCTCAATGCCCTGGTCAAGCTGATCAAGCGCAAGGATGTCACCACCTTGATCAACGCGTGTGACGCGGGGCGCGAAGGGGAGCTGATCTTCCGCCTGATTGCGCAGTACGCGCAAGACAGCACCGCCACGCTGCGGGCCAAGGGCCTGGGCAAGGACGTGCGCCGCCTGTGGCTGCAGAGCATGACGCCGCAGGCCATCCGCGATGGCTTTGATCAGCTGCGCTCCGATGAGCAGATGCTGCCGCTGGCCAGTGCCGCGCGTTGCCGCTCCGAGGCCGACTGGCTGGTGGGCATCAATGGCACGCGGGCGATGACGGCGTTCAACTCGCGCGATGGGGGCTTTTTCCTGACCACCGTGGGCCGGGTGCAGACGCCCACGTTGTCCATCGTGGTGGAGCGCGAAGAAAAGATCCGCAAGCACGTGTTCCGCGATTACTGGGAAATCCGCGGCAGCTTCGAGGTGTCCGCTGGCAGTTACGACGGCAAGTGGTTCGACCCGGAGTTCAAGCGGGTCAAGAACGCCGTGGAAGGCTCGCAGGACGCCGAGCTGAAGGCGGACCGTGTCTGGACGGCGGCCGAGGCGCAGGCGATTGCCGATGCGGTACGCGGCCAGACCGGTACCGTGACGGAAGAGGCCAAGCCCAGCTCGCAGGCCAGCGCGCTGTTGTATGACCTGACCACGCTGCAGCGCGAGGCGAACTCGCGTTTTGGCTTCAGCGCCAAGACCACGCTGTCGCTGGCGCAGGCGCTGTATGAAAAGCACAAGGCACTGACCTATCCGAGAACCGATTCGCGTGCGCTGCCGGAAGACTACCTGCCGGTGGTGAAGGACACGATGGCGATGATCGCCAGCTCCGAGCTGCCTGGCCCGCTGCGCGCACTGGCCACGCATGCCGGCAAGGCCGTGCGCGAGGGCTACATCAAGCCCAACAAGCGAATTTTCGACAACGCCAAGGTGTCGGACCACTTTGCCATCATCCCGACGATGCAGGCACCCGGCAGTCTCACCGAGGCCGAGGCCAAGCTGTACGACATGGTGGTCAAGCGCTTCATCGCGGTGTTCTACCCCTCGGCCGAGTTCATGGTCACGACCCGCATCACCAAGGTGCCGGTGGCCGACCAGGTGCACCACTTTCAGACGAACGGCAAGGTGCTGGTCAAGCCGGGCTGGATGGCCGTGTACGGCAAGGAAGCGGCCGAAGAGGGCGACGACACCACGCTGGTGGCCGTGCAGCCGGACGAGGCGGTGCGCAACGAAGAGGTGCTGGTCAACGCGCTGAAGACCAAGCCGCCGGCCCGCTACACCGAAGCGACGCTGCTGAGTGCCATGGAAGGCGCAGGCAAGCTGATCGACGACGAGGAGCTGAAGGCGGCGATGACCGAGAAAGGGCTGGGCACGCCAGCCACCCGCGCGGCCATCATCGAAGGGTTGATCACCGAGAAGTACCTCTACCGTGAGGGGCGCGAGATGATCCCCACGGCCAAGGCCTTCCAGCTGATGACGCTGCTGCGCGGCCTGGGGGTGGAAGACCTGACCAAGCCCGAGCTGACCGGCAACTGGGAATTCAAGCTGTCGGAGATGGAAAAGGGCCGCCTGAGCCGCGAGGCCTTCATGGCCGAGATCGCCGCCATGACGCAGCGCGTGGTGCAAAAGGCCAAGGAATACGACCGCGACACAATCCCAGGCGACTACGCCACCTTGAACACGCCTTGCCCGAACTGTGGCGGCGTGGTCAAGGAGAATTACCGCCGCTTCACCTGCACGGGCAAGGGCGGTGGGGATGCCGAAGGCGCGACCGGTTGCGGCTTCAGCATGACCAAGATCCCGGCGGGCCGCAGCTTTGAGTTGCCCGAGGTGGAGCAGCTGCTGCGCGACCGCAAGATCGGGCCGCTGGAAGGCTTCCGCTCTAAGGCGGGCTGGCCCTTCACGGCCGAGTTGCGCATGGTGCGCGACGAGGAGCTGGCCAACTGGAAGATGGAGTTCGACTTCGGGGAAGACGCGAAGAAGGACGAGGGCTCGGGCGAGGCGGTGGACTTCAGCGCGCAGACCAGCCTGGGCAAGTGTCCCAAGTGCGGCGGTGAGGTGTACGAGCACGGTGCCAACTATGTGTGCGAACACACGACGGGGCCAGCCACCTGCGACTTCAAGAGCGGCAAGATCATCCTGCAGCAGCCCGTGACGCCGGAGCAGGTGACCAAGTTGCTGGAGACGGGCAAGACCGATCTGATGGAGAACTTCGTCTCGAACAAGACGCGGCGCAAGTTCAAGGCCTTCCTGAGCTGGGATGCCAAGGCCGGCAAGGTGGGCTTCGAGTTCGAGCCGCGTGCGGCCAAGGCGCCAGCGGCCAAGAAGACCGCTGCGAAGAAAGCTGCCGCCAAGAAAGCCGCTTGACGCAGTTTGAGGCGGTGTCACATGCCTGACGCACACTGTTTGTACATTTCGCGGGTTTGAATGAACCTTGAGAAGTGGTTGGCAATGCAGTGGTGTCGGGTGTGGGGCAAGCAGGGGTGCGTGTGGGGTGTGTTGGCGGTGAGCGCCTGGCTGACGCCGGTGCATGCCGACGTGGCGATCCAGGGCGCGGGAGCGACCTTTCCGTCGCGGGTTTACGACCGCTGGACCGCGCGTTTCATGGAAGAGCGCAAAGCCCCATCGATCCAGTACAAGGGCACCGGTTCGGGTGATGGCATTCGCCAGGCCAAGGCCCGTACGGTGCATTTTGGTGGCACCGATAACCCGCTGAGTGCCGCGCAACTGGCCGAACACAAGCTGGTTCAGATCCCGCTGCTGGTGGGGGGCTTTGTGCCCGTGGTGAACCTGCCGGGCGTGCAGCCCAATGAGTTGGTGCTCAGTGGTGAGGTGCTCGCCGACATGGCCCGTGGGGCCATCACCGTCTGGAATGACCCGCGCATTGGTGCGCTGAATCCAGGTCTGAAGCTGCCTTCGCTGCCCGTGTCGCGGGTGGTGCGTGAAGACAAATCGGGGTCGACCGAGGTGTGGGTGCGTTATCTGGCCGACTCGTCGCCCGCTTTCGCCAAGGCCGTGCCCATCAGCCAGAAGCCGGCCTGGCCGGCTCAGACGCTGGAGGCCAAGGGCAACGATGGCGTCTCGGCACTGGTCAAGGCCACGCCGGGCGGCTTCACCTATGTGTCGTATGACCGGGTGGTCAAGGACAAACTGGTGGGGGTGCGCCTGCGCAACCGCACGGGGCAGGTGTTGAGCGCCTCGGAGGCGGGATTCCGCGCAGCCATCCTGGCCTCGGACGTGTACCGCAAGGGTGACGACTCGGCCAGCTTGTTGAACCGGCCGCGGCCCGATGCCTGGCCCATCACCTCGACCAGCTTTGTGCTGCTGGATGCCCGCCCGAAGGGCATGAGCGAGGCGGACTGGACGGCGCGTTTTGTCTACTGGTGCTTCATGCATGGTGACGAGCTGACCCGTGGCACGGGCTTTGCGCCTTTGCCCTCGACCGTGCAGGCGCGGCTGGCGGGGCGTTTGATGCAAATCCGAGGCCCTCAGGGCGAGTTGCCTAAATTTCAGTGAAGCGGCAGCCGGGCGCTGCCCGGTGTAAGGTGCGGCTCTGTCTTTTCGGTGGAGCCTGGCCATGCCTTTCATCCTGACTTCTCGACACGCGGCGCATCCCGACAGTGGCAGGGTGCATGCCGTGCCCAGTGAGATCACGCCGCAGGCGGTGTACACGAACCGTCGCCAGTGGTTGCGCGAGGCGGCGCTGCTCGGCGGTGGGGTGATGACGTCGGCGTTGCCTTGGGCGAGGGCGCAGGCGCAGAGTGCGCCTGCCACGTCGGCCACGGTGACGCGGCCCGGCAAGCGTGCGGCCTTGTCTGCGGTGCGCAGCGCGGTGCCAGGGGCCTTGGCCGTGGACAAGCTGACGTCGTACGAGCACATCACCACGTACAACAATTTTTACGAGTTCGGCACGGACAAGTCCGACCCGGCCGAATACGCCCACACCCTGAAAACCCGTCCCTGGACGCTGAGCATCGAGGGCGAAGTGGGGCGGCCTTTGAAGCTGGGCCTGGACGATCTGCTCAAGCTGGGGGCGATGGAAGAGCGCATTTATCGCCTGCGCTGCGTCGAGGGCTGGTCCATGGTGATTCCGTGGGTGGGGTATTCGCTGTCGACGCTGTTGCAGCGAGCGCAGCCGACCAGCCGCGCCAAGTTCGTGGAGTTCATCAGCCTGGCTGATGCGCAGCAGATGCCCGGCGTGCGCAGCAGCGTGCTGGACTGGCCGTATGTGGAGGGTTTGCGCATCGACGAGGCCATGCACCCGCTGACGCTGATGGCTTTCGGGTTGTACGGCGAGGTGCTGCCGCCGCAGAACGGCGCACCACTGCGTCTGGTCGTGCCTTGGAAGTACGGCTTCAAGAGTGCCAAGTCGATCGTCGCGATCCGTCTGACCGAAAAGCCGAGACCGTCGAGCTGGATGCAGGCCAATCCACGCGAGTACGGCTACTTCTCGAATGTGAACCCGACGGTGGACCACCCGCGCTGGAGTCAGGCAACTGAGCGCAGAATTGGCGAAGGGGGTCTGTTTGCGCCGCGCAAACCCACCCTGATGTTCAACGGCTATGCGGCCCAGGTGGGGTCGTTGTATGCGGGCATGGATTTGAGGAAGTATTACTGATGGCCTTGTCGATGGCGAACCAATGGTTGCTCAAGCCTTGGATGAAGCCCCTGCTGTGGGTGGTGTGTGCCGTGCCGGCTGTGGCCTTGCTGGTGGGCGCGCTGACCGATGGCCTGGGCGCGAACCCGGCGCAGACGCTGATTCAGGAAACAGGACAATGGGCGTTGCGCTGGCTGTGGCTGACCCTGCTGGTGACGCCGCTGCGCGAGATGGCGGCGCTGCCGGCCCTGGTGCGCTACCGGCGCACGCTGGGGGTGACGGCCTTTGTGTACGCGGTGCTGCACCTGTTGTCGTACGCGTGGCTGGACAAGGGGTGGGTGATCGATGACATCGTGGCCGATGTGTTCAAGCGCAACTTCATTCTGGTCGGCATGCTCACTTTCCTGGTGATGTTGCCGCTGGCGCTGACGTCATTCAATGCCGCCATCCGCGCGCTGGGCGGGCGCAAGTGGCAGTTGCTGCACAAGCTGGTCTATGCGGTGTCGCTGCTGGGGTTGTTGCACTTCTACTTGAAGAAGGCGGCCAAGAACGATGTGAGCGAGGTCATGGTCTATGCCGTGATCCTGGCGCTGCTGCTGGGCTGGCGTGTCGTGCGCCGTGGTGGTGTGTTGGCGATGTTGCGCGTGCGCTGAAGGCAGTCCCTTGTTGTCCCAAGCTCCACGTCTGTCTCGCGCCATGCTGGTGGCGGTGTCACTGTTTTTGCTGTTCGATTTCGCCGCGCTGGGTTTGAATGTGTGGATGTCGGTGAAGATCGAGCGCGAAGCCGTGGGCATCAATCTGGCAGGGCGCCAGCGGATGCTGTCGCAGCGCATGGCCAAGGTGTTACTGCAACTGGAGGACGCTCAGCGAGTGGGTGCACCCCTGGCATCCTCGCTACAAGAGCTGGCCCTGACCACCGAGTTGTTCGATCAGACCTTGCAGGGTTTCTGGGCGGGCCGTGAAACCGAAGGCGGCCAGGGTGAACGCGTGTTTCTGGCGCCAGTGACGCAGGCGCACACGCGGCAGTTGGTGGCGCAGGCCAGGGAGATCTGGGCACCTTACCGTGAGCTCAGCCACCATGTGCTGACCGCGGATGCGGCGCAGTTGCCCTTGCGCCTGCCGCCCGTGGTGGCCTATGCCAAAGCGCACAACCTGGAGTTGCTGTCGCTGATGAATGCGCTCACCACCGAGCTGGAGACGCTGACGCGCCGTGAGGCCACCCGCATGCGCTGGTATCAGGGCCTCACCTTCCTGCTGGCCTTGTGTAATTTCGTGGGCGTGTTCGCACTGTCTCAGCGGCGCATCCGGCGTGCGAGCGAGCAGCAGGATCTGCTCGATGAGGTCATCCACAAGGTGGCCGCCTGTGTGATGGTGCTGGACGAGGATGGTGTCACGGTCATCAAGAACAACCACACAGCTGAGCGTCTGTTTGGACGGGACCCGGGCGAGCTGATCGGGGTGCGCTTTGATCAACTGGTCGTGCAGCGAGAGGGAGATGTGGTGGGCGTGCGTCCGGATGGCAGCACGTTTCCGGTGTCTGCCGAGCGTCACCCGGCCTTTTTGCATGGCCGACGCTTGTTCGTGGAGACAGTGCACGATGTGACCGAGCAGCGCCGTACCGAGGCGCATCTGACGGGCTTGGCCTACCACGATGCCTTGACGCAGTTGCCTAATCGTATTTTGTTCGATGACCGTTTGCGCATGGAGATGGCGCGGGCACGCCGCCATGGGCAGCACCTCGCGGTATTGTTCATTGACCTGGACCGTTTCAAGTTCGTCAATGACCATCATGGTCACGAGATGGGGGATCTGCTGCTGCAGAGTGTCGCTGATCGCTTGCGTGCGTGTCTTCGAGAGAGCGACACCGTGTCGCGCCGGGGAGGCGATGAGTTCACCGTTATTCTGGGCGATGTGCATGGGCCGGACGATGCGGCGCATGTGGCGAAGGACATCGTGCAGCGGATGGACGAGCCCTTTCATATTCAAGGCGTGACCCTGCACATTGGGGCCAGTGTGGGCATCTGTTTGTTCCCTGGAGAGGCTCATGACATGAGCTCTTTGTTGGCAGGGGCTGATGAGGCCATGTACCGTGCCAAGATGTTAGGACGTGGCACGTATTGTTTTCACACGCAAGACACCGAATGAGTCAGCCCGGGGAGGGGTGACATGGATCCTTATGAAGAACTGGGCCTGAAGGCCGGTGCCACGCTGGCGCAGGCCAAGAAAGCCTATCGGCGTCTGGCCGCTCGTTGGCATCCCGATCGCAATGCCGACCCGTTGGCGGTGCGGCGCATGCAGCGGATCAACGAGGCGTATCGGCAGGTCTGCGAGTGGGGCGAGGCGGCGGCGGACGAGGTGGAGGCGTCTGCCCCTGCTGAGACAGAGCCGCCTCAGCAGGACGATGCACCGCCACCTCATCCGAATGCCAAGCGCAAATGGTGGGAGCGAGACTGGGGCAAGCCGCGCTGGGAGCCCGATGGCGAGGCCGCGCCGCGCCCGCTGGCGCATGAGGCGGAGATCACGTTGGAGGCTGCTGCCATGGGCTGCATGCACCGGGTGCAGGGTCTGATCACGGACCTGTGCCCCGACTGTGAGGGCGTGGGGCGCTGGGTGTCGCCGCGCACGGTCTGCCATGTTTGCGAAGGCGAAGGGCGGGTGCCGGGCAAGCGGTCAGGTTCGTGGATCACGTGTGCGCACTGCGGGGGCGATGGCCACGAGCGGCGGGCCTGTGAGTCGTGCGGCGGCTCTGGCGAGCTGACCGCGGCGCGCGACTATCACTACGAGGTGCGCATCCCCGCGGGCGTGCGGGACGGCCAGACGGTGGTCTTGCGTGGGCAGGGGCAGCGCTGTGGGGCACGGCAGGCCGATCTGGTGCTGACGATTCGCCTGCGTGCCCACCCGCTGTTCACGTGGCGCGCCGACCAGACCTTGAGCTGCACCGTGCCGGTGGACCTGTTCACCGTGCTGGCGCATGGCGTGGTGCAGGTGCCGACACTGGAGGGGCACCTGATCAAGCTGGCGCTGGCCGATGGGGCCGAGCAGGCCCTGCCAGGCATGGGTTTTCCGAACAAGGACGGCTCGCGTGGGCCTTTGCATGTGGTGCTGCAGACCTTGACTCCCACGACCTACAGCGCTGCGCAGCAGGCCTTGCTGGCGAAGCTGGCGGCCAGCATCCAGGCCGACCCACTGCCCGCTTGCCCCGAGTTGGCGGCCTGGCAGGCCCAACTGCGCCAGCACGCCCGTCGCTGACGGACGCGACGGACGCGACGGACCGGGGCTGTCCGTGTCCGTCCGTTTCTCTCCGGTCAGGTTGGCGTGGCGCGGTGCAATACCCCCTTGAGTGCCACGCCGGTGTGGGTCTTGCGCTTCACAATCTCGTCGGGTGAGCCAGCCGCCGCCACCTTGCCGCCGCCCGTGCCACCTTCCGGTCCCATGTCGATCACCCAGTCGGCTTCGGCGATCACATCCAGATCGTGCTCGATGACGATCACGCTGTGGCCGCCATCGACCAGGCGGTGCAGCACGCGGATGAGTTTCTCCACGTCGGCCATGTGCAGACCCACGGTGGGTTCGTCCAGCACATAGAGCGTGTGCGGGGCTTTCTGGCCGCGCCGGGTGATGTCGTCACGCACCTTGCTGAGCTCGGTCACCAGCTTGATGCGCTGGGCTTCGCCACCGGACAGCGTGGGCGAGGGTTGGCCCAGCGTGAGGTAGCCCAGGCCCACGTCCTGCAGCAAGCGCAGTGGGTGGGCGATGGACGGCATGGACGCGAAGAACTCGACGGCCTCGTCCACTTCCATTTTCAGCACGTCGCCGATGTGCTTGCCGCGCCAGGTGGCGGCCAGGGTTTCGGGGTTGAAGCGCATGCCGTTGCAGGTCTCGCAGTGCACCTTCACGTCGGGCAGGAAGGACATCTCGATGGTGCGGATGCCCTGGCCTTCGCACGCCGGGCAGCGGCCTTCGCCGGTGTTGAAGCTGAAGCGGCCCGCCGCCCAACCCCGCGCGCGGGCTTCGAGTGTGTCGGCAAACAGCTTGCGGATGGTGTCCCAGAAGCCGATGTAGGTGGCCGGGCACGAGCGTGGCGTTTTGCCGATCGGGGTCTGGTCCACTTCCAGCACGCGGTCCACCGCGCCCCAGCCTTCCAGGCCGTCGCAGCCGGTCCATTGCGGCAGCGTGGTCCCGCGTTCCTTGAAGGGGATGCTGACGGCGGCGTGCACGTTGGCCAGCAGCACATCGCGCGCCAGTGTGGATTTGCCCGAGCCGGACACGCCGGTGACGGCGACCAGGCGCAGCAGCGGCACCTGCACATCGACGCGCTGCAGGTTGTGCAGGCGGGCGCCTTTCAGATGCAACTGCGGTGTGCTGGCATCGACGGGACGGCGTCCGATGGTGTGACCGTCGGCATCCAGGCGCAAGGGGTGGGGCATGGGCGTGCGCAGGCAGCGGCCGGTGACCGAATCGGGCGCGGCCATGATGTCGGCCACCGTGCCTTGCGCCACCACCGTGCCCCCGCGCACCCCGGCACCGGGGCCGATGTCGATGATGTGCTCGGCGCGGCGGATGGTGTCTTCATCGTGTTCGACCACGACCAGGGTGTTGCCCTCTGCACCCAGGGTGTGCAGGGCGTCGAGCAGCAACTGGTTGTCGCGCGGGTGCAGGCCGATGGTGGGCTCGTCGAGCACGTAGCAGACGCCTTGCAGGTTGCTGCCCAGCTGCGCCGCCAGGCGAATGCGTTGGGCCTCGCCACCCGACAGCGTGGGCGCCGCGCGGTCCAGGCTGAGGTAGCCCAGGCCCACCTGTTCCATGAAGGCCAGGCGCGATTTGATCTCGCTGACGATGTCGCGGGCAATGGTGGCCTCACGCCCATCGAGCTTGAGCTTCTCTCCCCATTTGCGGGCGTCCTTGACGGCCAGCGCTGACAGCTGCGCAATCGACTGACCGCGCAGCTGCACCGCCAGCGCCACCGGGTTGAGGCGCGCGCCGTGGCAGCTGCCGCATTCGGCGTCGGTCACGTCTTCCACATCGGGTTCGGCAAAGGTCTGCTCGCGGCCCGATTCGCGGCCCTTCTTTTCGTCGGGCTGCGAGTCGTCCATCACCTTGCGCTGTTCGCGCGTCAGGGCCAGGCCCGTGCCCACGCAGTCCGGGCACCAGCCATGCTTGCTGTTGTAGCTGAACAGGCGCGGGTCCAGCTCGGGGTAGCTGGTGCCGCAGCTCGGGCAGGCGCGCTCCGTGGAGAACACCTTGACGCGCCCCATGCGCAGGGTGGACTTGCCGGTCGCCAGGGCTTCGGCCAGGCCTTCCAGCCCGGTGATGAGGTGGACCACGCCCTTGCCGTGTTCCAGCGCCTGGGCCAGCAGCTCGCGCAGGCGGGGCTCGTTCTCAGGGGTGACCACCACGTCGCCCACCGGTAATTCGATGGAGTGTTCGCGGTAGCGGTCGAGCTTCGGGCCCTTGGCGGTGCCCCAGCCTGCTGTGGGCAGAAACTCGCCGTCCACACGCAGGTGGTCGAAGCCCTTGCTCGACGCCCACTTGGCCAGCTCGGTGTAGATGCCCTTGCGGTTGACGACCAGCGGCGCCATCAGGCCGATGTGCTGGCCGCGGTAGTCGCGCACCCATTGCGCAGCAATCGCCTCGGGGGTTTGCGGCAGCACGGGGATGGGGTGGCCGTCTTCGTCGACGCAGGTGGTGCAGTGCTGCGTGCCCAGCTTCACATAGAGCAAGCGCAGGAAGTGGTGCACCTCGGTGGTGGTGCCCACGGTGGACTTGCGACCGCCGCGAGACAGGCGCTGCTCGATGGCCACGGTGGGCGGGATGCCGTAGACGGCGTCCACCTCGGGGCGGCCCGCCGGTTGCACCAGCGAGCGCGCATAGGCGTTGAGCGACTCCAGATAGCGACGCTGGCCTTCGTTGAACAGGATGTCGAAGGCCAGCGTGGACTTGCCCGAGCCCGACACCCCCGTGATGACGTTGAATTTGCCGCGCGGGATGTGGACGCTCAGGCCCTTGAGGTTGTTCTCGTGCGCGTTGACGACCTCGATGCTGTCGTGGCCGGGCGCAGTGGCGGCGCGGGCGCGGCGCTCGTCACGGCGGGCCTTGATGAGGGCCTGCAGCGAGGGGCCATCTTCGGCCGTGTCGCGGCCCAGGTGGTAGGCCGGGGCTTTCTCGGCCACCTGCAAGACCTGGGCGGTGTTGGCGGCTTCGCCTCGGTCTGCCGAGGCGGGCAGCGCAGGCACGAACAGGCCCAGTGCCTGTTCGTACTCCCGCAAGGCGATGGCCGTGTGGGTCTGGCCCAAACGCAGTTGCTCCGGCGGGCCGAAGGCCACCAGCTGCCCACCCGCCTCACCGCCCTCGGGGCCCAGCTCGATCAGCCAGTCGCAAGCCCGGATCACATCGAGGTTGTGCTCGATCAGGATGATGGAGTGGCCCGCGTCCAGCAGCTTGGCAAAGGCGCGCATCAGCTTGGCGATGTCGTCGAAGTGCAGGCCGGTGGTGGGCTCGTCGAACATGAAAAGCGTGCCCTTGCGGGCGAGCTTCTGGCGGGACTTGCTGGCCTGTTGTGCCGTCTCGACCAGGTGGCCGGCCAGCTTCAGGCGCTGCGCCTCACCCCCCGACAGCGTCGGCACCGGCTGGCCCAGCTTCACATAGTCCAGCCCCACATCGGCCAGCGGCTGCAGCGCGCGCACCACGTCCACATCCTGCGCGAACAGACGCACGGCTTCGGCCACGGTCAGCTCCAGCACGTCGGAGATGCTGAGCTTCTTGTTCAGGCGCTCGATGGTGACCTCGCGCACCTCGGCGCGAAAGCGCGTGCCGTCGCAGTCCGGGCAGCGCAGGTACACGTCGGAGAGGAACTGCATCTCGACGTGCTCAAACCCGGAGCCCCCGCAGGTGGCGCAGCGCCCCGTGCCCGCGTTGAAACTGAAGGTGCCGGCGGTGTACTTGCGCTCGCGCGCCAGCGGCGTCACGGCAAACAGCGTGCGCACGGCGTCAAACGCACCCACATAGCTGGCCGGGTTGGAGCGGGCCGTCTTGCCGATGGGCGACTGGTCCACGAAGTTGACCGCGCTCAGCCAGTCGGCGCCCAGCAGCTCGTCGTGCTCGCCGGGCGAGTCGGTGGCCAGGCCAAAGTGACGCAGCAGCGCCGGGTGCAGGATGTCCTGGATCAGCGTCGATTTGCCCGAGCCGCTCACGCCGGTCACGCCCACCAGGCGCTGCAACGGGAACTCGATGTTCAGGTTCTTCAGGTTGTGCTGACGCGCCCCTTGCAGGATCAGGCGCGGCGTGTTCTCGGCCACGGGGCGACGCAGGCCCAGGCCGATGGTGCGGCGTGCGCCCAGGTAGGCACCGGTCAGGGTCTCGGCGTGCTTGAGCTCATCGGGTGAGCCATCGAACACGATGCGGCCGCCTTGGTGACCGGGGCCGGGGCCCATGTCGATGACGCGGTCGGCGGCCAGCATCACGGCGGGGTCGTGCTCGACCACGACCAAGGTGTTGCCGGCGTCCACCAGGCGTTGCATGGCCACGTTGATGCGGTCCATGTCGCGCGGGTGCAGGCCGATGGACGGCTCGTCCAGCACGAACAGGGTGTTGACCAGCGAGGTGCCCAGCGCGGTCGTCAGGTTGATGCGCTGCACCTCACCGCCCGACAGGGTGCGGCTTTGCCGATCGAGCGTCAGGTAGCCCAGGCCGACGTCCACCAGGTACTTCAGGCGCGTGCGGATCTCGTCAAGCAGCAGTTGCAGGGCGTCGGTGTCTTCGCGCTGGCCCAGCGTGACAAAGGCAAAGAAGCGCTGCAGCTGCGAGATCGGCAGCAGCATCACATCGTGCAGGCTCAGGCCGGGCAGGGCCTCCAGCACGTCACGGGGCAGCGCGGCGCCGTGCGGCTTGAAGCGCTTGGCCGGGGCCAGCACCGCGTCGGCGTCTTCGCGCGAACCGAGACGCCACAGCAGCGACTCGGTCTGCAGGCGCGCGCCTTCGCAGGTGGGGCATGGCGTGTAGCTGCGGTACTTGGACAGCAGCACGCGGATGTGCATCTTGTAGGACTTGCTCTCCAGGTACTCGAAGAAGCGTTTGATGCCGTACCACTGCTTCTGCCACTGACCCTTCCAGGCCGGGTCGCCGTCGAGCACCCAGGCCTTGTGCTCGGGCGTCATCTGCGACCAGGCCAGGTCGCGTGGCACCCCAGCTTCGCCGGCGTACTTGATCAGCTCTGCCTGGCACTCTGCCCAGGCAGGGGTCTGGATGGTCTTGATGGCGCCGCCGCGCAGCGTTTTCTTCCCATCGGGGATGACCAGGCCCCAGTCCACGCCGATGACGCGGCCAAAGCCCCGGCAGGTCGGGCAGGCCCCAGCGGCGGAATTGAAGGAGAACATGCCCGGCGTGGGCGCGCTGTAGCGGCGGTGGCTGTCCGGGCAGTGCAGGCCGGCGGAGAAGCGCCACAGTTCGGGCTCCGCCTCGTCGCCCCCCTCGGGCAAGGCATACACGGTGATGTGGCCGCTGCCGCGCTTGAAGGCCACTTCCAGCGCCTCCATCACGCGGGGGCGGTCCAGATCGGCCCCGCTCGGGTCCGCGCCGATGCGGAAGCGGTCGGCCACCACATCCAGCACCAGGCGTTCGTCATCGCCCAGCTCGGCGCTGGCGGCGTCCTTCGTCTTCTTGCTCGTCTTTTTGGCGGCGGGCTTTTTCTTGGCCGATGCACCCTCGCCACCTTCCTCCAGCGCAGCCGCCACCTGGGCGCTGGTCAGCGCCGCCGAGGGCAGGTCACGGGCCTTCACCACGCGCTGCGCCTGGATGCGTGAAAAGCCGCTGACCGACAGCCAGTCGGCCATCTGCTCGGCCGTGGTGTGGGCCGGCAGCACCGCGCCGAAGGTGACCACCACGCGGCGGCCGCCGGGCGTGGCCGCACAGCGCCGCAGCAGCTCGGCAAACACCGACTGGGGCGTGTCCTCGCGCACCATCTGGCCGGTGTCCTGATCGAACAGCTGCGCGCCCCGTGCGAACAACAGCTTGAGGTGGTCGTTCAGCTCGGTCATCGTCCCCACGGTCGAGCGCGAGGTGCGCACCGGGTTGCTCTGGTCGATGGCAATGGCTGGCGGCACGCCCTCCACGCGGTCCACGGCAGGGCGGTCCATGCGGTCGAGGAACTGGCGCGCGTAGGCGCTGAAGGTCTCCACGTAGCGGCGCTGCCCTTCCGCATACAGGGTGTCGAACACCAGCGAGGACTTGCCCGAGCCGCTGGGACCGGTCACGACCGTCAGCTCCCCCGTGTGGATGTCGAGGTCGAGGTTCTTCAGGTTGTGCTGGCGGGCACCGCGGATGCGGATATCGGACATGGATCACCTTGGGCGAAGGGTTTGCCACAGGAGGATGCCCGCAGCATGAGCGCGCAAACATTCTAGAGACGCCAGAAAGTCACGGCACACCGGGGGGCGATTATTCTGGCGTCAGCCTGGCTTCATGTTGCATGGACATAATCAAACGCTGTTCAGGAGGGTGATTTGCGATTCGTGTTGGATCTGCTGTTGGGGCGTGAAGCCCGGCAACGGGGTTATGTGCTGCGGACCTTGCTGGCGGCCTTCGGCTATCTGCTCGGTGTGCTCTTGGCCGAGGTCGCCCTGTCGATTGGCGTGGCCGAACTGGGGCCGGCACGGGTGTTCGAGGCGGCTGCGCTGACCGCGGCCGTGATCAGCTACAGCCTGGTGCGTTGGGGCTGGACACGCCATTTCCATGATCCGGCCATGACGATGACGCAGATGCTGGTGGGTCAGACCATGGCCATGGTGGCCTATGTGCTGCTCCACGAGTTTCGAGGGGGGCTGATTGGCCTGAGTGTGGCCGTGACGTCATTTGGTTCCTTCAGCCTCACGCGCAATCGGCAATGGGCCGCCGGCATGTATGCCTTGCTCACCATGGGAAGTGGCATGCTCTGGATGAGTGTGCGGGACCCGGTGAACTTTCCCCCCGAAGTCGAGGCGGTGCATTTCCTGACTTTGGTGATCCTGCAGTTCATGTCTGCGTTTCTGGGGGCCCAGTTCGGCGAGATGCGCCGGCGCTTGCGCACCCGCAAGCGCGAACTCGAGGCCGCGTTGGCGCGCATCCAGGAGTTGGCCAACCGCGATAGCCTGACCGACCTCTACAACCGCCGTTACGCGCTGGAATTGATTGAACACCATGTGCATCTGAAGGACCGCAATGGACGGCCCTTGGCCATGGCCTTGATTGATCTCGACCATTTCAAGCTGGTCAACGATCAGCACGGGCACGCCCTGGGCGATCGGGTGTTGCAGACCTTTGCGCAGCAGGCCCGTCAGGCCACGCGCGAAGGCGACATCGTGGCGCGCTGGGGAGGCGAGGAGTTCCTCATCGTCATGCCCGAAACCTCCGTCGACGGGGCGGCCATGCTGGTGGAGCGCTTGCGCGAAACCTTGTCGGCGCTGTGCGTGAGCGAAGAGGTTCCGGCGTTGCGCATCGCATTTTCAGCGGGCGTCACCGCGCACCTCGCAGGGGAGAGCACCGATCAGACGGTGCAACGGGCCGATCTGGCCTTGTACGAGGCCAAGTCAGCCGGTCGCCACCGCAGCGTGGTGGCCTGAGCCACCGCAACTGGGCACGTGTTCAGCGCACCAGCAGCACCGGGGTCTTGCAGGCGGCCATGACCTTGGTCGCCACCGAGCCGGCCACCAGGTTCATGAAGTTGCTGTGGCCGTGCGAGCCCATGATGATCAGGTCGAACTTGCCCTTTTCGGCCAGCTTGGCGATGACGTCGGGCGCGTGACCGATCTTGCCCACATAGGCGGTGGCCAGGTCGTGTTTGGCTGTGAACTTGCGGATGGGCTTGAAGATGGCCTCGGCCGTGTCGTCGTAGTAGGACTTGAGCTGGTCGGCCGGGAACATCGCAGCCGCATGCGGCGGGATCTGCGGCACCACGGTCAGCACGGTGTACTCGTGCTGGCCCGTCAGCCATTCGTCGTGCGTGGCCAACCAGGCCAGCATGCGCTTGGTGAAGGGGCTGCCATCCACGGGGAGCAAGATCTTCATGGGTGTTCCTCGGTTGTGTCTACAAAAAAACTCGCAGGGCAAGCACAGCGATCAGTCTAGAGCCGAACGCAACACCTGCCATCGTAGCCGTCTGATTCCTGTTTGTGCCCGTGCCCGCGCGCATTGCTCACCACCCGGGTGACGCCGCGATCGTGGCGCACCAGGTAGTCGTGGCGGCAGTGCAGGTGGCCGTGAATCCACAGGTCCACGCCAGGCATCAGGTCGTCGTCGGCATTGCAAAAGCTCGCCGTGCCCGGTTGACGGCCGTAGCGCGGGTCGGCGCTGAGCAGACTGGGGCCGAAGTGGGTGATGACCACGGTGGCGTCCCAGCGCTGCTCGGCGCTGGGGGCGGTGGCCAGGGCCTCGGCCAACCACTGGCGGCAACGCAGGGCTTCGGCGCGCACCGCCTCGGGGCCGAAGGGCTCGCCGCCCCGCGTCGCCCGCATCACCTTGACAAAGTAGCTCGCCGCCCGCATGGCCTTGGGCCGTTGGGCCTCGCCAAACAGGTCGAAGTCCGACCAGCGTGTGGTGCCGAGAAAGCGGATCACCCGGCCATCGGGGGCGGTGACGAAGGTGGTCTCGCGCTCGAGCAAGGTGAGGCTCAGCTCGCGGGCACGCTCGCGCAGGCCCACCAACGCGTCGTCGATGTCGCGCCTGTCGAACTCGTGGTTACCGGGCACAAACAGCACCGGCACGGGCCAGTTCGCAAAGCGCGACAGCCCCTGCCAGCTGCTGTCCACATCGCCGCCCAGCACCAGCAAGTCGGCACCGGAGGCCGGGGTGGGCGTGAAGTCTTCGGTCTCCAGGTGCAGGTCAGACAGCACCTGGATCGTCAAACGACCATCCGCGTGCAATCAGTTGGCCCCGTGGCAGTTCTTGTACTTCTTGCCGCTGCCGCAGTGGCAGGGGTCGTTGCGGCCGAGCTTGGGATGCTCGCGGATCACGGTTTCGACCTTGTGGCTTTCGGCCAGGCCGATCTGGGCCAGGTCCACCACGTCGAACACCAGGGCTTCGATGGCCTCGTCCAGGTTCTTGAGCGGATGCTCTTCGTCCAGGGCCTTGGTCATGGCCTGCTGGGTCTCGTCCTGATCGGGCAGGTGGCGCCAGATGGAGTCCAGCAGGTCGGGCACGCCCGACAGCGCGGCTTCTTCCAGCTGCGGGAAGTTGGCCAGGGCCCATTCGAAGCCGGCAGCCCAGTAGCCGATGCCTTCGAGCGCATCCTTGCCTTCGGCGGGCTTGCCATCGTCGTCCTCGATCATCGGGACGATGGGGTCGAACCAGCCGTCTTCCAGGATGCCGCGCAGGATCTCGTCCTTGCGGCGGGTGATCAGGCTGACCAGGCGGTCGTGCTGGGCTTCGCTCCAGCCTTCGATGCCGGCCTCGGGCATGCCTTCGGTGCCGAAAATCGGGGGCAGCCAGTCTTCCGGCTGCAGCAGCACCGGCTGCACCAGCACGCCAGCGAGGTAGCCGTCCAGGATCACGGCGTCGACGGTTTCAAAGGGTGCGGGCACAGCGGCCAGCAGCTCGTCGATTTCGTTGATCTCGGCGTCGGTGAGTGCAGGCGTCTTTTTCATGGTCGGGCAATTCAGGGCATCAAAACCCGCATTGTGCGACAAGGCACTGCGCTTGACCATCCCGAGGGCCGTGTTGTCAGCCCGCCAGCCCTCGGGACACGCTGGACTTCAGCGTTGCGCCGCTTCCTGCAACTGTTGCAGCGCGGTCGGGTCTTCGATGGTGCTCAGGTCGCCCGTGTCACGGCCTTCGCACACGGCCTGGATGGCCCGGCGCAGCAGCTTGCCCGAGCGGGTCTTGGGCAGCACGTTGACGAAATGCACCCGTGCCGGGCGGGCCACCGCGCCCAGTTGCTGGTCCACCGTGTGCATGATCTCGGCTTCCAGGGCTTTGCGGCCCTCGTCGTCCACCACGCGGCTGGCGTCACGCGGCACCACGAAGGCCTTGGCCACCTGGCCCTTGAGCTGGTCGGCCACGCCCACCACGGCCACCTCGGCCACGCCGTTGTGGCTGCTGATGGCCTCTTCGATCTCTCGGGTGCCCAGGCGGTGGCCGGCCACGTTGATCACGTCGTCGGTGCGGCCCAGGATGAAGTAGTAGCCGTCCGCATCGCGGATGCCCCAGTCGAAGGTGTTGTAGACCTGTTTGCCCGGGAAGGTGGACCAGTAGGTCTGCACGAAACGCTGGTCATCACCCCAGATGGTCTGCAGACAACCTGGGGGCAGGGGGCCTTCGATGGTGAGCACGCCCTTCTGGTTGGCGCCGGTCAGCTCCTCGCCAGTCTGGTCGTCCAGCAGCTTGACCTGGTAGCCGGGCATCGGGAACCCTGGCGAGCCCAGACGCGGGGTGAGCGTGGGGTCGACGCCGCGTGCCAGGCTGAGGATGGGCCAGCCGGTTTCGGTCTGCCAGTAGTTGTCGATGATGGGTTTGCCGATCGCATCGCCGATCCACTTGGCGGTGGGCTCGTCCAGCGGCTCGCCGGCCAGGAACAGCTGCTTGAGGCTGGACAGGTCGTGGCGCTTGAGGCAGTCCGGGTCCTGCTTCTTGAGGACGCGGATGGCGGTGGGCGCCGAGAACATCACATTGACCTGGTACTTCTCGACCAGCGACCACCAGATGGCCGCATCGGGACGGATCGGCAGGCCTTCGTAGATGATCGTGGTCATGCCAGTGAGCAGCGGGCCGTAGACGATGTAGCTGTGGCCCACGACCCAGCCGATGTCGCTGGCGCAAAAGAAGGTCTCGCCCGGCTTGCCGCAGTACACTTGCTCCATCGAGGCGGCCAGGGCCACGGCGTAGCCACCGGTGTCGCGCTGCACGCCCTTGGGCTTGCCGGTGGTGCCGCTGGTGTAGAGCGTGTAGCTGGGGTGGGTGGCTTCGACCCACTCGCAGGGCACGATGGCGTCCATCACGCTGCTGCGGGCGTCCCAGTAGTCCACGTCACGCGGGGTGTCCATCTCGGCCGGGGCCAGCTTGCGGTCGACCAGCAGCACGTGGGGCACGGTGTGCGTGCTTTGGCGCAGGGCTTCGTCCAGCAGCGGCTTGTAGGGGATGACCTTGCCGCCGCGCGAGCCCGCATCGGCGGTGACGATGACCGACGGGGTGGCATCGTCGATGCGGCTGGCCAGCGCGTGGCTGGCGAAACCGCCGAACACCACCGAGTGGATGGCGCCCAGGCGCACCGTGGCCAGCATGGCGATCACGGCCTGCGGGATCATGGGCATGTAAATCAGCACCCGGTCGCCCTTGCCGACGCCCAGGCCGTGCAGGATGGCGGCCATGCGTTCGACCTCGACCAGCAACTGGCCGTAGCTGATCGTCTCTTCGGTGTTGGTTTCGGTGGACACGAAGACCAGGGCGGCCTGGTCGGCCCGGTCGTGCACGTGGCGGTCGACCGCGTTGTGGCACAGATTGGTCAGCCCGCCGTCGAACCATTTCACAAACGGCGGGTTGCTGACATCGCAGACCGTGTCAAACGGGCGGTGCCAGTGGATGCGGGAGGCCTGTTCAGCCCAGTAAGTGTCGCGTTCGTGGATGGAACGCTCGTACAGCGCGCGGTAGCTCATGCTTGCTCCTGAGTGCTCCAGCGGGTAGCCGGAGCTTCAGGTCGCAGATGCTAGTTCGCCCCTCGAACGAGGGGGAGGGGAGTATCCCGCGGTGACCGGTGCGTTTTTGATGTGCGTCAGATGAAGACGGCGGCGCGGCGCAGCACGATCAGGCCGACAAAACACAGGCCCAGCACCACGCCCCAGCGCAGCGAGAGCATGGCCCATTGCCGCCAGCGCGGCTGGCCTGTGACGGTGAAGACCGCCATGTTCAGCAGAAAGCCCAGGGCCAGGATGACGGCCAGCGCGCGAAACAGCACCATGGGGGTGTCCGCGCCGGCTTACCAGGCGGGGGCCAGCTCGGCCATGCCGCGCGGCGCCTTGGCCTCGTCTTCGAAGGTCACGATCTCCCAGGCATCTTTCTGCGCCATCAGGGCATGCAGCAGCTGGTTGTTCATGGCGTGACCCGACTTGTAGGCCGTGTAGGCCGCCAGCAGCGGGTGGCCCGCCACATACAGGTCGCCAATGGCGTCCAGGATCTTGTGTTTGACGAACTCGTCGTCGTAGCGCAGCCCGTCGGCATTGAGCACGCGGTGCTCGTCGACCACGATGGCGTTGTCCATGCTGGCGCCCAGGCCCAGGCCGCGCGAACGCATCATCTCTACGTCTTTGGTGAAGCCGAAGGTGCGGGCGCGGGCGATGTCGCGCTTGTACTGGCCGGTGCTGAAGTCAAACTCGACGCGCTGGCCGGTCTGGTCGACTGCGGGGTGGTCGAAATCGATCTCGAAGGTCAGCTTGTAGCCGTGATACGGCTCCAGGCGCGCCCACTTGAGCGTGCGGCCTTCGCCTTCGCGCACCTCCACCGGCTTGAGCACCCGCAGGAACTTCTTGGGTGCCTTCTGCAATTCGATGCCCGCGCTTTGCAGCAGGTACACGAAGGCGGCCGACGAGCCGTCGAGGATGGGCACTTCCTCGGCGGTGATGTCGACATACAGGTTGTCCAGTCCCAGACCGGCGCAGGCCGACATCAGGTGCTCGATGGTGTTGACCTTGGCCAGACCCGGATCGCCGCCCGGCGAGATGGTGGTGGCCATGCGGCAGTCGCACACCGCCCCGGTGTTGACGGGGATGTCCACTGGCTCGGGCAGGTCCACGCGGCGGAACACGATGCCCGTGTTGGGCGGCGCTGGACGCAGCGTCAGCTCGACGCGCTGGCCGCTGTGCAGGCCCACGCCGACGGCGCGGGTGAGGGATTTGAGGGTGCGTTGTGGCAGCATCCTTCGATTATCGCGTTTGTACCGATTTCGTGCCGTCAATCGGGTCTATGACGCCGATTGAAAATGTCACATGACGTCGCACTGAGTCACAAGGTGTGCGTGCGGTCGCCGTGCGCAAAGCCGATGGCCTCGAACCATGGGCCCTTGACGAAGCCGATCACCTTGAACAGCTCGCCCATTTCGTGCTCGGCCAGCAGCATCTGCATGGCGCCCCGGGCCTTGAACTGCTCGGCGGTGCTGGCCTCGCCGGTGCGCGCCAACGCTTCGCCCAGGCCGCAGTTGGTCAGGAAGCGTCCCTGCGAGGTGTAGCCCAGCACCTCCCAGTCGGCTTCCTGGCCCGCCAGGGCGATGCCGGTGAAGTTGACGTGGCTGGTGATGTCCTTCTCGCCCACCTTGACCAGCGGGTCGGGGTCGCTCTGGTGCAGGTGGTGGCACATCAGCGTGCCGCCGGTGCGTTGCGGGTGGTAGTACTCGCCCTCGGGGAAGCCGTAGTCCAGGAAAAAGGCCGCGCCGCGCGTCATGCGCTCGGCCAGCGTGGCCACGAAGGCCTCGGCCTGGCCGTGGGTTTCGGTGACGGTGCCGGGCACGTACTCGCTGTCGGCGCGCTCGGTGGGTGGGCGCACGCCTTCGGGCGCGGGGCGGTCCAGCCAGACGAAACGGGGGGATGTGTCGGGGGTGTCGCCCGCTGCCGCATCGGGTGCCGTCTCGGGGCCAGCCAGGCCCACGCCGCGCTCCAGCCAACGCTCGCCATCCCAGCTCATCAGGTGCACGGGCATGGCGTCCAGCACCTCGTTGCCCACGATCACGCCTTCCAGCGCGTCGGGCAGGCTGTCGGCCCACACGACCTTGTGCACCAGGCTCGGGTGCTCTTTCTGCAGACGCTGGTGCTGGCGGTCGCGCAAGGTGCCCGACAGGTCGACGATGGTGTAGCGCTCGATGCGCTCGCCCAGCTCGCCCAGCAGTTGCTCGGCCAGGGCCCCGGTGCCGGCGCCAAACTCCCAGATCTCGTTCGTGCCGGTGGCGTCCAGCGCCTGGCGCAGCTGGGTGGCCACGACCTGGCCAAAGAGCGGCGTCAATTCGGGGGCGGTCACGAAGTCGCTGCCGTCTTGCGGACCGGTGCCGATCACACGGCGACCACCGCTGTAGTAGCCCAGTCCCGGGGCGTACAGGGCCAGTTCCATGAAGCGTTCAAAGCGCATCCAGCCGCCACGTTCGCGGATTTCGTGCGCAATCAGGTCGGCCAGCGGGTGGCCGTTCAGGGGGGCGGCCACTACACTGTGGTCCGTTGTCGTCGGGCGGTTCATGCCCCATTGTAAAAACACCCATGCCTGATTCGTCTGTGACCTTGCCGCAGCCCCTGGCTGCAGCCTCCGCCGCTGGCGCCGCTGCCGCAGTTGTGCGCCGCGTGGCCTTGGTGACCGGTGCCGGCAAGCGCCTGGGCCGCCACATTGCCCTGACCCTGGCCCAACAAGGCTGGGACGTGGCCGTGCATTGCCGCGCCTCGCGCACCGAGGCCGAGGCCACTGCCGACGAGATCCGCGCTCTGGGCCGGCAAGCCGTGGTGCTGAGCGCCGACCTGTCGGACGAGTCCGCGACGCGGGCGCTGCCTGTGCTGGCCGTGGCCGAGCTGGGCCAGCTCGATGCCGTGGTCAACAGCGCCTCGACCTTTGAATACGACACCGCCGCCACCTTCAGCTACGCCATGCTGGAGCGCCACCTGCGTGCCAACACGGCCCCGGCCATCGTGCTGGCGCAGTGCCTGGCCGAGCATGTGGCGCAGCGTGGCGTGCAAGGCGCGGTCGTCAACCTGCTGGACCAAAAGCTGTGGAATCCCAACCCGGACTTCCTCAGTTACACCCTGTCGAAAGCGGCGCTGGAGTCGGCCACTACCTTGCTGGCGCTGGCCCTGGCCCCGCAGGTGCGCGTGGTGGGCGTGGCCCCCGGCCTCACGCTGACCAGCGACTGGCTGCAAGGCGAGGCCTTTGCACAGGCGCACACGCTGTCGCCGCTGGGGCGCTCGTCCACCCCCGAGGACGTGGCTGCCACCGTCGCCTTTGCCCTGGGCAACCGCTCGATGACGGGCACGACGCTGCTCGTCGATGGCGGCCAGCACCTTCAGCGCTTTGAGCGCGACTTTTCCATGATGTGAGAGACATGTCCCTGACCAAAGGCACCCAGACCCTGAACCTGACCGGCTTGCGTTTCGACGCCAACCTGGGCGTGCTCGATCATGAAAAGACCGCGCCGCAGCCGATCATGGTGGACGCCGAGCTGAACATGGGCAGCCAGCCCCTGCTGCCCAGCGACGATGACCTGATGCACGTGCTGGACTACCGCCGCGTGCGCACCATCATCATCGAGGAGTGCACGGCCCAGCACGTCAATCTGCTCGAAACGCTCATTGGCAAGCTGTGCAAACGCCTGATGGAGCTGCCCGGCGTGCAGGGGGTGCGCGTGCGCATCGCCAAGCTGGAAATTTTTGATGATTGCGAAGTCGCGATTCACATGGAAGCCGGTCAGTGGTGACGTTCTGAAGGTTTTGCCCCAGCCTGAGGGGGCATGGCGCTGACAAGTTTGGTGTCTGAAGGCGAATCGGCGAAAATGGAGGGTTATGACCCCAGCCGCCACCGCCATGTCCGAATCCACTCTGATGTCCGAAGCCCCTGCCGTGGATGCGGCCGATACTGCAGCCGATGCCGCTGAAACCGCGCGCCTGAAGAAGGAAGCGTTCGAGCGCAACAAGCTCAGCAAGCGCCTGCACCGTGAGGTGGGTGAGGCCATCACCGACTTCAACATGATCGAAGACGGCGACAAGGTGATGGTGTGCATGTCGGGCGGCAAGGACAGCTACGCCATGCTCGACATCCTGATGAACCTGCAAAAGCGGGCGCCCATCAAATTTGAAATCGTGGCCGTCAACCTCGACCAGAAGCAGCCCGGCTTTCCTGAGCATGTGCTGCCCGAGTACCTGACCAAGGTGGGCGTGCCCTTCCGCATCGAAGAGCAGGACACCTACAGCGTGGTCAAGCGTGTGGTGCCCGAAGGCAAGACCACTTGCTCGCTGTGCTCGCGCCTGCGCCGCGGCATCTTGTACCGCGTGGCCACTGAACTGGGCTGCACCAAGATCGCCCTGGGCCACCACCGCGACGATATCTTGCAGACCCTGTTCATGAACATGTTCTTCGGCTCCACGCTCAAGGGCATGCCCCCGAAGCTGGTGACCGACAACGGCGAGCACGTGGTGATCCGCCCGATGGCTTACTGCCGCGAGCAGGATCTGGCCAGGTACGCCGAGCACCGCGAGTTCCCCATCATCCCGTGCAACCTGTGTGGCAGCCAGGAAGGCTTGCAGCGTCAGCAGATGCGCGAGATGATCAACGAGTGGGACCGCAAGTTCCCCGGTCGCGTGGACAACATGTTCACCGCGCTGTCGAACATCGTTCCCTCGCACCTGATGGACCGCAAGCTCTATCCGTTCACGACGATCCAGGCCACCGGCAAGCCCATGCCGGGCGGTGACATCGCGTTCGACGAGGATGAGGGCTGTGGTGATGTGAACAATGGCCTGCCGGCCGAGACCACCGTGTCCCTGTCGGCCATCCCGATCCGAAAGGCGGTGTGACATGCGACGCTGGCTGCTGGCTTCTCTGTGGTGTCTGAGTGCATTGGGGCTGGCCGGTTGTGCCGGCAGTCCGAACGTGGTGAGCCAGGTGTCCAGCTATGGCAGCTGGCCGCAGGGCCGCGCACCGGGCGCGTATGTGTTCGAGCGCCTGCCCTCGCAGCAGGCCCAGGCGGGGCTGCAAGACCGGCTGGAGGCCGCGGCCGAGCCGGCGTTGCAGGCGGCAGGTTTCCGCAAGGTGGCCCAGCCCGCACTCGCCGATGTCAGCGTGCAGCTCAGCGCGCAAAACCGTGAAGACCCCAGCATGCGCTACGACCCCTTCTGGGGCGGTGGCCGCTTTGGCTGGGGCGGCTGGTGGGGCAGCGGTGGCTGGGGTGGCATTGGCCTGAGCATGCGCATGGAGCCTACCTGGGTGCAGATGCAGGTGGACCTGCTGATCCGCGATCGCCGCAGCAACCTGGTGCTGTATGAAACCCACGCGGTACACGACCGCCAGAACACCGTCGATCTGGACCTGTTGCCCTACCTGTTCGAGGCGGCGCTCAAGGACTTTCCGCATCCGGCTGTCAGCCCCCGCACCGTGACCGTCACACGGCCGGTGGACAATCGCTGATCTTCCAAGTCAATTCAGGGTTTTCATGTCGCTTTCGATCGTCATCATGGCCGCGGGCAAAGGCACCCGCATGAAGTCTTCGCGCCCCAAGGTGCTGCACAAGTTGGCCGGTCGGCCCATGTTGTCGCATGTGATTGCCAGCACCTCGGGCCTGAACGCCGCGCAGCAGGTGGTGATCACGGGCCATGGCGCCGAGATGGTGGAAGCGGCGATGACCGCCGAGTTTGCGCAGGCCCCGCTGCAATTCGTGCGTCAGGAGCCGCAGCTGGGCACCGGCCATGCCGTGCAGCAGGCCGTGCCCGTGTTGCCCGATGACGGCATCACGTTGATCCTCAATGGCGACACGCCGCTGATCCACGCCAGCACGGCCCAGGCCCTGGTGGACGCCTGCGCGGGCAAGCAGCTGGCGCTGCTGACCATCCGCCTGGACGACCCCACCGGCTACGGCCGCATCGTGCGTGACGAGACCGGCGTGAAGGTGCTGGCCATCGTCGAACACAAGGACGCCACGCCCGAGCAGCGCGCCATCTGTGAGGTCTACACCGGCATGATGGCCGCGCCCACCGCGCGCCTGAAGCACTGGCTGTCCAAACTGAACAATGACAACGCCCAGGGCGAGTACTACCTGACCGACGTGGTGGCCATGGCCCAGGCCGAGGGCCTGAGCGTGGTGGCTGCGCAGCCGCGCGACGAGGTCGAGGTGCTGGGCGTCAACAGCCCGGCGCAGCTGGCCAATCTGGAGCGCCGTCATCAGCTCGCCCAGGCCGAACGCCTGATGGAGCAGGGCGTGCGCCTGGCCGATCCGGCCCGCTTTGACCTGCGCGGCACCTTGCAGTGCGGCCAGGACGTGGACATCGACGTCAACTGCATTTTTGAAGGCAGCGTGGTGCTGGGCGACGAGGTGCAGATTGGCGCCAACTGCGTCATCCGCAACGCCACCATCGCGCGGGGCGCGGTCATCCACCCGTTCACGCATATCGATGGCGACACGCTGGGCGTGCACGTGGGCGAAGGCTCGCTGATCGGCCCGTTCGCCCGCTTGCGTCCTGGTGCACAGCTGGGCGCCGAGGTGCACATCGGCAACTTCGTCGAGGTCAAGAACAGCACGATGGGCAAGGGCGCCAAGGCCAACCACCTGGCCTACCTGGGCGATGCGACGGTGGGCGAGCGCGTCAACTACGGCGCCGGCAGCATCACCGCCAACTACGACGGCGCCAACAAGCACCGCACCGTGATCGAAGACGATGTGCATGTGGGCTCGAACTGCGTGCTGGTGGCCCCGGTGACGCTGGGCGCGGGCGTGACCATCGGCGGTGGCAGCACCATCACCAAGGACGTGCCGGCCGAGAGCCTGGCCGTGGCGCGCGGCAAACAGATCACCCTGGCTGAGTGGAAACGCCCCCAGAAAATCAAGCGATGAACGGCTAACATCCTGTCACCAATTGCTGTGCCGGATGTTGTTGCCGTGAACCATTACGAACGCTTGAAAGTCACCCAGGATGCCCCTCCTGAGGTGATCCGTGCGGCGTACCGGGCGCTGGCGCAGGCGCTGCCGCAGGACCAGCACCGTGAGGCGCGGCTGACCGAGCTCAACACGGCCTACGAAACGCTGATCGATCCGGAACTGCGGCAGGCGTACGACACCGTGTTGACCGTGTCGGTGCCCGACAGTGAGGTCGACGAAGACCCCGGCCTGGACATCGCACTCGACGCACTGGCCTTGCCGCCGGAGGCGTTCGCGTCCGCCGATGGCGGCGGCAACACACCTGGAGCCGCTGCCGAGGCGGCCCAGGTCGATCAGGACATGGTGGACCCCTGGCAGGGGGCCTACGAGGCGTCGGCCTACCAGCCTCCCAAGCACTGGTCGCGCCAGCCCGTGGTGTGGATGGGCGGTGGCCTGGTGCTGTTGTTGGCGGCGGCGGCCGGTGTCGGACTGTGGCAGATGCAAAAAGCCAACCAGCTTTCGCAGGGCATGGCGGTGCAACTGGGCGAGGCGGCGTCTGCGCCGTTGCAGCCTGACGATCTGCTCACGCCCCCGTTGTCTGCCGATGCAGAAGGTGCGCTGAGCGTCGAAGACCTGTCGCGCCTGTCGGACGAGGAATTGCTGGAGGTGCTGCCCACCCTGGGTGAGGCGACCGCCTCGCGCAGCGTGCGAGATCTGCCCTCGGTGGCCTCGCCCCGGCCGTCGCGTGGCGCGGCGGGTGCGCGTCACCCGCTGGACGGTGCACCTTTGGATCTGCGTACCGAGGGCGAACTGATCGACCCGCTGGCGCCCACGGCGCCGTCACCAGTCTCCCCGCGCGGTCGCTGAAGCCTCAGGCCGGCGGCAAGGGAATCTGCGTGCCGAACTTGGCGCGCTTGACCGCAAAGAAGGCCCGCACATTGCGCACCTGAAGGTGGGCGGTGAACAGGCGCTGGGCCAGGGCCTGGTAGGCGGGCATGTCGGGCACCTGCACCACCAGCACGAAGTCAGGCCCGGGCGAGACCCGCCAGCATTGCTGCACCTGCGCATCGGCCACCACATGGGCCTCGAAGGCGTCCAGCGCCTCTTGCGTCTGCACGTCCAGGCTGACCTCGACCAGGGCGCTCACCCCCCAGCCTATCGCCTCGGCCACCCGATGCGGCGAGAGGATGGCCACCTGTTTTTCGATCACGCCCTCTTCGCGCAGGCGCTTGAGCCGGCGGTGGCACGTGGCGGGCGAGAGGTGAGCCAGATCGGCGAGGGCCTGGTTGGACAGGCTGGCGTCGTCCTGCAGCAACGCGAGCAGACGCAGGTCGGTGGCATCGAGTTGAAGGGGGGAGGGGGTGTTCATGGGTGAATATTTCACCACAGATCATTTGTTCGGTGAAAATTTCTCACGCCATGTATGTTTGGTGAATGTTTTCGTTTTGTTGATGAATTAGAAATGATATTTCTGTTCAAAGTCTCTAGGATGGCTGATTGGATTGAATGACATCGCAGTCAGGGAGAGCAAAGTATGTGTGGCATCGTCGGCGCCGTTGGGTCGCGCAACATCGTTCCGGTTCTGGTCGAGGGCCTCAAGCGCCTGGAATACCGGGGCTATGACTCCTGCGGCGTGGCCGTGTTGCAAGACGGGCAATTGCGCCGCTCGCGCAGCACCCAGCGTGTGGCCGAACTGGGCCAGCAGACCGACCACGACGGCATTGCCAGCACCGTGGGCATTGCCCACACCCGCTGGGCCACTCACGGCGTGCCGGCAGTGCACAACGCCCACCCGCATTTCTCGCATGGCCCGGGCGCCGACGCCCCTACCACCAAGCCCGGCCGCGTGGCCCTGGTGCACAACGGCATCATCGAGAACCACGAGGAACTGCGCCGCGAACTGCAGGCCAAGGGCTATGTGTTCCTGAGCCAAACCGACACCGAGGTCATCGCCCACCTGGTCGACCACCTGTACGACGGTGACCTGTTTGCCGCCGTCAAGGCCGCCACCGCGCGCCTGACGGGTGCCTACGCGATTGCCGTGTTCCACCGCGACGAACCGCAGCGCGTGATCGGTGCGCGTCAGGGCTCGCCGCTGATCATGGGCGTGGGCGGCGTGGACGCCAGCGAGCGCTTTCTGGCGTCGGACGCGATGGCGCTGGCCGGTGTAACCGACCAGATCGTCTATCTGGAAGAGGGTGATGTGGTGGACCTGCAGCCGGGTCGCCACTGGATCGAGCACCTGGGTGCCGATGGCGTGCACCAGCGCGTGGATGCTGATCAGCGCCCGGTGCGCACCGTGACCGCACACAGCGGCGCGGTCGAGCTGGGCCCGTATCGCCACTACATGCAAAAGGAAATCTTCGAGCAGCCGCGCGCCATCGCCGACACGCTCGAAGGCGTCGAGGCCATCACGCCCACGCTGTTCGGGGCCGAGGCCGAAGCCGTGTTCAATCAGATCGACCGCGTGTTGATTTTGGCCTGCGGCACCAGCTATTACTCGGGTTCGGCCGCCAAGTACTGGCTGGAGTCCATCGCCCAGATCCCGACCCAGGTGGAGATTGCCAGCGAGTACCGCTACCGCGACAGCGTGCCCGACCCACGCACCCTGGTGGTCACCATCAGCCAGTCGGGCGAAACCGCTGACACGATTGCGGCGCTCAAGCACGCCCGCAGCCTGGGCATGACGCAGACGCTGACCATCTGCAATGTGAGCACCTCGGCCATGGTGCGCGAGTGCAAGCTGGCCTATGTGACGCGTGCCGGGGTGGAAGTGGGCGTGGCCTCGACCAAGGCGTTCACGACGCAGCTGGCGGGCTTGTTCCTGCTGACGCTGACGCTGGCCAAGCAGCGCGGCCACCTGACGGCCGACGCGGAGGCTCAACATTTGAGCGCCATGCGCCACTTGCCTGTGGCCTTGCAGGCCGTGCTGGCGCTGGAGCCCCAAATCGTGGCCTGGGCCGAGGCCTTTGCCCGCAAGGACAACGCCTTGTTCCTGGGCCGGGGCCTGCATTACCCCATTGCCCTGGAAGGCGCGCTCAAGCTCAAGGAGATCAGCTACATCCACGCCGAGGCCTACCCGGCCGGTGAACTCAAGCACGGCCCGCTGGCGCTGGTGACCGCCGAGATGCCCGTGGTGGTGGTGGCGCCCAACGATGCCCTGCTGGAAAAGCTCAAGAGCAACATGCAGGAAGTGAAGGCGCGCGGTGGCGAGTTGTATGTGTGCGCCGACGTGGACACGCACATCCAGGCCGAGCCCGGCATCCATGTGATCCGCCTGCCCGAGCACTATGGTGCGCTGTCGGCCATCTTGCACGTGGTGCCGCTGCAGTTGCTGGCGTATCACACGGCGTGCGCGAAGGGGACGGATGTGGACAAGCCGCGGAATTTGGCGAAGTCGGTGACGGTGGAATAAGCCGACCTGGTGCGCCAATGCACATTCATGCAGTAACTGCATAGCCGCCGCATTAAACGCATAGTCAGATCTCTGCGCCTGTCCAAAACTGCAAGCCTCGTCACCTCACGACGGGCTTCACACACAGACGACGGAGACACAACAGATGCGTAACATCACCATCATCGGCGCAGGCCATGCGGGGCTGCAACTGGGCATTGGTCTGCTGGGCCAAGGTCACAGCGTCACCATCATTTCAAATCGCACGGCAGACGAAATCGCTCAGGGCAAGATCACGTCGAGCCAGTCGATGTACAACCTGGCCGTAAGCCAGGAGCGCGAGCAGGGTTTGCTGTTCTGGGACGACACCTGCCCTTCCTTGGAAGGGATGCATGTGCGTGCGGGTAATGCGGATGCCGGGGTCATGCTGGACTTCAAAACCCGTATGCCCGCTGGCCAGTCGGTTGACCAGCGATTGAAGATGCCGCGCTGGATGAACGAATTCGAAGGGCGGGGCGGCAAACTGCTCATTCAGGATGTGGACCTTGAGACGGTCGAGCGGCTGGCTGATCAGTCTGATCTGCTGCTCGTAGCCACTGGCAAAGGCGAACTGGGCAAGCTGTTTGAACGCGATACAGCACGTTGCCAATTCGATGCGCCTCAGCGCATCACGGCATTGACCTATGTCCACGGCATGAAGCAGAGAGAGGATTTTGGTGCGGTCAACATCAACGTGAATCCGGGCATTGGCGAGTTCGTACATTTCCCCGGGCTGACCCACACAGGGCCCTGCGACATCATCAACATCGAGAGCATCATCGGCGGCCCCATGGATCGATGGGACGGCGTCAAGACGCCCGAGCAGCACCTGGCCTTGACACTGGAGCTGATTCGGGAATTCTTCCCTTGGGAGGCGCCGCGGTTTTCGAATGTCAGGCTGACCGATGACAACGGCGTGCTGTTCGGCGGCGTGACGCCGACGGTCCGCAAGCCGGTGGGGACCCTGCCGTCTGGTCGGCCAGTGCTCGGCATCGGTGACATTCACGTCTTGAACGATCCCATGACCGGTCAAGGCTCCAACAACGCCAGCAAGGGGGCCACCATGCTCTTGCAAGCGATTGCCGAACGAGGCGAACGACCCTTTGACCGGGTCTGGATGCAGCAGGTGGCAGAGTCCAACTGGGACAGTGCGCAATGGTCTGCACGCTTGACGAACACCATGCTCACGCCACCGAATCACGTGCTCAACATTCTGGGTGCATGCCAGGGGAGCTCCCAACTCGCTCAAAAGTTGGCCGCAGGTTTCAACGATCCCCGCACCATGGCCAACTGGTATTTCGATGAACAGGGCGCCAATCAGATGATCGAGGCTTGTTCGGAGAGTATGGCCGAGGCGTGACTTCGTCTAGGGGATGTACCGAGTCACTGGGGACTGATTTCAGGTAACGTGACTGGTGCATCCCGTGCCTGCCTTGAGAAGGTGTTGCTTGGCTTGGATGCAGGGTGACGCATGTCAATGCGCTCATGTGGCAGTGACCAAGCTGGAGCAACCGTCGTGGAGTCGCATTCGAGTCACTTCAAATCGCTGCAGTCGCAAGATTTGGATGAAGCTCGAAACTTGGTGGCCGGCGTGTTCAACGATCATCAGCTTCGTTGTACAGGGCGCCGAGTCGGCTTGAACTACAGGCATCGTTACACCGTTGCGGGTTCATTGGGCTTCAGCGTGATCGGCTACGGCGCCCCGGTGCAGATCCAGACCCGAGAGCTGGAGTCTTTCTACCTGCTTCAGCTTCCTCTGGCCGGCGAAGACCGGCAATTCAACCGAGGTGCGCCCGTGCACAGCAAAGCCGGCGGCGCCACGGTGCACGGCCCAAACGACCGGCTGACCATGAACTGGAGCGCAGACTGTCATAAGCTTGCCATCAGGATCGATCGTGACGCTTTGGAGCGCTACGCCTCATGTTTGAGCGAACGTGCGCTCAACTTTCCCATCCAGTTTAACCATGACGTTGACACCAGACAGGGGGGTGGACTGGCGCTCAAGTTGGCTGCAGGCCAGATGTTCAGAAATCTGTGCAAACAGCCTGACTTGTTCAAGTTGCCCATGGTCTGCAGCCAGTTCGAACAGATGCTGTTCCTGCACCTCTTGACCCTGCAACCCCAGGTCATGGTCTCGGGTCGTTTGCAGGTGCCCATGGATGTGCTGCCTAAAACCATCAAGCTGGCTGAGGACTACATGCGGGCCCATCTGGATGAGGACATCACGATGGAGACCTTGGTCCATTTGACTGGTGCCAGCATGCGCTCACTGTACGAAGGCTTTCGCAAGCACCGCAGCGAGAGTCCCATGCGTTACCTCAGACACTTGCGCTTGGAGAAGGTGCGAGAAGAACTGCTGAGCCCCACGCGCAAGGCGAACATCACCGATGTGGCACAACAGTGGGGGTTTGTCGAATTAGGGCGTTTTGCCTCCCTGTATCGCGAGCGCTATGGCGAACTGCCCAGTGAAACGCTGCGTCGCGTGCAGTGAGGCAGGGTGTCGTCTGGCGTTTTCACCGGTACGCGATGAACTCGGCCATGAGTTCATCATCGTGAAAGACGGGCGTCTCGTATGAGTTGGGCCCGTCATACATCTCGATCAAGACCGTGCGCTCGTGGGCAATCGTTGGCCCGTGTGGATGGTCCTTGGCGTTGATGTAGAACGAGCCGGCCTTCAGTCGCAACTGCGAGTTCGTGTACTCGTATTCGCCCTCGATGCAGTACATGAACTGGTTGGATGCATGGCTGTGCCTGACTGGAAAGCCGCCCCCTTTTTGAAATTCCAGCAGTGCAATGCTGGCGCCCGTGTCTCGGTTCTTCCAGAGGGGGTACTGGCGGAACCCATGTCCGGCGTAGTCGATCCACTGGTCCGGGATGAGGTCCATGTGATGGACAAGCTGCGCTAGTTTTGTCACGTCCATGGTGGTGAGCAAATTGATCCTATCCATGATCCCACGACGGCCAAGGTCATTGATGCTTCGGTTACCAGGGTAGGGCTTGGCCTTGGTGATCAAGGAAGTCGCAGCCGGCTTGTCCGGCCGCCTGTTCGATGACACGCACCAGGCCGCGCACACTGTCTTCGACGCTGAGCGGGGCCTGGGCGCCTCCCATGTCGGTACGTACCCAGCCGGGGTGTAGTGCCAGCAGGCGGATGTCCAGCGCCTCACCCTGCTCGGTGGCCCAGTTGCGGATCAGGCTGTTCAGGGCAGCTTTGCTGGCACCGTACAAGGCCATGTCAGGGGCCAGCGCCAGTTGAACGCTGCCCAGGATGGAGCTGGTGAAGGCCATCACCCCACCGCTCGGGACGAGTGGTCTGAGAGCGCGTGCGATGCGCAGTGGTGCAATGGCGTTGCTCAGGAAGATCTGTGTGATGTCGTCGGTGCCGAGGTGTTCGGGCTGCTGGTCTTTCGGCCCGGAGATGCCGGCATTGAGGATCACGCGGTCCAGCGGGTGGTGTGAGAGCGCCTTCACGATGGTGTCGGAGGCATCAAGAGAGGTGAGGTCGCAGGCCACAGTGTGGAGGGTGTCGGGATACTGAGTTTTTAGCGCGATCAGACCGGGGGCCTGAGCAGGGTGGCGGGCGATGGCGGTGACGTGGTCGCCGCGGGCGAGGTAGGCCTGGGTGAGGCCAAGGCCGATGCCGCGCGAGGCGCCGGCGATGAGGACATGGGACATGTGGACTCCGATTCAGCTCACGTTGTGTGAAGGCGGGGTGGCTGCTGGCGCGCGGCCCTGAACGCCGCGCGAGACCGCGAAGCCGGTCACGCAGAGCAAGGCGGCGATGGCACTGAACGACGTCAGCAGGCCGCCTTGATCGACGAAGAGACCGACCACCAGCACGCCCAGGGCCTGGCCCAGGAAGAGGCTGCAGGCGAACAGGGTCATGCCTGTGCCGCGGGCTTCAGGGGCCATCTGGGTGGCCTGGGTCTGCAAGGTGCTGTGGAGCATGTAAAAGCCCAGGCCCGCGAGACCGCAGCCGCCGATGGCAAAGGCCGATATGGGAGACCAGGCGATGCCGATGACGCTGGCGGCCAGCAGCAGGCCGCCGCCCAGGGCCAGACCGCGTTCACCCAGAAGCGTGAGCCAGCGGCGCGCAAACTGGCTGTAGAGCAGGCCGCCCACGCCATAGAGCACCATGATCGCGGCGGCCGTCGAGATGGAGAAGCCGAACTGGCTGACCAGCCAGGCGGGTGCGAACGGCAGCCAGCCGTAGGCCAGCGCCCCTTCGATCAAGGCGAAGCCCAGGACCCAGCGCACGCGCGGGATCTGAAAGAGCGCGGTGGTGCGAGCGATGGAGGCGCGGGCGCTCAGCGGCACGGCCGATGCCGCAGAGGTGGCTGAGGCACGGCGCCGCAGCAGGCTGATGGCGGCGATGAGAAAGCCCAACCCGAGGGCGAGGAAGGCGCTCTGCCACCCCCACATCTCGGAGGCGAAACCGCCGAACCACTGTCCGGCCATCATCCCGAGCACGATGGACCCCAGCAGGCGGGCGAGCGTTTCCTGTCGCAGGTCGTAGGCCACCTGATCGCCCACCCAGGCCAAGGACAAGGGGATGACGGCGGCCGCGCTGGCGCCCATGAGCGCGCGGGCGATCACCAGGGTGGTGAAGTTGGGGGACAGGGCGGTGAGCAGGCAGATGAGGGCGCTGGCCAGGCAGGCCCAGGTGATCACCTGGAGCTTGCCCATCGCGTCGCCCAGGGGGCCGTAGAACAGCTGCAGCACGCCGTAGGCGAGGGCGAACGAGGACACCACCCAGGCGGCATCCCCTGTGGAGACCTGGAAGCTGTGCACCAGCGAGGGCAGCATGGCGTCGCAGATGCGCAGGGCGGCCATGGCCGAGAAGCCGGCCAGACCCAGCAGCCGGAGCGTGGCGGCGTGGTCGGAGTGTGCGGTGTGGGTGGCAGAGGTCATGGTCAGGCGGCCCACTCCATGAGCAGGCCCTTGGCGGGCACGCTGTCCCCTTGTTGAACGCAGAGGCTTTGCACGACGCCGTCGCGCTCGGCCACCACCAGGCTTTCCATTTTCATGGCCTCGATGACGGCGAGCACATCTCCCTGGTTGACGCGCTGGCCCGCCTGGACCGAGATGCGGGTGACCGTGCCCGGCATGGGCGCGCCGATGTGGCAGGGGTTGTCCTCGTCTGCCAGGCGATGGCGGCGGTGCGAGGTGCCGGCACCGGCCTGCGGGACGCGCACCAGGCGGGGTTGGCCATTGAGTTCGAAGAAGAGACGGCATTGGCCATCAGGGTCAGCCGGGGTGCGGCCTTGCAGTTGCACGTGCAGGATCTTGCCCGGCTCGATCGGCACGGCGATCTCTTCGTGCTCTTGCAGACCGTAGAAGAAGGTGGGGGTGGGGATGGCGCTGACGTCCCCATACTGCTTCTGGTGGCGCGCGTAGGTGACGAAGACCTGGGGGTACATCAGGTAGGACGCCAGGTCGGTGTCGCTGAGCTTGTGGCCGACGAGTTGCTCGGCACGTTCGCGCTCGACCTCCAGGTCCACGGGGGGCAGGTGCTCGCCGGGGCGGCCGGTCAGCGGGGCGGCACCCTTGAGGACCTTAGCTTGCAGGGCGGAGGGGAAGCCATCGGCAGGGAAGCCCAGTTCGCCCTTGAACAAAGAGACGACGGATTCAGGGAAGGCAAGGTCCTTGGCCGGGTCGAGGACGTCGGCGGGGTGGAGACCATTGGCGACCATGAAGAGCGCCATGTCACCGACGACCTTGGAGGTGGGCGTGACCTTGATGATGTCGCCAAACAGCAGGTTGACCTGGGCATAGGCCTCGGCGATGTCGGGCCAGCGTGAGGACAGGCCCATGGAGCGCGCCTGCTCGCGCAGGTTGGTGTACTGGCCGCCGGGCATCTCGTGGCGATACACGTCGGAGGTGCCGCTGCGGATGTCGCTCTCGAAGGGGCTGTAGGCGCGGCGCACGTCTTCCCAGTAGTGGGACAGTTCGCGCAGGGCGGCGAGGCTGACCTGGGGTTCACGCGGTGCGCCTTCCAGGGCGGCCACGAGGCTGCCCAGATTGGGCTGAGAGGTGAGGCCGCTCATGGCGTCCAGGGCGCCGTCCACGATGTCGCAACCGGCCTCAATGGCGGCCAGCACGCTGGCACCGGCCAGGCCGCTGGTGTCATGGGTGTGAAAGTGAATGGGCAGGCCAGTTTCTTCTTTCAGGGCCTTGACGAGGGCATAGGCTGCACGGGGACGGCAGACGCCGGCCATGTCCTTGATGGCAAGCAGGTGCGCGCCAGCCTGCTTCAGTTCCTTGGCCATGCGCACGTAATAGGCGAGGTTGTACTTGCTGCGATGGGTGTCGAACAGATCGCCGCTGTAGCAGAGGGCTGCCTCGCACAGGGCGCCGGTCTCGCGGATGGCGTCGATGGCGACGCGCATGTTGTCGACGGCGTTGAGCGAGTCGAAGACGCGGAAGACATCGACCCCGCCCTTGGCTGCTTGCTGGACGAAGTAGCGCACCACGTTGTCGGGGTAGTTGGTGTAGCCGACGGCGTTGGAGGCGCGCAGCAGCATCTGCAGCGGGATGTTGGGAGTGGCCTCACGCAGTTGGGCCAGGCGTTGCCACGGGTCTTCGTTGAGGAAGCGCATGGCAACGTCGAAAGTGGCGCCGCCCCAGCATTCAAGCGAAAACAGGTGCGGCGCCAGGCGGGCATAGTGCGGGGCCACCTTGACCATGTCGTGGGTGCGCATGCGGGTGGCCAGCAGGGACTGGTGGGCATCGCGCATGGTGGTGTCGGTGAGCAGCACCTGAGGTTGGGCCAGCACCCATTGGGCAAAGCCTTCGGGGCCGAGTTCGCGCAGGCGGTCGCGGGTGCCGGTGGGCACGGGTTGGCGCAGGTCGCAGTGGGGCAGGGTGGGCTGCGGCAGGGGCAGCGCGGGGAGTGCGCGGCCCTTCATCTCCGGGTGACCGTTGACACTGACTTCGCCGAGGAAGCGCAGCAGCTTGGTGGCACGGTCGCGGCGGGGATGGAAGCGCAGCAGTTCGGGCGTCTGGTCGATGAAGCGGGTGGTGCATTGGCCGCTGCGGAACAGCGGGTGGTCAATGACGTTTTCTAGGAAGGCCAGGTTGGTGGCGACGCCGCGGATACGGAACTCGCGTAGGGCACGGTCCATGCGGGCAATGGCGTCGTCGGCTGTGGCGCCCCAGGCGGTGACCTTGACAAGCAGTGAGTCGAAGTAGGGGGTGATGACCGCTCCGGCGTAAGCGGTGCCGCTGTCCAGGCGCAGGCCAAAACCGCCGCTGGAGCGGTAGGTGCTGAGGCGGCCGTAGTCGGGCACGAAGTTGCGCTCGGGGTCTTCGGTGGTGACGCGGCACTGCAGGGCGTGGCCGTTGACGCGAATCAGCTCCTGCGGGGGCACGATGGCGCCGGGCTCGCCGATGACGGCGCCTTGGGTGATGGCAATCTGCGCCTTGACCAGGTCGATGCCGGTGACCTGTTCGGTGACGGTGTGTTCGACCTGGATGCGCGGGTTGACCTCGATGAAGTAAAAGGCCCCGGTGTCGGCGTCCATCAGGAACTCGACGGTGCCGGCATGGGTGTAATGCACGGCTTGGCCGATGCGCAGCGCGGCGTCGCACAAGGCTTGGCGTTGGACGTCGTCAAGGTAGGGCGCAGGAGCGCGTTCCACCACCTTCTGGTTGCGTCGCTGAACGGAACAGTCGCGCTCGAACAGGTGCAGCAGGTGGCCGTGGGTGTCTCCGAGGATCTGCACTTCGACGTGGCGGGCACGCTGCACGAGCTTCTCGAGGTAGATCTCGTCGTTGCCGAAGGCGGAGAGAGCCTCGCTGCGGGCCACGGGCATTTGTGTGAGCAGGTCCTGGGCTGTCTCGATGACGCGCATACCGCGTCCGCCGCCACCCCAACTGGCCTTGAGCATGACGGGGAAGCCGATGCGTGCGGCGGCGGCGAGCGCTTCATCCGGGTCGCGGGACAGGGGTGGCGTGGCGGGCATGACAGGCACATCGGCGGCCTCGGCCAGGTTGCAGGCGGAGACCTTGTTGCCCAGCGCGCGCATGACGTCGCTGGTGGGGCCGATGAAGGCGATGCCGGCGGCGGCGCAGGCGTCGGCAAACTCGGGGTTCTCGGAGAGAAAGCCGTACCCAGGGTGGATGGCGTCGACCTTGGCAGCCTGGGCCACGCGGATGATCTCGGCGATGTCGAGGTAGGCCGCGATGGGCTTTTGGCCGACGCCGATGGGATAGCTTTCGTCTGCCTTGAAGCGGTGCAGGGCGAAGCGGTCTTCGGTGGCGTAGACAGCGACCGTGCGGATGCCCATCTCGGTCGCGGCCCGCATGACCCGGATGGCGATCTCACCGCGGTTGGCGACGAGGAGGGACTGGATGGGGGCTCGGTTCATGGTGGGATGTCCAGGCTAGGCGGGGCTCTATGGGGATCTCAGTGGTGGCGCCAAGGTGAAGGGCGCCACGCCCGCCCGTCGGAGGCGACGGGCAGCGAGCAAGGTGACGGGGCGTTGGCTGAGGTGGGTGAGTCGGGGCGCTGGGTCAGTCCGGGGCTGGCCAGGGCTGGGGTGCGGTGGTCTGGCTGGCGAAGAAAGCCCAGCCGAAGCCGACCGACAGCACCACGCCAACGACCAGACCTGCGGCCAGGTGCAGGGCGCTGCCGAACAGGACCGGGGCGACGAAACCACTGATGAGCGCGAAGATCAGCATCTGTACGAAGTTCTGCACGGAGGCGGCGAGACCCCGCATGGTGGGCAACAGGCCTTGGGCTGTCACCGACAACACAGGCATCACCAGGGCCACACCAAAGGTGTAGACAAAGATGGGCAGAACGGCCCAGGGCACGGTGGCCGGGTAGAGCGCACAGTAGCCGAGGTTGACGAGCGCGGCAAGGGCCATCAGGCCCATGCCCAGGGCCAGCAGGGTGTGGGGGGGGAGACGGTGTGCGAGTCGCCCCCCGAGGCCCGAGCCCACCACCATGCCGCCGATCATGGGCACGAACAGCCAGCCGAAGGCCGTCTCCGGCAGGTGCAGCACGTCCATCACGAAGTGGGCGGCCGAGGAGATGTAGAGCGCAAAGCCGCTGAAGGCGAACCCGGCCGACAGCACTCCCAGCATGTAGGGGCGGAAGGTGAGGGCGTGTCGGTAGCTGTGCAACAGCCGCGTCGGATGCAGGGTGTGGCGCTCGCTGCGCGGCAGGCTTTCAGGCAGCCACAGCAGCGTGAGGCCGATCAGCAGCAGGCCGATCACGCACAGCAGCGCGAAGTTGGCCTGCCAGCCCAGGTAGACGTTGAGGTGTCCGCCGATGATCGGCGCGATGGCGGGCGCGACGCCGAACACCATCATGATGTGAGACATCATGCGTTGGGCGGGCGCCCCATGGAGCAGGTCGCGCACGATGGCCTGACCCACGACCATGCCGGCACCGGCCGAGATGCCTTGCAGCAAGCGAAAGACCAGCAGCCAGTTCAGGCTGGGCGCCAGGGACGCACCGACGGACGCCAGAGTGAACAGCAGCAGCGAGGCCAGGATCACCGGCCGACGCCCCAAGGCGTCGGACAGCGGGCCGTAGAACAGGTTCATCACGGCGTAGCCGAAGAGGTAGATGCTCAGCGTCTGCTGGACCGCGACGTCGCCCACGCCGTAGTGTGCTGCGATGCTTGGGAAGGAGGGCAGGTAGGTGTCGGTGGCGAAGGGGCCGAGCATGGCCAGGCCGCCGAGGACCAGGGTGAGGACGAGGGCTTGCATCGGAACAGGATCAGGGTGGGGGGCTGATGTGGGTGGCGACGATGTCGTCGAGAACGCTGCAGACACGTCGCATGAGGTCTTCGCGCTCACGGCTGGGTTGCCAGATGAGGCCGACTTGCAAGGAGATGTTGGGGAGCACGAAGGGCAGCTTGGCGAGCAGGTTCAGGTCGACGAAGCGGTTGGCCAGGGCGTTTGAAAGGACGCCTACGGCGTCGGTGGCGCGCAGGATGCCCACATTGCTCATGTTGGACACCGAGTCGATGTGGCGACGGGGCAGGGTGATGTTGTGCTGCGCGAAGAACTCGTCGATGGCGGCGCGGGTGATGGTGCGCGGCGGCGGCAACAGCAGCGGATATCGGGCCACGTCTTCCCAAGCGATGCGGGCTTGCCTCAGCAGCGGGTGGCCGACGCGAACGACCGAGGTGATCGGGTCTTCGTAGAGGGGGCGGGTGGCGAGGTCGGCAGCGATGTTGGAGTGCGAGAGGTTGCCGATGATGAAGTCGAGCTCGCCCGATCGCAGCTTGGGTAGCAGGGTGCTGGTGGTGCCTTCTTCGACGCGAATGGAGGCGCCGATGGACGTGGCCTCGATCCGCTGGATGAACTGGGGTACGAGGAGGGCCGCTGCGGCCGGCAGCACGCCCATGGAGAGCTTGGCAACTCGGCCTTCGCGGATGTGCTGGAGCTCGTCGTGAGCCTTGTCCATCTCGGCGAGGATGTCGCGGGCGTGACTGATGAGGCTGGCGCCGCGCACGGTGGGTTCCATGCCGCGAATGGTGCGTTTGAACAGTTCGACGTTCAGCTCGGTTTCCAGTGCGGTGAGCGCCTTGGAGACGGCCGGCTGGCTGACGTTGAGGTGCTCCGCCACTTTGCTGACGCTGCGGTGTTCGTCCAACGCCACCAGCATCTGCAGGTGACGGAACTCAAGTTTGGCGACGAGGTTGCCGTTGGGGATGGTCATGGGAATGTGGCCTGGTACTGCTCTGAGGCGACGATCTCAGCAACACATCGAGTGTAGTGAGTCATGGTGTAGCCCGGGCATGCTTCAAGATCCGTTCCGCCAAACGAATCACCGGTGCATCGACCATGGCGCCGTCCACACGGATGGCGCCACCCGCAGCCTGCTGGGCGGCCGCGAGCACCCGCTGTGCCCAGGCTTCCTCGTCCGCGTAGGCGCGGAAGGCGCGGTGCACGGTCTCGATCTGCTTGGGGTGGATGCACATCTTGGCGCCAAAGCCAAAGCGGCGGCTGCGCTGGGTGTCGCGTGTGAGGACTTCGGTGTCATCCACCGCAGCGGTCACGCCGTCCACGGGGGGCGGCAACTGATGGCAGCGCGAGGCGGTGAGCAGGGCCCAGCGTGCGGGGGCGAGCTCGGCCTCGTCCGGGCCACATGCCATGCCGAGGTCCACCTGCAGGTCGAGATGGCCCAGGGCGAGGCGGGCGACTTGGGGGGCGGCGGCGATGGTATTGAGCTGGGCAAAGCCCTGGGCACTCTCGAGCAGGGGCAGCAATGGCAGTCCGGGCAGTTGCGCAGCGACCTCGTGCAGCGCAGTGCCGGATTCGGCTTTGGGTAGCATCAGGGCCAGCAGACCAGGGGCGTGGGAGGAGGATTGCAGATCGCGCAGCAGGGCGAGGTCGGCGGCCCACTCGCTGGTGCCGTGGGGGTTGCTGCGCAGCAGCAGGCGAGCGCGGTCATCGGCGCTCAGACCGGGCCAGGCGGCCCGCAGGGCCTCGCGGGCGCAGGCCTTGCGCTCGGGCGCGACGGCATCTTCGAGGTCGATGATGACGAGGTCGGCGCCGCTGGCCAGGGCCTTGGCCCAGCGCTCGGGGCGGTCACCCGGGACGAACAGGAGGCTGCGCGCCCAGCCGAGGCGTGAGGTGGGGGAGTGGCTCATGCGGTGCGCTCCGGCAGCAGGCGGCCCACGGTGGGCCAGCTGGCGATCTGCCACAGGCGGTCTATGGCTGAGGCCATTTCGGCGGCAGTGGCACCCTGGCTGAAGGCGGACAGGCGCAGGGCCTTGGCGGTCAGCTCCTCGCGACTGAGCGTGTTGCCGGGGTCGCCCTTGGGTTCGTCCACGCGGCCCTCGAAAACGCGCCCGTCTTGGGTGGTCACGGTGACCTTGCCGATCCAGCGGCGTGGGTAGGCGCTGTCCACCTCTTCGTCGAGCACCATGGTGACGCGGTCGCGCAGGGCCTGGGTGACCTCGTCCTGGAAGTGGTGTTCGAACTCGACCAGACCGGCATGCCCGTACTGCGCGACCAGCGCGAGCACGGTGCCCATCGAGAACTTGCTTTGGTGCACCGTGACCGGCTTGACGACGGGGCCGAGCACATCGATGGCGCCTTGGTGCACCCGGGTAGTGACCTGGGCCAGATCGTGGTGGCCCAAGCCGTGCGCCTGCATCACGGCCAGCAGGGCATCGGCGGCCGGGTGGGTGTGGCGGCAGGATGCGTGGTACTTGAACGAGGTCTCGACGGTGGCCCAGCGGGTGACGGGCCCCCCGGTCATGACCTTGTCGAGGCCATCGGTCAGGCGTGCCGGATCGGCGTCGGTGGACATGCCCACGCCCATGCCCTGCGGGCCTTCGAGGATCTCGGCGGCACCGGTGAAGCCTTGTTGGGCCAGCGCGGCCGACATCAGGCCGGCGGCGGCCGCATGGGCGGTATGGAGTTGCTTGCTGTCGGCTGCGGTGCGCAGGAACTCCCACAAGCCGGCCGACTGTGTTCCGGCCGAGCCGAGAGCGTGCTGCATGGCCTTGGCATCGAGCTTCAGCAGGTGGCCCACGGCAGCGGCCGCGGCCAGGGTGCCAACTGTGCCGGTGGTGTGGAAGACACGGTAGTGCGAGCGGCCGAGGAACTCGCCGATGCGGATGCCGACTTCGTAGCCGGCCACGCAGGCGGTGAGCAGGTCGCGACCGGAGGCGCCCAGCGCCTGCGCCATCGCGACGGCAGCGGGGAAGACCACCGTGGCCGGGTGGAAGACCGAGCCGTTGTGTACGTCGTCCTGCTCTGCCACATGCGATGCGGCGGCGTTGGCCATGGCGGCCAGATAGGGGCTGGTGCTGGCGCGGGTGGTGATCACCTCGGCTGGGCCGGTGGCCGGTCCCATCATCTGCGCGAACTGGGTGATCGTGCCCACGGGGCGCGAGCCGTGGCCGGCGACGGCCGAGCCGAACCAGTCCACGAGCAGGTCTTCAATCTTGCGGACGACGGTCTCGGGCAAGTCGTCAAAGCGGAGTTGGGCGGTAAAGGCAGCCAGGGTGGCGCTGGGGTTGCTCATCACAGAGGGTTCCTCAATGGGATCAAAATGGGATCAATCAGATGGCGGACGCATCACGCAGGCGGGCGACAGTGACCTCGTCGCGACCGAGGCTGCTCAAGATGGCATCGGTGTGCTCGCCCAGACGTGGCACAGCGTCCATGCGGTAGTCGAAGCTGCTGTGGCGTCCGGGGGGCAGCAGCGCGGGGATGGTGCCGGCGGGCGAGCCCACCTCGGTCCAGCGTTCGCGGGCCTTCAGCTGCGGGTGGGCCCACAAGCCGGCCATGTCGTTCATCTGGGCGTTGGCGATCTGCGCCTCGTCGAGGCGGGCGAGCACCTGTTCGGACGTGAGGCTGGCGAAGGTGTCGAGAATGATGGTGCGCAGGGCCTGGCGGTTCTGGTTGCGGCGCGCGTTGGCGTCGAAGCGCGGATCGCTGGCCAGCGTGGGGTTCTTCAGCACGGAACTGCAGAAGACCTTCCACTCGCGCTCGTTTTGCAGGCCTAGCATCACCACCTTGCCGTCGCCGGCTTCAAAGGGGCCGTAGGGGTAGATGGTGGCGTGGGCGGCGGCGGCGCGGGCCGGGGGCGGGGCGCCTTCGAAGGCGTAGTACATGGGGTAGCCCATCCACTCCCCCAGCGCTTCGAGCATGGACACGTCGATGTGGCTGCCCACCCCGGTGCGCTGGCGCTGCAGGAGGGCTGCCAGGATGCTGGTGTAGGCGTACATGCCCGCAGCGATGTCGGCGATCGAGTTGCCGGCCTTGCAGGGTTCATCCGGGGTGCCTGTGACCGACAGGAAGCCCGCTTCGCTCTGGATCAGGAGGTCGTAGGCCTTCTTGTCACGGTAGGGGCCGTCTTCGCCGTAGCCGGTGATGTCGCAGCAGATGAGCTGAGGGTGGCTCTCTTTGAGCGATTCATAGCCCAGACCCATGCGTGCGGCGGCACCGGGCGCGAGGTTCTGCACCAGCACGTCGGCATCGCGCAGCAGGTCCTTCAAGACCGCCAGCGCTTCCGGGTTCTTCAGGTCGAGCGTGAGGCTTTCCTTGGAGCGGTTGACCCACACGAAGTGCGAGGCCTCGCCGCGCACGCGCTGGTCGTAAGCGCGTGCAAAGTCGCCCACACCGGGGCGCTCGACCTTGATCACGCGGGCGCCGAGGTCGGCGAGCTGACGGGTGCAGAACGGCGCCGCGATGGCGTGCTCCAGGGAGATGACGGTGATGCCGTCCAGCGGGCGGGTGCGCATGGTGGAGACTCCCTGCAATCAGAAGGACCTGGGCAGGCCCAGGATGTGCTCGGCCACGTAGGACAGGATCAGGTTGGTCGAGATCGGGGCCACCTGATATAGCCGGGTCTCGCGGAACTTGCGTTCGATGTCGTACTCGCAGGCGAAGCCGAAGCCGCCGTGGTACTGCAGGCAGACATTGGCCGCTTCCCAGCTGGCCTTGGCTGCCAGGTACTTGGCCATGTTGGCCTGTGGTCCGCAGGCTTCGTGGGCGTCGAAGCGGCGGCAAGCCTCGTAGCGCATCAGGTTGGCAGCTTCGATCTCGATGTAGGACTCGGCGATCGGGAACTGAACACCCTGGTTCTGGCCGATGGGGCGGCCGAAGACCTCGCGGTCCTTCGCGTAGCGGCTGACGCGGTCGATGAACCAGTAGCCGTCGCCAATGCATTCGGCAGCGATCAGGGTGCGCTCGGCGTTGAGGCCGTCGAGGATGTACTTGAAGCCCTGGCCTTCTTCACCGATCAGGTTCTCGGCCGGGATTTCGAGGTTCTCGAAGAACAGCTCGTTGGTCTCGTGGTTGACCATGTTGGGGATGGGGCGCACGGTGAGACCGGACTTCTCGGCTTTGCGCAGGTCCACCATGAAGATGGACATGCCCTCGGATTTGCGCTTGACCTCGCTGAGCGGCGTGGTGCGGGCCAGCAGGATCATCCAGTCGGAGTGCTGAACGCGCGAGATCCAGACCTTCTGGCCGTTGATGACGTAGCGGTCGCCGCGCTTGACGGCGGTGGTCTTGATCTTGGTGGTGTCGGTACCGGTGGTGGGCTCGGTCACGCCCATGGACTGCAGCCGCCACTCGCCGCTGGCGATCTTGGGCAGGTAGAAGCGCTTCTGCGCATCAGAGCCATGGCGCAGCAGGGTGCCCATGTTGTACATCTGGCCGTGGCAGGCGCCCGAGTTGCCGCCGCTGCGGTTGATCTCTTCCATGATGACCGAGGCCTCGGTCAGACCCAGGCCCGAGCCGCCGTACTCCTGAGGGATCATGGCGGCAAGCCAGCCGGCTTCGGTCAGCGCGTTGACGAAGGTTTCGGGGTAGGTGCGTTGCTCGTCGATCTTGCGGTGGTATTCGTCGGGGAACTGGGCGCACAGGTCACGGACGGCTTCGCGGATGTCGGGGAAGGTTTGGTCGGCAGGAGACATGGCAGGGGTGAATCGAAAGAGGTCAGAAGGGGGTGAGATGGGGTGAGATCAGGCCAGTTCGGCGCTGGCCTGCATGGTCAGCCAGCCTTCATGGTCATGGGCCCAGAGCTGGACCTCGCGACCGTCGGCAGAGGGGCTGCCGCACACGGTGAAGGCATGGATGTCGAAAATGGGACGCACGGCCTTGAACCGGAAGTTCAGGACCTGAGCCTGAGGTGCATGGCGACGGACCAGATCCAGCAGCAGCGTGGCGATCAAGGGACCGTGCACGACCAGGCCGGGGTAGCCTTCGGCCTCGGTGGCGTACGGGCGGTCGTAGTGGATGCGGTGGCCGTTGAAGGTGAGGGCCGAGTAGCGAAAGAGCAGGGCCTCGTCGGCATGGATGTTGCGCTGCCAGGGCGCATCCCGTTCGGCGGCGGTAGGCGCGGGCGTGGGGTCACCAGCTTGCAGCGACGCGCGGTAGACCAGGTCCTGGGTCTCGGTGATCGCCAGGCCGCTTGCGTTGTGCACCTCATGCACCACCTGCACGAACACCAGGTCGCCGGTGCGGCCCGCCTTGTGGGTGACGGAGGCAATGCGTGACACCCGCTGCACGGCATCGTCTACCCGCAAGGGGTTGTCGAGTTGCCAGCCGATCTGGCTGCCCGCCCACATGCGGCGGGGCAGGGGCACGGGTGGCAGAAAGCCACCGGTGCGGGCGTGTCCATCGGCACCGATTTCACACTGAAGGTGCTGGGGCAGGAAATACAACCAGTGGCTCAAGGGCGGCAGGTGGGTGCCTGCTGACACCATGGCATCGGCGTGGTCGAGCGTGGCGTGCCAACGGCGCAGGGCCGAAGCCTGCACGTCATCGCTCAGGGTTTCGGTTTGGCCCAGCCAGGTCTGCAGATGCGTGAGGGTGGCCGGGTCCAGCGTGCGGTCGTTCATGGTGTGATGCCAAGAGAGGATGAGGCCATCATGCAAGCCCCATCCCGCATGCACAATCACAGATTTCTGGAGTGAGCCTTCGGTTATGCTGAAGGCTTGTTGGGTGACGGAGTAAGCCGGTGCATTTTGATCTTCAGGATCTCAGGCTGTTTGTTCGGGTGGCCGAGTCGGGTAGCTTGACGCGAGCTGCCAGCTTGCAGCATGCCTCTTTGGCTGCGGTGAGTGCGCGCATCAAGGCGCTGGAAGCTCAGGTGGGCATGGACCTGTTGGTGCGTCAGGCGCGCGGCGTCAAGCTGACACCTCCAGGCGATGCGTTCTTGCACCATGCGCGTGTGATGCTGCGACAACTGGAGTCCCTGCGCTCGGATCTTCAGGAGTACGGTGGGGGCCTGCGCGGGCATTTGCGGGTGCACGCCAATACGACGGCGGTGTCAGACATCCTGCCGGACGTGCTGGCCGGCTACCTGGCCGATCATCCCAGGGTCAACGTGGACCTTCAAGAAAAACCGAATGCTGAAATCGCCAGTGGGGTGCTGGACGGTCGCTGCGATTTGGGCATCGTGGCAGGGCAGGTCGACCCGCTGGGCCTGCAGGCGATCCACTTCAGCACCGACCGGCTGGTGTTGGCGGCCTCACGAAAGCACCCGCTCGCGCGCCGCAAGGCGGTGAGCTTTGCCGAGGTGATCAACGAAGACATGGTGGGCATGCACCAGGGCAGCACCTTGCAGAACTTTCTGGAAGGTGAGGCCCATCGGCTGGGCAAATCGCTCAAGCTGCGGATTCAACTGAGCAGCTTCGATGCGATGTGCCGCATGATCGGCGCTGGGGTCTGTGTGGGTGTGGTGCCAGAGAGCACAGCACGCCGCAATCAGGACAGCTTGCGCATCGCACTGGTGCGCTTGACCGATGCCTGGAGTGTGCGCGAGCGCTTCATCCTGGTGCGAGACCGCGCCAGCTTGCCCGGCTATGCACAGGACCTGATCGCGACACTGGAGCGCCGTTACCAGAACTCGTGATGATGCAAGGGCTGGGGTTCGAACTGCATCGGCCATCTTGGAGCCTGTGCTTCGGCTTCACCTGTGGCGATCATCTGGGTACATTCGCGCAGCACCATGTGCACGAGCTTGAGCTCCATCGCCATGTGGCGCTCGCGCATCCAGATGGCACCGATGCGCATGCGCGTGTCGCTCAGGCTCAGTGGCAGGCGCGCCAGCAAGCCGTCGTTTGCGAACTGTTCGGCCACATCGCGCGAGAGAAAGGCGATCGAGTCGGTGGCCTGCAGCACGCCCACATTGGTCATGATGGACGACGAATCGACCTGCAGGCGCGAGATCTGGATGGCGTTCTGGGTCAGGAAGGCATCAATGTGCTGGCGGATCTGGGTGCCTTGCGGTGACAGGATCACCGGGTACTGTTCCAGCACGCTCCAGTCGAGCAAGCGCCGCTGGGCGAGCGGGTGATCGCGGCGCACGGCGAGCACCAGTTCATCTTCATACAGCAGTTCGTGCATGAGGTCTTCGCTCAGCGGGCGACGCGGCAGGATGCTGATGGCCAGATCGAGGCTGCCAACACGCAGATCATGCACCAGGCTGGAGATGGTGCCCTCGCGCACGGACACGGCGAGCGGCATGGCTTCCGCCTCAAGCTTGGCCACGAAGCGTGGCAACAGCGCTGCCGTGACAGAGGGGCTCACACCCAGGCTCACTCGCGGGATACGACCTTCTTGCAGGTCACGCAACTCTTCCTGCGCATTAAGCAGGCGGTTGAGCACCTGCCGCCCATGACGGATCAGGCAGGCGCCGTGTTCTGTGGGCTCGATGCCATGGGCGTTCGTCACGAACAGCGGTGCTTCCAGTGAGTCTTCCAGACCGCTCAGCATCTTGAGCAGTTGTGCTTCCTTGAGGCCCAGGAACATCGCCGCGCGTGGCACGGATCGAAAGTCCTCGAGTGCGACCAGCACCTGGAAATGTCGGATCTTGAGGTTGGCGCGGATGTACCAGTCGAGTAAAGCCATGGGTCTTCCGTGTTGAAGGGGCCGAGGTTACGTGCGCAAGTTCTGTGCCGCATTGGGGATACCCCCCGGTCGATATAACTGCCTCCGTTTTTTTCGGTGCCAACGATTCATTAGACGCTGTTTGCACCGGCTGACACCATGCGACCACGCACTGAGAACAACCACTTCATTGCGTTGAATGCCCCATCCCTATTGGTTCTGTAATGGTTTCTCTACTTTCGGGAACATGACGATGCTGAATGCCAAGATGATTTTGAAGGGTGCTGCTTTGGGCAGCTTGCTGGCTTGTGCCGTGAGCGCGCAAGCGGCCAACTGGTACCCCCTGACCTTGAACTCCACCAAGGACGGCAAGACCATGCAGGTGCCGTACTCGCCGCTCGCCAAGGCTTCCAAGCCCTGGATGGTGTGCGTGTCCTTTCCGCACATGAAGGACCCCTTCTTCCTGGCTGCCAACTACGGCATCGTCGAAGAAGCCAAGCGTCTGGGCGTGCGCGTTCAGGTGATGGACGCCGGCGGCTACACCCAGGTGAGCAACCAGATTTCGCAGATTGAAAACTGCGCGGCCGGTGGCGCCGATGCGGTGGTGATGGTGGCCATTGCGGCCGACGGCATGAACAACGTGCTGGCCAATCTGAAGAAGAAGAACATTCCCGTAGTCGACGCCATCAACGGTGTGACCTCCAAGGACACCGGCGTGCGCGTGCTGACCAGCCCGCGTGACGAAGGTCTGCGTGCGGGCCAGTACCTGGCCAAGAAGTACCCCAAGGGTGGCAAGCCGGTGAAGGTGGCCTGGCTGCCGGGTCCAGCCGGTGCAGGCTTCGTGGAGGCCTTCAACGCCGGCTTCCATGAAGGCATCAAGGACAGCGCCGTGGTTGTGGTCGAAACCAAGAACGGCGATGTGGGCAAGGAAGTCCAGGCCCGTCTGGTCGAAGACCTGCTGCAGACCCACAAGGATCTGGACTATCTGGTGGGCACCGCCGTGATGGCCGAGTCGGCTGTACCGCTGCTGCGCGCCCGCAACCTGCAAGACAAGGTCAAGCTGCTGTCGGTCTACATGACCCCTGGCGTCTATCAAGGCCTCAAGAGCAAGTCGATCGAAGCGGCTGGTAGCGCGCCCGTGGTGCTGACGGCCCGCATCATGCTGGACTCTGCTGTGCGCCTGCTGGAGAACAAGGTCGAGCACACCGACATTGGCACGCTGGGCAGCGTCTTCACACAGAGCGACGTCGCGAAACTGCAGCCTGACACCGTGCTGGCACCCGCCTCGTTCAAGCCTGTCTTCCGCTTCGGTGGCAAGTGAGCCTTTGAACGTGGACTGCTGAACCCTCTGAGAGACCTGTCACCATGCTTCATCCCACCCGCGTCGATGTGGTCGAGCAGCCTGTGCTGCAAGCTCATGGCCTGAGCAAACGCTACGGCCAGCATCTGGCACTCCATGACGTCAGCTTCAGCGTGTGCGCCGGCCAGGTACATGTGCTGTTCGGCGAGAACGGGGCTGGCAAGTCCACCCTGATCTCGATGTTGGCGGGCGCCCGTGAGCCCAGCGAGGGGGAGATCGAGGTGGCAGGTTTCCGGGGCGCGTTCCGCTCCGTGTCCGAGTCCCGACAACACGGCGTGCGCGCCGTGTTCCAGGAGTTCTCGCTGATCCCGATGTTGAGCGTGGCCGACAACATCACCCTGGGTGAAGAGCCTCTGACGGGCGGGGTGATCCTGTCGCCCAGCAAGGCACGGGATGAGGCTCAACGGTTGATCCAGTTGCTGGGTTTCGATCTGGACCCGGATGCCCGTGTGGAAACCTTGCCGCGTGGCAAGCAGCAGATGGTGGAAATCTGCAAGGCGTTGCGTCATCGTCCGAAAGTGCTGATTTTGGACGAGCCCACTGCGTCTCTGTCCGAGCACGATGCGCAGTCTCTGTTCAAGCTGGTGCGCCAGCTCAAGGAGCAGGGCACGGCCATCATCTACATCACCCACCGGATGCACGAGATCCCGCTGCTGGGCGACGAGGTGACGGTGTTGCGCGATGGTCGGCTGGTGGCCACGGTGCCGGCTGCCACGCCCGAGGGCAAGCTCATCGAGCTGATGACCGGCCGCACGATGGCCAAGATCTACCCGGTGCTGCGCGACGAGTTTGGCCCGGAGCGCCTAGTCATGGACCATGTGACCCTGCGTCACCAAGTGGGTCAGGTCGCGGTGCGCGATGCCAGCCTGCAGGTGCGCGCTGGTGAGATCGTCGGCATCGCCGGTCTGGTGGGATGTGGCAAGAGCGAGTTGGCGCAGGCCTGCTTCGGCCTGCACCGCCTGCAAAAGGGCGAGATTCGTCTGGATGGTCAGGCGCTGCGCCTGCGCCGCCCGGCCGATGCGATCGCCAGCAAGATCTGGTACAGCCCGTCCGACCGCAAGAACGAAGGTTTGGCGCTCGGCCGGCCGGCGCGCGAGAACATGTCGCTGTCGGGGCTGGTGTGGGGTTCGTTTGCGAGCCGCTGGCTCAAGCCCAAGCGTGAACGCGCCATGCTGCACGACGTGGCAGGCCGTGTGGAGTTTCCCAAGCAACGCCTCAGTGAGCCGGTGGGCAACTTCTCCGGTGGCAACCAGCAAAAGGTGCTGTTGGCCAAGGGCTTGGCGCAAGACATCGAGGTCTACCTGTTCGACGAGCCCACGGTGGGCGTGGACATCGGCGCGCGCCTGGCGATCTACCAGTGCCTCGGTGAGCTGAGTGCGGCGGGTGCCGCCATCGTGATGGTGTCGTCCGACCTGCCCGAGCTGATGGGCATGACGCACCGGATGCTGGTGATGAACGAAGGTCGCATCGTCGCGGAGTTCCAGCGCGCCGAGTACGACGAGCACCGCATTCTCGAAAAGTTTTTCTGATTCTTCCAAGGACTTGCCATGCAATCCCCTCCTACTGCCACCGCTACCCTGTCCGTGACACCGGAAGCCAGCGCACCGTCCTTCAAGCTGTTGCCCTGGCTGCAGCGTAACCGCCAGCAACTGGCGCTGCCCGTGATGTTCGTGGCCGCACTGATCTGGTTCTCCTGGCAGGCGCCCGGCTTTCTGTCGGGGGACAACCTCACCAACGTGTCACGCCAGTCGGTCTACCTGCTGATCGTGGCCCTGGGCCAGCTCATCGTGCTGATCTGCGGCGGTTTGGATCTGTCCGTCGGTGCGGTGGTGTCACTGACCTCGGTGGTCAGTGCCACGGTGATGGCCGCGGTGTACGCCGCGATGCCTGATTCGCCAGGTTTGGCGATTGCCGCGGGGCTGCTCTCTGGTGTGATCATCGCCTTGCTCGTGGGTGTCATCAACGGCATCGGGGCCACCTGGTTCAAGATCCCGCCCTTCATGATGACGCTGGGCCTGTCCTCGGTGCTGTTCGGCATCACTTTGCTGGTCAGCGGTGGTGTGCCCATCTACGGTCTGCCGCCTGAGCTGGGCCAGATCTTCGGTTACGGCCAGTTCGCCGGCATGCCCATCCCGTCGCTGGTGGCCCTGCTGCTCGTCGTGCTGACCTATGTGCTGCTGGAGTGGTCGCGTTTTGGTCGTCACCTGTATGCCACCGGTGGCAATGCCCGCGCCGCCGAGCTGTCGGGCGTGAACACCACGAGCGTCACCATCATCGCCTTCGTCCTGTCGAGCCTGATGGCCATGCTGGCCGGCATCCTGCTGACCGCCCGCCTGGACACCGGCGAGTCGAACATCGGCGCCAGCCTGCCCCTTGAGTCGATTGCGGCCTGCGTGATCGCCGGCGTGAGCCTGGCCGGTGGCCAGGGACGCACCTTCACCGTGTTGATCGGCACCTTGCTGATCATGCTGGTTCAAAACGGCCTGAACCTGATGCAGGTCGGTGCCTATGCCCAAACCATGTCCATCGGCGCGATCCTGATTTTCGCCATGGCCCTGTCCCGTCATTGACCCCCACGGTCCCTGACCTTTCTTCTCAACCCCCCTGTCTGTTCCCCACTGACTTTACCGAGCGAGACACATCATGAATGCACCCATGAACAAAGCTGCGCTGATTCCTTACACCGGCAAGGAATACCTCGAGAGCCTCAACGACGGCCGCGAAGTCTGGATCTACGGCGAGCGTGTCAAGAACATCGCCGAACACCCGGCCTTCCGCAACTCGGCCCGCATGGTCGCGCGTTTCTACGATTCGCTGCATGACCCGGCCCGTCGCGACGTCCTGACGACCGAAACCGAATGGGGTGGCTACACCCACCGCTACTTCCGCGCCCCGATGAACGTGGCCGAGCAAGTGGCCGCCCGTGACGCCGTGGCCGAATCGCAGCGCATCTCGTACGGCTGGATGGGCCGCTCGCCCGACTACAAGGGCTCCTTCCTGGCCACGCTGGGCGCCAACGCCGCCTTCTACAAGGGCTATGAAGCTAACGCCACGGCCTGGTACCGCAAGGCCCAGGAACGCACCGCCTACATCAACCACGCGATCATGAACCCGCCGGTGGACCGCGACAAGCCGTCGGCCGACACCAACGACGTGTTCATCCGCGTCGTGCGTGAAACCGACGCTGGCATCTATGTGAGCGGCGCCAAGGTGGTGGCCACGGCTTCGGCCCTGACACACTTCACCTTCGTGGCCCACGCCGGTCAGATCCCCATCAAGGACGGTTCCTACGCCCCCGTCTTCATCGTGCCCACCGGCGCCCCCGGCGTGAAGATGATCTCGCGCATGTCCAACGAGCAGCGTGCTGCCGTGATGGGCAGCCCGTTCGACTACCCGCTGTCCTCGCGCATGGACGAGAACGACGCCATCCTGGTGCTGGACAACGTGTTCGTGCCGTGGGAAGACGTGTTCATGCACAACAACGTGGACCTGGCCAACCGCTTTGCGCCGGACTCCGGCTTCAACGCGCGCGCCGCCATGCACGGTTGCACCCGTCTGGCCGTCAAGCTGGACTTCATGACCGGCGTGCTGTCCAAGGCGCTGAGCATCACCGGCAGCAAGAGCTTCCACGGTGTGCAGTCGCGCTTCGGTGAAGTCGTCGCCTGGCGCAACACGATGTGGGGCCTGTCCGACGCCATGGCCAAGAGCAATGTGCCCTGGAACGGCATGGTGCAGCCGGATGCACGTTATGGCGCCGCCTACCGCACGATCTCGCAGATCGCCTTCCCGATGATCAAGCAGATCATCGAAGCCAGCGTCTCCAGCGGCCTGATCTACCTGCCTTCGCACGCCGACGACTTCAAGACGCCGGAGCTGCGTGGCTACCTGGACCGCTTCGTGCGCGGCTCGGGTGGTGTGGATGCCGTTGAGCGCGTCAAGGTCATGAAGCTGCTGTGGGACTGCATCGGCACCGAATTCGGTGGCCGCAGCGAGCTGTACGAGATCAACTACCTGGGCTCCAACGACGTGACCCGCCTGGCCAATCTGTGGGAAGCCCAGGGCAGCGGCGACATGGCCAACATGGAAGCGCTGGTGGACCGTTGCATGGGCGAGTACGACCTTGACGGTTGGACCACCCCTGACCTCATCAACAACGACGACGTCAGCTTCCTGCGCAACAAGAAGGCCTGATCGACGACTGCACGCACCCAAGGAGTTTTGACGATGCCCACCGCCATCGACGTTGCCTACGTCGTCTACCAGGCCACCGATCTGGACCGCATGGAAAGCTTCATGCAGGACTTCGGTCTGGTCACTGCCGAGAAGCGCGGCGACGCGCTGTACATGCGCGGCGCCTCCTCGGCCCCCTTCATCCACGCGACCCGCAAGGGCGCGGAGAACCGCTTCATCGGCGGTGCGATGCAGATGGCCTCGAAGGCCGATCTGGAGGCCCTGGCGGCTTTGCCGGGTTCGTCGGCGGTGGAGCCCATCACCGACCTGCCCGGTGGCGGATGGCGCGTGCGCATGCACACCCCGGACGGCGTGCCGCTCGATGGGGTGTGGGGGCAGACGCCATCGGCATCCTTGCCCCTGCGAGAGCCCAATGCCTTCAACGCGGGCACGGTGAAAACGCGTGTCAACTACTCCTTGCGCCCCAAGCGCGAGCCAGGTCTGGTGCTGCGCATCGGTCACTTCGGCCTGCGCTGTTCCAGCCACGACGACACGCTGACCTGGTTCCGTGAACGCTTCGGCGTGCTGGATTCGGACTACCTGTGCGTGCCCGGCGACGAGAGCAAGGTGATCGGCACCTTCCTGCGTTTCAACCAGGGTGAGACGCCGGTGGACCACCACTTCATGCTGATCACCCAGTCGCGCAACCCGGCCGACACCGGTGTGCATCACTGCAGCTTCGAGATGCAGGACATCGACGCGTTGATGGGCGCCCACGACTACCTCCTGGAGCGTGGTCACAAGCTGGAGTGCGGCGTCGGCCGCCACCTGGTGGGAAGCCAGATTTTCGACTACTGGCACGACTCCTTCGGCTTCCGGGTCGAGCACTACACCGATGGGGACGTCTCCAACATCCACTACCAGCCCGTGCGTTATGCCGTGGCGGCGGACGAGACGACCCAGTGGGGCATGCAGCCTCCCAAGACGTTCTTTGACTGAGTTTTCCCTTCCTCCTGATCTCAACCCTTGTCGAAAGGTTTTCCATGTCCTTGAAGAAGCAACGTTTCATCTCTCCCGATGTCGCTGAATACCCTCCTGGCCACTGGTCCAACTGCATCCGCGTTGGCGACCAGATCTGGCTGTCAGGCTTCACATCACGCGCCAATGACCTGAAGACCATTCAGGGCGAAGGCAGTGCTTACGAACAAGCCAAGGTCATCTTCCAAAAGATCAAGAGCTGTTTGGAAACGGCGGGTTCGGGTCTGGACGATGTGGTCAACATGACCATCTTCGTGGTCAACATGGCCGACAACAAGGAAATCTGGCGCGCTCGCCAGGAGTTCTTCACCGGCGACTTCCCTTGCTCGACCCTGGTGCAAGTTTCGAGCTTGGCCCAAGGCGACATCAAGCTGGAAATCCAGGCGGTGGCCATGGCCGGTAGCGGCAAGGCCTGAGCCGCCTGATTGATTGTCATTGCGTTTGGAGTTTGTCATGCCCCCCATCGAACTGAAACACACAGAAGCCAGTGCGACCGTCGCGCCAGCCTCTCCGTTCACGTCCAGAGATTTTCGGGATGCGATGGGGCGGTTTGCCGCCGGCGTGGTGGTGATCACGACCAAAGTGGGCGAAGACGCCCACGCCATGACGGCCACGGCCTTCATGTCGGGCTCGCTGGAGCCGCCACTGGTCATCGTGTCCATCGCGCACACCGCGCGCATGCACGACAAGATCAAGGACTCCGGCGTGTTCGGCGTCAGCATCCTGGGCAGCCGCCAGCAGACGGCGAGCAACCACTTTGCGGGCCGTGGTGTCGAAGGCTATGCGCCGACATTCGAGTTCCTGAGCGGTGTGCCCGTGTTGGCCGAGGCCGATGTGCAGCTGACCGCCGATGTGCGCCACAGCTACGCTTGCGGCGACCATACGCTGTACGTGGGCGAGGTCCGTCACGTGATCAACGCGCCGAGCGAACCCCAGCCGCTGGTTTACCACAAGGGCCGCTACGTCCAGGTGCAGGCTGCGGCGTGAGGCACGGATGAACGCATTGTCGCTGTCTCCCTCGTCTTGCGGGATCGGCGCGCCCTTGCCGCGCCGTGAAGATGTGCGCATGGTGACCGGTCGCGGTCGCTATGCCGATGATGTGCGCATGCAGGGCCAGGCCTATGGCTATGTGCTGCGCTCGGATGTGGCGCATGCGCGCATCCGGCGTCTCGATGTCAGCGGGGCGCTGGCCGTCCCCGGCATTCTGGCCGTGCTCACGGCCGACGACTATGCGCAAGATGGCTGGGGCGACATCCCCTGCCTGAGCATCCCGCCCACCATCACGGGCAAGACCTATCACGCCACGCCGTTTCCCCCGCTGGCCCAGGACCGCGTCGTGGCCATCGGTTCGGGCGTGGCCTTTGTCGTGGCCGAATCGCTGGCCGCGGCGATGGACGCGGCCGAGCAGATCGTCGTCGAGTACGAGAGCCTGCCTGCCGCGCCCACCGTGGAATACGCCATCGCGCCGGGCGCACCGCTGGTGTGGCCTCAGGCCGAGGGCAACCGCTGCTTCGTGCACGAGCTGGGCGATGCGGCGAAGACGGAGGCCGCGTTCGCGCAGGCCGACCGCGTCGTGCGCGCTCGCATCCGCAGCCAGCGCGTGGCGGGCAACCCGCTGGAGCCGCGTACCTGCCTGGGCCATTACGACCAGGGCACGCAGCGCTGGCACCTGACCAGCTCCACTGCCAACCCGCACCGCATCCGCCTGCTGCTGGCCGAACACGTGATCCGTGTGCCGGCCCATCGCATCCACGTGGTTGCCGGTGACGTGGGCGGGGGCTTTGGCACCAAGGGCGGCATCTACCCCGAAGAGATCCTGGTGGTGTGGGCCGCGCAGCGCGTGGGCCGTCCGGTGAAGTGGGTGTGTGACCGCAGCGAAGCCTTCCTGTCTGACTTCAACGGCCGTGACCAGATCGCCGATGCCGAGATGGCCCTGCGTGCCGATGGCACCGTGCTGGGTCTGCGCGTGGTGCTGAACCACAACCTGGGCTGCCAGCTCGGCCCCTCGACCGCACACCCGCCGCTGGTGGGCTCGCGCATGCTGTCGGGCGTGTACGCCTTCCCGGCCATGCACGTCACCATCCAGGGCATCTTCACGCACAGCCGCACGCTGACCACCTACCGTGGTGCCGGACGTCCCGAGTCCACCCTGGTGGTCGAGCGCATGCTGGAGCTGGCTGCGGCCGAGCTGGGCATGGACCCGGTCGAGATCCGCCGCCGCAACTTCATCCAGCCCGAGCAGATGCCTTACCGCACGGCCATCGGCGAGACCTATGACTGTGGCGAGTTCGAGGCCATCCTCGATGAGGCCCTGGTGTTGGCCGACTGGAACGGTTTCGAGCAGCGTCGCAAGGCCAGCGAGGCCAAGGGCCTGTTGCGTGGCCGTGGCCTGTCGATGTACATCGAGGTGTGCGCCACCATCAGCGATCGCATGGAGATCCGCTTCGATGCGACCGGTGGTCTGACCATCCTGGCTGGCACCTTCTCGTATGGTCAGGGTCACGAAACGAGCTACCCCCAGATGATCCACGAGTGGCTGGGGGTACCAATCGATCGCATCCACTTCCTGCAGGGCGACACCGACAAGATCGCCAACGGCCGCGGCAGCTTCGGTTCGCGTAGCATGACGGTGGGGGGCTCGGCGCTGAAAGCCGCGTGCGACGAGGTCATCGACAAGGGCCGCCGTGTGGCCGCCATCTTGCTGGACGTGCCCGAGACCGCCTTGCGCTTCGACCGGGGCGTGTACGACGTCGAGGGCAGCGACCAGCAGATCACGCTCGACCGCGTGGCGCGCACCACCTACGCCTGGGGCACGCCCAAGTCCTTGCCGGCCGATCTGTGGAACGGCCTGGAAGGCCGGGGCTTCTTCAACGCCAACCCGCAGAACTACCCGAACGGCTGCTACCTGGCCGAGGTCGAGGTCGACCCCGAAACCGGTGTGGTGACGCTGGATGCCGTGTCCGCCGTGGACGACGTGGGCACGGTCATCAACCCCCTGGTGCTGGAAGGTCAGATCCATGGGGGCATCGCACAAGCCGCCGGCCAGGTGCTCAAGGAAAAGATCGTGCATGCGCCCGATGGGCAGCTGCTGACCGGCTCCTTCACCGACTACGCCATGCCGCACGCGGGCGACTTCCCGCGCTTCAAGCTGGCCATGCACCCGGTGCCCACGCGCACCAATCCCCTGGGGGTCAAGGGCGGCGCCGAGACGGGCACCGTCGGCCTGCCGCCCGCGATCGTGACCGCCATCCTCGACGCCCTCAAGCCCCTGGGCATCACCGACATCGAAACGCCCGCCACCCCGCTGGTGGTGTGGCAAGCCATCCAGGCGGCGCGTGCCGCCCGGACTGTGGAGAACACGCAATGAACCTGTACATGGTCTACCGACTGGACCGCACCGACGGCCAGGCCCCCGCCATCCGCGAGGCCGTGCGCCCCGCCCACCGCGCCTACATGGACCGCTTCAGCGCCCGCGTGCGCCTGGGCGGCCCGGTGCTGGACGCCCATGGCCAGGGCTGTGGTGGCCTGATGGTGATCGAAGCTGAGAACGAAGACGAGGTCCGCGCCATGGTGCAGGACGATCCCTTCGAGCAGGCCGGCCTGTCGGCGCACATCGACATCCGTCCCTTCCGCTGGCAAACCAAGCGCCCGGCTGATCTGCCCCCCCTGTAAAGCACGCGAAGAGAGAGGACCACGGCCATGGAGCTGAGTGGAGCACAAGTCATTCCCCAGCCGCGTGAGCGCGTCTGGGCCGCCCTGATGAGCCCGGCCATCCTGCAGGCCGCCATCCCGGGTTGCGAAGCCATTGAAGACCAAGGGCAGGGCGTGTTCGCCGTGACCGTGATGGCCGCAGTGGGCCCTGTCAAGGCCCGTTTCAAGGGCCGTCTGCAACAGCTCGACTTGCAGGCCCCCACGCGCTACACCCTGAGCTTCGAAGGCAACGGCGGCATGGCCGGCTTCGCCAAGGGCAGCGCCGAGGTGGGCCTGGAAGCCATCTCCGAGAACGAGACCAAGCTGGTGTATCGCACCCAGGCCGACATCGGTGGCCGTCTGGCCCAGATCGGTTCGCGTCTGGTCGATGCGGCGGCGGCGCACATGTCCAAGCAGTTCTTCGAGCGCCTGGTGCAGGCCATGCAGGCGCCCGCGCCCCAGGCTGCGGTCGCGGCCCCGGTGGCCCCTGCCGGCGGCACTCCTTTGGCAGCCTCGATCCCGGTGGCCGCGCCCGTCGCGGTGGCGGCACCGGTGTCCGTCGGCGGCACCGGCCTGGGTTCGGTCGTCAGCGTGCAGATGCCGGCGTGGACCTGGGCGTTCACCGTCAGCGTCATCGCCTTGCTGGCCGCGTATCTGGGCACGCACTGACCCGTTCGGATCGCTGACACGCTGAAAGCAGGTTTCCCATGTCCCAGATTTCCATCACCGTCAACGGCATCGTGCAGACGCACGAGGTCGAGCCCCGCACCCTGCTGGTCAAGTTCCTGCGTGAGCACTGCGGCCTCACCGGCGCCCATGTGGGCTGCGACACCACACAGTGCGGCTGCTGCACCGTGCACCTTGATGGCCGTGCCGTGAAGTCCTGCACCATGTTGGCCGTGCAGGCCGATGGCGGTCAGGTCACCACCATCGAAGGGCTGGGTTCGCCCACCCAGATGCACCCGATGCAGGAGGCCTTCCAGCAGCACCACGCGCTGCAATGCGGCTACTGCACCCCCGGCATGATCATGCAGGGCGTGGACATCGTCCGCCGCGGCCTGGCCGGGGACGAACGTGTCATCCGCCATGAGCTGGAGGGCAATCTGTGCCGCTGCACCGGCTACCAGAACATCGTGGAGGCGATCGCCGATGTCGGCCGCCGCTGCCCTGAGTCCTGTGGCGGCGCACGCCGCACCGCCGAGGTCTGAGCATGGTGGATTTTGACTACGTCAAGCCGGCCACCCTGGCCGAGGCCCTGGCCCTGCTGCGTGCCGACCCCGAGGCCAAGCCCCTTTCGGGTGGCCAGACCCTGATCCCCACCCTCAAGCAGCGCCTGGCCCGGCCCAGCCTGCTGGTCGACCTGCAGGCCCTGCCCGAGCTGCGCGGCATCGAGGTCAGCGACACGCACGTCAGCGTGGGCGCCATGACCCGCCACGCCGAGACCGCCTCGCACTCCGGCATCGCGGCGGCCATCCCCGTTTTGACGCACCTGGCCAGCGGCATCGCCCACCCCCAGGTGCGCCATGTGGGCACCATGGGCGGCTCCATCGCCAACAACGATCCGGCGGCCGACTATCCTGCGGCCCTCGTCGGCCTGGGGGCCGAGGTGCAGACGACGGAGCGCGTGATCCCGGCCGACGAGTTCTTCACGGGCCTCTACAGCACCGCGCTGACCCACGGCGAGCTGGTGCTGCGCATCTGCTTTCCGCGCCCCTTGCGCGCGGGCTATTGCAAGATGCCCAACCTGGCCTCGGGCTATGTCACGACCGGCTGCTTCATCGCCGAGACCGCACCGGGCGTGGTCCGTGTTGCCGTCAATGGTGCCGGCCCGTGCGTCTTCCGCCATCGCGAGATGGAAGCGGCCTTGTCGGCCGACTTCTCACCCACGGCCTTGCGCACCTGCACCCAATCTGCCGAAGGCTTGAATGCCGACCTGCACGCCACCGCTGCCTACCGCGCCCAACTGGTGCTGGTGGCGGCCCGGCGTGCCCTCGACATGGCCTTGCGCACCCCCATTTGAACCGAGGAGCACAACATGAAATGGATGTCATTCGCCACCCCGATGGGGAGCAGTTTCGGGGTCGTCCAGGGCGACCACATCATCGACATCGGAATGCGTCTGGGCCCCACTTGCCCGGACCTGCGCACCGCCTTGCGTGCCGGCCCGCTGGAGCGTTTTTCCGCCCTGGTGGCAGGCGCGACGCCGGACCACCACGTCAATGACGTGATGTTCCTGCCCGTCATCCCCAACCCCGGCAAGATCCTGTGTGCCGGCCTGAACTACGTGGCGCACCGCGTCGAAGGCCAGCACAAGACCGAAGCTGCCGTGCCGCCTTTCTTCACCCGCTTTGCGCAGTCACAAGTGGGGCACGCTCAGCCCATGGTGTGCCCGCGTGAATCGACCCAGTTCGACTACGAGGCCGAACTGGCCGTGGTCATCGGCCGTGCGGGCCGTCGCATCGCCGAGGCCGATGCCCTGAGCCACATCGCCGGCATCAGCTGCTACAACGACGGCTCCGTGCGCGATTGGCAGCTGGCTTCCGGCCAGTGGACGCCGGGCAAGAACTTCCCGGCCACCGGCGCCTTCGGCCCCTGGATGGTGACGAGCGACGAACGCGCTCCGGACAGTGTGCTCAGCCTGGTTTGCCGCCTCAACGGCGTCGAGATGCAGCGCACCACCACCGATCTGATGATGTTCAACATCCCGCAGCTCATCGCGTTTTGCTCCACCTTCACCACGCTGGAGCCGGGTGATGTCATCGTCACCGGCACCCCCGGTGGCGTGGGCCTGCGTCGTGATCCGCAGGTGTGGATGAAGCACGGCGACGTGGTCGAGATCGAACTCGAAGGCGTCGGCATTTTGCGCAACCCCATCGTCAAGGAAGCCGCATGAGCCAGCCCGCCCCGCACCAACCCATCTCGGACGAGTTGCGCGCCAAGCTGTCACGCTGTGGCGCCGCCACCATCAGCAACGCCTTGCTCAAGCGCGGCTACCGCAACACCTTCTTGCTGGGTGTGCAGGGCGTCGCGCCCGGCCAGCCTGCGATGGTGGGGCCGGCCTTCACGCTGCGCTTCATCCCGGCGCGCGAAGACAAGGACACCATGGCGCTGTACGCCCGCGACGATGGCATGCATCGCCGCGCCATCGAAGAATGCCCACCGGGCGCCGTGCTGGTGATGGACGCTGGTGGCGACGCCCGCGCTTCGTGCATGGGCGACATGATGGCCCTGCGACTCAAGATGCGCGGCGTGGCCGGTGTGGTCACCGACGGGGGCTTCCGCGATGTGCCGGGTATTGCGGCCACGGGCCTGCCCAGCTTCCAGCGCCAGGCTTCCGGGCCGGCCACCCCCATTGCTTTGCACCCGGTGGAGTTTGATGCGCCGGTGGGCTGCGCCGGGGTGGCGATATACCCCGGCGACGTGATCGTCGGCGATGGCGAGGGCGTGGTGGCCATTCCGCGTGAACTGGTGGAAGAGGTGGCCGCCGAGGCCTTGGCCGCCGCCGAATATGAAGCCTTTGCCGCGGCTCATATTGCCAAAGGGCGCTCCATTTTTGGTTTGTTTCCGGCCACCCCGGAAAGCCGAGTTGAATATGAGCAATGGGTTGCCGCAGGGCGTCCGGCCATCACCTGAGACGTCAATCGGGTTTGCCCTGATCTCAAGGGGGCGGTGTAGAGAGTTTGCAACGCCCCTTCTGATGTCCGAATACATTTTATTCTGTGAATTAAAGCATGAATTGAATATATCGCAACAACCTGGTGAGGTGATGCACCACATTCAGTATTAACCCGGTTATTGGAGTGCCCGGTTGGCAGTTTGCCGCCGGGCTTTTTTTCATCTTTTCAAAAAGGGATGTTTGAGGGTTTGGGTTTGTCTGGATATAACTTTCTGGAATTTTTTCAAATGGCTTAATTCATTGGTCACAAATCGTGTGCATGGGAACAATCAAATCACCTTGCGACACATCCCCTCTGTCACAAGAGACCCGGAACGATGCTGGACACAACCAGGTTTGCAGCCCCTGCTGCACCTGACCAGCGCCGGGGCGATCCCAGAGCATCACAAGCCCATCGGGCCCTCCAACCACACGTACGAAAAGGTGATTCATGAAAAAGACCGTCATTGCGCTGGCAACCCTGTTGGCTTCCGCCGCATATGCCCAATCGAGCGTCACGTTCAGCGGTGCCGTGGACCTGAGCGTTGAAAAATCCGGCTCGGGTGAGCCGGTCAAGCTCGAATCCGGCCGCAGCAGCAACACTTTCTTCCGCATTGCCGGCGTCGAGGACCTGGGTGGTGGCTTGAAGGCCAACTTCTTCATCCAGACCGTCGTGTCGGCCGACACAGGCTTCAGCTCCAGCGTCGGCAACGACGGCTCTTTCGTGGGCCTGAGCGGCGGCTTCGGTGCCCTGACCATCGGCAAGAGCTTGAACCCCATCTTCCTGCAAGCCCTGGCCTACACCGCCAACAACACCAAGGGCGTGAGCGGCTTCGCCACCCTGGGTGATGGCATGGGCGACACGGTGGTCCCTGGCGACAAGGGCACGCTGAACAACGGTGGCGTGACGGTGAACAACCAGATCACCTACAGCACCCCCAACTTCTCGGGCTTGAGCGCTACCGTGGGCTATGCACCGTCTGAGGTCAAGGGGCAGAAGAACCACCAGGCTGTGACGCTGCAGTACGCCAACGGCCCGCTGATGGTCGCTGTGGGCCACGCCACCCGTCCGCGTACCTTGATCCTGAACAACGGTGCGCTGCCCGGTGTCATCCCTGGTGTGGCTGAAAACCTGAATGCAGCGACCGGCGCCACCAACGTGGGCAACAAGCTCATGACCCAAGTGGGCCTGGCTTACGACTTCGGTGTGGCCCGTGCGACCCTGCTGTTCCAGAAGGACCGCAACTACGCCGATTCGAACGCCTACTCGCTGGGGGTGACTGTGCCCGTGAGCACCGGCAGCATCTGGGCTTCGTTCGACACGCGTGAGCTGGCCAACGACGAGAGCGTCAAGGTGCTGCAGTTGGGCTACAAGCACTTCCTGAGCAAGCGCACCCACTTGTACGCGAACTTCGGTACCCGCGACAAGAGCTGGTTCACGCCCACCAACACCATGAGCACCGACAAGCGTGTCACCGGTTATGGCTTCGGCATGAACCACACCTTCTGATCGCACGTCGATCAGGTCAGGCTGGGGTACTGCTTCAGCCTGATTCTTCGCTCTTTGGTCTCTACAGGGTTCTCCTTTCGGGTCGGCTGCAAAGTCCGACCCATTTTTTTTTGCCCACACGGGCGAGGAGACCGCTGCGGTGCAGCCCTGAGGCTCACAGATTGAGTTGGCCGAGCCTGCGCAGGTCGCCTGCGCTCAGGCCGCTGACCGCATGGGTGAAGCGCCTGGCTTCAGTGGCGCGTGCAAGACGGCTCCAGCAGGGCCGGGCTGCGGTCCTGGGCGTTCTTGGCGTGGCCCACCTGCATCTGCGCGGGCAGCGCGATGCCGTTCTTCGCCGCCACGATCTCGGCCAGGATGGACAGCGCAATCTCCGCTGGCGTCTTGCTGCCGATGTACAGGCCGGCCGGACCGCGAAGACGCTCCACTTCGACCTTGCTCAGGTCGAAGTGTTCACGCAGCCGCTCACGGCGGCGCTGGTTGTTGAGGCGCGAGCCAATCGCACCCACGTAAAACGCCCGCGTCTTCAAGGCGTCCATCAAAGCGAGGTCGTCCAGTCTGGGATCATGGGTGAGGGCGATCACCGCGGTGCGCTCGTCCGGCCGCATGGCTTGCACCACATCGTCGGGCATCTCGCTCACCAGCGACACGCCGCTGAGGGTCCAGCCTTGTCGATGTTCCATGCGGGGGTCGCACACGGTGATGTCAAAGCCCAGGCCCAGGGCCGTGGCACACAGGTACTGTGACAGATCGCCTGCGCCGATCACCAGCAGGCGGTAGCGCGGGCCGAGCACCAGGCTGAAGCGCGTCTCGCTCAGGCTGGGTTCGGCATCGCTGTGGGGCGCGGCTTGCAGGGTCACTTCGCCCGTGCGCAGGTCCAGATCGCGTTGCACCACCTCGCGAGCGTGCAGGGCGTCCATTAAGGCAGGGATGCGGCTGCGCGCCCCCAAGGGCTCCAGCACCAATTCGATGGTGCCACCGCAGGGCAGGCCATAGCGGTGGGCGGTGTCCTCGTCGATGCCGTAGCGCAGCACCTGGGGCAGTCCGTCCGGGCACAAGGCCGTGGGGCCGGCTTCTCGCAGGCGTGCCACTAGGTCGTCCTCGATGCACCCACCGGACACCGACCCCACGGTGAGCCCGTCCGGGCCGAGCACCATCAAGGCGCCCGGTGGGCGAGGGGAGGAGCCCCAGGTTCGCGCCACCATGACGAGGATCGCGCTGCGCCCTTCATTGAGCAGGCGGGCGCAGGTTCTGAGTACGCGGGTGTCGAGGTCTTCCATGGTGCCCGTCGATGGGGCTGGCTGCGAGCTCACAAGGCCAGAGCCAGGGCGGTGGCGGCGGCCTGCCCGCCGGGGTGATGGGGGTCACGCTGGCTGAGCAGTTCATCGCGGATTTCGCGAAACAGTGCGCGCACCTGTTGCTGCGCCTTGGTCATCTTGCGCTCCACCATCCAGACCAGGCCGACATGCATGTCGATGTTGGGCAGGGGCAGCGGCAAGATGCGCAGCACGCCGGTGCTCTGGAAGTACTGCGCCACCTCACGCGACAGGCAGCCGACTGAATCGGTGCGCTGCAGCACGCCCACGTTCGTCAGGGTGGAGACAGAGTCGATGTGTCGGCGTGGCACGTTGACCTCGTGTTGCAGCATGAAGTCGTCGATCAGGTTGCGCGTGAACGTGCCGATTGGCGGCAGCACCATGGGGTAGTGCGACAGCATCTGCCAACCCAGGTGGGCTTCCTCCGTCAGCGGGTGGCCCACGCGCGTCACCAGCACCACCGGGTCGCGGTACAGCAACTCGGTGCCGAACTCGACGCCCATCGGACGCGGGGGCAGGTTGCCCACGATCAGGTCCAGGTCGCCCGCGCGCAGCATGGGCAGCATCGACTCCATCGTGCCCTCACGCACCGAGGCGCTCACGTCGGCAAAGTCCGCTTCCAGCCGGGCGATGAACTCGGGCACCAGGGAGGCCGTGGCCGCCGGCAGCACGCCCATGGTGACCTTGGTCACCCGGCCTTCGGTGATGTCCAGCAGCTCGCTGCGCAGCGAGACCATCTCGCCCAGGATGTTACGGGCGTGGCGAATCAGGCAGGTGCCGTGCTCGGTGGGCTCCATGCCCCGGGCGGTGCGCTCGAACAGCTTGACCTCCAGGCCGCTCTCCAGGCCCGCCAGGGTCTTGGAGATGGCCGGTTGCGTCACGTTGAGGTAGTCGGCCACACGGCCGACGCTGCGCATGTCATCGAGGGCGACCAACAGCTGCAGGTGGCGCAGTTTCACGTTGGCGCGGAGGTACCAGTCGAGTTGGGCCATGGGGCGTCCGGACAAGAGGCGGAGACTGGCTCCACCCGTGGGTATGAATGGATGTGTGGTTTAAGCACAAATCGTGCCGTACATGCTTTGACGCCGTTTTGAGGGCGATTTTGCGCGCTGTCCGGTGGTGTGGCGGAATTCTGCACCTCGAAAGTGCCGCATCAGCATTGGTGAAATCCCTTGTGCACCAAGATAAGGAGGATTCAGAGGGTTTTCCCTGAACTGGTGCTGAGGGTTAGTACGGCATAACCAAACAGGCATATAACCGAATGGAAATATTCAATGGACGTCCGGTCTTGGTCTGGCCAACACTGTGACCGTCAACAGCGCATCTCGGCTGTTTTTTTCGGACCTTTGTACCTGCCCTCTGGACGCGATCATGAAGACTCATTTCCCCCTCGCCCGATTCGTTGCCGCCACCGCCTTGGCCTGCGCCGCCGTCGGTGCTCAGGCGGCCGAGTGGTTCCCCCTGCCGGTCAACAGCACGGCCGCCAATGGCACCACCAGCCAGGTTCAGTACCAGGCCCTGCCCAAGGCCGCCCAGCCCTGGAAGATCTGCGTGTCCTTCCCGCACATGAAGGACGCCTTCTGGCTGGCCGCCAACTACGGCGTGGTGGAAGAGGCCAAGCGCCTGGGCGTGAAGCTCCAGGTGCTGGACGCCGGTGGCTACACCCAGCTGAGCAACCAGATCTCGCAGATCGAGAACTGCGCCGCCGGTGGTGCCAAGGCCGTGGTCATTGGCTCCATCTCGCAAGACGGCCTCAACAACCTGGTCGCCGAGCTCAAGAAGAAGAACATCCCCGTGGTGGACGCCTTCAACGGCATCGTCTCCAAGGACGTCGGCGCCCGCGTGCTGACCATCCCGCGTGAAGAGGGCGAGCGCGCCGGCCGCTACCTGGCGCAGAAACACCCCGCAGGCAGCAAGCCTGTGAAGGTGGCCTGGTTGCCGGGCCCGGCGGGTGCCGGTTGGGTCGAGCTGTTCAACGCCGGCTTCACCTCGGCCATCAAGGGCAGCGCCGTGCAGATCGCTGAAACCAAGTACGGTGACACCGGCAAGGAAGTGCAGTCGCGCCTGATCGAAGACCTGCTGCAAACCCACAAGGACATCGACTATGTGGTCGGCACCGCCGTGACCGCCGAAGCCGCCGTGCCGGTGCTGCGTGCCCGTGGCGTGGCAGGCAAGGTCAAAGTCGTCTCGGTTTACATGACTCCTGGCGTGTACCAGGGCCTCAAGGCCAAGACGATCGATGCTTCGGGCATGGCCCCAGTGGTGTTGACCGGCCGCATTGCCATCGACCAGGCGGTGCGCCTGATCGAGAAGAAGGATGTGCTGACCAACGTCGGCCCGGTGGGCAAGGTCTACACGCCCGCAGACATCGGCACCCTGAAGGTCGAAACCGTGCTGGCACCGGCCAACTTCCGTCCCACCTTCCGAGTCGGCCAATGAGTGCCGTGCTTGCTCATCTGGATGCGGCCCGTTGCGTGAGCCAGGCCGAACCCCTGATGCGGGTTCGGGGCCTGAGCAAGCGCTACGGCACGCACCTGGCGCTCAAGGGTGTGGACCTGGACCTGATGCCGGGGCAGGTGCACATCCTGTTCGGTGAGAACGGCGCCGGCAAGTCCACGCTGATCTCGATGATCGCGGGTGCCAATCAGCCGAGCGACGGCTGGCTGGAGGTGGCGGGCCACAAGGGCAGCTTCCGCTCGGTGGCCGAGGCACGCGCCCATGGGGTGCGCGCGGTGTTCCAGGAGTTCTCGCTGATCCCGCACCTGACGGTGGCCGACAACATCACCCTGGGTGAAGAGCCGGTGGCAGCGTTCGGATTCCTGTCGCACGCCTCGGCGCGTGAGCAGGCCGTGAGACTGATCGCCGACCTGGGCTTCGACATCGATGCCGATGCCGTAGTGGCCGATCTGCCGCGCGGCAAGCAGCAGATGGTCGAGATTTGCAAGGCGGTGCGCCAGTCGCCCCGCGTGCTGATCCTCGACGAGCCGACAGCCTCGCTGTCCGAGCACGACACCCAGGCGCTGTTCGCGCTGGTGGCACGCCTCAAGGCGCAGGGCACGGCCATCATCTACATCACGCACCGCATGCACGAGATTCCCCTGATCGGGGACAGCCTCACCGTGTTGCGCGATGGCGCCCAGATCGCCACCGTCTCGGCGCAAACGCCCGAGTCGGACCTGATCGAGCTGATGACCGGTCGCACCGTGTCGGACATCTACCCCGTGCCGCGTGGCGAGCCCGGCCAGGTGCTGATGTCGCTGCGTGGCCTGAGCACCGCCGATGGCGCCGTCATCGAGGCCAGCCTGGATGTGCGCGCCGGTGAGATCCTGGGTGTGGCGGGCCTGGTGGGCTGCGGCAAGAGCGAGCTGGGTCAGGCCTGTTTTGGCTTGAGCGCGATCGCGTCTGGTCATCTGACCGTGGACGGCAAATCAGCCCGCTTCAAGCATCCTGCCGATGCGATCGAAGCCGGTGTCTGGTACTCGCCGCCCGACCGCAAGCGCGACGGCCTGGCCCTGATGCGCCCCGCCCGCGAGAACATGACCCTGTCCTCGCTGGCCTTCGGCAAGGCGCGCGGCGTGTGGCTGCGTGCCAAAGCCGAAGGTGAACTGCTGTCCCACCTGTCCTCGCAGGTCGACTTCCCCCAGCCGCGTCTGGACGAGTCGGTGGCGAACTTCTCGGGTGGCAATCAGCAAAAGGCCTTGCTGGCCAAGGGCCTGGCTCAGGACGTCAAGGTCTACATCTTCGATGAGCCCACGGTGGGTGTCGACATCGGCGCACGCCAGGCCATCTACAAGTATCTGGGCGAGTTGAGCGCGGCCGGCGCCGCCATCGTGCTCATCTCCTCGGACCTGCCGGAGTTGCTCGGCATGTCGCACCGCCTGATGGTGATGCGCGGCGGGCGCCTGGTGAGCGAGTTTGCGCGTGCCGATTACGACCAGCACCGGATCCTTGAACAGTTTTTTGAGTGAGTTCCAACATGTCCACAAGCACGACCCTTGCTGCCCCCGCGATGGTGGCGAACGTTCCTGCCAGCGAGGCCCCGGCCGCCTGGCGCCAGTGGCTGGCCCGTCACCGTCAGGCGGTGGTGCTGCCAGTGCTGTTCATCGGTGCCATGGTCATCTTCACGGCGCTGGCCCCGGGCTTCCTTAGCCTGGACAACCTGACCAACGTCGCACGTCAGTCCGTCTACCTGCTGATCGTGTCACTGGCGCAATTGCTGGTCCTCATCGGCGGCGGCTTGGACCTGTCGGTCGGCGCCGTCGTGGCACTGTCCTCGGTGGTTGGGGCTTCGGTGATGGCCGCAGTGCTGCAAGCCATGCCCGACTCGCCTGGCCTGGCCATCCTGGCCGGCACTGCCGCCGGGCTGGCCTCGGGTGCCGTCATCGGTCTGATCAACGGCTGGGGCACCTCGGCCCTGCGCATCCCGGCTTTCATGATGACGCTGGGCATGTCCTCGGTGGTGTTCGGCATCACCTTGCTGGTCAGCGGGGGCGTGCCCATTTATGGCCTGCCGCCTGAGTTCGGCCAGTTGTTCGGCTTCGGCTCGCTGCTGGGCGTGCCAACCCCGGTGTGGGCGGCCTTGGCGGTGGTGGTCGCGGTGTACGTCCTGCTGGAGCGCACCCGATACGGTCGCCACCTGTATGCCACCGGCGGCAACCTGCGTGCGGCCGAGCTGTCCGGGGTGCGAACCCGCCGCGTCAGCATCATCGCCTTCATGCTCTCCGGTGTGCTGTCGGCCCTGTGCGGCCTGCTCCTCACAGCCCGCCTGGACACCGGTGAATCGAACATCGGCGCCAGCATGCCGCTCGAATCCATCGCCGCCTGTGTGATCGCCGGTGTGGCCCTCGCCGGTGGCGTGGGGCGCGCCCTCGCGGTGGTGGTCGGCACCTTGCTGATCGTGTTCGTGCAGAACGGCATGAACCTGATGCAGGTGGGGGCCTATGCCCAGACCATGGTCATCGGCGCCATCCTGATCACGGCCATGGCCTTGTCGAGAAAGTCATAACGCAGGGCCTCATGCCTGGGAAATGAGTGGCAATGGGTTGTTCTACTCATGTCGCACAGGTTATGAGATCCGCTTGCAATCGTCATTAGACAAACCGGGTCCCGTCCCAGAACATGGGACCCACAGCACCACAACAACAGCAATTTGAGTGAGGCGCTCGGCATCCCCCGAAGCCCTCCCTATCCCCAGGAGAACTTTCCATGTCAGCAGCAGAAGTCAACAAGGACCACATCCCCTTCACCGGCCAGGAATACCTGGACAGCCTGGACGACGGCCGTGAGGTCTGGATCTACGGTGAGCGTGTCAAGAAGATCACCGATCACCCGGCCTTCCGCAACTCGGCTCGCATGATCGCCCGCATGTACGACGCGCTGCACGATCCGGCCAAGAAAGACATCCTGACGGTGCCGACGGAGTGGGGTGGCTTCACGCACCGCTTCTACCGCGCAGCCAACACCATCGAAGAACAGGTCGCACAGCGTGATGCCATCGCGGAATGGCAGCGCATCTCCTGGGGCTGGATGGGCCGCTCGCCCGACTACAAGGGCTGCTTCCTGGGCACCCTGGGCGCCAACGCCGACTTCTACAAGGGCTTTGAAGAGAACGCCCGGCGCTGGTACCGCAAGGCGCAGGAAAAGACCTGGTACGTCAACCACGCCATCATGAACCCGCCCGTGGACCGCGACAAAGGTCCGGACGCCGGCAAGGACGTGTTCGTGCGCGTCACCAAGGAAACCGACAAGGGCATCTATGTGAGCGGCGCCAAGGTCGTGGCCACCGGCTCGGCCCTGACCCACTTCACCTTCATCGGCCACGTCGGCCAGGTGGCGGTGCAGGACCCGGCCTACTGCCCGGTCTTCATCATGCCCACCAACGCCCCCGGCGTGAAGCTGCTGTGCCGCGTCTCCAACGAGTACCGCGCCGCCGCCCTGGGCAGCCCCTTCGACTACCCGCTCTCCAGCCGTCTGGACGAGAACGACGCCATCCTGGTGATGGATAACGTGTTCATCCCCTGGGAAGACGTGTTCCTGCATGGCGACCTGAAGCAGGCCAATGCCTACAACGTCGGCTCCGGCTACCTGGAGCGCGCCTCCATGCACGGCTGTACCCGCTTCGCCGTCAAGATGGACTTCCTGGTCGGCCTGCTGACCCGCGCGCTGGAGATCACCGGTGCCAGCACCTTCCACGGCGTGCAGTCGCAGCTCGGTGAGGTCATCGCCTGGCGCAACGCCTTCTGGGCCCTGTCCGACGCCATGGCCAAGAGCGCCCAGCCCTGGAACGGCATGATCCGCCCGATGCCCGAGCCCGCCGGTGCCTACCGCGTGCTCAATCAGGAGGCGATGCCCAAGATCAAGAACATCATCGAGACCGTGGTGGCTTCGGGCCTGATCTACCTGAACTCGCACACCAGCGACTTCAAGTGCGCCGAGATTCGCCCCTACCTCGACCAGTACGTGCGTGGCTCCGGCGGCGCCGATGCGGTCGAGCGCGTCAAGGTCATGAAGATGCTGTGGGACGCCATCGGCAGCGAGTTCGGCGCCCGCCACGAGCTCTACGAGATCAACTACATCGGCTCCAACGACGTGACCCGTCAGACCAACCTGTGGTCGGCCAAGGGCAATGGCCTGTTGGACCAGTGCAAGGCCTTTGCCCAGACCGCCATGGACGAGTACGACCTGGACGGCTGGACCGCGAAGGATCTGATCAACCCGGATGACGTGAGCATCCTGACCAAGCGTTGAGTGTCGCCATGAGAAATCTGTCCATGACCGCCCTTGCCATGATGGAAACCATGCCGCCCCCGATGGCCGCACCCGCCTCGCAACCCGCCACGCCGCCGTTCACCTCGCGTCAGTTCCGCGACGCGATGGGCCAGTTCGCCACGGGGGTGGTGGTCATCACCACCGAGGTGGACGGTGAACCCCACGCCATGACGGCCAACGCCTTCATGTCGGGCTCTCTGGAGCCGCCGCTGGTGATCGTGTCCGTGGCCTGCACGGCCAAGATGCACGACAAGCTGCAACGCGCAGGCCGGTTTGGCGTGAGCGTGCTGGCCAAGCCCCAGCTGTCGGTCAGCAACCACTTTGCTGGCAAGCCCTCGCCCGACTACGCACCGCAGTTCCGGTCGCTGTGCGACATGCCGGTGATCGAGGGCGCGGCGGTGCAACTGGCGGCCGAACTGCAGCACGCCTACCCCTGCGGTGACCACACGCTGTTCATCGGTCGGGTGCAAGAGCTTTGCCTGGACGGCGAATGCGATGGCCCCCTGCTGTACCACAGTGGCCGCTACGCAGCGCTGAACCAGCTGAACTGAGCGAGACGGGGCTGCGGCCCCATCTGACGACGAATCTGATTGAGAGTAGAGACCATGGCACGAGCCATCGACATCGCCCAAGTGACCTATGAAGCGCCTGACCTGGCCTTGATGGAACGCTTCATGACGGACTTCGGTCTGCGTCGCGTGCCCAGTACCGATGGGGTGCTGTACATGCGCGGTAGTGGGCACCAGCATCACCTGCACGTGACCCGCCACGCGATCAAGCAACGCTTCATCGGCGCCACGCTGGAAGTGATCAGCAAGGCCGATCTGGAAGAGCTGGCGGTCTTGCCTGGCTCATCGCCCATCGAGTGGTCGACCGAGCCCGGTGGCGGCTGGCAGGTGCTCATGTACACACCGGACGGCATCGAGATCCGCGCCGTCTGGGGGCGTGAGCACGCCGCGCCGCTGCCCATTCGGGGGCCGCATGCCTTCAACGCCGGCCAGGCCAAGCACCGCGTCGGCTCGTCCATCCGCGTCAAGCGCGAACCGTGCGAGGCCATGCGCCTGGGCCACTTCGTGCTGCACGTGAGCAACCACAACGAGACCGTGCAGTGGTTCAGCGAGCGCTTCGGCATGCTGCCCTCCGACTTCTTCGTGCCGCCCGGCACCGATGGCCCGCCCTACGGTACCTTCCTGCGCTTTGACCGTGGGGCCGAGCTGGTGGACCACCACAGCCTGCTGATCCTGCAGTCGGACTGGGTGGGCGTGCACCACTGCTCCTTCGAGGTGCAGGACCTCGACGCCATCATGGGCGCGCACGACTACCTGGTCCAGCAAGGCTGGCAGCTCGACTGCGGCGTGGGTCGCCACCTGATGGGCAGCCAGGTCTTTGACTACTGGAAAGACCCGTTCGGTTTCCGCGTCGAACACTACACCGACGGTGACGTGGTCGATGCCCACCACCAGCCCGGTGTGTTCAACGGCACGGCGCCCGAAACCACCCAGTGGGGCATGGAGCCTCCCCTGGAATTCTTCCAGTGACCAGGATCACCACATGAGCTACACCACCGAACCGATCTCCGACATCACGCGCGAACGCCTGATGAAGGTGGGCACGGCCAACGTGACCAACGCACTGCTCAAGCGGGGCTTTCGCAACGTCTACCTGCTGGGTCTGGCGCCGCTCGATCCGGCGCAAGGTCAGCTGGTCGGCCCCGCCTACACGCTGCGCTTCATGCCGGCCCGTGAAGACCTGGACACCATGGCGAACTATGGCAAACGCGACAACCTGCATCGCGTGGCGATCGAGCAGTGCCCACAAGGTGCTGTCCTCGTGATCGATGCCATGGGCTCGACCAAGGCCGCTGCCATGGGCGACATGATGGCCCTGCGCCTCAGGCACCGTGGCGTCCAAGGCGTCGTCACCGATGGGGGCTACCGTGATGCGCCCGCCATCCTGGCCACCGGTCTGCCGTGCTACCAGAAGCAGAGCGCGCCGCCGGCGACTGCCATCGCCATGCACCCCATCGAGCTGAACGGCCCGGTCGGTTGCGCCGGTGTACCGGTCTACCCCGGTGACGTCATCGTCGGAGACGGCGAAGGTGTGGTCTGCATCCCCCGCCATCTGGTCGACGAAATCGCCATCGAAGCCCTCGACGCCTTCGAATACGAAGCCTATGCCGCCCAGCTCATCGAGCGCGGCACCTCCATCCTCGACTGCTTCCCGGCTACCCCTGAGAGCCGTGCAGCCTACGACCAATGGGTGGCCGATGGCCGTCCCGCCTTCCCACCTCTGGAGACCACCCCATGAGCCCCGATGTCAACACCATGAAGACGCTGGAAATCCTCATCAACCGTGAGGACCTGGACCCAGACCAGTGGATCAACTTCCCCGAGTATGGCTTCCGCCAGTACTTCCTGTTCAAGAACACCGAGACCGGCGCGTCCATCGCCATCCTGGAGTACGAGAAGGGCGGCCGCATTCCGGTCAAGCACGTCCACGCCTCCAACCAGTTCATGTACTGCCTGGAAGGCGACTACGAGTACACCGACGTGGGTCTGCGGCTCAAGCCCGGTTCCTTCTACATGAACCCGGTCGGCCAGGCCCACGGCCCGACCATTGCCCATGAGCGCAGCGTGCTGATCGAGATCTACGACGGCCCCCACTACAAGGAAAAGCCGGTCTTCCACACCGACGAGACCATCGGCGACTTCCTGGCCAAGGCCTGAGCTGCGCCACCCCATTCAGATTGAGAGTTCATCCATGTTTGACACCCAAGACATCCTTCAGAAGGCCGGCATCGCTGCCGTCCAGTCCGGCTCTTATGGCGCCACCCTGGGCTGGGCCCCGGTTGAAGGCCGCACCACGTTCGAGGCCATCTGTCCCGCCGATGGCAAGCTGAGCGCCCGCATCGCCGGCTCGACCGCGGAAGACTACGAAGCCATCGTCTCGGCCTCGCTCGACGCCCAGAAGCGCTGGCGCATGGTGCCGGCCCCCACCCGTGGCGAGTTCGTGCGTCGCATCGGTGAGCTGGTCGAGGAAAACATGGAGATGCTGGCCGCGGTCGTCATGCTCGACACTGGCAAGTCCCTCATGGAAGCCAAGGGTGAGCTCAAGGAAGTGGTCGACATGGCCACCCTGTCGGCAGGCCAGTCGCGCATGATGTACGGCTTCACCCAGCAGTCGCAGCGCGCCAAGCACCGCATGTACGACCAGTGGCTGCCGCTGGGCGTGGTCGGCATCATCACCGCCTACAACTTCCCCGCCGCCGTGTGGGCGCAAAACGGCTTCCTGTCGGTCATCGGGGGCAACACCGTGATCTGGAAGCCCAGCCCCAAGGTGCCGCTCACGGCCATCGCCATCCAGAAGCTGGCCAACCAGGCCATGAAGGAATTCAAGTGTGAGGGCGTGTTCTCGCTCTACACCCCGGCCGACAACGAGCTGGCCGAGCTGCTGCTGTGCGACACTCGCGTGCCGCTGATCTCCTTCACCGGCTCGTCGGGCGTGGGCCGCAAGGTGGCTGATCTGGTCGGCCAGACCCTGGGCCGTCGCTTCATGCTCGAATGCTCGGGCAACAACGGCTGCATCGTCGACGAAACCGCCGACCTGAAGCTGGCTGCCCGCGCCATCACCTTCGGTGCTGTGGGCACCACCGGCCAGCGCTGCACCAGCACCCGCCGCATCATCGCGCACCGCTCCGTCCTCAACGAACTGGTCGAACTGATGGCGCATTCCTTCGAGCAGATCACCATCGGTGACCCGCGTGAACCCGGCACCGTGGTCGGCCCGCTGATCGACGGCGCGGCGGTGGGTCAGTACGAAGCTGCACTGGCGCAGGCCGTGAGCCTGGGCGGCAAGGTCGTGTACGGTGGTCAGCGCATCAATCGTCCCGGCCACTACGTGCAGGCCGCCATCGTCACCGACGTCAAGCCCGAGTGGGAGTGCGTGCAGCACGAAACCTTCGCGCCCATCGTCTACGTCATGCCCTACGACACCCTGGACGAGGCCATCGCCATCCACAACGGCGTTCCCCAAGGTCTGGCCTCGGGCATGCACTCCACGAACCTCACCAACATCGAAACCTTCCTGTCGGCAGCCGGCAGTGACTGCGGCATCGTGCGCATCAACATGGGCACCACCGGTGCGGACGTCGGCGCTGCTTTCGGGGGCGAAAAGGAAACTGGCGGTGGTCGTACCGCGGGGTCCGACTCCTGGAAGGGCTACATGCGCCGTCAAAGCGTGTGTGTGAACTGGGGCGGCGAGTCCGCCTGGGACAGCCGCATCAAGCTGTGATCACCGACTTAGGAATTTTTCAGACATGACCATTCTCAAAAAGCGTTCCTCCTCTCCCGCCGTGGCCGAGCCGGTCCCCGGCATGTGGACCAACTGCATGACCGTGGGCAACATCGCCTACATCTCGGGCATGACCGCCCGCAGTAACGACCGTGTGACCATCCAGGGCAAGGACGAGTACGAACAGTCTCGCGTGATTTTCCAGAAGATCAAGGACCTGGCCGAGGCCGCCGGCGGCTCGATCAACGACGTCGTCAAGATGACCATCTTCGTCGTCAACATCGAGCACAACCACCTGGTGTGGAAGGCACGTCAGGAGTTCTTCAGCGGCGACTTCCCCGCCTGCACGCTGGTGGAAGTGAAGTCGCTGGCCAAGGGCGCCAGCGCCGAGATCCTGGTCGAAATCGAGGGCATTGCCCATATCGGTTGCAGCGGTGAGAAGGCCGCTGCATGAAGCTGATCTCCTTCCAGACGCGCACGGGCGACAGCTTCGGTCTGGTGGACGGTCAGGACGTGTACGACCTGGGCCGCCGCCTGGGTCCCGAGTGTCCTGACCTGCGCACGGCCATCGCGCAGAACCAGTTGGCGCAGTTCACCCCGTTGCCTGGCAGCGTGGCACCGGATCACCAACTGAGCCAGTTGACCTTGCTGCCGGTCATTCCCAATCCGGGCAAGATCGTGTGCGTGGGGCTCAACTACCATGCGCACCGCCTCGAAGGCGGGCACGGCGAAGTGGGGGATCCCACCTTGTTCCTGAGGGTGGCGGAGTCCCAGGTGGCTCACGGCCAGCCGATGATCTGCCCGAAGGAGTCGGACCAGTTCGATTATGAGTGCGAGATTGCTGTGGTGATCGGCCGGGGTGGCGATCGGATCACCGTGGCCGATGCACTCACCCATGTGGCCGGTATCTCGGCCTACAACGATGGCTCGGTGCGCGACTGGCAGATGGCCACGTCGCAGTGGACCGCCGGTAAGAACTTCCGCGCCACCGGGGCCTTCGGGCCCTGGCTCGTGACGTCGGACGAATTGCCGCCGGATCGCGTGCTGAGCGTCGTCACCCGCCTCAACGGTGTGGAGATGCAGCGCAGCACGACCGACCTGCTGATCTTCTCGATCCCGCGCTTGATCAGCTACATCTCGGCCATCATGCCGCTGTCCCCCGGCGACGTGATCGTGACCGGTACGCCGGGCGGTGTGGGCTTCCGCCGCACGCCCCAGGTGTTCATGCACCACGGTGACGTGGTGGAGGTGGAGGTGGAGGGCGTGGGCGTCTTGCGCAACACGGTCGTCAAGGAAGGCGCCTGAGTGGTCGAACACTGGCTGGCGCCTTCCGGGCGCCGGCCTCGTGAACCCGCCAGATCGTCATGACCGCGCGACGCCCGCATCCATCCACACCCCACAAGCCAAGCCATCCAGTGAATACGGCCCGATGGCCGCGCGGATCAGGCGCAAGGTCGGAAAGCCCACGGCAGCGGTCATGCGCCGCACCTGCCGGTTGCGTCCTTCTCTGATCACCAGCTCGATCCACGAGGTGGGAATGGTCTTGCGCATGCGAACGGGTGGGTCGCGGTCCCAAAGATGGGGCGGTGCCTCCATCCGTCTGGCCCGTGCCGGACGGGTCATGCCATCCTTGAGCATGACGCCTTGGCGTAAGGCGACCAAGGCGACCTCGTCTGGCACGCCTTCGACCTGAACCCAGTAGGTCTTGTCCATCTTGAAGCGCGGATCGGCGATGCGAGCCTGCAACTTGCCGTCGTTCGTGAGCAGCAACAGGCCTTCGCTGTCGGCATCGAGCCGTCCGGCCACGTACACATCGGGCAGGTCGATGAAGTCCTTCAGGCCACGCCACGCCCCTTCAGCCGTGAACTGGCTGAGGACACCGTAAGGTTTGTTGAAACGGATCAGGCGTGACGCAAGGGCAGGGTTCTGGATCATGGCGCGGACAGCATAGCAAGGAAGCGGCACGCCTGGCGGGGCCGCTTTACGGCTGCATCCGCAGGCGCCGCATGGTCTCTTCGTCCCGCGCATCGTCAATCTCGCGGATCACGCCGCCCAGGTCCACCGGCCCGCTGGCCTGGGTGAACTGGCCCGTCAACGGGGTCTCGGGGGTCAAGGCACCTTGCTCGTACAGCGCCCAGATCTCGGGCCCGTAATGGGTGGACAGCAAGTCCGGGGCGAAACCGCCGAAGAAGTCGCGCAGGTTGCCCACGTCGCGCAGCAACATGCGCTTGGCGTGGTTGTTGCCGGCCGCATCCACCGCCTGCGGCAGGTCAATGATGACGGGGCCATCCTGGGCCAGCAGGATGTTGAACTCGGACAGATCACCGTGCACCACACCGGCACACAGCATGCGAACCACTTCGGTCAACAAGGTCGCATGGTGGTCGCGCGCTTCCTGCGCCGTGAAGCACACATCGTTGAGCCGGGGCGCCGCATCGCCTTCGGCGTTGGCCACCAACTCCATCAGCAACACGCCATCCAGGAAGTTGTAGGGCTGCGGCACGCGCACACCCGCAGCGGCCAGGCGATAGAGGGCGTCCACTTCAGCGCTCTGCCACGCCGCTTCCTGCGCCTGTCGCCCAAAGCGGGTGCCCTTGGCCATCGCACGGGCCTGGCGCGTGTTCTTGGTCTTGCGGTTCTCGGTGTAGTCGACCGCCTGCCGGAAGCTGCGGTTCGTCGCTTCTTTGTAGATCTTGGCGCACAGCGTTTCGTCCCCACGCCGGACCACGTACACCATGGCCTCCTTGCCGCTCATCAGCTGACGCACGACGGTGTCGATCAAGCCTTCTTCAACAAGGGACTGCAGTCTGGGAGGTGTTTTCATCCGGGTAGCAAATGGCGCCGATTCAGTTTTGAATGCGGTCCATGCTAACCCATCACGTGCTTCGTCATCAACGGGCGCGTGGATGCCCGGCCGACAGGTTTCGAGCGTGAGCTGTGTTGAGATTGACGCAGGAATGAATCGGATTGATCGACTTCGGGTGCGCAACAGGTGCGCCAAAGTGGCGACACTCTCCGGCTGCGTTTGCACCACAGGATCGTCATGGCATTCAGCCCACCCCCTACCGTCAATGTGATTGACCTCACCGCCAGGCTCGGCCTGTACGCCCTGGGGGAGCTGGGCATCACCACGACCGCAGACAGCGGACGTTGGCCCCAGATTGCGCTGGCTGGCGTATCCGTGGCGCCCAGGCTCGACTGGCACCGACCTGCCGGCATCGACGAGCTGACTGCGCCTGCGCCAGACTGCGCCGCCACCATCTTGCTGGTCGGCCCAGGTTCCGCCAAGCAGGTTCGAGCAGCGCTGGCCTTGCTGAACCCCCTGACCGACACGGTGGTCTGGGCGTTCCTGATGCCCAATGCCCTGACGGAAGCTGCCGTCTTCAAGTCGCTACCCCCAGATCAGGCGGCGCGCACGCTGGCCTACCAGTTGCCCGACAGCAGCCCGCAGACCTTTTGGTTCGTGCTGATGGAGCAACTGGGCAAGCTCAGCTTCATGGGTGACCTGGCCCTTCAACAATCTCACAACCTCTCACTGAGCAACGATATGAGTTCGAACCTGAAGCAATGCATGGACGCGGCGATGACCATTGACGGTGCCCTGGCGGTCGCCTTGGTGGACTACCGCAGCGGCATGTGCCTGGCCCAAGCGGGCGGTGGCATCAACCTGGACCTGGCTGCAGCGGGAAACACCCAGGTGGTCAACGCCAAGCTCAAGACCATGGAGTCTTTGGGCCTGCGTCGAGGCATCGAAGACATCCTCATCACCCTGGGGGACCAATACCACCTGATCCGTCTGGTGCCCAACAACCAGGGCCTGTTCCTGTACCTGGTGCTGGACAAGGCCAAGGGCAATCTGGCGCTGGCGCGCTACAAGCTGACGGACATCGAGCGCTCGCTCAAGGTCTGAGGCGGATCCTCCTGCGACCGAAGGCTGCATGATGCGGTCTTCACTGTTTGTTGACACACCCCTGCCATGCTCATCCACTCGGACTTCTCACGTCGGGCCATCGTGACGGCTGCAGACCACCACTGGGTGGCGTCTCCGCAGCCGGGTGTCGAGCGCGTGATGCTCGACCGCATCGGCAGCGAGCGGGCCCGCGCGACGAGCTTCGTCCGCTACCACCCGCACTCCGTCTTTCCCGCGCATGGGCATCCCGGCGGTGAGGAGATCCTCGTGCTGTCCGGCACGTTCTCGGATGCCAGTGGCGACTACGGGCCAGGCTGGTACCTGCGCAATCCACCGGGCTCGTCGCACCAGCCATCGAGCACCGAAGGGGCGCTGATCTTCGTGAAGCTCTGGCAGATGGCAGAGAACGAATCGACCACGGTGCGGATCGACACCCATGATCCGGCCTCGTGGCACCGAGAAGGTTCGCACGAGGTGTGCCCGTTGTATCAGAGCGAACGCGAGCAGGTGAGCCTCCAGCGACTCCCGTCTGGCGCGCCGGTGATCGTGGACACGCAGGGCGGCGCCGAGCTGCTGGTGCTGGACGGCCAGCTGGTCGAGGGGCCCGAGCCATTCGGACGCGGCAGTTGGATGCGTCTGCCGCCGGGCGCCGTCTGCACGCTCACGGCGGGCGCAGACGGCGTGACGATCTACCTCAAGACCGGCCATCTGGCGGGGCTCATCACATGAGCCAGTTCAGTGCACGCGTCGCCATCATCGGCGGCGGTCTCAGCGGGCTCACGGCAGCGATGCTGCTGGAACAGCAGGGCGTGCGTGACGTCGTGCTGTTCGAGGCGCGCCACACGCTGGGCGGTCGCATTTTGTCTGTGGATGCGGGCGGGTCGGTCGTGGATGCCCGTGAGCCGGCGCTCGATCGCTTCGACCTTGGGCCCAGCTGGTTCTGGCCTGGCTTGCAGCCGCAGCTCGATCGGCTCGTGGACGAACTCGGTCTGCGGCGCTTCGCGCAGTTCGAAGACGGCGACTTGCTCGTCGAGCGCACGCCCCGCGAGGCGCCGCTGCGCATGAAGGGGTACGCCAGTTCACCCCCCTCGATGAGGTTGGCCGGTGGCACGGGGGCGCTGATCGCTGCGATCCGTGCTCGGCTCGACCACACTCAGCTGCGCACCGGTCAGACGGTGCGGCGCCTGTGCCGGGTCGGATCCCATGTCGACCTGCGCAGCGAGGACGCATCGGGGGCGCTCACCACCTGGCGTGTCGACCAGGTGCTGTTGGCGCTGCCCCCGCGCCTAGCCGAGGACCGCATCACCTTCGAGCCGCCACTGCCGAGCGACCTGGCCAGCCGCTGGCGTGCCACGCCGACCTGGATGGCGCCGCACGCGAAGTACGTCGCCGTGTATGACGCGCCGTTCTGGCGTGACCAGGGGTTGTCTGGCTCAGCGCGAAGCGCACTGGGGCCGATGGCCGAGATCCATGATGTCTCCATGCCCGGCGGCCATGCGGCGCTGTTCGGCTTTGTGGGCGTGCCCGCGCGAGGGCGTCGCGATGTGCCTGACGGTGTGCTGCGAGCGCATTGCCGCGCGCAACTGGGGCGGCTGTTTGGTGAACGCGCCACCACGCCCGTTGCGGATGCGTTGAAAGACTGGGCGATGGACCCATTGACCGCCACGGACGCCGATCAGGACAGCGGCGGGCAGCACGGCGAGGCGCCCCCAAGGTGTGCCGACAGCGGGCCTTGGCAGGGGTGCCTGACCGGCATCGGCAGCGAGTGGTCGAGGCAGTTCCCGGGCTACCTGGCCGGTGCGGTCGAGGCTGCCGCCCACGGTGTGCAGGACTGTCTGGCGTCAGCAAGTTCCCAGCCGTGCGGGGGGATCGTGCTGACGGTGCAGCGTCGATAGCGCAGCGCCTGACGCATGGGTTCAACGCAGCGGCAGATCGCGCCGCAGCACCACGGGCTTGCCACCAAAGCGCAGCTTGGACATCCAATGCGCCAGGGCCGAATCCAGGTGGTCGGCATGGCCGGGAAACCAGGCCGCCAGGTGCTCGACCAGGTCGCGGCAGATGGCCGGGTCGCCCTGTTCCATTTCGGCACGGACCTCTTCGACCGACGCCAGCACCGCCGCGTGCTCATCCATGTGACAGCCACGGGGCGGAAAGTCGGTCTCCAGCATCCACTTGTCTTCCATCTCGAAGTGGGCTTTGAGGTGGCGCACCAGCTCGTCCATCAAGGCGGGCAAGGCCGCGTTGTCGGCGCGCTGAAGGCGCCCGACGATGTCGACAAACTCTTCGTGGACGGTGTCCATCGGACCATGACCCAACAGGAAAGCGTCGCTCCAGGCCAGGGTGTCGTTCGATGCGGGGGAATCGGGGTGGTTCATGGGGCGTCAACGTTCTTGGGTCTTTGAAAGCAGGGGGCCGGCCCGCGCCATGGGCAGCTCAGCAGCGCCCTGATCGCCGGCTGCGCGGTTGCAGCTTGTCCAGTTCGGCGATCTGCTGTTTGAGCAGGATCATCAGGGTGCGCGCGTCGTCCACTTCCAGCGACAGACAGCTGATGACGCTGCTCTCGTCACGCGCTGCGCGTGGTTGCACCAGCACCTCCACGCCCAGTTCGATCAGGCCTTTGTGGTGCCGCGCTGATTTCAGGCGCTGAATTTCGATGTCGTACGTTTTCATGGGTGTGTGGGTGCAAAAAAGCCAAGGCCCGATTGTCGGGGCAAGATCTGCTGGCGTGAGGGCCGTTCACCCACTCGCCTGCTGATCAATCCATTGCGTGGCCACGGCAAAGCCGTGATCTTCCGCATCCTGCATCAGGGCGAAATGCAGCCCTTGTGTCGGCATCATCACCTCTTCTTCGGTTTCCGAGCCGCGCACAAAGGCGCTGACCACGAACTGACGGCTGGGCGCATCCCAGGCCGTCACCACACGGATGCGAAACCCGCTGTGGGCGCCAATGGCCTCTTCCTGATCGACGCCGCGTATGACTTGATGGTCCATGACGGGACTCCTGTGCAGAGACCGTCCATCGTAACCACCTCGCGCTTTTAGGGGAAGCGGGCGGGTGGCGTCCGCCCCAGTCCAAGGCAGAATGACAACTTCACCCCATACCGACCTCGTCTCTCACCCCCGTCATGCAACAGAGAAAAAAGACCATTTTCCTGGCCCTGGTGGCGACGGTCGTGGCCTTGAATCTGTTCATCGTCGGGCTGTTCACGGTGGCCCTGGGTGAAGCCAAGCTGCGCAAGGAGGCCGAGGTGCGCACCACGGTCGACAACCTGGCCTTGCTGCTGGACCAGAGCGTGTCGTCCTCCATCAGAGGGATCGATCAGTCCTTGCGCGAGGTGCAGTTGCACCTGGAGCGCACCTTGCGCAATCAGGCGCCGCTTGACGAGCCGGAGACCGTGGCGCATGTGACCTTCCATGAAAACTGGCTGGCGCAGATCGCGGAGTTGCGCGTCTCTGATGAGCAGGGCAACGTCCGCCTGGGGCATGGCGTGACCCCCGACACCCGTGTGAGCTATCGCGATCGCGATTTTTTCGTCGCGCACCAGGCCCACAATGATGGCCGGACGCTGGCGAGCAAGCTGCTGTATGGGCGCATTGCAGGCACCTGGATCACGGTGTTTTCACGTCGCTACAGCCATCCCGACGGTCGTTTTGCGGGGGTGGTCACCGCGGCCGTGCCGGCCAGGCACTTTCAGCAACTCCTGTCGGGCCTGCAAATGGGGCCACGCGGCATCGCGCTGATGCGGGACACGGACACAGCCCTCATCGCACGTGCCCCGCGGCTGGATGCGCCGGCAGGAGAGGTAGGGCGCAAAGGCGGCTCGCAAGAGCTGACCGACCTCATCGCCTCCGGTGAGTCACGCGCCACGTTCTACAGCGCGCGCACGGCTGATGGCTTCCACCGCACCAATGCTTATCGCAAGCTGGCCCTGATGCCGGCTTTCGTGGTGGTGGGCATGGGTGAGGACGACTACCTGGCGCAGTGGCGCGATGACGTGCGCAAAGCAGCCATCCTGTCGGGCCTGTTTTTGCTGGTGACGGTGTGCACCGGCTGGCTGCTGTGGCGCCTGATCCGCTCGAACGAGCGGGCCCATCGACGCAGCCAGATCCTGTTGCAGAACGCCAGCGATGGCATCCACATCATCGACCTGCAGGGGCGGGTGATCGAGGCCAGCGATACCTTTTGCCGCATGCTGGGGGTGTCGCGCAGCGAGGCCATCGGCATGAGTGTGACCCAGTGGGACGTTGCGCTGTCCGAGGCGGAAATTCGGGGGCTGATCGCACGCGTCCGCGCCTCGCGCGAGGTGACCACGTTCGAGACCACGTACCGCCATCGGGATGGCAGCCAGCGTGCGGTCGAGATCACGGCGTTCTCGCTGGATCTCGATGGTCAGCCGGTGATTTTCGGATCGGCCCGCGACATCACGGAGCGCAAACAGACGGATGAGAACCTGCGCATCGCGGCCACGGCGTTCGACTCCCAGGTGGCCATGCTGATCACCGACGCCCAGCAGCGCATCGTGCGCGTCAACGCGGCGTTCACCGACGTCACGGGCTATGCGGCCGAAGAGGTCATCGGGCAGACGCCTCACATGCTCAGTTCGGGCCGTCACGATGCGGCGTTTTATGCGCTGATGTGGTCCGATCTGCAGGAGCGCGGCTCCTGGCAGGGCGAGATCTGGAACCGGCGCAAGAGCGGCGAAATCTATCCGCAGGCGATTTCCATCGGCGCCGTCAAGGACGAGCACGATCGCGTCACGCACTATGTGTCCACCTTCATCGACATCACGTCGAACAAATCGTCCGAAGAGCAGGTGCGCAAGCTCGCCTTCTTCGACCCCTTGACCCAGCTGCCCAACCGGCGCCTGTTGCTGGAGCGTCTGGAGCACGCGCTGCGTTCGTGCGCCCGCCACAAGGGCAAGGGCGCGCTGCTGTTCGTCGACCTTGACAACTTCAAGTCGGTCAACGACACCGTGGGGCACCATGAAGGTGACCTGCTGCTGGAGCAGGTGTCGCGGATTTTGCTGAGCTGTGTGCGTGAGGAAGACACCGTGGCCCGACTGGGCAGCGACGAGTTCGTGGTGATGCTGGAGGCGCTGAGCGAGGACGACATGGAGGCCGCCCGGCGCGCCGAAATCGTGGGCACCAAGATTCTGCAGGCCTTGCACCGCACCTTCCAGCTGGGCAGCTCCGAACACCGCTGCTCGGCCAGCATCGGGATCACGCTGTTTGGCGAGAGTCCCGCCGAGAGCGTGGACGAACCCTTGAAGCGCGCCGATCTGGCCATGGCGCAGGCCAAGGTGGCTGGGCGCAACCACCTGTGTTTCTTCGATCCGAAGATGCAGGCCGACATCCATGCGCGTGCCGAGCTGGACGCGGGCTTGTGGGCTGCACTGGAGAAGGGGCAGTTCTTCCTGCAGTACCAACCGCAGGTCTCGGCCGAGCGGCGGATCATCGGCGTGGAAGCCCTGGTGCGCTGGCGTCATCCCGAGCGCGGCATGGTCTCGCCGGCCGACTTCATCCCGGTGGCGGAAGAGAACGGCCTGATCGTGCCGCTGGGGCGCTGGGTGATCGAGACTGCCTGTGCGCAGCTGGCGCAGTGGGCGGTCGACCCCGACAAGGCGGGCTTGAGCGTTGCCGTCAACGTGAGTGCGCGGCAGTTCCGCCAGGAGCGCTTTGTGGCCGATGTGTGCGAGATCCTCGATCGCACGGGGGCCGATCCGGCCCGTCTGGAGCTGGAGCTGACCGAAAGCTCGCTGGTGACCGATGTGGAAAGCGTGATCCGTAAGATGGACGCCCTCAAGGCCCGGGGCGTGTGTTTCTCGCTCGATGACTTCGGCACGGGCTACTCCTCGCTGGCCTACCTCAAGCGCCTGCCGCTGGACCAGCTCAAGATCGACCAGGGCTTTGTGCGGGACATCTTGGACGACCCGAACGACGCCGCGATCGCGCGCACCGTCATCGTCCTGGCGGAGAGCCTGGGTTTGAAGGTGATCGCCGAGGGCGTGGAAACCGAGGCGCAGTCAGCGTTCCTGGGCTCGCAAGGTTGTCACGCCTACCAGGGTTATCTCTTCAGTCGGCCTTTGAATGTGGCCGATCTGGAGGCCTTCCTGGCCGCTTGGCGGCCCTGATTGCCGGTCGCGCGGTAAGGCCACAGCCTCACGCGTCACCGCCGGCTCAGTTCGGAGGCACAAAGGGCAGCAGCGCTTTGGCTGCTTCGATGCGCAGGGGCATCTCGATGGCCTCGTTGTTCATCACGTCGAGCAGGAAGCGGCGCGGGTCGGACTGTGAGACCGCTGGCGCGCGCTCGGTCGTGGCTGGTGTGGCAGGGGCGCTGCGCTGCGGCGATGCTGCGGTCGGCGTCGTCGGCTGGGCCACCATCGTGACACCGAGCTGCGCCTGTGCCATCTCCCATTCGGTGAACGAGATGCTGACCAGGCGCGACAGCAGCTCGGCCTGGCCTTCCAGATTGGGCGGGAGGTCGAGCCAGGGCGTGTCGTTGAAGATGGGCGCGAGATCGGGGGCCACGAAGGCCGACCAATGTTCCGGTCGGTCGGGCTCAGCAGGGATCACGGGCGCGTGGCGCCCCCCTTGCGGGACGTTGGCGTCGGTCACAGGCCACAGGTCCACGCGGGCGGGGGCGACGTCGCCCAGGTAACGGGCCTGCACGGCGGTGAGGACGGTGCGGGCCTGCGCCACTGGCACGGCCTGGGCCAGCGAGAACCACAGCTGGTAGCCGTCTTTCCCGGACACGGCAATGGCCGGCGCGGGCCAGGCCAGGTCCAGTTGCACCCCCTGCCAGACGCGCGACAGCGCGCTCCAGTCGGCAGGGCGGCCGAGTTGCAGCACCAGTGCGCGTACGCGGCCCTGTGCATCGACCAGGTTGGTCCCGTCGATCGGATCAGCCTGCGTGGCAGCATCAGGACCAGGACCAGGACCAGGACCAGGGGCGGTGGGCGCGTACAGGCGCCGCCACTCGGAGGGCAGTCGGTTCATGGCGATGTCAGACCGGGCTCACAGGATGCGGGCGACGTCGTCAAACGGCAGACGCGGGCCACGTGGGTAGACCCCATCGGGTGCGCCATATCCCAGGTTGACGAGGAAATTGACCTGCCACTGGCCTTGCGGGAAGAGTACCGTGTTCACCTGGGCCGCGTCAAAACCGCTCATGGGGCCGCAGTCCAGCCCCAGGGCGCGCGCGGCCAGGATCAGGTAGGCGCCTTGCAAGGTGCTGTTGCGGAAAGCGGTGGTCTCGGCCAGGGCTGGGTTGCCGTCGAACATCGGCTTGGCGTCGTAGGCGGCGAACTGCGTGGGCAACTGGTCCTGAAAACGCTTGTCCGAGGCGATCACCACCGTCACCGGCGCCACGCGGGTTTTGTCGACGTTGCCAGGGCTCAGGGCCGGCAGCAGCTTCGCCTTGGCCTCGTCGCTGCGCAGGAACAGGTAGCGGGCGGGCTGGCAGTTCATCGAGGTCGGGCCCCACTTGAGCAGGTCGTAGAGCCGATGGATCGTCTCATCGCTCACGGCCTGGTCGGTGAACCCATTGAAGGTGCGGGCCTGCACGAAAAGCTGGTTGAGGGCGGCAGTATCGAGGGGCTGGTTCACAGAAAGGGGCTCCTATAGGAAGGGGTCATGCAACCGCCATCCTATGCGAAGTACCCAAGGCGTTCACGTCGCCTGGATGTGCATGACGCTGTGCACGGGGGGCAGGGGCGGCGGCAACAGACCCGCCTCCAGTGCCTCCAACACCTGGGTCGGGTCGACCGACCAGTGCAGTTGCGTGCTGTGCCCGTGCACGCTGGCGCGGATGAGGGCGTGCTCGAACGCCAGCACCTCGCACAGATGCGGCAGGTGGGGCCAGTGCCCGATGTGCCCCCAGACAAAGGCGGCGAACTGCTCGGCCTCCAGCGCCGCAAAGGGCTGCGGCGGGCTGTGGCGCGCGTAGGCCTGCAGCAGCGCCTCGGTGTCGTCTTCGCCCAAGCCCAACAACAAGGTGGTGAGCGTGAAGCGCAGGGCCCGCGTCAGGTTGGCCCGCCGAAAGTCCTGAATCAAGCGTGCCAGCAGTGCGCAGCCGGGGTCGCGCGCCAAGGCGGCGTCGGCCGGGGCCTCACCATGCAAGGCGGCGGCCAGCTGGCACTCCCAGGCTCGCACGGCAGCGCGGTCTTCCGGGCGGCTGTGCCCGGTTGCCGGGGGGGCAGGGCGGCCCTGGGCCACGTGCACCAGGCGCGGCGCGCGTAAAGCCCACATCGTCTGCAACAGGTTCAACTCTTGAGCCACCTCGTCCAATCCCAGCGTGGGCACGTGCTCGGGCAGGATCTCGAACATCAGCGCGCCCAGCGCGGGCAACTTCGGAATCCAGCGCGCCGCCAGCTCGATCACCGGCTCCGGGATCCGCCCGTTGTGGGCGTCCAGCCAGTAGGCACCATGGCGCATGCCACCGGCCAGGTGCACCTCCCACACGCGCTCCAGCGGCAGGCGGGCCATCACCTCGTCCACCGACTGGCGCCCGTTGCAGGCGTTGCACCACAGGTTGTGCAGGTCCAGCACGATGCCGCAGTCGCTGGTCTCGGCCACGGCGGCGAAAAAATCGCCATCGCTCATCTCGCCAGCCTGGGGGCGCAGGTAGTTGACGCCGGTCTCGAACGCCATCGGGCGGTCCATGGCACTGCGCAGCCGTTGCAGGTTGTCGGCCGCCACGCGTGTGGTGGCGGGGGTCTGGCTGGGCGGCAGCAGAAAGCCGGCATGCTCGACCTGGTCGAGGGGCTCGGGTCCACCTTGTGGGCGTTCGAAGCGGTTGAGGCTCAGGTGTTCGCTGACCCAGGCCGGCGCCAGTTGCGTGACGGCGTCTTGCAGCAAGTTGAGATGGTCCAGCGGGTCGGTCACGGTGCCGCCCACCGGATGACCCACGCCGTGAATCAGCTTGGCCTGGGGCAGGGCGGCCAACTCGTCGAGCAGGGCCTCGTTGGGCCGGTAGCGCCAGCCGTGGCGGTCGTCGTGGCTCATCTCCCAGAAGGCCTGGGGCTCGATCTCGACCACGGTGGCGGGCGACCCGGGCTCCCTCAGCAAGGGGTCCAGGATCGGCCAGTACACCACCCCCACGCCCAGCGCTTGCACGGCGTCGTCCTCAGTGACCGATGAACTGTTCCTGCACGTCCAGGGTCTTGGGGTTGATCACGAAGTCCCTGAGGTGGACGAACTCCAGCACATGGCCCGAGTGGCAGCCACCGCATCCCAGCTTGCCCAACACGGAGGCGGTCACCTTTTGCATCCTTTCCAGATCGTAGGCGACCTCGCTGGGCACATGGATGCGCACGGTTCGGCTCAAAGCAGGTGCGCGCGACAGAGATCCCTTGTCCATGATGTTCTCCTGGTTGATTGACCAGGTCAGACTAGAGGGGCACCGTCATCGGTGTCCATCCCTAGTTTGATTTGGGTTACAACCTCGTCCCATGAGCGACCAAGAACAACCCCGCAACCCGCTGCACGGCCTGACGCTGGAGCAACTTCTCACCGACCTGGTGGACCACTACGGCTGGGACGGCCTGGCCCAGCGCATTGCGCTGCGCTGTTTTGCGCAAAACCCCAGCATCGCCTCCAGCCTCAAAGTGCTGCGCAAGACGCCCTGGGCGCGCGAGAAGGTGGAAGGGCTCTACCTCTACACCCTGCGCCAGAGCCGCCGTCAGGACGGCTGAGCAAAGTCGTTCTCGATCCAGCGGGTGGCGCTGGCGCTGTTGAGCTTGAAGTCCGGGCGCACGCGCACCTGGGCCACAGGCTCACCGTATTCGTCCAGCGCGGCCAACAGCGCGTGCGGTTCGAATTCATCGGGGACGATGTCGAGCGTGACCTGCCAGCTGGCGCCTGCCGCCTGCACGGATACGTTCTTGTGCAACTGCGCGCGCAACTGCTGCTCGTGGCGCCGGATCACTTCCGAAGCGGTCTTCACCAAGGTGTTGAAGGCGGACACGTCCAGCGGCTTGGGGTTCTTCTTGTCGCGGCCCATGGTCCAGGGCCCGACCAGGGCGGGTTCGGACTCGCCGTCCACATACATGGCCACGGCCCAGCCGTCGTCGTCTTCGTTCTTGATGACCCGCGCGGTCCAGCCGTTGTCGGCCCACACCCGGGCCTCCTTGATCGTCTCGGGGGTGTCGGTATCGGGAGAGGGTTCGGAATCGTTCACGGGGATCAGTCTGGGGTGTGCAAGCTCAAGCTCGGTCGTCCATCGTCAATCGACGATGGCCACGCCGGCCGTGAAGGCCACGCGGTCTTTCAGGTTGGCGGCCGACTCGTTGGGCTGCGGATAGTGCCAGACGGCATCGGCCTTCATCTCGCCGTTGACGAACAGGCTCTGGTAGTAGGCCTGTCCCTTCCAGTCGCTGGTGCGGTGGTTGCTGAAGCTGGTGTACTCGCTCTTGAGCGCCGCCTGGGGGAAGTAGTGCTCGCCTTCCACGGTGACGATGTCATCGCTCTCCGCCACCACCACACCGTTCCAGATCGCCTTCATGCCGCACTCCTGTTGATTGAGGCGCTCATGCTAGCGTGTGTTCACGCTCCGGTCCCGTCACCTGGCGGCAGAACATTTTTTTCAGGATCGTTGTCAGGAATCGCCCGTCCGGCCCGACAGAGTCACCGTGCACGCTGTGTTGCACGCTCCACCCTGAGGACACGACCATGAACTTGAAGACCCTTGCCACGCTCGCCGCCGCGGCCATCGCATCGTCTGCCTGGGCCGCCGCCCCCACCGACAGCAAATGCGGTGCCGGCACCTGCGGCAAAAAGGAAACCAGCGCCAAGAAGGGCGGCCCGGCTGCGGCCAAGGCCAGCGATGCGGGCACGAAAGACGCCAGTTGCGCCAAGAAGGACGCTGGATGCTCGAAGAAAGAGTCGTCCTGCTCCAAGAAGGATGCCTCCTGCAGCAAGAAGTGACACAGGGGCACTGCGATGATCGGCCTGGGTTACCGCCGCGAGATGAGCGACTGGGACATGTCCGCCGTCCAGGCGGACTTCTTTGAAGTCGCCCCCGAGAACTGGGTGCACCGGGATCGCGCCCCCCTGCATCAGCTGATCGCATCGGGGCGCCCGGTGCACCTCCACGGGGTCTCGCTCAACCTGGGCGGGTCCTCGCCCCTCGACCTGGATTTTCTGCGGGCCGTGCGCGAGTTGATGGCCGATCTGAACACCACGGTGTACTCCGATCACCTGGCCGCCAGCGGCGACGCCCACCAGCTGTACGACCTCTTCCCCATCCCGTTCACGCGGGCCGAAGTGCGGCGGGTCAGTGACCGCATCCGGCAGGTGCAGGACGTGCTGGGGCAGCGCCTGGCGGTGGAGAACACCACCTGGTACACCAACATCGGCGAGCTGTCGGAAGCCGATTTCCTGGCCCAGGTGGCCGAGCGGGCGGACTGCGGCATCTTGCTGGACCTCAACAACGTGACCGTGAACCACCAGAACCACGGCGGGCACGACCTGACGGCCTTTGTGCAGCACATCGACCTTGAGCGTGTCAGCTACCTGCACGTGGCCGGGCATGAGTGGGATGAGCGCTTCGGGCTCTACATCGACACCCACAGCCAGCCGGTGGCGCCTGGCACGGCCGAGATGGCCCGCCAGCTGAACCAGACGCACGGCATCCCGATCCTGCTGGAGTGGGACAACGACGTGCCCGGCATGGACGTCCTCAACCGGGAGCTGGCATGTCTGCGGCCTTCTATGACTTTGTGAGGGGCCGCAGCGACGACGTCCCGGCGGGCTACACCGCGGCGGGCCTGCGCGTGTACCGGCACCTGGTCTACCTGGGCGCCAGCCAGATGATCGAGGCGCACTTTCCGGCCGTGCGCGAACAGCTCGGCGACGACGCCTGGCGCACCTTGATCGAAGCCTACATCCGGCAGTCCGAATGGACCTCGCCCTACTACGGAGACCTGAAAGATGACTTCCTGGCTTACCTGGCGCGAGAAAGCGCATGAACGGGTTCAAGACCTGGGCCTCTTGGCCTTGCGCCTCTGGGCGGGGCAGGAGTTCCTGTGGGCGGGCTACACCAAGCTGTCGGCGGGCCTGCCGGCGCCGGACTGGTTTGCCGGGCTGAACTTTCCCTTCCCCAACCACCTGCTGCCCCCCGACCTCAATTGGGTTGCCGCCGGTGTGGGCGAGCTGGTGTTGGGCCTGGCGCTGCTGCTCGGTCTGTGGAGCCGCTGGGCCGCGCTGGGCCTGCTCTTCATCACCTATGTGGCGGTGTACACCGTGCACTTCGACCTGGGTTGGGCGGGCTGGAACCAGATCGACACCGAGGCGGGCCTGGGCTTCAAGGTGCCGCTCATGCTGGGCCTCATGCTGCTGACCATCGTCACACAAGGCGGCGGACAATACGCGCTGGATGCTTGGCGTGGCCGGGCACGGCGACCCCACCCCCGACCCGCATGAACCTCTCTCCGTCTGTGGCGCAATGGGCCCGCGAGTGGCGTGGCCCGATGCTGCGCTTTGCCATGCTGCACATCCAGCCCCGGGAAGAGGCCGAAGATGCCGTGCAGGACGCCCTGGCCGCCATCCTGGGCACCGACCCGGCCACCCTGGCGCAGACCGATCTGAAGCGCTACCTCTTCGGCATCCTCAAGCACAAGATCACCGACCGCCTGCGGGGCAAGTACCGCCCCGAGGTCGGCTACAGCGAGGCGTTTGCCGACGATCTGGACAACGTGCTTTTCAACGCGCGCGGTCACTGGGTCGACGGCGTGGCCCCCTCAAGCTGGCGCACGCCGGAAGACCAGCTGCACACCGATCAGTTTTTTGCCGTGGTGGACATCTGCGTGCAAAAGCTGCCGCCCAAGACCGCCCGGGTGTTCAGCATGAAAGAGTTCCTGGAGTGCGAGGCCGACGAGGTGTGCGCCACGCTCGGTCTGAGCAGGGCCGACTACTGGCAGTGCATGAGCCGCGCACGCAAGCAGATTCAGCTGTGCCTGCATCAGAACTGGTTTGAGGGAGTGACGCCATGATGCGCTGCAAGGAGTACATCTTCAAACTGACATCGGGCCAATTGGCCGAGGCCGACTGGCCCGAGCGCTTTTGGGCCGCTCAACACCGCCTCATCTGCCGACACTGCCGGGCCTTCAGCGCCAACGATGCCCGCTTGAGCGAGATCCTGAATCGCTATCAGGCCAGGCTGACGCAGCCCGATGAGCCGCCCCTGCGACCGGATGGGTCGTCCGCGCCCCCCTGACCGCCCACGCCCCAGTTATCCGGCGTGCGGCCGGGCGGCGGTCCGTGTTGCCGTCGCTCCCGGCCCGCCGGCTGACAGGGCAATGTGCTTGTACAGCGCCGCAATCAGGTCGGACTGCGTCACCATGCCCAGCACCTGCCGGCGCGCGTCGATGATGGGCACCCGGTGCAGGCCCTGGTCACTGAGTTGCTGCACCAGGGTGGCCACCGGCGTGTCTGGCGTGGCGGTGATGACCTTCGCGCTCATGATCTGCCCCACCACCTCGGCCTTGTCCGAGTTCGGGCCGGGCGTGCGCCGCAGCAGACCTTGCAAGCTGGCCGCCAGGCCGGCGGTGCGGGTGTCGTCCATCTGGCGCAAAAAGTCGGCCACGGTCAGGATGCCGATCACGCGCTGGAATTTGTCCACCACCGGCAGGGCCTTGACCTTGTGCCGACGCAGCATCTGCCAGGCTTCCTCCAGCTCGGTCGCAAACTCGACGGTCACCACATCGCGCGACATGATGTCCCCGCAGGTCAGCCCCACATGCCGCTCGAACGCGTGCGAGACCGCCAGGTTGTACAGCTTGAGCAACTCGTTCTCTTGCACGTCCACAAAGCTGTCGAGTTGCTGGACCGCATGCGCCAGGTCGGCGTGGTCGAGCCCCCCACGCTGCAGGGGTGAGGCATCGCGGGTCTGGTGGCGTGGCAGATTGGCTTCGGCCGGCGCGCGGTAGGGGTAAGGGCGACGCCACAGCAGCCGGTGGATGAGCACGGCGCCCAGCAACAGCAGGCCGACATTCAAGGCCACCATCTCCAGCGTGTGCAGCACGTCCACCGCATGGCCGTGGTGCTCGTGCACGATCAACAAAGCTAGGGCGCCGCCCGGTGGGTGAAGGCAGTGCAGCCGCGCCATCAGCCACACCGTCACCCCCACGGACACAGCGGCCGCCCAGTTCGCCTGCGGGATCAGGGCCACGCAGGCCAGGCCCGTCAGGGTGGCCAGGACGTAGCTGCCCAAAACAGGCCAGGGCTGCGCCAGAGGGCTGTGCGACAGCGCAAACAGGATCACGACGCTGGCCCCGATCGGGGCCATCAGCCAGGCATGTGCGCCGGGCACCAGCGGGAGCACCAGGGCACTCAAGGCCACGCTCAACAGTGCGCCCAGGCTGGCGCGACGGCGCTCCGGGCGGGACAAGGTGGGGGCGCCGTCGGTCAGCCAATGCTGGAGCCGGCGGAGGAAGGCAGCGGACATGACGGCAAGCGATGCAAGCAAGCAAGAAGAGGCACCATTGTGGTGCTTCTGAAAGAGGCCGTGGGCCAAAAGGGCATCTGACAAACCCGCTGCCTTACCATGTCAGACCTGCACCCCTTCGCCACCATGAGCCCCGCTGCCGCCCCCGGTTTCAACGCCACCCTCTGGCGCCGCTTTGCCCACATCGCGGCCCCCTACTGGCGCACCTCCGAGGAACGCTGGCGGGCGGCGGGCATGCTGGGCTTGCTGATCGTGCT
>MESA01000041.1:138651-200475 GCA_001770775.1 Burkholderiales bacterium RIFCSPHIGHO2_12_FULL_63_20
AGTTCACCTCGGCCCTGGCCGCCGGGGACGCCGAGCGCTTTTGGGCCTCCATCTGGCGCTACACCTTCATCCTCGCGGCGGCCGTGCCCATCTACGGCCTGTACTACTACGTGCGCGACATCCTGGGTCTGCGCTGGCGTCGCTGGCTCACCCAGCACTTCCTGGTGCGCTACTTCAGCGATCGGGCTTACTACCGGCTCAATGCCGATGCGGGCATCGACAACCCCGACCAGCGCATCGCCGAAGACATCAACTCGTTCACGCAGCAGTCCCTGTACTTCTCGATGATCGTGCTGTCCTCGGTGATCCAGCTGGTCGCCTTTGCCAGCGTGCTGTGGACGATCTCGCAGGGCCTGGTGTACTTCCTGCTGGGCTATGCCCTGGTCACCACCGTGTTCACGGCCACGGTGTTCGGGCGCAAGCTGATCGGCCTGAACTTCACGCAACTGCAGCGTGAGGCCGACTTCCGTTTCAACCTCGTGCGCGTGCGTGAACATGCCGAGCCCATCGCCTTCCACAACGGTGAGGAGCGCGAGATGTCGGCCCTGATGCGGGTGTTCGGCGCGCTGTTCGCCAACTACCGTCAGGTGCTGTCCTGGCAGCTGCGCCTCAACACCTTCCAGTACGCGCACAGCTTTCTCACCATCGTCCTGCCCGTGGTGATCATCTCCGGCCAGGTGCTCTCGGGCGAGCTGGAGGTGGGGCGCGCCATCCAGGCCACGGGTGCCTTCACCGCCATCCTCAGCGCCCTGACGGTCATCGTCGAACACTTCGAAGGCCTGAGCCGTTTCTCGGCGGGCGTCGACCGCCTGCATGCCTTTGCCGACACGCTGGACCAGCAGGCCGACGCCGCACGCGAGGAGCCCACGGGTGAGCAGCGCCGCATCGTCACAGTCTCCGACCCGCACCTGGCCTTGGAGAAACTGACCGTGTACACGCCCCACAGCGAGCACCTGCTGCTGCGGGACCTGTCCCTCAGCGTGCCGCCGGGGCAGGGCTTGATGATCACGGGGGCCAGCGGGTCGGGCAAAAGCTCGCTGCTGCGGGTGATGGCCGGCTTGTGGCACACCGGTACCGGCCAGGTGCTGCGCCCGGCGGGGCCGGACATGCTCTTTTTGCCCCAGTACCCTTATCTGCCCTTGGGGGACCTGCGCACCCAGCTGCTCTACCCGAACACCGAGCGCGACATCTCCGACGCGGAGTTGCACGAATGGCTGCGCGCCGTGAACCTGCCCGATCTGGCGCGGCGCTTCGGGGGGCTGCAGGCCGAGCTGGACTGGGGCAAGGTCCTGTCGGCCGGTGAGCAACAGCGCCTGGCCTTTGCCCGCGCGCTGCTGGCCAAGCCGCGCTACCTCTTGCTGGACGAGGCCACCAGCGCGCTGGACGGGGCCAATGAAGCCCTGCTGTATGGCCAACTGGAGGGCCTGTCGATCACGCCCATCAGCGTCAGCCACCATGAGGCCGTGGGGGCCTTTCACCAGCAGGTCCTGGAGCTGACCGGCGAGGGCGGCTGGCGCCTGTACCCGGCCGATGCCGAGTTGTCCGGCCGCACCCGCTGACGCACCTGCTGACCACCTGCCTGCTACGATGTCGGGCTGCTTCTTTGAAACAACCTGTATGGAATCCCTCCTGGTCTCGACGGGCGTGGTCGCCCTGGCTGAAATGGGTGACAAGACCCAATTGCTGGCCTTCATCCTGGCCGCCCGCTTCAAAAAACCGCTGCCCATCATCCTGGGCATCCTGGTCGCCACGGTGCTCAACCACGGCCTGGCCGGTGCCCTGGGCACCTGGATCACCACCACCTTGAGCCCGGACGTGCTGCGCTGGGTGCTGGGCTTGTCCTTCCTGGGCATGGCCATCTGGACCATGATTCCCGACAAAATCGAGGAAGAAGAGACCAACATTGCCAGCCGCCTGGGCGTATTCGGTGCCACCCTGATCACCTTTTTCCTGGCCGAGATGGGCGACAAGACCCAGATCGCCACGGTGGCCATGGCCGCGCACTACGCGCAGCCGCTGCTGGTGGTCATCGGCACCACGCTGGGCATGCTGATCGCCGACGTGCCCGCCGTGTTCGTGGGCGACAAGTTCGCGGCCCGCATCCCCATGAAGCTGGTGCACACGATTGCCGCGGCCATCTTTGCCGTGCTGGGCTTGCTGGTGCTGTTCGGCATCGGCGATGCGCTCGGCGTCTGATCCCTATTTTTCTTTTCCTGACCTCGTACTGCCATGGCCCGTGTCCAATTTGAACTGCCGGATCACTTCATCTTCACCACAGAGGTGCAGATCTACGTCAGCCACGTCAACCAGGCCGGTCACCTCGACAATGCCCAGTTGCTGACCCTGGTCTCCGAAGGCCGGGCGCGCTTCTTCCGCTGGCTCGGGTACACCGAGTTCGATGTGGAGGGTGTGGCCATCGTGGTGGGCGACATGCTCGCCCAGTACAAGTCCGAAGGCTTCTACGGCGAGGTCATCCGGGTCGAGATGGTGCCCGCCGACTTCAACAAGTACGGCTTCGATCTGGTTTTTTGCTTGACCGAGGTGTCTTCCGGTCGCGAGGTGGCGCGCGGCAAGAGCGGCATTGTCTTCGTCGACAAGGTGCACAAGAAAGTGGTGCCCCGGCCCGAGGGCTTCATGCAGAGCTTGCTGGCCCAGGCGCCCGAGCTGACGATCGACTGAGCGGCCATGTCCCACGCCGCCGACACCGAACAGCGCCTCATCGACCTGGAAATCAAGGTCGGATTCATGGAAGATCTGGTCGACAGCCTCAACGAGGTGGTCGCCCGCCAGCAGCAGCACGTCGAACTGTTGCTGCGTGAGGTGAGCGCCTTGCGGCTGCAGCAAGACGATGGTGGGGGCAGTCCGGGGTTCCGCAGCCTGCGCGACGAGTTGCCGCCACACTACTGAGGTGTGAGGACGCGGGTGGCCGTGCGCTGCCGTGTTGAGTGTGTCAACTTGGACCCGGGGAGCATGGCCATGACCGATTCCACTTCTGCAGACGAACGTATTCGTTGGCAGGTCCAGCCAAGCTGGCTGGGCCAGGTGCTGGTGGCCTGGTCGACCCAGGGGGTGTGCGCCATCCTGATGGCGGACGACGATGAGGCCGCGTTGGCCGAACTGCAGGCCCGTTTTCCAGGTGCCCTGCGGCTGACGGCGGAGTCCGTCGCCCATCCCTGGGTCAGCGCCGTTCTGGACCTGATTGACCCTCCGATGCGGCCTCAGGCTCATGAGGTGAGCTTTCCCTTGGACGTGGGTGGCACGCCCTTTCAGCAATCGGTGTGGGCGGCCCTGCGGCAGATTCCGCCAGGGCAAACGGTGAGTTACAGCGAGCTGGCGCAGCGGCTGGGGCAGCCGCGTGCGGTCAGGGCCGTGGCCGGAGCCTGTGCGGCCAATGTGCTGGCAGTGGCCATCCCCTGTCACCGTGTGGTGCGCCGGGATGGCAACCTGTCAGGCTACCGCTGGGGGCTGTCGCGCAAGCAAGCCTTGCTCGCGCGCGAAGCCGCCGCTTGAGCCTGGCCCTTCGCGAACCCGAACGTGGGTCCGGGGCGCGAGGGCGTGAGGCTTACTTGACTGGGGGCACAGCCGGGGTGGCCGGCGTGGCGGGGACGGCCGGTGTGGCACCGTGGTGCTCGGCCTTGTGCTCAGCGCGGGTCTTGGACGTCTTGGCCTTGTAGGTGGCTTTGGCCTTGTGTTCAGCCTTGGCGCCGGTCTTGTGCTCTGCCTTGTGTTCCATCTTGTGATCGGCCATGTGCTCTGCCTTGGTTTCGGCGTTGTGCATGGCCGGGGCCGAAGCCTTGGCGTTGGGCATCGGCGCCACGGGCGCAGGGGCTTGAGCGAAGGAGGCAGCCGCAAAGGCGGTGAGCAGGGTGGCAGCGAGGATCGACTTCTTCATGATGTAGACCTTTCAGAAACACGCCGGGAGGCGTTGGGGTCTTGCCATGACGCACGGCAAGTGAGTGCATGACGCGCCAGGGTCGCTGTGCGTTGACAAGAAAAACAACACGCTTGTTTCTGTGTGTGTCGTCGGGTCGGTGCAAGGCAGGGGACGGTGAGTTTTTGAAATTTCAGTCACAGACCCTTGCAGACAGAACACCCAAGCTGCTCTAGGATCAAAGACTTACATACATCACCACCGAGGAATTCACATGACCGTCAACCGCAAACTGATTTCCTGGATCGTCGCCGCAGCCCTGTGCCACACCGCCGGCCTGCAAGCGGCCCACGCCGGGATGATCGCCACCGAGTCCGTGGCCTCCACCACCGAACTGGTACAGGTCGAGTCGCGCCGTGCCCACGTGTTGGCCACGCTGAACCGTGCGGACGTCACCGACGCCCTGGTGAACAAGGGTGTGGACATGGACGCTGCCCGCGCCCGCATCGCCTCCTTGTCCGATCAGGAAGTCGTGTCCTTGGCTGACCAGCTCGACAATGCACCTGCCGGCGCCAGTGGCGTGCTGGGTGCCATCGTGTTCATCTTCTTGTTGTTGTTGCTCACCGACATCCTGGGCTTCACCAAGGTCTACCCGTTCACCCGCTCCATCCGCTGAGCGGCGTGAGCCCCATGCGACCCGGACGCCGCCGTTGGTTGGCGAGAGCCGGGGCGCTGGGGGCCGTCGGTCTGCTGAGCGCCTGCGCCAGCCTGACGGCCTCGCAGACCCGCGCCTTGCTGGCCCAGCCCCCCTCTGACCTGCCTGCGCGGGTCGAGTGGACGCAGGTGCCTTTTTTCCCGCAAGAGCTCAACCAGTGCGGCCCGGCCGCGCTGGCGACCGCGCTGGGCGCTGTGGGCGTGCCCATCGCGCCCGAGGTGCTGGGCACCGCGGTGTTCGTGCCCGCACGCGAGGGCAGTCTGCAAATCGAGATGCTGGCCGCCCCGCGTCGGCATGGCCACATCGCCACCCGCATCCGCCCCGATCTGGTCTCGCTGCTGCGCGAGGTGGCCGCCGGTCAGGCACCGGTGGTGCTGCTCAACCTGGGCCTGTCCATCCAGCCACTGTGGCACTACGCCGTGGTGGTGGGCTACGACCTGCCTGCCGGGGAGATTCTGCTGCGCTCGGGCACGGTCCAGCGCGAGGTGATGCCCCTGAGCACGTTTGAGCACACCTGGTCGCGCTCCAGCCAATGGGCCTTCGTGGTGCTGCCGCCCGATCGCTTGCCCGCCCAGGCGGATGAGGCCGCCGTCACCGAGGCCCGCATCGCCTTCGAGCGGGTCGCGCCCGCGCCGCAGGCCGCGTTGGCGTACCGCACAGCCTGGCAGCGTTGGCCCGATTCCCTGCTGTTGGGCCTGGGCCTGGGCAATGCGCTCTATGCGGCCGGCGAGCTGCCCGAAGCCGAGGCCGCCTATGCCCGGGTCGCGCAACGCCATGACAGCGCGCCAGCCTGGCACAACTTGGCCCGAGTGCGGCTCGAGCGGCATGACCTGGCCGGCGCGCACACCGCTGCCGAGGCCGCCGTGCGCCGCGCCCAGGTCGAAACCACCTGGCGCGAGGCCGCCGATGTCGTGTGGCGCGAAGTGCAGCAGGCCCGGCAAGGGGCGGCTTCTCGTCCCAAGCCGTGACGCCACGCCGCGCAGACGTCTCTATGATGGGCCGCCATGAACGCGCCTGACCACCCCCTGTCCCCCGAGGCCATCCAGACGGCCGCCCACGCCTTGGCCACACGCCGGCTCACCGGTCGCGTGGGAGGCGCTTTGCCCGACCCGTGTCGCCCGACCACGCTGAGCGATGCGCTGGCCGTGCAGGCGGCCGTGAGCGCTGAGCTGGCGCAGCGTGCCGGCGAACGCGTGGTGGGCTGGAAGTGCGGCCTGCCCGGTGCGGACACCTGGGTGCTGGCGCCGCTGTATGCCAGCACGCTCTACCGAGCTGATGACCGGACAGATCCGCCAGTGGCCGGCTGGCCGGTGTGGGCGCAGCAGGGGCGGGTGAAAGTGGAGCCCGAGCTCGCCTTTGTGCTCGGGCGCGATCTGCCCCCACGTGCGCAAGCCTATGACACCGAGGAGGTGCGTGCGTCCATCGCCAGCGCCCACCTCGCGCTGGAGCTGATCGACAGCCGTTACGACGAACAGGCGCCGGTGCACTTTGCCGATCGGTTGGCCGATGGGCTGGTCAACCAGGGGCTGTGGCTGGGCCCGGCCATCGACCTCGCCTCGGCGTACGCCGCGCAAGCCTTGGACATCGCCGTGACCGCCGACGCGCAGCCACTCCTGTCTCAGCACGGCGCCCATCCGGCCGGTGACCCGCTGCAGCCCTTGTGCTGGTTGGCCGAGTTCTTGCGTGGCCGGGGTCAGGGTCTGCAGGCCGGCCAGGTCGTGATCACCGGCTCCTATGCCGGGGCGCCCTGGGTGCCCGTGGGGCCGATGTTGCAGGTGCGTTTCGGTCACCTGGGCACGGTTGCCCTGAGCTTTCAGACACGGCCGCGCGGCTGAGTTCCTTCGGTCGCTGTGGCGCTCAGTGACGTGCGCACGGCGGGCGTCAGCGGTACCATCCTGACATCTGCCTGAACCGGTGTGCTGTACCCGATGACCCGTCCTGACTCTGCTCCCTCTGCTGCGCCGGCTGCGCGTTGGCATGCCTGGCTCAAACCCCTGGCGGGTGTGGCGGCAGTCGCCGTTGCCTGGACCGGTGTGGTGGGCATGTGGTTGCCCGACTGGGCGCGGCCCCGCATCGAGGCCGCTGCCACCGAGGCCCTCGGCACCCCGGTGACGGTGGCCGCGGTGCGCATCCAGCCCTGGACCCTCGCTGTCGAGGTCGATGGCGTGACCGTGGGGCCGCGTGCCGCTCCCTGGTTCACCTTGAAGCAGGCGCAGACCCAGCTGTCGCTGGCCTCGGTGCGCCACCTCGCACCGGTCATCCGCCGGGTGCAGTTGCTTGAGCCCATGTTCTGGCTGGAGCGCCAGACGGCCGACCAGTTCAACATCAGCCCAGTGATGGCCCGCCTGATGTCGGGTGCGCCCGAGCCCAACCGTGAGCCCGCCCGTTTCGCCGTCTTCAACATCGAGGTGCGCGACGGCCTGTTGCGCTACACCGACCGCGTCCTGAAGCAGGAGCACCGTGTCGAGCAACTTCAGATCGGTGTGCCCTTTGTCTCCAACCTGCCCAGCGACATCGCGGTGGACGTGCAGCCCCGCATGCAGGCCCGCGTGGACGGCAGCCCGCTGAAGATCGAGGGCAAGACCTTGCCTTTCCATGAAGGGCACCGTTCCGAAGTGCAACTGGCGTGGCAGTCGGTGGACGTGGCGCACTGGTTGACGGCGGTCCAGCCTTTCCTGCCGCCGAGCGTGAAGATCACGCCGCAGCAGGGGCAGCTGGACACCAACCTGACCGTGAAGTTCGAGCAACGCCCCGCACCGGCCGTGCCGATGTTGCGCATCGCCGGGGGGCTGCAGCTCAGCAAGCTGGGCCTGGGGCTGCCGCAGACGCCCGGTCTGGGTGCGGTTGACACGGGCTGGCAGTTGCTGAAGGTGGAGGGTTTGGATGCACTGCCGCTGGAGCGTCAGGTGCGTGTGACCCGCGTGGCCCTGGATGGCCTGCACCTGAAGGCGCGCCCGCTGCCAAGCGGTGCCACGCCCCCGGCGTCAGCCACGGAGCCCCCTGTGAAACCCGCCGCATCGGGTGCGCCCGTGACGTCTGCGCCATCGCCCGCTTCGACGGCGTCCAACGCCGCACCGGCCGCGGTCGCGTCGGCCACACCCTGGCGGTGGTCCGTGGGCACCTTGCACCTCGCTGCGCAGGCCATCGACGTGCAGACCACGTCCGCCGCCCCCTGGCCCCGTCTTGACCGGGTCGTGCTCGACGTCAAAGGCCTGGACGCCGCCACGAAAGCCCCTGCCGCCACCTGGCAGCTCGACGTCGCCGATCAGCACGGCATGACCCTGCGGGCCAGCGGTCAAGCGCAGGTGGCTCGCCAGCAGGTTGAGGCCAAACTGGCGCTGGACCAGGCGTCGGTGCAGCCCTGGCTGGCGCCCCTGGCGCAATCGTTGAGCCTGCCCCTGGCCGTCCAACAGGGCGCCTTGTCTTTGCAGTCGCAGCTCAGCGCCCGCCTCCAGGCCGACCCGACCGCGACCTCTCCTGAGCTGACCCAACCCGGCCTGAACCTGAGCGGCGGCTCCGTCCGCCTGGCGGGCTTGCAGACCCAGGCCACCGCACCGGGCGTGCGCGACCAGGTGCACCTGACCGAGCTGGCCGTGGAGGGGGCCGACGCCCACTTGTCGCTCGACCCGGCCCAGCCCGGTCTGCGCCGCTTGAGCCTGGAGACGGTGACGGTCAATGGCCTGGACGCCCGCGTGACGCGTGGCCGCCAGGGCCAGTGGATGGGCATGGCGCCGCCGCGCCCGGCGTCGGCCGCCGCGCGCCGCACGTCCGCGAAGACGCAGGAGGCCGCGTTGCCGCCGGTCACCGTCAAGCTGCTGCGTTGCCAGGACTGCCGTGTGCAGCTCACCGACCAGACCGTCAGTCCGGCTGCCTTGCTGTCCCTGCAACGCACCGACCTGAGCGTGGCGAACGCCTCCACCGATCTGCGCCAGCCCCTGAAGGTCGATCTGCGCACCCAGGCGCAAGGCAAGGGGCAGGTGAACTTCCAGGGCGAGGTGCGGCCGCAGCCCCTGTCCGTGCAGGGCAAGGTGGGGGTGGCCGGGGTGGACTTGCGCGTGCTGCAGTCCTACTTGGATCCACACCTCAACATCCGCATCGCCGCAGCCCGGGCTCAGGCTGCCGGTCGCGTGCAGCTGCAAGACGATGCCCGCCGCGGCCTGAGCGTGCGCTACCAGGGCCGCGTCGGCCTGAGCGACCTGCGCCTGCAGGACCGCGTCAACGAGGCCGATTTCGTCAGCTGGCGCACCCTCTCGCTCGACGGCACTGACCTGGCCTGGGCCAACGGGCAGGTCAACGCTAACCTGGGCCGCATCGCGCTGAGCGACTTCTTCGGCCGCGTCATCATCAACCCCGACGGGCAGCTCAACCTCACCAGCATTGCCAGCCGCGAAGCGGGCGCCCAGCCCAAGTCCATCACCACGCCCCAGCCCGCGGGGGCGGCATCGGCTCCGGCCGCTCCGGCAGTGGCGTCGGCTGCTTCGGTACCCGTCTCGGCAGCTTCGTCCGCGACCCCGGCCGGGTCTCCCATGAAGCTGCGTTGGCAGGGCATCACGCTGAGCAAGGGGCGCGTCGACTTCACCGACAACTTCATCAAGCCCAATTACTCGGCCAACCTCACGCGCATCGAGGGCACCATCTCAGCGGTGGCCTCCGACAAGCCCGAGCCCGCCACGGTGGACGTGGCCGGTGCGGTGGACGATGGCGCGCCGCTCAAGATCACCGGCCAGCTGCACCCGCTGGGACCACGTCTGTACACCGACATCCAGGGCAGCGCCAAAGGCATCGAGCTCACCCGCCTGACGCCCTACGCGGCGCGCTACGCGGGCTACGCGATCGAGAAGGGCTCGCTGTCGATGACCGTGCACTACAAGATCGACGGCGGCAAGCTGGAAGCGCAAAACCAGATCTTCCTTGACCAGCTCACCTTCGGCGAAAAGGTGGACAGTCCCGACGCCACCAAGCTGCCGGTGCTGTTCGCAGTCTCGCTGCTCAAGAACCGCCATGGCGTGATCGACGTCAACCTGCCCATTTCCGGCTCGCTCGACGACCCGCAGTTCTCTGTGGGCGGCATCATCTGGCGCGTCATCGTCAACCTGATCACCAAGGCCGTGATGGCGCCGTTCTCGCTGCTCTCAGGCGGCGGCGACGAGCTGGGTTTCGTGCCCTTTGCACCGGGCTCGGCCGAACTCAGTGAGGCGGCGAGGGCGCGCCTGGACACCCTGGCCAGCAAGCTCGACGACCGGCCGGCCCTCAAACTGGAGGCCACCGGCCGTGCCGACCCCGCCGTGGACGTGGCCGGTCTGCGCGCCGCCCATGTGGACCGGTTGATGCGCGCCGCGAAAGCCAAGGCCCAAGGGCAGCCCGTGGACGAGGTGAAGATTTCACCAGAAGAAAAAACCCAATGGCTGGCCGCCGCCTACAAGGCCGCCGACATCAAGAAGCCACGCAATTTGGTGGGCCTGGCCAAGACGCTGCCGCCGGCCGAGATGGAAGCCCTGCTGCAGGCCTCCGCATCGGTGAACGATGCCGCGCTCAAGAGCCTGGCCGACCACCGTGGCGATGCCGTCAAAGCCTATCTGTCCAGCAAAATCCCGCCCGAGCGTGTGTTGTTGACGGCTTCCAAGGTCGGCACGGGTGGCTTGCCCGATGACAAGGGCCCCAGCTCTCGGGTACAGTTTGACCTGAAGTGAATGTGTGACGGAGGCCACCATGAGTGCAATTTCAGCCATCGGTTTGTCGGGCGCCCAGGCGGCGTCGACCCGCATGGACGTCGCCGCGCACAACATCGCCAACGTTCAGACCGAGAAGTTTCAGCGTCAGGTGGTCAATCAGCAGAGCCAGGAGTCGGGCGGCGTGAGCACCTCGCTGGCCCAGGCGCAGGAGATCGGGCCCGATCTGGCCAAGGATCTGGTCGAGCAGAAGATGGCCACCTACACCTACCGCGCCAACCTGCGCAGCATCCAGGCCGACCAACAGATGATGGGCAGCCTGCTCGACATCGAGGCCTGATCCCGGCGGGCTGTTCGGGCGGGCCCAGCCCGCTGGCTGACGGGCCACGCTGCCTGATGCCGTGCTGAGATACCTTGTCTGCCTGTGTCGTGAACGCCCCCCGCCGCCTCATCGCCCATCTCGACATGGACGCCTTTTACGCGTCTGTCGAGTTGCTGCGCTACCCCCAGCTCCAAGGCCTGCCGGTGGTCATCGGGGGTGCGCGGCGCAACCCCTCCGCTCAGGCACCGCAAGCCCTGGACGACTTTGCCCGCCTGCGTGACTACGCGGGCCGCGGCGTCATCACCACCGCCACCTACCCGGCGCGCGCGCTGGGCGTGCACTCGGGCATGGGCCTGATGAAGGCCGCCGCCTTGGCACCCGCCGCCATCTTGCTGCCGATGGACTTCGACGCCTACCGCCACCATTCTCGCCAGTTCAAGGCGGCCGTGGCCCGCATCGCTCCGGTGCTGGAAGACCGAGGCATCGACGAGATCTACCTCGACCTGACCGACGTGCCCGGCGCCCAGGACGCCGTGGGCGAGGACCCCCTGGGCGGCGTGCGCGCCCTGGCCCAGCGCATCAAGGCCGCGGTGCGCGAGGCCACCGGCCTGGGCTGCTCGATCGGCGTCACGCCCAACAAGCTGCTGTCCAAGATCAGCTCCGACCTGGACAAGCCCGATGGCCTGACCGTGCTGATGCACGAGGACGTGCCCAGTCGCATCTGGCCCCTGCCCGTCAGCCGCATCAACGGCATCGGCCCCAAGGCCACCGAGCGCCTGGCGGCCATGGGCATCCACACCATCGGGGAGCTGGCGGCCACGCCGGCCCATGAACTGGCCAGCGCCTTCGGCAGCCACTACGGCAGCTGGTTGCACGAGGCCGCCCATGGCCGCGACGATCGCCCGGTGGTGACCTGGCGCGAGCCCAAGTCCATCAGCCGCGAAACCACCTTCGAGCGCGACCTGCACCCGCGCGATGACCGCACGCAGCTCACGCCGATCTTGACGCGCCTGTGCGAACAACTCGCCAGCGACCTGGCGCGCAAGAACTACGCAGGGCGCACTGTCGGCATCAAGCTGCGTTACGACGACTTCAAGATCGTCACCCGCAGCCAGACCCTGCCGCAGCCCACCCGAGATGCGGCCACCATCCGCCTGTGGGCTGGGCGTTGCCTCAAGACCGTGCCCCTGAACCAGCGCCTGCGCCTGCTGGGCGTGAAAATGGAGTCCCTGGTGCCGGGCGATGGTCAGCCCAATGTGGCCGAGCCCGCAGCCCCCTACAGCTTGCCTTTGTTCGACGAGCGCTGAACACCGAGCGCGTGGCCGCGATCGCGGCGACAATGGCGGCCCGGTGGGGTTGCACTCCGTCGTCTCTTTTCCTGAGTCCCTCGCTGTCTGTGGAGTCGCCATGCGCCGTCTGGCCCTGATCTTGTCCCTCTTGGCCTGCCTGTCCGGCTGCTCCGTCCTGGCCGTGGCCGATGCCGCCGTCACCGTGGTGGCCACCACCGTCAGCGTCGGGGCCACCGTCGTGGGCACAGCGGTGGACGTGACCGCGGCTGGGGTCAAGGCGGTGGCCGGTTCCGACGATGAGCCGGAGGACGATGAGGCGCCGCGCGTCGAAGCCGATGAGGCTGCTCCCCATCCCTGACAGAGACCTGCCTGTGGGTTGCCGCATCACCCTGCCTGCCGAAGGCCACAGCTTCACGCAGGCACCGGGGCAGACCGTGCTGGACGCGGCCTTGGCCGCCGGGGTGGACTGGCCGCGCTCCTGCCGCAATGGCAGCTGCCGCAGCTGTCTGGCGCAACTCGACGCCGGCAGCGTGCGATACCGCATCGATTGGCCCGGGCTCACGCCCGAAGAAAAAAAGTGGGGCTGCATCCTGCCCTGCGTGGCCGAGGCCACCAGCGACCTCGTGATACGCCGTCCCTGATCACGACCGACGCCGGCGCCGACCTCAGTCCGCCTGCACCAGCGCAAAGCGCGGCCGGCGCACACCATCCACGTCCACCGCTTCCACGAACATCGCATACGGCCGCACCCACAGCGCCCCTTCGCCGTACAGCGGCTGGTACAGCACCAGCGCCTCCAGCGTCTCGCTGTGGCGCACCACGCCCAGCACGCGGTAGCGCAATTGCTTGTAATGTTCGTACACGCCGGTGGGCAGGCGGGGCAGGGGAGGGAGGTCGTCGGTGGCACTCATCCCCGCATTGTCGTGCGCGGAGGCACAATGTCGGGTTGCCGCTTTTCCTGCCGTCACGCTTTCGCCCATCATGCTCTGGCACTCCCTGAACCGCGTTCTGGATCAACTGCGCCCCCGCCGTCAGGGCGTGGTCATGCTGGCCGATGCCTTCCTCATCCTGCTGGCGTGGCACTTCACCTACCTGTTTCGCATGGGGATGGAGCGCTGGCTGCACGAGCGCCCCAGCTACGACTGGGCCGTGCTGCTGTGCGTGATCGCGGTCTACAGTGCGGCATCCTGGGCCCTGCGCGTGCCCCGCGCCAGCTGGCGCTACACCAGCTTTCACGACATCACACGCCTGGCCTGGGTGTGCCTGGGGGCCGGTCTGGCATGCGCGGTCGTCATCCTGATGGCGCAACTCACCGAGGTGCCGCGTGCCGTGCTGGCCCTGCACCCCGTCTTCACCCTGATCAGCCTGTCGCTGGCGCGCATGACCGTGCGCATGCTCAGCGAGGCCTCGCGGGCCCGGCGCACCGGCGCGCAGACCAACGGGCAGCGCGCCCTGGTGCTGGGCGCTGGCGCCGCCGCCAAGCTGCTGATTGCCGGCATCCAGCACCGCAGCTGGACCGTGGTGGGCCTGCTCGACGACGATCCCGGCAAGCATGGCAGCCGCATTGCCGGTGTCACCGTGTGGGGCGGGCTCGACCTGCTGGCCGACCGGGCCAACCTGAGCGATGTCTCCCACCTGATCCTGGCGATGCCGGCGGCCACCCAGGCGCAGCGCAAACGCGTGCTGGCGCTGGCGGCGGCCACCGGTCTGCCCGTGGTCACCGTGCCCTCGGCCGATGAGCTGCGCGAAGGTGGCACCCGCATCGACCGCGTGCGTGACATCCAGCCCGAAGACGTGCTGGGCCGCGAGCCGGTGAAACTCGACGAGCACGCCGTCTCCGGCCTGATCAGCGGCCGCGCCGTGATGGTGACCGGGGCGGGCGGCTCGATCGGCGCGGAGCTGTGCCGCCAGATCGCCCGCTTCGGCCCCAGCCGCCTCGTCCTGTTCGAGCTCAGCGAGTTCGCCCTCTACCAGGCCGAGCAAGACCTGGGCGAGCGCTTCCCGCACCTGCCGCTGGTGCGCCTGGTGGGCGATGTCAAAGACCTGGGCGCGCTGCGCCGGGCCATGGCCACGCACCAGCCCGATCTGGTCTTCCACGCGGCGGCCTACAAGCACGTGCCGCTGATGGAAGACGACAACGCCTGGATCGCCTTGCGCAACAACACGCTGGGCACCTACCTGGCGGCGCAAGCGGCGGCCGAGGCGGGCGTGCAGCGCTTCGTGCTGATCTCCACCGACAAGGCCGTCAACCCCACCAATGTGATGGGCGCCACCAAGCGGGCGGCCGAGATGGTCATCTCGCACTGGGCCGCCCAGGGCACGGGCACGCGCTTCATGGCCGTGCGCTTTGGCAATGTGCTGGGCTCGAGTGGCAGCGTCATCCCCAAGTTCAAGGAGCAGATCGCCAAGGGCGGGCCGGTCACGGTCACCCACCCTGAAATCAACCGCTACTTCATGACCATCCCCGAGGCCGCCCAGCTCGTGCTGCAGGCCGCAGCCCTGGCCGAAACCGGTCAGGTGTTCGTGATGGACATGGGCAAGTCGGTGAAGATCGCCGACCTGGCGCGCGAGCTGATCCGCCTGAGCGGCCATACCGAGGCCGAGATCCCCATCGTTTTCAGCGGCCTGCGTCCGGGCGAAAAGCTCTACGAAGAGCTGCTGGCCGATGCCGACACGACCCTGCCCACGCCGCACCCGCGTCTGCGTCTGGCGCAACTGCGTGGCGAGCTGCCGCCCGACTGGCTGGCGCGCTTGATGGCCTTGACGGTGGACGAGTCGGCCGCCACACCGGCGGTGCTGCGCAGCAAATTGCACGACCTGGTGCCCGAGTACGCGCCGCGTTGAGGTGCCTGCGGTGGAGGCTGCAACTTTCGCGGTATTACCGGGGGCCGTGATGGCTGCCCGTGGCGTGCTCAGTGGCCCAGCAACTCGTCGATCAACTTCAGCAGAGCGGGCAGGTGCACCGGCTTGGTCTGGTAGCTCTGTGCCCCGGCGGCCAGAGCCGCCTCTACCTGTTCGGGCATGGCATCCGCCGAGACCATGATGACCGGGATGCCGGCCGTGTCCGGATTGGCCTTGAGCAGCTTCAGCACCTCCATGCCGGACGCATCGGGCAGGTGCAGGTCGAGCAGGATCAGATCCGGGCGCGGGCCGCGCAAACGGTTGTGCAGCCAGGCCAAGGCCTCTTCAGCCGTGGCGGCCACCGACACACTCAGATCGTGACGCTCACGCAAGCCCTCTCTCAGCAACTCGCTGTTGGTGGGGTTGTCTTCCACATAGAGCAGATGGCGGGGGCCTGACGCAGGGGCCGTCGTCTCGGCGGGCGGGGTGGGGGGCGTCGCCTCGCTGGCTGCCGGGGCCAGACGGACCGCTGGCAGCACCAGTGTGAAGGTGCTGCCTTCGTCTTCGCGGCTTTGCACCTCCAGTGTGCCGTGCATCAGCTCGGCCAGGTGGCGGCTGATGACCAAACCAATGCCGGTGCCAGTGGTCTGGCTGCGTTCGCGCCCCAATCGGTTGAAAGGTTGGAACAACTGGGCTTGTTGGGCTGGGCTCATGCCCAGGCCCGTGTCGGACACGGACACACGCAGCGTGGCCTGCTGGGCGCTGTCGACTTGGCGGCTCACGCTTACCGTCACACTGCCTTGGGGTCGGTTGTACTTGATGGCGTTGCTCAGCAGGTTGGTCAGGATCTGGCGCACGCGGGTGGCGTCGGCATGCACGCCCCAGTCACTGGGCACCGGCCCGGGGCCGTGCAGGGTGATGCCTTGCTTGAGTGCCTGATCCTGCACCAGGCTGAGGGCGGCCTTCAGTGCCTCTGTCACCTGCATGGGCTCGCAGTTCAGGCGCATGTTGCCACTGTCCAGTCGCGAGATGTCGAGCACATCGTCGATCATGTCCAGCAGGTGCCAGCCGGCCTGCTGGATCTGCTGCACCCGGCGTCGCTGCGAGGCGGGCAGTGATGCCGAGGTGTCCATCTCCATCACCTGGGCAAAGCCCAGCACCGCGTTGAGCGGCGTGCGCAGCTCATGGCTCATGCGCGACAGGAAATCCGACTTGGCTCGGTTGGCCTGGTCGGCCGCCGTATGTTGGCGGCGGGCCTCCTGCATGGCTTCTTGCAGGCTTCGGGCGTGGCCCGTCATCACCAGCAGCAGCGTGCCCAGGGCGGTGGCCAGCAAGGTGCCGACCACCGCCAGCAGCCAGAACGTGGCGCCGTCCCCGATCAGTGGAATCGGGGCGCGGGCCCATACCGCCAGCGTCCAGGTCTGACCCGCAAAAGCCACGGGCACACGCGCCAGGTGGTGGGGCGGGTGATTGCCATCAAGGTGCACACAGGCGGGTGTGCCGCCCAGCAGCCGCTCGCCGGCAGGGTGGCTTTCATACAGGCAGGCGGCCAGGTGCGCCGGCATGTCCTTGAGGATGGAGGCCAGGGCATCGTCCATGCGCAAGGTCAGGAACAGGACGCCCCGGACGGTCAGGCGGCGCTCGGCCACCGTCCGCGGCTCGCCGTCGTACACCGGGCGGTAGAGCACGACGCCTTGCTGCATGCCCGTTTCCTGGATCAACTGGAAGCCTTGCGTGGCCTGCAGCGTGTCGGTGTCGCGGGCACGCTCGTATGTCGTGCGGGTTTCAGGGCGAGACAGGACGTTGTAGCCCAGGGCACGCAGGTTGTGGCGTTGCGGCTCGATGAAGCGCAGAGCCAGTACCTCGTCACCTTCGGGCGGCCGTCGATCCACCCCGTCGTAGACGCGGTAGCCGGGCAGGCCTTCCAGGCGCTGAGCGGCTTCAAACGCCGGCAGATCGGCCATGGCCACCCGTTCCTCCCACCCCATCGCCTGCACGCTGTCCAGTGTCCCCAGCCAGTAGCGCGTGGCCCGGTGGAACTCGGCGCGCGACACCGTTTCCGAGGCGTCCATCAAACCGTGCAGGGCCTCGACCGCGTGCAGATAACCTTGGAGGCGGAGCTTGACCGCGCTGGTGGTGGCCTCGACCGATTGCAGGAAGACCGCGTGTTGGCGCTCCTGGTGCCAGGCATTGAGCTGGCGCACCGCCACGGTTAGCAAGACCGCCGTGACCAGCAGCGGGATGCTGACCGATCTGCGGCGGGGGCGCCACAGCGCGGCAGGCTGCCCCACCAGGGGCAGCAGCAGGGGCGTCCCGATCAGAACCCCCAGTGTGTCACCGGCCCACCAGTTGATGAAAAAACGCAGCGCTTGCTCGGTGGGTAGGCTGCCAATCAAGATCATTGCGCTGGTGGCCACGCCTGCAGACACCAGGCAGGCCAGCGGGCCTGCCAGCAGCAGAAAGCGCAGGATCTGTCCAGGGTGTTCCAGGGCCAGGTCCTGGCCGTCTCGGGTGCGAATCAAGGCCAGCGCGACCCAGGCCTGCAGCCCGATGCCCACGCCCACCGTTGACGCCAGCGCGGCCATCACCGGCAGCGGCGCCGTGGGGAGCACGACCACCTGATAGAACACCGATACCGAGGCCCCCCCCAAGCCCACAGCCCACACCATGCGCGGACCCCAGCCCAGCACAAAGGCCAGGCCCAGTCCGGCCGCCAGATACAGAGGCGAGACGAAGTCGCTGGTGGCGGCCAGGAGCACGCTGGACACGCCAACGGCCGTGTAGATCAACCAGGTGACGATCAGGCGAAGCCAGGGCGAGGTCGGTAGCGTGAGCATGTGCGTCACATTAGCATTGGTGCCCGTGTTGCGACATCAGGCTTTCGCCTCGACTGCACCCCATCAAGAGGGTGAGGGCCTAGACTGGAGCGTCTGTCATCACTTTCCAGGAGCTGGTCCATGAACCGTCTGTCACGCTTGTTGCCTTCCCTGACACTGAGCCTCTTGACTCTGGGCGCCTTGCCCTTCGCGCACGCCGAAGCCCCTCAGGTGCGTACCCAGGTTCCAGGATACCAGCGCCACATGGTGGGACAGTTCGAGGTCACAGCACTGTACGACGGCCGCATCCATCTCGACAGCAAGCTCTTGAAAAACGCCACACCCCGCGAGATCTCACAGTTGCTGGCCCGCTCCTTCCGCAGCTCGCCCACGCCCACCGCCGTGATCGCTTTCCTGGTCAACACCGGCAAACAGCTGGTGCTGGTTGATGCCGGTGCGGCCCAGCTTTTCGGCCCTGGGCTTGGCCAGGTCCACGCCAACCTGCGCGCGGCAGGCTACCAGCCCGAGCAGGTGGATGCCGTCTTGCTGACCCACCTGCATGGTGACCACGTCGGCGGCCTGCGCACCGCCGAGGGACAGATGGCCTTCCCCAACGCACAGGTTCATGTCTCCAAGGAGGATGCCGATCACTGGCTCAACCCGGCGGTGATGGCCAAGGCGCCTGCCGAAGCACAGCGCTTCTTCCAGGCAGCCCAGAACTCGGTGGCGCCCTATGCGCAGGCCGGTCGTTTGCGCACCTACACCGGCACGGACGAGATCCTGCCCGGGGTGCGTCCGGTGCAGACCCACGGCCACACACCAGGCCACACCAGCTACCTGTTCAGCTCTCAAGGCCAGCAGTTGCTGATCTGGGGGGACATCGTGCACAACGCCGCCGTGCAGTTCCCCAAGCCCCAGGTCACCATCGAGTTTGACAGCGTGCCGGCTCAGGCGCTGGCCACGCGCATGAAGGTGCTGGGTTGGACCGCCAAGGACGCCCTGCCGGTCGCGGGGGCCCATTTGCCCTTCCCGGGCATGGGTCAGGTGCGCGCCGAAGGCAAGGGCCGCTACAGCTGGGTGCCGCTGGACTACGCTCCTACCCAGCCCTGATCTGGCACTGATGCCAACTTGTGGCGGGAAATGGGCCGGGATGGGCGAGTAGGGCCCATCTTTCCGCCTTATTCCCACATGCGGGGGCGCGTGCCGCCCTATACTGAAGAGACATCAAGCAGGCTGGGTGACAGGCCTGCATCGCGGGCTCGAAAAGGCACACACACACGCCATGACTTCCAAATTCAAGATTGCAGGCTGGGTCGCGCTCGGGGCGCTGGCGGGTGGTTTGACCACCATGCAGTTCGGGGCCACCGCGCGCAGTGCCATGGCCCCCCTGCCTCTGGAAGAAATGCAGCAGCTCGCGGCGGTTTTTGGCATGGTCAAGACCGACTATGTCGAGCCCACCGACGAGAAAAAGCTCATCAGCGACGCCATCTCCGGCATGGTCGCCGGGCTCGACCCGCATTCGGTCTACTTTGACAAAACCTCGTTCAAGGAATTCCGCGAGGGCACAACCGGCAAGTTTGTCGGCGTGGGCATCGAAATCGGCATGGAAGACGGTCTGGTCAAGATCGTCTCGCCCATCGAAGGCTCCCCCGCCTTCCGTGCCGGCCTCAAGACGGGCGACCTCATCACCAAGATCGACGACACCTTCGTCAAGGGCCTGACCATGGACCAGGCCGTCAAGCGCATGCGCGGCGAGCCCAGCACCAAGGTGGTCCTCACCATTTTCCGCAAGAACGAGAACCGCAGCTTCCCCGTCACCATCGTGCGCGAGGAAATCCGCGTGCAGAGCGTGCGCGCCAAGCTCATCGAGCCCGGCTACGGCTGGATCCGCGTCAGCCAGTTCCAGGACCGCACGGTCGAAGACTTCGCCACCAAGGCGGCCGCGCTGTACAAGGACGACCCCAAGCTCAAGGGCCTGGTGCTCGACCTGCGCAACGACCCCGGTGGCCTGCTGGAAGGCGCGATCGCCATCTCGGCCGCCTTCCTGCCCGCTGACGTGACCGTGGTCTCGACCAACGGCCAGTTGCCCGAGTCCAAGCAGATCTTCAAGGCTCGCGTCGAGGACTACACCCGCCGCTTTGGTGCCGACCCGTTGGCCAAGCTGCCCGCCGCGCTCAAGAAGGTGCCGCTGGTGGTGCTGGTCAACGAAGGCTCGGCCTCGGCTTCCGAGATCGTGGCCGGCGCGCTGCAAGACCACAAGCGCGCCACCATCCTGGGGGCCCAGACCTTCGGCAAGGGCTCGGTGCAGACCGTGCGCCAACTCACGGCTGACACCGCGCTCAAGATCACCACCGCCCGCTACTACACACCCAGCGGTCGTTCCATCCAGGCTACGGGCATCGTGCCCGACGTGATGGTCGACGAGTCGGCCGACGGCAACCTCTACTCGGCCCTGCGCGTGCGCGAATCCGATCTGGAAAAGCACATCGGCAACGGCCAAGGCAAGGAGGAGAAAGACGAGGCCCGTGAGAAGGCCCGCGAGGAAGCCATGAAAAAGCTGGAAGAGGCCCGTGGCAAGACCAACGAGCCGCCCAAGCCACTGCCTGAGTTCGGTTCGGCCGAGGATTTCCCGCTGCAGCAGGCCCTCAACCAACTCAAGGGCAAGCCGGTGGTGGTGTCCAAGACCCTGACCGAGCGCAAGCCTGAAGACACCAAGGCGCAGTGACGCCATGGCGAATGATCTGGCGTGATGCTTCTGGACGACGATCAGCAACTGCGCTACAGCCGTCACCTCCTGCTTGACGAGTGGTCGGAGGCCGCGCAGGAACGCTTGTTGAATGCACATGCCCTGGTCATCGGGGCCGGTGGTCTGGGCGCGCCCGCCCTGATGTACCTGGCATCCTGCGGGGTGGGGCGCATCACCGTGGTCGACCCCGACACGGTCGACCTCACCAACCTGCAGCGCCAGATCGCCCACACCACCGCGCGCATCGGCCAGCCCAAGGTGCTGTCGGCCGAGCTGGCCATCGCCGAGCTCAACCCGGGCGTGCAGGTGCATGCCATCGCCGAGGCCGCTGACGAGGCCTTGCTCAACACCTGGGTGCCACAGGCCCAGGTCGTGCTCGACTGCACCGACCGCTTCGCCATCCGCCAGACCATCAACCGCGCCTGCCGTGCCCATGGCGTGCCACTGGTGTCGGCCTCGGCCGTGCGCTTTGACGGCCAGATCAGCGTGTTCGACCCGCGCGTGCCCGCATCGCCCTGTTACGCCTGCCTGTTCCCGCCCGACGCGCCGCCTGAAGAGACCCGCTGCGCCCTGATGGGCGTTTTTGCCCCGGTGGTCGGCATGATGGGCGTGATGCAAGCCGGCGAAGCCATCAAGCTGCTGGCCGGCCTGCACGCGCCCGATGCCTCGGGGCACCACCAGTCCCTGGTCGGCCGCCTCCTGCTGCTCGATGGCCGCGACTGGTCCTGGACCACCTTGCGCGCGCACCGCTCGCCGGATTGCCCCGTGTGTGGCCCGTCCAGCCCTCCCGCCGAGCGGCCCTGACCCTCTTATCTGATGCCTGACATGAACACCCCCAAAGAACTGCTCGAACGCAACTTCCCTACGGCCGATCAGGATGCCCGCAGCGCGCGCCGTCCCTCCTTGTACGCCGGTGAAGACAGCAGCTACGAGCTGGCCTTCACCGACAACGATTTCCTGCTGCGTCCCGAGCTGCGTCCCGTGCGCATGCAGCTCGAGCTGCTCAAGCCGGAGATGGTGCAGCGTGAGGAAAACATCGAATCCACCATCGTGGTGTTCGGCAGCGCCCGCATCCTCTCGGCCGAGCAGGCCCTGCTCAAGCAGCAGGAAGCCGAAGACCTGCCCAGCGGCCCCGCCCGTGAACATGCCCTGCGCACCGCACGGCGCCACGTCGACATGGCCCGCTTCTACGAAGAAGCGCGGGCCTTTTCCAGCCTGGTCACCGAGCACTCCGCCCGGCTCGCCACGCCCATCTACGTCGTCACCGGCGGCGGCCCAGGCGTCATGGAAGCCGGCAACCGCGGCGCCTTCGAAGTCGGCGGCAAGAGCCTGGGGCTCAACATCGTGCTGCCCCACGAGCAGGAGCCCAACCCCTACATCACGCCGCGCCTGTGTTTCCAGTTCCACTACTTTGCGCTGCGCAAGATGCACTTCCTGATGCGCTCGATTGCGTTGGTGTGCTTCCCCGGCGGCTTCGGTACGCTCGACGAGCTGTTTGAAACCCTCACACTGATTCAGACTGGCAAGTGCCGCAAGCGCCCGGTGCTGTTGTTCGGGCGCGAGTTCTGGACCAAGCTGATCAACTTCGACCATTTGGTCGATACCGGCATGATCAGCCCCGAAGACCTCGACCTTTTCCGCTTCGTGGAGACGGCCGACGAAGCCTGGGAGACCCTGCAACAGGTGTACGGCCTGGGACAGACGGGGGCCTCAGAAAGCGCCAGCGGCTGGTGAGCCCATGAGCGCCGCGCTGTCCACCCCGCCTGTTCGTGTACGCCTCATCGGGGCGCCCACCGACATCGGTGCCAGCATGCGTGGCGCTTCCATGGCGCCCGAGGCCTTGCGGGTGGCTGGCTTGGTGCCTGCGCTCACACGCCTGGGCTTGGACGTGCGTGACGGTGGCAACCTCCAGGGGCCGCCCAATCCGGAGCAGGCGCCTCATCAGGGTTACCGCCATCTGCCCGAATGCGTGCAGTGGAGCCGTGCGGCCTACCACGAGGTCAGCGAGACGCTGCGGTCGGGGGCGGTGCCGCTGCTCATGGGCGGGGACCACAGTCTGGCGATCGGCTCCATCAGTGCCGTGGCCGCGCACAGCCGGGCCACCGGGCGTGACCTGCGTGTCATCTGGCTGGACGCCCATGCCGACTTCAACACCCCCGACATCACCCCCAGCGGCAACCTGCACGGCATGCCTTTGGCCGTGCTGTGTGGCCAAGGTCCCGAGGCGCTGCGCCACCTGGCCTCCCCGTCGCAGGAGACACATGCCCTGCAAGCACATGAACTGCGCCTGATCGGCGTGCGCAGCGTGGATCCGCTGGAGCGACACTTCGTCCATGCCCACGGCCTGGACGTCTTCGACATGCGTCACATCGACGAGCACGGCATGCGCAAGGTCATGGAGCAGGCCCTGATGGGCGTGGGCGAGCACACCCATCTGCACGTCAGCTTCGACGTTGACTTCCTCGACCCCGAGATCGCCCCGGGCGTCGGCACCGCTGTGCGGGGCGGGCCGTCCTACCGTGAGGCCCAGTTGTGCATGGAGATGCTGGCTGACACTGGGCGACTCTGCTCTCTGGATGTGGTCGAACTCAACCCGGCCCGCGACATTCAGAACCGCACCGCCGAACTCGTGGTGGATCTGCTCGAAAGCCTCTTTGGCAAGAGCACCTTGATGCGCACGCGCCCGTGAGCCCGTCGCATCTGGCCCCCCCCTCGCTACGCCACCGACCGGGAGGCAAGACCGCCCTCGTCCTGAGTGGCGGCGGCGCGCGCGCGGCCTACCAGGTCGGCGTGCTGCAGGCGTTGCAGCTCATCCGCCGTGATGCGGGCGAGCGCCGTCGCGGCAACCCCTTCCAGATCATCACCGGCACTTCGGCTGGCGCGCTCAACGGCATGGCCCTGGCTTGCCAGGCCGACCACTACGAGCTGGCCTTGCGCACCATGGTCGATGTCTGGCGCGACTTCCGCGCCGAGCAGGTCTACCGTGCCGACTCGCTGGGCGTCATCCGCAGCGGGGCGCAGTGGCTCACGCTGTTTTCAGTGGGCTGGGCGCTGGCGCGCTGGCGCCGCCTGCGTCCCCGGTCCCTGCTCGACAACAGTCCTTTGCTCGACCTGCTGCCGCAGCTGTTCCAGGTCGACCGCCTGCCCCAGTTGATGGCCGAAGGCCACCTGGATGCCGTGGCCGTGACCGCCTCCAGCTACACCACTGGCGAGCACGTCACCTTCTACGACAGTGCCCAGCACATCGCGCCCTGGGCGCGTTCACAGCGCCTGAGCGTGCGCGAGCCGCTCGGCATCGATCACCTGCTGGCGTCCTCAGCGATCCCCTTCGTCTTTCCGGCCATGAAGCTGTCGGTGCAAGGGCGGCCCCATTACTGTGGCGACGGTTCCATGCGTCAGGCTGCGCCCATCTCACCGGCCATCCACCTGGGTGCCGACCGCGTCCTGGTGATCGGTGTCGGCCGCCTGTACGAGCCGCCCGACCTGCGCGAGAAGGTCGTCGAGTACCCCAATCTGGCCCAGATCGCCGGCCACGCCATGTCCAGCATCTTCCTGGACTCGCTCACGGTCGACATCGAGCGCCTGCAGCGCATCAACCACACGCTCAGCCTGATGACGCCCGAGCAGCGCCAACACACCAGCCTGCGTCCCATCGACGTGCTGGTGATCGCGCCCAGCCAGCGCATCGACGACATTGCCGCCCGCCACCTGTGGGCCTTGCCGCCGGCGGTGCGCGCCATGCTGCGGGCCGTGGGGGTGTACGGAGAGGGCAAGACCGCCCGAGGCGCCGCCCTGGCCAGCTACCTCTTGTTCGAGTCCTCCTTCACCCGTGAACTGATCCACCTGGGGTTCACCGACGCGCTGGCGCAGCGCGACGAGGTGCGCAGCTTCTTCGGGTGGGGCGAGGGCGCCGAGCGACCGGAGAGCGCTGCATGAGCACTCGACGTGTGTGGCGCATCGTGGGCATGGTGCTGTTGTGCCTGAGCGTGCTGGCCTGTGGCGAGCGCCGTGTCGAGGTGGACGCCACCCCGCAGTACAGCCGCCAGGGCAAGGTGGACGCACCGGTGTATGTGCTGGCCATCCACCCCCTGCACAACCCGGCACGCCTGTTCGAGGTGTATGGCCCGCTGGTCGATCACCTCAATCGCCAGATCCCGGCACACACCTTTGCGCTGGAAGCCTCGCGCAATTACGAGGAATTTGAGCGCAAGCTCTCCCTTCGGCAGGTGGCATTTGCCCTGCCCAACCCTTACCAGACGCTGAAGGCGATGGAGCACGGCTACCACGTCATCGCCAAGATGGGCGACGACGCGCAGTTCCGAGGCCTCCTCCTCGTGAGGCGCGATGCCGGCATCACCCAGGTCAGCGATCTGCGGGGGCGCAAGGTGGCCTACCCGGCGGCCACGGCACTGGCCGCCACCTTGCTGCCCCAGGCCTTCCTGCACAGCCAAGGGCTCGACGTCAATCGCGACATCGAGAACCTCTACGTGGGTTCGCAGGAGTCCAGCATCCTCAACGTCTATCTGGGGCGGGTGGCGGCCGCAGCCACCTGGACCCAGCCGTGGCAGGCCTTCCAGAAGACCCATCCGGCGCAGGCCAGCGAACTGGTCGTGCAGTGGGAAACAGCGCCGTTGATCAACAACAGCGTGGTGGCGCGCGACGACGTGCCCGCGGCGACCGCCGATCAGGTGGCACAGGAACTGGCAAATCTGCACACCACGCCGGCGGGGCGGGCCCTGCTGGCGGCCATGGAACTGACGCGATTTGAGCGGGCGGATGATGCCCGCTACGAAGTGGTCCATGATTTCATCGACACCTTCCAGCGCACCGTACGGCCCCTGTCCCCGGAGAGCGTCCCATGAGACCGGTCGCCTGGCCCTTGCGGCGCGCTTCGTTCAGGCACCAGATCATCCTGGTGTTTGTGCTGGGCTTTTGCCTCCTGAGCACCACCTTTGTCGTTCACAACGTCCGGGAGCAGAGTGACAACTTTGCCCGCGAGAACAGCCAGGCCGCGGCAGGACTCGCCCAGTCTTTGGCGGTGAGTTCGCGTTCGTGGGTGCTGGCCAACGACGTCGCCGGCCTGCAGGAAGTGGTCGAAGCCGTTCGGCGCTACCCCGGCTTGCGGCATGCCATGGTCATCTCGCCTTCCGGTCGGGTGATGGCGCACACCGACCCCACCAAGGTCGGCCTGTTTCTCAGCGATCCCGTCAGCCAGAGCCTGCTGGCCTCGACGGCGCCCGCCTTCACGCTGAGCGACAGCGACCAAGGCGTTGACCTGGCAGCGGCCGTTCGCGCTGGTGACAAACCCGTGGCCTGGGCGAGGGTGGCGCTGGGACGCGATCGCATCCAGGCCGACCTGCGCCTGATCCGGGTGCATGGCGCCGTGTACGTGTTCGCTTCGACCTTGTTGTCGCTGGTGGCTGCGCTGTACATCGCGCAGCGCCTGGGGCAGCGGGTGGAGAGCCTCGTTCAGGTGGCCGAAGAGGTGCGCGAGGGGCACCTCGGCGTGCGGGCCACCGTCTCCCGTCGCCATGATGAAATCGACACGCTGGCTGACAGTTTCAATCGCATGCTCATCAGCCTGGCTGACAACGCTCAGGCATTGAAGGCGGCCTCGGCCTACAGTCAAAACCTGATCGAAGCCAGCCTCGATCCGCTGATGGTCGTCACCCCGGACGGACGGATCACCGACCTCAACCAGGCTGCGGAACGGGTGACCGGTCGCACGCGCGCCACGCTCATCGGCACCCAGTTTGCCGACTGCTTCACCGAGCCCGAGCGGGCGCGCGCACTGTGCGAACAGGTGCTGCGCGACGGCATGGCGCAGGATTTCCCACTGAGCGTGGCGGATGTGGCCGGCCTTCACCCTTACATGCTCAACAACGCGACGCTGCTGCGAGGTCCAGGCGATGAGGTGGTCGGTTTGCTGGTGTCGGCCCGCGACGTCACCGAACGGCAGCGACTCGACGAAGCCCTGCGCCGCTACAAAGACCGCCTCGAGGCTGAAGTGCAACAGCGCACCGCCGACCTCGTGCTCGCGCGCAATGCCGCCGAGACCGCCAACCAGGCCAAGAGCGCCTTCCTGGCGAACATGAGTCATGAGTTGCGCACGCCGCTCAACGCCATCCTGGGCTTCTCCAGCCTTCTGTCCATGGCGGTCGATCTGCCTGACGACCATCGTCGCATCCTGGGCATCATCAACCGCAGCGGCGAGCACCTGCTGCACCTCATCAACGATGTCCTCGACATGGCCAAGATCGAGGCCGGTCGGGCGCAGTTGCAGGAGGCTCCCTTTGACCTGGAGGGCCTGGTGCGCGACGTCACCGACATGATGGCGATCCGGGCCCAGGAGAAAGGCCTGACCTTGCTGGCCGACCAGCCCTCGCCATTCCCGCGCCACATCGTCGGCGACGAAGCCCGACTACGCCAGGTGCTCATCAACTTGCTGGGCAATGCCATCAAGTTCACCGATCAGGGTGGGGTGGCGATCCGCCTGCAGCGACAACTCAACGAGGGTGGGGCTGCACGCCTCATCATCGAGGTGGAAGACTCGGGAGCCGGTATCCCAGAGACCGAACAGGCCCGCATTTTTGAGCCCTTTGTGCAACTGGGCGAGCAGGGTGTCAACAAGGGCACCGGCCTGGGTCTGGCCATCACCCGCCAGTTCGTGAACCTGATGGGCGGCGACATCAGCGTGTGCAGTACCGTGGGCCAGGGCTCGGTCTTCCGGCTGGACCTGCCGCTGCGAGAGGCTCAGGTCGCCGATCTGCCACATGCCGAGCAGGCTGAACCAGGCCGTGTCATCGGATTGGCGCCTGATCAGCCGCCTTGCCGCATCCTCATCGTGGAAGACCAGCGGGACAACCAGGTGCTGTTGTCCCGCCTGCTCGACGCCGTGGGGCTGCCGTGGAAGCTGGCGGAGAACGGCCAGATCGCGGTCGCGCTGTTCCAGTCCTGGCAACCGCATTTCATCTGGATGGACCACCGCATGCCCGTCATGGATGGTGAGGAAGCCACCCGACGCATCCGACAGTTGCCCGGCGGGCAGCAGGTCAAGATCGTGGCCGTGACCGCCTCGGCCTTGCGTGAGCAGCGTGCCGCCCTGATCTCCGCCGGCATGGACGATTTCGTGCGCAAGCCCTACCGCGCCAGCGAGATCTACGCTTGCATGGCACGCCATCTGGGTTTGCACTACGTGTACGAAGACAGCGCGCCGACGGCCTCCCCGGAGCCGCACCTCCTGACACCCGAGGCGCTCGCCACCTTGCCCGCCGCGCTGCGTGAAGAATTGGCAGCGGCGTTGCAAAGTCTGGACAGCGCGTGCATTGGCGGCGTCTTGGCAAAGGTCAGAGCGCACAATGCAGACGTGGCCGACACACTGGCCCATCTGGCCGATGGCTTCGATTACCCCACCATCCTGAAAGTGCTGCAAACCCTGCCCCATGGCTGATCACGGACGCATCTTGGCGGTGGATGACACACCTGCCTCCCTGAAGCTGCTCACGGAGTTGCTCCAGGCCGAAGGCTATGTCGTGCGCTCGGCCATCCAAGGTGAGTTGGCGCTGCAATCTGCCCTCATCGATCCCCCTGAGCTCGTCCTGCTCGACATCCGCATGCCCGGCATGGACGGCTTCGAAGTGTGCCGTCGGCTCAAGGCGGCGCCCGTCACGGCCCACATCCCCATCATCTTTGTCAGTGCCCTGACCGACACCGAAGACAAGGTGCGCGGTTTTGGTTTGGGCGCGGTGGACTTCGTCACCAAACCCTACCAGCGCGAGGAGCTGCTGGCCCGCGTGCGCACGCACCTTGAGGTGATGCGGCTGCGCCACCGCCTGGAAGACCAGGTCGAACAGCGCACCCACAAGCTGCGCGAAAGCCGCGAGCAACTCAAGAAGACGCTGACGGACTTCATCACGGTCCTGGGGGCCACAGTCGAGGTGCGCGACCCCTACACCGCCGGTCACCAGCGCCGGGTGGCACACCTGGCGGCGGCCATGGCCCGCGAGCTCCAGATGTCGCCCGAGCAGATCGAGGGCCTGCAACTGGCCAGCGTCGTCCACGACTTTGGCAAGATCCGCGTTCCAGCAGAGATCCTCAACAAGCCCGGCCGACTCAATCCGATCGAATACGGCCTGGTGCAGGAGCACGCGGGCATCGGCCGCGACATCCTCCAAACCATCGATTTTCCCTGGCCGATTGCCGAAACGGTGGGCCAGCACCACGAACGCCTGGACGGCTCTGGCTACCCCCTGGGGCTGCGAGGGGACGCCATCTTGCTCGAAGCCCGGGTGCTGGCCGTGGCCGACGTGGTCGAGGCCATGCTCTCGCATCGTCCCTACCGACCCAGTCTGGGCCTGGACGCCGCGCTGGCCGAGATCACCGCTTCCCGCGGCACGCGTTACGACTCGCCGGCGGTCGATGCCTGCGTGCGCCTGTTCCGCGACCAGGGCTACCGCCTCCCGGACTGAGCTTGGGTACTTTACTTCGCATTGACAGCGTGCTAAAGTAGAGAGCTTCGCCTTGTAAAAGGTGGAGAACAAGTTCTTTTAGAAAGGTCTCAACATGTACGCGGTCATAAAAACCGGTGGCAAGCAATACAAAGTTGCTGCTGGCGAAAAAATTAAAGTAGAACAGATTGCTGCGGACGTTGGCCAAGAGATCGTGATCGACCAGGTTCTGGCAGTCGGCTCCGGCGCAGAACTCAAGGTGGGCACGCCTTTGGTGGCTGGCGCAACCGTCGTTGCAACTGTTTTGTCGCAAGGTCGTCACGACAAGATCCGCATCTTCAAGATGCGCCGTCGTAAGCACTACCAAAAGCGCCAAGGCCACCGTCAGAACTACACAGAGCTGCAAATCAGCGCTGTGAACGCCTGATCTCGCGCCTTCTTCGTCTAACCTCAGTCACCAAGGAGCAGATCCATGGCACAGAAAAAAGGCGGCGGTTCCACGCGGAACGGCCGCGACTCGCAACCTAAGATGCTGGGCGTGAAGGCCTTCGGCGGTCAAGTGATCTCCGCAGGTTCCATCATCGTCCGTCAACGCGGCACCCGCTTCCACGCTGGTACCAACGTCGGCACCGGCCGCGACCACACCCTGTTCGCGCTGGTCGATGGCACCGTGTCCTTCACCGTCAAGGGCGCGTTGAACCGCAAGACCGTGGTCGTCACCGCGATCTGATCGGTCTTTGGCAGCCCACGGGCCTGCTGAACCAAAGCCCCGGCACGCCGGGGCTTTTGTGTTTGTCGCCCGTCCAGATTTTTTGCCTGGGGCAGAGATAATCTCTGTCCAGGACACACAAGGACACCCGTCTCATGAAATTCGTCGATGAAGCCACCATTGATGTGACCGCCGGCAACGGTGGCAGCGGATGCATCAGCTTCCGTCGCGAAAAATTCATCCCCTTCGGCGGCCCCAACGGCGGCGATGGCGGAAGAGGCGGGCATGTGTATGTGGTCGCTGACCGCAACATCAACACCCTGATCGACTACCGTTATGCCCGTCACCACGAGGCGCGCAACGGTGAGCAAGGCCGTGGCTCCGACCAATTCGGCGCGGCCGGTGACGACATCGTCCTGCGCATGCCGGTGGGCACCATCATCCGCGACTTCGAAACCGGCGAAGTGATGATGGAGTTGCTCGAGCATGGCGAAAAGCGCCTGCTGGCCAAGGGCGGCGATGGCGGTTTCGGCAACCTGCACTACAAGACCTCGACCAACCGCGCCCCGCGCAAGAAGACCGTCGGCTGGCCCGGCGAGGCTTACAAGCTCAAGCTGGAGCTGCGCGTGCTGGCCGACGTCGGCCTGCTGGGCATGCCCAACGCGGGCAAGTCCACCCTGATCGCGGCCATCTCGAATGCCCGCCCGAAGATCGCCGACTACCCCTTCACGACCCTGCACCCCAACCTGGGTGTGGTGCGCGTGGGCCCGGAAAAAAGCTTCGTGGTCGCCGACATCCCTGGCCTGATCGAAGGCGCCTCGGAAGGCGCTGGCCTGGGTCACCTGTTCCTGCGCCACCTGCAACGCACCCGCGTGCTGCTGCACGTGATCGACCTGGCCCCGTTCGATGACACCGATCCGGTCAAGCAGGCCCGCGCCATCGTCAACGAACTCAAGATCTACGACGAAGAGCTCTACAACAAGCCCCGCTGGTTGGTGCTCAACAAGCTCGACATGGTCCCCGAGGCCGAGCGCGTCACCCGCGTGCTCGAGTTTGTGCGCCGTTATGGTTGGAAGGGGCCCGTCTTCCAGATCTCTGCGCTGACCCGCCAGGGTTGTGAGCAGTTGGTCCAGACCATCTACAAGCACGTGGCCAGCATGCAGGAGCACCACGAAGAGGCGGACATTCGCTTCGATGTCGAGGCCAGCCTGCCCATGGCGGCGGACCTGATGGCCCGCGCTGGCTTGCAGTACGACGACGACCTGACGTCCCTGGTCAAGCCCAAGCAGGCCGCAGCCCGCAAGACGGCGGCCAAGAAAGCACCCGCCAAGAAGGCTGCCGCCAAAAAGGTGCCAGCCAAGAAGGTTGCCGCCAAGAAAGCGGCCGTGAAGACGGCTGCGACGACCAAGGTGGCAGCGCCCAAGACCGTGTCGGCCAAGCCGGCGGCGGTCAAAAAGGTGGCTGCCAAGAAGCCCGTCGTCAAGGCCGCAGTGAAAACCGCTGCCAAGCCCGTGGCGAAGAAGGTGGCTGTCAAACCGGTGGCGGCGAAGAAAGCCGCAGCGGTCAAGACCGTGGCGGAGAAAAAGACCGCTGCGCCCAAGGCGGCGCCCGCCAAGAATGCATCCGTGAAAACGGCCGTGGTCAAGAAAGCCCCGGCGAAGAAGGCAGCGGCCACCCAGGTGGCGGTGAAGACTGCGGCAGTCAAGAAGGCCGCAGCGACCAAGGCGCCGGCCCCCAAGGCCCCCGCCAAGAAGGTGGCCGTCAAAAAGGCCGCCCCCAAGAAGATCGCCGCCAAGAAGACCGTGGCCAAGAAAGCCGCCCGCTGAGTCCTGATCCCCGTTTGCCCTGACCGAGCCTGCGCCCATGAACGATGTGTTGAAGAACGCCCGCCGCATTGTCGTCAAGGTGGGTTCGAGCCTGGTCACCAACGAGGGCAAGGGCGTGGACGCCGAGGCCATTGGCACCTGGTGCCGCCAGATGGCCGCGCTGGCGCAAGATGGTCGCGAGGTCATCATGGTCTCCAGCGGCGCCATCGCCGAGGGCATGAAGCGCCTGGGCTGGGCCACTCGCCCCAAGGAAATCCACGCCCTGCAGGCTGCCGCCGCTGTCGGCCAGATGGGGCTGGCGCAGATGTACGAAACCAAGTTGCGCGAGCACGGCATGGGCAGCGCCCAGGTGCTGCTCACGCACGCTGACCTGGCCGACCGCGAGCGTTACCTCAACGCCCGCTCCACCTTGCTGACCCTGCTGTCGCACCAGGTGGTGCCGGTCATCAACGAGAACGACACCGTCGTCACCGACGAAATCAAGTTCGGTGACAACGACACGCTCGGTGCGCTGGTGGCCAACCTGGTCGAGGCCGACGCCCTGGTCATCCTCACCGACCAGAAGGGCCTCTACAGCGCCGACCCGCGCAAGGACCCCGGAGCCCGTTTCATCGACGTTTGCACTGCCGGCGACCCCGTGCTGGAGCAGATGGCCGGTGGCGCCGGTTCGCGCGTGGGCACCGGGGGCATGATCACCAAGGTGCTGGCCGCCAAGCGTGCGGCGGGCAGTGGTGCCTCCACCGTCATCGCCTGGGGGCGTGAGCCCGATGTGCTGGTGCGCCTCACCCAGGGCGAAGCCATCGGTTCGCTTTTTGTGGCCGATACCGCCAAGCTCACCGCCCGCAAGCAGTGGATGGCCGACCACCTGCAACTGCGTGGTGCCGTGGTCATCGACGACGGCGCCGTGGCGGCCCTGCGCGACGAGGGCAAGAGCCTGCTCCCCATCGGCATGACCGAGGTGGTGGGTGAGTTCTTCCGTGGCGACGTCATCGCCGTGCGCAACAGCCTGGGCCAGGACGTGGCCCGGGGCCTGGCCAACTACGCCAGCAGCGAGGCCCGCCTGCTGGTACGCAAGGCCTCGGCCGACATCGAGGCGGCCCTGGGTTTCACCAACGAGCCCGAAATGATCCACCGCGACAACCTCGTGCTGGCCTGAGCGCATGGCACTGACAAGGGCTTGACGCGATCCCCCGAATGGGGAGGGCAAAGGGTTCACCCTGTCCAGGGGTGTTCAGACGTCACGTGAAAATGAGTCCTGAGACTTTTTTCACGTGTTCTGCTCTCTGGAGGCTCTTCCTCATGTCCTACGCTCGCTCCTTCCTTCGTACCCAACCCTTGGCGCTGGCTGCGGCCGCGCTGCTGTCCTCCATGGGCATGACGGTCTCGGCACAAGCCAAGAACGTTGTGTGCGTCTGGGACGTGGCTGGCAAGTCTGGCGACGTCTATGCGGCCTCGACCGACTACGCCTTGGCCATGCAGAAACATGGCGCCGACATGGAACTCAAGGGTTATGTGGATGAACGCGTGGCCATCGAAGACTTCCGTGCTGGTCAGTGTGACGCGGTGGTCGCCACCTCTTTCCGCACCCGCCAGTTCAACGGCGTGGCCGGTTCGATCGACAGCGTCGGTTCGACCCTGATCATCCGCAACGGCAAGGTCGACATTGACGCAGGCTACGAAGTGCTGCGCAAGGTCATCCAGGTGTTTGCGTCGCCGGCTGCCGGCAAGCTGATGGTGGACGGCAACTACGAAGTCGGTGGCATCTTCCCATTGGGCGCCGCCTATCCCATCGTGCGTGACCGTCGCAACAACACCGTCGAGTCCCTGTCGGGCAAGAAGATCGCCGCGTTCGACTACGACAAGGCCCAGGGCATGATGATCCAGCGCATCGGCGCCCAGCCCGTGTCGGTGGATGTGACCAACATCGGCCCGAAGTTCAACAACGGCTTCCTTGACATGGTGACCTTGCCTGCCGTGGCCTACAAGCCCTTCGAGCTGCACAAGGGCATCGGCAAGACGGGTGGCATCGGTCGCCTGCCCATCGTGATCCCCACCGTGCAGATCATGCTCAACAAGAACAAGTTCCCGGCAGGATTTGGCGAGAAATCGCGTCAGTTCTGGTTGGGTCAATTCGATCGCGCGCTGAACATCGTCAAGACTGCTGAGAAGGGCATTCCTGCAGCCACCTGGGAAGATTTCCCGGCCGAGAGCATCCCCAAGTACGCTGTCATGTACCGCGAAGCGCGTCTGGAAATCGCCAAGCAGGGCATCTACAACAAGACGACCCTGAACGTGATGAAGAAGGCCCGTTGCAGTGTCAACCCGTCGGATGCCGAGTGCGCCACCCAGCGTGAAATCGACTGATTGAGCGAAAGAGGCGATGCAGCCGTGCTGGATCGCCTCTGGGCTGCGGTGCGGTGTCGCGTCGTGGCTGCGCTGAGCCCGCCATGCTCGTCGGGCTCAGTAACGTGAGGCGTGTGCGGGTTGCCGGTCCTCGTCGGCATCTCGGTCCATGTGGCCGGGCGCATCGCCTGCGGCCAAGGTGTCGGCCTCATGTGCCACAGCATTCACCTCGTGGTGCTCGCCGGCCTCTTCGTGCTCGCCGCATCGCTCCTGGCGCATGCTGCCACGCAGGAAACGATTGCCCGGCACCTGCGGCTTGGGCAGAAAGCGGGCGAGCTCGGACAGGGCCATCTCGTACACCCCACGCTTGAACTCGATCACGCTCTCCAGCGGCACCCAGTATTCGTGCCAACGCCAGGCGTCGAACTCGGGGTGATTGGTGGCGCGCAGGTTCATGTCGCTGTCGCGGCCCGTGAGTTGCAGCAGAAACCAGATCTGTTTCTGGCCGCGGTAATGGCCGCGCGCGTCTTTGCGAATGAAGTGCAGGGGCACCTCATAGCGCAGCCAGTCGCGCGTGCGCGCAATGATCTGGACGTGGTCGGGCAGCAAGCCCACTTCTTCGTGGAGCTCGCGGAACATCGCCTGCTCGGGCGACTCACCGTATTTGATGCCGCCTTGGGGAAACTGCCAGGAGTGGGTGCGGATGCGTTTGCCCCAGAAGACCTGGTTACGGTGATTGAGCAGGATGATGCCGACGTTGGGCCGAAAGCCTTCCCGGTCGAGCATAATCAACTCCAAATTTTCAACTGGTTTCATTATTGCACCGCTGTGCCGGATCGCCTAGTGTGGTCATCCCGGAACCCCAGCGGTGCCTTTGCATTGGTTCCCATGAAAGCCTCTCAGTTCTTCATCTCCACCCTCAAGGAAGCTCCGGCCGATGCCGAGATCGTCAGCCACAAGCTGATGATGCGCGCCGGTCTGATCAAGAAACTGGGGGCCGGTCTTTACAACTACATGCCCATGGGCCTGCGCAGCATCCGCAAGGTCGAGGCCATCATCCGTGACGAGCTCAACAAGGCCGGCTGCGTCGAGCTGGTCATGCCGGTGGTGCAACCTGCCGAGTTGTGGGAAGAAACCGGACGTTTCGAGAAGATGGGCGAGGAAATGCTGCGGTTCAAGGACCGCCATGGCCGCGACTTCGTCATCCAGCCCACCGCCGAAGAGGTGATCACCGACATCGCCCGCCAGGAACTGCGCAGCTACCGTCAGCTGCCCAAGAACTTCTATCAGATCCAGACCAAGTTCCGCGACGAGCGCCGTCCGCGCTTTGGCATCATGCGCGGCCGCGAGTTCACGATGAAGGACGCCTACTCCTTCGACCGTGACGTCGAGAGCGCCGGCAAGACCTACGACGGCATGTTCGCCGCCTACACCCGCATCTTCGAGCGTCTGGGCCTGCAGTTCCGCGCCGTGGCCGCTGACACCGGCGCCATCGGTGGTGACCGCTCGCACGAGTTCCAGGTGATCGCCGACACGGGCGAAGACGCCATCGTGTACTGCCCCACCAGCGACTATGCCGCCAACATCGAGCTGGCCGAGGCCGTGGCCCTGATCGACCACCGCGCCGCCCCGGCTGCCGCCCTGACCAAGGTCGCCACACCCGGCAAGAGCACTTGCCCGGATGTCGCCGAGCTGCTGGGCGTGCCACTGAGCCAGACCGTCAAGTCTCTGGTGCTGGCCACCGACGAGACCAACGCCGCTGGCGAGATCGTCAAGTCCACCGTCTGGCTGCTGCTGGTGCGCGGTGACCACGACCTCAACGAGGTCAAGGCCGGCAAGATCCAGCTGGCCGACGGCACCGGTTTGAAGGCCGGTTTCCGCTTCGCCACCGAAAAGGAAATCGTCGAACACTTTGGCACCAAGCCCGGCTACCTGGGCCCGGTCCAGTTGCGCCAGCCTGTGAAGGTGATCGCCGACCGCACCGTGGCGGCCATGAGCGACTTCGTCTGCGGCGCCAACGAAGAAGGCTTCCACATCCAGGGCGTGAACTGGGGTCGTGACCTGCCCGAGCCCGATCTGATCGCCGACATCCGCAACGTGGTCGAGGGCGATCCTTCGCCGGACGGCCAGGGCGTGCTGGCCATCCAGCGCGGCATCGAAGTGGGTCATGTGTTCTACCTGGGCACCAAGTACTCCCAGGCGATGAACGCGACCTTCCTGGACGTGGACGGCAAGCCCAAGCACTTCGAGATGGGCTGCTACGGCATTGGCGTGACCCGCATTCTGGGCGCGGCCATTGAGCAGAAGCACGACGCGCGCGGCATCATCTGGCCCGACAGCATCGCGCCGTTCACCGTGGTGATCTGCCCGGTGGGCTACGACCGCTCCGAAGCCGTCAAGGCCGCAGCCGACCAGTTGCACGCCGACTTGCTGGCCAAGGGCGTGGACGTGATCCTCGATGACCGGGGCGAGCGTCCGGGTGCCATGTTTGCCGACTGGGAGCTGATCGGCGTGCCGCACCGCGTGGTGCTGGGCGACAAGGGCCTCAAGGAAGGCCTGGCCGAGTACCAGGGCCGCACCGATGCCGAAGCCACCAAGGTGCCGGTGAGCGATGTGCTGGTGCATTTGCTGGCACGATTGCACACGGCGTGAGTGAGGCTTGCCTGAGGCGGGCGACAAGGCGCACCAGATGCGTTATGGTTCGATGATGTCTGTTGGGTCTTTGTTTCCTCTGTTCATGAACTCTGTGGTGCGCCGTGCGCTGTGGGCGACAGGCCTGCTGGCCGCGAGTTGGTCGACCGCCTGGGCCGGTGCGCAGATCGAGGAGCCTTTGGCCGACTCGGTGCGCTCGGCCCTGTCCGCTGCCGTGGGCCGTGGTGAGCCACCCAAGCTGGTGTTCGCCGACGAGGCGCAACGCCAGCAATGTGCTCGCTGGACGCAGGCCCAGGAAGCGCGCCTGCGCAAACGCAAGCCCGAGGAACTGGTGCGCCACGAGTTCCTCAACACGGTCTGCTACGAAGCCAAGCGGGCCGGCTTGGAGCCCTCGCTGGTACTGGGCCTGATTCAGGTGGAGAGCGGGTTCCGCAAGCACGCCATTTCTCACGCCGGGGCGCGCGGTTACATGCAGATCATGCCGTTCTGGTCGCGCACCATCGGCAACGGCGATCCGTCCACCCTGTTCCACATGCAGACCAACATCCGCTTTGGCTGCGTGATCCTGCGCCACTACCTCGACCGCGAGAAGGGCAACCTCTTCATGGCTCTGGGGCGCTACAACGGCAGCCGTGGGCGCGCCGAGTATCCGAACATGGTCACGGCCGCCGCGCGGGTTTGGCGCAACCAGGATGCCGCTGCCACGCGCCTGGCCGAAGGTTCGGCCAACGTGCAGAAGGTCAGTTACACGCAGCCTTGAGTCAGGCTGGCTGTTCGCGTCCCCCGTGAGCAGGGGGCGGTGTGCCGCGCCGCTGTGCGGACGGGTCGGTCAGAATCTACCGCATGAGGACACACACAAGCGGAGAAGGCATGGCGGCCTGGCGTCAAACGAAAACATGGCTGCTGGCCGGTGCGATGGCGATGTGCTCCACCTGGGCCACGGCCGCGTTCACGACTGCCGACCTTCAGGTGAGCGGAGATGGCCTGCTCACCCTCGATGATGCCTCCGGCTTGGCCTGGTTGGACCTGACGCTCACGCGTGGTCAGTCGATCACGCAGGTGAGAACGAGTGAGTGGCTGGCGCAAGGCTTTCGCTTTGCGACCCATGCCGAACTGGATGACCTCGTCTCGCGCGCTGCCTCCAATCTGGACGTCATCGATGAGATGGGTGGCTGGGCGGCCGCGCCGGAACTGAGCACCTACTTGGGCGGGCCGACCACGGTGCTGGCAGGGGCTGTCGGCGGGGGGGGCGTGGATGAAGCAGGGCAGGTCCCGCTCGTGACCTTGTGGCTGACCCGCGAGACGGTCATCTCACCTGGCGGTGATGTGCTCACGGACTACTCTCCCACAACGCAGATGGCCATATCCGACCCAGAGAACCTCGGCACAACACCGATCGCAATGTCTGGCCCAGTCGGCAGTCCGGAAGACGTTTGGTCCGCGCTCTCACCTGAGCTTCGGGAAGACCTTTTGGCCTATCAGGCCCAGTCTGGCTCATCCCAAAGTCTGGGAGACTTTTTACGCCGTCGCGATGCGCTGGTTGCCCTTGATGCCAGCAGTCCGGATTTCGGGGTGTTTCTGGTCCGGAATGTGGCCGCCGTGCCCGAACCCGCCACGTGGCTGATGATGGGGTTGGGCTTGGTCGGCTTGTGGGGACTCAGGCGCCGTCGCATCTGATCACGTTGTGGTTACCCGTCACGGGCAACCAACATACAGGGTCACAAACCCTGCCATTCCTGAGGGTGCGCCTGCTCAATCTGCAGCAGGGCCAGCACGCGTTCGACCGTCTCGTTGACCAGTTCGTTGATGCTCTGCGGCCGGTGGTAGAAGGCTGGCAGCGGCGGAAAGACGATGCCGCCCATCTCGGTGACAGCGGTCATGTTGCGCAGGTGGGCCAGGTTGAAGGGCGTTTCGCGCACCATCAGCACCAGGCGGCGGCGCTCTTTCAGCGTGACGTCGGCGGCGCGGGTCAGCAGGTTGTCGCCCATGCCATGGGCCACGGCGGCCAGGGTCTTCATGGTGCACGGGGCGATCACCATCGCGTCGGTGGTGAAGCTGCCACTGGCGATGCAGGCGCCCACATCGCCGGGGGCGTGTGCCTGGGTGGCCAGGGCCTCCAGCGCGGAGCGGTCCAGGCCGAGTTCGTGATGCACATTGAGGATGCCCGCCGGGGTGGCGACCAGATGGGTCTGCACACCCAGCGCGCGGGCGCGCTCCAGCAGGCGCACGCCATACACGGCGCCACTGGCCCCGGTGATGCCGACGATCAGGCGAGAAGGGCGGGACACGCCCATCAGCCTGCTTGCTGGCCGCCCAGAACCTGCTGCAGCTCGCCCGCCTGGTACATCTCCATCATGATGTCCGAGCCGCCGACGAATTCGCCGTTGACGTAGAGCTGGGGGATGGTCGGCCAGTTGGCGTATTCCTTGATGCCTTGGCGGATGCCTTCGTCTTCCAGAACGTTGACGGTTTTCAGCTCGGTCACGCCGCAGGCCTTGAGGATCTGCACGGCGCGGCCGGAGAAGCCGCATTGCGGGAACTGGGCCGTGCCCTTCATGAACAGCACCACGCGGTTGCCTTTGACCAGATCGTCAATGCGTTGTTGAACGTCGCTCATAACCACACCATCTTGTTGAAAAGAAAACAGCCGAGCTTATATCAGGACCGGCCGTCTGGCGCGCTCTGGGGTTGATTCACCCGCGTTCAGAAGGTGTAGCTCAGAAGGCGTAGTCCACCGAGACTTTGATGAGGGGCCGCCACGCCAGCTTGCCCGACAGTGGATTGCCCCCCAGTCCATCGGTGGCCGAGACACCACGGCGTTGCGCATCGCGTTGGCCTGCGGCGGTCATGCCAATGTCGGCATTGAAGTGAGAGAAGCTGCGCTCGGTGGTGGTGTCACCGAGCGACATGCTGTAGCCCGCGCCGACATAGGCCATGGTGCGGTCGGCGTCCGTGTGCTGGTTGGGCAGGCGCAGGCTGTCGAGGCGCTGCAGGCTGAGGTTGAGTCCGCCCTGGTTGGTGCTGCCCGTCCACCAGGCCTCTTCGGCGCGGCCGCGCAGGAGTCCGGCAGTGGCTCGGAAGCCGCCCGCCACGTGATAGTCTGACAGGATGTGCAGGCTGCGCAACTGCAGGCCAGCCGGGCTGGGCTGGGCGAGCACGAAATTGTCTTTGAGCGGATCGACGGGGCGGTCGATGACGACCCCGATGCGCCCCTCCCACTGCGGCCACAGTTGGCGCCCGTTGGCCTGAAGGCCCGAACTGGGGGTGTTCGTGCGCCAGGGCAGGTGCACCGTGGTGTACGGGGCTTGGGCCATTTGCCGCCAGGCGTGTGCTGTGGGGGGCACGAGTTGCGCCTGTGCCGTAGGCCAGCACACCAGCATGCTGACCAAGCTCAAGGACATGACGCCACACCGACGCCATGTGCGTCGCACCGGGAGCCAGCGGGGTGTCGGAGCGGAAGTGGGGTGCATGGTGCGCCTCCGAGTAGGGAAGGTCATGCTACGACTTGCGCGCCCAGGTGTGCCTCTGGTTCACCCGCATGTGTGAGGCCGGTCACGTCCCCTGCCTGCGCGGTGTCAAGTGGGGAGGCGTCCGCCAGTGCAGCGTGCTTGCGGCCCCAGATCGAAGCGGGTGCTCACTTCGGTGAATCCGCGATTTTGTAAGAGTTGCATCACGGCGTTGGCTTGGTCAAAACCATGCTCGAGGAGCAGCCATCCGCCCGGCGCCAAATGGTGCGGGGCCTGGTCGATGATCTGGCGCAGGTCATCTAGACCGTCGGGGCCGGCGGTCAGGGCGGCTTCAGGCTCGAAGCGCAGGGCTGCCATGTGCGGGTCGCCCTCGGCAATGTAGGGCGGGTTGCTGACGATGAGGTCAAAGCGCTCGCCCGCCACGGGGGTGAACCAGGAGCCCAGCAGGCCGCGCAGGCGCAGCCCCAAGGCCGAGGCGTTGTCCAGCGCCACCTGCAGTGCGCCGGGGCTGGCGTCCACCGCGGTGACCTCGGCCAGCGGGCGTTCGTGGGCCAGGGCCAGTGCGATGGCGCCACTGCCGGTGCCCAGGTCGAGCACACGCCGGGGCTGGTCGACGGGCAGGTGTTCCAGCGCCCAGTGCACCAGGGTTTCGGTGTCCGGGCGGGGGATGAGGGTGTCAGGGGTGACGCGCAGGTTCAGGCCGAAAAATTCCTTGTCACCCAGCAGATAGGCCGCCGGCTCACCCACGGCACGCCGCGCCAGCAGGGCCAGATAGCGGGACTGGGCCTCGGGGGCAAGCAGGTCGGTGTCGTGGGACAGCAGCCAGGTGCGCGAGCGGCCCAGTACATGGCCGAGCAGCAGGTGCGCGTCCAGCCGGTCGACGCCGCAGCTGCGGGCCTGGGCCAGCGCTTGCGCGACGGTCAAGGTATTGGCGTTGGCGTCAGACACCGGTGGCGGCCTCCAACTCGGCCAGTTGGTCGGCGGCCTGGGCGCTCAGCAGCGCCGCGATCACGTCGCCGAGGTCGCCTTCCATCACGGCCAGCAGCTTGTAGAGCGTCAGGTTGATGCGGTGGTCGGTCAGGCGGCCCTGCGGGAAGTTGTAGGTGCGGATGCGGTCGGAGCGGTCGCCGCTGCCGATCAGGCCTTTGCGCAGCGCGGCTTCCTTGGCGGCGCGTTCGCTGCGCTCTTTCTCCTGCAGACGCGCTTGCAGCACCTGCAGGGCCTTGGCCTTGTTGCTGTGCTGGCTGCGGCCGTCCTGGCATTCGGCCACCAGGCCGGTGGGCAGGTGGACCACACGCACGGCCGAGTCGGTCTTGTTGATGTGCTGACCGCCGGCGCCACTGGCGCGGAAGGTGTCGATGCGCAGGTCGGCTGGGTTCAGCGTGATGGCGGTGGCCTCATCGGGCTCGGGCATCACGGCGACGGTGCAGGCGCTGGTGTGGATGCGCCCCTGCGTCTCGGTGGCGGGCACGCGCTGCACGCGGTGGCCACCCGACTCGAACTTCATCTGGCCGTAGACGCCATCGCCCTCGAAGCGCAGCACCACTTCCTTGTAGCCGCCCAGGTCGGACTCGTTGGCCGACATGATCTCGCTGCGCCAGCTTTGGCGCTCGGCGAAGCGTGTGTACATGCGGGCGAGGTCGGCAGCGAACAGGGCCGACTCGTCCCCGCCCGTGCCGGCGCGGATTTCGATGAAGGCGTTGCGCGCGTCGTCCGGGTCCTTGGGCAGCAGGGCGGTCTGTAGCTGGGCCACGAGTTGGTCGAGCTCGGCCTCGGCCTGGGCGATTTCGTCCTGGGCCATGGCGCGCATCTCGGCGTCGTCGCTGGCGTCGGCCAGCAGCTCGCGGGCGGTGTCGAGGTCTTGCTGGCGCTGGGTGTGGCGGCGCGCCAGGTCGCACACGCTGCTGACTTCGGCGTGCTCCCGCGAGAGCTCGCGAAAGCGCTTGTTGTCAGCCGCGACCACGGGGTCGGACAAGGCCATGTCCAGCTCTTGCAGGCGCTGGGCCAAGCGTTCGAGCGAAGAGGCAAGGGAGGGCGCCAGGGCGGCGCTCACGCGAGGTCCTCGTCGCTCAGGCGCCGTGCCTGCGGGTGCTGCAGTTCGGTGGGCAACACGGTGTCGCCGCGCAGGAACAGGCGCGACAGGGCTGAGGCGACCTGGGGCCGGCTGTGGGCGTCGGCGCTGTGCAGTTCGGCCATGGCGCCGTGCAGCATTTTTTGCGTCAGGCGGTGGGTGAGGGCGTCGAGCACGGCTTCGACGTCTTCGCCCTTGGCCAGCAGCTTGCGGGCACGCGCCAGTTCGGCGTTGCGCCACTGGTCGGCCTGCCCGTGCAGGGCCTGGATCAGGGGCACGATGCTGCGCTGGTCCAGCCAGTGCACAAAGCCTTGCACGCCGGTGTCGATGATGGCTTCGGCCTGGGCCACGGCAGCCTGACGTTTTTCGCCAGCGGTCTGCACCATGGTCGACAGGTCATCGACGGTGTAGAGGTAGACATCGTCCAGGCGGGCGACTTCAGGTTCGATGTCGCGCGGCACGGCCAGGTCCACCATGAAGATGGGACGGCGCTTGCGGGCCTTCAGCGCCCGCTCGACCGCACCCAGGCCGATGATGGGCAGGGAGCTGGCGGTGCACGACACGACGATGTCGAACTCATGCAGGCGCTGGGGCAGGTCGGCCAGGCGGATGGCCTGGGCGCCCAGATGGCTGGCGAGCTTTTCGCCGCGCTCCAGGGTGCGGTTGGCCACGGCCATGGCGCGCGGGTTGCGAGCGGCAAAGTGCGTGGCGGTGAGCTCGATCATTTCGCCGGCGCCCACAAAGAGCACACGGGTCTTGCTCAGGTCTTCAAACAGCTGCGAGGCCAGGCGCACGGCGGCAGCGGCCATGCTGATGGAGTGCGCACCGATCTCGGTGGAGGTGCGCACCTCCTTGGCCACGGCAAAGCTGCGCTGAAAGAGCTGGTGCAGGGTCGTGCCCAGGGTGCCGGCGGTGTCGGCTTCGCGCACGGCCTGCTTCATCTGGCCGAGGATCTGGGGCTCGCCCAGCACCATGGAGTCCAGCCCGCTGGCGACGCGGAAGGCGTGGCGCGCGGCCTGGCCGCCTTCGAGCACGTAGGTGTGGCGCAGCAGTTCATCGGGCGAGACGCCGCCGGTGCGCGACAGCCAGTCGATGGCCGCATGACGGAGTTGCTGGACCGGCTTGCCAGCTCCGGCCGCCGCCACGTACAGTTCGGTGCGGTTGCAGGTGGACAGCAGCGCCGCTTCAGACTGCGGCGAGCCCGTCAGTTGCTGGTGCAAGGTTTTGAGCGCCGGGGCGACCTGGTCGACCGCAAACGCAAACCGTCCACGCAGGTCAACAGCGGCGGTTGTGTGGTTGAGTCCCAGGGTCAAGACGGTCATATGACAGGGATTATAAAATCCACAACCTGACATGGGGTTCCGTTGATGCGGAAGCCCTGGGTGTGCGCTGGGGTGTCGACCCGCAAACAGCGTGTTTTTCTGATGCAGCGCAAGTTCGGCGCCTCGACTGCGTCCGTCTCACAAGGCCAGACATGGGTTTCTTCAACGCGCTGAATCATCTGTTGAATTTCTTTTTGCCCGCCCTGACGATGGCGCTGCTGGTGCCCACGCTGGCGCGGCTGGTGTGGCGTGCCGAGCTCAAAGGCAAGGCCTGGAGCGGGCAGGTGAAGTGGTCGGCACTGGCCAATGCCGGGGTGTTGGTCGTGGGTTTGGTTCTGACCGGTCAGGACGGTGCGGTGGCCACGTATGCCGGCCTGGTGCTGGCGTCGGCGTTGGTGGTGTGGTGGACAGGATTGCGGTGACATGACTTACAGCGTCAAGGAAATTTTCTACACCCTGCAGGGCGAGGGCACGCATGCCGGTCGTCCGGCGGTGTTTTGCCGCATGGCGGGCTGCAATCTGTGGACGGGCCGTGAGGCCGACCGTGCCAGTGCCGTCTGCCAGTTTTGTGACACCGATTTCGTTGGCACCGATGGCCTGGGGGGCGGCAAGTTCGACACGGCGCAGGCCTTGGCTGCGCGCATCGCCTCGTTCTGGCCGGACACGCCGGCCGGCCAACAAGGCCAGCGCTTTGTTGTCGTCACGGGTGGCGAGCCTTTGTTGCAGCTGGACGCGGCCCTGATCGACGCGCTGCATGCGCAGGGCTTCGAGATCGCGGTGGAGACCAACGGCACGATCGCCGCGCCGGAGGGGCTGGACTGGGTCTGCGTGAGCCCCAAGGCAGGGTCCAAGCTGGTGCAGACGCGCGGCCACGAGCTCAAGGTGGTGGTGCCGCAAGCCGGCTTCACCGAGGCCGACCTGCTGGCCTTCGAGCAACTGGACTTCCAGCAACTGCGTGTGCAGGCCATGGACAGCGCGCAGCCCGAGGCGCGCCGCCAGGCGATGGCATGGGCCGTGCAATGGTGTCTGGACCACCCGCGCTGGTTGCTCAGCGTGCAGACCCACAAGTCATTGGGCATCCGCTGAAGCGCTGCCCCCTTGAAGGATTGTTGATGTTCGAGTTGAGTCAGACCTTTGCTTTCGATGCGGCGCACACGCTCAAGCGCCAGGTGTCGCCCGAAGAGGCCGCCGGGAGCCGCCGCATCCATGGCCACACCTACACCGCCGAGGTCATCGTGCGCGGCCCGCGCCAGCCCGAGTCGGGCATGGTCGTGGACCTGGCCATCTTGCGCGAGGTGATCGCCGAGGTGCGCAGCCAGCTCGACCACCATTTCCTCGACGAGGTGCCCGGCTTGGGCGCGGCCACGCTGGAAAACCTTTGCGTGTTCATCTTCGAGCGCATCCAGCCGCGCATCCCCCAGGTGGCGGGCGTGGCCGTGTCACGTGCGGCGGGTGACCGCTGCCTGTACCGGCCCGAGCCGGCTTGATCCGACCTGAGTGCGGCGCCGGCCTGCATCGCCCCTGACTGAACCGACCGCCTGAAGGCCCGACCCATGAGTGTCCTGACGCCCTTGTCCTCCCCCCAGCTGGATTGGGCCGAACGCAGCCGCCAAGCCGTCTGGCACCCCTGCACGCAGATGAAGGTGCACGAGCGCTTCCCGCCGCGTGCCATCGTCGCGGCCGACGGCCCCTGGCTGATCGACGACCAAGGGCACCGCATCTTGGATGCCGTCAGCTCCTGGTGGGTCAACCTGTTCGGCCACAACTTCGGCCCGATCCGCGAAGCCATCACCGACCAGCTCGGCAAGCTCGACCACATCATGCTGGCCGGCCTGACGCACCCACCGGTGGTGGAACTGTCGGAGCGGCTGGCCGACCTGACCGGTCTGGGTCACGCGTTTTACGCCAGCGACGGCGCCAGCGCCACCGAGATCGCGCTGAAGATGAGCGCCCACAGCTGGCGCAACCGGGGCCAGCCCGAGAAAAACCAGTTCATCGGCCTGCAAGGCGGCTACCACGGTGAAACCGCCGGGGCCTTGTCCGTCACCGACATCCCGCTGTTCCGCGAGGCCTACGCGCCGTTGCTGCGCCTGAGCGCCACCTTGCCTTCTCCCGACCCGCGCTATGCCGCACCGGGCGTCAGCGCCGAGGCGCACACCCAGGCGGCGATCGACGCGCTGGCCGCCTACCTGGCCGAGCACCACCAGCGCACCGCCGCGCTGATCCTGGAACCGCTGGTACAGGGCGCCGCTGGCATGGCCATGTACGCGCCCGACTACCTCGTGGCGGTGCGCGAGCTGTGCGACCGCTACGCCGTGCACTGGATCGCCGACGAGATCGCCGTGGGCTTTGGCCGCACCGGCACGCTGTTTGCGCACCAGCAGGCGCGCCGGGCCGATGGCAGCGGGGTGAAGCCTGATTTCATCTGCCTCAGCAAGGGCTTGACCGGCGGGGTGCTGCCCCTGTCGGCGGTGCTGACCACCGATGCGGTCTACGCGGCGTTCTATGACGACCGCACCGCACACGGTTTCCTGCATTCGCACTCCTACACCGGCAACCCGCTGGCCTGTCGCGCCGCCTTGGCGGTGCTGGACACCTTTGCCGCCCGCGATGCCGACGGCCGTGACGTGCTGGACCGCAATCGCCTGGCCGCCGAGCGCTTCACCGCTTTGACAGCGCCGCTGCGCGCCCACCCCCGCGTCAAGGTCACGCGCCACATCGGCATGATCTGGGCCTGGGACATCGACACCGACGAGCCCACCTTCGCCGCCCGCTACCACCGGGCTGCGCTGGAGGCCGGCCTGCTGCTGCGCCCCATCGGCAGCACGCTGTACGTGATGCCGCCCTATGTGCTGACCGAGTCCGATCAGCGTGATCTGGCCGAAGGTCTGGTGCAGGTGCTCGACCAGGTGCTGGCCGAGATCGCCGCCTTGCCGGCCGCTGTGCCGAGTACGGCGCCTGGCGCCGATGCCTCGCGCATGGCCTGAACCCTGGAAGCCCCGCGCATGCACACCGCTTACTTCATCACCGGCACCGACACTGGCATTGGCAAGACCCGCACCAGTGGTGCGCTGATCCACGCGCTTCGGCAGGCCGGCCTGGCTCGGGTCGTGGGGATGAAGCCCGTGGCCGCAGGCTGCGACTGGGTGGAGGAGCACGGCGAGGTGTCCGGGCATTGGCTCAACGAGGATGTCGCCGCCATGCGGGCCGCGTCCAGCCTGCAGGTGCCCGCAGGCTTTGACAACCCCTATGCCTTGCCTGACGCGGTGTCCCCACACATTGCCGCCCGTCGGGCCGGTGCGGTGATCGATCTGGACCACATCGAGGCCTGTTTTCATGCGCTGCGCCAGCACGCCGATGCCGTGGTGGTCGAAGGCGCGGGCGGCTTCATCGTGCCGCTGTGCGAGCCCGACCCCGATCTGGGCGGCGACTGGGTGACCAGCGCCGACCTGGCCCAGCGGCTGAACCTGCCCATCATCCTCACGGTGGGTCTGCGTCTGGGCTGCATCAACCATGCCCTGCTCACGCAGGAGGCCATCCTCGCGCGCGGCCTGAAGCTGGCCGGCTGGGTGGCCAACGAGGTCGACCCTGACATGCCCGAGCGGGCGGCCAATCTGGCCACCTTGCGCGCGCGCCTGAATGCGCCCTTGTTGGCGCACTGGGCGTGGGACCCGAACGCCACGCCCGCCGAGCTGGCACGCAGCCTGCGCCTGTCCTGATCCCGAGCGCGCAAAAAAACACCCGACGAGGCCATGGCCAGCGTCGGGTGATCAAATGCTCAACCAGCAGTCAGCCGTGGATCACACGGCCGGGCCGGTCAGCAGGCACCACACTTTCACACGTTCAGTCGTCGCTGTTGCCGCCCAGGCCGAACAGCATCAGCAGGCTGCTGAACAGGTTGTAGATCGTCACGAACAGGCCCACGGTGGCCATGATGTAGTTCGTTTCGCCACCGTTGACGATGCGGCTGGTCTCGAACAGGATCAGGCCGCAAGACAGCAAGACCACCAGACCGGACACGGCCAAGCTCAGGGCAGGCACTTCAAAGAAGATCGCGCCCAGGCCCAAGGCCACCGCCACCAGCATGCCGATCATGAGGAACTTGCCCATGAAGCTGAAGTCGCGCTTGGTCGTCAGGGCAATGGCCGACAAGCCCAGGAACGCCGCCGCCGTGGCCGCCAAGGCATTGGTGATCGTGGCGCTGCCGCCCGGCATGTTCATGACCGCGTTCAAGGTGGGGCCCAAGGTGTAGCCCATGAAGCCGGTCAGGGCGAACACGGCCAGCACACCCTTGCCACTGTTGGCGGTCTTGTTGACCAGGAAGAACAGGCCGTAAAAGCCCGCCAGGGTCACCAGGATGCCGGGGTGCGGCAGATTCAGGCTCATGGCCACGCCAGCGACCAGGGCGCTGAATGCCAGGGCCAGGCCCAGCAGGGCGTAGGTGTTGCGCAGCACGCGCTGGGCGCTGGCGGGTGTCACCGTGGTGACGTCGCCAGCGGACGGTAACGAACGCAGTTCGGATCGGATGTCGTTGGACATGGAGAGACTCCTTGCAAGAAACCAGTGGCGCCGGATACGGACCACGACACCCCGCACTGTACGCAGGTCAATGTTTCGCGTAAATTCGGTTTTTTGATCTCAACATGTCGATGAAACCGATATGAACTACAAGCACCTGCTCTATTTCTGGACCGTGGCACGCCTCGGTGGCGTCGTGAAGGCGGGCGAGCACCTGCACGTCACACCGCAGACCATCAGCGGCCAGATCCAGCTGCTGGAAGAGCAGATCGGGCGGCCGCTGTTCCGCAAGAAGGGCCGCAAGCTGGAGATGACCGAAACCGGCCAGCTGGCGTTCAGCTATGCGCAGGATATTTTCAACCTGGGCGCCGAGCTGGAGCAGGTGGTGCGCCAGCCCCAGGGCGCCTTGCGCCCGGTCGAGCTGCGCGTGGGCAATGCCGATGCGGTGCCCAAGCTGGTCGTCACCCGCCTGCTGGAGCCGGCCATGACCCAGGCCCAGCCCTTCAAGGTCATCAGCCGCGAGGGCAAGCTCGACAGCCTGCTGGCCGAACTGGCGGTGCACCGCCTCGACCTGGTCCTGTCCGACATTCCTCTGCCGCCAGCCTTGAGCGTGACCGCCTTCAATCACCGCCTGGGGGGCTCCAACGTGGGCTTTTACGCCAGCGCCGCCCTGGCCGAGCGCGCCAGCGGCCCGTTCCCGGCCTGCCTGGACGGCTTGCCCCTGCTGGCACCGGGTGCCGACTCGGCCATGGGCGTGCGCCTGACGCAGTGGCTGGGCAAGCACAAGTTGCGTCCCCGCGTGGTGGGTGAGTTTGACGACGGCGCGCTGGTGACCGAGCTGGGCAAGCAGGGGCACGGGGTGTTCGTGGCGCCCATGGTGCTGGACCAAGAGGTGCGCACCCAGTACGGCGCGCGCCTGCTGGGTGAGGCCACCGACTTGATCGAAGAGTTCTATGTGATCACGGTCGAGCGGCGCATCACCCACCCCGGCGTGGCTGCGATCACCCAGGCGGCCCGCGCTGGCCTGTTCGCTGCCTGGAACCGCTGAAGTCGAGGGAGCACTCAGTTGAGGTTAACCTTGGCGGATGACTGGATTGTTTGACCAAGAACTGGCGCAACTGCGCTCCGCCCATCTGGCCCGTCAGCGTCGCCAGGTGATCCCCCTGAAAGCGCCGGTCGAGCTGTCGGCCGACGAAGAGGACCTGCGCGGCACTCATTACCTGATCGACGGGCTGCCCCGCCTGTCCTTCGGCAGCAACGACTACCTGGGCCTGTCCCAGCATCCGGCGGTCATTGAGGCGGCGCAGCAGGCGGCTGCCCGCTACGGTGTGGGCGCCACCGCGTCCCCGCTGGTCTGCGGCCACAGCCCGGCCCACGAGACTTTGGAGCACGAACTGGCCGCCTTGGTCGGCTTGCCGCGTGCCTTGTACTTCTATGCAGGCTATGCGGCCAACGTCGGCATCATCCCGGCGCTGGTGGGCAAGGGCGATGCGGTGTTCTCCGATGCGCTCAACCACGCCTGTCTGATCGATGGCATCCGCCTGTCCCGCGCCGAGCTGCATGTCGTCCCGCACGCCGACCTGGCGGCGCTGGCGCAGGCCCTGCAGGCCAGCACCGCCCGCCGCAAGCTGGTGGTGACCGATGCCGTGTTCAGCATGGATGGCAACGTGGCCAACGTCCCGGCCTTGATGGCCTTGTGCGAGCGGTATGACGCCTGGCTGATGATCGACGACGCGCATGGCTTTGGCGTGCTGGGCGAGCACGGCGAGGGCACCTTGTCCTACTACGGCATGGCCGGACGCGAGGGTGTGGCGCCGGCCTGGCAGGGTCGCATGGACCGCCTGATCTACATGGCCACCTTGGGCAAGGCCGCCGGGGTGGCCGGTGCGTTCGTGGCCGGCGAGCCCAGCATGGTCGAGTGGGTGCTGCAAAAAGCGCGCACCTACATGTTCGCCACCGCCACCCCGGCCATGATCGCCGAGGCCTTGCGCGCCAGCGTGCGGGCCATGCAGGACGAGGGCTGGCGTCGCAGTCACCTGCGGGCGCTGCAGGCGCGCCTGCGTGAAGGCATCGCCAAGGCTGGGCTGCCCTGGCAACTGATGCCCTCCGACACCGCGATCCAGCCTTTGATCATCGGCCGCAATGAAGACGCTCTGGCGGTCATGGCGAAGCTGGACGCACAAGGGGTGTGGGTGCCGGCGATCCGTCCACCCACCGTGCCCGAAGGCACGGCCCGTCTGCGCATTTCCCTGTCTGCGGCCCACACGCTCGCGCAAGTCGATCAGCTGGTCGAGGCGCTGGCTCAGGCTGCAACGTAACCAAACAGGCGCTGACGGTTGAGGCGCAGCAGGACGTTGTCACGTGGGACGGCGGCGACCACCTTGTACTCGGGCTTGGTCGTGTCCCGCAACTTGGCATCCGGAAAGACCCAACCGTCGGAGCTGATGAGGCTATGCACCATCGGGGCGCTGGCCGACTCACCTTTGCGGGTGACCACGCCCGTGTCACCGTTGGCCAGTTTCACATAGGAGCCGGGTGGAAAGATCCCCATCTCCTTGATGATGGCGGCCACATAGGGGTTGTCGGGGCCGCCGGCGTGGACGTAGAGCTCACGTGCTGCGACGTTGACTGCGAGGGCCGGTCGGGTAGCGCGGGGGCTCATTTTGGCCAGATAGACGTCAGCGTAATGGATCATGCAGGCCAGCGGACTGAGGGCACTGCGGTCGGCTGGCAGAGGCTTGCCACCCTGAGTCACATGGTGGTGTTCCACCGTGTGCAGCCAGTCCGTGTCGATGACGCCCGCGGCCTCCAGCATCTGCCGGCCTTTTCGTGGGTGGGCATCGATCTCACCACGCTGTTCGGGCGTGGGCGGCGTGACTTGCTTGGCCAGGACATTCTGCAGATTGAGCATGCTGATGTTCATGGTCAGCGAAGCTTGAAGCAGGGTGTGGCGTTCGGCTTCGCTCCAGCCGAAACGCTCGGCCACCAGGCAGGCGACAAAGGCGGTTTGCAGCGAGTGCATCACGGCGTAACCCACCGGCTGGTCGTGCAGCATCTCGAAGGAGCCGACTTCAAGTTCGTCATTCATGGCTTTTTGGATCGTGCCGGAGAGCAGCTTGATCTCGGTCACAAAGGTCGGGCTGTCTGGATGCAGCAGGACCTGGGCCACGTTTCGCAAGATGTTGGACCACAGCGCGAACGGATCCACCTTCGCAAAGCCCTCTTCAGCGACTTGGCGAGCATGTTGCTCGTACTCGTCCTGATCCACGAACATGCCGCGTGCCATCAGAGCGTCGATCTGGGCCTGACTGGTGAGCACGAAGCCCTTGCTCAACAGCAACTGACCCGGCTCGCTGCGCACGTTCCAGGGCAGAGGGTGGTTGAGGCGAATGTGCTGGGTGCACAGTCTCAGGAGCTTCATGGCCGACATTCAATACTGCAAGAGCTTGCAGATTCGGACATCTGGCCGAAGGTGTGTCGGAGGACAAACCCCCGGGTGTGTGGCCAATCGTGGACGATGTCACACGAATGAGGGGGGCCCCGACCGGTGATCAGGTGTCGGGATGACCAAACAGCATCTGCCGGTCGAGATGCAGCGGAACCTGACCCCGCGGCAGGGCGGCCACCACCTTGAACTCGGGCACGGCCGTGTCCCGTGCCAAGGGCATGGGGAGAGGGTGGCCATCGCGGTCCATCACGCTGTGTGCGACCGGGCTGTCTGGCGTGGGGCCACGGCGCACCACGATGGCGGTTTCACCGTTGCGCAGCTTGACGAAGGTTCCAGGCGGAAAGATCCCCATCTCCTGAAGGATGGCCGTCACAAAGGGGTTGCCGGCGCCCCCAGCGCTGACGTGAAACTCACGTGCGGCGACGTTGACAGCGATGGCTGCACGGGTGGCCCGTGGGCTCAGTTTGGCCAGGTAGACATCGGTGTAGTGGATCATGCAGGCCAGAGGGCACAGGTCACTGTGCTGGCGCGGCAGGGCGTGACCGCCCGGGGTCACATGGTGGTGGGTGATGGTGTCCAGCCACTCGGCATCGGTGATGCCCGCGGCCTCCAGCATCGCCCGTCCCCGCCGGGCATGCGAGGCAATCTCGGCCCGCTGGCGCGACGTGGGTGGGGTGGCCTGCGTGACCAGCGTGTTCTGCAGGTCCAGCATGGCGATGTTCATCGTCAGGCCGGCGCGCACCAGGGTGCGCCGGGCGCTCAGGCTCCAGCCGCAGCGCTCGGCCACGAGGGCAGACACCAGGGCCGTGCGCAGCGCATGGGTGACGGCATAGCCGGCGGCATCTTCGCCATGAAGCAGGGCGAAGACCCCAGCGTCTGGATCCTGTCCCAGGGCCGCGAAGATGGCGTCGGCCAGGGCTTCCAGACGCGGGGCGAAGCCCACCTCGTCCGGATGGTGCAGCACATGCGCCGCCTGAGCCAGGAGGGTGTCCCAGCAAGCAATGGGATCGGCTGCAACGGCGTCAGACATGCTCGGATCCCTCAGTCAGGTCTCGGGGCTGTGATGGCGCCGTCATGCTGTGTGGGTCAGGCAGCCTGGTCGAGCAGGATGTCCGCCCGCAGCGAATGCGGGAAGGCCTTGGTGATCTTCACATCGATCAGCTGCCCCACCAGTCGCTCGCGCAGGGCCTGGGTGGGGCCGGCGGCGAAGTTGACGATGCGGTTGCACTCGGTGCGGCCCATCAGCTCGCTGGGGTCCTTGCGGCTCGGGCCTTCGACCAGGATGCGTTGCGTCTGGCCCACCAGGGCTTCGCTGTAGCGCAGCACGTTGGACTCCAGATAAGCCTGCAGGGTTTGCAGACGCTGAAGCTTGACCTCGTGCGGGGTGTCGTCCTGCAAGGCGGCCGACGGGGTGCCCGGGCGGGCGCTGTAGATGAAGCTGAAGGACGCGTCGAATTCGAGGTCGGTGGCCAGCTTCATCAGCTTGTCGAAGTCTTCGTCGGTCTCGCCGGGGAAGCCGACGATGAAGTCGGTCGACAGTCTGATGGTGGGGCGCACGGCGCGCAGCTTGCGGATGGTGCTTTTGTACTCCAGCGCGGTGTAGCCACGCTTCATGGCCGACAGAATGCGGTCGGAGCCGTGCTGCACGGGCAGGTGCACGTGGTTGACGAGCTTGTCGGTCTTGCCATAGACGTCGATCAGGCGCTGGCTGAACTCGTTGGGGTGGCTGGTGGTGAAGCGGATGCGCTCCAGGCCGGGCATCTCGGCCACGTACTCCAGCAGCATCGCAAAGTCAGCGATCTCAGTCGTGTCGCCCATCTTGCCGCGGTAGCCGTTGACGTTCTGGCCCAGCAGCGTGATCTCCTTGACGCCCTGGTCGACCAGGTCGGCCACCTCAGTCAGCACATCGTCAAACGGACGCGAGACCTCTTCGCCACGGGTGTAGGGCACGACGCAGTAGCTGCAGTACTTGGAGCAGCCTTCCATGATGGAGACGAAGGCCGAGGCGCCGTCCTTGCGCGGGGGCGGCAGGTGGTCGAACTTCTCGATCTCGGGGAAGCTGATGTCGACCTGCGGGCGCTGGGAGGCGGCGCGCTGCGCCAGCATGGCGGGCAGGCGGTGCAGGGTCTGCGGGCCGAAGACCACGTCCACATAGGGCGCGCGCGCGATGATGGCCGCGCCTTCCTGGCTGGCCACGCAGCCACCCACGCCGATCATCACGCCCTTGTCTTTGAGGTGCTTGACGCGGCCCAGGTCGGAGAACACCTTCTCCTGCGCCTTCTCGCGGATGGAGCAGGTGTTGAAGAGGATCAGATCGGCTTCTTCAGGGTCGTTGGTGGGCGTGTAGCCCTGGGCAGCGTTCATGACGTCGGACATCTTGTCCGAGTCATATTCGTTCATCTGGCAGCCATAGGTCTTGATGTAGACCTTCTTGGTCTCGGGCGCGGTGCTCATGGGTCGGGAGGGGATCAGGGTTTGATCCAGGTGAAATTGATCGGGTCGTAGGTCCAGGTGGCGGCTTCCTTGGGCGTGGTCGGCCAACGCCGGGCCAACTCTTCAGGACGCAGGATCCACACGTTGAACAACAGCCCGTAGGGATCGACCGTGTAGTTGACCTTGAGCTTTTGCCCGGCCAGGGCGCCAGAGAGTTGCACCATGCCCTGGGGATCGCGGATGCGGGCCCCGGGGGCCAGGCGCATGGGCTTGCCATTGAGCAGGACTTCAGGCGGTTGGCCGAAGGCGACTTCTCCTCGCAAGGAGTCCATCGGCAAGGTGCGCGTGACCTGGGCGCAGGTCAGCGCCGGGACAGCCAAGGCCGCAGCGGCCAAGGCCATCGAAAGACAGCGGGGCATGGTGTAGATCCAGGGGCTGTTGATCAGCCTTGGATTTTACCCGCCGCAGCCCTGCCTGTGTGGGGCTTTTCCGGGCCCGCCATCCGAGGGTCAGGGGGCGGTGTTCAGCTCAGCCAGGCGCTGGGGTGTGCCCACGTCCACCCAGGGACCGGTATAGAGGCGGCCGCTCAGCCGATGGGCATCGATCGCCCGTTCCAGGCAGGGGCGTAGCGCCGCCTTTTCGCCGGACTGGATGCCGGCCACCATGGCTGGGCGGTACAGCCCGATGGTGGAGTAGGTGTAGGCCGGCGTGCCCGCTGCGGCCTGATCCTTGCGCTGCACGCGCCCGTCGGGCGTGAGGGCAAAGTCGCCCTGCGGCACATGGGCCGGGTTCGGCACCAGCCACATCTGGCCCCAATCCTCGCCCGCGACGAAGGCCTGCGCGGCGCTCGCCTCGAACCGGAAGCCCGGTACGAACACATCGCCAGCCAGCACCCAGAAGGCCTCGCCCAGCAGAGGCAGGGCCTGGGCCATGCCGCCGGCGGTCTCCAGCGCACCACCGTGGTCGCGGCCTTCCATCGAGTAGGTAATGCGCAACCCCCAGCGAGAACCATCACCCAGCGCGGCGGGGAACTGGTCTTCCAGATGGGCGGTGTTGATCACCACCTCGCGCACGCCGTCGCGCGCCAGCGCTTCCAGGTGCCATTCGATCAGGGGCTTGCCTTGCACGCTCAGCAGCGGCTTGGGCGTGGTGTCGGTGAGCGGGCGCATGCGTTCGCCGCGTCCGGCGGCCAGGATGAGGGCGGGCAGATTGCGCATGGCGTCACTCGGCGACGTGGGCAAAGGCCACCACGTGGCTCAGGTCCAGGCGAATGCCAATCGCTTCACCGATGGCGTGGTCGTGGTGGGACGGAATGGCCGAGAGCACCTCGGTGCCATCGCTCAGGGCGAGGGTGTACAGAAACTCGGCGCCTTTGAAAGCCTTGTGCAGTACCCGCGCTTTCACCGGGCTGGCGTCGTCATGCACGACATCGTCCGGGCGCATCAGCACGTCCACCCGGGTGCCGGGGGCGTGGGCCATCACGTCGTCGGTGGCGAACACGGTCTGGTCGCCAGTGCTCTGGCCCACGTCCAGACGCAGGTGGTGCTCATCGACCACCACGGCCGGCACGAATGCGCCCTGGCCCACAAAGTTGGCGACGCGGCGGTTGGCAGGCTGGTGGTACAGGCCATAAGCCGTGTCCCATTGCTGCAGGTGCCCATCGGCCATCACGCCGATGACATCGGCCATCGCAAAGGCTTCGTGCTGATCGTGGGTGACAAGTACCGCCGTGGTGTTCGTGGCCTTGAGGATGTCGCGCACCTCGCCAGCCAGGCGCTCGCGCAGGGCCACGTCCAGGTTGGAGAAGGGCTCGTCGAGCAGCAGAATGCTGGGCTGCGGCGCCAGCGCGCGTGCCAGGGCGACGCGCTGCTGCTGGCCCCCGGAGAGTTCATGCGGGAAGCGCTGGGCGGCATGGGCCAGGCCCACGGTGTCGAGCATCTCGGCCACGCGCTGATCGGCCTCGGCGCGGCCCTTCAGGCCGAACCCGACGTTCTGCGCCACGGTCAGGTGCGGGAACAGCGCGTAGTCCTGAAACACCATGCCGATGCGGCGTTTTTCAGGCGGGGTGATCTGACCCGGCGCGCTGAGGACCTTGCCGGCCAAGCGGATGGCGCCCGCGCTGATCGGCTCGAAGCCGGCGATGGCACGCAGCGCGGTGGTCTTGCCGCAGCCCGAGGGGCCCAGCAGGCAGGCGATGCCGCCCTGGGGCAGGGCAAAGCTCAGGTGTTCCAGGATGGTGCGTTTGCCATAGCGCAAGGCAATGTCATCGACGACCAGCCAGGCGTTGCTGGGGTCGGTGACCGGGGGCAGGGCAGTAGGGGCCGGGACGGGCATGAGGCAAACAGATTCGGAAACAGGCGATGAAACGATGATAATTCTCAATTCACCATGAAGCTGGCTGTCCTCTCTCATTCTCCCTCGTCCGTGTCCTCGGTCCGGCCTTTCGCTGAGCGCTGGCGGGCCGGGTGGCTCACCGCCTGGGCATTGCTGGTCGGTGCCCTGGTGGCCCTGCCGGTCCTGGCTGTCATCAGCCATGTGCTCAGCACGGGCACCAGCGACACCTGGTCGCACCTGGCCTCCACGGTGTTGCCCGACTACCTCTGGTCCACCCTGTGGCTGTGCCTGGGCGTCGGGCTGGGTACCGCCAGCATGGGGGTGGGCGCGGCCTGGCTGGTCACGCGCTACAACTTCCCGCTGCGGGGCATGCTCGAGTGGGCCTTGGTGTTGCCGCTGGCCGTGCCGGGCTATGTGATGGCCTACACCTACACCGACCTGCTGCAATTCGTCGGGCCAGTGCAGACCGCGCTGCGCGACACCTTCGACTGGACGCGTGCCGACTACTGGTTCCCCGATGTCCGCTCGCTGGGCGGCGCGGTGATCCTGTTCTCGCTGGTGCTCTATCCCTATGTGTACATGCTGGCGCGCACCGCCTTTCTGGAGCGGGCCGGGGGCATGCTCGAAGTCGGGCGTTCGCTGGGCCTGGGCCCCTGGGCCAGCTTCTGGCGCGTGTCCCTGCCGCTGGCGCGCCCGGCCATTGCCGCGGGCGTCTCGCTAGCGCTGATGGAAACGCTGGCCGACTTCGGGGCCGTGTCTTATTTTGGCGTGCAGACCTTCACCACCGGCATCTACCGGGCCTGGTTCTCGCTCGGGGACCGGGTGGCGGCCGCGCAGTTGGCCACAGCCTTGCTGGGTTTCGTCATCTTGGTGCTGGCTTTCGAGCGCCTGTCACGCGGCCGCGCCCGTTTCAATGACACCACCTTGCGCCGGGCGAGCTTTCAGGCACGGCGCCTGCGTGGCGCCCGGGCGGCGCTGGCGGTCATCGCCTGCCTGATCCCTTTGGTGACCGGGTTCCTGTTGCCGGCCGGCATCCTGCTGGAGATGGCGATCACCGAAGGTGACGCGCAGTTCGGCGCGCGCTTCATCGAGCTGGCCACCAACAGCGTCACCGTCTCCGGCCTGACCGCCCTGATCGCCGTGAGCCTGGCTTTGTTGCTGGGCTATGCGGCCCGCTTGCGTGCCCGCTCTTGGCTGGTTCGCAGCGTGCACCGTCTGGGTGGGCTGGGCTACGCTCTGCCAGGCACCGTCATCGCCGTGGGCGTGCTCATCCCGGTGTCCCGTATCGATAACGTCCTGACCAACTGGTTGATTGCCAACTTTGACTGGCAGTCCGGCCTCGTGCTCACCGGCGGGATTGCCGGCCTGGTGTATGCCTGTGTGGTGCGGTTCCTGACGCCCGCCGTGCAATCGGTGGATGCGGGTCTGCTCAAGATCACGCCCAGCATGGACAACGCGGCGCGCAGCCTGGGCCTGAGCCCGGCGGCCACCCTGCGCCGCGTCCATTTCCCGCTCTTGCGTGGCAGCCTGCTCACGGCCACCTTGCTGGTGTTCATCGACGTGATGAAGGAGCTGCCTGCCACCTTGGTGATGCGCCCCTTCAACTTTGACACCCTGGCCACGCAGGCCTACACGCTCGCCTCCGACGAACGCCTGGCCGAGGCTTCTACCTCGGCCCTGGCCATCGTCGTGGTGGGGCTCCTGCCCCTGATCGTGCTCAGCCGCGAGATCGCCAAAGCCCGTCAGGGCTCGTCGATCCCGCACTGATCCTCAACGCCAGCCTGCGCGGTCGAAGGCCTTCTGGGCCTTGGCCGCATTGCGGGCCAGGTCGCCCACCGGCAAGGTGTCGGGCTTGAACGTGCCCAGCGCCTTCAGGGCCGGGTTGTCGATCTTCACCGAGGCCACGGCCGGCCACTCATTGTTGCCATCGGCGAAGTAGGCCTGGGCCTTGTCGCTGCTCAGGTACTCCATGAACTTGATGGCCGCCGCACGGTTCGGAGCAGTCTTGATCACGCCCGCGCCCGAGATGTTGATGTGCGTGCCCCAGGTCTTCTGATTCGGCCAGACCACGCCCAGCGACTCGACCACCTTGCGGTCTTCAGGCTTGGTCGAGCGCATCATGCGGGCCAGGTAGTAGCTGTTGGAGATGGTCACACCGCATTCGCCAGCGGCCACGGCCTTGAGCTGATCGGTGTCGCCGCCCTTGGGCGCACGTGCAAAGTTGGCCACCAAGCCACGCGCCCAATTTTCGGTCTGCGCCTCGCCTTCGTGCGCGATCATGGCCGCGCCCAGCGACAGGTTGTAGGGGTGCGAGCCTGAGCGCACGCACACCTGATCTTTCAGGCGTGGGTTGGCCAGATCGGCGTAGGTTTGCACCCACTCGGCTTTCACGGCACGCTTGTTGTAGACGATCACACGGGCGCGCGTGGAGAACGCAACCCAGGTGGGGGTGCGCAGGTGGTCAGGAATGCGTGCGTCCAGCACCTTCGACGCCACGGGTTGGAACAGGCCGAGGCTGTCGGCAATCTCCAGACGGGCTGCATCCACCGTGATCAGGATGTCGGCCGGCGAATTCGCGCCTTCGTTCTTGATGCGCTCCAGCAACTCGTCTTCCTTGCCATCCAAACGGTTGACCTTGATGCCAGTCTGCTTGGTGAAGTCGTTGTACAGCGCCTCGTCCGTCTGGTAGTGGCGGGCCGAGTAGATGTTGAGCGCCGCATCAGCGGCGTGGGCGGCGCCCTGGCAGGCCAGTGCAATCAGGGTGAGGGCAGCAACGCGAGAGGGCAGACGAGTCATGTGACAGCTTCCTTGAGGTTGGACGGAATGGGGCCAGAAAGCCCGCTTGGATACCATAGAAGATAACAGGAATCATTCGTATTGTCATGATCAGGGTCATGCTTTGTGTGCCTCATCTTGGTGCAATTGCTTGACTGGCTTGCTCGCCTGTTTTCCAGCCTTGCACCATGGTGGTGAGCGACATGCCAGAATGTCCGCCCTGCTCTTCACATTGGCACCTCAACGGTGCGCACATCATGCAAATTCAGTCGCTGGACAGCTTTCTGAGCCAAGTTGCCGCTCGCAACCCAGGCCAACCCGAATTCCTCCAGGCCGTCACCGAGGTGATGGACAGCCTGTGGCCCTTCATCGAGCAGAACCCCAAGTATGCCGAGCAGAGTCTGTTGGAGCGACTGGTCGAGCCCGAGCGCACCATCATGTTCCGCGTCTCCTGGGTCGATGACCACGGGCAGGTGCAGGTCAACCGCGGCTACCGCATCCAGCACAGCTCCTCCATCGGTCCGTACAAGGGTGGTATCCGTTTCCACCCCTCGGTCAACCTGTCCATCCTGAAGTTCCTGGCCTTTGAGCAGACCTTCAAGAACGCCCTGACCACGCTGCCCATGGGTGGCGGCAAGGGCGGCTCTGACTTCGACCCCAAGGGCAAGAGCCAGGGCGAGATCATGCGTTTCTGTCAGGCCTTCGTCAGCGAACTGTTCCGCCATGTGGGTGCTGACACCGACGTGCCGGCCGGCGACATCGGCGTGGGTGGTCGCGAAGTCGGCTACATGGCCGGCATGTACAAAAAGCTCAGCAACCGCGCTGACTGCGTGTTCACCGGCAAGGGCCTGAGCTTCGGCGGTTCGCTGATCCGCCCGGAAGCCACCGGCTACGGCACGGTTTACTTTGCCGAAGAGATGCTCAAGCTGAAGGGCCGCAGTTTCGAAGGCATGCGTGTGAGCGTTTCGGGTTCGGGCAACGTGGCCCAGTACGCCGTCGAGAAAGCCATGGCCCTGGGTGCCAAGGTGGTCACGGTGTCCGACTCCACCGGGACTGTGTACGACGAATCGGGCTTCACGCCTGCCAAGCTCGCCGAACTGATGGAAGTGAAGAACCACCTGTACGGGCGTGTGGCTGACTACGCCGCGCGCGTGCCCGGTGCTGCCTTCCTGGAAGGCGTGCGCCCCTGGGGCATCCCGGTCGACGTGGCCCTGCCTTGCGCGACCCAGAACGAACTGGATGGCACGGACGCTGAAACTCTGGTCAAGAACGGCGTCATCTGCGTGGCCGAGGGCGCGAACATGCCGTCCACCCTGGAAGCGGTTCATATCTTCGAAGGCAACGGCATCCTCTACGCGCCGGGCAAGGCCTCGAACGCCGGTGGCGTCGCCACCTCCGGTCTGGAAATGAGCCAGAACGCCATCCGCCTGTCGTGGAGCCGCGAAGAAGTTGATGCCCGTCTGCTGGGCATCATGCGCAGCATCCACGAAGTCTGCGTGCGTTACGGCCGCCGTGCTGACGGTTCGGTCAGCTACGTCAACGGCGCCAACGTGGGCGGCTTCGTCAAGGTCGCCGACGCCATGCTGGCTCAGGGTGTGATCTGATCGTCTGATTGACCCGATCACCCCGAGCGCTCATCGGATCTGCGGAACCTCTCGCAGATCCGAGGCGCTCAACTTGAAGGTGCTCATGGTGTTCACCAAGTTGCGCGCCTGATTGCTCAGGCTCTCTGCGGCGGCGGCGCTCTCTTCCACCAGTGCCGCGTTCTGCTGCGTGGCGGCATCCATCTGGCTGACCGCCTGCCCGACCAGCGACACCCCTTCGCTTTGCTCGACACTGGCCTGGCTGATCTCACCCACGATGTCGCGCACGCGGCTGATGGCCTGAACCACCTCGTTCATGGTCGTACCAGCGTGATCCACCTGACGCGAGCCCGTCTCGACGCGTTCGACGCTGGCAGCGATCAGGCTGCGGATCTCTCGCGCCGCTTCGGCCGACCGTTGCGCCAGCGAGCGCACCTCACCGGCCACCACAGCAAAGCCGCGACCCTGCTCGCCCGCGCGTGCCGCTTCCACCGCCGCATTCAGGGCGAGGATGTTCGTCTGGAACGCAATGCCATCGATCACGCCGATGATGTCAGCGATGCGCCGTGAGCTGTCGTTGATGCCCTTCATGGTGTCCACCACTTCGGTCACCACGGCGCCCCCACGGGTGGCCACTTCTGACGCACCCTGGGCCAGCTGATTGGCCTGACGGGCGTTGTCGGCATTCTGTCGCACGGTCACGCCCAACTCCTCGGTTGAGCTGGCCGTTTGCTGCAAGTTGCTGGCCGTCTGCTCGGTACGCTGACTCAGGTCCGCATTGCCCGCAGCCACCTGTGACGACGCCACCTGAATACTGTCTGCCGACTCCAGCACCTCCGCGATCACTCGGATCAGGTGGGCGCGCATCAACTCCATGTGGTTGAGCAGCTGGGCGATCTCATCGCGGCCATCGGTGTAGGAGCTTTGAGTCAGGTCACCCGAGGCGATCGCCTTTGTGCTCTCATTGGCGCGCGCAAACCCCTGGCGCATGCGCTGCAACACATAGACGGCCAGCAGGCTGGCTGGCAGGCCCAGACCGATCGCCATGGCCACAAACGCGGCCGTGGCGAACTGGTGGCGCTCATCGGCCGCCTTCGCGGACTCGCTGGCTGCCGTTTGCTGATACGCATTCAGGTCGCTCAGCGCCTTCAGCATCGCTTCGCCCTCGGTGCGGCCGGCCACCAGGTACTTGGCCATCACGTCGGGGGCAAAGTTGCCTTCCTGAACGGCTTGCAAGGTCACATCGGTCTGAACGCGCCAGGCCTGACGGGCGGCGTCCACCTGCTGGATCAAGGTCTGCTCGGTGTCATCTTGTTGGCCCTCTCGCACCGCGGTCCACAGGCGCTCGATTTCCGTGCGCCGTTTCGCGAAGTTGTTCAGGTGAACCGTCGTGGCGTGATCGTGGACGCCTGCCAGTTGCCCGGCGGGGTCATGCTGAAACATCAGCAGGATTTCCATGCGGTTGCGGGTAGCCTGATCGGCCATCTGCGCCAACTGATCGGCCTTGCGCATGCGGTTGCCATGCACTGTTGGCGCCGACCGAAAACTGAGCCACGGGGGGTGCGGCAGAAAACTTGGACTGGTTAAACGGCGATTCCCAGGCTTTGGCGATGCCCGACAGGGCTGC
>MESA01000042.1 GCA_001770775.1 Burkholderiales bacterium RIFCSPHIGHO2_12_FULL_63_20
TCCAAGGCTGCTCTGCTTCATGGGTTCAATGGTCTCAGGCCATCATGTCTGCGCCAAGCACATGGCTTGGTGGTTTATGCAGACCTACCTTAGGTGGTCTGGTGGGCTTGTTCTCAGCCGCATTGGACGGGTGGGGCACACGAGTGGTGATGATCGGCATTGGGATGCTTTTTGGCACGGCCATCGGCGGGGCGCTGACTAGCATTGGCGGCAGAGCGCGAACTTCGAAGCGGGATGTCGATCCGATCCACGGGATGGGGGTAACGTCAGAGGATTTGGCCGCGAACTACTGGCGTGACAAAGGGCATCCGCCTTTCATGAAGCCACCTGAAAGCGACTTGAATCCGAACATGAGCGGCACGCACGATGACCCAGTCTGATTATTTTTTCAGAAGGTCTTTCACGATGCCCGTCGCGTTGTCCACCGCCGCTCCGGCGTCCTCAATAACCTGCTTGCCAGACTGCCTAAGCAATGACTTCTTCGATGCCAGCGCCCCATCATTGGTCTCGACGATCTCCGCTTTTGCATCGAAACCGGTTTGATCTGCCTTTGAACTTGCGCGTATCTCGGCACCTCGGGTCTGAACCTCTTGTCTTGCCGGTGATGGCTCAGGGGCGGGGGCTGGTTGGCCTGCACGCGCAGACTTGCCGAAGCGAGACACCTGTCGATCATTGCTTCGATGGCGATCATCGAGCGCCGGATTCAAGGCTGTGTCGGCCTTTTCTTGTCGGTGTTGAACTTGAACGTCTTCAAACGAAGATGGCAATGCCGTGCCATCGGAGAACACCCGATTGGGCTTGAGTGACTGCCTGGCCAGTTCTGAGGCCATCAAGGCCTGGGCCGCTTTGCTGTCGCTCCCGTATTGCTCTGCATAGCGAGTGAACATCTCCAGGTTGTGCGGATCCTGCGCAATGTCGATGGAGATGGTTTCGCCCTTTTCATACGCGGAAGTTAGGCGCTCTGACAGAGCGGTGCGTTCAGCAAGGCTTGCCTCCGCACGTTCAGATCGCGTGGCCGTGTTCGTCAGCCTGGACGCCATGTCACGGGCCTCTCGGGAGTCGCTGCTGATGGTGTTGATGAAGCTCGAATCTCGGGAGACTCGGTCACCGAATTGCTTGAAGTCGGCTATTTGCTCGCTGGTCAAACTGCTCAGCACCTTGCGTTCATCGGCGGATAGGCCCGACAGGTAGCTCTTGTCAGCGCTGGCATTGGCTTTTGCGCCAGCGAAGCGCCCGTCAACGCCCACATGTCCAGACGCACCAAATGCGATGCGCGCTACCTGAGACTGTGAAAGCCCTGTGCTGTCGGCGATGCCCTTGGAGATCTGGTCCAGGCGATTGAGTGTTTCTCCAAATTGCTCGAAGCTGCTGGACGTGGATCCGCTGCTGCTGCGGCCAGAGCGAAGGCTGCTCAGTCCTCGCGTGAATGCTTCGGAGAGGGCTGCGGAGCGATCCGAACTGGCAGCCAAGGCTTCGCTGCGTGCCGCAGTGACCTGCCTGCTCGCATCAGACACATCCTGTTCAGACACCCGCATGGATACCACCCGCGAAGCAAACCCCTGGTTGCGCAACAGGCTGACGGCAGTTCTCCCAGTCAGGCTGTTCGACGAAAAGGTGTTACCACTCAAGTCGCTTTGCCAACTGCTCATGAACGCCGAGGTTCGGTTAGGTGCCAGTTGTGCCTGGTCCATGGTGACATTGCCCATGTTCATGTTGCCGGTGGCAGCAGACGCTGTGCTGCCGGTCAGCATGCTTTGCAGGCCGGACAAGCCACCCACCAGGGCGGTCCCGACACCCTCCATCTTCTTCAAAGCCGCCCAGGCAATGACAGGAATGCTGATTGCAAGGTAGCCCACAACAGCCTCACCTGAGATGGCGCCCGAATAGATCGTCGAGGCGGTTCGCAAAGACAGGGCCTTGGTGCCCGAGCCGATGTCTGAAGCCGCAGCCAGATCGTAGGCCGCGTAGATGGACGCCATGTAGTTCAACACCGCGTACAGCGGGGGCCACAGTTGGATCCAGATCAGGATGGCGGCGTAGCCTTTGAAGGCCAGCATCGTGTCGCGCCCGCTGGTCAGCGGCAAGAGCAGCACCATCAAGGGGAACATTGCGTAGGTGAGCGCTTCAATGACGTTGCGGAACACGGGCAGGGCTTGCTCGGCCACCTTGCCGTTGTTGATCCACGCGGCGTTCTGCTGAGCGACGGCTTGTGCTCGGCCAACGGCCAGCACCATGGCCGCTGGGTCGTTGACCTTCTGTCCGACGATGGTGCTGGTGTCGTTGATCGCATTGAGCATGGCACTTTGGCGGATCAGGTCGGCAGCGGTGGTGGCCGCATCGGCGATGTTGTTCTTGATGTACGCCTGCTGAATCTGGTTGGCGATGACGGCTGCGGCTGCGGCACCAGGCAGGGTGGGGTTCAACTCGAAGGCCAGGCGACCCTGAATCTGGTTGATCTGCGCTGGCAGTCGGCCATTGAGGTTTGTGTAGATGTTCGGGCAGGTGTCCACATCGATGCCCGCAGCGCTGGTGACCGTGCTGAAGCGCGCAGGATTGGGCGTGGCCATGAGGGGCCAGACGTCTGCGGATGTCGAGAACACGGCAGGACCAATCGTTCCGTCGATGAGGTCATACATCGTGCAGTTGTGAATGAAGTTGATCAAGTCAGTACGGAAGTTCGGATCCTGAAACGTCACCTTGCTGGTGCTCCTGATCAGCCGGTTGCCAAACATCAGGCCGTTCTTCTCGTAGGTAAGTTCGCTGGGCAAGGCGCCTGGGCCGGGAATGGTCTGGAAGGCGGTTTCGAACAGGCTTGTCAGGGTGTGGCCAATGGTGCTGGTGATGCTGCCGAGCATGACCATGCCGAAGGGCACGTTGGCCACGACCTTGACCGGGGCTCCGCCTGTCTTGTCCACGATGCCCACGGTGGCCCTGGGCAGGATCAGGATGGAGAACACCAGCAGCACTGTGCCCAGCCACTTCCAGCCTTGCAGCTTCTCAGGGGCAAAGGCGTAGGCGATCAGGGCGGCCACGAAGCCGCAGAAAGCCACGGCGGCAACGGCCGACATGTAGTCGCCCGAGGCGTGGATGGCCGCTGCTGCATTGAAGACGCCGAACAGGCTGTCCGCGTTCTGGTAAGCGTAGATCTCCCACATGGCATCCCCTGTGGTCGGTGAAGGTCAACGAGCCATGTAAGCAGCCTGCTGCCCAAGCATGTCCATCACGTGCTGCGGCATGCTGGATCGCAATTGCCGCTCCAACTGTTCCAGGTGGCTGGAGACAGCTCGGTAAGAGCCGACCTTCTGATACAGGAGGTTCTTCTCTTGAGAGAGTTGCTGCAGCATGACCAGGGCGCGTTGACGAATCTGGACCGCCTGTTCGCGCTGTGTCTTTTGCAGTTGATAGTCCTTGTCGAGCGCAGCCAAGCCGACGCGCAGATTGCGCTCCAGGAACACATAGGCATAGTCCGCTGCGATCACGTCGCGGTATTGGGCGATGAGGCTGTCTGCCAGGCCCGATCCTGGGATGGTCGCGCCCACCGACAGCATTTTGTAGACCGGCTCGGTGGTCTGGTTGACGAAACCGACTTCTGCCGAGTTGTTGGGAATGGCGGTCCGGGTGGCGATTTTTTCCGCGATGGAGCGCATCAGTGCCTCGACTTTGGCGGTGAATGGCGTGTGTGTGTAGGTGGTGTTGAGGGTCACGGCATCACAGTTCACGTAGTCATTGCACTTGAGCAGGTGCTGGGTGACGTTCACGCCAGCGCCAGCACTTTGCCCATAGAGCAACTGGCTGATCGAGGTAAGTGTGGCGGCGATGGGTTCCGGGTCGCGGGCGGCTTCTTCCGGGTGGTAGATGACGGTGCCCACCATGCTCATGATCAGTTCACGCTCCTGATCGTCCAGGGAGACCCCGGTGTACTTCAGGGCCTTCCAGGTCAGGTTTCCCACGAAGGGCGCCTTGTTGCGCACATTGGCATCGCCTGAGGTGCGGGCCGAAGCGAGGATGCTGGGCCGGTCGGAAGCGCAACGCCTGCGTGCCGCGTCACGGTCGCTTTCCATGCCCATCTCGATGGCGAGGTCGGCGCAGGTCTCCTGCGAGCTGTACCCCGTGGCCTCGGCCGCCGTGCTGACGATGGCCTTGGCGGTTTCGCAGGAGTTGATGCGGGCATTGTTGATCCAGGTCTCCAGGCCCTTGGCCCACTTGCTCAAGCCGCCCAGGAGGGGGGAGACGGCTTCGAGCGCCAGTTGAAAGGCGATGCCGGGCAGGGCGGCGGTGATGTTCTTCAGCATGTTCTTGAACTCGCTGGCCGAGATGTGCGAGAACGATCCGCCGAACACATCGATGCCACCGCAGCCCGCCTTGGCGCTGGGGAACTGAATGGCGGCGAGTTGGTACACCTTGTTGGGGGAGCGCATGAACAGACTGCCGCCGGTGTAGGTGTTCATGGTCTGGCCACGGAAGGCGCCTGGTGCGGTGTAGTTGCCGATGGCTCCCAGGTTGTTGAACATGCTGTTCACCTCGGCATTGAGGTCTCCTGCATGCAGGGGCAGCGGCGACGCGATGAGCAGAATGGCCATCAATGCGGCGATAGCGCGCTTGAAGTGCGGGAGGGGCAGGTGCGGTGTCTGGATCATGATCTGCTCCTATTGCAGAACGACTTGCCTGTTCACGCTGGGCAACATGGCCTGGGCAGCCGGTGTGCTCACCGTGGTGATGCGCTCCAGCAATTCGGATTCAGACAGCACGCCAAAGCCAATGGGTGTGATCTGCCCGGTGTAGGGCTGGGCCAGGAATACCGCTGGCACTTGGGTGACCTTCAGGGTGTTGGCGATGCCGTTGTCGGCTCGGGCATCTGCAAAGCCAGGCATGGGGCCGCCATCCACGCTGATGGCCACCACCTTGATGCCGTGGCGCGCCTCGAAAGCCGTCAGCGTGGGGGCGAAGGCGTGGCAGTACGGGCAGTCACTGCGGAAGAAAAAGAACAGGACGTGGTCCTTGCCCAGTGAGGCGATGGATTGGGAACGGCTGAGCAACTGGTCCCGGTCGAACACCTCCAGCGCCTTGGCGTTGACTGGGCGGCCATGTACGGTGGGGTCCAGCTCCGGTGTGGCCCAGGCGACGCGCTGGGCGACGTCGGCGAAGTAGGACGCTCTGGCCACAACCTTGGCTTCCAGTTCCATGTAGCGGCGCACATTGGCCTCGGTCGGCCGCATGATCGCGATGTTGCGGTAGGACTCGACCGCCTTTTGTAGCCTTTCGAATTCGACCAGTTCGGGCGCTCTGGCCGGGCGAGTGGCCGGTGTGGGGGGCGCTGCTGAAGTGGGCGGCGTGAGGGCGGGCGTCTTGGGTTGAGACGCAGGGTTGTCAGGTAGCTCGGGTTCGGGATCTTCGTAGAAGTGCCATCCTCGCCACGCATCTGACCAGTAAGGGGTGGCAATGGGCTCGTCCGGCTTTGGCAAGGCTTGCGCTTTTGCCTCGGGCGCTGCGTTGAGGCATGCGAAGGCGAGGATGGCGATGTTGGCAAGGCGTCTGAAAAGACCTGAGCGAGACGCCCATGACGGGCGAGATGGGCGAGGCATGTCAATCTCCTCATTGCAGCGACTTGGGCGGCAAGCCATCGA
>MESA01000043.1 GCA_001770775.1 Burkholderiales bacterium RIFCSPHIGHO2_12_FULL_63_20
CGTGCTTTCCTGATGGTCTTTAGTGCCTCCGACAATGTATGTTTCGCTGCCAACCCTGGATCTCCGCAAAATCCAAGATGACATCCGATTGAGCCCTATAGGGCTACAATCTATAGTGTTCAACTATGCCCGCCTGCCGCTTTCGTGCTTTTACGGAAATCCGTATCTGCAGCTTCTCACAGAAGCACAAAACCGCATCCGTGCCTTTCCACAAACCCGCCGATGCGGTTTTGCGCTTTCACGCTTCGGCGGTTTTGTGCGAATGAGGTAACGCCCATGAACCAACTCATGACCGAGGACGAGCGCAAGCAACTGCTGGAACACGGCCGGGTCCGGGCCGCTGGCCGGGCCATCGACCCGCTGCCCGTGGTGCGGTTGTTCACGCCGGACGCACACGCCACTTGGCTGCTGGTGTCGCTTGACCCCGCTGACGGCGATACGGCCCATGGCCTGATCGACTTGGGGATCAGCATGCCTGAGCTGGGCGAGATCAAGCTGTCCGACCTCGCATCCATCGTCGGGCCGAGCAAACAGCCCGTGATGCGAGATCGGTATTTCCGGGCGGTGCGCCCGTTGTCGGAGTACCTGCGGCTGGCCCAGGAGAACGGTTCCGTCCTCGATTGAGCCGTTCGCGCCACGGCCAAGCCGGGCGCATTGAGGCTATTTCGGTCTTGCTCCAGACCCGTCAGGTCTTAATCCGCACTGTTGCACCAAACCAGTGCCACCCTGACGCAAACGGTCATGACGCCAGCCGTGCCATCGGGCACGGTGGATAGCGCAGGAGGCCGCATTTCCTCGCGCGCCACCGTCGCATTCAGACGATCCGCGCAATCCATCGGATGCTTTTCGTCTTGACACGCAAGTTACTAATCTACCAGCTTATTCACGATTGGATGCTAGTTCGATGCGGTGACGTTGGCGTGTGAAACCAGTGACGGCCGTCCTGCTCTACGGGAGCTTGCGTCATGGCCGAACCGCACCACCTCGCGCACTGGTATCCGACCGCCGCCTACCTCTACGTCCTGTGTCTGGACACGCTCGCACTGGCCTGGGAGTACCTGCGCCGCCATCCCGACTACCGGATCGACTGGCTGCGCCGTGCGCGCTGCCCCGATGCCGCGCATCGCTGGGGCTTGCGTCTGCTGGAAGACCCGGACGTGGATGCGCGTGACGCGCATCCGGCCTGGCTTCCCGGCCATGGGGCCGTGGTGCAGCTTCACCCCGATGCCGATCCGCCTCCGGATGCCACCGCCTTCGCGTTCTGGCGCATCCCCGGCCACAAGCAGTTGCTGCACGACGGCAAGGGTCTGGCGCTGATCGCGCGCAGCCCCAGCCTTTGCCAGCGCTATGCGCTGGCGCCTGGCCTGGAGGACGGCATGGCCGTGGCCCATGCCTATCGTGGCCGTCACGCCGCCCCTGCGGCCCCTATGCCTGGTACGCCTGCGTCAATGGCTCGGCCCAGGCCACCGCCTGCGGCGCTGCTGGAGCTACACACCCTGCAGGCGCTCGACGCCACCCTGGCGGGCGCGTCCTTGCGCGACGTCGCCGAGGGCTTGTTCGGTGCGGACGCCGCAGCCGGCTGGTACAGCGACGGCGGCCTGCGCTCCAAGGTGCGCCGCCTGGTGCGGCGCGGCGATGCGTTGATGCGCGGCGGCTATCGCCGCCTAGCACAACTGCCGCCGCTTGAGAAGGGTCGTTTTGAAGAGAGCGCAAAACGACCCTGAGCAGGAGGGCTTCGTTTTCTGAGACTGCCTTCATCCGGTTGCGCTGTGTGGCCGGAGCCCTGCAACCGATGGAGGTTCTCACCATGCGTCCTGCTCCCTTGCGGCCTGCCGCTACTGTCTCGACCGCTGCCGCGCAGCCCCAACGCTATCTCACCAACGACGAAGCCGCCGAGTACCTGCGCCTGTCGCCGCGCACGCTGGAAAAGCAGCGCGTGCTGGGAGGCGGTCCCAAGTTCCGCAAGTTCGGCCGCCGCGTGATGTACGCCGTGGTCGACCTCGATGCCTGGGCCGCCGAGCGCAGCTTCGAGAGCACGTCCGAGCCCGAGTACGCCGAGCAGCATTCGGCGGACAGCCGTGCGCGCTGATCGCTGGCGCGCGGGTGGCCTTCGCCATGTCCAGCCCCGCGCTGCCCATGCGGCAGCGACCGATGCAAGAGCGCGAACAGCTCGATCTGTTCCGCGCCTTGCCGGGCGACATGGCGCCGCGCGACAGCCAGGACTTGATGGCCTTTCCGTTCTTCTCGCTGGCGAAGTCGCGGCGCACGGCGCCGATCGACTTCCGCGCCAGCGGCATCACGATCCGCGTGGAGGGCACGCAGGAGCATGGCATCGCCACGATTTGGGATGCGGACATCCTGATCTGGGCTGCAAGCCAGATTGTGGAAGCCCGCGATGCGGGCTTGCGCCCGTCGCGGCTGATGCAGGCCACGCCCTACGAGATCCTGCGCTTCATCGGGCGCGGTACGTCGCTGCGCGACTACCAGCGCCTCAAGGCGGCCTTGGATCGGCTGCAGTCCACGACCGTGGCCACGTCGATCCGCGAGACGACCGGGCGGCGCCTGCATCGCTTCTCATGGATCAACGAGTGGAAGGAACTGGCCGATGCCAAGGGCACCCCCTTGGGGCTGGAACTGATCCTGCCGGACTGGTTCTATGCGGGCGTGCTCGATGCTGCCCTCGTGTTGACCATCGACCCGGCGTATTTCCGGCTGACGGGCGGGATCGAGCGATGGCTGTACCGCCTGGTGCGCAAGCACGGCGGGCGACAGCCTGGCGGCTGGCAGTTCGACTTCCAGCACCTGTACCGCAAGTCGGGCAGCGTGGCGCGGTACTACGACTTCGCCGCCGACCTGCGCGCACTGGTGGTGCGGCAAGCCTTGCCTGGCTACCAGTTGGGCATCGAGTACGTCTCGGGCATTGCCTCGCCGCTGCTGACGTTCCGGCCCGTGCCGTCCACGGCACGGGGATAACTGCTGCGCAGCCTGTGGACGGACTCGTGCTATCAGGCAACAGAGGTATCGTGCTATCAGGCAACGAATCCTCGTGCTATCAGGCAACAAAACCGGCCGCAAAGCTAATACTGGCGCGGGTTTCGGCCTCTCCTAACTTCCCTAACTTAAATACTCTAACTGGTAGTAGCAGCGCCGCGCCTCGGTGGACAACCGCCACAGGACGCGAAGCGCAGCGGCAACAGGCGGGCTTTCCGACACGGAGGGTCCGGTCATGATCGTCGCGCTGCTCAACCAGAAAGGCGGCGTGGGCAAGACCACGCTCGCCACCCACATCGCCGGCGAGCTGGCGATGCGCGGGCAGTCGGTCATCCTGCTGGATGCCGATCCACAGGGCTCCGCGCTGGACTGGACACAGCGCCGCAGCCAGCAAGGTTTGCCAAGGCTATTTAGCGCCGTGGGCCTCGCACGCGAAACGCTGCACCAGGAAGCGCCAGAACTCGCCAGGCGGGCCGATCACGTCGTCATCGACGGGCCACCCAGGATCGCTGCCTTGGCGCGCTCCGCGCTGCTGGCGGCCGAGCGGGTGCTGATCCCGGTGCAGCCCAGCCCCTACGACCTGTGGGCCAGCGCCGAGATGGTGGCGCTGATCCGTGAGGCGCAGGTGTTCCGGCCTGCGCTGCGCGCGGCCTTCGTCATCAACCGGCGCGTGAGCACCACCGTGATCGGACGCGAGGCCCGCGGCGCGCTGGCCGAGCAGCCGCTTCCTGCGCTGCGCGCGGAAGTGCATCAGCGCATCGTGTTTGCCGACAGCGTGGCCGCCGGCCGGCTTGCACGCGAGACGGCGCCAGACAGCGCCGCCGCGCGCGAAATCACCGCGCTGGTCGATGAACTGCTGCGGTGGCCGTCATGAGCACTCCTGCCAGCAAGCGCACGGGCAAGCGCATCGGCATCGGCGCTCGCCCGCCCGCGAATCCGCACGCCGAGGCGTGGATTCGCCAGGGCAGTGCCGATGACCTCCAGAAAGGCGACCTCTACACGGCCCGCCTGACCCTCGACATCACGCCCGCCATGCGGGCGCGCATCAAGGTATCGGCCTTCACGCAAGGCGTGACGGTGGCCGATCTGTTGCGCGCGCTGCTGGAGCGGGAATTCCCGGAGAAGTCCTCATGAACACACCCGCCTCGACGGCTTCGGCACCGCCGTCCATCCCGCCTGTCGGCGTGGCCGACGGCGTACCGCTGACGCGCGTTGCGCTCGCATACATCGACCAACGCTTCGACCTCTACCTGCGCTTCGGTGATCCTGCCCGCATCATCCGGTTCGACCGCTGGCGCCGCTGCGCGGTGTTCACGCCGAATGCGGTTCTCTGCCGCATCCGCTGGCAGGCCAACGACTACGGCACGATCCGCTGGCAGCTCATGGTGATGCAGGCGTGCATGCCGATGGATGGCGCGCAGCGCATCTCCGGCGTGCAACCTGGCGCGCGCCTCTTGCTGCACGCCGAGGGTGAGCAATCGGTGCGTGCCGTGCTGGCGCGCATCGACGCCATCGAGGCGCTGGGCATCACGCCTGTCGGCGTCTCGCCCGCGTACTGGCGCACGCTCGCCAACCGGCTCGCAGCGCACTTGCCGCTGCCCGAATACACCGCCGAGCGGCACGCCGCCTGGCTGGCCGGGAGGGCGCTGCCATGACCGCAGTTTCCACTTCCGGCACCGCGCCGCACCCTCGCTTGCGCGTGCGCGCTCGCCTCGTGCTGGCGGGCCTGTCCGCCTGCGGCCTCGCTGCGCTGGCCTGGGCGTCCTTCGTGCATCCGCTGCCACGCCTGACCTACAACCCGTCCGACAGCGTGGAGGTCGGCTGGTATCGCATCGATCCGCTCGACCATCGCACCAGCTCGCCACCACGTCCGTTGTCGGTAGGCAGCATCGTGCTGGTGCCGCTGCCTGCCGAGGCTGCCGCGCTCGCTGCGCAGCGCGGCTACCTGCCGACGCGCATTCCTCTGCTCAAGCGCGTGGGCGCGGTGGCGCCGCAAGAGGTGTGCATCGCTGACGGCAAAGTCCGCATCGACGGCGTGCCTTCAGCCGCCGTGCTGTCTGCCGATCGCTGGGGCCGGCCGCTGCCATCCCGGCAGCAATGCCACCGCTTGCGGCATGGCGAGCTGTTCCTCCTCAGTGTGACCAATCCGGCGTCGTTCGATAGCCGGTATTTCGGGCCGGTCAGCGCAGCTTCCGTGATCGGCGTTGCGCGCCCCGTCTGGCTGGAGTCGCGCCCATGATGGCCACCGATTCGCTGCGCATCATCGTGCTATCGGGCGTGTCGTTCTGCTGGCCGTTGTCATGTCGTCGCGCGTGCAGTGCGAGCGCATCCGCGCTGCACTTCGCGCTGCCTCCGGCGCAGCCGTCCCACGTGCAGGCGTCTTGCCTCGAACACGGCTGGCCTGCGGCCATTGCCGTGTTCGCCGGTGCGCTGGCTGCTGGTGCAGCCTTGCCACCGGGCCGCAGTTGCCGGGATCGAGAACCTGGGGGACAGGGGGAGGCAAATGCGGAAGGCAAGACAAAAGGACGCGGCACCGGGCCGCGTCGAAAGCCTGTCTGCACATGGGGGTGGCGCGGCACGGAGCGGCTTCGCCGCCGTGCCGCTTGGGGCGCGAAGCCCGCGCCGATGCGGGCATGTCTGCGTGCTTCGCACGACCGGACACGCCGGAGCTTACAGGGAACGCAGCCATGAGCGACCGCCGCGACGACGATTTCCGCATCCGCCCCAGCGCCCCGAAGAACCGGGGCCAGGGCTTCGTCTCCAAGGTGCTCAAGCAGGCGGGCAAAGCCAGCAGCGGCAAGTCCTCGGTGCGCCGTCCCGCATCCAGCGGCAGCGGCGCACGCGCTGGCCAGCGCCCAGGCTCGCGCCTCGGGCGCGGCCACACAGCGGCTCGCTTCGCGGGCGCGAAGCTCACGCCCATGTCGCGGCGCGTGACCATCAAGACGCTGCTGGTCAATCAGCGCAACGCCAGCCCGCAATCGCTCGCCAAGCACCTGCGCTACATCGAGCGCGACGGCGCCGGCCGCGATGGCGAGCCGGGCCGGGCCTACGGGCCGCAGGCCGACGACGCCGACCTCGACGCTTTCAAGGAACGCTGCGCCGACGACAGGCACCATTTCCGCTTCATCGTCTCGCCCGAGGACGGCGCCGAACTGGACGACCTGCGCACCTACACCCGGCATCTGGTGAGCCGCATGGAAGCCGACCTGGGCACGCGGCTGGATTGGGTGGCGGTGGATCACTGGAACACCGACAACCCGCACACTCACCTGATCGTGCGCGGGCGTGACGACACCGGCAAAGACCTCATCATCGCGGGCGACTACATCGCGCACGGCTTTCGCCATCGCGCCGCCGAGCTGGCGACCGAATGGCTGGGGCCACGCACCGAGCTGGAGATCCAGCAGACCTTGCAGCGCGAGGTGGCGCAAGAGCGATGGACGAGCCTGGATCGCACCCTGCAACGCGAGGCCGGCGAGGACGGCCGAGTGCAGATCGGACGCTTCAACGAACCGCGGCTGCAACGCCAGCGCCTACTGTTGATCGGTCGCCTGCAACGCTTGCAGCGCATGGGCCTCGCCGACGAGATGCAGCCGGGCACCTGGGCCGTCCATGCCGACGCGGAAAAGACTCTGCGCGCGCTGGGCGAGCGTGGCGACATCATCCGCACCATACAGCGGGCCATGCGCGGCGAGCCGCGCGAGCTGGCGGTGTTCGAGCCGAGCGACGACGGCCGAACCATCATCGGCCGCGTGGCCGCGAAGGGGCTGGCCGACGAGCTGCGCGACCGGGGCTATCTGGTCATCGACGGCGTGGACGGCAAGGCCCACTACGTCGCGCTGAACGCCCGCGACGAGCTGGCGAACTATCCGATCGGCGCCGTGGTGGAAGTGAAGGGATCGGCCGACGTGCGCGCGGCCGACAAGAACATCGCCGCGCTGGCGAGTGATGGCCTCTACCGTGCCGACCATCACTTGGCCGTGGCGCAGGGTCAGGCCGTGCCGGGCCGCGACCCGCACGAAGTCGTAGCAGCCCACGTCCGGCGCCTGGAAGCCCTGCGCCGGGCGGGCATCGTGGAGCGCGTGGCCGAGGGGCTATGGAAAGTGCCGGACGATCTGCCCGAGCGTGGCCGCCAGTACGACGCGCAGCGCCTAGGCGGTGTGGCCGTGGAGCTGAAATCGCACCTGCCGATTGAGCGGCAGGCCCGCGTGATAGGTGCCACCTGGCTCGACCAGCAACTGATCGGCGGCGGCTCGGGGCTGGGCGACCTGGGCTTTGGCGCAGACGCCAAGCAGGCGATGCAGCAACGCGCCGACTTCCTGGCCGAACTGGGGCTGGCCGAGCGACGCGGACAGCGCGCGATCCTGGCGCGCAACCTGCTGGGCACGCTGCGCAATCGGGAGCTGGCGCAGGCCGCCAAGGGCATTGCGGCCGAAACCGGCCTGGAACACCGGCCTGTGGGCGACGGTCAGCGCGTGGCCGGCATCTACCGGCGCAGCGTCATGCTCGCCAGTGGACGCTACGCGATGCTGGACGATGGCATGGGGTTCAGCCTGGTACCGTGGAAGCCCGTGATCGAGCAACGGCTGGGACAGCAGATTGCCGCAACGGTGCGCGGTGGTGGCGTGTCGTGGGAGATGGGGCGGCAGCGCGGGCTGTCAATCAGCTAGTGCTAACTCATGTATTTCGCTTTGTTTGCAAACCTCCGTCAATTCCGAGAGCGCGCAGTGCCAATGTGATTTCAACTCACGTATCGCGTTGTTTCCACGTTCAGTCAGAACAATTTCGATAACTCTGCGGTCATGCGTGCGATCCAAACGCTCTTGCGCCGTTCTTTGGATCATGCCCTTATTCTCAAGACGGTCTAATAGCCTAGTAACCGAGGCAGAATCGACTGCCAGGCTACGAGCCAAAGTGCTAGGCGTACATGCTGGAGTGACCGACATCTGGTGTAGCGCCATCACCTGCACAGCGGTCAAACCAAACGGAGCAGCCACGCGATTCAGCACTTGATTCCTTGCTGTGAAAAGCCGCGTGATGGCCGTAGAAAGCGCCATCACCCTAAGGGCAACGTCTGATTTCTCCGTGCCGGTTGCCCCATTCGGCATCATGATCGGGAGCGTCTACTGGGCGCTTCCTCACCGCAACCATAGGCACGCATGAATGTCACCACGGCTGCGTTCGCCCACTGGTCAATCTGCGCCGAGGAAGGTGCGGCATCCGGATGAGTCAGGCACTGAAGCTGGGGTTCGCCGCGAACCAAGTTGATGAACAGGCTCGCGGCAGTGTCACGGCCAATTTCTCCAAGATCGACTTCGCCGGACGCTGCCGCTCTGGCCAGTTGTTCGGACACCATCGTCGTCATCACCTGCGGGCCGGCCAGATAGAACGTCCGTGCGAGCTTCGGAAAGCGCGGGCCTTCGGCGATCACGACGCGGAAGACAGCCAGCCCGCCCGGCGAGAGCACGATGTCCAAGTAGGCCCGAGCCAACATGGTCAACGTCTCTCTTAGCTTCCCCGGACGGAATCCGATGCCACGCACCGTGTTCGTGAACGCAGCACATTCGGCTTCGATCACCGCGACGAAGAGTGCTTCCTTGTTTGCGTAGTGCGCGTAAACGGTGGACTTGGACACGCCGGCCTCACGCTGGATCATGTCGGTTGTCGCGCTGAACCCATGGGTCAGGAAGACGTTGCGCGCAGCGCGCAGGACGGTGAGAGCCTTGGTGTTCAGCTCGTCACTGCTCGGCGGCTGGGTGGTCATGACTTGGTTGGTGCGTCGCATCTGCTTGGGGTGAAGTTTTTGACACAATGGCCTAGATTCGGTATAGTACCAAACCGCTCGGTACGTATCAACTTGGTCAGCCGTCTCATAGAGTATTCGCATTTATGTGGATGCCCGAAATTTTCTGTGAGGCGGCGGCCTGATTTTTGCCTCGATATCAAACCGAGCGGTTCGGTACAACTCATATACTTGGTGAACCTTCATGACGTCACAACCGCTGCTCTCACAACTGCTGCGACAAGCAGGCACGGCGCTCTGCACGATCTCACTGGTCGGCTGCGCGGTTGGTCCTGACTTCGTGAAACCCGACGACAGGCTTGCGACCGTTCAACTGTCGCCCAGGGCGGACTACGCGCAACCGAATGAAACATCCGCTGCGAACTTCCCATCTTCGTGGTGGACCTTGTTCAACGACCCCGTGCTAGCGGGTCTGCAATCCCGTGCGCAGGCGGGCAACCTCAACTTGCAGATCGCCTCCGAACGCATCGAGCAAAGCCGAGCGCAGTTGGGGATTGCCTCCTCGCTGCTGCTGCCCAGCGTGGGCGTCTCGGCGGGCTATTCCCGCGAGACGATCAGCGAGCACGGCAAGTTTGCCGCGCTGGGCGCACCGACGAGCGCGAGCGATTTCTGGCAGTTGGGATTCGAAGCCAGTTGGGAACTCGATCTATGGGGCCGTGCGCGGCGATCGCGTGAAGGCGCCGCGGCTGCCTTCGAGGCCACGGTGTATGAGCGCGAGGCGGCACGGGTGGCCTTGTCCGCCGAGGTGGCCCGCGCCTATCTCCAGTTGCGCGGTGCGCAAGCGCAACTGGACATCACCCGGCAGAACCTGGAGGTCGCCGATCGCACTCTCCGCCTTGCAGAAAGCCGTGAGCGCAATGGTGTCGCCACGCGCTTTGAAACCTCTTCGGCGCGCGCGCAATTGGCAACGGTCGAGGCGCTGGTGCCCGAACTGGTCCAGCGCCGCAACACGCTGATGAACGCCTTGGCACTGCTGCTGGGTGAGGAGCCGCGCGCCCTCGATGCGCAGTTGCTTGAAGCGATGCCCTTACCTTCGCTTCCTTCCAATGTGCCGGTGGGCTTGCCCTCCGAATTGGCGCACAGGCGGCCGGACATACAGCGCGCCGAAGCCCAACTCCATGCTGCAACGGCGGCCATCGGCGTCGCCAAAGCCGATTTCTACCCGCGGATCGGCCTGCGGGGAAGAGTCGGCGTCGAAGCCTTCGAGTTCAACGACCTCGACAGTTGGGATTCCCGGTTCTTCTCCGTCGGCCCGACGGTCTATCTCCCCATCTTCCAAGGCGGTCGGCTGAAGCAGCGCGTGGCGCTGAACGAGGCACGGCAAAGAACAGCCGCCATCGCCTACCGGCAGACGGTACTGCAAGCCTGGCATGAAGTGGACAACGCTCTGGACGCTTGGGCCGCTCAGCAGAACAGCCATGCCGAATTGCGGGTCTCGTATGAGCAGAACAAGCAGGCGCTGCATGCTGCCGAGCGCGGCTATCAGGAAGGCGCTGCCGACTACTTGAATGTCCTGGCCGCGCAGCGCGGCGTCCTCGCCAGCCAGACCAGCCTCAATGCCAGCGCCACCAACGCCGCGCTCACCCTGGTCAATCTCTACAAGTCGCTGGGCGGTGGCTGGGACCCTGATGCACTCACATCCGGGCGACAGGCCGGTGGCGATGCACCTCTGACGACCACCACATCGCCGGCCAGCTTGCAATCAAAGGTTGACCAATGAGTGCCGCAGCGTTGCAGCCGACAGCGGCGCCACCCGCACCTGCTGCTGCGGCAGCCCCGCCGAAGCGGGCGATTGCCGGGTTGGTCGGCATCCTCATCGCGGCCATGATGGCCGGACTGAACAACCGCGTGGGTGCGTTGGCACTGGCGGACGTGCGTGGCGCGCTGGGCTTCGGCCTGGACGATGCCTCCTGGCTCACGACCGTCTATAGCGCGGGCGAAGTGATCGCGATGCCTTTCTCGGCATGGTTCGCCATCACGCTTTCGGTGCGCCGCTTCGAGCTATGGATGATCGGCACATGCACTTTGCTGGCGGTGTGCATTCCCTTCATCCATGACCTCGATCTGCTGCTGGCCATGCGTTTCCTGCAAGGCATCGCCAGCGGCACGATGATTCCCGTGTTGATGATGGCGGCGTTGAAGTTCCTGCCGCCCCACATACGGCTGCACGGACTGGCGCTGTATGCGCTTACGGCCACTTTCGCGCCGAACCTTTCGATCTGGCTGGCGGGTCATTGGACGGACGGCCTGTTCGATTGGCGCTGGGTGTACTGGCAGATACTTCCGCTCGCGGCCATTGCCGCCTTGTTGATCGGATGGGGCCTGCCGAAAGACCCGATCCAGACAGACCGCTTCCCGCAGGCCAACTGGCCCGGCCTGGCTTTCGGCGTGCCGGCATTTGCCCTGATTACCGTCGCCTTGGATCAGGGCGTGCGGCTGGACTGGTTCAACTCCCCCCTCATCGTCGTCTCGTTGGCGGCCGGGCTGACTCTGCTAGGGGCCTATCTGCTGACGGAGTGGTATCACCCGGCGCCGTTCATCAAATTGCAGATGCTCAGTCGCCGCAACCTGGCGTTGGGCTTCACCTTGTTCATCTGCCTTCTTGTCGTGCTGAACTCTGGCGTGATGTTGCCGATGACCTATCTTGGGCCGCTCCAGAGCTACCGGCCGCTTCAGATGGCACCGATCGGCCTGATCGTCGCGCTGCCTCAACTGGTCCTGGGTTCAGTGGTAGCGCTGTTCCTATACCGGAAATGGGTCGATGCCCGATTCGTGTTCGCAGGCGGCCTGCTGCTGATCGCCCTGGCGTGTTTCTCCGGCGCGCAACTGACTTCCGACTGGAACCGTGACCAGTTCGTGATGACGCAGACGCTGCAAGCCTTTGGCCAGCCCATGGCTGTCGTCTCGCTGCTGTTCCTGTGTACCAGTGTCGTACACCCCAGCGAAGGCCCGTATGTGTCGGGGAACATCAACACGCTGCGCGCCCTGGGGTCGGTATTCGGGGGCGCGGTGGTTGGGCAACTCGTGACCGTGAGGCAGCGGTTCCACGCGGAAATGCTGCTGGACCACGCCGCGTTGGTAGGCAACTCCGTTCCGCTTGCCCCGGAGCCCGCTCAACTGATGGGAATCATCGGCCAACAGGCACTGGTGCTGTCGGTCGCGGATGCCTATCGCGTGCTGGGCGTTCTGGCGCTGGTGATGGTTCCCTTCGTACTGCGGCTGACCTACATTCCCGCGCCCGACTTGCAGGCCCCCGCTTCTCATTCCACACCGTCGTCGTCCCAAGGATAGTTTCACCATGGCAATGCCGAAGAAAGCCAAGATCACCAGTGCCGTGCTGCTGCTCGCAGTCGCAGCGGGCTGTGTCATTTATCTGAATCGTCCCGAGTCCAGCGCATCGACCCAATCCACGGACGACGCCTATGTACAGGCTGATTTCACCCTCGTCGCGCCCCAGGTGTCGGGAGTGATCGGCAAGGTACTGGTCGAAGAAAACCAGCCAGTGAAGGCAGGGGATTTGCTCGCAGCCATCGACGACCGGGATTTCATCGTTGCGGTGGATGCGGCAAAGGCACAAGTCGCCGCCGCCGAGGCCAGCGTCGCGGGGCTTGCCGCGCGTGTGGCGCAGCAAGAAACCGCGATCCGCCAAGCGCAGGCAGCCGTTGCGGTGGACGATGCCGAACTCAAACTGGCAGAGGCCAACCAAAAACGCTATCGCAACTTGGCAGCCGATGGATCTGGTTCGATCCAGGCACAACAACAGGCCGAAGCGCAGTTGGCCATTCGGCTGGCCAGCCGGGACAAGAACCGCGCGGGCCTGCAAGCGGCGCGGCAGCAAACGGACATCCTGAAAGCCGATCTTGAAAAGGCCAAGGCTGCGCTTTCTCAAGCGCAGGCCGCACAGGCGGCTGCGGAGTTGAAGCTTTCCTATACCCAAATCACCGCGCCCATCAACGGCATGATCGGCCAGAAGTCGGTACGTGTCGGCGCATTCGTGAATGCTGGCAAGCCGTTGCTGGCGGTGATTCCACTCGATGCCCTCTATATCACGGCCAACTTCCGCGAGACGCAGTTGGCGCGTGTACGGGCCGGACAATCGGTGGACATCAAGGTGGACGCCTTGCCGGGTGCCGTACTGAAGGGAACCGTGGAAAGCCTGGGGCCGGCCAGTGGCGTCAGCTATTCGGCTGTCGCGCCACACAACGCCACGGGCAACTTCACCAAGATCGTCCAGCGCCTGCCTGTGCGCATTCGCATCGACCCCGACCAGCTTGACGCTGCAAACCTGCGCGTCGGCATGTCCGTGACGCCGAAGATCCGCATCGGTGAATAGCGTCATTAGCCCAACGTGAGGACCCATGCAAATGAGGCAATACCGTTATCGCGTAACTCTGGAGCAATTGACTGATTCACATGGCGTTCCCACCGATCGCAAGCCTCTACAGTTTGAGGTTGGAAATCATGACGACATCATCTCTGTCGTGACGTGGATTCGCAGCAGAGGTGATTTCAGTAGCCAGGCGGAAGCCGCTGCTTTTGGAGTTGGGTTGAAGTTATTTGGTGGAGCCATCTTGGCAAACAAGGATGACCCGCTTCTGTCTTCGTTCCTGCCGCAGCTATATCAATTCGTGAAGGATTTCAAGGCAGGATCAAGCGACATCCAAGGAAAAGATTGATTCGGCTTCTCTGCGCGACACGGGATATGAATCACTATGGAGCTTCGTCACCTTCGATACTTTCTGGCTGTGGCCGAAGAACTCCGCTTCGCTCGCGCAGCGGAGAAGCTGCATATTGAACAATCGCCGCTGTCGCGGGCCATCAAGGAACTGGAAGAAGAACTCGGCGTGGTGAGGTTGCCCCTGAATTTCGGAGTGCTTAGCCCGGGTTTCATGCGACGTTCTTGCGCTGAGCCGTCAGCCAGCGTTGCTCGTACTGC
>MESA01000044.1 GCA_001770775.1 Burkholderiales bacterium RIFCSPHIGHO2_12_FULL_63_20
CAAGAGCGCACGCATCACCATTTTCTCGGCTCGTCCGGGCGTGGTGATCGGCAAGAAGGGCGAAGACATCGAGAACCTGAAGGTCGAACTGGCCAAGCGTTTGAATTGCCCGGTCTCGGTGAACATCGAAGAAGTGCGCAAGCCTGAAGTCGATGCTCAACTGATCGCTGATTCGATCACGCAGCAGCTGGAAAAGCGCATCATGTTCCGCCGCGCCATGAAGCGTGCGATGCAAAACGCCATGCGTCTGGGTGCCCAAGGCATCAAGATCATGTCGGCCGGTCGTCTGAACGGCATCGAAATCGCACGTACCGAGTGGTACCGCGAAGGTCGCGTGCCTCTTCACACCCTGAAGGCCGACATCGACTACGGCACCTCCGAAGCTCACACCACCTACGGTGTGATCGGCGTGAAGGTGTGGGTCTACCGTGGCGACCGTCTGGCCAATGGCGAAGCCCCTGTGCTCAAGGGCGACGACAGCCAAGATGACCGTCGCAACCGTCGTGGTCCTCGTAACGACCGTCCTGGTGGCGATCGTCGTCCTGGTGGTGGTCGTGGCGGCCCTGGCCGTGGCGCCCCGCGTGCGGATGGCGCACCGGCTGATGGCAGCGACAAGCCTGCTGTTGCCGCTGATGCCAAGCGCGTTCGCAAGGCTCCCGTCGCCGAAGCGAAAGGAGAATAAACATGTTGCAACCTAATCGTCGCAAGTTCCGTAAGGAACACAAAGGCCGTAACACGGGTGTTGCCACCCGTGGTGCCGATGTGTCCTTCGGCGATTTCGGCCTGAAGGCCACTGAGCGTGGTCGCATCACGGCTCGTCAGATCGAAGCTGCACGTCGTGCGATTTCCCGTCACGTTAAGCGTGGTGGTCGCATCTTCATCCGCATCTTCCCCGACAAGCCGATCTCGAACAAGCCTGCCGAAGTCCGTATGGGTAACGGTAAGGGTAACGTTGAGTACTACGTGGCTGAAATTCAGCCCGGTAAGGTCCTCTACGAAATCCAGGGCGTGTCCGAAGCACTCGCTCGTGAGGCGTTCACGCTGGCCGCTGCAAAGCTGCCGCTGAGCACCACCTTCGTCGGCCGTCAGTTCGGCATCTAATCAGGCGCTAAGGAGAAAGTTATGGCGAAAGCCTCTGAACTGCGCGCCAAGGATGTGGCCGCACTGGAAACCGAAATCAAGGACCTGCTGAAGTCGCACTTCAACCTGCGCATGCAGCGTGCCACCCAGCAGCTCAATGATCACTCGGCTCTGAAGAAGACCCGTCGCGACATTGCACGTGTCAAGACGATTCTGACCGAGAAGAAAGGAGCCGCCCAATGACGGAAGCTCAAACCAAAGTCACCCGCTCCTTCGTGGGCAAGGTGGTCAGCGATGCCCGCGCCAAGACCGTGACGGTGTTGGTCGAGCGTCGTGCCAAGCACGAGCTGTACGGCAAGATTGTGGCCAAGTCGCGCAAGTACCATGCACACGACGAGAACAATGAGTTCAAGATCGGTGATGTGGTCGAGATCTGCGAAAGCCGCCCTCTGTCCAAGACCAAGAGCTGGGTTGTGACCCGTCTGGTCCAGAAGGCTGAGCTGGTCTGATCTTCGTGATCTGATCGCCACGCCGTCACCGGGGTTTCCGCCCCGGTGTGGCTGCCGAAAACCGGTTGTCCAGTGATACTGGCAGCCGGTTTTTTTATTGTCTGTTTGATTCTCAGGAGAGACGCATGATCAAAGTCGGTGACAAGCTGCCGGGCGGCACGTTGTTCGAGTACATCGAGGTGGCCACGGAAGGTTGCAGCCTCGGCCCTAACCCTGTGGACGTCTCCAAGGCGACCGCCGGCAAGACGGTCGCCATTTTCGGCGTGCCAGGCGCCTTCACGCCCACGTGCTCTGTTCAGCATGCCCCGGGCTACATCGATGCGGCCGACGCCTTCAAGGCGGCGGGTGTGGACGAGATCTGGTGCGTGGCGGTCAACGATGCCTTCGTGATGGGCGCGTGGGGCCGTGAGCTGAACGCGGCCGGGAAGGTGCGCATGCTCGCCGATGGCAGCGGTGACTTCGCCAAGGCCACGGGCCTGGTGCTGGACCTGAGCGCCAAGGGACTGGGCCTGCGCTCGGGTCGTTTCTCGATGCTGGTCAAGGACGGTGTGGTGACGCAACTCAACGACGAGCAGGGTGGTGGTTTGGCCGTCAGCGATGCGGCGACCTTGCTGAAGCAGATCCAGGGTTGAGGTGCGTACGGTCGCTTGTTGTCTGGGCGTGGTTTATATCGCACCGATAGACAGGCTTCATTCCGTTCGCTTGTGAGCCCTGGGTGAGCGTGCTACATTTATACGCATGCACATCGCAGTTCGCTTTTATTTTGGCTACTTTCATCTCCAGCCCCTCACCGGCGCAGGAGTGGACGCCCTTTAAGCGAACCACGTCAGATCCTGAAAACCGCCGGTTCCCACCGGCGGTTTTTTTTCGACGTCTTTTGATCACCTCGACCCGCGACAGGAAGCCTCATGACAGCCAAATCCAGTGCCGCAGCCGGCTGGGTCCCCCCCGCCGAACGCACCTCCGAAACCGATGACGCCCGCATCACCAAAGTGACCACTCTGCCCCCGCCGGAAGCTCTGATCCGCTTCTTCCCCATCCGCGGCACGCCCGTGGAGAAGCTGGTGAGCGACACCCGCAAAGCCATCCGCAAGATCATCCATGGCAAGGATGACCGCATGCTGGTCATCATCGGCCCCTGTTCCATCCACGATCCGGCCGCCGCCATCGAGTACAGCCGCAAGCTGCTCGCGCTGCGTGAGAAGTACGAGGGCACGCTCGAAGTGGTCATGCGCGTCTACTTCGAAAAGCCCCGCACCACCGTGGGCTGGAAGGGGTTGATCAACGACCCCTACATGGATGAGTCGTACAAGATCGACGAAGGCCTGCGCATGGCGCGCCAGCTGCTGCTGGAGATCAACCGCATGGGCATGCCTGCGGCGAGCGAGTTCCTGGACGTGATTTCGCCCCAGTACATCGGTGACCTGATCGCCTGGGGGGCCATCGGCGCGCGTACCACCGAGAGCCAGATCCACCGCGAGCTGGCCTCGGGCATCAGCGCCCCGATCGGCTTCAAGAACGGCACCGACGGCAACATCAAGATCGCCACCGATGCCATGCAGTCGGCCTCGCGTCCGCACCACTTCCTGTCGGTGGCCAAGAACGGCCAGGTCGCCATCGTCGAGACGGCGGGCAATCCCGACTGCCATGTGATCTTGCGCGGAGGCAAAGCGCCGAACTACGACGCCGATAGCGTGGCTGCGGCGTGCAAGGACCTGGAAGCTGCCAAGCTGCATCCTTCGTTGATGGTGGACTTCTCACACGCCAACAGCTCCAAGCAGCATGAGCGTCAGGTCGTGGTGGCCAAGGACATCGCCGAGCAGGTGGCGGGCGGTTCCAAGAAGGTTTTCGGCGTCATGGTCGAAAGCCATCTGTGCGCCGGTGCCCAGAAGTTCACGCCGGGCAAGGACGATGCGTCAAAGCTGACTTACGGCCAGTCCATCACCGATGCCTGCATCGGCTGGGACGACTCGGAAGAGGTGCTGAAGGTCTTGTCCGACGCCGTCAAGGCCCGCCGCGCCCGTTGAGGACGGCATTTCTTGGCAAGCGCGCCACCCTCTGATGGGGGGAAACAGGCCTGTCCGTGAGGGCGGGCCTGTTCCACATGGGCGCTGCGGGCGATACTTGACGACCATCAAGCGTCCCGCTCATGAATTTCTCTGCGCCTTGCTTTCTTCTGGTGGATGACCACGCCCTGTTTCGTACTGGGCTGGGGATGATGCTGGGTGAGTACTGGCCTCAGGCCGAGTTGCGGCATGCTGGCGATTGGGCGCAGGCCTTGAGCAGCGCCCGGGAGGTGAGTCCCGCGCCGGACCTGGTCTTGCTGGACATCCAGTTGCCCGATGGCCATGGACTCGATAACCTGGCCCAGTTGCAAACGCTGTTGCCGGGTTGCCCGATCTTGCTGATGTCCGCACAGGTAGACACCGAGCGACTGACGCAGGCCCAAGCGCGGGGCGCGGCCGGCCTGGTGTCCAAAATGGCCTCGGCCCGCGAGATCGTCGCGGTGGTGCTTGCCGCCCTGGCGGGCACGCCAACGTTTGCCACGGGCTCGCCGTTGCCGCGCTCGGAGCCCATGCGGGTTTTGGAGGGGGGCGCAGCGTCGCGCGATCGTTTGCATGCCTTGGTGGGCGAGGCAGCCGCAGACGCCCCCACGCCTCGTCAGCGCGCCATTTTGGCTTACCTGGGGCGAGGCACGCCGAACAAGGCCATCGCACGTCAACTGGGGTTGAGCGAGAACGAGGTCCGTGCAGAGGTTTCTCACCTCACGGAGCGGCTCAATGCGACCAGTCGACAGCAAGCCTATGCCGAGGCGCTGGCCCGAGGCTGGGTGACGCCATGAAGGCACCGGCCTGGCTGAGTGGCCCGGCCATCAGGCACTCCGATCCGACGCGCTTGCTGGCGGCGCAATTGGCGCTGCTGGATGGCAATGTGGGCACGGCGCTGCGCGCCTCCACGCTGGGTGCCTGGCTCACGGCCGCAGCGTTCTGGTTCACCCTGGAGGACCGTGGTGTCGTTCTGTGGGCGGTGTGGACGACGCTTTTGTGCGCCGTGGGGGGCGTGGTGCACCGGCGTCTGCCACGACCGGAGGGGCCGGACGGCACGGCCACGGCTTGGCGCTATGTGCGCGTCATGGGTTGGCTCTGTCTGGGGCTTGGGGGAACATGGGGGGCGTTGCCACTGCTGTTCATCGACCCGGCGCGACCGGCTTCGCTGCACATTGTGGTGGGGGTGATGGCGGGTCTGAGTTCGGCCGGGCTCCTGGTGTTTGCGCCGGTCTGGCGGCTGGCGCAGATGTTCTGGCTGAGTTGCATGCTGCCGTTGGTCGTGGCCTTGCTGCGCTTGCAGGATCCGGTCATGACTTCGCTGGCGATCGGAGGGATGCTCTACCTGGTGGCAATGGCCTTGTATGCACGCCAGACGGGGGCTGCCGTGGGACGGGCGCTGGCCTTGCGGATGGACAAAGAGGATCTGGTGCGGCGTCTGAGGGAGCAGACCCAGCAAGCCCAGGTGGCACGGGACCAGGCCGAGCAGGCTCAGCAAACGGCCGAAGAGGCCGATCGTGCCAAGACGCTGTTCCTGGCCTCGGCCAGCCACGATCTGCGCCAACCCTTGCATGCGGCTGGGTTGTTTCTGGGCTCGTTAGGGCGCTCCGGGCTCAATGCGCGGCAGGCCCTGTTGCTTGAGCATGCCAAGGCGTCGAACACGGCGGCCAGCGAGATGCTCAACACGCTGCTGGACTTTTCGAAGGTCGCGACGGGCATGGTGCAGCCTCAGCCACACAGCTTTGCCTTGCAGTCCCTGTTCCACAAACTGGAGCGCGAGTTGGCACCGTGGGCGGCAGACAAAGGCCTGAACCTGCGCATGCGCGACACCATCCTGACGCCGTTTGCCGACCCCGGCCTCGTTGAACTCATTCTGCGCAACCTGCTGCTCAACGCGATTCGCTACACCGAGCGCGGTGGGGTGCTGCTGGCTTGCCGTCAGCGTGCCGGGCGTGCTGTGATCGAGGTGTGGGACACCGGCATCGGCATTCCCCCTGAGGCGCATCAGAGCATCTTTCAGGCTTTTCGCCAACTCGATAATCCTCAGCGTGATCGTCGCAATGGCCTGGGGCTGGGCTTGGCCATCGTGCAGGGTCTGGCGCAAGCCATGGGGGTCAGCGTCACGTTGGTGTCGTGCCCTGGCCGCGGCACGGTGTTTAGGCTGAACCTGCCTCAGGGATTGACGCCGCCGCGCGTGACGCAGGAGCTGCCTGCCTCGCCAGATGACCTTCACGGCCTGCGTGTGCTGCTCATCGATGACGATGAAGGTGTGCGCCTGGCCATGCACGACTTGATGGGGATCTGGGGGGTGCAGTGCGTGGTGGTGGCGTCCAGCGAGGAGGCCTTGCAATGCCTGTCGCACTTTGAACCTGATGTGGTGCTGGCCGATTACCGGCTGCACCGTGCGCACACAGGGGTGCAGGCGGTGGCGTCCGTCCGTGAGCGTCTGGGGTGGGAGGTGCCCGCCGCGCTGGTGACGGGCGACACGGCCGCCGAGCGGCTGCAGGAGGCGCAGACGCAGGGCATGGCTTTGTTGCACAAGCCGGTGCCGGCTGCGCTGCTGCAGAGCCTGCTGCGCGATCTGAAGTTGGCGGGGGCGGGCCTCAGCCCTGGCTCGGTGCCCGGCTGAGCACGTTGTTGGCTTCGACCAGGGTGCGCAGCATGTCCATGAAGACGAGGCGCTGCTCAGGGGGCAGGGGCGCGAGCATCCGCAGCTGGGCCTTGCGCATGCTGGGGTCGATGTCAGAGAGCAGGCTGACGCCCGCCTCGGTCAGGTGCAGCAGGCGCACGCGCCGATCGGTGGGGCTGTTGCTGCGCACGACCAGACCACGGGCTTCGAGGCGGTCGATCACGCTGCCCAGTGTGGAGGTGTCGAACCCGATGCGGCCGGCCAGTGTGCGCTGGTCCAGACCCTGCTCGTGCTGGATGGCGGTCAGTGCGGCGAACTGAACCGGCGTGATGCCGAAGTCCTGCGTCTCTTCCAGAAAGATGGCCACGGCGATTTGCTGCAGGCGGCGAATGTAGAAGCCGGGCATTTCTTCGAGCACTTGGGCATCGATCGGGGCGGAGGGGAGCGTCATGGACAGGGTGAAAGAAAAAGGCATCCGCACGTGCAGATGCCCGAGTTTATCGGATGGTACAGGGCTCGCGATAACGAGCCCTGTGCATCAGTGGGCGTCTACCCAGGTCACGCGGCCCACGTGGGTCATGGTGAGCATGGTGATGCCGGCGATCAGGCAGGGGATGCCGACGATCAGGAACAGGGTGGGCATGCCGATGCCAGCGGCCATCATCCAGCCGCCCGCCATCGACCCGAGCACCGAGCCGATGCGGCCGATGCCGCTGGCCCAGCTCACGCCCGTGGCACGGCTGGCCGTTGGGTAGAACGCCGCAGCCAAGGCGTTGGCGCCGACCTGTCCACCCGACACTGTGACGCCCGCACCGAACACGGCCAGCACCAGCAGCACGGTGTTGCCGGTACTCTGACCGATCAGCCAGGTGCAGATGGCGGCCAGACCATAGACCACGGCCAGCACCCGGGTGGGGGAGAAGCGGTCCATCAGAGGCCCCAGTGCGATGGCACCCAGGGTGCCGCCGACCTGGAACATGGCGGTGACCAACGAGGCGTCCTTGAGCGACATGCCCGTGCTGCTGATCAGCGTGGGCAGCCAGCTCGACAGCAGGTAGATCACCAGCAGGCACATGAAGAAGGTCAGCCACAGCTTGAGGGTGCCGACACGCAGGGCCGGGGCAAAAAGGTGCTTGACGGGGAAGCCGGTGTGGGCCTGTTCGGCGACGGTGAAGGTGACGTCGCGCAGGTCGGCTTGCGGGGCGATGCGCTGCAGGGTCTTGCGCACCTGCTCAGGCTTGTGGGACTTCATGACCAGGTAGCGAACCGACTCGGGCAGACCGAAGGCCAGCAAGGGCAGCAACATCAGCGGGAGGATGCCGCCGATTTCCAGCACGGCGCGCCACCCCCATTCGGCCACGATGTGGGCGGCGGCCACGCCACCGAGTGCCGAGCCGATGGTGAAACCGCAGAACATCGTCATCACCAGCATCGAGCGGGTGCGCTCGGGAGCGTACTCCGAGCTGAGGGTCACCGAGTTGGGCATGGCGCCGCCCAGGCCTAGGCCGGTGAGAAAGCGCAGCGCGATCAGCATTTCGAGCGACGTCGAATACGCCGATGCCAGACTGGCCAGACCGAAAAACGCCACGCACACCATCAGGATGGTCTTGCGGCCGAAACGGTCGGCCAGCGGGCCAAAGAGGAAGGCGCCGGCCATGAGGCCACCCAGGCCCGCGCCGAACACAGGCGCCAGGGCGCTGGGGCTCAAGCCCCATTCCGCACGGATGGCGGGGGCGATGAAGCCGATGGAGGCGGTGTCAAAACCGTCGACAGCGACGATCAGGAAACACAGGATCAAGGTGCTGATCTGAGTCCAGGACAGCTTGTGGGCGTTCAGGAACTGCTGAACGTCGAGGGTTCTGGGGGCGTTGGTCATGGTGTGAGCCTTGCTTGGTCAAGCCAGCTGAGAAACTGCGCCGAAGGCGGTTGGCCTGGGCGCAGGTGCAAAGGCACACGGCCCTTCACGCCTCATGGGCGGGAAAGGCCACGCACGGCCACCGGGCGGCGCTTGTGGCGCCGCCCGGTGGCGTTGGAAACGAGCGTAACGAGAGAGAGGGGGCGATCAGGCTGCGTCGGGCTGCAGACCCGGCGCTGCCAGACGGAAGGCGTCCAGCTTGGCGCAGGCGGCATCCACCGCGCTGATCAGGGGCCAACGGCCGAGGTCGACCTTGAAGCGACGGGCACTTTCCACCTGGGGGATGAGGTAGACATCGGCCAGCGTCGGCGTGTGGCCGAAGCTGAATTCGCCGCGCTGGGTGTCGGCGGCGAGGAGGGCCTCATAGGCATCAAAGCCTGCGGTGATCCAGGTGGCGCACCAGGCGTTCACGGCGTCTTCGTTGGCGCCGAGCTCCTTGCGGAGGTACTCGAGGATGCGACGGTTGTTGATCGGGTGGATGTCGCAGCCGACGATGGCGGCCAGGGCACGCACGCGGGCACGCTCGTTCACCCCAGCGGGCAGCAGAGCGGGCGTCGGGTGGGTTTCTTCCAGCCACTCGATGATGGCGGGTGACTGGATCAGCACCTGACCATCAACCTCCAGCGCTGGCACCAGCCCTTGCGGGTTGATGGCCTTGAACTCGTCTTTCAGGTGCTGCTCGGTGCGCAGGTCCACAGGAACATACGTCGTGGGCAGCCCCTTGAGGTTCAGGGCAATGCGCAGGCGGTGCGAGGTGCCGCTGCGAAAGAAGTTGTAGAGCTTCATGAGGGGCTCCTGCCAGGCTTATTCAGCCGCGCCAACCGTCAGCGAGACTTCGGCCACGCCTTCGACCTGACCGGTGATCTTGTCGCCAGGGACTACGGCGCCCACGCCTTCAGGCGTGCCGGTGTAGATCAGATCGCCAGGTTGCAGGTGATAGAACTGCGACAGGTCGGCGATGATTTCGCGCACGTTCCAGATCAGCTTGTCGACGTTGGAGTGCTGCTTGGTGTCGCCGTTGACTTGCAGGGCGATGTCGGCCTTGTCGATGATCGCGCCTTCCATCGGGACGATCTCTGTGCAGACGGACGATTGCTCGACGTCCTTGCCCAGATCCCAGGGACGGCCCTTGTCGCGGGCGACCAGCTGGATGTCACGACGGGTCATGTCCAGGCCGGCGGCGTAGCCGTAGATGACCTTGTGGGCGTCTTCTTGCGAGACGCGGAAGCCTTCGGCGCCGATGGCGACGACCATTTCCATCTCGAAGTGGTAGTTCTTGGTTTCGGGCGGGTAGGCCACGGTGGCGCCGCTCAGCACCAGGGTGTCGCGCGACTTGGTGAAGTAGAAGGGGCGCTCGACCGACTTGTCGACCGGACGGCCCATCTCGACGGCGTGCGCGTGGTAGTTGCGGCCGACGAAGAACAGGCGGTTGATCGGGAACTGCTCGTCCTTGCCACGGATGGGCAGGGATTGAACGGCGGGCGGGTTGAACAGGTATGGGGTCATGGTGTGCCTTTCATGCGTCGACCGGGGAGGCTGTGCAGCGACCCCGGTCCGTTGGTTCAGGTGGCGAAACGCGTGTCGTTTCAGCCGCGGTTTTCGTACACGCCCAGCTTGCGGTGCAGCGGGGCTTCGTCGGCCACGAAGATGAAGGCCGGCTCGCTGGCCGAGCGGTTCTTCAAGGTCACGGCGGTGTAGCCCGGGGCGCAGCAGGTGTCGGCTTCGGCCAGGGTGAAGGACGTGGCTTCGATCTGCACGTCGGCGCTGCCTTCGATCTGGTGGAAGACCTGGGCGGGCGAGCGGGCCGGCAGGCGCAGGCTCTGGCCGGGGCGCAGCATCAGGGCGTAGAAGCCCAGGATGTTTTGCACGTCGCCGCCGGTGACCGGGTTCACATAGGTGACCTGCACGCACTCGGCGTCGGGCTCGTTGTCGGCGATCGACACCAGCGCGGCGCGGGCTTCGGCCCAGGGGTAACGCAGCATCGGGTAGGCCTTGTTGCTGCGCTCGAACACGGTCGTGGGGGTCACGCCGCCACGGCCGAAAGCCTTGACGCCTTCACCTTGCTTGACCGACTGGCTCGGGCCTTCCAGGTGGTAGGACGTTTCCGTGTAATAGACCAGGGGCAGGTCCAGCACGTCCAGCCACACGACGGGCTGGTCGCCGTCGTGGCCGTGTTCGTGCCACAGGCCGGTGGGGGTGAGGATCAGGTCACCGCGGCTCATCGGGCACTTCTCGCCGTCGACCAGGGTCCAGGCGCCTTCGCCTTCCACCACCATGCGGATGGCGTTGGGGGTGTGGCGGTGAGCCGGGGCCAACTCGCTAGGCAGCAGCAACTGCATGCCCAGGTACATGGCGGCGCTGGCCTGCATCTTTTCCAGACCGTGGCCAGGGTTGGCCAGCACGAGCACGCGGCGCTCGGCCTTTTCGATCGGGGTCAGCTCGCCGGCCTGGATCAGCAGGGGGCGCAGCGTGGCATACGGCCAGTGGGTCGGCTGGGTCTTGCGGGCCGGCACTTCGGGCGGCAGCACGGCGCGCAGGCTGGGCCACAGGGGCACCAGGTTCTGCTGCGTCAGGTTGTCTCGGTAGTCCTGGGGCAGGTCTTCCAGGCGACCCAGGGTGTCAAAACGATCGTGGCTTTGCATGAGGGATCCTTGTGAAGTTCAGTCCTGGGCCAGGCAGTTGGTGACGTTCCAGCCGTAAAGCCACTCGATGGCGTCGTAAAAACGCTCGGGCGTGCGGCCCTTCCACAGGTCGTTGCGGATCAGGCGTTCCACCCCCTTGGCGTGGTACAGGCGACCCATTTCGCGGCCCGACAGCACGATGCGGCCGGTGCGCGGGATGCGCGAACGCTGGTAGTGGTCCAGCGCGGCGTCCCAATCCTGGTTGTGCACGCGCAGGGCTTCGCCCAGGGTGACAGCATCTTCCAGGGCCATGCAGGCGCCTTGGGCCATGTACTGGGTGGTGGGGTGCGCGGCATCGCCCAGCAGGGTGGCGCGGCCGAAGGTCCACTGCGGCACCGGCTCGCGGTCGGCGGTGGCCCAGCGCTTCCAGGTCTTGGGCAGCTCGATCAGCTGACGGGCCTTGGGGTCGATGCCCTGGAAGTAGCTTTCCACTTCTTCCTTGCTGCCATCCTTGACGCCCCACTCTTCCTGCTCACGGCTGTGGAAGGTCACGACGATGTTGTACTGCTCGCCACCGCGCAGGGGGTAGTGCACCAGGTGGCAGTTCGGGCCGGCCCACAGGCTGGCGGCGTTCCACTTCAGCTCGTCAGGGAACTCGCTCTTGTCGACCACGGCGCGGTAGACCACATGGCCGGTGACGCGGGGCGGGTCGTTGACGTACTTGGCGCGCACGACAGACTTCACGCCGTCGGCACCGATCAGGGCGGCGCCCTTCCACTGCTTGCCGTTCTGGTCGGTCACGGTGACGCCATCGGCGTCCTGCTCGACCTGCTCGATGCGGGTGTTGGTGAAGAACTCGACGCGGCCGGTTTCCTGGGCGCCTTCCAGCAGCGACAGGTGGATGTCCACGCGGTGGATCACGGCGTAGGGGTTGCCAAAGCGCTTGCGGAAGTGCTCGTCGGTGGGGATCTTGCCGATCAGCTTGGCGTCCACGGCATCGTGCATCACCATGTAGTCGGTGAACACCGCACGCGAGCGGGCCTTCTCGCCCACGCCCAACGCGTCGAGCGCATGGAAGGCATTGGGGCCGAGCTGGATGCCGGCGCCGATTTCGCCGATTTCAGGGGCCTGCTCAAACACCTGCACCTGGAAGCCCTGACGCACCAGCGCCAAAGCGGCAGCCAAGCCGCCGATGCCACCACCCGCCACCAGGACGGGGAGATTCGAAACCTTGTCGTTCATGTGCGTTCCTCATGGATCTCATACTTATCATCAGTATGCTGACGATAAGTATAGTGACTGTGTGATTGTCGCAGATCAAGGAAAACCCTAGGTGTAGACCCTAGGATGGTAGGTGGGCCCTGGTGTGGCGTGAATATGTCGCGTTGAACGAATCGTGATGCGGGGATGGCCGCGCGTCAACCCGGCGGGGGCGATCGCCCCTGCAACCACAGCAGGCTGAGGGCCAGCAGGGCGAGCCAGGCGCCTTGACCCACCACGCCGACGTGGTCAAAGGCCCAGCCGCTGACCAGCGGGCCCAGCGAGCCGCCCACGGTGTAGCCGGCGATCATGGCCGAGGTGCCGGCCAGCGCCGACGAATCGGCAAAGTCGTGGGCCACGCGGATCATGCTCAGCGTGTAGAGCGCGCCGCCCATCGCGCCCCAGAGAGCGGCACAGATCCAGATCAGGGCTGGCCACTGCGTGGCGAAGGCAAACGCCCCGCCGCTGACCGCCAGGACCCCGGCGCCGATGGCAAACAGGCGGCGCGAGGCGACATGGTCGGCCAGCCAGCCTAGCGGATACTGCAAGGCAAAGCTGCCCATGCCCAGCGCGCCCGCGATGGACGTGGCGACCGCCAGATCCAATCCAATCTCTGAACCATAGGCCGTGGTGATGGTGCCCAGCCCCACCTCGAACACCCCGCCCACCACCGCCGCCCACACCAGACCCGGCCGAAAGCGCCAGGCGGCCAGCAGGCTCATGGGTTCTCGGTCGTCGTGCATGGCCTTGAGCTGGCTCACGGCGGGCACCAGGGTCAGGCTCAGGCCCAGCGCCAGTCCCCCCGCGGCCACGGCATTGGCCTGCAAGGGCCCCAGGCCCAGCAGCCCCGGCAGAAAGGGGCCGATGGCCATGCCCGCGCCCAGGATGGCCTGGTAAAACCCCGTCAGGCGACCGCGGTGGCTGGCCGGCACGTTGTGTGCGATCAAGGCTTCGGTGGCGTTCCACGCGGCGGCGGCACCGACCCCGCTCATCAGGCCCAGCCCGCACCACAGCACATAGCTGTCGGTCAGCAGGTAGCCAATGCAGGACACCAGCTCCAGACCCAGGCCCAGGCGGTAGGCACGTCCTACCCCCACCTTGGCAAACAGGTGCGGCACCACCGGGATCAGCAAGGCCACACTCAGAAAGGACAGCATGGCAAAGCCGCCAATGGCGGTATTGCTGACCCCGGCCGTTTGCAGGCGCACCGCCAGCACCGGGTTGAGCAGGCTGAAGCTCAGCACCACCAAGGCGGTGCCCATCATCACCCGCCACAGGCCGGGCGGCAGTGGCGGCAGACTCAGACTGCGCACCTCAGTTCAACCAGCCTTTGCGACGGAAGAACCAGAAGGGCGTCACGATGGACAGCAGCATCAGGCCCAGGGCCACCGGGTAGCCCCACTTCTGGCTCAGCTCGGGCATGTGCTGAAAGTTCATGCCGTAGATGCTGGCAATCAGCGTGGGGGGCAGCAGCGCCACCGAGGCCACCGAGAAGATCTTGATGATCTTGTTCTGGTTGATGTTGATGAAACCGACCGTGGCGTCCATCAGGAAGTTGATCTTGTCGAACAGGAAGG
>MESA01000045.1:0-34304 GCA_001770775.1 Burkholderiales bacterium RIFCSPHIGHO2_12_FULL_63_20
CATCTGCCTGATCACCCCTTCAACCCGGCATCAGCGAAATGAGGCAGGGGCGTTCCACACAAAACGGCATAGAGCCCTTCCGACTGCCCAGCACCTCAATCAAGAGGTTATCCGGGAGGTTGTCGTTGTCCTCAATGAGCTCCCAATCCCAAGATGATCCATCGAATGACTTCAGCCAAACGCGCTGGGCGCCCTCTTGGGCTACGGCGAAGTCGACATCGTGGGTCAGGTACACGAACAGGCAATCGGGGCGCAGTCTCTCAATCTCAGCCCATAGAGGGGCTTGCACGGACTTATGTAGGTGCAATTCGGGCTCGTCAATGACAATGATGCCGTTTTGGGGGGCGGCAAGACACTGTCCAATGAGATAAAAAATGACGCGTTCACCATCGCTCATTTCAGACGAGTTGTAGATTTTGCTCGTGTCACCGCGAACCTGGGTTTGGATCCGTAGACCGCCGACCACGAGCTCGCGGTGAGGAAGAATCCGTTCCCACGCCTGCTTTACCTTATCCATCCTGGTCAGTGGCGGTTCAAGCTTGGTGGCCGATTGCCGCTGGGCCACCTTGAACTTGGCGTTCTCTTCTGTCTCGTCCGAGAACAGAAAAACCATAAGCTTCTGGAAGTCGTTTAGGAAAAACGTGGCGGGCCTGTTCTGCCATCGATTGTTCTTGTTTTTTCCCGCATTAGGATGGCCAAAGACTAGGTCCTGCTCCGCCAGATCGATAGAAGTCGGCGTTGTCGTGTCAGGCATCGCCAACGACTTTTGCGCGGAGATCCTAAACACCCTAGCTTGATCAGGTGAACTCATGTCCAGCCATGTTCCGAGACGAGTCTGACCTGAACCGTTGGCGCCAACGAAAAGCAGATTCCGACCTGTTGTAATCGTCTGGCTACCTCCGCCGATTCGGGGAAGCGAGATGGATCGCGTGACTGGAATGTTTGACATAGACTTCTTCTTTTGTGACTAATGCTCGACCCCGCCAACCCGAATCGAGACTGCCATGCAGTGCACAGTTTGCGACGAGATACCGTCTCCAAGCGTACCCGATGTCCAAGAACTTGGGTCCATCGAGTCTTCCGATAGCTCATTGCGAGCGGCTCGAGTAATGCAAATGGCGACTGCTTTAGCGCCGTATTCATGCTGATGCGAAGGACTTCCCTGGGTCGGCAGCGCTAGTTCATGGCTTTCAGATGCAGTCATTCGGAGCCGCGAGCATGGCGGCTCGACATGCTCGTATTGATCGCCCCCAATCAATGTACAGCCCCGGTTTAGGTGATTCACACAGCCAGGTTGACGGGTCACACTCTCCGGCACTCAGTCAGTGCGATTTTAGAGAACCGTTTACCGTCATCAACTCATGCAGGATTTTCGTGTGTTCAAAGGATCTTCCTTCGCTCGTCAGCCTGACTGTAAGTTCAACATAGACGCCAATAAAGGCCATTCCTTCGGCATTCTCATGGATTTTGTTGCGGCCCTCCGCCCTGTGTGTTCCTGCGCTAGTTAATTAATCCAATCTGATTGCAAGAGACCATTCTATGAACTATCGTCATACCATTCGAGTACTGGTGGCCGCTGTGGCCATCGTTGGCGCCCAGCATGCCCACGCGTTGGCCGTTCTGGATTTCCAGAATTTAACTTGTGCCAAAACGCAAGAGTTGTGCGGAGCGGGCGACACCTACACCGCAGCGGGCTTTATGCTGCAATATGCACCTGCTGCCGACGAGCCGTACCCGGTTGGTTTTACTGCTGTTGGCAAGCTATGGCGTTTTAATGTCAAAGGGTCTATTTCTCTGGAGGCTAACAGCTGTAGCGCAACCACGACCTTGACACGCACAAAGGGTGTCAATTTTTCACTGTTGTCCATCGATCTGGCTGAAGTAAATGGTGATAGTCCCAGTAGTGTGACTTTCATTGGCACTAAGAGCGATGGATCGCAAGTCACCGCATCGGTGAACTTGGATGGCAAAGTCGGTTGGCAGCGTGTGCAGCTTCCACGCTCTTTCATCAAAGTGAATTCTGTGACATGGGCACAAGGTGATTGCATTATCAACAAGCCACACATGTTCGACAACATTCTCGTCAATTGATGAGTAGGGATCGTCAGTCGACAACTTTGCCCCAAGCCGCCATGGTTCATTCCCGGCGGCCTTTTCATTTGTAGAGCGAGGTAATGCAATCGGTGCACTTCAAGCTCAAGGCTGTTTCTACCTCTCTGTGCGGCTAACCCGTGTGCCGCTTCAAGACGGCAGTGAGCTACCGCTTCGGGTCGGGAGCGTGAGTTCGGTGAGTTGAAGAGAAGTCATTGGACCGGCAAAAGCAGCGCTGGCTGAGCGCCAGTGGTGACGATGTCGGCAGTACGCTCGATACCAGCCATCCGCGCCGATGCGGGCGCGGTTGCCCAATGACCGTAATGCTGCAGAGACCGTGAGTTCAGCGTGTGGCCGCGACCGCCAGCAACCGCTGCTAAACGGTCGGTTGGTTCCCGCTTTAGTGACTGGCGGCAATGGCTCGTGTGTGCAGGTTCGACTCGAAGGCAATCACCGCCTCGCTCCGAAAGCCCAGCGCCTGCAGCGTGCCATTCTTGCCAATGCGCGAGGCGCCTCACTCCCCGAACGCAAGCTGCCCCGCCAGGTGCGTCATCACCTCTTGCAGACGCGCTGCGTGCTGCGGGTCGTCACTGGGTGCCCCCTGCAGCAGCATCAGTTTGGCCAGAGCAGCGCTGGTCTGGCTGATCTTGCCCGCCGCTTGCCGTGCCTCCACCTGGGCCATCAGCGCGCTGGCATCGGCCCGGCGTTGCTCCATGGAGGTCTCTTCGCGGTGGTCGTGCCAACGCTGTAGCTCGGCACGCAACGCCACGTTCTCCGGCTTTTGCCAGTCTTCCATCCCGGTTTCGAGTGCCGTGCTGTCGTCTTCGCGGCCATCTTCACCTGGATGGTCCTGGGCAACTGAATCTGCCGTCGCCACCGATGCGGCATCCATGGCGCCACGGGGATCAAAGCGTGAGCTGGACACGACGGTTTGCGTCTCCACCGTGCCCACCGTGTTGTCACCTTGACCCAGCGAAAAATGCCCCATGACGGCGAGACACAGACCAGCCGCGGCCAGATAGAGCCAGCGGTGGGACGCCCGGATCGAGTGAATCTTGATCATGAGACAACCCCAAGCAGGAAGGCAAGTGACGGGTGGGTGGAGCGATGCGGGATCATTTCGCCATGGCACGCACGGGGGCGTGACTCAGGACACCTCCCGCTTTGAGCTGAACACGCTCAAAGCCGGGAAATGGCGCATAGCCATCGGCCACCATCCAGCGCTGCTTCGCGGCCTGGCTCAGGTTTCGGCGGTGGTCGGTGATTGATGCCGTTCCATCGCCGGTGATCAGCAGCTTTTGCCCACCAGACTCGATCAGGTAGCCCACTGACCCCGGTGTTCCGCCCGCGAGGGGCAAGACGGACAGGCCCGGCACCAGCGACACACCGGTCTCGGCCGCCTGCAGCTTACCGGACTTGACGTAGGGCATCACGCTGGTGATCGTGGTCGCAAAGGCCACCTTCTGTTCATCTGGTGCCTGGACGTAGTGGTGGTCCGCGAGCCAGTGCACCATGGCCTCTGGCGAGGCGTAGAGTTGCGCGTTCTTGAACTGACGTTGTTCGTCGTTGCCCAGCAGGCCGCTGACCTGGTCCGCATGCAGACTGGTCAAGAACACCGCCGACACCTCATCCGGCGAGATGCCAGCGGCCTTCAGGTTCTCCGTCACCTGGCCCAGGTCACCGCCCTGCCGCACACCGCGACCCGCGTTGACCAGCACCACTGTGCTGCCCTTGCGAATCGCGTACGCGGTCACGCATTTCAAGCCTGGATCGGTTTTGAACGATTGCGCCAGGGCCTGAGTCCATTCGCTCTGCGGGAGCTTGGCCAGTCGGGTCGCATCGATGACGAAGCGTTTGTCAGACAAGGCAAACACCTCAAGCTCCCCCACTTGCCGGCGCTCGACACCCGGTATCTGCACGAGGCTCGGAGTCTGTGCAGCATCGGTCGCGTAGACCGAACTGGCAGGGAGCAGATGCAAGCCGGCCAGCATGGCCATGGCGCCGGCCAGTTGACCCAACTTCAACTTCATGTGGCTTCGTCCTCGCGATCAGTGCTTCAGGTTGTCCAGGATGGCCGGGGGCACGTTGGCCAGGCGGCTGCGCTGGGGGTACTGACCCACCTTCACGCGGGCCACTTCCGTCGCTGATTCGAAGTCCACGACAGACAAGTCGTTGCTCTCGCTGTTGGACACGTAGCAGCGCTTGCCGTCCGAGCTGGCGCTCACCCAGTAGGGCTTGGAACCCGAGGGAATGATGCGGTCGGTTGTCATCGAGGGGATGGAGGCGACGACGATGTAGTTGTCGATCGTGCCGGCCATGCAGAGCTTGGTCTCGGCGCCATTGATCGCCATGCCGTGGAAGGCCGAGTTCAGCGGGAAGTCGTCCTTGGTCTTGAAGTTGGCCTTGGCGTAATCGCTCATCGGGATTTCGACCTTGTTCAGCACCTTGCCCGTGGCCATGTCCACCTTGGCATAGCCATTGAGGTAGGACATCTGCAGATAGGTGATCTTGCCGTCACGGGTAATGACGTTGGGGCGAATGCCGTAGGGCAAGGTCCACTTGTTGACCACTTGGAAGGTCTTGGCATCGACCACGGTCATCTGCTTCTTGCCCTTGAGCGAGTTCAGGGCGTAAGGCAGGGGGATGATGCCCAGACTGGAGTTGTAGATGTACTTGCCATCGGGCGAGTAGTCGTTCTGGTGTGGGAAGGTACCTGTCGGGACCTTGGCCACTTGCTGGCCCGTGGCCGTGTCGATCACGAAGAAGTTGCCGGCGCTGGTGGCCGAGACGGCGATGTGCTTGCCATCGGGGCTGATGCCCATGTGGTCGGCGTTGATGCCGGGGATCGGAAAGCGCCAGAGGATGCGGTGATCGGGCGAGCTGAGGTCGATCGCGATGACGTCAGACAGGTTTGAGCGCGAGATGAAAACAGTCTTGCCATCCAGCGAGACGGCAATGTCATCCACAAAGCGGTCACCGCCCTTGGTGGATTTGGCCACCTCGTAGGTCGCACGCCGGATGATGTCCATCTCGGCCAGGCGTTCCTTGAGGTCTGGAATGGCGTTGACGTAACCCAGTTTGGTCAGCGACGTTTCGTCCACGAAGCTCAGGGTGCCACCGGCGGAGTCGCCAACCACCAGAATCTTCTTGCTGGATTGGGCGAACGCGGGCGTCGAGGCGGCGCCCATCAGCAAGGCGGCACAGGCGAGGGCCACACGGCCCGCTGTAGCAAGATGGTTTCTGTTTTTCATTCCATGTTTCCTCGGTTGTGGGGTCGAACGGCCGACGCGCGACGTGAGCTCTGCGACTCGGTGTTGGCGGCCACCTTGATCGTGATCAAACAAGGCATGGAATAACGTGAGTTATTTAACAATCCACGGGTTTTCGATGGGGTAGGTTGTACGCGTGACCCCCCATTCGGAGGGGGGCGGCCCACCTTCAGGTGGGGTTCTCGTTGTGCAGAGAATTCGGCGGGTATTCGGCATCGATCTCGGCCATGTCGCACAAGCGCGGCCAGTCGGTCACCGTGATGCGGCGGTAGCCCAGCTTCACGATGCCCTGGTCTTGCAGCACCTTCAATCCTGCGGCCACGGTCTGACGCGTCATGCCCAGCGTCTCGGCCAGCGAGCCCTGGTTCAGCGGTGAGCTGCTGCCAGCGAGGTCAGGCACCGCTGTCCATCCTTGCGTGAGGGTCATCACGATGGCGCGCGCGAGTTTGGCTTGCGTGTTCAGCCTCGCGACGGCCTCCAAGGCGAAGAACAGCAGCCGGGTTTTCTGGGCCATCAAGACCGCCAGCCTGAAGGCCCATTGAGGATCTTCGCTGACCAGGCCCTCCAGTCGGGCTGGCGAGACATGCAGCAATACCGTTGGCCCCACCGCCTGCGCGTCGTGTGTGCGGGGCAAACCGTCAAAAAAGGCGATTTCTCCGAACCAGGTGGGGGGGGAGATCACACTGAACAAGTTTTCTTGCCCGTCGGGCGCGATCCCGGTCAGGCGCAGACCACCCTCAACCACGCAGTAGATACCATCGAAACTGTCGCCGCGCAGAAACAGTTGCTGACCTGCCCCCAGGTTCAGGACCGTCGCTGCGCTGAGCAGGCGTTGCGTCGCCACGGGGGGCAGTCCGTTGAACCACAGGCTTTTCTGCAGTACCGGGAGGAAATGCGTTGGGTCTGACGTTGGCAAGGCATGCTCCTCAAGCCTGCCGCAGGCACTCAATGATGCTCAGGCGTGCCGCCCGCCACGCGGGGATGAAACCGCCCACCACGCCCATGAACAGCGCGAACCCCAGCGTCTGCGCTGCCACACTGGCTGTGAAGCGGAACCGAAACGCCATCTCTGAAAAGGTCGCGTAGTTCACGGTGGACACGTCCACGCTCTGCAGCAGCGAGGCCGCCCCCAGCCCGATCAGCCCACCCACCAGCGACAGGCCCAGCGACTCGCCCAGGAAGGCGATCAGCACCGCCTCGCGTCGGAAGCCCAGCGCCCGCAGCGTGCCGATCTCGCCAATGCGCGAGGCCACCGCCGCGAACATGGTGATCATGGCGCCCACGATGGCCCCGATCGAGAAAATCACCGACAGTGACATGCCCAGCAGCTTGATGAAGCGCGACATGGATTCGGACTGCTCGGCGTAGAACTGCGTTTCGCGCTTCACGTCGAGCTGCAGGCGCGGGTCGCTGTTGACGGCCTCGCGTGCGGCCTCCAGCGCATCGGGCCGTGACAGGCGGAACAAGATGGTCGAGTAAGCGGGGCGGCGGAAAGCCTGCATGGCCTGGTGCGAGTCCACCCACACTTCCGAGTCAAACGCGCTGCGCTCGGCATCCATGATGCCCACCACCGTCCAGTCACGCCCGGCGAAGTGCAGGGTGTGGCCCAGGTCCATGTTGGCAAAGCCGCGCGCCACCGCCTTGCCCGCCACGATCTCCGAGGTGCCGGGCCGGAACATGCGGCCCGCGATCAGCTTGACCTGCGGCCGCATGCTGATGCCGAACTCCGACATGCCGCGCAAAATCACATTGGCCGTCGTGCCATCGCGCTTGGGCAGGTTGTTGAGCGCCACCACCTCGCGCGACACCAGCTTGCGGCCCTGGTTGTCGGTGCCTACGCCGGGCAGGGTGTCGATGGCGTTGGCCTGCTCGCGCGTGATGTTGGAGTTGATCTCGGTGCCGGCGCCCTTGCGCATCACCACCACGTTGTCAGGCTGGCCGGTGGCCACCATGGTTTCGCTGATGCCTTCGCTCATCATCAGCACGGTGGCGAACACAAACACCACCAGGGCCATGCCGCCGGCGGTCAGCACCGTGGTCACCCGGCGCACCCACAGGTTGCGCAACACGTAAGACAGGGGAATGGCTCGCATCTGGGGTCCGCCTCAGGCCACGTGGCGCAGGCCTTGCACGATGTCGATGCGCGACATCTTCCAGGCAGGCCAGGCGGCGGCCAACAGGCCCACCACCAGCGCCGCCAACGCTTGATAGAGCAGGGTGGTCTGCGACACCTCGAACACCTTGAACAAGGTGCCTGTCTGCTGCATGAAGGCGGCGGTGAGCGGGAAGGTCAGGGCCATGCCCATCGCCCCGCCAATCACCGCGATCATCAGGCTCTCGCCAAACAGCAGCTTCACCACGAAGGCGGGCGAAAAGCCCAGGGCCTTGAGCGTGGCGTACTCGGCCAGGCGCTCGCGGGCCGTCATCGTCATCGTGTTGGCCATCACCGCCATGATGATCAGCACCACCACGAAGCTCACCGCGCGGATCGCCATCAGCACCGTCTGGCTCATCGCCACCATGCCGAGCTGAAACGACTTCTCGGTCTCGGTCTTGGTTTCGGCGGTGGAGTTGCGAAACAGCGCATCAATGTCTTGCGAGATGGCCGAGGCCCGGCTCGGGTCGCTGATGCCGACCACGTACAGGGCCACCTGCTCGGCGGCGGTGCTGCCCAGGCGCTTGCGCAGATTTTCTGACAGCAGCGACCAGTGCATCAGCATGATGCTTTCGTCGGTGTTCGGGTCGGGCGAGGCGTAGATACCGCGGATCGTGAAGCTCCAGTTGCCGGGGTAGATGGTGCCGCTCAGCGGGATGGTGTCGCCCACCTGCCAGCCAAAGCGCTGCGCCAGGTCGCGACCGATGATGGCGCCTTGGCGGTCGGCCATGAAGGCAATGCGTTCGGCATCGCTGACCTGGTACTCGGGGTAGATGGCGAAGTAGCTGGGGCCATCGACCGCAAAGCGGGCAAAGAAGTTGCGGCGGTCCAGGTAAATGCCGCCAAACCAGTTCGCCCAGGTCACACCGCTCACGCCCTCGATCTTGCGGATGCGTTCGGCGTAGTAGCGGGGCAGGGGCTGGCCGACCGAGATGGCGCTGCGGGTGATCAGCCGTGTGCTGGAGGTGCCCTCCACCCCGGCGTACCAGGCGTCCACGATGGTGCGCAGCAGCCCGAAGGCGCTGATGGCCACCACCAGGCCCACCATGGTCAGCAGGGTGCGCAGCTTGTGCCGGAAGGCGTTTTTCAGCAGGAGCTTGAAGATGAACATCAGTGCGCGTCGGCTGGGTCGTCGACCAACACACCTTTTTCAAGGTGGATCATGCGGCTGGCACGCGAGGCGGCCTTGGGGTCGTGCGTCACCATCACGATGGTCTTGCCCAGGTCGTGGTGCAGCTCGTCCATCAGGGCCAGCACCTCTTCGCCGGTGGCGCGGTCCAGGTCGCCCGTGGGCTCGTCGGCCACGATCAGCGTGGGGTCGGTCACCAGGGCGCGCGCAATGGCCACGCGCTGCTGCTGTCCGCCCGACAGTTCATTGGGGTAGTGGTCCATGCGGTCGGCCAGGCGCACCATCTCCAGCGTCGCCTCCACATGCGCCTTGCGCTGCTTGCGGGTCAGGTTGGTCAGCAGCAGGGGCAGCTCCACATTCTCGTAGGCCGTCAGCACCGGCATCAGGTTGTAGAACTGAAAGATGAAGCCCACATTGGCCGCACGCCAGTCGGCCAGGGCCGTCTCGTCCAGCGTGGCAATGTCCACCCCGGCGATCTGGATGGTGCCGGAGGTGGGCTGGTCAATGCCCGCGATCAGGTTGAGCAGGGTGCTCTTGCCCGAGCCGCTGGGACCCATCAGCGAGACGAACTCGGCGCGGCGCACTTCCAGGTTGATGTCCATCAGCACCGGAATGGGCTGGCCACCGCGGCTGTAGGTCTTGGTGAGGTGGTCGATGCGGATCAGCGTGTCGTCGGATGCGGTGCTCATACTGCTGTGCTTTCCGCTTCAGGACGTGGCCAGGCGCACACGCGCACCGTCAGACAGACCTGCGGGCGGGGTGCCCACCAGCTTGTCGCCTGACTTGAGCTCGCCGCTGATTTCGCGCAGATCGCCCAGTTGGCGCCCCAGGGTGACGGGCACGGATTGCGCCACCTCTTTGCCGTTGACCGTGGCCAGGCGGTAGACGTGGCTCTTGCCCTGGTCGGTGACGATGGCGTGCGCGGGCACAGCCAGCACGGTCTGCTGGTCGGCAGCGCTGATGTCTTGCGACAGGAAGCTGACCTTGGCGCTCATCTCGGGCAGGATGCGGGCATCGAGCTGCTCGAAGCGGATCTTGGTCATGACCGTGGCCTTGGCCCGGTCCACGGTGGGTACGATACCCGAGACGCGGCCCTTGAAGCGCACGCCGGGCAGCGCGTCCAGCACGATCTCAACGGGCTGGCCCACCTGGGCTTTGGACAGATTGCCCTCCGACACGTCGGCCTCGACTTCGAGTGTGCTCATGTCGGCCATGGTGACCACGGCCCCTTGGGCGCCAGCGGCGCTGGACATGGGGGTGATGATGTCGCCCACGTTGGCATTCTTGACCAGCACCACACCGTCAAACGGGGCACGGATTTCGGTGTAGTCCAGGGCCACTTTTTGAGCCTTGAGCTGGGCACGGGCCTGCTCCAGAGCGGCCTGACCGGCAGCCGCCGAAGCAAAGGCCGCCTTGTTCTTGCTCACAGTGGTGTCCACCATCTGCGGCGAGATGAAGCCCTGGCCTTCCAGGCTGCGAGCGCGCGCCGTTTCAGCGCGGGCGTTGATCAGTTGCACCCACAGTTGCTTGTGGTTGGCCTCGGCCTGCAGCACGGCGGCCTCGGCGCCCAGGATGGCGGCCTGGATGTCGCTACCGTCCAGGCGCGCCAGCAGCTCACCGCGCTTGACCTTGGAGCCTTCGCGCACGTTCAGCTCGATCAGCCGACCGGAAGCTTTGGACGCGACGGCCGAGCGCCGTTGGGCCACGACGTAGCCGGAGGCGGTCAGCTGCACGTACTGCTGCGACGGGGTGCTCAACACCACGGAGGTGGTGCTCACTTCGGTCGCCCGCGGCATCCATACATAGGCGCTGGCGCCCAGCGCCAGAGCGCCCGCCAACACCCAGGGTGTCAGGTTGGACTTCTTGCGAACAGGGGCCTGTGCGCTGCGGTCGATCTTCAGTTTGGACAGGGCCGAGGGCTGGGGTACTTCACTGCTGCTCATGGCGGTCGGGGCAAGATTGGGCGATCAGGCGTGCGGCGGTGATCGTGCCGCACTCCGGGTTGATGTCCTGCTGCAACTGGCGTGCGCGTGCGTGCAGGGCGGAGTCGTGAATCAGGCGGTGCAAGGCCCGCTCGAAGGTCTTGCCGCGTGCCTTGGAGGGCGGCACGCTCAGCGCCGCCCCCAGGCGCACCAGACGAGCGGCGTTGTCGGGTTGGTCCATGCCAAAAGGCACCAGCAGCTGCGGCATACCGGCGTGCATCACCTGCGAGGAAATGCCGCAGCCCGCCGTGTTGACCACCGCATGACAGCGGGGGAACAGTGCGCCCACCGAGGCCCAGGCCACGGTGATCTGACCTGGGGGCAGGGGCGTGGGCAGTGCATTCTGGCCAGCCAGGAAGATGGCCCGCACACCCAGGCGCGCGCACAGCTCGGACCAGCCGGGGTAAAAGCGCGCAGCCTGGAACCACAGCGAAGAGCCCAGGCTGAACAGCACAGGGGGCGGCCCGGCCTGCAGGAAGGCTTCGAGCTCGTCCGACAAGGGCGCCGTGTTGCCATCGAAGAAGTTGAAGCCCGCGAAGGCCACCGGGCCGGGCAAGTCGGTGGGCATCGGCTGGCGCATCATCTCGGGGGCCATCAGCGCCACGCTGCCCCGGGGTGAAATGCAGCCCTCGAAGATCGGGTTGCGCGCGGGGTCGAACATGCCGTACTCGCGGGCCTTGTCGTCCAGCGGTTTGATGAAGCCCCGGCCGGTGTTGCGCAGCGTGCGGAACCAGCGGCGATAGCGTTCTTCACCCAGCAGGCGGGGCCAGGGTCGCAGCGACAGGGCGTTGGACACCACAGGGGGGTCTTGCGCGCTGTGCAGGCTCAGGGTCAGCGCCTGCAGGATGACCGAGGTCCAGGGCAGGCCGCGCTTGTGCGCCACCATGTGCGCCCAAGGCGTGGTGGGGGGCGCCACCAGCAGGTCGGCGCCTTCGCAGGCCGCGTCCAGCTCGGCGCAGATCTGGTCCATGTAGGGGTAGACCAGCTTTTCCATCACGAACTTGCCACCCAGCAGCGGGTGAAAGGCTTTTTGAAGGCGCTCGGCCTGGCTCAGGCCCAGATCGCGTTCATGCTGGCTGTGGTGCGGGGCTGCGGGCGCATATTCCACGCCGTGCTCGGTCACCAGGTCGCGGAAGAAGTCCGAGGTGGCCAACACCGGCCGGTGCCCCAGGGCCTGCAGCTGCTTGGCCAGACCGATGAAGGGCACGACATCGCCGTGCGTGCCAAAGGTCGTCAGCACGATGCGGCGAGAAGCGGTGACTGGCGCGAAGCTTGGCATGAGCCCTCTGGGATGGTCGACAACGGCCCTGTTTCAACAGGGAGCCCAGACGGGATGGGCTCGTTGTCAGACTACGCCAGCGTGAATTGCTTCACGGTTAGGGAATGCCAGATCACCCCCCCAGAAAGAGGGTGCTCTAGAAGAGGCCTGGGCTCAGGCGGTGAGGGTGCCGCCCAGGCTCAAAGTGTCGCGTGCCAGTTGGGTGATGCGCTCCCAGTCACCCGCCCGCACCGCCGAGGCCGGGGCCAGCCAGGACCCCCCCACGCACGCCACATTGGGCAGGGCCAGGTAGTTCGGAGCAGTGTCAAAGGTGATGCCCCCGGTCGGGCAAAACCGCGCCTCGGCAAAGGGGCCATGGAAGGCCTTGAGCATGCCCACGCCACCGGCTTGCTGGGCGGGGAAGAACTTGAAGTGGCTCAGGCCCGCGTCCATGGCGGTCATCAACTCGGAGGCGGTGGCCACGCCGGGCAGCAGCGGGGTGGGGGCGCCGCTGCGCAGTGCGCTGAGCAGGCGCGGCGTCAGCCCAGGGGACACGGCCAGGTGCGCGCCCGCGTGGGCGGCCGCTTCCCACTGCTCTGGCGTGGTCACGGTGCCTGCGGCCACCAGGGCTTCGGGCACCTCGTGCGCCAGGATGCGGATCACGTCCAGCGCAGCCGGGGTGCGCAGCGTCACCTCCAGCACCTGCACGCCGCCGGCCAGCAGGGCACGCGCCAAGGGCACAGCCTCATCCACCCGGTCAATCACCAGCACCGGGATCACCGGGCCGCGCGTCAGCGCCATCTCCAGCGTGAGCTCGCTTGTGTTCATGTCTCGCCTTGCTCCGTCCAGCCAAATGTCATGGCGCCTTGTTCGGCGCCGCTCACCCTTTGCCGCATGCCGGCAAACAACTCGCGACCCGTGCCCACCTGGTAGTGGCTCACGTCCAGCTCGATGGGTGCGCGGGCCACCCACTCGGCCTCGGGCACCAGAGCGTTCAGCGTGCCCGCATCGGCATCCAGGCGGATCAGGTCGCCCGTGCGCACCTTGCCCAGCGGCCCGCCTGCCAGCACCTCCGGCGTCACGTGGATGGCCGCAGGCACCTTGCCAGAGGCCCCCGACATGCGCCCATCGGTCACCAGGGCCACCTTGAAGCCCTGGTCTTGCAGATTGGTCAGCAGCGGGGTGAGGGCGTGCAGTTCGGGCATACCGTTGGCACGCGGGCCCTGGCCCAGCACCACGGCCACCAGATCGCGGTGCAACTCGCCGCGGTGATAGGCCTCTTGCAGCTCATGTTGATCGCGCAGCACCAGGGCTGGCGCTTCCACCACGCTGTGCGCCGGCTTGACCGCCGACACCTTGATGACGGCGCGGCCCAGGTTGCCCTGCAGCAGCCTCAATCCACCATCGGGCGAGAAGGGCGCCTGCGCGGTGGCGATGATGCTGGCGTCGCCGCTGTGCGCGGGCGCGTCCCCCCAGGTCAGGGTGCCGTTGTGCAGCACCGGTTGCTGTGTGTAGTGCCACAGGCCCTCGGGCCCGGCCACGGTGCGCACATCGGCGTGCAGCAGGCCCACGCTCAGCAATTCGCGGATGACCAGGGCCACGCCGCCTGCGGCCTGGAAGGCGTTCACATCGGCACTGCCGTTGGGGTAGACGCGTGCCAGCAGCGGCACCACGTTGGAGAGCGCATCAAAGTCATCCCAGTTGATGACGATGCCTGCTGCCCGTGCGATGGCCACCAGGTGCAGGGTGTGGTTGGTGGACCCCCCCGTGGCCAGCAGGCCCACGATGCCGTTGACGACTGCGCGCTCGTCCACCACATGCCCCACGGGCGTGTACTGCGCGCTGTGCCGGGTGAGCTGCACCACGCGCTGCGCCGAGGCGCGGGTCAGGGCCTCGCGCAGAGCCGTACCGGGCGACACAAAGGCTGTGCCGGGCAGGTGCAGGCCCATGATCTCCATCAGCATCTGGTTGCTGTTGGCCGTGCCATAAAAAGTGCAGGTGCCCGGCCCGTGGTACGACTTCTCTTCGGCTTCCAGTAAAGCGGCGTCGTCCAGCTCGCCGGCCGCGTGGCGCTGGCGCACCTTGGCTTTGTCTTCGTTGCTCTGGCCGGTGCCCATGGGGCCGCCGGGCACAAAAATCGTCGGCAGGTGGCCAAAGCTCAGGGCGCCGATCAACAGGCCCGGCACGATCTTGTCGCACACGCCCAGGCACAGCGTGGCGTCAAACATGTTGTGGGACAAGGCCACGGCGGTGGCCATGGCGATCACGTCGCGCGAAAACAGCGACAACTCCATGCCCGCCTGGCCTTGCGTCACGCCGTCGCACATGGCGGGCACGCCCCCGGCAAACTGCGCCGTGGCGCCCACGTCGCGGGCTGCCTGCTTGATCCAGTCCGGGTAGGCCGCCAGCGGCTGGTGGGCCGAGAGCATGTCGTTGTAGCTGGAGACGATGGCGATATTGGGCGCGCGCTGCTGGCGCAGCCAGATCTTGTCGCCCTTGGGTGCCGCCGCGTAACCATGGGCCAGATTGGTACACCCCAGGTGCGCGCGCTCGACCGAGTCGTCTCGCGCCGCCGCGTCGATGCGTTGCACATAGGCCGCACGTGTGGCAGCGCTGCGCGCACGGACGCGGTCGGTCACTGCGCGCACCGTGTCGTGAAGAGGGGGATGCTGAGGTGCAGTAGGCATGGCTCATTATGATGGGCCGATGCCTGACCTGTCTTGTCCCCCTTCTCTCCACCACACCTTTCACCACGCGGCCGATCCGGCCCTGTTGGCACTGGATTTGGCCGACCATGTGGCCGCTCTGCTGCGCCAGGGCTTGGCAGAGCGCGGCCGGGCGCTGCTGATCGTTTCCGGCGGTAGCACGCCCGTGCCTTTTTTCCAGGCGCTGGCCCGCTGCGCGCTCGACTGGTCAGCGGTGACGATCACGCTGGCTGACGAACGCTGGCTGCCCCCCGATCGCCCCGACAGCAACGAAGCCCTGGTGCGTACCCACCTGTTGAGGGCGAACGCGGCGGCCGCCCACTTTGTGCCCCTGTACAACGGCGCGGCCACCCCGGCCGAGGGCGTGCCCGAGCTGGAGTCCACCCTGGCCGTGCTGCCCTGGCCGGCCGACGCCGTGGTGCTGGGCATGGGAGGCGACGGCCACACCGCCTCGCTGTTCCCCGATGCGCCCGAGCTGCCTTATGCGCTCATCGACACAGCCCCGGCGCGCTGCCTGGCCGTGGCGGCACCCACGCCCCCCAATGTGCCCGTGCCCCGCGTGAGCCTCACGCGCCGCGCTTTGCTCGACACCCGCCAGCTCATCGTTCACCTCACCGGCGAAGACAAGCTGGAGCTGCTGCACCAGGCCATGCTGCCCGGCGACGTGGCCGAGTACCCCATTCGCGCCGTGCTGCAACAGCACGCCGTGCCTTGCCACATCTTCCACGCCTGATTTTTTGCTGATCTGTCACGGTGGAGCAGAAAAAAACCGCATCTGGCCCGTGGGCACAGATGCGGTTGGCAGGGAAGACGCAGCGCGTGCTTACTTCACTACTTACTTCGCCATCTTCGGGCGCATCGCGCGCTGAGGGGAGCTGGGGAAGGAGTGACGCAGGATGCGCCACAGCACCTGGCCGAACTGCTTCACCATCGAGCCCGTGTTGTAGTACTGACCGTAGCGGGCGCAGATCTCACGCACCTGCACAGCCATTTCGGCGTAGCGGTTGGCCGGCACATCGGGGAAGAGGTGGTGCTCGATCTGGTGGCTCAGGTTGCCCGTCATCACATTCAGCAAGAAGCCACCGCTCAGGTTCGACGAGCCCGCCACCTGGCGCACATACCAGTGAGCGCGGTTGTCGTTCTTCAGCACGCTCTTGGGGAAGGTCTGCACATCGGTCGTGAAGTGGCCGCAGAAGATGACGGTGTAGGTCCACAGGCTGCGGATCACGTTGGCCACGGCATTGCCAGCCAGCACCACCAAGAAACCAGGGCCAGCCAGCAACGGCCAGATCAGGTAGTCCTTGACCAACTGACGACGCATCTTCAGCAGGGCCGGACGCGAGATCTGGAACATCTGCTTGTTCGTGACGCGGCCGGTCAGCCAGCGACCCAGGCGCAGGTCTTGAATGGCCACGCCCCACTCGAAAAGGATGGCGAAGATCAGCGCGTACAGCGGTTGACCCAGGCGAGCCGGGTGCCACTTTTGCTCAGGGAACAGACGCAGCACGCCATACCCCAGGTCCTCGTCCATGCCATGGATGTTGGTGTAGGTGTGGTGACGGAAGTTGTGCGTCTTGCGCCAGTTGTCACTGGTGCCCATGATGTCCCACTCGAAGTTCTTGCCGTTGAGGACCGGGTCGCCCATCCAGTCGTACTGACCGTGGATGACGTTGTGGCCCAGCTCCATGTTGTCCAGAATCTTGGACAAGCCCAGGATGACGGCGCCCACGGCTGCGGTGCCGAAGACCCAGCCTTCGGGCAGGAACCACGCCACCATCAGCAGGGCACGGCCGAGGATTTCGGAGTAGCGCACCACCTTGTAGACGTTGCGGATGTAGCGGGCATCGCGCTCGCCCAGGTCGGCCACGGTGCGTGCGCGCAGGGCGTCAATCTCGGCACCAAAGCGGGCCAGTTCGTCGCCACTCAATACGCGGCTGGTCGGTTTGCTCATGTCGGCAATCACTTTCACAGGTCAAGCGTGAGGTCGGTACGGGCGCGCGTCATGCAAATGCGCACGTCCATGCCAGGTTGGGCGTCTTGTTCGCCCGTCTGCATGTCGAGGGTGGTGCCTTCAGCGCGGGTGCACACGCAGCTGTGGCACACGCCCATGCGGCAACCCACCTTGGGCTTGAGGCCCTGGGCTTCCAAGGCGTCGAGGATCGACAGGTTGGTGGGAATTTCCAGGTCGCGTTTGCTGGCGGCCAAGTGAACCTTCACCGTGGCCGTGGCAGCATCGGCCACCGTGATCGGGGCCATGGGCGTGAAGCCCTCGGCCATGAAGCTGCGCACCTGGCCTTCGGTCAGGCTGCGGGCGGCGTCGACAAAGCCGGTGGGGCCGCAGGCATACACCTGCTTGGCCGACAGGTTACCCACCACGCGGGCCAGTTGCTCGGAACTGATCAGGCCGGACTCTTCGCCAGCCAGCAGTTGCGCTTCTTTCTCAAGCACGAACTGCAGCTTGAAGCGCGGGAACTGAACGGCCAGCGCGCGCAATTCGCGGGCAAAGCACAGTTCGGCACGGGTCTTGGCCCAGTAGATCAGGGTCAGGTCCACCGGCATGTTCTGTGCGGCGAGGCTGCGCGTCAGGCTCATCAACGGGGTGATGCCGCTGCCAGCAGCCAGAAACAGCCATTCGCCTTCGGGCTTGGCGGGCAGGGTCATCTCGCCAAAGGCGGCGCCCAACTCCAGCACATCGCCCACCTGGGTGTGTTGGCACAGGTGCGTGCTCAGTACGCCCTTGTCCACCCGCTTGATGGTGAGCGAGAGGCGGCCATTGCGAGCGGGAATGCCGGTGAGGCTGTAGCTGCGCGTCGTGCGGCGGCCATTGACCTCGGCGGTGACATTGATGTGCTGACCCGGCACAAACTTGCCGCAATGCGCGTTGGGCTTGAGCACCAGGGTGACCGTGTCGAGTGCCTCGACCTTGCGATCGACCACGCGGGCCAAAGGACGGTCCCACGACCAAGCTGGGTTCAGCTTGCTGACCCAGAAGTCGAAGATGCCCGGATTCACAAAGGGCGCAGCCACCTTGCGAAGGGCGCTGGGTGCCACATTGGCCTGACCGCGAGAAGCTGAGAAGGAAACAGTCACAGAAGTGGTTCTTGAATCGTGATGATCGAAGTATACGCACACGCAGACATTTGTCTATACACTTGTGCATTAATTGCTGGGCGATATGATGTTGCCTAGGCCACCCATCCCATGAGCAGCATCCTGACCGCGCTATCTGACATCCCTGTGAACAAGCCACTGACGGCGGGCACTCCTGGGCGAAAAGCCGTCATTTCACGAGATGACATCATCGAGGCAGCCCTCAAGCTGGCCGGGCCTAACCGCAGCGTCTCCACCTTGAGTTTGCGCGAGGTCGCGCGCGAGGCGGGCATTGCGCCCAACAGCTTTTATCGACAATTCCGGGACATGGACGAGCTGGCAGTTGCCTTGATCGAGCGGGCAGGGCAGTCGCTGCGCCAGATCATTGGTGAGGCCCGCAAGCGTGCGCGCGCCGACCGCAGCGTGGTGCGTGGTTCGGTAGAAGCGTTCATGGAGCAACTGCGCAGCGACGACAAGCTGCTGCACATCTTGTTGCGTGAGGGTTCCGTGGGGTCGGACGCCTTCAAACAGGCGGTGGACCGCCAACTGAACTACTTTGAAGAAGAGCTGTGCCTGGATCTGATTCGCCTGGCCCGGTTGAACAAGACCGGTTTGTTTGAACCGGCGCTGACCGCCAAGGCCATCACCCGGCTGGTGTTTGCCATTGGCGCCACGGTCATGGACGCACCGCCCGAGAAACTCAAAGAGCTGACCGAGCAACTGGTGTTGATGGTGCGGATGATTGTGACGGGCACGCAGACGCTGGCGGTGACAGGGGTGACGGAGCGGTGACCGATGACGATGCAATTGCCCATCGTTGACTTTTCTGCCGAGCAACGCGAGCTATGGGGGCGCGTGGTGGATCTGTGGGCGATGACCAAAGTCAGGGATGTGGGCCAGATCCGCGCCACACTGCATCCCGACTACGTCGGATGGGACATGAGCGCTCCATTGCCGCACGATCGGGACACAGCCGTTCGGTCGGTGACCGGCGATTCACCACCATTGTCCGAGCACGAACTCACGCCGCTGAGTGTCCAGGTCTATGACGGGACCGTGGGCGTCGTTCATTACGCCTACGCTGCCACGGTGCTGCCTGACGGCGCGGCGCCGATCCATGTCACGGGTAAGTGGACCGAGGTTTACCTCAAGCAGAACGACACATGGGTGATGATTTCAGTGAGTGGCAGACCGGATGCCTCAGTGGGACGGTGATCGTGCCGCAGCAGCCTGACAAGTCATTCAAGCGTGGCGCACTCCGACGCAGAGCTGGGGGCCTGCTTTGACGCCTATGCGGTGTTGCGCCCTCATCTCACGCGAGATCAGTTCGTGCCGCAGGTTCGCCGACAAGAAGCGCAACGGCTATGCCGGCATGCTGCTCGATTGGCTGACCGAGCACGCACGTCAGCAGGGGTGTCAGGCCGTACACCTGGACACCGGCTACGCGCGCCACGCTGCGCACCGGGTCTACCTCGGCAAGGGGGTTGAACTCAGCTCTCACCACATGGCCAAGCCCATCGTGTGAGGTGAAACTGTGGTGCCCACGGGTTCCATCAACGTCTGTGGATCTCAATATGAAGTCCAGTGCAACGAATCAAGGTCAGCCCATCAACATTCGCGACGAGACCCCTGTCGATGTGGCGGCCATCACCGCAGTGACCATCGCGGCGTTCCAGCCCTTGGAGATCAGCAGCCACACCGAGCAGTTCGTGGTCACGGCGCTCCGCGCGGCCGGTGCACTGTCGTTGTCCTTGGTGGCAGAAGTGGCGGGGCAGGTGGTTGGGCACATTGCCTTCTCGCCCATCATCCTGTCAGACGGTTCGCCCCATTGGTACGGCCTGGGCCCGGTGTCGGTGTTGCCGGCGTACCAGCGGCAAGGTATTGGCAAGGCCCTCATTCACGAGGGGCTGGCGAGGCTGAAGGCGATGCAGGCGCGAGGGTGTTGCCTGGTCGGACACCCCGGGTATTACACGAAGTTCGGTTTCCAGAACGTGCGCGGCCTGTCGCTGGAGGGTGTGCCACCAGAGGTGTTTTTCACCTTGACCTTTGACGGTCACGTTCCACAGGGCACCGTCAACTTTCACCCCGCCTTTTTGGCGACGGCATAGTCAGCGGCATGGCCCCGGTTGCCGCGCTGACACTGAATCAGCAATTGCCTTTTTTGGCTTGGCCGGGAGGGCAGAATCCGCCGCCGCCATTGCCTTGGTGGCGGTCAGCGCGGGCCGGGTCAATCACGATGGAGCCCGAAGGGGTATGCACAGCACAGCCGCTCAGCAGGGCGGCGACGAACAGCAGGGAAGCAAACTTCTTCATTTGAGACTTCATGTGGGGGAGGAATCGTTGGACTCTACCCGACATGCCGCTTGACTTGGCGTTGCGTTCGCAACCAGCGGTGACCAGTGCGTTGCGGAGCGTCGGGAGTGTGAATATTTGGGCGGTTCGCGGCCTGAGCGCTGCGCCACAGGGTCAGGCACGACTTGCGATCGGCATGCCCTGTTCAAAGCGACAAGAGAAAGTGCTCGCGCAATTTGACTTCAAGCAAGTCTTTGCAGGCCAGCTCTGAACAGTTTTGAAACAGGTCAAATATCTCGCGGGCCATGGGCAGAAAGACTTTCATCACCGCTGGGTCAAAGTGGCTGCCTGTGTCCTTCTCCAGAATGGCCATGACATCGTCGAATGGCATGGGTTCCTTGTACGGTCGCTTGGAGCAGAGCGCATCAAACACATCGGCCACAGCGAAAATGCGGGCTGACCGCGGAATTTGCTCGCCCAGGAGTCCCCTGGGGTAACCCGTCCCGTTCCACTTTTCATGGTGTGCCGACACCACCGCACAGGCATGAGACAGGGCTTCTACGCCGTTGACGATGTCTTCGCCTTGCGCAACGTGTGTGCGCATGATGTCAAACTCTTCATCGGTGAGTTTGCCTGGCTTGAGCAAGATGGCATCCGGTATGCCGATCTTGCCGACGTCATGCAAGAAGCTGCCCGTGATCAGGGACTGCATCTCATCGCCTTTCATTCCCAATTTCTCTGCGATGCGGGTTGCGATCCAGGCTACACGGTAGTTATGCGCTCCCGTATCCGAATCGCGCTTGGCAATCGCCCGACCGAGGGCTTCCATCATGGCGATATGCGCACGCAATAAGTCTTGTGCTTTTCGCTCGTTTTCGCGGGTCAGATGAACCACAACTGGATAGATCACCCCGCCACACAAAAGCGCCGCCAGTGCGACCAAAAAGGCAGATGTGAGCGCACCTGACCGGATCTGATTCCGTTGCCATTCCGGTATCAACCGCACCCCTTCAAAGTAGCCGGCTACCGGTGCGCGCAAATCGTTCAAAGGCATTCGAACCGGCACGAAGATGCGCAATCCCCACTGGCCATCCGGGAGGTGCATGCTTTCATAAAACGACGCTTGGTAGGTGGGCCGCCCGTGCGGCGGCACTTGGCGCTCAATCAGTTCGCCTCGGGGCGTCATGGCCTCAGCGAGTTTTCTGCCTTCGCTGTCGTAGATTTCGGCAATATCGAACAAGCCCCCGGTGATCGCTTGGGCTGCACGCTGGGCGCTGACATGTGTCCCGCTCGGCTCCGGCTTGAACGCCGAGGCATGTGCTTCCAGCAATCGCTGCGACTCCTCCATGGCCAGGGCGACGGCGCCTTCTTCAGCGTTTTCTCGCTCGATGTACCACGCCAATGGGCTGGCAAAGGCCGCCAGAGCCAAACTGATCATGGCAATGCGGCGCGCTGTTTTTTGCTGAAAGTTGGACATCGGGTCGGGGCTTCTGGCGTATCCCTTGCATTTGGCGCTGGGCCAGGTCAATCCCCGATTTTAGTTGCCAGGCCAATGTCGGCGGCGCGCGCCCTCCGGCCCTCCCGCTCACCCTTGCGCCGCTATCTCCCGCAGCGCGCGCTCGTACACCTCCACGGGCTGCCCGCCCGAGATGAGGTGCCGGTCGTTCACCACCACGGCGGGCACCGAGTGGATGCCGTGGCTGGTGTAGAACCCCTCCCGCTCACGCACCTCTTCGGCAAACTCGTCGCTGTTCAACATGGCGCGGGCTTGGTCCACATTCAGTCCGGCCTCGGCCACAGCCGCCAGCAGCACCTCGGGCTGGTCCATGGCCTGACGGTCGCGGTGGCAGGCTTGCAGCAGGGCCAGCTTCAACGCCACTTGCTGCTGTGGGTACGCCACGCCTGCCCAGTGCAGCAGGCGGTGGGCGTGGAAGGTGTTGTAGATGCGGCCTCGGCCTGCGGGGCTGAACTCAAAGCCCACCTCCGCTCCGCGCTGGCGAATGGTCTCCCGTATTTGAGGCTGTTGCTCGGCCGTGCTGCCGTACTTCTCGCTCAGGTGCTCGCCAATGTCCTGGCCGCCCGGCCCCATGTGTGGGTTCAGCTCAAAGGGCTGGCAGTGCACTTGGCCCTCGATCTCATCCTTCACACGCGCCAGCGCCTGCAGCAGAGATGACAGCCCGATGGCGCACCACGGGCAGGAAATGTCGGACACAAAGTCGATTTTGAGTGTGGCGGTCATGGTCTCAGGGTTCTCCTGTTGCGTGGGCACGCTGTCTCACCCGCGTTTCGCAGGCAAGCCTTCCACAATGATGAAATTGGCGTCTGCGGCACGCTGGCGCATTGGGATTGTTTTTGCATACTGGGGCGACGCATACCATTTGCGAGCCTGATCCAGGGTGTCGAACTCCAGCACTACCACCGATTTCGGATGGAGCATGCCTTCGAGAACCTCCAGATTGCCGCCGGCGACCAGAGGGCGGCCTCCGTACGTCGCAATCGTCGGGAAGGCTGCTGCCTGGTAGGCCGCAAAGGCTTGCGGGTCGGTGATGTCGAGATACGTGATCACATAGGCTGCCATGTTGATGTGGGTCCTTCGACCTTGAGTGTGGTCCCCACAGTGTCCTGTCCTTTGGTCTCTCAGGCGGTGTCTTCGACGCGAAGCCCGACCGCGTCGGGGGGGCATGGCCTCGGGGTTCACCCGGTTTGGGGGCAAGCTGTGTTCCGCCCGACACACCCTCCTCGCGTACATGCGGTATGGTTCAAGTACATATAAATATTCAAACGGAGTGAGTGGATGTTCTGCACGCAATGTGGCGCTCAAAACCACCCTGAAGACAAGTTCTGTGCCGCGTGCGGCGCACCCGCAGGCCCTGCTCGACGAGATCGCCCCTACGCGGGCCTTCCAGGTCAGCACGTGCAGGTCGGCCAACAGTTTGACCACAACAGGAGCAGCAGCATGGATTGGTACGTCACGGTGTTGAAGAAGTACGCGGTATTCGCCGGTCGTGCTCAGCGGGCCGAGTACTGGTACTTCCTTCTCTTCAACGTGTTGGCGATGGTGGGGTTGGTCATCGTGGACAGCATCACCGGCACCTTCAGTGAGGACATGGGCATGGGGCTGTTGAGTGGGCTGTACTATCTGGGGGTGCTGGTACCCAGCGTGGCCGTGACGGTGCGCCGCTTGCACGACACCAGTCGCAGCGGCTGGTGGCTCCTCATCGGTCTCATCCCCCTCGTGGGTGGCCTGGTCTTGCTGTTCTTCATGGTGCAAGACAGCAAGCCGGGCAGCAACGAATATGGGCTCAACCCCAAAGGTCTGAGCTGATCGCGTTCAGGAGGTGCTCTCATGGCCATCGGCTGGCTCACGGTTTTGTCTCAGGTCCCCTGGACCGAGGTGATCAACAACGCCCCCAAGGTGGCCGATGGGGCCAAGAAGCTCTGGAAGTCGGTGTCTGGCAAGTCGAGCGTGGCGTCGACCCCGAAGAGTGCCTCCCAGGTGCCCGCTTCGGCCGAGGCTTTGTCACCCGTCGCCATGGAAGCCCGCATCCGCGAGCTGGAAGAGGTGGTGGGTGAATTGCACGCCCAGATGGTGGCGTCGTCTGAACTGATGAAGCAACTGGCCGAGCAAAACACCCAACTGGTGCAGCGCATTGAGGCCAATCGTGTGCGCACGCTGTGGCTGGCGGCACTCAGCGTAGCCGGCCTGGTGATTGCCGTGGTGGCCTTGTCGAGTCAGGCCTAGTCTGGCAGAGTGTCTCGAGCGACGGTTTCAACTTCAGGAGATCCGAGATGGCAGCGACGTTCGAGTTGAGCAAATGCAGTGATGGTCATTTCCGCTTCGTGCTCAAGGGCGACAACGGTGAAACGGTTCTGACCAGTGAGTTGTATCAAACCAAGGCATCGGCTGAAAACGGCATTGCATCGGTCAAGAGCAACGTCGGCAAAGAGTCCCGTTACGAACGGCTGGTGGCGGCCAATGGCAAGCCTTACTTCAATTTGAAAGCCGCCAACGGTCAGGTCATCGGCAGCAGCCGCTTGTATGAGGTTGAAACCTCGCGTGAGGCGGTGATTGCCTCCACGCAGCTGCATGCAGCCCAGGCCGAGGTCAAGGACCTGACCTGACCTCGCTACCGCCCTGCGTCGATGCAAAGCGCAGTTGGTTGCGGCCGCTTTGCTTGGCCAGGTACATGGCCTGATCGGCTGCGGCGATCAAGGCCGTCATGTCTGTGGCGTCATCGGGGAAGCAACTGATCCCGATGCTGCCGCCGCAGTTCAGCACGTGGCCTTGATAAACAACGGGCTGCTGCAGCGCCTCCACCATGCGTTGGGCGATCTGGGTGATTTCGGCACGGTTGTCCGCGCCATCGAGCAAGATGATGAACTCGTCGCCCCCCAGGCGTGCCACGGTATCGACTTCGCGCACGAGGACGCTCATGCGCTGACTCATCATGTTCAGCACGTCATCTCCGGCGGCGTGGCCCAGGCTGTCGTTGATGTCCTTGAAATTGTCCAGGTCGACGAAGAGCAAGGCGAGCTGACTCTGATTGCGTCGCGCACGCGCGAGGGCCTGAGTGAGGCGGTCCATGAACAGTCGGCGGTTGGGCAGACCCGTGAGGGCATCGTGGCTGGCCAGCCTGTCCAGTTCCTGTTGTTTGAGCGCCAGCGAGGCGAACTGGCCACTGATTTGAGTCTGCATTTCCGCCATGGCGCGGGCCAGGGTGCCGAATTCATCGTGGCGCGTTACCGGCAAAGGCAAAGGGGCGTCGTGCGACCCATGGCCAAATTCGCGCAGTGCACGCAGCAGTTGTTGCAAGGGGTTGGACAGCCGGCGCGCGAGCAGGGCGGCCAGCACGATTGCCAAGGCACTGAAAGCCAGCACGATGCGCAGGCTGGTGCGTCCCAGTTGGTCGGCATCGGCCAGCACGGCACGCAGTGGTTGGCCCAAGCCGATGACGAAACCCTCCTCGTTGTGCAGCCCAACGATGGGTTGGCGCACGAAGGCGGCCACCAGGGCGCGCTCGGGCGTGTCGGCGGCCTGCAGGGTCACCAGTTGTTGGGCGCCGTCCTCGACTTGTTCACCGATCAGCTTGCGGGTGTCAGGGAAGGCGTCTTGCACCAGCGCGCGTTGGCCGCGGTCAAAGGCGAAGGCCAGTGTGGGGTCGGGGTGGATGAGGAAGTCGCCCTGGCTGTTGCTCAGGTACAGGCTCAAGGTGGCAGGCAGGTCGGCCGCGAGTTGCTTGAACAGTCGGTCCAGGTCAATGTTGACCACGATCAGCCCCAGCACTTTGTCCTGCGCGTCATGGACGGGGGTGGCCACTTGCAGCGAGGGGCGATGCTGGCCCGCGTGGGCGCCCAGTTCGTGATTGATGCTGGCGCGGGATACGTACACCGCGCCTGGCGGCAGCCGCAGCGTTTCGATCACGTAGGGGTAGTGCCCCTTCTCCTGCAGATCTTCTTCGAAGATGCGGGCCAGCCCTTCTTCACTGCGGTCCACGCGCACGCGCTCGGCGCCGTGGTCGGTTGCGGCGATCAGGCGCATCTGAAAGTATTCAGGGTGGGTGCGCAAAATGGTGTCAAACAGCGCGGCCATGGTGTTGCCGCGATGGTTGGGAGGTTGGCTGTCCCACGTTTGAAGCAAGCCCAAGGTACCCGGGTGATGGGCCACCATCAGCACGTCGCGGCTGGCGTTGTCCAATCCCACGCTGAGCTGGCGTGCCAGCACCCGCGTCGCGGTCAACAGGCGCTGCTCGGCCGCTGATTGCAGCAGCGCCCGGCTTTCGGTGTAGCCGTAGTAGCCTGTCAGGCCAGAGGCCAGCACCCCAATCAGCGCCATGGCAATGCCGGTGCGCCAGACGATACCGAGCTTCATGGTGCCAGCACCTTGCTCAGGCTGGCACCCGAATGAATGCGCGCCCACAGTTGTTCCCGCCGTGCGGCATCTTCCACGGGTTGCAGCCAGATGAAGTTCCCGCTGCTGGTGCTCTGGTCGATGGGACTCACGGTGTTGGCCAAGCCCTGACGGGTGACAAGCAGGCCGCTGGCGGTGTCACCGAGCAGGTGGTTGATCCAGGCGTGGGCCAGGGGCACATTGCGTGCGTTGCGGGGAATGGCCCAGCAGTCCAGCCAGGCGAGGGCGCCTTCACGCGGGATGACGTAGCCCACGTTGACCCCGGCGGCGCGCAGCAGATGCACCTGTTGCATGCCGTAGTTGGCAAACATGAGTGCGGCCTTGTGACGCAGGAACAGGCGCACCGACTCCTCAGGCTGGGTGTAAAAGCCCAGCGCGTTGCGACGCAGATCGATCAGTTTGGCCACGGCGGCCTGGGTGCCCTCCTGTGGGATGCGGAAGGGGGCAGGCAGCCCCAGCACCTGTGCCGCCAGCGAGAAACTGTGGGTGCCGCCGTTGTACGCAATCACCTTGCCGTGCCATTGCGGGTCCCACAGCGCATTGAGGGAGTCTGGAGCGATGGAGACCTGCTGCTTGTCATAGATCAGTCCCATGGCTGAGTAGGTGAACGGGATGGCGTACACCTGCTCGCCTTTGGCCGTGCGGCGCACCAGGCCGGGAATGGCGGCAACCTGCCGACAACGCGGCTGCTGGCGTTCGGTGCTGGGAATAAGGTTGGTGTTGATGGGCTGAACGCGGTTGCTGGCCTCGTAGCGCTGCAGCTCGGCGGTGTTGACCGCGAAGACGTCAAACGCGGGGCCGCTGGGGGCGGTGACTTTTTGCCAGAGCACCTCGTCGGTGTCGACGATGGTGAGCTCGACCCGGGTACGGGTGCGGGCCTCGAATTCCTTGACCACTTCGGGCTCGGCATAGCCGGGCCAGGCCAGTACGCGCAGCACCGGCGTGTCTGAGTCAGCTCGCGCCATGTGAGGCAGAGACGTCAGCAGGGGGAGGCACAGGGCCATCCCGAGGCGCAACAGCGAACGGCGCAATTGGACGAGTCTCCGTGAGAGGGCGTGGGGACAGACGAGTGTCCGCATGTCCGATTTCTGGAATATACCGGGAAGGCGTGGATCTGTGAGCAAAAGGACAAAGCGGACATTCCCTGTGTGCGCCATGTGCACAGGCAGCGGGCACCGAGAGGCGTAGACTTGGTGTTGTCCCTTGCCCGTTTTCGCGCTCATGAAACACATTCAGCTCACCCTGATCGGGTTGATTCTTCTTCTGTCCGGTTTGTGGATGGCGGCGGACACGGTTTGGTCCGATGCGTTTGCCATCTTCAACTTCCGCACCTCGATGCTCAACTACACCGGCATCCTGGCGATCGGTGCCATGAGCGTGGGCATGTTGCTGGCGCTGAGACCACGGGGCCGCATCGAAACCTTCCTGGGCGGGCTCGACAAGTCGTACCGGCTGCACAAGTGGCTGGGCATCACCGCGCTGGTGACGGCCATCGCGCACTGGTTGTGGGTGGAGGGCGTGAAGTGGGCCGTGGGCTGGGGTTGGCTGGTCAAGCCGGCTCGCAAGGGGGCGCGCCCGGTGTACGAGGGGCTACAGGGTTGGTTGGCGGGACAGCGCGGCTTGGCCGAAGATGTGGGTGAGTGGGCGTTTTATGCGGCCCTGGTGCTGATCGGGCTGGCCTTGATCAAGCGCTTTCCGTATCGCTATTTCTTCAAAACGCACCGCTGGCTGGCGGTGGTCTATCTGGTGCTGGTGTACCACTCGGCCGTGCTGATGAAGTTCAGCTACTGGACGCAGGGCATCGGGCCGGTGATGGCCGTGCTGTTGGCTGGTGGCACGGTGGCCGCGTTCGTCAGCCTGACGCGCCGTGTGGGCCAGACCCGCCGCGCGGTGGCGGTGGTGGACGAGGTGGAGTACCACGCCGACAACCGGGTGCTGCGGGTGGCCGTGAGCCTGCAGAGCCGTTGGTCGGGGCATCAGGCTGGACAGTTTGCGTTTGTCACGCTGGACCCGCGCGAGGGCCCGCACCCGTTCACGATGTCGTCGGCCTGGAAGGGCGACGGCAAGATGTTCTTCCTCATCAAGGCACTGGGTGACTACACGAACACCTTGCCTGCCACCGTGAAAGTGGGCGATGCGGCTCAGGTGGAGGGGCCTTACGGGCGCTTCTCGTTCAGGGGACGTCACCCGCGTCAGATCTGGGTTGCTGGCGGCATTGGCATCACGCCGTTCATTGCCCGCATGCAGGCCCTGTGCGAGCAGCCCGATGGCAAGGCCATCGACCTGTTCTACAGCACGAGTGCGCCCGATGCAGAGTTCATCCGCCGTCTGCGCCAGCGGGCCGAGCAGGCCGGGGTGACGCTGCACGTGGTGATCGCGGCCGAGCAGGGGCGCCTGACGCCGCAGCGCATGCGCGAGCTGGTGCCGGCCTGGGCTGAGGCCAGCGTCTGGTTCTGCGGGCCGGCGGGCTTTGGCCAGGCGCTGCGTGAGGACTGGGTGGCACAAGGTCGGTCGCCAGACGACTTCCACCAGGAACTGTTCGAGATGCGTTGAGCGGGGTGTGACGAGATGATCCAGGGAATGGCGCTGCTGGTGGGCGGGCAGTTGATGGGTGAGGCCGCGGTGGCGGTGACTGGGCTGCCGGTGCCCGGCTCGGTGGTGGGCATGGTGCTGGTGCTGTTGGCCTTGCTGGCCAAAAAGGGGCACTTGCCGGAGTTGCGTCGAGCGGGCTCGACCATGTTGTTGCTGGTGCCGCTGCTGCTGGTGCCCGTCAGCGTCGGCATCATGGAGCAGGCCGATTTGCTGCAGGCCAACTGGTGGCCGCTGACCGTGGCTCTGCTGGTGAGCATCGTGGCGGGCATGGTGGCCACGGGTCTGACCATCCGCTGGTTGCGGCGCTTCGACGGAAAGCAGGCTGGCGATGTATGAGCTGTCGTCGCTGTGGCAGCAGGCCGCTTCGGCGGTGCTGCAGCATCAACTGTTTCCGCTGTTCCTGACGCTGTCGGCCTACGCAGTGGCCACCTGGCTGTACCGCCAGGCGGGGCAGTCGCCCTTCGTGCACCCGCTGGTGCTGTCAGTGGCGATGGTCATCGTGGCGTTGAAAGGCTTGGGCATCTCGTACGCCCACTACTTCGAGTCCACGAAGTTCCTGCACTGGCTGCTCGGCCTGTCCATCGTGTCCCTTGCCATCCCGCTTTACACAGAGTTGCAGCATGTGGGGGCCCGCTGGCGCAGCACCTTGGCGGCCATTGCGGTGGGCGGCGTGGTCAGTGTCGTCACGGCCATGCTGATGGCTCACTGGCTGGGCGGCAGCCGTGAACTGGTGCTGGCCTTGAGCACCAAATCGGTGACCACTGCGCTGGCGACCGTGTTGGCGCACGAAGTGGGCGCGAATGTGGCACTGGCTGCCACCATTGTGCTGGTGACGGGCTTGCTGGGGGCCGTGGTGGGGCCGTGGTTGTTGACCCGCTTGCTGCCGGGCGACGACGCCGCGCTGGGCACGGCACTGGGCACCTGCGCGCACGCCATTGGCACCTCGCGGGCCTTGCAGATCGGGGAAACCTGCGGGGCGTTTTCGGCCCTGGCCATGGGCCTCAATGGTTTATTGACGGCGTTGTTGTTGCCGCTGCTGCTGGCTTGGTGGGGGGGGTGAGGGGCAACACGCCGACCTGCGGGGTTGACACGCACTGTTACGCCCGGCGGCAGGGTTCGTGATGTTTAATCAGGCATCTACTGCGTCCATATCCTGCCTTCATCCGTGTCCTTGCACCATTCGCCGTACCAGACTGCTTTCGACCTCTCGCCAGCAGCACAGGTGATCATGGATCACCGGGGTTGCATCGACGATGTCAATCAGCTCGCCTGTACGTCGCTGGGGTATGCACGGTCGACCTTGCTCGGGCAGCGTCTGGCGGATCTGGTCCACGTCGATGAGCAGCCGGTTCTGTTCGGCGCCATCGAAGACAGTGCGCGCACGCTGATGCCGTTCGAGATGGACTGCCGAGTGCAGTCGCCGGTTCACGGGCTGCGCTGGTTTGCGGTGCAGGCCCGGGCGCATCAGCTCGAAGATGGGCGACTGCGCTGGTTCTGTGTGTTCAACGACATCACCGATCGCAAGCGGCATGCCGCGTGGCTGAACGAGCGCAACGGGCTGCTCACGGCCTTGTCGCACAACCTGCCGGGCATGATCTATGTGTTCCGTGAAGGCCCCGATGTGGCGGGGCACCTCGACTTTGTCAGCGAAGGTGTGCGCGAGATGTTTGGCGCCACGCCAGAGCAGGCCCTGGCTTCACCCTGGGTCCTGTACAACCGCGTGATGCCGGAGGATCTGGCCCGGTTCTTTCAGCAGCGCGATGAGGCCATCTCCGGCTCCGTGCGGCTGCACAGCGAGTTCCGCGTGCTCAATGCGCAGGGCGAGTGGCGCTGGTGCGCGGCCGACTCGATCTCGGGTTTCGACGCCGAAGGCCAGGAGGTACGCTGCGGCTACATCGCCGACATCACCGAGCACAAGCTGTATCAGGAGGCCTGCGTGGCGGCTGAAACCGCCCAGCGCGCCAGCCAGGCCAAGTCTGAATTTCTCTCGCGCATGAGCCACGAGCTGCGCACCCCCCTGAATGCCGTCATCGGTTTCGCGCAGTTGCTGCGCCTGGATGCGCAATCGCCCCTGCAAGATGATCAATTGCGCAAGGTGCGCCTGATCGAGCGGGCAGGGGGGCATTTGCTGGCGGTGATCAGTGATGTGCTGGACCTGTCTCGCATCGAGGCGGGGGACTTGCCCATGTCGCAGGAATCCTTGCAACTGGCGACCGTGCTACAGGACGCCGTGAGCATGGTCAGCGAAGCGGCCGAGCAGGCTCAGGTGGACCTGGCCGTGCCGACGCTGCCGCTGGATGTGGCCGTGCATGCCGATCGGGTGCGATTGCGTCAGGTGCTGGTCAACCTGTTGAGCAACGCCATCAAGTACAACCACGCCGGTGGTTTCGTGCGCGTTCATGCCTGGCATGACGCGGGCAGGGTGCATTGTTCGGTGTCTGATTCTGGCGCCGGCATGACGCCCGAGCAGCAGGCGCAGCTGTTCGAGCCTTTCAATCGCCTGGGAGCGGAGCAAACCGGCATCGATGGCACCGGCATTGGCCTGGTCATTGTCCAGCGGCTGGTGGCGTTGATGAACGGACAGTTGTCGGTCGAGAGCCAGCGCGGTGTGGGCAGTGTCTTCACGGTCAGTCTGCCCGCGACCGACACCGCAGAATCGTCCGGCTTTGCGGCCTTGGACGATTGGCCCATGCCGTCATCTCAGGCCAAGATCGTCTATGCCGAAGACAACGAGGTCAATGTGCAGTTGGTGAGTCAGATCCTGGCTTTGCGACCGGCCTGGACCTTGAAGGTGGCGCACAGCGGCCAGGAGGCGCTGGCGCTGATCAGCGCCGAGCAGCCTGACCTGCTGCTACTGGACATGCACCTGGGCGACATGACGGGGTTCGAGCTCGATGACGCGCTGCAGGCCAATCCGCGTACACGCGGCATCCCCCGTGTGGCCTTGTCTGCAGACGCCATGCCCGATCGCGTGCATGCGGCCCAGGCCCGGGGTTTCAGCGCCTACCTGACCAAGCCCCTGGATGTGGTGGCCTTGTTGCGCTGCCTGGACGAATTGTTAGGCGGGGCAGGCGACTGAGGCGCCTGCCGCCCTTCGGCCTGAATCAGACCTTGAACACCGCCACCACATTGGCCAGGGCTTGAGCCTGGTGCTTCAGACTCTCGGAAGCGGCGGCGGATTCCTCCACCAGGGCCGCGTTCTGCTGTGTGACCTGATCCAGTTGTGACACGGCATCGCTGACCTGCCCAATGCCTGAAGACTGCTCGTGCGTGGCGGCAGCGATCTCGGCGATCAGGTCGGTCACACGCTGTACCTGGGTGACGATGCCCTGCATTTGCTGGCCGGCCTCGTTGACCAGTGTGGCGCCGGTTTCTACCTTGGACACGCTCTCGCTGATCAAGGTCTTGATCTCCTTGGCCGCATTGGCACTGCGCTGGGCCAGTGTGCGGACCTCGCCAGCGACCACGGCAAAGCCACGGCCTTGTTCACCCGCGCGCGCGGCTTCCACTGCGGCATTCAAGGCCAGGATGTTGGTCTGGAACGCGATTCCGTCGATGACGGAGATGATGTCGGAAATCTTGCGGCTGGACTGCGAGATGTCCCCCATGGTGACAACCACTTTTTGCACCACTTCACCCCCCTGGGTGGCGGCAGCAGAGGCGCCCGAGGCAATCTGCACCGCCTGACGAGCCGTGTCGGCGTTTTGCAGCACGGTCGAGCTGATCTGCTCCATGGAGGCGGCGGTTTGCTGCAGGTTGGACGCTTGCTCTTCGGTGCGCTGCGACAGGTCGGCGTTGCCCGTGGCGATTTGCGCCGATCCGGTGGCGATGCTGTCACTGCTCATGCGCACCTGGCTGACCATTTGCGAGAGTTGCTCGTTCATGACCTTGAGGGCGGACATCAACTGGCCGGTTTCGTCATTGCGCTTGACGACAATGCGCGATCGCAGGTCACCGGAGGCCACGGCTTCGGCCACGTGGACGGCCTCGCGAATGGGGCCGGTGATGGCGCGGGTCAGGAACAAGGCGATCAGCAGGGAGCAGACCACGATCACCACGGTGGCTGCGCCGATCATCCAGAACACCCGCGTGGTGGTTTGCTTGCTGGACTCGGAGAGACGGGTGGAGAGCGTTTCGTTGTAATTCCACCATTGCTCGACGGCCTTGTTGAGCGCTGTGAAGCTGGCAAGCCCTTCCTTCATCACCAGGCTTTGATATTCCTCAAACCGGGTGGGCTCGCCGCCGACCTGCGAGGCCAAGTCCGCGACTTTGACGCTCAGGTCGCTGTAGGCTGTAGTGGCTGCTTTGACGTCGGTGAGGCGTTGACCGTCCTCCGCATCGGCCACCATCTTGTCGTACTCGTTCATCAACTGTCGTGCCTGAACTTGGGCGGCCTGCGCTTCCTTGAGCGTACTTTGGCGTTCTGAATCGGACATGACGGACAGGGTTCGCATTTGCAGGCGACGGCTCAGGTCCAACTGATCTTTGACCTTGTAGATGACGGTCAGCGAGGGCACGATGTTTTCGCTGAAAGCCAGCGTGTTGTCGTTGAGTCTGCTCGATTGCATGGCGCCAAAAAGCTGGACACCGATGAACATGACCACCAGAAAGCCGAAGCCAAGCGCCAGACGCTGACCAATCTTGAGTTGATGCAGAAATGACATGGTGTGGGGTATTGTTGTGTGGGGCAGATCCCTGCCGATGACAGGGGCTCCACCACAGGTTACTGGTGATAATCAATTTGGCTCGCATTGAACGCGGTCTTTTCATGCATTTAGACCAACCCTTGGCCGATTAATTGCTTACGGGGTTGAGAATCGGGCACACGCCGATGCTGCTTCAGGGTCTCACCTCACCATGTCATCAACTTTCCCATTGCGCGATACGTCGGCGTCTGCAGCCTCTGGTTGGGTGGACGAGTGGTTGCGTCGGGCTCGTCCTGTCGACCCCGGTCACCACGATGAGCTGCGTCTGCCCGATGGGCAACTGCGACCGGCTTGGCGCGCTCTGGCGACGCAACTGGGCGCGCCGTTCGACGAACTGAGCCGGTGCCAGGAGGTGCTGGCCCGCCAGATCCGTGAAGACGGCATCACCTACAACGTCTACAACGCCGCTGGGGGCAGCAGCCGGCCCTGGTCCCTGGAAGCCTTGCCCCTGCTGATCTCGCCCGAAGAGTGGCCCTGGCTGGAGCGCGGCATTGCCCAGCGCGCCGACCTGCTCAACCGCATTCTGGTCGACACGTATGGTGAGCAGACCCTGCTGCGTGAAGCCATGCTGCCCTCTGCCCTGGTGCTGGGCCACCCTGGGTATCTGCGCGGCCTGCAAGGCACGCAGCCTCTCGGGGGTGTCTACCTGCATGTGGTGGCGTTCGACTTGGCACGCGGGCCGGACGGCGCCTGGTGGGTGGTGGGGCAGCGCACCCAGGCGCCCTCGGGGCTGGGCTACGTCATGCAGAATCGCCTGAGCGTCTCGCGCCTGTTCCCGGAGGCGTATCGGGCGCTGAATGTGCAGCATCTGGCCAGCACCTACCGCCAGTTGCTGGACACGATGAGCACGCTGGCGCAGCCTTGCGCTGGTGGCGACACACCGAGCCTGGCCTTGCTGACGCCCGGCCCTTACAACGAGACCTATTTCGAGCATGCCTACCTGGCGCGCTACCTCGGCCTTCCCTTGGTCGAGGGCTGTGATCTCACCGTGCGTGACGACCGCCTGTTCCTCAAGACGGTGCAGGGGCTTTCGCCCATCCACGGCCTGCTGCGCCGCCTGGACGATGACTTCTGCGACCCGTTGGAGCTGCGCACGCACTCGACCCTGGGCATCCCCGGTCTGACGC
>MESA01000045.1:34310-44755 GCA_001770775.1 Burkholderiales bacterium RIFCSPHIGHO2_12_FULL_63_20
TGCGGGCTGGCAATGTGGTGCTGGCCAATGCGCTGGGCACGGGGTTCCTGGAGTCGCCAGCCGTGCATGGCTTTTTGCCCGCGCTGTCCCAGCACCTGCTGGGGGAAGACCTGATCTTGCCGTCCTTGCCCAGCTGGTGGTGCGGCGAGGCCTCGGCCTGGGCGGCGGTGCGTCCCCAACTGGCCCAGCAGGTCATCCGGCCCACCTACCCGGTGCTGGATACGCCGGGCGGGCTGTCGGCGCGTCGCAAGCGACAGCAGGAAACGGTGCTGGGCTTCACCTTGAGCCCGCAAGAGGTCCGCGCTTGGGAGGAGACGGTGGCGCAAGACCCCGCCGCACACACCGTGCAGACCTTCATTCCCTATGGACAGACCCCAGTTTGGTCGGAGGGCGGCTTGAGCCTGCGCAGTGCCTCGGTGCGGGTCTACGCCTTGTCGGATGGCCGAGGGGGCTGGCGCGTGCTGCCCGGAGGCATGACCCGCATTGCCACCCGTGACGACGGCCCCGTGTCGCTGCAGCAGGGCGGCAGCTCGCTCGATACCTGGGTGATCAGCAGCGAGCCGGTGGACGCGTTTTCGATGCTGCCCACGTCCGTCAAGCTCGAGGAGCTGGCGCAGCGGCAGAGCCCGGTGGCCAGCCGCACCGGCGAGAACCTGTTCTGGATGGGACGCTACACCGAGCGCTGCGAGCAGCAACTGCGGCTCACCGAGCGGCTCATCAGCCTGCGTGCCGAGGACGATGAACCCGAGCAGAGCCTGCTCCAGGCCTTGTCAGCCCTGGGCGTGCAGTTCGGCATGGTGCCTCCCGGCACGCCGCCGCTGGACAAGCTGGGCCGCCTGTTCGAGCGCGCGGCGCTGGACGCGCTGGGTGATGCCCAGGCCGGGCAGGGCGCCTACAGCCTGGCCTTCAACCTGTCGGAGCTCACGCGCACCGCGCAGGCGTTGCGCGAACGTCTGTCGCCCGCGCACGCCCGTTTGCTGCGGGCGATGGCCACCGATTTTCAGCAGGCCTTGTGCCCCAGCGTGCCGGTCGACCCCACCGCCTTGGCCGCGCGGGTCAGTACCGTGCAAGACGCCCTGGCGCACCTGAGTGTGCAACTGGGTGCGGTCACCGGCGCACAGTCTGACCGCATGACCCGCGACGCCGGCTGGCGCTTGCTCACGGTGGGCCGCCTGTTGGAGCGTTTGATCGGTCACGTCCGCATCCTTCAAGCCTTCTGGCGCAACCAGGCGCTGCAGCACCCGCAGGGCTTCGATCAGGCGCTGGAGATGTTCGACAGCACTATCACCTTCCGCGCACGCTTTCAGCGCCGCCTGGAGGTGCCCGCCCTGGTGGCCTTGTTGGTCATGGACGAGTCCAACCCGCGGGCGCTGGCCTGCGTCGTGCGTCGGCTGCGCACCGAGCTGGGCAAGCTGCCCGAGCGTGCCGGGGCGCCGAGCGATCTGCTGGCGCTGCTGCCGCCGCTTGGCGTCGGGGCCACCCTGGCGTCGCTGTGCGATCCGGTGAGCGGTCATGGGGCGATGATGAACCTGCTCGACCACTTGCTGGACGCGGGCTGGCGACTGTCTGACGAGGTGGGGCGGCTGTACTTTGCCCACGCCGAGTCCACGGATTCGATGGTGAGCGCATGACGAGCCCCACGCCCGACTGGGCCCGTCTGTGGGTCGAGCACGAAACCCTTTACCACTACAGTATCCCGGTGGAGCATGCGCTGCATGTGGCCTGCCTGCGTCCCTTGACGGACGATGGGCAGCAGTTGATGCAGTTCGACATGGCGGTGCAGCCATCCCCCGCCCAGCAAAACATCCTCATCGACAGCTACGGCAACAGCCGATCGCACTTTGCCTTGCATGCGGCGCACAGCGATTTGCGTGTGACGGCCATCAGTGAGGTGCTGGTGCGCGCGCGTTATGCCGACCTGCATGCCGCCCATGGCCCGACCTGCGCCGAGGTGCGCGAGCGCCTGCGCTACCGCTCCCACGCCCCGTTCGAGCCCGCCAGCGAGTACCTGCACGCATCCCCCTACGTGCCGATGCTGCCCGAGCTGCGTGACTATGCCCAAGCCTCCCTGCAGGATCATCGTCCCCTGGCCGAGGCGGCCATCGACCTGATGCAGCGCATCCACCGCGACTTCCTCTACGCCCCGGCATCGACCGACATCTCCACCCCCGTGATGACCGTGTTCGAGCAGCGCCGTGGGGTGTGCCAGGACTTTGCCCACCTCATGCTGGCCTGCCTGCGCGCCTGTGGGCTGGCCGGCCGTTACGTCAGCGGCTACCTGCTGACCGTGCCGCCGCCGGGGCAGGCGCCGATGGTGGGGGCCGATGCCTCCCATGCCTGGTTGAGTGTGTGGGTGCCGGGCCTGGGCCTGGATCGGGCCGGCGACTGGCTGGACCTGGACCCCACCAACGCCTGCGTACCCGGCTTGCACCACGTGCGGGTGGCCCATGGGCGCGACTTTGGCGACGTCACCCCCTTGCGTGGTGTCATCCGCGGCGGCGGCGACCACACCCTTTTGGTGCGCGTCACCACCCGCTTGCTGGCAGAGGGGGTGGGCGAGCCTGCGTTGGCCCCAACATGGGGCGGCGCCCCCTGAAACCGTGCCCATGACCCTGAGGTGTGCAAGGTGTTGGCACAGTCCATGCATTGACCCAGGTACAGAAGTTGGCGTAACAGCCCGATGAGAGACCAAGCGATGCGATTCTTCGACGAAATGCACAGTGCCGATGCGGCGGTGCGCGATCACTATCAGGTCTACGAGCGCTGGTTGGCGCGTCAGGCGGGGGCGCAGATGCGCGCGCGTCGCGAAGAGGCTGAAATGATCTTCCGGCGTGTGGGCATCACCTTCGCGGTGTATGGCGACAAGGACGAGGATGGTTCGGGCACCGAACGCCTCATCCCGTTTGACCTGATCCCGCGCATCATCCCGGCGGCCGAATGGCGCGAGATGGAGGCCGGTCTGCGGCAGCGTGTCACGGCCATGAACCGTTTTCTGGACGACATCTACCACGACCAGGAGATTCTCAAGGCCGGCGTCATTCCCGCCGAGCCCGTGTTGAACAATGCCCAGTTCCGCAAGGAGATGATGGGTTTGAGCGTGCCGGACGGCATCTACGCCATCATCGCGGGCATCGACATCGTGCGGGCCTGCAACCCCGATGGCTCGGGCACCTACTACGTGCTCGAAGACAACCTGCGCGTGCCCAGCGGCGTGAGCTACATGCTCGAAAACCGCAAGATGACGATGCGGCTCTTTCCTGAGTTGTTTGCCGAGCACCGCGTGGCCCCGGTGGCCCACTATCCGGACCTGCTGCTCGACACCCTGCGCGCCGTGGCGCCCGCATCGGTCAACGAGCCCACCGCCGTCGTGCTGACGCCGGGCATGCACAACTCGGCCTACTTCGAGCACGCCTTCCTGGCGCAGCAGATGGGGGTCGAGTTGGTGGAGGGCAAGGACCTGTTCGTCAAGGAAGACTTCGTCTACATGCGCACCACCCGCGGCCCGCAGCGCGTGGACGTGATCTACCGCCGGGTGGACGACGATTTCATGGACCCCGAGGTCTTCCGCAAGGATTCGACCCTGGGCGTGGCCGGCCTGCTGCGTGCCTACCGTGCCGGCAACGTCACGCTGGCCAACGCCTTTGGCACCGGCATCGCCGATGACAAGTCCATCTACCCCTACGTGCCCAAGATGATCGAGTTCTACCTGGGCGAAAAACCCATCCTGCAGAACGTCCCCACGCACATCTGCCGCGAACCCGATGCCCTGAAGTACACGCTCGACAACCTGGCCGACCTGGTCGTCAAGGAGGTGCACGGCGCCGGGGGCTACGGCATGCTGGTGGGCCCCGCTGCCACAAAGGCCGAGATCGAGGATTTCCGCAAAGTGCTGCTGGCCAACCCCGGCAACTACATTGCGCAGCCCACGCTGTCGCTGTCCACCTGCCCGACCTATGTCGAGTCCGGCATCGCGCCGCGCCACATCGACCTGCGGCCCTTCGTGCTGTCGGGCAAGGATGTGCAGATGGTGCCGGGCGGCCTGACCCGTGTGGCCTTGAAAGAAGGCTCGCTGGTGGTCAACAGCTCGCAAGGCGGTGGCACCAAGGACACCTGGGTGCTGGAAGAGTGAAAAACCTGACAAGAAGGGATGCATCATGCTCAACGAACGCATTGAAGACCACCTGCCAGCCCTTCTGATCGAGACTGCCACGGGGGCCTTGCGCGTCAGCAACGCCTCACATCTGGAGACCAAGCCCATGCTGTCGCGCACCGCCGACCACCTCTTCTGGATGGCTCGTTACATGGAGCGAGCGGAGAACACCGCCCGTTTGCTCGACGTCAATTACCAGACCTCGCTGCTGCCGCAGTCGAGTGAAGCCACGCTGCAAGGCTGGAAAGGCTTGCTGAGCATCAGCGAGTTGATGCCCGACTACCTGGAGCGCTTCGACACGGTCAATGCCCGTGATGTGATGGCCTTCATGGTGACCGATGCGAACAACCCTTCCAGCATCCTGAACTGCCTGCGTGCCGCCCGCGAGAATGCGCGGGCCGTGCGCGGTGCCTTGACCACCGAGGTGTGGGAAACCATGAACCAGACCTGGCTGGAGTACAACCGCCTGGTCAAGGAAGGAGCCTTGGCGAAAGACCCGGGCGAGTTGTTCGAGTGGGTGAAGTTCCGCTCGCACCTCTCGCGTGGCGTGACGCTGGGCACCATGCTGCAGGACGAGTCCTTCCACTTCCAGCGCATCGGCACCTTCCTTGAACGTGCCGACAACACCGCCCGCCTGCTGGACGTAAAGTTCCACGCCCGCAACACCGAGTTCTTCGGCTCCGGCGTGGGCAACGAGGGCAAGGAGGTCGACTTCTATCACTGGTCGGCCGTGCTGCGCAGCGTCTCGGCATTCGAGGTCTATCGCAAGGTGTACCGCAATGTCATCCGTCCGGAAAAAGTGGCCGAGTTGCTGATCTTGCGCGCCGAGATGCCGCGCTCACTCGTCTACTGCATGGACGAGGTGGTGAGCAACCTGCGTGCGGTGGCCAATGACCAGAGCCACGAAACCATCCGTCGCGCCGGGCGACTGCGCGCCGACCTGCAGTTCAGCCGCATCGACGAGATTCTGGCCACCGGGCTACACGCCTACCTGACCCAGTTCCTCGACCGCGTGAGCGACCTGGGCTATGGCGTCAGCCGTGATTTTTTGATGCCCGTTTGAGTCGTCCTGACGGGTATTCGCGAAGCTTGAGAGCGGTTGTCACAAAATTGCCATAATCACCCGCTTTGGTTTGACGCCAGGGTGTGAGATGAATGTGCAGTTGAGATGGGGCCTGCGGTTGCTGGCTGTGGCGGTATTGGTTTTGTGCGTCGCGCCGTTCATCCTCGACCGTGAAACGGTGTTCTGGCTGGGTGAAGAAAGCGGACCCATCGAGCAGGGGTCGGTCTGGGTATGGCTGGCTGCGGCCGTCTGGACGCTCGGACGCACCTTGCGATCACGTCGCTGGTTGCCACTGGCGTTCGCCTTGGTGATGGTGTTGATGGGCGTGCGCGAGGCCGGCTTGCCACCAGAGCTGGTGCCCAGCGGCAAAGCCTTGCTGAGCTGGCGTCATTACGCCGATGCCGGCATCGATCCCCTGCGTCGCCTGATCACCGGTGGGTTGGTGCTGGTCTTCCTGGTGTCCTTGATCGCCAGTGGCGTGGCCACCCTGCGTTACCTGTGGCGTCAACAGGGTTGGCGTCGGCCCGACGGCCAGTTTTTCATGCTGGCTTTTGCACTGCTCGTTGTTGCGCAGTTCGCCGAGGGCTGGGCCGGCCACCGCGACACGCCTGATACCGATCTGTGGGTGCTGTGGGCCTTGATGCTGGAGGAGGGCCTGGAGGCTCTGGGCGCGGTGTTCACCCTGGCTGCCAGCACCTTGCGCGGCTGGTGGGTGTTCCGGCCCTCCAAATAAAAAAGCCGACCTGCAGGTCGGCATTTTGGCGCAGGCAGCAGCCTTGGCTGAGGCCTCAGGCTGCCGGCGGTACGTAGCCTTGCACCTGTTCGGCACCTTCGCCAAAGAAGAACTGCTCCATCTGGCGGGCCAGGTACTGGCGTGCGCGCGCATCGGCCAGGTTCAGGCGGTTTTCATTGACCAGCATGGTCTGGTGCTTGAGCCACAGTTGCCAGGCTTCTTTGCTGATCTCGTGGTAGATGCGCTTGCCCAGCTCACCCGGATACGGGGCGAAATCCAGACCTTCGGCTTCCTTGTTGAGGTGCTTGCATTGGATGGTGCGTGCCATGGTGTTGTCTTGTCAGTTCTGAGAAAAAATCACTTGAGGTGCTTGACCAGCACTTTGGAGCGCCGGTCCCACTTGTAGCTGCGCTTGCGTGCCTCGGGCAACCAGTTCGGGTCAACCTGGGCGAAGCCGCGCTTGATGAACCAGTGCATGGTACGCGTTGTCAATACAAACAATGTCGACAGGCCCATTGCCCGCGCTCGCTGTTCGATGCGTTTGAGGATGCGCTCGCCGTCACCCTGGCCTTGTACGCTGGGCGAAATGGTGAGGGCCGCCATCTCGGCCGTGCTGGCTTCTGGGAAGGGGTAGAGCGCCGCGCAGCCGAAGATCACGCCGTCGTGCTCAATGACGGTGTACTGGGCCACGTCACGTTCGATCTCGGTACGGCTGCGCTTGACCAGCGTGCCATCCTGCTCGAACGGCTCGATCAATTGCAAGATGCCGCCCACGTCGTCGGGGGTGGCCTCGCGCAGGCTTTCAAGTTTTTCGTCCACGATCATGGTGCCCACGCCATCGTGGGTGAACACCTCCATCAGCAAGGCACCGTCCACCCGGTAGGGGATGATGTGTACGCGCTCCACGCCGCCCTCCGCCGCATTCACCCCGTGCTGCAGATAAAAAGCGGTGTCGGTGGGTTGGGTCGGGTTGGGCAAGGCGGCCAGCAGACGCTTGGCATCGGCCAGCGCGAGTTCTTGGTCCACTTCCTCGTCAGGGTCGTGCTGATGCGCTTCCAGTTCGACCGCACGCGCCGGGTCGGCCACGATGCTTTGCAAAATTCCGCGAACCTCGGTCACGAAGATGAGCTTGTCAGCCTGCAGGGCGATGGCCGCGCTGGTGGCCACGTCTTCCATGCTCAGGTTGAAGGCCTCGCCCGTGTGCGAGAAGCCAAAGGGGGACAGCATCACCAGCGTCCCCGAGTCGAGGGCGCGGCGCACCGCTACGGCGTCGATCTTGCGGACCAGGCCGGTGTGCATGAAGTCCACGCCGTCCACGATGCCCACCGGGCGGGCCGTGATGAAGTTACCCGACACCAGGCTGATGGCTGCGCCGGCCATGGGGGTATTGGGCAAGCCCAGCGAGAAGGCGGCTTCAATCTCGTAACGCAACTGCCCGGCCGCCTCCTGGGCGCAGTCCAGCGCGATCGGGTCGGTGATGCGCATGCCGTGGCTGAATTGCGAGGTTTGCCCCTTGGCGCGCAACTGCTCTTCCAGCTGGGGGCGAAAGCCGTGCGCGAGCACGATCTTGATCCCCATGGCGTGCATCAGCGCCAGATCCTGGACAAAGTTTTCCAGCTTGCCGGCGGCGATCAGCTCGCCAGACAAGCCCACGACGAAGGTCTTGCCGCGGTGGGCGTGGATGTGGGGCGCCACCGACCGAAACCAGGGCACGAAAGTGTGGGGAAAGACCAAGTCCATGTGGCGTGCGCGAAGGGGTGCGTGAGAAGCGTCAACTCTTCCTATTATGGGCTTTGCATGAAGCGATCACGTCCCGCTTCTTTGGCCTGATAGAGCGCCTGGTCGGCACGTTCGATGGCGTTGGCCATGCTCTCGCTCGGGCGCAGCGTGGCCAGGCCGGCAGAGAAGGTGATCTGCAGGTCGGGGTGACTTTGCAGAAAGGGCCGGACATGCACTTGCTCGCGCAGGCGATTCAAGGCAATCAGGGCCTGGTCTGCCGAGGTGTCCGGGCAGAACACCAGGAACTCTTCACCACCCCAGCGTGAGACCACGTCGGCGTCGCGCAGATAGGTGTCGGCCAGCATGGCAAACCGCTTCAGGACCTCGTCACCCACCTGGTGCCCGAGGGTGTCATTGACCCGCTTGAAGTGATCCAGGTCCATCATGATCAAGGTGGTGGGACGGGCTTGGCGCTGAAGGCGATGCCATTCCTTGTCCAGCACCTCGTGCATGCGGTGGCGGTTGATCAGCCCGGTGAGCTGGTCGTGGGCGGCCATGTGCTCGACCTTGGAGAGCGCAATGGCGAGGGCCTCGCTTTTGAGCTTCATTTCGTGACGGCTGACGCTGACGCGCTGCGCGACCGCGCACACGGCCACCAAAATGACGGTGACGTAGGTGCATCGCAGGATGTCGCCAACGACCTCCGGCTCACTTGGGTTGACGTACCAGTTGACCAAGGTGGTGCCCACCAGCAGCAGGAACATGGCCGTGGTCAGTTGACGGATACGCCGCGGCGGCAGGGCAAACTGGCTGGGCAGCAGGATGACGGGCATGAAGGTGAGCACCACTCCGCGAAAGTGCAGATCTACAGTCAGGTAGCCCAGGGACACGGCGAACGCGCAGTAGATGCTTTGCACCACGACCAGATTGGGATCGGACCAGCGCTGGCTCAGTCCCGAGCGCAGCAAGCCGTAAAACAGCACCGCTCCTGTCAGCATGAAGGCGAGCAAGTAGGGCGCCAGCACCGCCGAGGCGTAGCCTACAGACACGGCTGCGACGACCTGTCCAGAGTTGACCAGGTAAAGCGCACTCACCAGCAGGGTCAGGCCGATGGCAGGGTGCCGCTCTGGATCCGGGCCCAGCAGCAGGCGAGACAACGAATGGGGCAAGTTCAATCGGGCTCCAACACCACAGGTGTGTGGTTACCCCATCTTACAAAGAGGTGGTGGGAGTTGTGATGGAGATCCGTGTGTCAAGCGTGCATTCGACACGGTGTCCGAATATCTGTGTCATCAGGGCGTTGCGACGGGGGGGCTGTGGCGCCAAGAACGGGCTTGTTCCAGCTGAGCGGCCAGTTGCAGCAGCCGAGCTTCGCCGTTCAGTCCGGCCACGAACTGCACACCCAGCGGCAGGCCCTCGGGCGTGCGGTACAGCGGCACCGACATGGCCGGGCGACCGGTGAGGTTGGCCAACTGGGTATAGGGCGTCCAGCCCAGGTTGTTCAGCACGGTCTGCTTGAATTGTGGGGTCTCGCTGAGCAAGCCTGCCAGGCCCAGCCGTGCCACCACATCGCCCACCCAGGCCAACGCCGGTGGGGTGGTCAGGCTGCCAATGGGCAGGGGCGGCGCGGCCAGCGTGGGCGACAGCCACAGGTCGTAGCGGGCGTGGAAGGCCGACAAGGCCAGGTTGTGCTCGTGCCAGCGCGCTTCGCACTGCAGCAGGCGCAGGGCCGAGGTGCGGCGCCCGACGGCGGCCATCAGGCGCGTGTCGGCCTCGAAGTCCTTCAGGCTGGCACCTACCGTGCGCTGGATGTGGTCGATGAGGAAGGCCTGCGCGCAGAACCAGGCCAGCAGGAAGTCTTCGGCCAGTTGCACGCCGTTGAAGGGCGTGTCACAGGGCTCGACGTGGTGACCCAGGTCGGTGAGCAGGCAGGCGGCATCGGCCACGGCCGCGATGGCCTGCGGGTCCACCGGGGTGCCAATGGGCGAGACGGTGCTGTAACCAATGCGCAGGCGCCCAGGCGGGCGTTGCAGGCACTGCAGATAGGGCACCTCAGGCGCCGGCATGTGATACGGCGCATGGGGCTCGGGGCCTTGCAGCACGTCGAGCATGGCGGCGGTGTCGCGTACGCTGTGCGAGACCACGCCCTGCACGGCGGCGCCGTTGAGCGCCTCGCCCATCATCGGCCCCATGGAAATGCGACCTCGACCGGCCTTGAAGCCAAACAGCCCGCACGCGGCCGCCGGGATGCGGATGGAGCCGCCGCCGTCGTTCGCACCGGCTACCGGCACGATGCCTGCCGCCACGGCGGCTGCCGAGCCGCCTGAAGATCCGCCGGTGGTGCGGCTTGGGTCCCAGGGGTTGCGGGCCGGGCCCCAGGCCAGTGGCTCGGTGATGTTCTTGGCGCCGAACTCGGGCGTGTTGGTCTTGCCGAAGATCACCAGTCCTGCCTCACGCCAGCGGCGCACCACGTCGGCGTCTTCCGGGGCGGGCACCTCCTTCAGCGCACGACAGCCCCCCGACGAGGGCAGACCTTTGAGGTCCTGAAACAAGTCTTTGACCAGGAAGGGCACGCCCGCGAACGGCGCCGAGGTGTCAAAAGGCGCCTGGGCACGCTTGCGGGCGCTTTCGTCCAGGCGCATCACGATGGCGTTCAGCGATCGGGTGGCGTCGGCGCGCGCCAGGGCGGCGTCCAGCAACTCACTGGGGTGAACCTCGCCCCGGCGGACCAGGTCGGCCAGCCCGAGGGCGTCGTAGCGGTGGTAGTCGTCGAAGTGCAT
>MESA01000045.1:44777-54785 GCA_001770775.1 Burkholderiales bacterium RIFCSPHIGHO2_12_FULL_63_20
ATATTTTTAATTGTTTTGATTTGGGGTAACCCCTTGGTTGGCGTCAATATTCAGGGGTTGGCGGTATGTTGATGCCGCATTTTATCCCGCCACTTAGCGGGGCGGGGTGTGAGTCTTGCGCTTAGGGCGTACTATCCCGACGCTCCGCGTTAGGGATTGATCAGCGCGCTGGGTGTATCTATATGTAATTCATCTGGGGAAAACATCATGGCTTTGTCTCGCACAATTACCAAGGTAATCGCGTGTTCTGTTTTGTTTGGGGCATCTGCATCGCATGCCTCGAACTATGTATTGAAAGATCTGGGTGTTCTTTCAGGTTACGTGTCCATGACGGGCACGGCCATCAATGAACTAGGACAGGTAGCCGGCATCGCAACCGGTGCAAATGGTTTGAATCAGGCCTTCCTCTACGACAGTGTCAATGGCCTTGTGGGCTTGGGCACATTGGGTGGTTCTTCCAGCCAAGCTTGGGGTATCAACGATGCAGGGCAGGTGACTGGCTTTGCTCAGGTGGCCTCTGGGTTGCCTCATGCTTTCATATACGGCTCCAGCGGCATGACCGATCTCACGCCTGGGGCGAGCACATTCAGCATGGGTTTCGGCATCAACAACAGCGGTCTCGTCGTCGGAACGTCGGGCGACAAGGCGTACTCATTTGACGCCTCTGGCGCAGCGACTCCACTGGGTTTGAGTATGGGTGGTGGCATGCCCACACCGTTGTCCGTGACTGGATACGCGTACGCGGTCAATAACAACGGTGTATCGACGGGGTACGTCAATTTTTCATACAAATCTGGCGCATATCCTTACGACATGGCATTCACCAGCGTGACAGGTGCGAACGGCAGTAATCTGGTGCCGGGCATCAGTCTATCGACGTCTAGTTCAGGGCGCGCCATCAATGACAACGGGGTCATCGTTGGTAGCGCGTCATTCAATGGATTGTCCAAGGCATTTGTCACAAGAGGTGGAGATTTGGTCAACCTTGGTGCGTTTTGCGGTGGTGGGAATGCTGGTGCATCCGGTATCAACAATCTCGGTCAGATTGTGGGCAGCTCACAAATATGTGATGGCTCAGGCAACCGCCACGGCTTCATCGTTGGCAGTGGAGATGAAATGATCGACCTGAATTCACTGCTTGCACCGCAGGACGCGTCGAACTGGGTCATCACATCGGCGTCGGCAATCAACGAGGTGGGGCAGATCACGGGGCAAGGTTTGGTGAATGGGCAGTTGCATGCGTACATTCTCACGCCCGTTCCTGAAGCATCGACCAACGCCATGATGCTGCTCGGCTTGCTCAGCCTCGGTGCTGTGACCCGCGCGCGCAGAAAGTTGAAGTGAGTCTAGGATAATCGTGGGCTCTTCAGCCCACGATTATCCCCTTGTCCCTTCCCGCCATCACCTTTCCTGAATCTTTGCCCGTCAGCGGCAAGCGCGACGAGATCGAAGCCGCCCTGCGCGAGCACCAGGTCATCATCGTCTGCGGCGAGACGGGCTCGGGCAAGACCACGCAGCTGCCCAAGATCGCCTTGACGATGGGGCGCGGGGGCTGGGGCCAGCCACGCGACCCGAGTGCGCCGCGACATCTGCGGCCCAAGCTGATTGGGCATACCCAGCCACGCCGGATTGCGGCCTCCAGCGTGGCCAAGCGCATTGCCGAGGAGCTGAACACGCCGCTTGGCGAGGTCGTGGGCTACAAGGTGCGGTTCCAGGACCGCATCCAGCCCTATGCCAGCGTCAAGCTGATGACCGACGGCATCTTGCTCGCCGAGACCCAGGGCGATCCCGACCTGCGCGCCTACGACACCATCATCATCGACGAGGCGCACGAGCGCAGCCTCAACATCGACTTCTTGCTGGGCTACCTGCGCCAGCTGCTGCCGCGCCGCCCGGACCTGAAGATCATCGTGACCTCGGCCACGATCGATGCGGACCGCTTTGCGAAGCACTTTGCATCAAGCAGGGGCCCCGCGCCGGTCATCATGGTGTCCGGGCGCCTGTTCCCGGTTGAGCAGCGCTACCGTCCGTTTGAGGACAGCCGCGAGTACGGACTGAACGAGGCCATCACCGACGCGGCCGACGAGTTGTGGCGCGAGGGCAGTGGCGACATCCTGGTGTTCCTGCCCGGCGAGCGCGAGATCCGCGAGGCCGCCGACCACCTGCGCAAGCACTTCGCCCACCACCGTGTCACGGCCAGCATCCTGCCGCTGTTTGCGCGCCTGAGCCAGCAGGAGCAGGACGAGGTCTTCAAGACCGGGGGCGGACGCCGCATCGTGCTGGCCACCAACGTGGCCGAAACCTCGCTGACCGTGCCGGGCATCCGCTATGTGATCGACTCGGGGCTGGCGCGGGTCAAGCGCTACAGCTTCCGCAACAAGGTCGAGCAGCTGCAGATCGAGCCGATCAGCCAGGCGGCGGCCAACCAGCGTGCGGGTCGTTGCGGTCGGGTGGCCAACGGCATCTGCATCCGCCTGTACGACGAGAAGGACTTCACCGGCCGCCCGCGCTTCACCGACCCGGAAATCCTGCGCTCGTCGCTGGCCGGCGTGATCTTGCGCATGAAGTCGCTGCACCTGGGGCTGGTGGACGATTTCCCCTTCATCGAGCCGCCGCTGCGCAAGGCCATTGCCGACGGCTATCAGTTGCTCAACGAGCTGGGCGCGGTCGATGACGACAACGAGATCACCCGGCTGGGCATGGACCTGGCCCGCCTGCCACTCGACCCCCGTGTGGGCCGCATGATCCTGGAGGCCAAGGACCGTCAGGCGTTGGCCGAGGTGCTGGTGATCGCCGCCTCTTTGAGCGTGCAGGACGTGCGCGACCGGCCCATCGACCAGCAACAGCAGGCCGACACCAAGCACAAGCAGTTCGACGACGAGAAGTCGGAGTTCATGGGCACGCTGAAATTGTGGAAGTGGCTGGACGAGTCACGCGGCGGGCACGGGCACCACGAGCCGGGCGAGCCCGAGCGGCACAAGCTCAGTCACCGCAAGTACGAACAGCTGCTGCGCGACAACTACATCAACCCGCGCCGCGTGCGCGAGTGGCGCGATGTGTACAGCCAGCTGCACACCGTGGTGGCCGAGCACAACTGGCGCCTCAATGGCAGCCCCGCCACGTATGAGCAGGTGCACCTGTCCCTGCTGTCGGGCCTGTTGGGCAACATCGGCTGCAAGAGCGACGACGAAGACTGGTACCTGGGCGCGCGCGGCATCAAGTTCTACAAGCACCCCGGTGCCAACCTGAGCAAGAAGCCAGGGCGCTGGATTCTGGCGGCCGAGCTGGTGGAGACCACGCGCCTGTTCGGGCGCGGCATTGCCAACATCGACCAGCCCTGGCTGGTGCAGATGGGCGGCCACCTGCTCAAAAAGCAGTTGCTCGATCCGCACTGGGAAAAGAAGGCCGGCGAGGTGGTGGCTCTGGAGCGTGCCACGCTGTATGGCCTGGTCGTTTACAACAACAAGCGCATCAACTTTGGCCTGGTCAACGTCAAGGAGGCGCGCGAGATTTTCATTCGCGAAGCCCTGGTCAACAACGAGTGGGAAACGCGCCTGCCGTTTTTGGCGGCTAACCGCAAGCTGATCAACCAGGTCGAGCAGTTGGAGCACAAGTCACGCCGCCAGGACGTGCTGGTGGACGACGAGCTGATTTACGCCTTCTACGACGCCCAGATTCCGCCGGAGGTGATGAGCGGCTACAGTTTCGAGCGCTGGTACAAGCATGCCAGCCGCGAGAACCCCAAGCTGCTCTACCTGAGCCGCGAGGAGCTGATGCGCCACGAGGCCGCCGGCATCACCAGCGCCGCTTTCCCCAAGGTGATCCGCATGGGCGGGGTGGACTGCGCGGCCACCTACCTGCACGAGCCCGGTGACGCCCGCGACGGGGTGACCGTGACCATCCCCATCTTCGCGCTCAACCAGGTGCAGGAAGAGCCAGGCGAATGGCTGGTGCCCGGCATGCTGAAAGACAAGGTGCTGGCGCTGGTCAAGAGCCTGCATCAAAAGCCCCGTGCGCGCCTCGTGCCACTGCCCGATTACGCCGAGTCCTTCATCCAGACGGTGCCGTTTGGCCAAGGCGGCTTGATGGACGTGCTGCTCAAGGCCGTGCGCGACAAGACCCAGCTCGACGTGAAGCGCAACGACTTCAAGCTGGACATGCTCTCGCCCCACCTGTTCATGAACTACCGCGTGGTGGACGAGCATGGCCGCCAGCTGGGCATGGGCCGCAACCTGGCCGTGCTGAAGGCCGAGCTGGGCTCGCTGGCGCGTGGGGCTTTCCAGGCGCTCGCGGCGCTGAAGGCTCAGGCGGTGGCGCAAGGCGGCGCGAACAGTGGTGCGTCGGGTGAGGGGGCCGCGACGGCTCAAGCTGGCGTGGGCTCATCTGCTGCGCCAGGCCATGCAGGGGGGCGAGGTGCGACGACGCCGTCCGGTGGTGCGCAGCGTGTGTCGTCCAACGCCCAAGGCGGTGCAGGCAAGGGCGGATCGGCCCCAGGTGCCGCAGCAGGCAAGCCGCAGGCGAGCCAGGCCTTCACCGACTGGACCTTTGGCGAGCTGCCCGAGCTGATGGAGATCCAGCGCGGCGGCCACACCCTGATCGGCTTCCCGGCGCTGATCGACAAGGGACAGAACGTCGAGATCGAGGTGTTTGACGAGCCTGATGTGGCCGCGGCCAAGCACCGAGCCGGTTTGCGCCGCCTGGTGGCCCTGCAGATCAAGGAGCCGCTCAAGTACCTGGAAAAGAACATCCCCGATCTGCAGAAGATGGCGATGGCCTACATGAGCCTGGGCACGGCCGATGAGTTGCGCGACCAGATCATCGACGTGGCCCTGGACCGCGCCTACCTGGCCGACCCTTTGCCCACCGATGCGGCCAGCTTCAAGGCCAGAGTGGAAGAGGGACGCACCCGCCTGAACCTGATCGCCCAGGAAGTGGCGCGGCTGGCGGGCACGGTGCTGGTCGAGTACGCGGCGGCCATCCGCAAGCTCAAAGACGCCAAGCCGCCCAAGGATGTGGCCGACGACATCGCCGGCCAGTTGCAGCGACTGATGCCCAAGCGCTTCATCGCGCAGACGCCTTACACGCAGCTGCAGCACTTCCCGCGTTACCTCAAGGCCATCACCTTGCGGCTGGACAAGTTCAAGGGCGACCCGGCTCGCGACGCGCAACGCCTGGCCGAGCTGCGCCCGCTGGACCAGCGCTACACCCGCCGTCTGGCCGAGCTCAAAGGCGTGCTGGACGCCCGCACAGATGAGTTCCGCTGGTTGCTAGAAGAGCTGCGGGTGAGTTTGTTTGCACAAGAGCTGCGCACGCCGCAGCCGGTCAGCATCAAGCGGCTGGAAAAGGCCTGGGCGCAGATCACGGCCTGAGCCGTGTCACGCCCAGCCACGCCCCCTATCGTCAGGGGCGCAGTTGCTGGGCGATGTCGCGCGCGATGGCGGCGTTCACTCGTGCCATGGCGGCAGCCTGACCGGCAGGGGTGTCCTCCAGCACGGCTTCGCTCCAGCGCAATTGTCCTTGGCGCGGCGTGCTGGCGCTGCCGGGTGGGGGCGTCAAGGTCCATTGCGCCAAGGCGTGCAGGCGGGCGCTTGGCCGTTCGTGGTCCAGCATCACATAGTTCAGTTGCAGGCTGCCACCGGCGGGCACCGTGTCGCACGGGTCGGCACAGATCCAGCCGGCCTGGCCCAGCCCCGCCAATTGCAGACCCAGGTGGCGCGTGAGGCCGATCTCCAGTCGCTCGGCCCATCGCACGCCCGGCCATTCCGCCAGCGTGGCGGCGCTGTCCCGAAAGCGCACCCGGGTGCTTTGCAGATACTCCGGAATTTGCACGCGCTGCAGGCGCAACTGCGGTATGGCGTGGGTGGTGGCTGGCGCAGAGGCCGTTGGTAGGCTGACATCCAGCGGCAAGGACAGCCAACGGTGCTCGGTCGGGGCACTGGCGCAGCCAGCCAAAGCCACGCACAGCGCGACACACGCCACCTTGGGCAGGGCATCACGCCAAGCCGGTGAAACAGTTCGCATCGTCACGGCTTGCCTCCTCCAAAAATCAGGCTGTTGGGCTCACGCTCCACCTGGTCGGCAAACGAGCGCAGGCTGCGCGCCGCCTGCGACAGGTCGCTCACGGCGCTGTTCACATCGGTGCGCAGGGGCGAGCCGGGTGCCGCCACCGCAGCCAGGTCCTGCATGGCGCGGCGTGCGCCTTCGGCGGCCAGGCGGGTTTCCTGCAAGGTCTGTTGCAAAGCGGGCTGCATTTGCGTGACGGTGCCACGGGTGGTGTCCGTCAACTGCTGCAGCGACTGCAAGGTGAGGGTGGTTTGCGCCTGCACCGCCTTCAAAGCCTCGTCGGCGGTCACCAGCGTCTGGCGGGCTTGCACACCCGTGGCGTTGAGCTGCTGGCTGGTCTTGTCAATGGCGACCTGGCTGGTCTTGAGCGTGTCGTTGAGCGTGCGCATGGTCTGGCGCAGCTCGTTCATCATCTCCGCCAACGGCAGCTCCTGCAGCTGGTTGATCAGGACATCGAGCTTGTCCTGCATGGTCGGGATCTCGGGGATGGGGCCCTTGCCGCCTGCCAACAAACGCCCCGGCAGATCCGGGCGAAAATCCAGCTCGATGGCGGTCTGGCCCGTGACCACGCTTTGCAGGAACAGGCGGGCACGCAGCCCCCGTCTCACCAGCTCTGGCAGGTCGAGTTCGTGGATCTGGCCGCTGCCCGAGTCCATCTGCAGCGATTCGGTGCCCAGGGTCAAGGTGACGGGGATGCGCGCCACCAGGGTCTGCTGGTTCACCTCCACCCCGATGCGCGTGACCTCGCCCATCTTCACGCCGCGGAAGGTGACGGGGGCGCCAATGTAGAGCCCCTTGACGCTGTCGTCGAAGTACACCACGGCCTTGTGCCGCGTGGTGAACCACCCCGATTTGTTGAGCGTGAGCACACCCGCCACCACCAGCACCAGGGCCAGCAGCACAAAGGCGCCCACCAGAAAAGCATGGCGTTTCATAAGGTGTCGATCTCCTGTCGGCGCATGAAGGCTTGCACGGTCGGGTGCATGACAGTGTCGCGCATCTGCGTGGGTTTGCCATGGGCAATGGGGCGTTTGAGGTCGGCATCCAGAAAGATGCCGTCGTCGGCGAGCGCGTAGATGCTGGGCAGCTCGTGCGTGACGATGACGATGGCCGCCTCGGTGCGCTCGCGGATGTCCAGAATCAGGCGGTCGAGCTTGACCGAGCTGATGGGGTCCAGGCCGGCCGAGGGCTCGTCCAGAAACAGCAGGTGAGGGCGGGCCACGATGGCACGGGCCAGGCCCACACGTTTTTTCATGCCGCCGCTCAGGTCAGCTGGCAGGCGGTCTTGCGCCTCGGCCATGCCCACCCATTCCAACGCCTCCAGGGCGCGCGCCTCATGCTGGTCTTGGGGCAGGGTGTCTTGCACCTGCAGCGGCAGCATCACGTTCTCCAGCACCGTCATGGAGGACCACAGCGCCGCACTTTGGAACAGCACCCCAATGTCGGCCCGCAACTGGTTGCGCGTGGCCTCGTTGCTGGCCCAGTAGTCTTGCTCGCCGTACAGCACCTGCCCTGCGGCGGGCTGCAGCAGGCCGATCAGGCACTTGAGCAAGGTGCTCTTGCCGCACCCGCTGCCGCCCATCACCGCGTAGATGGTGCCTGCCTCGATGTCGAAGTCGATGTGCTCCTGGATCAGGGTGGGGCCGTATTGCAGCCTCAGGTCACGCACGCTGAGCAAGCTCATCTCACAGTCCCAGCGCGTCAGCGCATACGGCAAACACGGCATCGAGCGCGATCACGCCGACGATGCCCGTCACCACGGCATGGGTGGTGGCTCCCCCGACCCCGGCCGCATTGCGCGGGGCATGCAAGCCATGAAAGCAGGCTGCCAAGGACACCAGCAGGCCAAAGGCCATGCTCTTGAAAAAGCCCAGCCCCAGGTGCGTGTAGGTGAGGGCGGCCACGCTGCGGTCGAAGTAAGCAATGGGCGCCAGTTCGAGCAGCGACGAGCTCACGGCAAAGCCGCCGAGCAATCCGCCCACACAGCCAAACAGGTAGAGCAGCGGCATCATGAGCAGCAGCGTCAGCACGCGTGGCAGCACCAGATAGTCGACAGCATTGAGACCCAGGACGGTCAGGGCATCGACCTCTTCATTGGCTTGCATGGTGGCCAGCTCGGCCGCGAAGGCCGCGCCGGTGCGCCCGCACATCACCACGGCCGTGATGACGGCGGCCATTTCGCGCGAGATGGCGATGGCCACCAGGTCGGCCACGAAGATGCCCGCGCCGAACTTGAGCAACTGCACCGCCCCCACAAAGGCGATGATGGCACCCACCAGCACATTGACCACCAGCACAATGAGCAGCGCCCGCGCACTGGCATCGGCCAGGATGCGCGCAAAATCTTGCGGTCGAAACTGCCAGCCTCGACGAATGCCACGCCATACCGCCAGCAGCGTGTCACCCAGCAGCGTGATGGCCTGTGGAACGGGGGTGAGCATGACCTCTTTATATCGCGTCAAGACGACGTTCTGCGGACCGGTTGTTCTTTTCTGCACACGGCAGGCAAAAGAAGGCTATCAACAGGTTATACTAGATGTCTAGTCGGGGCGTAGCGCAGCCTGGTAGCGCATCTGCTTTGGGAGCAGAGGGTCGTGAGTTCGAATCCCACCGCCCCGACCAATAAAATCAACGGGTTAGCATCGTATCGGTGCTAACCCGTTTCTCGTTTCTGGTCTAGGTAGTCTTTCTGGTGACTACTTGGTGACTACATCTCGCTGGCTTGCAGCGGTCATTGCTGAACGAGATTGGCTAAACAGGGGTCTCAGCCCTGCTTGTAGAGGGCATTCTGGTCTTCACTGTTCGGGGCTCAAGCTCTGGCTACTGGTGTCTCGCCCCACTTTGTCGTGTAGCAAGGCGTCCGTCTTACTTGACGCATTCCCCAGGTGTCCGCGCCTTGGCTCAGGCCTGAGCTACCTAGCAAAACCGTTCGCTTGCCAAACCTGTCGTTGACGCGATCCATGGCATGCATCAACCTGGAGCGGTCTCGCTGTTCGGTCGTCGGCTCGCCCCAATCCAGCGCCCCTTGCACGAAGGTGTCTGGCACGAGGTCCAGCAGCATGACCCCGGCCTTGGCCAGCTGGAATCCAGGGGCATAGATGCTGCGCAAGCCCATCACTGCCGCGTTGGCCAACTCAGTGGTGTCGGCACTGGGGCGCACCAGCGGCACGACCACGCTCTTGGAGAACCGTGGCCCATCCCTGAACGGTGAAGTCCTTGCAAACACCAGAACCTGCCCTGCCAGGTGGCGTTGCTTGCGCAGCTTCTCAGCGGCTCGTGACGTGAACTCACTTATAGCCTCCCGCAGCTCGGTCAGCCCTGTGACGGGTTGGCCGAAGCTGCGAGTGCAGGCGATTTGCTTCTTGGGGCTGGGTACGTCGGACAGTTCAATGCAAGCCTCGCCTCTCAGCTCACGCCAGGTGCGTTCCAGCACCACGCCCCAAGTGCCTCTCACTACCGAGCTGGGAAGATCTACGAAATCCTGCACGGACGTGACCCCACGCGATTTGAGTTGTGTGTTGATCTGGCGGCCGATGCCCCAGACCTCACCAACGTCGGTGGAAGTCATGACCTCTCGCAGCAGATCCTCGCCAAGCCTGGACAGGTCGCACACCGTGGCGAGCTCATCTGGGTAGCTGCCGGGCTTACGCTCAGCCGTCTTGGCGATGTGGTTGGCCAGCTTTGCGAGGGTCTTCGTTGTGGCGATGCCGATGCCGCAGGGAATGCCGATCCACTGGTTGATGCGGGCGCGGACCTTCCAGGCTCGCTCGACCAAGTCACCCCGGACGCCATGCAAGCCGATGAAGCTCTCGTCGATTAAGAGGTACCATGGCCAGTGTTGCATTTCAATTAGAGGGAAAGCTCTGTACGTAGAGGTATCCCCAACCGTTATCTCCAGTGCTCGTCCGTACTCAAGCAGTTCCTGAACATGTCATCGTTGACCCC
>MESA01000046.1 GCA_001770775.1 Burkholderiales bacterium RIFCSPHIGHO2_12_FULL_63_20
CGTCTGTTTACCCTCGTGAGGTCGTCAAAAGCGCGCTGGCCCACAACGCGGCATCCGTTTTGTTGGCCCATAACCACCCGAGCGGTCAACTGTCGCCAAGCAGTGCAGACGAGCTCTTGACCCAGACGCTGAAATCTTCTTTGATGATGGTGGACGTGCGCGTGCTCGATCACTTCATCGTGGGAGGCGACCGCGTCCTGTCTTTTGCGGAACAGGGTTTGCTGTGAAACTGCCAGCCACCCTGGCCCGCATGGCACAGCCTCATTCCTGCCAAGAAGGAGTACGCCTTGGATAACATCATCGTGACCAGGTTGTTGGAACTGGTCGAGCCTCTGGCCGCACTGTCGATCTGCCACCTGACGGCCACCACACGCCAGAAGCTGGCCAATGACGACCTGTCGGTCAACGTGTACCCGAACGACTATGGTGGTTTCGTCTATGTGGGCGCCCCGCCCTACACGGTGCCCGCTGAGAGCGACATGGCCATGATCTTCGAAGCAGCCAGATTGGCTGGCATCGTCTGGCTCAAATTCGACAGCGATGCAGCCATCGTGGACGGTCTGCCGATCTTCGAAGAGACCGATCCCCTTTGACCCCCCACCGGGCGTCGCGCCCTCAGGCCGACGCCCATTTTTTTGCGCCATCTACAGTCACCCCGCGATCGCGCATCGCATCCAGGTCGATCACGGCGTCGGCCATGGCGGTCAACTCCGGCGTTTGCGACACAAAAAACTCCCGCTGGTAGCCGCCCACGCGCAGCACCTCGCGCTTCATGGCCATGAACATGCGTTTGCGCTCGGGGTCCAGCGCCCCATCGGCTTCGTCAGAAAACAGGGTGTCGTAGCGCCGACCGGCATGCTGCGCCAGGTACAGCGCCACCGCCCGCGTCAGGCACTCGTTGAACCACTATGCCGAGAACCCGGACATGCCGAGTCCGCGATCCGGCCGGCGTCCCCGCCCCTGCAACTGCGCCGCAGGTGCCTGCGAAGCGATGCGGCATAACACGTCGGGATTCGGGACGATGAGCCCAGACGCGCGCGGCGGCAAGAGCCTCAGCCTGATGAGCGGCGGTGAGCGAACTTTCATCGACGCCTGCCTGACGCGCGCGGTCGCCCTGTACTTGGCCCAGAACACCGGACGGCGATTCGACACGCTGTTCTCCGACGAGGCCGATGGGCCGTTGGACCCAGAACACAAGCGCATGTTCATGGCCATGAAGCGCGAAGTCCTTCAGCTCGGCGGCTACCGGCAGGAGTTCTTCATCACCCAGACCCCGCACCTCGCAACGATGGCCGATGCAATCATCGACCTCGACGCCATGCAGGTCGATGCGCTTCGGGACGTTGCACTCGTCGCTGAAGAAGCCAGGATGTAGAGCGAGCGGATCACGATCGCGGCGCGGGGTTCCTGATCGAATGGAAGGGTCGTTCGGTCGACACACCGCAAACGTCGGCACGTACCGCGTACCGCATTGGGCGCGATATCGACTCTACGAGGCGAACGTGCGCGATGTGCGCACAGGTGCCGTTCAACCGCGAGGGCTGTGCGTCTGTGGACGGCCAGCAGCCGTTGGGTGGTGCGTCCGGAAGCGGACGTCGATTACCCAGACCAGCTCATTGCATCAAAGCTCCGATCAATGGGCAGGTGGGCGGAGCGGGCGTCGGCGCCTAGCTGAAGGGTAATCGCGTGTCGCCGAGGGCTGAACCTTCGACATGCGAAGCGGGGCCGGGACGTTAGCGGGCAGCCCCAGTGGTCGCATCTGCCTGGGCGATGAACGCCAGCAACGCGGGCGTCGACTGCTTCTCACGATGCACAACCAGATGACATTGCCGAAGCTGCCGCGGCAATGTCGTGGAGACGCGGCACAGACGTCCAGCTTCCAGCGCATCGTTCACTACCCAGGCGGACAGGCAAGCCACCCCCAACCCTTCCTGAGCGGCACGCTGGATGGCCTCCGAACTGCCTAGCTCGATGCTGCGCCGGTAAGAACGCAGGTGGGGCAGCAAGCTCTGGTCGGTGGCCTCGCGCGTGCCAGAGCCCGTTTCGCGAACCAGCCAGACCGCCTCACGCAGCGTGCGCAGGGGAATGCGATCGCCCGCCCGGCTTGACTGGGCCAGCGCACTGTCGGGCGCAGCCACGACCACCATCTCGTCTTGCAGCCAGGGGGTGACCACCAGCTCCGGCTGGTGGCTGGGCCCCTCGATCAGCCCCACGTCGAGTTCGAAAGCGGTCACGGCATCGCAGATGGCGGCGGTGTTCCCGATAACGACCTTCGACCGCCAGGCGGCGGCGCTGCCGGGCTGCTGTGCCCCCATGAAGCCAGCGAGCAGCTTGGGCAACACGTAGTTGCCAATCGTCGTGCTGGCGCCGATGCGCAGCGACTGCGCCTGCGCGCTGCCGTCGCGCGACATCTGCTCGATGCCTGCGGCGCCGTCGAGCAAAGCCAAAGCCCGCGGCAACAGCGCGCGGCCGTTGTCGTTCAACAGCAGGCGTTTGCCGGCGCGGTCGAACAGGCGCAGCGACAGCAGGCGTTCCAGCTCGTTGACGGCCGAACTGGTGGCCGATTGCGACAGCGCTATCTCAGCGCTGGCCGCCGTGGTGCTGCCGCTGCGCGCCACGGCGACAAAAATCTGCAGCTGACGCAGGGTGAGTCGAAGCACGTCCACGGTGATTGCCTTTGTTATCGATTTCGCAGGTACATCTTAGTCATACAACCCGTTGGACGGGTTGATTGCCAAGCTCTAAATTTGCCTGGCCGCTCGATCACGGGGCGGCGGCCTGCCGCGCCACCACCGGCATCTGGAGCCCGACATGCTGACCCTTGAACGAACAACCCCACGCCCCGCAGCACCCGGCCCGCTGGCCCCACAGGCGCTGCATGCCCTTCAATGGGTTGCTGCCCGGCGGCCAGTGGCGGGCTTCATGGGGCCGACCCGCGACGTGGCCCATGCCGTCTCGACCACCTTGGCCGCCGACAGCAGCATCGACCCGCAGGTGCTGCGCTGGATGCCGGTCGCAGTGCCGCTGGCGGCCGTGCTGCTGTGCGCCGGCATCGCCTTGATCTGGGTGCTGGCGTGATGCACGCGCTGTCGACCTCACAAGCCAGCCCTGGCCCGTCAGCCGGCCACCGGGCAGCGCGGTTGCGCTTGCAGTTGGCAGCCCTGCTGCCCGGCCTGGCCTTGAGCGGCGCCCTGGCCGCGACCGGCATCGCGCTGGGCCACATCGGCTGGCTGCAGGACCACGGCTTCAGTGCGCTGACGCTGGCCATCGTGTTGGGCATGCTGGTGGGCAACACGGTCTATCCGCTGGTGCCGCGCTTGGCCGCGGCCAGCGGTGCCGGCGTCAACGTGTCCAAGCAGAACCTGCTGCGCCTGGGGGTCGTGCTGTACGGCCTGCGGCTGACGGTGCAGGACATCGGCCACGTCGGCATCGCCGGCGTCGCCATCGACGCGCTGGTGCTGGGCTCGACCTTCGCGCTGGCCTGCTTCATCGGCACGCGCTGGTTGGGCCTGGACCGCAAGACGGCGATGCTGATCGGCGCCGGCAGCTCCATCTGCGGCGCCGCCGCGGTGATGGCTGCCGAACCGGTGGTCAAGGCGCGCGCCGAGCAGGTAACGGTGGCGGTGGCCACGGTGGTGGTGTTCGGCACGCTGGCGATCTTTCTGTACCCGGCGCTGTTCGAGCTGAACCAGCACTGGGCGCTGATTCCGGGTGGCGCCAACGGCTTCGGCATCTATGCCGGCTCGACCATCCACGAGGTGGCCCAGGTGGTGGCCGCGGCGCGTTCGGTGGGCCCGGACGCGGCCAACTCGGCCGTCATCGCGAAGATGGTGCGGGTGATGATGCTGGCGCCGTTCCTGGTGATGTTGTCGGCCTGGCTGGCACGTGACGACAAACGCCACGCCCACACTTCCGCCGCCACGGGCCAGGCCCCAGGCAAGCTCGCCGTGCCCTGGTTCGCCTTCGGCTTCGTCGCGGTGGTGTTGTTCAACTCGCTGCAGTGGCTGCCGGCCTCGGTGGTGGCGGTGACCACCGAGATCGACACCGCGCTGCTGGCCATGGCCATGGCCGCACTCGGCCTGTCCACGCACATCGGCGCCATCCGCAAGGCCGGTGCCAAGCCGCTGTTGCTGGCGCTGATCCTGTTCGGCTGGCTCATCGTCGGCGGTGCCTTGATCAACCGCTGGGTACCGGCCCTGCTCGGCTGAAGCCTCGAATTCACGGCCCGACGGAATAAACCACGGGCTCTCCTCGTCCACCACAGCAAGCCTTTCCCTCTTTTCTCAACACTCTCCGAAAGACATCCCATGAATACCTTCTTCCGCACCACCGCGCTGGCCTTGTGCAGCACCTTCGTCCTCGTCGCCGCCAGCGTGCCCGCCAACGCCGCCAACGCCGCCGAAGCCACCCCGGCCCGCGTCACCTTCGACGGCCAGATCCGCAACAACTCGCTGGCGCTGAGCCCCGACGAGGCCACCGCCGTGGTGTCTTACAGCGAGCGCCCGGACGTCATCGTCTACGACCTGGCCACCGGTGCCGTGCGCGGTGTGCTGCGCGGCTACGTCACGCCGCGCAACATCGTGTTCGCGCCCGACGGCAAGAGCTTCTATGTCTCCGACAGCAGCCTGGGCACGGTGACGCGCCTGGACACCACCACGCTCAAGCCGCTGGCCACCGCGTCGACGCTGGCGGCCGGCCCCGGCGCCTTCGGCACCGCGCTCAGCAAGGACGGCAGCGCGCTGTACGTCAACAACCAGGCCAGCAGCACCGTGACGCGACTGGACACCGCCAGCGGGCAGGCCAAGGCGGTGATCACCGGCTTTGCGCAGCCGCGCCAGGGCGTGCGCCTGAGCCCGGACGGCGCGAAGCTCTACGTCACCAACTTCCTGGGCGACAAGGTGACCATCGTCGACACGCAGACCGACAAGATCGAGGGCGAGATCACCGGCTTCAACAAGATCCGCGCCATCTCCGTCACCGCCGACGGCAAGACCCTGTTTGCGGCCAACAGCGGCAGCAACGACATCGCGGTGGTGGACATCGCCGCGCGCCGCGTCACCGGCACCGTGCCGGTGGGCCGCGACCCCTACGGCGCCGCGCTCACGCCCGACGGCCGCTTCGTCTACTCGGGCAACTTGGCCGACAACACGGTGTCGGTGATCGACGTGGCCACGTTGAAGGTGGTCGCCACCATCGCCGGCTTCAAGCAGCCGCGCCAGGCCATCGTGTTCACGCGCGACGGCAAGACGGCCTACGTGCTGAACGAGGACCTGAGCATCTCCAAGGTCGAGCGTGCCGGGCAGCGAATCGTCGCCACGGTGGCCGCTGCGCAGGCGGTGGCGGCGTACTGAAAACCGGGAACTGTCAGAGAACCGGCGCACCGCACGACCGAGCCGGGGGCTTGCCGCTTCCGGTTCGCCCTGTTGTCCTCCCGCCCGCACAAAGGATCGAATGAAAACTCTTGCCAACCCTGGCCGGCGCCAACTGGCTTCGATCTGTCTGGCCTTTTGCACGCTGCCCGCCGCATTCGCCGCCCAGGCCCAGACGGCCGCCCCGCCGGCGCTGGAACTGGTGGTGCTGGGCTCGGGCGGCCCGGGTGCCACCGGCCGTGCGGGTTCGGCCTATGCCGTGTTGGTGGATGGCGTGGCGCGTGTCTTCGTCGACGCCGGCCCGGGATCTTTCGTGCGCCTGGGTGAAGCCAAGCTGGCGCTGGGTCGGGCCGACATCGTGCTGCTGACGCACCTTCATGTGGACCATGCCGGTGGACTGCCAGGCCTCTTCAAGGCCCGTGCGGTGTCCAACCGCGGGCCGGTCGATTTCAAGATCTTCGGGCCGGCAGGGCGGCGTGCGCTCGATGCCGACGATGCCGACTTCCCGGCCACCAGCCGCTTCATCGACCTCTTGTTCGGCAAGCAGGGCGCCTTCGGCTACCTGAAGGACTTCTCGGCGCCGCTGCGCTTTCAAGTGAACGACATCGACGCACCCGCCACGGCGTCAGCCCTGCCCGAAGTGCACACGGTGTTCGATGAGGGCGGCCTGCGCATCAGCGCCGTGGCCGGCCACCACCGCGACGCACCGGCAGTGGTCTACCGCATCGACCACGCCGGCAAGAGCATCACCTTCAGCGGCGACATCGACGCCAGCGGGCTGGCGGGTCTGCGGCGAATCGCCCAAGGCACCAGCCTGCTGGTCTTCAACAGCGTGGTGCTCGACCCACCCGGCTCGCCCGACGTGCTGTACACCTTGCACACGCCACCCAAGGCCATCGGCGAAGTGGCCGATGCGGTGCGCGCCGGCCAGCTGCTGCTGAGCCACCTGTCACCTGCGCTCGACGCGCAGCGTGATGCCGTCAAGGCGTCGATTGCCGCGCACTACGCCGGCGGGGTGGTGTTTGCGCAAGACGGTCAGCGGCTGGCGCCCTGAGGCGCGCAGCCGCCGGCGATAGTGTCGGTACCAGCCCCGAGTTCGACGCCCGTGCCTACCAACCCCACGAAGGTGATCACGCGAGCCATGCCGTCGGGCCACAGGAACACGGCGGCGTCGAACTTCATGCGCTGGCCGACCGATGGGCTGCCGCTCACGAAACCTTCGGTGCCGACACCGCGGTCCAGGCCCCGCAACTAGAAGGCGCCCGCCGTGGTGCCGAGGGCGTCGGCAAAGGTGCCCGAGAAGCTGAAGGTGTCGCTGGCCGGGTCGTAGCCGGCGAACGCGCTCGCCACATCCACGTCGCCGTTCTGCGGACCGATGTACGTGGGCAGTAGGTCGCCAATGGGGTCGGTGATGCCTTGCGCCAGCGCACCGGTCGCGGCGGTGAACAAGCTGGCCAGCAGCAGGAAGGTCAGGGTTCGCTTCATCGGAGCAATTGGTGGAGCGTGTCGGGCGGGTCAACTGCCGATGGCGTGACAGAAAAAGTTTTTGCGTGGGCCGGAATAGACCGCCTGCCGGCGCCGTCTGCCCTTGTGTCGGGACCTCATGGACCCTTCATCCACCACCGACCACCCCTCACTTCACATCAAGCCTTCAACGGAGCCCTCCATGTTCAAGACATTCGCCTTTGCTGCCACTGCCCTGACGCTTGCCGCTGGCAGCGCCTTCGCCGCCCCTTCCGACGACGCCCGCACGCACTTCCAGGCCATCGCTTCGGGCGACACCCAGATCGTGATGCGCGCCTACGCCGACCAGGCCCAGCTGAACTGGGTCGGCGGCCCGCTGGACGGCACCTACGCCACCACCGACGCCATCCGCGGCACCTGGGAAAAGTTCGGCAAGGCCGTCGGCCCGCTGAAGCTCACCATCGGCTCCATCGAAGAATCGGCCAACCCCAAGGGCTCGACGGTCTCCGCCAACGTCGTCTTCGAAGGCAAGCAGCCGATCAAGGTGCGTTACGTGCTGACCTACCGCGAAGGCAAGATCGTCAGCGAAACGTGGCAGATCGACCCCAAGCTGAACGTCGCCCTGGCAGCCACGGCCGAAACCGCCGGCAAGACCGCGACCTACTGATCCACCAGCGCCGCGCCGCACCGGGCCAGACCGGGGGCGGTGCGCACCTGCGTCGTTCGGGTTCATTCCCCGCAGTTGACAACGGAATACCCGCAAGCGCCCGTGCGTCTACCCGTTTGCAGTGGTCGAGCCACTGCTCACCCATCCCCCCAGGAGTTCCCCATGCGACACCCGCTTTCCAAATTTTCGGCTGTGCTGATGCACGCTGCTCTCGCGGCCGCGGCAGGCCTTGCTTCACTGCCCGGCCACGCCGCAGACGGCGCTGAATCCCTGACCTACACCAACATCACCAAGATACGCGACGGCATGGGCGCACGCGGCGACCTCGCACCGATCGCACGCATCGTCTCGCCGCTGGCGGATTCGCAGATCGTGCCGGGCGAAGGCCGCATTGGCGCAGGCAGCGTGAATGGCACCGGCTTCGTGTTGAACATCGAGGTCGTCACGCGCGACGCGACACCGATCGCCGCGAAAGAGTCGCTCAACATCAGAAACACCGCGCTGCTCGGCCAGATCAACCCGAACATTCCGGGCCTCTATGTCTTCCTCGACACCGACCTCGTCAAGCCCGACGGTGGCGTGATCCCGAAGAACACCAACCTGGCGAACCTCTTCAACATCCTGGGCACTGACGACACGCCGGGCGCGGGCGTGACGCTGTGGCTGGGCTGGCACGTGCTTGAATCGCTGCCGCTCGACACGAGCCGCTTCAACATCACCACCGCCGTGGTCGACACCGCCGGTCGGATCGGATTCGACCGGGTCTCGATGGCGGTGCTGCGCGGCGGTATCACATCGGGGCAGGCACTGACGCCCCTTCCGATCGATGTGTTCGATGACGGCATCGACGACGCGGACGGACCGGAGGTGACGATGATCGCGCCCCGCGTGCCGTCGCGTGTGTCACCTGGGCCGCAAACCGGCAATCCGACGCCGCCTGCGAATGCCTCGCTGTTCTTCATTCAAGTGGCGGCGCTGGACCGCTCGCGTCACGGCATCGGCGTCAGCGAAAACGGCCAAGGCACGGCGGCCCGCTCGGTGTTGGGAACCATCCTGGATGGCAGCCAGATCCAGAACCCGATCACGCACCCCAGCAACGGCACGAACCGCAATTTCCCGGGTCTGAACGTGACCTTCGACGTGCCCTTGCGTCAGCCCAACGGCAACGTGGTGCCGGCGGGCTCGAACCTGGCGCCGATCTTCAACGTTGCCGGCAGCGAGCTGGACGCTGACGGCTATGTCGTGACGACGGCCGATTGGGTGGTGGGGGGATCGCTCCTGATGCCTGCGGGCAAGCGTTCGGTCACGATCACCGCCCGGGTCACCGACAACGCCAACCGCACCCGCAGCGTCAGCCACGTCGTGGGCATCAGCCCGGTCGAGAACGGCCAAACCCTGACGCCCGCACCCTGAGAACGAGGCCGCGCGGCTCCGACCATGGAGCCGCGCTGGACGCACAGGGCAGCGGCAGCCTGCCACCCTGCACAACCAACACCCCATCTTTTTTCACGCCTGCGGAATAAAAGGCCCGAGCGTGCCGTCTGCCCCGATGTGAGCAACATCTCACCCACGCTGCCCGATCCGCCACCACTTCCACGGAGCTTCCCATGTTCAAAACCCTCGCCATCGCCGCATCTGCGGTAACGTTTCTGGTCACTGCCGGCTGTGCCAACATGGTCGAGCCGCCTGCCAAGGCGCCCGCCATGTTGTCTGGTGGCGCGCTCGTCACACCCGCTGGCATGACCCTCTACACCTTCGACCAGGACGTGGCGAACAGCGGCAAGAGCGCCTGCAACGGCGGCTGCGCCGCGCTCTGGCCGCCGATGATGGCCACCGCCACCGACCGGACCACGGGTGCCTACAGCATCGTCACTCGCGACGATGGGTCACGCCAGTGGGCCTACAAGGGCAAGCCGGTGTACACCTACAAGGCCGACCAGAAGGCCGGCGACCGCAGCGGCGACAACTTCAAACAGGTCTGGCACATCATCAAGGAATGACGCCTGTACACCCGCCTGCACACCCAGCTTCGCGCGGGCTCGACCCATCGTCAACATCCTGATGAACGACGACCATCAACTGCTGAGCTGGGTGCCGCGCCTGCGCCGCTATTCCCGGGCGCTGGTGAACAACCGTGACGACGCCGACGACCTGGTGCAGGACACGCTGGAGCGGGCCTGGGCCAAGTCGGGCCTGTGGGGCGGCGTGGCGGACATGCGCGCCTGGCTCTTCAGCATCATGCACAACCTGCACGTCGATGGCGTGCGCCGGCCCAGGCTGCACACCGTGACCATGGACGATGACACCCCCGAGGTGCCGGTGATGCCGACGCAAGGCGACAGGTTGGCGGTGCTGGACCTGCAGGCCGCGCTGGACCTGCTGCCCGTCGAGCAGAAGGAAGTGCTGCTGCTGGTGACGCTGGAAGACATGGCCTATGCCGACGTGGCGCAGGCCCTGGGCATTCCCATCGGCACGGTGATGTCGCGCTTGTCGCGCGGCCGTGAGCGCCTGCGCGGCCTGATGGAAGGTCGTGCCGAACCCGTGCGGCTGAAGGTCGTCAAATGAATGCATTGCGAAGCACCCTATGAGTACCGATCGCCCATCGCCGCCCACCCTCCCGCCCACCCCCCCGGTCACCGAGGCCGAGCTGCATGCGTTTGTCGATGGCCGTCTGCCCGCAGAGCGTGAGGCCGAGATCGCCGCCTACCTGGCCGCGCGCCCCGACGATGCGCAGCGCGTCGAGGCCTACCGTGCGCAGAAGCGCGAGCTGCCCGCCCTGTTCGACCCCGTGCTGGACGAGCAGCCGCCGCAACGCCTGCTGAAGTCGGCGCGCCCGCGCGCCGTAGCTCCAACGCCCTGGTACCTGCAGCGCCTGGCCGCCGGGTTGGCCATTGCCGTCATGAGCGGCGCCACCGGTTGGGGGCTGCGCGGCGTCGGGCCCGGCGCCGGCGGTGACGATGCGGCGCGCATGGCGGCTGTGCAACCGGCTCCGGGTGGCCTGACCCTGGTGTCTGCCAGCGGCTTCGCGCAGCGCGCCGCCGTCGCGCACGCGGTCTACAGCCCCGATGCGCGCCGGCCCGTGGAAGTGGACGCCGCGCACGAAGACCAGCTCGTGGCCTGGCTGTCCAAGCGCATGGGCGCGCCGATGAAGCCGCCGCACCTGCAGTCGCAGGGCTACACGCTGGAGGGCGGACGCCTGCTGCCGGGTGGCCAGGGGCCGGTGGCGCAGTTCATGTACCGCAATGAACTCGGCAGCAAGCTGACGCTGTATGTGTCCAACGACGTCGCTGACGTGGGCAGCGCGGCCGGGCCGGGCGGGGCGCCCCAGCCGGGCGCGAAGAACGCCGACACGGCCTTCCGCTTTGCGCGCGAAGGCGCGGTCAATGTCTTCTACTGGGTTGACGGGCCTTTCGGCTACGCCTTGTCGTCAGACGCCGACCGCAGCGTGTTGGCGCAGGTGTCGGCCGCGGTTTACCAGCAGCTGGGCGCCCGGCGCTGATGGCCGCGGACGGGCCGGTGTGGCACTTCTTTTAGTCGGCAGTGGAATCAAACGGCGCGCGGCGCGCTCTTGGTCCACACGTCCACACGTCCACACGTCCACACGTCCACACGTCCTACCGGCGCAGGCTGGCAGGCGCCCGAACCCAGCCCGCCACCGGAGACGCCATGCCCACCCTTGCCCTGCCCTTGAGCTTGATGCTCAGTCTGACGCTGGCCCTGGCCGGCTGCCAGACGCCGACACCTGCAGTACCCGCATCTGCACCGCCCGTCGAGAAGCAGGTGCGCGTCAACGACACCGACATCCGCTACATCGAACAAGGCCAGGGCGTGCCGGTGGTCTTCGTGCACGGCTCGATGAGCGACCAGCGCGTGTGGGACGCCTACCGCCCGCAAGTGGCGGCGCGCTACCGTTACATCGCCGTCAACCAGCGCTACTTCGGCGTGCAGCCATGGGACGACAGCGGTGCGCGCTTCTCGCAGCCCATGCACGCCGCTGACCTGGCAGCCTTCATCCAGAGTTTGGGCGCCGGCCCGGTGCACGTCGTGGCCTGGTCCTACGGTGGCTCGGTGGCCACGCTGGCGGCCAGCCAGCACCCCGAGCTGTTCCGCAGCCTGACCCTGCATGAGCCCACCATCGGCAGCCTGATCACCGGCACGCCCGAGGGCAAGGCCGCCATCGCGGCCTTCGGCGGCGAGGTCGGCCGCATCCGCACCGTCGCCAACGGCGGTGACACGCCAGCGGCGATGCGCCAGTTCTGGGAATTCGTGCTGAAGCTGCCGCCGGGCGGCTTCGACGCCGAGCCCGTGGCGCTGCAGCGCATGGTGCTGGACAACCAGCGCACCGTGCCGCTGACCCTGAACGCGCCGCCACAGCCCATCAGTTGCGAGATGGTGGGTGCCATCCGCGCACCGGCGCTGGTGACCGTGGGCGCCGACACGCGGCCCTTGTGGGCGCTGTCCGCTGCCGCCTGGCAGCGCTGCGCCGCCCAGGCCGAGCTGGCCACCATTCCGAACAGCAACCACGACGCCGTCGTGCGTTCACCGCAGGCCTTCGCCGCGCTGCTGATGCCTTTCCTGGCGCGGCATTGACCGCTCCCCACTCCACATCGAAAGCACCCATGACCACCCAACGCCGCGACATCCTCAAGTACTCGCTCGCCGCTGCTGCAGCCAGCGCGCTGCCCGCAGTGCAAGCCCAGGTACCAGCCGCACCCGGCACCGGATCCGGTACCGCAGCCGGCCCCGGCATCGACCCGCGCGACCGCGTCTTCATCACCAACGAAGACTCCAACACGCTCGTCGTCATCGATCCCAAGACCAACACCGTCGAGAGCACGATCAACCTGACCAGCTTCGACGAAGACCCGCGGCCGCCGTTCCGCTACGTCACCGCCGGCGTGGCGCCTACGCACGCGGCGATGATCCACAAGCCGCTGTACCACGGCTGCATCGACGCCCACGGCGCCGTGCCGTCGCCCGACGGCCGGCTGCTGGCCACCAGCGGGCGCGGCTCCAGCAACATCTACCTCATCGACGCCGAGCAGCGCCGCGTGATCGGCAACACGCCCAACCCGGCCGCCGGCCCGACGACCAACCCCGAGCGCCTGAGCAGCGGCCTGCTGCTGGGCCGCGAGCCGCACGAGCCCACCTTCACGCGCAACGGAAAGGAGCTCTGGGTCACGCTGCGCGGTGAAGACCGCATTGCCATCCTCGACGTCGACCGCGCCGTGCGCCAGTTGAAGGGCGCCGACGGCGCGGGCTCGACGGCCGTCCGCCAGCTCCTGCCGACGCTCAACGGCCCGGCCCAGGTGTGGTTCAACCGCGAAGGCACGCTGGCTTTCGTGGCCAGCCAGAAGGTGTCGCAGGTCGACGTGTTCCGCGTCAACGCGGGCGCCGATGGCCGCAGCCAGCCGCAGCGCGTGACCACGCTGGACATCAGCGCCCAGGACAAGCCCGGCTTCACACCCTTCATGAAGACCACGTCCGATGGCGCCGAGGTGTGGTTCTCGCACAAGCTGGCCGATGCGCTGTCGTGCCGCTCGACGCAGGGCGGCTTCGATCTTGTCGACAGCGTGCCACTGGGCATGGGCGCGCGGCCCAACCACGTCGAGTTCGTCAGCAACGCGCGCGGCAGCGTGGTCTACGCCAGCCTGGCGCGCATCGACGACGGCGGCCCTGGCGGCGTGGCATCCAGCCCCATCGCCATCATCGACCGCAGCGCCGCGGGCGGCCAGCGCAAGGTGGTGGGCACCTTCTTCAGCCACGGCCGCGAATCGCACGGGCTGTGGACCAACCCCGAGAACACGCTTCTCTACGTGGCGCACGAACAGGACGAACTGCCCGGCACGCCCAACGCCGGCCAAGCGGTGTGCAGCGCTTTCGACGTGAGCGACCCGTTCAAGCCGGCCTTCATCGCGCAGATTCCGCTGGGTAACCTGGCCCTGCCTTCGGGCGCATTGCGCAACAAGAAGAGCATCAACCTTGTCTACGTGCGCGTGGGTGCGAAGGGCCAGACCGCATGAAAGGCATGAAGGGCAGCCGCGCACAGCTTGGAGTCAATGCCTTCCAGCGCGAGATGGACGAATCCATGGCGCGCATGATGCAAGACATGCACGGCCCGGGCTACGTGGGCCAGGCCGACATCGACTTCCTGGCGATGATGATTCCGCACCACGCCGGCGCCGTCGACATGGCGCGGCTGGTGCTGCAGCACGGCCGCGACCCGGCCACGCGTCAACTGGCGGAGGAGATCATCGCCGGGCAGACCATCGAGATCGAAAGCATGACGCGGCGGCTGGCGGCTTTGCGCAAGCCGTCCGGCACGGGTTCGGCGGCCGAATTCCCCTCGCTGGGCGGCACGCGGGGGCCTTGATTGCTGGGCTCAGGGTAAGCACTGACGATGGCCGTGGAATGAACAGCAGCGCCGGTCGCTCTTGATCACCATGCTCTTGCAGTCTGCCGAGTCCCGCTACAACGCCTGGGTGCGGGACCACTACCGCTTTTTGCTTCGCAGCGCCTGGGCGCTGACCGGCTCGCGCGCGATCGCCGAAGACGTGGTGCAGGACTGTTTTGCCAACGCATGGAAACACCGCGAGCAGTTGCGGGATGGGGCGTTGGCACGGGCCTGGCTGTTCCAGATCATGCGCCGCGCCGCCTTCCGCCAGGCGGTGCCCAGCATGCAGTCGCTGGACGATGAAGAGCAGCCCGAGCAGACCGCGCCTGACGCCGGCTTGGACGACAAGCTCGATGTCGTCAAGGCACTCGCACGGCTGGCGCCCATTCACCGCGAAGTGCTGGTGCTGTTCTATTTCGACGACATGCCGACTGCGCAGATGGCCGAGGCGCTGGAGATCGCGCCGGGCACCGTGCTGTCGCGCCTGGCCCGTGCGCGCGACGCGCTGAAGCAGGTGATGGGCGTGCCCGTGCGGGCGACCAGCGGCGGCCAGGTCACGCCGTTGAGGAAGATCCAGACATGACGCCCGAATTCCGACCCCCCGAGTTCCCCGACAGTGACTTCGACCTGCGCGCACGCGCCGAGCTCGCGCTGGCTTATCCCGCCGACGCCGCCCCGGCGCACCTGTTCCGCAAGGCGCAGCCACTTCTGGCGCGGCGCAGCTTCCAGCGCGCTGTCCTGGGCCTGCTGCTGGCCGGCAGCGGCACTGGCGCCGTGTTGGCCATGCGCCCGCCCGAACTCGTGCGCGGCGCCATCGAGCACGAATACTTCGAGCGCACATTGCGCGGCACCTTTATGGACAGCGCGCCCTTGCTTCAGCACCTGGGGCTAGGTGGCAAGCAAGTCGTGCCGGGCTTTCCGCAGCTGATGCGGCCTTGCGACATCGACGGCCACCTCGTCTACCACCTCACCACCTTCTTCGAGAAGGGCGGCATGGTCACCGTGTTCGCCTTCGACAAGGCGGTGGCGCTGACGGAGGGCAGCGGCTGGTGGGGCAACGTGCACTGGAAAGTCATCACCTCGCGCGACGGCAAGCCGCTGGTGCTGGTGGCGCAGAAGAAGCAGGCCCTGGCCGTGGCGCAAAGCCAGTTCGGTCCAGCCACCGACATGTCCCCACCGAATTCCACACCGACCCCCAAGGAGACCCGATGAACAAGACCTTGAACTCGCTGCCGCGGCGCCAGATGCTGGCCGGCAGCGCCAGCGCCCTGGCCGCGGCCGGCCTGGCCACTTTCACGCGCGGTGCCGCCGCGGCTGGCGAAACCCCAGTGGCCAGCGCCACGCCCAAGCCGCTGCCCGCCTACGTGGCGTGGAAAGACCCGGCCAGCGTCATCGTGCACAGCAGCACCACCATCGAGACCAAGCGCGCAGCCTTCGGCAGCGGGGTCATCACGCCGGCCGAGCAGCTCTACATCCGCAACAACCTGCCGGCGCCCGACGCGTCCATCGTCGCCGACCGCGACGCCTGGCAGGTGGCCATCGAAGGCGTGAAGGCGCCGCGCATGCTGACGCTGCGCGAGCTGAAGACGATGGGCGTGGAGACGACCGCGATGGTGCTGCAGTGCTCGGGCAATGGTCGCGGCTACTTCCCCAGCAAGCCCAGTGGCACACCCTGGCAGGTGGGCGCGGCGGGTTGCGTGATGTGGACCGGCGTTCCGGTGCGCGTGGTGGCCGAAGCGCTGGGCGGCGTCGTGCCGGGCGCCGGTTACCTGACCGGCACCGGCGGCGAGAAGCTGCCCGAAGGCCTGGACCCGCTGAGCATCATCGTCGAGCGCTCGGTGCCGGCCGCCGCGATGGCCGACGCGCTGCTGGCCTGGGAGATGAACGGCGTGCCGATCTCGCTGGCCCACGGCGGGCCGCTGCGCCTGATCGTGCCCGGCTACACCGGCGTGAACAACATCAAGTACATCAAGCGCCTGGCCTTCACGGCCAAGGAAACCGAGGCGAAGATCATGTCGCACGGCTACCGCATCTCGCCGCCGGGCGGCAAGGGCGAACCCAGCCAGCCGTCGGTGCAGGAGATGACGGTCAAGTCGTGGATCAACTCGCCCGCACCCGACGCAGCTGGCGTGAGGGCCGGCCTGGTGCAGGTGCAAGGCGTGGCCTTCGGCGGGCTGAACGGCATCAAGCGCGTCGAGGTGTCGCTGGACGGCGGCAAGACCTGGAACGACGCGCGGCTCACCGGGCCCGACCTTGGCCGCTATGCCTGGCGCCAGTTCGTGCTGCCGGCCAGGCTGCCGGCCGGCAGCCACACGCTGGCCAGCCGCGCCACCGACACGGCAGGCAACGTGCAGCCCGAACAGCGGATGGAAAACGCCGGCGGCTACAACAACACGAGCTGGGCCGACCACGCCGTGAAAGTGACGGTGGCCTGATCATGCGCAGCACCATCCAGCAGCGCTTCATGTTGCATGCAATGAGGGTCGCGTCGGTGCTCGTCGCCGGCTTGGCGCTGCCCGTTCTACCCGCGCTGGCGGCCGACGACAGGGCGCAACTCGCGCTAGGGAAGAAGCTGTTCCTGC
>MESA01000047.1 GCA_001770775.1 Burkholderiales bacterium RIFCSPHIGHO2_12_FULL_63_20
TGCTCGCCCAGGGGACCGGTGTCGCCTTCCAGCGCCAGCTTGGCCGAACCTTGGATGATCGGGGTGTCGTCGCCAGGGAAGTCGTACTTGGACAGCAACTCGCGCACTTCCATTTCGACCAGTTCCAGCAACTCGGCGTCGTCCACCATGTCGGCCTTGTTCAGGAAGACGATGATGTAAGGCACGCCCACCTGGCGGGACAGCAGGATGTGTTCACGGGTCTGGGGCATCGGGCCGTCAGCGGCCGAGCACACCAAGATCGCGCCGTCCATCTGGGCGGCACCGGTGATCATGTTCTTGACGTAGTCGGCGTGGCCGGGGCAGTCAACGTGAGCGTAGTGGCGATTGGCCGTTTCGTACTCAACGTGAGCGGTGTTGATGGTGATGCCGCGGGCCTTTTCTTCAGGCGCTGCGTCGATCATGTCGTAGCCCTTGGCTTCGCCGCCGAACTTCTTGGACAGAACGGTGGTGATTGCTGCGGTCAGCGTGGTCTTGCCGTGGTCAACGTGACCGATGGTGCCGACGTTGACGTGCGGCTTGGTCCGTTCGAATTTACCTTTTGCCATTTGTTTCTCCAACAAAGAACAGTTGCCCGTGTCTGTTTAAGGTCTCCGGCATTGGCTGCCACGGGCAGCATGCCAACCACATCAGTGGCGCCGAAGACCGGCTTTGTTTTTTGCAGCCGCGGATGTTACCACCCGCGCCCACCTACGCACAACGCCGCCTTGATCCAGCGACAGCCAGAGATCCGGCTCTGCCGGTCTCTTGGCTGTGCCCCCTTGAGGGGGCGCGCGAAGCGCGTAGGGGGTGGTCCTTACTTACCGCGAGCGGTGATGATCGCCTCGGAGACGTTCTTGGGCGCTTCAGCGTAGTGCTTGAACTCCATGGAGTACGTCGCACGACCTTGGGTTGCCGAACGCAGCGAAGTCGAATAGCCGAACATTTCCGACAGAGGGACTTCGGCCTTGATGACCTTGCCGCCGCCGACCATGTCGTCCATGCCTTGCACCATGCCGCGACGCGAGGACAGGTCGCCCATCACGGTACCAGCGTAGTCTTCCGGCGTTTCGACTTCCACGGCCATCATCGGCTCGAGGATCACGGGCGAAGCCTTGCGGCAGCCGTCCTTGAAACCCATCGAAGCGGCCATCTTGAAGGCGTTTTCGTTCGAGTCCACATCGTGGTACGAACCGAAGGTCAGGGTGACCTTGACGTCGACCACGGGGTAGCCGGCCAGCACGCCGCTGGTCAGGGTGTCGATGACGCCCTTTTCCACTGCGGGGATGTACTCGCGCGGCACCACGCCGCCCTTGATGGCGTCGACGAACTCGAAGCCCTTGCCGGGTTCTTGCGGCTCAACCGTCAGCACCACGTGACCGTACTGGCCCTTACCACCGGACTGACGCACGAACTTGCCTTCGACGTCGGTGACCTTCTTGCGGATGGTTTCGCGGTAAGCCACTTGCGGCTTGCCCACGTTGGCTTCCACGCCGAATTCGCGCTTCATGCGGTCGACGATGATTTCCAGGTGCAGCTCGCCCATACCGGCGATGATGGTCTGACCCGATTCTTCGTCGGTCTTGACGCGGAACGAAGGATCTTCAGCAGCCAGACGTTGCAAGGCGATGCCCATCTTTTCCTGGTCAGCCTTGGTCTTGGGTTCCACGGCCTGTGCAATCACGGGCTCAGGGAAGACCATCTTTTCCAGGGTGATGATGGCGTCGCCGTCGCACAGCGTTTCGCCGGTCGTCACGTCCTTCAAGCCCACGCAAGCGGCGATGTCGCCGGCCAGAATTTCCTTGATTTCTTCACGCTCGTTGGCGTGCATCTGCAGGATACGGCCGATGCGCTCTTTCTTGCCCTTGATCGGGTTGTAGACGGAGTCGCCGGAGTTCAGCACGCCCGAGTACACGCGAACGAAGGTCAGCTGACCGACGTACGGGTCGGTCATCAGCTTGAAAGCCAGCGCCGAGAACTTCTCGCTGTCGTCGGCCTTGCGGCTGGTGGGCTGGTCGTCTTCGTCCGTGCCTTCGACCGGGGGAATGTCGATCGGGGAGGGCAGGTAGTCGATGACGGCGTCGAGCATGCGCTGCACGCCCTTGTTCTTGAAGGCGGTGCCGCACAGCATCGGCTGGATTTCGCAGGCGATGGTACGGGTGCGCAGAGCCAGCTTGATTTCGTCTTCCGTCAAGTCACCTTCTTCGAGGTACTTGTTCATCAGCTCTTCGTTGGCTTCGGCGGCCGCTTCGACCATCGACTCACGCCACTTCTTGGCGTCTTCCACCAGCTCGGCAGGGATCTCACGGTAGTCGAACTTCATGCCCTGGGACGCTTCGTCCCAGTAGATGGCCTTCATCTTCAGCAGGTCGACCACACCTTGGAAGGTGTCTTCGGCGCCAATGGGGATCACCACGGGCACGGGGTTGGCCTTCAGGCGCAGCTTGAGCTGGTCGTAGACCTTGAAGAAGTTGGCACCGGTACGGTCCATCTTGTTCACGAAGGACAGACGGGGCACGCCGTACTTGTTCGCCTGACGCCACACGGTTTCAGACTGGGGCTGCACGCCGCCCACAGCGCAGTACACCATGCAGGCGCCGTCGAGCACGCGCATCGAGCGTTCGACTTCAATGGTGAAGTCAACGTGGCCCGGGGTGTCGATGATGTTGAAACGGTGCTCGGGGTAGGAGTTGTCCATCCCCTTCCAGAAGCAGGTCGTGGCAGCCGAGGTGATTGTGATGCCGCGCTCTTGCTCTTGCTCCATCCAGTCCATGGTGGCAGCACCTTCGTGCACTTCACCAATCTTGTGGCTCACGCCCGTGTAGAACAGGATGCGTTCGGTGGTGGTGGTTTTACCGGCGTCGATGTGAGCCGAGATACCAATGTTGCGGTAACGGCCAATCGGGGTCTTGCGTGCCATGTGGTCACTCCAGATTTGACAAGGCGCCGGATGTGTTGTGCACGTCCGAGCGCCTTTTTTTGCAGTTGTGCTGCGGGTGGTGGATTAGAAGCGGAAGTGCGAGAAGGCCTTGTTGGCTTCAGCCATGCGGTGCACTTCGTCACGCTTCTTCATCGCGCCGCCACGGCCTTCAGAGGCTTCGAGCAGTTCGTTGGCCAGACGTTGGGCCATCGACTTCTCGGAACGCTTGCGCGACGATTCCTTCAACCAGCGCATGGCCAGTGCGATACGACGGGAGGGGCGAACTTCAACGGGAACCTGATAGTTCGCACCACCGACGCGGCGGGACTTCACTTCGACCACGGGCTTGATGTTGTTCAGCGCGATGTTGAAGATTTCCAGCGGATCCTTGCCGGCCTTCTTTTCGACTTGTTCGAGGGCACCGTAGATGATGCGCTCGGCCACAGCCTTCTTGCCGGATTCCATGATCACGTTCATGAACTTGGAGAGGTCCACCGATCCGAACTTGGGATCAGGGAGGATTTCACGCTTGGGTACTTCGCGACGACGAGGCATTTCGATTCCTTTCAATGCTTCAGTTGATACGGGCTTGCGCCTGCATCTGGAGTCTTATCAAAGAGAGATAAAACTGAAGACTCCACTTACTCGGCAGAACTGCGGACCATTCCACAGACCACCGCCACCTCGGCCTTCCTTCTTCAGCTTGCCGTCACCTTGTGACGTGCCGATGAAGTCAGCCGACTTTGCTCAAAGCGGCAATTAAGCCTTCTTCGGGCGCTTGGCGCCGTACTTCGAGCGGGACTGCTTGCGGTCCTTGACGCCTTGCAGGTCAAGGGAGCCACGCACGATGTGGTAACGCACACCGGGCAAGTCCTTCACACGACCGCCGCGAACCAGCACGACGCTGTGTTCTTGCAGGTTGTGGCCTTCACCGCCGATGTAGGAGATGACCTCAAAACCGTTGGTCAGGCGCACCTTGGCGACCTTACGCAGAGCGGAGTTAGGCTTCTTAGGCGTGGTGGTGTACACGCGGGTGCACACGCCACGGCGCTGCGGGCAGTTTTCCATCGCAGGCGACTTGGACTTCGTGACCTCGACCTGACGGCCATGGCGCACGAGCTGATTGATCGTTGGCATTTCTTTGGTTCCCGTTGAAGATTCACTTGCAAATCAAGCACTTACTGAAGTTTGAACGAACTGCAGAGAGCGCCTGAACCAAGCACAAAACGGCCTCGCCCCGCAAAATGTTGCGCAAGCGAAAGCCGAAAAGCCTTCCATTGTAGGGGAGAGGCGCTGTGGAATGCAAGGACTTCGGCCAGAACGCGTCGTGCAGCCGCCCCCGGGAAGCCCGATGAGGGAGACCCCGGCCCTTAGACAGGGTGATGCGCCTGAGGGAACAAGTCTCTAGAGTCCGTCCAACATGCCCCAGAAACCTCTGCGGCAAATTGTCAAGGAGACTCCATGTCCAGATTGAAGACTTTCGCCGCAATCGTTTTAGCGGCGACGCTCCCCGCGATGGCGCAGGCCGCTGATTTCAACCTCAGCGGCGGCAGCCTCCTGGGCGAGACCACGGCCACCGCCACCTTCAGCAGCGGTGGCATTGGCCTGAACATCACGGCCAACTCCGGTGGCAGCGCCTTGGATGTCGTCCTCCTCAGCAACGGCGTCGGCGTCAAGAACAGCGCTCTTGACTTGCCCGGCATCGGCAACAACGAGTTCCTGACACTGACCTTCTCGCAAGCGGTGAACCTCACCAGCCTGCGCTTGGCCGAGTGGGACATCCCTGACCGCGCCACGCTGTCGTGGGCCGGCGGCAGCGTCAATCTGGTGGGTGACGGCATCGTCAGCACCGACACGGAAAACCTGAGCAATGTGGTTGGCACGGTGTTCAAACTGCAAGGCACCACGGGGTTGTCCACCTTCCGTCTGAACGGCCTGACCGCCGTGGCCGCCGTGCCGGAACCCAGCACCTACGCCCTGATGGGCCTGGGCTTGGTGGGCATCGCCGCCGTGCGTCGCCGCCGCGCACGCTGACAGCTTCCATCACCGCTGCGGCGGTGAGTTTGGACCCGCTCCGGGCTTCGGCCTTGAGCGGGCTTTTTCATGCCCCATGCGCTTGAGGCCCCTCGTCCAGTGGCGCCAGCAGGGCGTCCAGATCGGCTGGCGTGAACTTGACGGCCTCTGCCGTGTCATGGCCCAGCACGCCCTCAGCCAAGGCCGCCTTGCGTGCTTGCAATGCCAGGATGCGCTCTTCGATGCTCCCAGCCACCACCAGCTTGTAGACCATGACCTGGCGGGTCTGGCCCAGGCGGTGTGCCCGGTCGGTGGCCTGTTGCTCGACGGCGGGGTTCCACCACGGGTCCACGTGGATGACGGTGTCGGCCGCCGTCAGGTTCAGGCCCACGCCGCCGGCTTTGAGGCTGATGAGCAGCACGGGCGCCCCCTCGCCGGACTGGAACCGGCCGACGACCTCACCGCGCGTGTCGACGGGGGTATCGCCGGTGAGCATCAGGTAGGGCAAGCCCAGTCGCGTCATCTCCTGCGCCAGCAGGTGCAGCAAGGTGGTGAACTGGGAGAAGACCAGGATGCGTCGGCCTTCGGCCACCAGGGCCGGCAGCGTGTCGCACAGCCAGGCCATCTTGGCGCGCTCAGTGCCACGGGGCAAGGCATGGCCGGTGAGCAGATAGGGGTCGCAGCAGACCTGACGCAGCTTGAGCAGGGCGTCGAGGATGGTGATCTGGCTGCCGGCAAAGCCTTCGCGCTTGAGCGCCCGGCGCACCAGCTCGTCCGCGGCCACCCGCACACTTTCGTACAGGGTTTTCTGTCGCCCTTCCAGCGTGAGGCGCTGAACGGTGTCGATGCGGGGCGGCAATTCGGTGGCCACATCGGCCTTGCGGCGCCGCAGGATGAAGGGGCGCACGCGTTGTGCCAGCAGTTGCGCGCGCAGCGTTTCGCCGTGCTGCTCGATGGGGTCGCGCCAGCGTCGCTGGAAGCTGCGCTGATCGCCCAGGTAACCCGGCATCAGGAAGTCGAACTGGGCCCAGAGTTCGCCAAGGTGGTTCTCCAGCGGAGTGCCGGTCAGGCACAGGCGATGGCGCGCCTGCAGGCGGCGCACGGCGGCGGCGGTGCGGCTGGCGGCGTTCTTGACAGTCTGTGCCTCGTCGAGGATGAGCAGATGAAAGGGCTGGGGCGCCAGATGCTCGATGTCCCGCCACACCAGAGGGTAGCTGATCAGCACCAGGTCGTGGTCGGCCATGAGCGTATGGCGTTCGGCCCGCGCGGGGCCCTGCAAGGTCAGCACGCGCAGGCCGGGTGTCATGCGCTGGGCCTCGGCCTGCCAGTTGAACAGCAAGGAGGTCGGGACGACGACCAACGCCGGCCGGTCCAGTCGGCCGGCCTCTTTTTCCAGCAGCACGTGCGCGAGGGCCTGCGCGGTCTTGCCCAGGCCCATGTCGTCGGCCAGGATGCCGGCCAGGTGCTGCGCCCGCAGGTACTGCAACCAGGCTAGGCCGTGGCCTTGGTAGGGCCGCAGCGTGATCGCCAGACCGCGTGGGGCGGCCACCACCTGCGGGGTGCCCGCCTGGCGCAGGCGCTGGGCCAGGCTCCACAGGCCGGCCTCGCCCTGCAGCTGCCAAGCCCCTTGCGGCCCCACACGCTCGGCCTGGGTGGTGGCCAGGCGCTCACGCAGGTGGTCCAGACGCACCACGTCCCAGCCGGTGATCTGCAACGGCCCCTCTTTGCGGCGGGGATCGGTGAGGAGGTCGACCAAGGTACCGACGATGGCTTTGAGGGGGGCCGCGGGCGCATCCAGACGTCGGCCTCCGGGTGCGCGCAGGCGGATCAAGTCGGTGTCGGAGATGGCGGCGATCTCGTGGGCATCCAGCCAGCGCTTGTCGCGGCGCAGCAGGTCGGCGATCAAAGGGGCCAGGTCCAGGGTCTGCCCGTCGATCTCGACGCCCAGGCTCAAGAGCCAAGAGCCTTCGCGGCGGGGGGCGAGCAGGGCGGGCACCTCGGCGGGGGCGGGCTGCCAGTCACCGACGGGCTCGTTCCCCAGGGCTTCGCCATCGTCGGCGCGCACCACCAAGCGCCAGGCACTCACCGGCACGCTCTGGTGGGCAAAACCCGGGCGCACGACGATGCGCCAGCCCCGTGCCTGCAGCTGCGGCACAGTGTCGGCCCAGAAATCGGCGAAATCGTCTTCCTGGGGCAGCGACCAGAGGGCCTCGCCCTCGCGCACCTGCTGGCGGGCCAGGGCCGGCGCGCGCCACTGCAAGGCCTCCTCGGGCAGCGGGCGCAAACCGGTGTCCCGCACCGCGTCCAGGGCATCCGACTCGGCGACGGTGTCGCGCTGCAGGGGCTGGAGCTGCCCTTGAGCGTCTTCGACCATGAGCGGCCCCAGGCTGCGCGCGCCCAGCACCGAGGTGGGCGCCGGGCAGGCCCCAAAGAGCCCCCGGTCGTTCGCATAGGTCCAGTCCACACGCGCCACGGTGAGCTGCCCGCTGCGCGGGCCGAAGCGGCCACTGGCCACCATGCCAAGCAAGCCGTCCCCGCGGTTGAGGGTCTGCAGGGTCAGGCAAGGCCGAAAACGAGGCAGGGCGGCGTCGGGCAAGGGATCAGGGCGCAAAGGGCAAGGGGGGACATGGGGATTGTCGCCGGCCCTCGCCCTGCGCGCGCGGCATGAGGTACAACCGTCTCATGTCCGATGTGTACCAAATTGAAATTCCGCCCTCTTTCATCGCTTTGCATGCCGACGCGCGCGGGCGCCTGACGCTGCCGCTGCAGTCCCTGCGGGAGCGCTACGAGCTGTGCGAGGACCTCGCCCAGCACCTCACCGAGCACTGTCGGGGGATCCACGTCGAGATCGGCGTGGACGAACAGGAGGTGTTGCAGCGCTGTGAGCGTGGCCTGTGCTCGCCCGATGGCGTCGTCTCGGCGTCCGAAGCGCAGTGGGTGGTGACCCGCCTGGCGGAGTTGCTGGGCTGGCCCCATCCGGGGCTGGAGGCCCCCGCCCCCGGCGCCCACTGACACACACGACCTCACCGACCCGATGGATCGCACGACCATGAATCCTGTTTTCGCATCGCTCCAGCCCGCCGCGGTCTGGGCCCACTTTGACACCCTGTGCCGCATCCCCCGTCCCTCCAAACAGGAGACGGCCTTGCGTGCGCACCTGGCGCAATGGGCGCAGGCGCAGGGCCTGAGCCATCAGGTGGATGCCGCCGGCAACCTGCTGGTGCGCAAGCCCGCCAGCCCCGGCTGCGAGGGGCGCCCCGGCGTGGTCCTGCAAGGCCACCTGGACATGGTCTGCCAGGCCAACAGCGGCGTGGCACACGACTTCTCACGCGACCCGATCACCCCCGTCCTGCGCGATGGCTGGCTGCGGGCCGAAGGCACCACCCTGGGTGCCGACAACGGCATCGGGGTGGCGCTGGCCCTGGCGGCACTGGAGGACCGCACCCTGGTGCACGGGCCCCTTGAGGTGCTGTTCACGGTGGATGAGGAAGCTGGCATGGGCGGCGCGCAGGGACTGGCGCCGGGCGTGCTGCAAGGCAGCCTGATGCTCAACCTGGACACCGAAGAGTGGGGCGAGTTCTACCTGGGCTGCGCGGGCGGTCTGGACGTCAACGTCGACCGGGCCGCCTGCGCCGACGCCCTGCCCGCCGGCTACCGTCATCGGCGCATCGCCTTGCAAGGACTGCGCGGGGGGCACTCTGGCGTCAACATCCACGAAGAGCGGGGCAATGCAATCAAGCTGCTGGTGCGGGTCCTGCACGCCCTGGCGCCCGCCTGTGGGTTGCGTCTCGTGACACTGCAAGGCGGCACCGCCCGCAATGCCCTGCCCCGAGAAGCCTTCGCCACCGTGGCCCTGCCGGCCGATCAACTGACGGCGCTGGATGCACAACTCGCCGCTTGGCAAACCCTGTTGCGCGAGGAATGGGGCGACGTGGAGCCGGGCCTGTCCCTGCAGGCGCGCGACATCCAGTCGGACGATGCGGTGCCCGCCGGCGTGCTGCCGCAGCGCGAACAGGACATCTGGCTGGACACCTTGCTGGCGGCCCCCCATGGCGTCAAACGCCAGAGCCTGAGTGTGGCCGGGGTCGTCGAATCGTCCAACAACCTGGGCATGGTCAGCGTGTCGCCGCTGGGCGGTCACTGCAATTTCATGGTGCGCTCCTTGCGGGACAGCTTGGCGCGTGCCCTGGCGGACGAGATTGTCAGTCTCTGGCGCCTGTCGGGCACCCAGGCGGCGTGCGCCGGACAGTACCCCGGTTGGACGCCCCGCCCAGACTCGGCCCTGCTGCGCATCTGCCAGCAGGTCTTCGCCCGCGAATTCGGCCAGGCCTCGCACGTCCAGGTCATCCATGCCGGTCTGGAATGCGGCCTGATCTCGGCGAAATACCCGGGGATGGACATCGTTTCCTTCGGCCCCACGATCCGTGGCGCCCACGCCCCGGGCGAGGCGGTGGACGTGGCCTCGGTGGCGCGTTGCTGGCAGCTGCTGGTCGCCATTCTCCGCCAGCTGGGCGCCCCGTCGGCATGAACCCCGAAGACCTGCAAAAGCTGGTGACCCGCGTCATGCCCTATGGCAAGTACAAAGGCACCTTGATCGCCGATCTCCCTGGCCACTACCTGCACTGGTTCGCGCGCGAAGGCTTCCCCCCTGGCGAGATCGGTCGTTTGCTCGCGCTGATGTTCGAGCTGGACCACAACGGCCTGCACGGCCTGCTGGCGCCCCTGCGGGGACGCTGACACCACCCGCTGGCCGCCTCACACGCGGCCATGAAAAAAGCGCCAGGCCCGTGAGGGCGCTGGCGCTTTGGACCTTCAGGTCGATGCGTGCGGCTTATTCGGCAGCAGCATCGCCCTCAGTGGTGGCAGCATCGACTTCGTCATCCAGGGCAGCCAGCTCGAGCGACGCACGCTCCTGGGCTTCCTGCATGGCGATGGCGCGACGTTCGCTGTCGTCCATCTCTTCCTTGGCCTTGCGAGCCTGGTGGTAGGCCATGCCGGTACCCGCGGGGATCAGGCGACCCACGATGACGTTTTCCTTCAGGCCACGCAGCTCGTCGCGCTTGCCCATGATGGCAGCCTCGGTCAGCACGCGGGTCGTTTCCTGGAAGGAAGCGGCCGAGATGAAGGAGTCGGTCGACAACGAGGCCTTGGTGATGCCCAGCAGGACGTCGGCGTGCGTGGCGATGAGCTTGCCCTCGGCGCGCATGCGGTCGTTGGTGTCCAGCAGTTCCGAACGCTCAACCTGCTCGCCCACGATGTAGTGGGTGTCACCGGAATTGGTGATCTGAACACGACGCAGCATCTGGCGAACGATCACCTGGATGTGCTTGTCGTTGATCTTCACGCCCTGCAGACGGTAGACGTCCTGCACTTCGTCGACGATGTAGCGCGCCAGCTCTTCGATGCCCAGCAGACGCAGGATGTCCTGCGGATCGGCCGGACCGTCGACGATGGACTCGCCCTTGTTGACCACCTGGCCTTCGTGCACCAGGATGTTCTTTTCCTTGGGCACCAGATCTTCCCAGACCTGACCTTCAGGGCTGGTGATCTGCAGGCGAACCTTGCCCTTGGTTTCCTTGCCGAAGGACACGGTGCCGGTGATGTCAGCCAGCGAGCCCTTGTCCTTGGGTGAACGGGCTTCGAACAGCTCGGCCACACGCGGCAGACCGCCGGTGATGTCTCGGGTCTTCTGACCTTCGATAGGAATACGCGCCAGCACTTCGCCAGGCGAGAGTTCCTGACCGTCGCGCACCTGGATCAGCGCGCCCACCTGGAAGCCGATGGTCACCGGGTGATCGGTGCCCGGGATCTTGACTTCCTGGCCATGGCTGTCGAGGAGCTTGACCTGCGGACGCACGATCTTGGCAGCGCCGCGGCGCTTCGGATCGATCACGACCAGGGTCGACAGACCGGTCACTTCGTCCACCTGCTTGGCCACGGTCACGCCTTCTTCGACGTTCTCGAAGCGGGCGGTGCCGGCAAACTCGGTGATGATCGGGCGCGTCAGCGGATCCCAGTTGGCCAAGATCGTGCCAGCCTTGATGGTCTGGTCGATCTTGATCGTCAGGATCGCGCCGTACGGCACCTTGTGACGCTCACGCTCACGGCCGTGCTGGTCGGAGATGACGATTTCGCCGGAACGCGAAATCACCACCAGATCACCCTTGCCATTGGTCACGTAGCGCATCGTGGCATTGAAGCCGATGATGCCGTCCGACTTGGCTTCCACGCTCGAGGCGATGGCAGCGCGCGAAGCGGCACCACCGATGTGGAACGTCCGCATCGTCAGCTGCGTGCCGGGTTCACCGATGGACTGGGCGGCGATCACGCCGACCGCCTCACCGGTGTTCACCAGACCACCGCGGCCCAGGTCGCGACCGTAGCACTTGGCGCACAGACCGAAACGCGTGGCGCAGGTCAGCGGAGTGCGGACCTTGACTTCGTCAACGCCTGCGGCTTCCAGGATGTCCAGCACGTCCTCGTCCAGCATGGTGCCGGCGGGGATCAGGACTTCCTGGGTCTCGGGGTTCAGCACGTCGATCGCAGGCACGCGGCCCAGGATGCGGTCGCGCAGGGACTCGATGACTTCACCACCTTCCACCAGTGCACGGGTGTTGATGCCCTGATCGGTGCCGCAGTCCTCGGTCGTCACGACCAGATCTTGCGTCACGTCGACCAGACGACGCGTCAGGTAACCCGAGTTCGCCGTCTTCAACGCCGTGTCCGCCAGACCCTTACGGGCACCGTGGGTGGAGATGAAGTACTGCAACACGTTCAGACCTTCACGGAAGTTCGCCGTGATGGGGGTCTCGATGATGGAGCCGTCAGGCTTGGCCATCAGGCCACGCATACCGGCCAGCTGGCGGATCTGGGCAGCCGAACCACGGGCGCCGGAGTCGGCCATCATGTAAATCGAGTTGAACGATTCCTGATCGACTTCCGCTCCGTTGCGGTCGATGGTCTTTTGCTTGGACAGCTGCGACATCATGACCTTGCCGACTTCGTCGCCGGTCTTGCCCCAGATGTCCACCACCTTGTTGTAGCGCTCGCCCGCGGTCACCAGACCGGAGACGTACTGCTGCTCGATTTCCTTGACTTCCTTCTCGGCGTGCTCGATCAGCTCGTACTTCTGCTTGGGCACCAGCATGTCGTCGATGGCGATCGAGATGCCGGCGCGCGTGGCCAGACGGAAGCCGTTTTGCAGCAGCTTGTCAGCCAGCACCACGGTTTCCTTCAGACCGCACTTGCGGAAGGAGGTGTTGATCAGTCGCGAGATTTCCTTCTTCTTGAGCGCCTTGTTGATGTTCGCAAAAGGCAGGCCCTTGGGCAGGATCTCGGACAGCAAGGCACGGCCGACGGTCGTGGCCACCAACTTGGTCTCAGGCTCGAACTCGCCCGTTTCCTTGTTCTTGGTGTACTCGGTCAGACGGACGTTGATCTTGGCAGTGATTTCCACCACGCCGTTGTCCAGGGCCCGCTGCAGCTCGATGACATCGGAGAAGACCATGCCTTCGCCCTTGCCGTTGATGCGCTCGCGGGTGGCGTAGTACAGGCCCAGCACCACGTCTTGCGACGGGACGATGGAGGGCTCGCCGTTGGCGGGGAACAGCACGTTGTTGGAGGCCAGCATCAGCGTGCGGGCTTCCATCTGCGCTTCGATCGACAGCGGCACGTGGACGGCCATCTGGTCACCGTCGAAGTCGGCGTTGAAGGCCGCGCAAACCAGCGGGTGCAGCTGGATGGCCTTGCCTTCGATCAGCACGGGCTCAAAGGCCTGGATGCCCAAACGGTGCAGCGTGGGCGCACGGTTCAGCATGACCGGGTGTTCTTTGATGACCTCTTCGAGGATGTCCCACACCACCGGCGTGCCGGATTCGACTTCCTTCTTGGCGGCCTTGATCGTCGTCGCGATGCCCATGGCTTCCAGGCGCGCGAAGATGAAGGGCTTGAACAGCTCCAGCGCCATCAGCTTGGGCAGACCGCACTGGTGCAGCTTGAGGGTCGGGCCCACGGTGATCACGGAACGACCGGAATAGTCGACGCGCTTACCCAGCAAGTTCTGACGGAAGCGACCGCTCTTGCCCTTGATCATGTCGGCCAGCGACTTGAGGGCACGCTTGTTCGCACCGGTCATGGCCTTGCCGCGACGACCGTTGTCCAGCAGCGAATCGACGGACTCTTGCAGCATGCGCTTTTCGTTGCGCACGATGATTTCAGGAGCCTTCAATTCCAGCAGACGCGCCAGACGGTTGTTGCGGTTGATGACGCGGCGATACAGATCGTTCAGGTCAGAGGTCGCGAAACGACCGCCGTCCAGCGGCACCAGCGGACGCAGGTCCGGCGGCAGCACGGGCAGCACTTCCAGCACCATCCAGTTGGGCTTGATGCCCGACTTCTTGAAGGCTTCCATGACCTTCAGGCGCTTGGAGTTCTTCTTGACCTTCAGCTCGGAGCCGGTCATGTCGTTGCGCAGACGGTCGATCTCGACGTCGAGATCCATCTCGGCCAGCAACTTCTGGATGCCTTCGGCGCCCATCAGGGCTTCGAACTCATCACCGTACTCGGCGCGCTTGGCGTCGTAGTCGTCCTCCGACATGATGCTGAACTTCTTCAGCGGGGTCATGCCCGAGTCCACCACCACGTACGCTTCAAAGTACAGCACGCGCTCGATGTCGCGCAGCGTCATGTCCAGCACCAGGCCCAGACGCGACGGCAGCGACTTCAGGAACCAGATGTGGGCGCACGGTGCGGCCAGTTCGATGTGACCCATGCGGTCACGGCGAACCTTGGTCTGCGTGACTTCAACGCCGCACTTCTCGCAGATGACGCCGCGGTGCTTCAGACGCTTGTACTTGCCGCACAGGCACTCGTAGTCCTTGATCGGGCCAAAGATCTTGGCGCAGAACAGACCGTCACGCTCAGGCTTGAACGTGCGGTAGTTGATGGTTTCAGGCTTCTTCACTTCGCCAAAAGACCACGAGCGGATCTTCTCGGGCGAGGCCAGGCCGATCTTGATGGCATCGAAATGCTCATCCGGCGTGAATTGCTTGAACAGGTCCAGTAAACCTTTCATAGGGCTCTCCTTCCTATTCCTAATCAGTTACGTTCAAGTTCGATGTCGATGCCCAAGGAACGAATTTCCTTGACCAGCACATTGAACGACTCAGGCATACCGGCCTCGATCGAGTGCTCGCCCTTGACGATGCTCTCGTAAACCTTGGTACGACCATTGACGTCATCGGACTTGACCGTCAGCATTTCCTGCAGGACATAGGAGGCGCCGTACGCTTCCAGTGCCCACACTTCCATTTCACCGAAGCGCTGACCACCGAACTGCGCCTTACCACCCAGCGGCTGCTGCGTGACCAGGGAGTACGGACCGGTGGAGCGAGCGTGCATCTTGTCGTCGACCAAGTGGTGCAGCTTCAGGAAGTGCATGTAACCCACGGTCACCGGACGCTCGAAAGCGTCGCCGGTGCGGCCGTCGTACAAGGTCGCTTGCGTGCGCGTCGGCGTCAGGCCCTTGGCCTTGGCGATGTCGGCGGGGTACGCCAGCTGCAACATGGCACGGATTTCCGAGTCCTTGGCACCGTCGAACACCGGGGTGGCGAAGGTGACGCCCTTGGACAGGTTGCCGGCCATCTCGATGACTTCGTCGTCGCTCAAGCTGTCCAGATCGACCGGCTTGCCGCCCGACTGGTTGTACAACTCGTCCATGAACTTGCGCATCTCGGCCACGGCGGCTTCGCGCTGCAGCATGTCGCCGATGCGCTGACCGATGCCCTTGGCCGCCCAACCCAGGTGGACTTCCAGAATCTGACCCACGTTCATCCGCGAGGGCACGCCCAGCGGGTTCAGCACGATGTCAGCAGGGGTGCCGTCGGCCAGGTGAGGCATGTCTTCGATCGGAACGATCTTGGAGACCACACCCTTGTTACCGTGACGGCCGGCCATCTTGTCGCCAGGCTGCAAACGACGCTTGACGGCCAGGTGGACCTTGACCATCTTGAGCACGCCCGCAGGCAGCTCGTCGCCTTGGGTCAGCTTCTTGCGCTTTTCTTCGAAAGCCAGGTCGAAGCTGTGGCGGGTCTGCTCCAGCGAGTTCTTGATGGATTCCAGCTGGTTGGCCAGCTCGTCCTCGGCAGGACGGATGTCGAACCAGTGGAACTTCTCGACGGAAGCCAAGTAGGCCTCGTCGATGGTCGAGCCCTTGGACAGCTTGTTCGGGCCGCCGTTGGCGACCTTGCCGATCAACAGCTTCTTGATCCGGTCGAACGCGTCAGCTTCGACGATGCGCAGCTGGTCGTTCAGGTCCAGGCGGAAGCGCTTGAGTTCATCGTCGATGATCTGCTGGGCGCGCTTGTCACGCTGGATGCCTTCACGGGTGAAGACCTGCACGTCGATCACGGTACCCATGGTGCCCTGGTCCACACGCAGCGACGTGTCCTTCACGTCGGACGCCTTCTCGCCGAAGATGGCGCGCAGCAGCTTCTCTTCCGGCGTGAGGGTGGTTTCACCCTTGGGGGTCACCTTGCCGACCAGCACGTCGCCAGGGCCGACTTCGGCGCCGACATAGACGATGCCGGACTCATCCAGGCGAGCCAGCTGGTTCTCAGACAGGTTCGGGATGTCGCGGGTGATTTCTTCGGAGCCCAGCTTGGTGTCGCGCGCCATGACCACCAGTTCCTCGATGTGGATCGAGGTGTAGCGGTCTTCGGCGACAACGCGCTCGGAGATCATGATCGAGTCTTCGAAGTTGTAGCCGTTCCAGGGCATGAAGGCGATCAGCATGTTCTGACCCAGAGCGAGTTCGCCCAGGTCGGTCGATGCGCCGTCGGCCACCACGTCACCCTTGCCCACCACGTCGCCACGCTTGACGATGGCACGCTGGTGGATGTTGGTGTTCTGGTTGGAACGTTGGTACTTGATCAGGTTGTAGATGTCGACGCCCACTTCACCGGCGACGGTTTCCGCGTCATTGACACGGATCACCACACGGTTGGTGTCGACGTAGTCCACGATGCCGCCACGCTTGGCCACCACGACGGTGCCCGAGTCGACCGCCGCAACGCGCTCGATGCCGGTGCCGACCATGGCCTTTTCAGGACGCAGCACGGGCACAGCCTGACGCTGCATGTTGGCGCCCATCAACGCGCGGTTCGCATCGTCGTGCTCCAGGAAGGGCACGAGCGAGGCCGCCACCGACACGATCTGGGTCGGCGCCACGTCCATGTACTGGATGCGCTCAGGCGAAGTCAGCACGGATTCACCGTTTTCACGGGCCGAGACCAGCTCGTCGATCAGACGGCCTTCGGCGTCGAGCGAGGCGTTGGCCTGCGCGATCACGTACTTGCCTTCTTCGATGGCCGACAGGTAGTCGATCTGCATCGTGGTCTTGCTGTCCACCACGCGACGGTACGGCGTCTCAAGGAAGCCGTAGTCGTTCAGACGGGCATACAGAGCCAGCGAGTTGATCAGACCGATGTTCGGGCCTTCAGGCGTTTCGATCGGGCACACGCGGCCGTAGTGGGTCGGGTGCACGTCGCGCACTTCGAAGCCGGCGCGCTCGCGGGTCAGACCACCCGGGCCCAGGGCGGAAACACGACGCTTGTGCGTGATTTCCGACAGGGGGTTGGTCTGGTCCATGAACTGCGACAGCTGCGACGCACCGAAGAACTCCTTCAAGGCAGCCGAAATCGGCTTGGAGTTGATCAGGTCGTGCGGCATCAGGGCTTCGGTTTCGGCCTGGCCCAGACGTTCCTTGACGGCCTTCTCGATACGCGCCAGGCCCGAGCGGTACTGGTTTTCGGCCAGTTCGCCCACGCAACGCACGCGGCGGTTGCCCAGGTGGTCGATGTCATCGACTTCGCCACGGCCATTGCGCAGCTCGACCAGGATCTTGACGACGGCCAGGATGTCCGCGTTGGACAAGACCATCGAACCGGTGCTTTCGTCGCGGCCCACGCGGGCGTTGAACTTCATGCGACCCACGCGCGACAGGTCGTACGTGTCTTCCGAGTAGAACAGACGCTGGAACAGGGCCTGCACGGCGTCTTCGGTCGGCGGCTCGCCAGGGCGCATCATGCGGTAGATGGCCACGCGCGCGGCCAGCTCGTCGGCCGTTTCGTCGGTGGCCAGCGTCTGCGAGATGTAGGCGCCTTGGTCCAGCTCGTTCGTGAACAGGACGTCGATGTCGAGGATGCCGGCGGTGCGCAGCTTCTTGAGCAGCGCTTCGGTCAGCTCTTCGTTGGCCTTGGCGATCAGCTCGCCCGTGTCGGGGTCGATCTGGTTCTTGGCCAGCACGCGGCCGAGCAGGAAGTCTTCGGGCACGCTCAGGTGCGTGGTACCGGACTGTTCCAGCTGACGGGTGTGACGCGCGGTGATGCGCTTGTCTTTTTCGACAATGACGGCACCGGACTTGTCGGTGATGTCGAAACGCGCGACTTCACCCTTGAAACGCTCGGGCACGAAGGCCAGCAGCGCGCCAGAGTCCATGAGCTTGATGTGATCGAACTGGAAGAAGGTTTCCAGGATCTGCTCGTTGTTCAGACCGATGGCCTTCAGCAGGGTCGTGACCGGCATCTTGCGGCGACGGTCCACGCGGAAGTACAGCAGGTCCTTCGGGTCGAATTCGAAGTCGAGCCAGGAGCCGCGGTAAGGGATGATGCGGGCGCTGAACAGCAGCTTGCCCGACGAGTGGGTCTTGCCCTTGTCGTGCTCGAAGAACACGCCCGGCGAACGGTGCAGCTGCGACACGATGACGCGCTCGGTACCGTTGATGATGAAAGAGCCGTAGTCGGTCATCAGGGGCACTTCACCCATGTAGACCTCTTGCTCTTTCACTTCCTTGACCACCTTGGACTGCGAGGTCGAGGTCTCGCGGTCATAGATGATCATCTGCAGGCGCGCGCGCACGGCCGATGCAAAGGTCAAACCCCGCAGCTGGCACTCGCGCTCATCGAACGCCGGCTTGGCGATGTTGAATTCGATGAACTTCATCTCGACGAAGCCATTGTGCGAAACAATGGGGAACGCCGAGAGGAAAGCGGCTTGCAGGCCTTCGGGTTTGCGTTGTTGGGGCGGCACTTCCTTTTGCAGGAAGGCGACGTACGAATCCTTCTGCATCGTCAGCAGATAAGGCACGTTCAATACGCTGCCGCGCTTGCCAAAGCTCTTGCGAATCCGCTTGCGCTCGGTGTAGCTGTAGGGGGTTGCTTGCGCCATAAACTCTCCGTTTCGGACACCAAAAGGGGTGCTCCGCTTCGAATTCAAGCTGTCTCCCGGCCAAGGAAACAGCCCGTTGTTCGGCGACTGGCCATTCGGGCCGCTTTTGTGGAAAGTCGGCTCCGAGGCTTGGTGGTTGGCCACTACCAACCGCTGGCTGACAACCCCGGCGCCATGGTGGATGGCGCCCGGGCTCGACCAAACCGGTTCTCCGCAGTCGGTTCAGAGAACACTCGAGAAACCCGTCAGTGTAACACTGAGGGGTTTCTCGGCTGTTCTCAAGGAATTGCTTCCTGAGACACCAAAAGGCTGCCCTCCTGACGGAGAGCAGCCTCTGATCCAGAGACCCGCTTGACGCGGGCCACGGGATTACTTGAGCTCGGCGGTAGCGCCAGCTTCAACCAGCTTCTTGACAGCGGCTTCAGCGTCAGCCTTGGCAACGCCTTCCTTGACGTTCTTGGGGGCGCCGTCAACCAGGTCCTTGGCTTCCTTCAGACCCAGGCCGGTCAGTTCACGCACGGCCTTGATGACGCCGACCTTGTTGGCGCCAGCGCCAGTCAGGACCACGTTGAACTCGGTCTTCTCTTCAGCGGCAGCAGCGCCACCAGCAGCGCCGCCAGCAGCGGGAGCAGCCATGGCGGCAGCGGACACGCCGAACTTCTCTTCGATGGCCTTGACCAGCTCGTTGAGTTCCATCACGGACATGCTGTCCAGGGCGGTCAGGAATGCGTCTTTATCGAATGCCATTTTGGGTTCCTAAAATCGGTTAGATGTTAAATACGGTACGAAGCGGTCGCTCAGGCAGCCGGGGCTGCTTCTTCGGCGGCGGGAGCCTCTGCAGCAGCAGGAGCGGCATCGCCACCCTTTTGCTCGCCCACAGCAGCCAGCACGCGGGCGAAGCCCGAGATTGGCGACTGCAGCAGACCACAGATCTGAGCCAGCAGAACTTCGCGGCTGGGGATCGAGGCCAGGGCCTTGACGCCATTGGCGTCCAGTGCCTTGCCGGCGAAAGCGCCAGCCTTGATGACCAGCTTGTCATTGCCCTTGGCAAAGTCAGCGATCACCTTGGCAGCTGCCACGGCGTCTTCAGAGAAGCCGTAGATCAGCGGGCCGGTCATGGACTCGGCAGCGACTTCGAACGGGGTGCCAGCAACAGCGCGACGGGCCAGGGTGTTCTTCAGAACATGAAGATACACGCCTTGTGCACGGGCGTTCTTGCGCAGCTGATCCAGTTGAGCCACCGTGAGACCGCGGTACTCAGCCAGTGCAAGCGTCTGCGACTTGCCCGCTTGGGCAGCCACTTCCGCGATGACGGCTTCTTTCTCGTTGCGATTGAGACTCAAGGTCTACTCCTTCAAACATGCCCTCTGGCAGCGCTCCACAGGGAACGCGCCTTCGGGCACACCCAGTTTCAGCGACCTTCTGTCTCGGAACCCAGACCACCCGGGGGGGCCAGGAAACCTTCAACAGCGGGTACGCCATCTGCGTAGGCTGTGCATTAAGCCGCGACACACCTGAAACAAGCGTGCGCCGCAGCGCCTACGGTCTTTGATAGCCCGATGCACCGTGGCACGCCACACTGCATCGACCCACCAATTTGGTTCGGGCACTCACGCCAGACTCGCGTGGGCCCGGTCACACCCCGAAGGGCGTGACAGTGTCTTGCGACAATCAGCCCGTGATGCTGTTCACATCGACGCGCACGCCCACACCCATGGTGGAGGACACGGCGACTTTGCGCAGGTACACGCCCTTGCTGGAAGCAGGCTTCAGCTTGGTCAGCGCTTCGAGCAACGCAGCCAGGTTGCCCTTGAGCTTGTCGTCGTCGAACGAGCGACGGCCGATGGTGCCGTGGACGATACCGGCCTTGTCAACGCGGAACTGGACTTGACCAGCCTTGGCGTTCTTGACGGCGGTGGCGACGTCCGGGGTCACGGTGCCAACCTTGGGGTTAGGCATCAGGCCGCGGGGGCCCAGGATGGTACCCAGGGTACCGACGATGCGCATCGTGTCCGGCGAGGCGATCACCACGTCGAAGTTGATGTTGCCGCCCTTGATCTGCTCGGCCAGGTCTTCCATGCCGACGATGTCCGCACCGGCAGCCTTGGCTTCTTCAGCCTTGGCACCTTGGGCGAACACGGCCACGCGCTTGGTCTTGCCGGTGCCGTTGGGCATCACGACAGCGCCACGCACCACCTGGTCGGACTTCTTGGCGTCCACGCCCAGTTGCACGGCCACGTCGATGGATTCATCGAACTTGGCAACAGCGGCTTCCTTGATCAGGTTCAGGGCTTCTTCGAAAGCGTACAGCTTGGTGGACTCCACCTTGCCTGCGAATGCTTTTTGGCGTTTGGTCAGCTTGGCCATGATCACACACCCTCCACGATGATGCCCATCGAACGGGCCGAACCAGCGATCGTGCGGACGGCAGCGTCCAGATCGGCAGCGGTCAGGTCCTTCTGCTTGGTCTTGGCGATTTCTTCCAGCTGCTCACGGGTCAGCTTGCCCACCTTGTCAGACTGAGGACGGGGCGAGCCCTTCTCGATCTTGGCGGCCTTCTTCAGCAGGACGGTCGCGGGCGGCGTCTTGATGATGAAGGTGAAGGACTTGTCAGCGAACGCCGTGATGACCACGGGCAGCTTCAGACCGGGCTCGACACCTTGGGTCTGGGCGTTGAACGCCTTGCAGAACTCCATGATGTTCAGGCCGCGCTGACCCAGCGCGGGACCGACCGGAGGCGAAGGGTTCGCCTTGCCAGCCGGGATTTGCAGCTTGATGAAGCCGATAATCTTCTTGGCCATAACTTTCTCCTAGAACCGTCCGACGGCCACGTCGATCCGGTTGAGTCAAACGCCAGGCTTGTTCGGCATGAACTTCCTGGCTCCTCTTGACGCGGTCTCGTTCGCGCCTGACACGGGACATGTTCAAGCGGCGCAAGACTTGCGTCTTGGCGCCGCTCACGCTCATGTCCGAGCGGAATCTGACATTATCGCCTGAACAGGCGCGATCAGGCAAGTGCCCGACCTGACGCCCGACCAGGGATCAGATCTTCTCGATCTGACCGAAATCCAGCTCGACCGGGGTGGCGCGACCGAAAATGGTGACGGACACGCGCAGCTTGGACTTGTCGTAGTTGACTTCTTCGATGGAGCCGTTGAAGTCGGTGAAGGGGCCTTCCTTGACGCGGACCACTTCGCCCACTTCCCACTCGACCTTGGGACGCGGCTTCTCGATGCCTTCCTTCATCTGGTTGACGATCTTCATGACTTCGTCTTCCGAGATGGGGGAGGGACGGTTCTTGGCGCCGCCCACGAAACCGGTGACCTTGGAGGTGTTCTTGACCAGGTGCCAGGTGTCGTCACTCATGACCATTTCGACCAGCACATAGCCGGGGAAGAAGCGGCGCTCGGTCACGGACTTTTTGCCGTTCTTGACCTCGACCACCTCTTCGGTGGGCACGAGGATGCGACCGAACTGGTCCTGCATGCCGGCACGGTCGATGCGCTCGCGCAGGTTGCGTTCTACGGCCTTCTCCATGCCGGAGTAGGCGTGCACCACATACCAGCGCAACGGTGCGGTGGTGGCGGGGGCGGTCTGGACGTCGCTCATGGGTTCAGCCTTGTGTTGTGTATGCCAGGAATCACTGCTTCCAGCCCAGAATCAGGCTGTAGAGCACCCACTCCAGGGTCTTGTCGGTCAGCCACAGGAACAGGGCCATGACCACCACAAAGGCGAAGACGTACAAGGTCATCTGCGTCGCTTCGGGGCGAGTCGGCCACACGACCTTGCGCAGCTCCTTGAGGGAGTCCTGCCCGAAGGCGACGAGCTCCTTGCCTTGTGCCGAGGTGAAGAACACCGCCACGCCTGCGGCGATCAGGACCAGCAGCGCCACGACGCGCAGCCACAGGGCCTGCTGACCCAGCAGATAAAAGGTGGCCACTCCCCCGACAACCAGAAGGCCGGCGGCGGCCAGCTTGGCCTTGTCAGCCCCCGTCGTGACGGTTTCGATTTGCGTACTGGACATGAACGTGATGATTGAGGCGGCAAAGCCCGCGGACCTTTTCAGGCCTGCGGGCTGCTGTGGAACAGCGTCAGTTTCAAGACTCGGTGTGGTTGGCAGGGGCAGTAGGAATCGAACCTACAACCTTCGGTTTTGGAGACCGACGCTCTGCCAATTGAGCTATACCCCTATTGGCCAAATCCGAGTCAGAGAACGATTAGTCGAGGATCTTGGCAACCACGCCGGCGCCGACGGTACGGCCGCCTTCGCGGATGGCAAAACGCAGGCCTTCTTCCATGGCGATCGGGGCGATCAGCTTGACGGTGATCGACACGTTGTCACCAGGCATGACCATTTCCTTGTCGGCC
>MESA01000048.1 GCA_001770775.1 Burkholderiales bacterium RIFCSPHIGHO2_12_FULL_63_20
CATCCTGGCCCGCAATGTCTCGCCCGCGATGCCGGGTGTGGTCGACGCGGCGCGCGTGACAACGGGGCGCTGAGCGTGGCTGAACTCAATGCCCGTGGCGGTCGCCGTCGTCGCACCCGCAACGAGATGAACATGGTGCCGTTCATCGACGTGATGCTGGTGTTGCTCATCATCTTCATGGTCAGTGCGCCCCTGATGCCGACCGGCGTGGTGGACCTGCCCAGCATCGGCAAGGCCCGCCAGGCCCCGGAAAAGGTGATCGAGGTGGTGGTGCAAGACGACCAGCGCGTACGCCTGCGGGTGAACAGCCAGGATGTCGACACCCTGGCGGTGGGCGATCTGGCCGAGCGGGTCAAATCCCTGCAAGGCGAGGCCGAAGGGGGGCCGACGGCGGTGCCCGTCATCATCAGCGCCCGCAAGGATGTGCGCTACGAGGAAGTCGTGCACATCATGGACGTGCTGCAAAAGGCGGGCGTGGCCCGAGTGGGCCTGTCCGTGCGCACCACCGGGGGCTGAGGCGTGAGCACTCCGTCCGGCATGGTCATCGGCGCGGCGCCAGGTTGGCGTCCGCGTGAAGCGCAGCGCTGGACCGGGCCGGGGCTGTGGCTGGCGCTGGGCGTGCACGGCCTGTTGCTGCTGGCCCTGGCGCTCAGCATGAACTGGAAAATGAGCGATCCGGCCCCGGTGGAGGCCGAGGTCTGGTCCGAGATTCCCCGCGTGGCCGGTGGCGCTGCGCCGCCTCCTCCTCCTCCGCGAGAGCAGCCGGTGGTGCGCCGTGCGCCCGAGCCCGTCAAGGCGGCTGACCCAGAGCCCGAATCCCGGCGTGCGCCGGACCTGGTGATCGCCAAGACGCCCCCTAAGAAGGCCGAGCCTCGCAAGCCTGAACCGAAGCCCGAGCCGAAACCTGAGCCCAAGCCCAAACGTGAAGAGCTGAAGCGCGAAGCGCCCAAGCCGGAGCCACGCAAAGAAGCGCTCAAGACTCAGACCGTCGCGAACCCCTCGAAAGTCACGGATCCCCAGAGCCGCAGCCAGACCGCGGCCGAGCTGGAAGCGCAGCGCCAGGCGAACCTGCAGCGCATGATGTCGTCGCTGGGTGGGGGCAGTGGCGGGCCGGGTGCCGCGGCGCGCTCGACGGGCCCCTCGGCGGGCTATGCCGGTCGCATCATCGCGCGCATCAAGCCCAACATCGTGTTCACCGAGAGCCTCAACGGCAATCCGCAGGCGGTGGTGGAGGTGCGTTGCGCGCCCGATGGTCGCATCATGTCGCGGCGTCTGGTGTCCTCGTCGGGGGTGGCGGCCTGGGATGAGGCGGTGCTGCGCGCACTGGACCGCACCGAGGTTTTGCCCGCCGATGTGGACGGCCGGGTGCCTACCCTGATGCAGTTGAGCTTCAAACCGCGCGATTTCTGAGTCTGAACGAGGGGGAATTTGTGTTTTTCCCTCGATTTGTCTCGTTTTTTTTATAGCATGGTGTGAGCCTGTGTCCCAGGCAGAACCTTGGCGACCGCGTGACCTGGATTGACATGCCTGATACCGACCTGACTATCCCTCCACACGAGCCCGCTCCAGTCCCGACGCTGAGTGTGGCACCTTTGGAGTTGGCCGCCGAGGAAGGCGAGGACGGTAGCAGTCTGGACAACGGGGTCTTCCGCTGGCCGATGCCTCCTTTTGTGGCCTACCCTCCTGCCGCCCCGCAGACCGAGTCCGAGCCCTGCGAGATCGAGGGCCTCAACGGCCGGGTGATGCAGGGCCGCTTGAGCTTTTTCGTGCCCCAGGAAGGCGTGGCCCACGTGCAGGTGCCGCCCGCGCGCACGACGATGCCCTTGCGTTTCAGCCAGTTTCGCAGCCTGCGCCTGATCCGTGCGGTGCTGCCCCTGAACCACAAGGCAGGTGCTGAAGCCGCTCAGGACGCCCTCAACGAGTGCCTGGTCAGCCCCTATCGCGTGACCATTCAGGATGGGGCGGTGCTGGAGGGCGTGACCGTGGGGCACGCCGAAACCGCATTCGGGGTGTTTCTCTTTCCGCCCGAAGGTGAGGAGGGGGCGGTGACCCGCCTGTTCGTGCCGCGTGACGTGTTGAGCGATGCCGATTTCGGGGTGCCGCGTGGGCCGGGATTCATGGACACCGAGGTGTTGACCGGCTCCGAGCTGACGCTGGCGGTCGAGGCGCAAGCGGCACAGCGCAAGGAGAAGTTGAGCGAGGTCTTGCAGAGTCAGTTGGTGCTCACCCGTGAGCAACTGCTGCTGGCCATCGACAAGCAGAGCAGCATGCCGATGGTGCGCATCGGCGAAGCGCTGATCGCCATGGCCCTGATCAACGAGGAGCAACTCGCCAGTGCGCTGGAGCGCCAAAGCCAGGACCGCTCGGTGCCACTGGGCGAGTTGCTGGTGCAGATGGGCCTGGTCACCTACGAGCAGCTGCTGCTGGCGCTGGCGCGCAAGATGGGCTATCCGCTGGTGGATTTGAGCAAGTTCCCCATCGACCCTGACGCGCTGACCAAGCTGGCTTACAACGTGGCGGCCCGGCTGAAGGTCGTGCCGCTGATGTTGCGCAATGGCGCCCTCATCATCGCCATCGACGATCCGAGCAAGCGACTGGTGCTGTCCGAGATCGAGTTCATTGCTCAGTGCAAGGTGGTGCCGGTGCTGGCGCAGGCCACGCAGCTCGAGACCATGATCAAGGAGGCTTACCACCGCCTCGGGGCCGACGTCTGGGACCTGCCGTTCACCCCGGTCACCGACAGTGGTTCGATGGAACTGGAGAAGATGACCTCCGGCCGACTCATCGAGGATCTGGAAAAGGAAGGACTTGATCGCACCCAGCAAGATGAGGATCGTCCCATCGAGCAGAGTGACAACTCGCTGGTGCGCCTGATCAACACGATGATCGTCGAGGCCCACGCGCAGGGCGTCTCCGACATTCACATCGAGAGCTACCCCGGGCGCGAGAAGATCAAGATCCGCTTCCGCAAGGACGGGGTGTTGGTGCCCTACCTGGAGCTGCCGCACAACTACCGCTCGGCCATGATCGCGCGCATCAAGATCATGTGCGACCTCGACATCTCCGAGCGCCGCCGGCCGCAGGACGGCAAGATCAATTTTGCGCGTTTCGTGCCCCAGTACCGCATCGAGTTGCGGGTGGCCACGGTGCCCACCAACAACGGTCTGGAAGACGTGGTGATGCGGATTCTGAGCTCGGCACGGCCTTTGCCGCTCGACCAGATCGGCCTGAGTCCGAACAACCTCAAGCGCCTGACGGAGGCGATGGAGCGCTCCTACGGCATGATCCTGTGTGTGGGCCCGACCGGCTCGGGCAAGACCACGACGCTGCACTCGGCACTGAGCTTCATCAATGTGCCCGAGCGCAAGATCTGGACGGCAGAAGACCCGGTGGAAATCACCCAGCCGGGCCTGCGTCAGGTGCAGGTCAACACCAAGATCGACTGGACCTTTGCCAAGGCCCTGCGCGCCTTCCTGCGTGCCGATCCGGACGTGATCATGGTGGGCGAGATGCGCGACGTGGAAACGGCCGGCACGGCGGTGGAGGCATCGCTGACGGGCCACCTGGTGCTGTCGACCCTGCACACCAACAGCGCCCCTGAAACGGTGACCCGTCTGCTCGACATGGGCATGGACCCGTTCAACTTTGCAGACTCGCTGCTGGTGGTGCTGGCGCAGCGGCTGGTGCGTCGGCTGTGCTCCCATTGCCGCGTGGCGGAGCCGGCCACCGAAGCCTACCTGGACGAGCTGGCGCGTGATTACCTCTATGCCTTTGGCAAGGGCAACACGGCGCTGAGTGTCGAGGCGGTGCGCGCCGACTGGCAGCAGCGCTTTGCGGTCGAGGGCGTGCTGAACACCTACCGAAGCACGGGCTGTGAGCATTGCAGCAAAACCGGCTACCACGGCCGTGCCGGCATTCACGAATTGATGAGCATCAGCCGGGACCTGCGTCGCTTGATTCAGACCGGTGCGCGATCCGAGGAACTTCAGCGCCAGGCCATGCTCGAAGGGATGCGGACACTGCGTCAGGACGGCATCGAAAAGGTGCTGGCGGGCATCACCAGTTTGGACGAGGTGCGTGCCACAAGCAATGTCTGAGTGTCGTGCACATTGCCACACATGGAATTGGAAAAAGGTGCAAGATAGTCAGCACGGAAGTTGTTAACTTGAATCCGAAAGCCTGGCCTGAGGCGGGCTTGCAAACCTGAGGGTTTGTTTGAATTTTGGTGTTGAGGCGATGCCTGACGTGGCGCGCCGGGTCACCATGCTGGGTGGTCCGACCGTCTCCAGGCATCGATGGCGTGAGTCGATGTTGGGAGGTCTGCATGGACGTGATCAGTCACTTCGCCGCTCGTTACGAGCGCACCCGTGAGGAAGAGTATTCCCTGGAGGAATACCTCGAACTTTGCAAACGCGACAAGCTGGCTTATGCCACCGCGGCCGAGCGCATGCTCAAGGCCATTGGCGAACCGCAGATGGTGGACACGCGCCATGATCCGCGCCTGTCGCGCATCTTTGCCAACAAGGTCATCAAGCTGTACCCGGCCTTCGAAGAGTTCTATGGCATGGAAGAGGCCATCGAGCAGGTGGTGTCGTATTTCCGGCATGCCGCGCAAGGGCTGGAGGAGCGCAAGCAGATCCTGTATCTGCTGGGGCCGGTGGGCGGGGGCAAGTCGTCGATTGCCGAGCGCCTCAAGCAGCTGGCCGAGCACGTGCCCTTCTTTGCGCTCAAGGGCTCACCGGTGAACGAGTCGCCGCTGGGTCTGTTCGATGCAGCCGAAGATGGTCCGATCCTGGAGCAGGAATATGGCATCCCGCGCCGCTACCTGCAGCGCGTGCTCAGTCCCTGGGCGGTCAAACGCCTGGAAGAGTTTGGCGGTGACATTCGCCAGTTCCGGGTGGTCAAGCGCTACCCCAGCATCCTCAAGCAGGTGGGCATCGCCAAGACCGAGCCGGGTGACGAGAACAACCAGGACATCTCCAGCCTGGTCGGCAAGGTCGACATCCGCAAGCTCGAGACCTACGCTCAGGACGATCCGGATGCGTATAGCTACTCCGGCGGGCTGTGCCTGGCCAACCAGGGGCTGCTGGAGTTTGTGGAAATGTTCAAGGCGCCGATCAAGGTGCTGCACCCCTTGCTGACCGCCACCCAGGAAGGCAACTTCAAGGGCACGGAGGGCTTTGGGGCCATTCCATTTGACGGGGTGGTGCTGGCCCACTCGAACGAGAGCGAGTGGAAGGCCTTTCGCAACAACAAGCATAACGAGGCGTTTCTCGATCGCATCTACATCGTCAAGGTGCCGTACTGCCTGCGCGTGAGCGAAGAGGTCAAGATCTACGAAAAGCTGATCCGCACCTCGTCGCTGAGCCAGGCACCGTGCGCACCCGGCACGCTGAAGATGATGAGCCAGTTCGCCGTGCTGACGCGGCTGAAGGAGCCCGAGAACTCCAGCATCTTCAGCAAGATGCAGGTGTACGACGGCGAGAGCCTCAAGGACACCGACCCCAAGGCCAAGTCCATGCAGGAGTACCGCGACTATGCCGGGGTGGACGAGGGCATGAGCGGCGTTTCCACGCGCTTTGCCTTCAAGATCATCTCCAAGGTGTTCAACTTCGACAGCGCCGAGGTGGCCGCCAATCCCGTACACCTGATGTACGTGCTGGAGCAGCAGATCGAGCGTGAGCAGTTCCCGGCCGACACCGAGCAGAAGTACATCGCCTATATCAAGGAGATGCTGGCACCGCGCTATGCCGAGTTCATTGGCAAGGAGATCCAGACGGCTTACCTGGAGAGCTATTCCGAGTACGGCCAGAACATCTTCGACCGCTACGTGACCTACGCCGACTACTGGATCCAGGACCAGGAGTACCGCGACACCGACACGGGCGAGAGCTTCGACCGGGGCGCGCTGAACGCGGAGCTGGAGAAGATCGAGAAGCCGGCCGGCATCGCCAACCCGAAGGACTTCCGCAACGAGATCGTCAACTTTGTGCTGCGGGCGCGGGCCAACAACGGCGGCAAGAACCCGCAATGGACCAGCTACGAGAAGCTGCGCACGGTGATCGAGAAGAAGATGTTCAGCAACACCGAAGAGCTGTTGCCGGTCATCAGCTTCAACGCCAAGGCCAGCGCCGACGAGCTCAAGAAGCACGAAGACTTCGTCAACCGCATGGTCCAGAAAGGCTACACGCCCAAGCAGGTGCGCCTGCTCTGCGAGTGGTATCTCCGTGTACGGAAGTCGTCATGATGACCCGCCCACACATGACAAAGGGGCTGCATGACACGTCAACACATCATCGACAGGCGGCTGGCGGGCAAGAACAAGTCCATCGGCAACCGTGAGCGCTTCCTGCGTCGCTACAAGACGCAGGTGCGCGAGGCGGTGCAGCGCGCCATCAACGGGCGCAGCATCCGTGAACTGGAAAAGGGCGAGGACATCAGCATCCCGAAGCGGGATCTGTCTGAGCCGGTGTTCCACCATGGTGAAGGTGGCAGCCGCGAGGTGGTTCACCCCGGCAACCGCGAGTACGTGCGCGGCGACCGCATTGGCAAGCCCCAAGGGGGGCAAGGGCAGGGCAGTGGGCAGGGGGATGCCAGCGACAGCGGCGAGGGCGAGGACGACTTCGTCTTCACCCTGACCAAGGACGAGTTCATGCAGGTCTTCTTCGAGGACCTGGCCTTGCCCAACCTCGTGCGCACGGCGCTCGCCGAAGTGCCGGAGTGGAAGAGCCAACGGGCGGGTTATTCCAGTGAGGGCACGCCCAACAATCTGCACGTGGTGCGCTCGATGCGGGGGGCGCTGGGACGGCGCATCGCGCTGGGGGCTTCGTCGCGGCGGGAGTTGCACGAGCTGGAAACACAGCTGGCTGCCTTGCGCGCCGCCGAGTCGGGGGATGCCGCGTTGGCTCATGAGCGGTCCCTTGAAATCGAGCACCTCGAAGCCCGCATCGCGCACCTCAAGGGCCGCATCCAGGCCATTCCGTATCTGGATCCGATCGACCTGCGCTACCGCAGCCGCATCAAGGTGGCCGTGCCCACCACCCAGGCGGTGATGTTCTGTGTGATGGACGTGTCGGGCTCGATGGACGAGCAGCGCAAGGAGTTGTCCAAGCGCTTCTTCATCCTGCTCTACCTGTTCCTGACCCGGCATTACGAGAAGATCGATCTGGTCTTCATCCGTCATCACACACAGGCTCAGGAAGTGAGTGAGCAGGACTTCTTCCATGCGACCGAAACCGGTGGGACCGTGGTGTCCAGTGCGCTGATGTTGCTGGACCAGATCATCCAGGCGCGCTACCCCAGCAACGAGTGGAACATCTACGTGGCCCAGGCCAGCGACGGTGACAACTGGCACCATGATTCGAGCCGCTGCAGCGAGATCCTGGCGCAAAAAATCTTGCCGCTGGTGCGCTATTTTGCTTATGTGCAGGTGGCCCAGACCGAGCAAAACCTGTGGGACGAGTACCTGACCCTGAGCGAGCAGCACAGGCACTTCGCCATGCGCAAGGTGCTGGACGCCTCACAGATCTACCCGGTCTTTCGGGAGCTGTTCAAAAAGGAAGGGGTGGAGGCATGAGCCTGTCTGCACTGAGCAAGCCGCTGCCGGGGGTGTCGGACTGGTCCTTCGATTTGATCGAGGAGTACCACGACGTCATTCGCGCCACGGCCGAGCGGTTTCAGCTGGACACCTACCCCAATCAGCTCGAGATCATCACCGCCGAGCAGATGATGGACGCCTACGCCAGCGTGGGCATGCCGGTGAACTACCGGCACTGGTCCTACGGCAAGGAGTTCATCGCCACCGAGAAGAACTACCGGCGCGGCTTCATGGGCCTGGCCTACGAGATCGTCATCAATGCCAACCCCTGCATCAGTTACCTGATGGAGGAGAACACGATGGCGATGCAGGCACTCGTCATCGCGCATGCGGCGTACGGGCACAACAGCTTCTTCAAGGGCAACTATCTGTTCCGGATGTGGACCGATGCGGGCTCCATCATCGACTATCTGGTCTATGCCAAGAACTATGTGGCCCAGTGCGAGGCGCGCCATGGCGTGGACACGGTCGAGGCCTTGCTGGACTCGTGTCACGCCCTGATGAACCACGGGGTGGACCGCTACCGGCGACCGGGCAAGTTGTCGCTGGACAAGGAGTTGGCACGCCGCGAAGAGCGCGAGGCCTATCTGCAGCAGCAGGTCAATGACCTGTGGCGTACCTTGCCGCGTCGCACCGACAAGGCCGAAGAGGACACGGTCAAGCGCTTCCCGGCCGAGCCTCAGGAGAACCTGCTGTATTTCATCGAGAAGCACGCACCGTTGCTCGAGCCTTGGCAGCGCGAGATCGTGCGCATCGTGCGCAAGGTGGCGCAGTATTTTTATCCGCAGCGCCAGACGCAGGTGATGAACGAAGGCTGGGCCACCTTCTGGCACTACAACCTGCTCAACACGATGTACGACGACGGCTGGCTGACCGATGGCATCATGATCGAGTGGCTGCAGTCGCACACCAACGTCGTCTATCAGCCACCGGTGGGGCACCGGGCGTACAGCGGGCTCAACCCGTATGCGCTCGGCTTTGCGATGTACACCGACCTCAAACGCATCTGCGAGCACCCCACGCCGGAGGACCGGGCCTGGTTTCCGGACTTTGCGGGCTCGGCCGAGGGGCAGCCCAAGGAGGCGAACGCCTGGCTCCCGACGCTGGATTACGCGATGCGCAACTTCAAGGACGAGAGCTTCATCGGCCAGTACCTCAGTCCGAAGGTCATGCGCGATTTCCGCCTGTTTGCGATTCGCGACGACGAGGCGGCCTCCGAGTACGAGGTCAGCGCCATCCATGACGACAGTGGCTACCGGGCCTTGCGTGAGGCCTTGTCGCACCAGTACGACCTGGGCTCACGCGAGCCCAACATCCAGGTCTGGAGCGTGAACCTGCGGGGCGACCGGTCGCTGACGCTGCGTCACACCCAGCACAACGATCGGCCCCTGGGGGAGAGTACCCGTGAGGTGCTCAAGCACGTCACCCGCCTGTGGGGCTTTCCGGTGCATCTGCACAGCCTCAATCTGGAGGGTGAGGTGCGTCAGCAGTGGACGGTGGCCCCGTCCGAGGGGACTTGAACTCAGTCGCCGAGGTCGCCCATCAGGCTGTCGGCTGCACGCTGGACCAGGCTGCGCTGTTGCACGGCGGCGGCCAACCCTTCACTGCGCAGCTTGCACAGCACGTGCCGGGGCAGGCTGTGGATCTCCGCGTGCTGGCGACCGGTGAACATGAAGAAGCGGTGGTTGCGGCTCACCCAGATCAGGCGCGAGTTGACCCATTCACCTTGTAGCGAGAGCTTGAACCAGGTGCCCGGGCGCAATTCGGCAACCCAGGCCTCGACCGCCTCGGGGCCGGCGCCTTCGTCCTTCGACTGTGCTTCCAGCCCCATGGGCACTGTGGGCAAAGCTCCCACATGGATCTGTGGCTCAGGGTCGGGGTTGAGCTGCTCCCACACGGAGTCGATGTGCTCGGAGCGGATCTGCGAGACGATCTCGTGTGGGGTCAATTCGGGCGCGGCTTCAGCGGGCGTGGCCGGCGTCGGCGGGCTGCGCAGATAGCGTGCGTGCACGACCATCAGCTGCTCCATCAGGTCGCCCCGCAGCTTGGGCGGCCAGTTGATCAGGGCCATGCCCTTGCGCAGCCGCTCGGTCAGGGACGGCAGCATGGCACGCAAACGGTCGCGTTCGTCCAGCGTGGTGGGGCGTTGCAAGCTGGTGACCAGGTCCTCGACCACGTTGATCAGGCCGTGGCTCTCGGCTTCGTCCATGTCGGTCTGCGTCATGACATGCACCATGACCTCCACCCAGGGGCCCCGCAGGAAGTCGCTGACGATGAGCGGGACGGTCCGGGCTTCGAGATGCTGCTCGACCTGCTGCTGCAGCAGCCCCTTGAGGGTTTCCAGATGGTCGGCCTCTTCCAAGGCCTTGAGCGTAGCCTCGCGGCTTTCGAGTAGTTCGGCGCTCTGTGCATCGATGGCCTGCTGAATCTCACTGCGGGCCTGGACGAAATCTTCGGATCGGGGGGTGATGTTACCAATCAGCCGGTCGATGATGGGATGGATCTGGTCGATGAATCGCTGCTGCTCGTGAGCCTCTTCGGGGCGGAAGCCGCTGACATACGACACCAGATCGTTGATGAGTTGCCAGCTCGGATGCTGTAGGTTGTCCACCAACTGGGGCTCCTGCATGGCCAAGCGGATCATGCTGGTTTGCAGGCTCTGCACCACGGGCTGCACGGTGGGGACCGAGGCACTCTCCTTGACCATGCGCTCCAGGAGCTGGCTGAGTGCCTGGATGGCACGCGGGTCGCTGATCTGGGTGCCCAACTGGTTCAGCGGGAGTTGCTGCAGGGCACGGTCGAGCGCAGCGGTGACCATCGGTGGGCTCATCTGCTGCGCGGTGGGCAGGCGTTGCAGCAGGGCGTCCAGCGCGCCGGGTCGGGTCACGTCCATCGGGATGGCCGACGGCGCATGGGGGTTGACCACGGTCTTGAACTCCAACGGGGTGACGCCCGCCTGGTGCAGATGGAGGTTGGCGTCTCCGTAGAAGCGGTGGAGCAGGCGTGCCATCTCTCGACCGGCCACCCGCAGCAGGAGCTGGCGCTCAGGGCCTGGCAAGGGCAGCGCGGACACCGCACCGCTCAAGGCGCGCGCAAAGGCGGCGGGGCTGAAGGGGTTGGCTTCGGGGCGGATATCGGTGTCGCCCCGCAAGGCCGACGAAAAAGACTGCAACTCCCGCAGCGACCATTCGGTGACCAGGTCGATCAGCTGGACCGTGCGGGCCACTTCGATCGTCTCCTGTGCCGCTGACTCGTCCACCAAGCTGAGCTCGTCCAGTTTGGAAAACATGGACTTGGCGGGCGTGCCATCGGGGCTTTCTTGGCGCTCCTTGCGTGCCTGGCGGGCATGTGCCACCTCAGTCTGGAAACGGTGCGTCAGCGCCTCGTGGAAACGGAGCTGGTGTTGCTGGATCAGGCTGGCCACACCGAACACCAGTTGCCGGTCTGCGGCCACGGCCAAGTCGCCCTTGGGGGTGCGGAGGGCATCCAGCGTATGGCGGATGACGCTGTTGGCCAGTTCGGGCAACAGGCCGATCAGGCGTTCGCAGTGGGCGTGGAACTGAGGGGTCTCTGAAGTCATCGACGCGGCAGGTGTGGGTGAACGGGCTTGTGCCTGATTTTGCAGGCATTTGTCACATTTGTCAGAGTCGCCCTGCACTCTGAGGTTCCCTGGGTGGGTGGG